>NZ_CP102453.1:0-1200000 GCF_024661895.1 Fundicoccus culcitae | reverse complement strand
GAGCAAAACCGCGATCACCTGTTGAAGGGTAAAAGGGAAGAATGTGAATGCCACCGATGGCTTGACTTAAATGTTCATCAACTACCTCAGTCAATTCTTTTAAATTTTTCCCCATACTATCAGGGTATGTAATAAGCATTATCTTATTTGGTATCATAATATTTCCTCCTTATAAAAAATTTATTTAACTGAACCACTAGTCATACCAGAAATAATATTCTTTTGGAATCTAAGGTACACAATTAGAATTGCCAGGATTCCAATTACATAGGAAGCAAATGACGGACCAAAGTCTAAGAAATATTGTCCTTGATAATTGTATTGGAATAATGGAAGTGTCCATGTATCTTTATCTCGGTTTAAGATTAACAATGGTAATAAGAAGTCATTCCAAATCCATAAAGCATTTAGTATGATAGTAGTTGCATGCATCGGTTTTAAAATAGGAAATATCACTTGGAAATAGGTTTGTAATTTACTTGCACCATCAATTTCAGCAGCTTCATCAAGTTCTGCTGGAACGGATCCTTGAATATAGCCAGTATATAAAAACAAGGTTTGTGGAATAGCAAAGGTTAAATAAAGAATAATGAGTCCAGGTATGTTCATCATATCTAAATTACTCATTAAATTCGTTATGGGTAACATGACAACCTGAAAAGGAACGAAAATCCCGATAATCAGTAGGAAATATATAGCACGATAGTTTTTGTTACGATTCATATTTCTTGCTATCGCATAAGCTGCAATGGGTACAAATAGTGTAATCAATAATATAGATACGACAGTAATAATTGCCGAATTAAGGAAATGAACCGTCAAACCATCATCAAAAACGCGTTCATAGTTTGACCAAGTAAATGGATTTGGAAGGCCAAAAAAATCGCCCGTAATATTGGCAGTTGTTTTAAATGAACTGACAAGTGTTAAATATAAAGGAATTATTATGATAAGTAGACCAAAAATTAATAGCGCTAATGTCACTACTTTACTTAAATTTATTTTTTTCATGTATTAACCAAACCACCTTTCATTATTTACTAACACTTTTGTTAGATAAATACATTTGAATGACAGAAATAACTAAAATAATCGCAAATAGTATCATAGCAACAGCGTTAGCATAACCTACTTCATTGTTACTAAAGGCTGCGTTATATACTAACAAACCTAAACTCATAGTAACATTTTGTGGGCCCCCACCAGTTAATGCCATTATACTATCAAAAGCAGTAACCCCTGATTTTAAAGCTAAAATAAATACAATACTAATTGATGGCATTAAATGCGGTAACATGATGTGTCTGAAAACTTCCCATTTATTAGCTCCATCGATTTCGGCTGCTTCAATAATTTCTTGAGGAATACTCTGAATACCTGCTAAAAATATAATGATAGGCATGGCTACCCCTTGCCACAAGCCGACAAATGAAACAGCATAAGGTGCAGTATTAGGATTAGCTAATAAGTTTTGTTGTAAAAATTCAATATCTAATAAGCGACCAATTTGTGGAATCCCATAATTGAAAATTTGGCTAAAAATTAAACCAATTGTGACAGTACTTAGAACCGCTGGGAAGAAGTATGTGGTTCTAAAAAAGCTACGGCCTGGAATCTTTTGATTGAGTAACAAAGCCCCTGCAATACCAATAACAATTTCACCAACAATTAACACTACGGTATATAGAGTTGTAAATCGTAAACTGTTTGTGAAACGTGGATCAGAAAAAGCCCGTCGAAAGTTATCTAACCCAATAAAATTCCATTCTCTAGTTAATCCAGACCAATCCGTCAAGCTGTAATAAGCTCCTTGGAACAATGGAATAAAAAAGAAAATTAATTGTAGTAAAAGCGGAATAATTAAAAATAAATATCCCCAGTAGTGTTTTCTGTTAGTTTTCATACTATATAAATCTCCTCTTAAAAAAATTAAAGCAATAAAGGGCTAGGACAAAAGCCCAGCCCTAAAAATAAATGGATAAATTAATTTTTCATTGGATCAAAGTGATTGTTTAATCCTGTTTCTAAAACATTAATATCGCCACCACTATTGATATAATCAACTGTTGCATGCCAAAATCCTTCTTCAGAATTCCATTCAGATTGTAACCAAATAAAATGTTTATCCGTATTGACTAATTCTGAAACAGCTCTCGTTTGTTCAAATGGGAAGTGGTCTTGTAAGGCAGTTAGTGTTGTTGGCATTCCATCAATATCATAGTAACGAACAAGCACATCTTCGCGTGTCATATATTCTAAAAATTGTAAAGCTAATTCTTTATTATCTGATTCTTCACTAACTGAGAAAGCTAAGTCAGCTGCACCAACAGTTAATTCTTGACCTGCTTCTTGACCAGGATATGGGAAAGTTCCTACTTCAAAACTAGGTTGTTGTTGCATAATCACTGGTAAAGCCCACATACCGTTAGGTAAGATAAGTCCTTGACCGTTAACAAAAGATGCAATTGAGTCAGCATAAGAAGCGCCGTTAGCATTCGGTTGAGCATTATCTACTAATAAGGATAATTGTTCAGCTACTTTTTGAGTGACTTCATCTTCAGCACTTATAGCTCCTACTTCACTAAAACGTAAATAGTCATTTGCTGCTTCAGGACTACCCGCTGCATTTACCCAAGCAAGTTGATGATAACCATTTAAAGTCCAAGAATCTTGAGTAGAGAATGCTCCTGCGAATGGAATATGGTCAGATTCTTTAATTTGGTTTACTAATGCTTCAAAGTCTGACCAAGTAGCAGGAACTTCTAAACCAAGCTCATTAAACAAATCAACATTATAGAAAAAGCCCCATGAATTAGTTGTTAATGGTAAGTTGTAAATGCGATCGTTTATTGCATAAGTTTCTGCTGTGCCTTCAACTAAGTTATTTAAGAAATCTTGATCTGTTAAATCAACAAATCGATTATCAGCCGCCCATTGTTTAAAATCCGCATTTTGAGGATATACATTAATTACGTCAGGGGCTTCATTATTAGCCATACGCGTTCTTAAAACAGTTCCAGCATCAGGTACAGTGACAACTTCAGCATTTGCGCCAAATTCTTCATTGAAATCTGCAACAATTTCTTGGAGTGTAGCTTGCATTTCGATTTTTTGATTGAAAATTTCTAAATTACCATCTTGCGCTGAAACGTTAGTAGATCCTACAAAAGCTAAACTAACAGCAGATAAAGCGACTAAACTTGTGATAAATTTTTTCATCATTTAATTCTCCTTAATTTTATTAAATATAATTTGATTGCTATAAAAGTCCTGTTGGTTGACTGGCATTGTGATACCAATTACAGTAAGTTCCTCGCCTGAATAGACACGATTGCTTTGATCGACATAATAAGCTTTTTCATCTAAGTCTTTAAGCTTAATGACACTCTCGCTAAATTCAACGTCACTTAAAATTTTAACATAGGTTAGGACAACCATTTCATCAGATACAAATTGATTAGCATATTCATTTGTTGGGTGCGTGGTTTCTAAACGCGTCAGTTGACCTAATTGAACAGTTGAACGTATTGTTTTATAGGTTGCAATACATTGTTTAATTTTCAGTAGTTCATCAGCACTCATTGTTGTTAAATCAAGTTCATAACCCAAGTTTCCCATCATTGCAATATGATTGCGTGTTTCAAGGGGTGTAATACGACCCGTTTGATGATTAGGTACAGCAGAAACATGAGCGCCCATAGCTATAGTAGGATATAAATAAGTCATATCTTTTTGTAATTGAATTCTAGAAATAGCATCAGTATTATCACTGGTCCAGACTTGCGGGAAGTATCGCATGATGCCTAAATCATTACGCCCACCACCACCTGCACAACTTTCAAATAATACATTTGGATGTTTTTGAGTTAAATAATCCAATATTTCATACAAGCCTAACATATATTTATGTGACTGCATGAGGTTTTCACTTAAAGTAAAGTGGTTACCAACATTAGTAATATTGCGATTCATGTCCCATTTAACATAATCAATATCGTATGCAGTTAAGAAATGGCTCAGAGTTTCTTTGATAAAATTAACCACTTCTGGATTAGACAAATCTAAAACTAATTGATTTCTCGAATAAATATGATTCCTATCTTTTGCACGTATGACCCAATCTGGATGTGCTTGATAGAGTTCACTATTTTCTGAAATCATTTCTGGCTCGAACCAGATTCCAAATTGCATTCCCAGGTTATGTATTTCAGTTATTAGTTGCTCTAAACCACCTGAAAGTTTTTCCTCATTAACAAACCAATCACCCAAAGCCCGATTGTCATCGAATCGATTACCAAACCAACCATCATCCAAAACAAACAGTTCAATACCAACATCTTTAGCAACTTTTGCAAGATTAATTAACTTGTCGTAGGAAAAGTCAAAGTAAGTTGCTTCCCAATTATTTAGTAAGATAGGGCGTATTTGATTAGCAAATTTATGAGGCATAATATGATTTAATATATAATCATGACTTATATGAGTAAGTTGATTTAATCCAGCATCTGAAAAATTAATTACCACAGCTGGAGTTACAAAATCTGTATTACTATCTAAACGCCATTCGAAAAGTGTAGGTTCAATCCCCGTACTAACTCTGATTTCTCTTAACTGATTTTTTTGAACGGTTACATGGAAATTTCCACTGTACATTAATTGAACAGCTATACATTCACCGTAAGACTCATTGACCTTATTTTCACCAATAATTAATGATGGTGATTGACTATGTCCACTTGCACCCCGAGTAGATGAGATACTATGAGTACCTTGTTTAAGTGAATCAATAACCATTTCTTTTTCACGACCATAAGCTCCTTGAAAAGTTATAAATTGATAATCAAGAGGTTGAAGATCAATTGTGAAGCTGTCAATTTTTTTAATCTTATATTGATTCGATGAATGATTAATTAATTTTCTATGTGTAGAAATTGTACTAGACTCTTCATAAATTGAAAAATATATTTCTAAGGTTAAGTCTAATATCGAATCTTCTAAAGTAAAAACAATTGTTTGAGTCGTATGACTATTATCATATGGAAAAGGTAATGTTTTTTCTTCTGGTAAACCTTGAAAGATTGTATAATCTTTAAATTTAAAATCCGATAGTTGATTTTCATCATTAGCGATAATAATGGAAGGCACTCTAAAGTCGCCCAATCCATGCTGACCAAGAATTTGTCTTTGAGTATCTAATGAAAAGTTTCTATTATCGGCAAAAGGTGCTGGTGAAAATGAGTGATCTTTATCAATTAAGAGATTTGAATGTTGATAAGTTTGTACCTTTTTGCCAATATGTCTTACCATCAAATACTCATGATAATTCTCTAAAATAAGAGAAAAACCTTTAGAATTAATAAAAAATAAATTATCTTCAGCATAAATTGCCACATACATACCCCCTTAATACTTATGTATTTATTAAACTACATTGAAACCGCTATAAAAATAGTAAAAAGCAATTTGAATATGTTAAAATGTTACTATAAAGACTTAAGGAGAGAACTATGCTTTACTATACTGACTATGAATCAAATACAACAGACCTAAAAGTGGAGTTTTATGGTTTTGAAGATTGTAAGCCAAATCAATCCTACGGTCCTGAGGTGAGGGATCTATTTGTCTTACATTTTATCCGAAGTGGAAAAGGCACATTTTATGTTGGTGAAAATACATACCATTTAGGAGAAGGTGACTTCTTCCTTCTATTACCTAAAGTAGAAACTTATTATCAAGCAGATTCAAATGATCCCTGGTCTTATTTTTGGATTGGCTTAAACGGCAACAAAATCATCAATTATTTGCAACAATCAAGTTTGTTCAATGATATGATACTAAGGAATTTGTCAAAAGAAAATATTGTGAAATTTGATGATAAATTTAGTAGTATCATTGATTTAATGGGACTAAACAATTTTAATACTTATTATCATTTATCTTTATTTGAAAAGACATACTCCTTGTTGAGGTTATTGATAACTGTTTCACCAAGCAATGACAACAATCAATTGACTCAAAAGAAAAAGTATGTCATTCAATTAAAGAATTATTTAGATTCTAATTATTCCAAAGAAGTAACCATAGCAGAAATTGCCAACAAGATGGCTTTAAATCGCAGTTATTTATCAAGAATTTTCAAAGAAGAATATGATATTAGTCCCAAAAATTATTTAACTCATCTTAGGATGGAAAAGGCAAAACAACTCCTAATAGATACTGAACAATCTATTTCTAGTATCAGTGAAGTATCAGGATACAAGGATGTTCTAACCTTTTCAGCAGCATTTAAATTACACACGAAATATTCACCGACTCATTTTCGCCAAACATACGATAGTAAGAACCAAGCGATTATAAGATCAAATCAGTGAATAAAAACGAACTCCAATTACTTTTTTAACAAAAAGCTATCGGAGTTCGTTTTTATGTTTTTGTGACTAAGTGTAAGATAAGAACATAAATCGATACGGAAAGGTACTAGCAATCCCAATAGTAATCTAATTTTCCGATTATTTTGAGTATACTCCTAAAATATCCCTTGCTTCAGCAGGAGTTGCAACGCTATTTCCATATTCTTTAATTACTCTTGCGGATCTTTTAACAAGTTCAACATTTGTTGTAAGTTGACCATAAGAATAATAGAGATTATCTTCTAAACCAACGCGAATATTACCACCAAATGCAAGCGTAGTATACATAATAGGAAGATGCATACGACTGATGCCAAAAGCACTCCAATTAACTCCTTTTGGAAGAGCATCATGTAATATGACGAGATTTTTTACCGATGCAGGGATTCCACCTTCAATCCCTAAGCATAGTTGAAAATTAGCTTTCTCAGAAAGGTAACCTTGACGAATTAATTGCTCCGCTTGATGAATATCACTAAGATTAAAAATTTCAATTTCAGGTAATATGGATAATTCTTGCATTTTTTGTCCTGCTTGGCGCAAAAAAGGTACAGGATTCATAAAAATTTTTTCACCTATATTCATTGTGGGAATGTCATATGATGCCATTTCTGGTTTTAAATCCAAAATATTGATACGTTTTTTCTGAATTGAATCAAGTTCACCTTTTATTGTTAAACCTTGATAGGTGAAATCTTCTCCAGATGTTGAAACATTAACGATTATGTCACATTTCTTTGCTAACTCTTCAATGATATAACTGATTGAATTAGTATTTATCTCATATGTTTCTTGATCATCGGCCTTTACATGTATATGTACAATTGAAGCACCATGTAAATAACATTGATATGCATCTTCAATCATTTCATCATTGGTAACGGGCGTATTGGGATTTAGTTTTTTAGAACCCTGTGATCCAGTGATTGCTACTGTAATGATTGTTTTATTATTTTGATGATGATTCATCGTTTTTCCTTCTTTCTTATTATCTTTTATGTAAATATCTTATTAATAAAAACAAATGAATAGGTTGTAGTTATGATAATATATCATATCATCAATTGTTATACTAATATGACTTAATTCATCGAACAAGAAATAAAAACAATTAAATAGCTCTTTAGAACATACTTTGACAAGGTAAATTAGGCTAGAATTACAGAGTTTAAAGTTTTAAAATAGTAACTAAGTTTGTCAAAAGAAGTGGTATTATTGAATAAATTAAAAGTAAGTTACATGGCAAATAGGGTAGGAAACGAATTTAAAAACTAAGGTTTGTTGGATAAAAGAATACTTTAAATTTATGATTAAAGATAAAAAAAATTAATTAATGTTTGCATAGAGAATATTTTATGATATACTTAAGTAAGCGATGTCAATAAAAGTTATTTTTTTAATGTTTGACATCTTAGTCTTGAGTTATTAATAATTTAATCAATTATTATAAAAGCCCAGACTATCCTAATACATATACTATATATCATAGTAATTGTATCTAGGGATAGTTGGGCTTTTTTTAATGTACTGATTAGGGAAGGTGATTTTTTGGAAGAAAGAATAGTAGAAATTGGAGAAAGTAAATTAAAGATATTTGATAATAATGGAGGAGATAGAGGGACAATTATTGGAATTCACGGTTTGACTGGGAATGGAATGCAATTAAATTTTTACTCTAAGCATTTTGCAAAAGAAGGTTATCGTGTGATAACTATGGATTTACGAGGACGTGGTGAGAGTAGCGAAGGTGAAAAGCCATCGAGTATTTTTAATCATGCTGAAGATATTAAAGCGTTGATTGAAGCCTTAGGAATCAGTAATCCAATCCTTATGGGGTATTCAATGGGCGGTTTTATTTCGGCAATTGTGGCAAGTGAAATTCCAGATGTCAAAGGGGTTGTTTTATTAGATGGGGCTGCAACAATGACAGAACATCAAAAACCAATTGTAGAACCATCATTTAGCCGCTTAAGTAAACATTGGTCATCTCAAGAGGAATATGTGCAAACAGTAGCACAAGGCTATGAGGCATTTGGTATTCCAACTGATGAAAATATCGTCAGTGTTTTAACTTATGAAATTAAGGATCATGGTGATTACTGGGAAAATAAAGCTGAAGAAGCAACAATACGTGAAGATTGGTCAACTTTCTGGGAATTTGACATTAGTAAATATGGACAAACAATTAATGTTCCTGTCTTATTGATTATTTGTGAAGGAAATATTGGTTCAAATCCACCCTTGTTTTTAGATGAGCATTATACAAAAACAATTGAGTCAATCAAGGACATTACTGTATTCCATACACCAGCTAATCACTATAATTTAGTGTTTACAAGACGTGATGATGTTGTAAACGAAATCGAGATTTTTCTAAAAAACAAGATTAATTAATATTAATAAAAATCTAACCATATTTTAATGCATAACACCTTTACATTTTGTATAATTATTGTGATGGTAGCGTTTGCTATAAGAAATTTCAGGGGCTGCATTGTAAACCTTAGTGTGTTCTATTTATAGAGACATTAAATCAATTTATAATGAGTAAAACCATGGAGTAATTCTTTTTTTAAGGGATAACTCTGTGGTTTTTTGTTTTGTTTTAGAAAGGAGTGGAAATGTTTTTAAGCCGGTCTCTTTAGAATCTAAATTAAAATATGGAGGTAATTAAATGCGAATTTTAGATACTGTATTCGTCTCAGGATATACTAGATTACCCAAAGGAACAGTAATGTATGAAGAAAGTGCTGTTGTAGGTGTGATGTTCGAAGTCAACCGTACCTCACACATCATTGTTAAAGCAGAATGTACATTTGTAACACAGTTAGCACAAGATTATTTTAGAAGAATGTTAGTCGGTATGAATTTTGTTGATGATCTTGATGAAATTTTAAAAACCGTTGAAGCTAATCTTTTTATACCTTCTGCCCCATCAATTGCAGGAGCGATAAAAGTGGCACAACAACGTTATATTGATCATTTTGAGAAAAAGGAATAGGTAAAATTTATGAAAACAAAACAATCATATACTAAAGGTCAATTATTTGGATTTGTTTTAGGTATCGTCTTATTTATTTTGATTTACTGGTTTATCCCCTTTGGTACGTTATCACAATCTGGTGTAGGTGTTTTAGCAACATTAGCGCTTATGGGATCATGGTGGATTTTTGAATCAATTAATACAGGGATTACAGGTTTAGTTCCATTATTTTTATTCCCTTTGACAGGTGCTTTGAGTGCTGGTGAAACAGCTTCTGCTTATGGGAATAATACAATTTTTATGTTTTTTGGCGGATTTGCGATTGCATTAGCATTAGAAAAATGGAATCTGCATAATCGTATTGCATTAAACATTATTGGGATTGTTGGAACAAGCTTAAACCGATTAATTATTGGGTTATTGTTAGCAGCGACATTTATTTCAATGTGGGTATCAAATACTGCGACCGCATTGATGTTATTACCAATTGCTTTAGCAATGGGTAGTAAAATGACAGATCTTATCTTAGAAGAAGATCCAACAAATGAATCAGATGCACAAAAATTTAGAAAATCATCTGTTTGGGCTGTTGCTTTTGGAGCTATTATTGGGGGCTCTATGACCTTGATTGGAACACCAACCAATATCTCGCTTTCAGCATTTGCGGGTGAATTATTAGGATTTGAGATTCCATTTGCTCAATTTATGCTTTTTGAATTTCCCCTAGCACTACTTCAATTGGTTGTTGTTATCTTTATTTTGAATAATGTTTTTTATAAATATGATAAGAAACAGCTTGAAAAAGGAAAAGACTATATTGATAGTGAAATTAAAAAATTAGGTAAAATGTCTTATGAAGAAAAAGTTGTTTCTGTCGTTTTTGCATTAACTGTCTTCTTTTGGATTTTCCGCACGTTTTTATTTGATGGAATTCAAGGATTATCAGATACAGTAATCTCAATTATTGCTTGTGTAATTTTGTATATTATCCCTGACAAGCAAGGAGGAAGAATTCTAAACAATGATTCTGTTTCTAAGATGCCTTGGGCAGTTATTCTAATGTTAATGGGTGGTATGGCTGTTGCTGCTGGTTTTACAGGAACAGACTTAGCATCTTGGTTAGGTGAACAGCTGTTGCTCTTTGAAGGAGCTTCTGAATTTACGATGGTTGCTATTGTTACAGGCTTTTCACTGTTAGTTACACAAATTGCTCCAAATACTGCTACAGGAACAATTGTAATTCCGATTGCTGCATCTATTGCTCAAACGATGGGCTATGATCCTTTTATGTTAATGACAGCAGCTGCTTTAGGTGCTGGGTTTGCAGCAACCGTACCTAGCGGAACACCGTTGATGGGGATTATCTATGGTCAAGGCGACTTTGAAATGTCAGAGTTAATTAAAGTAGGAACGCCATTTGTATTGGCTTCATTTGTTGGAATCATCTTAGTAGTTTATTTCTGGTTACCAATAGTATTTTAATAGAAGGGGGGGATTAACTTGTCGGCAATCGATTATTTTAAAGAAGTATATGGACAGGTACCTAATTGGGTTCAAGTTATGCATGACTATAATCCAAAAATGCTTGAGTATTATACACAATTTAGGTCAGAGGCTTTTAAAACAGATGTCTTAACCGATGTTGAAAAAGATGTATTAATCGCAGCTGTTAATGCTGGAAAATTGTATGATCGAACAATGGTTGCTCATACTGAAGCTGGTACAATTAAAGGATTAACTTTTGAAGAATTAGTTGAGTACTTTTTGGTTTCTTATGTTTATGGTGGGTTTAAGTCATTAGAGATTTCATTAAAAGCCATAGCTGCTCATTTACAATTAGCTGATGGAATTAAATTTGAGATAAAACCAACATACCAATCTGTAGAAGAGATTTTAGAGGAAATTATTAAACAAACACCAACTAAAAATCATAGTTTTCTTCAGAAGGTACTTAATGGTTTGAATGAAGGGGAATTGGTTAGAGATTTAATTTTTGAAAAAGGATTTGTTACTAAAGAGAAGAAATATGTGGCATATGTTGGAATGTATATAACTGAGATGCGAGGGAAAGATGCTGAACAAGCAATTGTGGAAGCTAAAGCAAATGGAGTGACAGATGCTGAATTGGTAGATTTAGGTTTTGTAATTATATTTACAGCTGGAATACCAACTTGGTTTGAATTAAGTGATCATTTAGATACAAAATAAAATTTTAAAGGAAGATATATTAATGACTATTAAAGATTTTAAAACATACATTTTAGACATGGAAACAGTTCGTCCTCACCAATTATCAATGACTACCATTACAAGTCAAGCTATCATTGTTGGACGTGCTATTGATGAAGACGGTACAGAAGGATGGTCTGAAGTTGCTAACATAGGAGGGATTGCTTACGGTGAGCAAACTCCAGAAGCAATTAAAGTTAACATCGATTCATATTTAAAAGATCTTGTAATTGGACGTGAAGCTTCCGACTTCAATCGTATTATGTGGGAAATCAACCATTTTGCGAAAGGGAACAACTATTCTAAAGCCGTTGTTGAGGGGGCATTAATTGACTTGGCTGCTCGTCAAAAGAATGTACCTGCTTATGAGCTATTAGGTGGAAAAATCCATCAATCAATTCCTTTAGCTTGGACATTAGCATCAGGAAATACTGAACGTGATATTGAAGAAGCTAAGCATTTATTAGAAATTAGACGTCATAAAATCTTCAAGTTAAAAATTGGTAAAGGTGATCCAGACGAAAACGTGGAACACGTTCGTAAAATTATTGAAGCAGTTGGTGAACAAGCAAAAATTACTGTAGATATCAATCAAGCTTGGGACGAAGATACTTCTGTTCGTTGCATTAAGAAATTAGAAGAATATGGCGTAAATATGATTGAACAACCTGTGCCAGTCTGGAATTATGAAGCTATGTCCCGTTTGACTGAACGTTTTGATGTGCCAATTATGGCAGATGAATCATCAACTTATGTAAATGATGTATTCAGAATTGCTAAAAATAGAGCTGGAAATAGTATTGCTTTAAAACCATGTAAACATGGTGGGTTATTAGAAACTAAAAAGGTTGCAGGAATTGCTGAAGGTGCTGGACTCGGATTATATGGTGGAACTATGATTGAAAGCAGCTTAGGATCTGCTATGGCTCTTTCTGTTTACTCAACTATCCATGACTTTGAATTTGGTACTGAACTATTTGGTCAATTCTTGTATAAAGATCGTATAACGGTTGAAGAGCTAGAAGTTAAAGATTTTGAATTAGTTGTGCCAGATGGACCAGGTTTCGGTTTAACAGTTGATATTGAAAAAGTTAAAAAATATGCGCGTGAATTCTATTAATCAGAAACTATAGTTTTACAGAAAAAAATTAATTTTCCCTATTAGGAGAACTTCTTAATAGGGAGAGTTTATATGAGGTGATTATTTGAATAATACAAGTAGCACTGGTAATTCTACTAATCCTAATAAAAGTTGGTTTAGAAAAATTACAGATGGTTTAGTTTATATTATGCAAGAATATTTACCAAGTTCATATGTTCTAGCCTTGTTATTAGCTCTAATCGTCTTTATTGTCGGTTTAGTTTTTACTGATAGTTCTTTTATGGATATGGTTAATTATTCGGGAGAAGGTTTCTTTGAATTATTAGGTTTTACCATGCAAATGGTACTGATCCTTGTGACAGGGCATGCTTTTGCTAATTCACCAATTATTTTACGTATTTTGCGTCGTTTAGCTAGAATTCCTAAAAATAGAGTTTCTGCGGTAGTTTTTACATCTTTTGTATCCTATATAGCAACCTATTTACACTGGGGATTTGGTTTAGTTGCAGGAGCTTTATTAGCAAAAGAAATAGCTACTATTAATTATGGTAAAAAAATTCATTATCCAATATTGGTTGCAGCAGCTTATAGTGGGAATATTGCTAGAGGGCCATCTTCATCTATTTTTTTAGGACCAACTAGTCCAGGACATGCAGCAGAACATATAACTGGAATAATTCCATTGTCAGATACTCTATTGATGCCATTAAATGTTGTAATGACAATTTTACTATTAATTGTTATCCCTCTTGTATATCATTTCATGGTACCTAGCGCTGAGGAAAGCATTGAAATTGATGCCAGTATAATTGAAGCAGATCGTAGAGCTCAAGAAGAATCTGGAAATGCTAAAGGTGCGAAGACATCGATTGCAGATCGTTTTGATAATAGTAAAATAATTTTGATGCTTTTTGCTGGTATTTTATTAATTTATCTAGTTGGTTATTTTAGTGAAGCTGGTTTCTTAGGGTTAGATATTAATTCAATTATATTGATTTTCATGGTCTTAGGCATGTTTGCGCATGGAACACCTAATAATTATGCTAATGCAATAAAAACAGCTACCGCAACAGCAGATAGTATGATATTACAGTTTCCTATTTATGCTGCTATCATGGTGATGCTACGTGAAACTGGCTTAGCTTCAACTATTTCACAGTTTTTTATTGACATTTCATCTGCTAATACACTTCCGCTATTTACTTTTTATAGTTCTTCTTTAATCAATTTCTTCATACCTTCTGGAGGAGGTTTATGGGCTATACAAGGACCAATTGCATTAGAAGCTGCAGTTGAATTAGGTGCTTCAGTGGAAGCAACAATGGTCGGATTAGCTTGGGGTGACACTTGGTCTTCACAAATTCAACCTTTTTGGGCATTACCTTTATTAGCCATTGCAGGCTTAGATGTAAAAGATATTATGGGTTACTGTTCAATGATATTCTTTGTTTCTGGGATTATAATTTCAGTATTTTTATTAATCATGTAATTGAAAGGAAAAAGTTATGAATAAAATTAAAGATTCCGTATTAGAAGCTTTAGAAGTTGTAAAAAGTGGCGACACGTTACTAGTGGGTGGGTTTGGTTTAATTGGTGCACCTCTAAGCCTTATTGAAGGACTTACACAACTAGATGTATCAAATTTAACTATTGTAAGTAATAATTTAGGAGAACAAGGTAAAGGATTAGGTAAACTATTAAATCAAGGAAAAATTTCTAAAGGTATAGGTTCATATTTTACAAGTAATCGTGATGTTGGTGATGCCTATTTACGAGGAGAAATTGAATTAGAACTTAACCCTCAAGGTACAATGGTTGAGAGAATGCGTGCTGGAGGTGCTGGAATACCTGCTTTTTATACACCCACAGCCCAAGGAACCGATTTAGCATTAGGAAAAGAAGAACGTGAATTTAATGGGAAAAAGTATATTTTAGAAAAAGCCTTAAGAGGGAATGTAGCTTTAATTCGTGCTCACAAAGCAGATAAATTAGGAAATTTAGTCTATTATAAAACAGCACGTAACTTCAATCCAACAATGGCGACAGCCGCAGACTATGTAATTGTTGAAGTGGACGAAATTGTGGAAGTTGGAGAATTAGATCCTGAATCAGTTGTTACACAACATCTATATGTGGATGCTATTGTATTAGCTACCGATATATTAACTAATGAGGGGGTTGTTAGTCGATGACAACAAAAAACAATATTCAAAATTTAATCGCCGAACGTGCAGCAAAGGAATTAGTTGGTCCTTGTATTGTTAACTTAGGGATTGGAGTTCCTACCTTAATTCCAGATTATTTAGACGATGATGAAGTCTATTTACATACTGAAAATGGGATGCTAGGAGTTGGTCCTGAAGACCCAGACAATCTCGATCCAAACTTAGTTAATGCGGGTAAATTTCCAATTACTGAAGTATCAGGTTCTGCTTATTTTAATAGTGCAGATTCATTCGGTATGATTCGTGGCGGGCATATTGATGTCACAGTCTTAGGTGTATTGCAAGCAGATCAAACGGGTAGAATTGCTAATTGGTCCATTCCTGGCAAAAACATAATCGGTGTTGGAGGAGCGATGGATTTACTTAGTGGAGCTAAAAAAGTCATTTGTACAATGACACATACCACAAAAACTGGCGAAGCTAAAATTGTGAAGAAATGTGACTACCCAATTACTTCAACTCGCCAAATTGATATGCTAATTACTGAATTAGCTGTCTTTACCTTTGAAAATGATGAAATGACTTTGATTGAATTAATGCCAGGTGCAACATTAGAAGAAGTTCAAGAGAAAACTCAAGGTGAATTTAAAGTAGACTTGCAAGAAAATAATGAAGTAAAAGAATAATTCAGGAGGAAAAGAATGAAAAATGTTGTAATTGTTGATTCAGTTAGAACACCTATTGGTAAACTAGGTGGAAGCATGGGAAAATTAGAAGCAGATCGTTTGGCTGAAGTAGTTATACGTGAATTAGTAAAGCGAACGGGTATTAATACTGAATCGATTGACGAAGTGATTCTAGGACAAGCGAAACAAACAGCAGATTTATCGAACCTTGCTCGAGTTGCTTCTTTAAGATCAGATTTACCATTAACAGTTCCAGGTTATACTGTTCATCGCCAATGTGGATCAGGACTTCAATCAATAAATAACGCAGTACAACAAATTCAGAGTGAGAATGCCGATATTGTTTTAGCTGGCGGAGCCGAATCAATGAGTACGGCACCCTATTATGTAAATGGAGTACGGTTCGGAGTAACCGCAGGAAATATTTTGTTAAAAGATCCAAATACAGCTAGCCAACCCGGCTCTCAACCACCTGAAGTATATGGTGAAGATATTACAATGGGCTTAACATCTGATAATGTAGCTGCTCAATATCATTTTACCCGTGAAGAGCAAGATGCTTTTGCTTTACAATCTCAAGAGCGAGCTCAACACGCAATTGAACAAGGGTACTTTAAAGAAGAAATTGTACCAGTTGAAATTAAAGAGCGTAAATCAAGTTTTATCTTTGATACGGATGAACATCCACGTGCTACATCGATGGAGCAATTAGCGAAATTAAGACCAGTGTTTTCTAAAGATGGAACTACTACTGCTGGGAATGCTAGTGGTCGAAATGATGGAGCCGCTGCTTTACTAGTTATGTCGGAAGACAAAGCAAAAGAGTTAGGTTATAAGAGTGGTGTCCGTGTTATTTCTCAAGGAACGGGCGGTGTAGACCCGAATACAATGGGATTAGGTCCAATACCTGCAACTAAAAAAGCTTTAGAAAAAGCTGGTTTAACTATCGATGATATTGATGTAATTGAATTAAATGAAGCTTTTGCAGCACAATCATTAGCTTTCTTTAAAGAATTTGGGTTACCATTTGATAGCAAAAAAGTGAATCCAAATGGTGGGGCTATCGCATTAGGACACCCAATTGGTGCAACTGGCGCAATTTTGATGACTAAGCTAATGCATGAATTAAAACGGACTGGAAAAAGATATGGGTTAGTTACTTTATGTATTGCTGGTGGCTTAGGAATTGCCACAATTGTTGAGAATTTGGAATATAGTTTATAATAAATTTTAAAAAGACAATATAGAGACCAACACAAAACAAAAAAGCGATTATCACAAAAAATTGTATGTGATAGTCGCTTTTTTGTTTTGTGTTAGTGTTAGGATATTAGTTTTTAGAAATATTTTTGTATGAATTAGAAACTATCATTGGTGTAATTTAACAAGAATGTTTCATTGTCATCCAATACAGAATAAATATTAGATTGTAAAGATAAATAATTGAATAATTAAAATTAATTCTCGTTAAAAACAAATGCAAAATATGCAGTTGTTAGCACATATTTTCCTCTATTCGTTTGAAAGTTGTAGCCTGTAAGTTGCTCAATTTTATCTAACCGGTATCTTAAGGTTGTGATGTGGATGAATAATTTTTCGGAAACATCTTTTAATGAATCATTCAGTACGACAGCTTCTAAAGTCTCGAACAACTTCACTTGATGGCAGGCATCATATTCAATTAAGGGGTTTAAAACCTTTGTATTAATTTGATTATATTGATAAGAGTTAATGAATTGTCTAATTAAATCAATATCCCAAATATCTCTATAAAATATCGCATCTTGATAACCAGGGATTTTTCTACTGATTTCAATGGTGCTTTTTGCTTGTAAATGTGCGGATGGTATTTGTGTTGGATCATCAAAAGGTTGTGAAATTCCAATTTTAAATGGAATATTTTCATAAATAAATATGTCTTTTAGTGTTTTCAAGAAATTATTAAACAAATGATTTTTTTGAGTGGGATCATTACCTAATCCAAAAATGATTCTAAAGCCAGTTGCAGTATATCCAATAAAATAGTTAGTTGAATTTTCAAAGAATATATTGGAGTATTTATTTATTATTCTTTCGATATCGTCATACGATAAATTCGGATCAATAAATGAAACAAAAATAATGCAGTAATTTTCGGACGGAGAGATTCCCGTTGAAAAGAGTAAACTCTCGGATTTTAATTTATTTAATTTGGTACTTTCGGCAAGTTCACTATAAATTCGACCATTACTGATTAGTTTTTCTCTTTGGTTCATTCTTAATTCATTGAGTTTTATAGATAGGTATGAAGCTAATTGCGTAAATGCCATCCTTTCGACTAGCGATAATTCTTCAGCCGTTGAAAAAATGATTATTTGACCTAATTTAAACGAAGCTGTTTTAATTGGAAAAACTAATAATGTTCTTTTTTGATAGGTTACTTCTTCAAAACCATCGTACTTTTCTCTCTTAGTTATAAAATGTCCATCTGCTTCATCATAATCATATAAATAGGGGTCGTTGTTATTGGCCAATGATGGCGACGTGTAAAAAACTTCATCTTGTGACTCTATGTAATAATCCAAATCGTCAGAAATATCCAATTTTTCTATATATTGTTCAGTTGTCATATCCGTTGTTAATGAATTATAGAGCGATTGATACATATTATTCATTTGGAAAATAGTTTCATACTGTTTATGGATAATCAGTTCATAAAAATGATTAATGATTGATCTAAATGCAATATCACTGTCAATGATAAAAATAGGAAAATCATTTTCATTTGCAAAATCTAAAATTTCAGCAGGAATGTTAGTGATATAGCGATTTAATTTAACAATTAACCCAGAAATATTCTTCTTTACTAACTTTTTAATTATTGCTAGCATTTTACATTCATCTGATTGACAGAAAGAAAAAGTGGTTAATACTAGTAAGTTTTCACCTAAATCAAAATCGACATAATCTTCGACTTCCATCACTGAAATTTGACTGACTTTATTTTGAGCGCCTTTACGACCAGCCATAAAATAGATATTATCTTGAAAAAACGAATTCTCACAGACGTCACTAATTAATATAAATGGTGTTTCCAATTTTTTCCTCCTATAAAAGTAGTGAAAAACACAGTGATATTCATCAGATTATAGTATTTTAGTTCTTATAGTTAATCATTATAATGAAATCGCAAACAAAAATCAATGATTAAAGGGGAGAAAGATATTGGTAGAACAAAAGAAAGTTGGGATTACTTCATTAGGAGCTTATCTACCATACTATTACTTTGAAAGATCAAAGATAGGCGAAGCTTGGGGTACCCGTGGTAAAGGCAAAAAAGCTATCTGTAATTCAGATGAAGATTCAATTACTATGGCAGTTGAAGCTGGCTTAGATACTTTTAGATATTTATCAAGAAATGAAATTGGAGGATTATTTTTTGCTTCAACTACGGTGCCTTATGCAGAAAAATCAAATGCTACATTGATTAGCACAGTTTTAGATTTAAATGAAAATGTAACAACTGCAGATTATAATTCTTCAATGCGATCAGCGACGGCAGCGTTACGTGGGGCTTATATGGAAGTTAAGGCTGGAGAAACAAACAATGTTCTTGTTGTTGCTTCCGATAAAAGAAATGGTTATCCAAAATCAGATCAAGAATCTCATTTTGCAGATGGTGCAGCAGCGGTAGTTGTAGGAACTGAACATGTTGTTGCGACAATTGATGCATTTGCAACGGTACAAACTGAAATCGTTGATATGTGGCGGAATATTGATGACACCTATGTAAGAAATGCAGAAGGTAGATTTATTTATGAATCGGGTTACTTACCATCAGTTAAAAAAGCTGTAGAAAAATTATTTGAAGATAATAATTTAACGGCTGATGATTTCGAACACATAGTATTTGTTTCAATTGATGAAAGGAGCCACTTAAAAGCTGCTAAAAAATTAAAACTTGACCCAGAAAAAATTGTGAATGCGTCATTTGCTGAAAATGGTGTTTTAGGTGCATCTCAACCTTTATTCCATTTAGTTCAAGCCATTGAAAGAGCAAATGCGGGCGAACGTATTTTGGTTGTTAACTATGGTAATGGAGCAGATGCCATTGCATTAACTGTTACTGATGAAAAAGAACAAATTATCAAGCAAAACTCGACTGATAAGTACTTAGATAATAGAGCTAGCTTTAATGAATATGGACGCTTCTTATCATTTAGAGGCATTATTGAAGCTAAACCAGGTGAAGATTATAAGATTCCTGGCTCAACTTCTCAAACTTGGAGAGAGCAAGAAACTTACTTGAAGTTATATGGTAGTAAATGTAATGAATGTGGTAACCATATTTTCCCACAAGAACGTATTTGTTATCATTGCCGTTCATTAGATAACTTTGAAAAAGTAAACAAACAAGAAGAAGTTACAACCTTATTTACTTATTCAATTGATAATCTGGCAGGACGTTCTGATGATCCAGTTGTTGTTCAATCGGTGGTAGAAGATCAACATGGTACTAGATTCTATATGAACATGACTGACTTTGATGTTAATGAAGTTGGAATTGATATGGAATTAGAATTTACTCTTAGAAAAATTCATAATTTAGCCAACTTCCCTAATTATTACTGGAAAGTTAGACCACTAAGAAGAAAGGTTGATTAAGATTGAAAATTAAAGATAATGTCGTTATTTTAGGTATGGGTTGCTCTAAATTCGGTGAGAGATGGGACGCATCCATTTCCGATTTAATTATTGAATCAACAACCGAAGCTTTAGAAGATTCAAAAGTTCCAATTGAAGCGATTGAAGCTATCTATTATGGGAATGGAATGGAGAATAATATTGCTGCAACGGCTGTTGCGGATACTTTAAAAGTTCAAGATATTCCCATTGTACGTAATGAAAACTATTGTACATCCGGTCATATTGCGTTAATCGAAGCAATTCAAGATGTTGCTTCTGGTCGTCATAAAGTAGTCATGGCTTTAGGAGCTGAAAAGCTTAAAGATACAGGTTACCCAGGTTTAGGCGTGGGCCGTGGACAAAGTCCCGTTTTAGAAGCTAGAAGAACGGCACCAGGATCATTTGCTTTAATCGGAACGCGTTATTTCCACCAGTATGGTCTCACTCATCAAGAAGGCCGAGAAACTATTGGTAAAATTGCCGTTAAAAACCATAAAAATGGGACTTTATCGAAAAGAGCTCATTTCCAAAGTGAAGTGTCTCTAGAGAAAGTATTAAATGCGCCCATTATTGCTGATCCTTTAGGTTTGTATGACTGTGCTGGTAATTCAGATGGTTCAGCCTGTGCAATTATTACGACTGAAGAAGTGGCAAAAACAATCAAAGATAAATTTGCTTATGTTAAAGGGTTTGCGGTTTCAACGGATGCCGTATTCCCTCATAACCGTCCGGGCTTTTCTTGGACAAGCTTTAATTCATTAAAAAAATCTTCCAGCGAAGCATACAAAATGGCTGGTATAACTAATCCACGTGAAGAATTAGATCTTGCTGAGGTTCATGACTGTTTCTCCATTACCGAAATGCTAATTTATGAAGACTTTGGATTTAGTGAGCCTGGGAAAGCAAAAATTGATATTGACAATGGATTTTTTGAATTAGATGGTGGACTTCCGGTTAACTCGGATGGAGGCTTAAAATCATTTGGTCACCCAGTTGGTGCTTCAGGAATTCGTATGACATATGAAGTATATAAACAAATTTTACATGAAGTTGATAATCCAAAACGTCAATTAGGTAAAGCTAACTTAGGGTTAAGCCATACATTTGGTGGCCCACCACAAATGAGTGCCGTTTTAATCTTAGGAAATGAAAAAGACAATTTGGGAGGGAATGAATAGATGGAATACACTAAAGGTTCAGCCTTAGAGGGGTTAAAAGTGCTTGACTTAGGACGTGTTATTGCTGCCCCTTTTGCCGCGGCCATGTTAGCTGATTTAGGTGCTGACGTTATTAAAATTGAAATGCCTCAAGGTGGAGACAATGCTCGAGACAATTTGCCAATGAAAGATGGCGAATCGACTTATTTTATTCAATTTAATCGAAGCAAACGTGGTATGACGCTTGATATGAAAAAAGGTCGTGACATCTTAGTTAAATTAGTTGAAAAAGCGGATGTTGTTTTAGAAAACTTCCGTCCGGGTGTTATGGAAAAACTTGGTTTTGGTTATGAAGAATTGCGTAAAATTAATCCTCAAATTATCATGGCCTCCGTTTCTGGATTTGGCCAAACAGGTCCTTACTCACAAAGAGCGGGTTATGATCCGTTAGCACAAGCTATGAGTGGTATGATGGATATCACGGGATATCCAGAAAACCCACCAGTTCGAGCAGGTGCCTCCATTGCTGATGTCATGGCTGCACAAAATGCTGTAATCGGTGTGTTAGCAGCTTTAGAATATCGTAATAAGACAGGTGAAGGTCAATACATTGACGTTTCATTATTAGATGCAACTATTGTAAGTATGTCTTCAGTCGTTCAAGGTTATTTAACCGACAAAAGTTATATTCCAACTCGTCGTGGTAACGGCTATTTAGCTGGTGCACCTGGGGGATTGTATGAATGCAAAGATGGCAATCTGGTTTTAATGGCATTGGGTGATCGTGCGTGGAATAAGCTAGTTGAAGTAATGGATCAAAAAGAATTATTAACGGATCCACGTTTTGAAACGAACCAATTACGTGTAGCTAATTATCCTGCTTTAGATGATATTGTGAATGAGTGGACACGCAATTTTGAAGTTCATGAACTAGAATCTTTATTACTAAGTAATGGGTTACCTGCCGGAGCAGCATTGACAGTTCCCCAAATGTATGAAAATGAACATGTGAATGTTCGTGAAATGTTTACAACGGTTAATCATCCAACTATTGGCGATGTCGAGATTACTAATCAAGGGATTAAAATGTCCAAAACATCTCCGTATGTTAGAGGTTCATCTCCATTATTAGGCGAACATACAGATGAAATCTTAAAAGATTTGGGATATTCAGATGATGAAATTGCTACTTTCCGTGCTGAAGGAGTGATTTAGTATATAGTAACAAATTAATTTTCACTATTTAAGGATTCTAATTTTAGTTCTTAAATAGTGAAAGTATCAATATGTCTTTTTTTGTAAAAGTATACAAATGGAAAACAATTCAATGCTTTAAAAATAAAAATCACTCATATAAAATTTATGTTTGAGGAGGAGACAACGTGTCTAATACAAAATTAAGCTTTCAGACAAAAGATTTAATCAAATTTTTGGCAGGTCCACTATTTTACTTAATTATCTTGCTCATACCACTAGAAGGGCTTACATTTGAAGGCAAAAACGTCCTAGCAAGTTTAACTTGGATGGGTATCTGGTGGATGGTTGAATTCATCCCTTCAGGGATTACTGGTTTATTACCTTTAGTATTATTACCAATCTTTAATTCCTTATCAGCCGGAGCTGTTGCAAGTGCTTATGGTAACTCAACTGTTTTCCTATTATTAGGAGGTTTTGTTATAGGTATTGCAATCGAAAAATGGGGATTACATAATGTTATTGCATTAAAAGTAATTAGTTTAGTAGGTACAAGTACGAATAAATTGTATATTGGTTTACTTTTAACAGCAACATTTATTTCAATGTGGGTTTCAAATGTTGCTACAGCTTTAATGTTATTACCAATTGCAAGCGCTATTCATTTAAAAGTTACAGAATTAATGAAAAAACAGGGTTCATATACAGAAGATAACTCAATTAAATTGTAAAAAATCTTAATGGTAGCTGTTGTCTTTGGTGCCATTATCGGGGGAAGTATGACTCTAATTGGGACACCTACTAATACATCTTTAGCAGGTTTTGCGAACGAATTATATGGCATCGATGTTCCCTTTGGATCATTTATGTTATTTGAGTTTCCAATTGCATTAGTACAATTGGTTGTAAGTTACTTCGTAACTTTAAAAGTTATGTACAAAATTGATGTAGATACTTCAGAAGGTGCTGCTGAATTTATTAAAGAGGAACAGGCAAAAAGCCAAGGTTTAACCTTTGAGCAAAAAGTTGTTGGAATTACATTTATCGTAACAGTATTTTTCTGGGTAACAAGAACTTTCTTGTGGTCCGATTTAATTCCTGGAATTAACGACGGTATGATTGCAATGGTTGCAACGATTGTATTATTCTCTGTGCCATCAAAAGAAAAAAGTAGTCAAAAATTACTTGGTAAAGGCGATATTAAAAATATTTCTTGGGACGTTTTATTAATGATTGGTGGAGGAATGGCTTTGGCAGCCGGATTCTCAGGTACTGATCTAGCTCAATGGATTGGTAACCAATTATTGGTTTTCGAAAACAGTTCATTAATAGTTGTTATGTTCATGGTTGCTTTATTAGCAATTCTAGTGACACAAATGGCACCAAATACTGCAACTGGTACAATTTTAATTCCAATAGCAGCAACTTTAGCAAACTCAATCGGCGCAGATCCGCTGCCACTTATGACTGTAGCCGCACTTGGAGCAGGTTTTGCATTTACATTTCCTAGTGGTACACCAGCAATGGGTGTACTTTACTCTACAAATAACTTTACTATGGGTGAAATGCTAAAACTTGGTTTACCACAAGTCGTCGTAAGTTTATTTATGATAGTTTTAACTGTTTATTACTGGATGCCAATCGTTTTTTAAGAGATATTTATTACGAGGAGGAGTAAAGTTGACAGAGATAAAATTAGCTCATTTGGATGATGTTACTGTTGAATATTATGTTGATGGTGAAGGATTGCCTCTCGTTTTATTACCTTCAAAAGGTAGGAGTCAATCTGATTTTGATGAAATTGTTCCTTCAATTGCAAGTCAAGGATTTAAGGTTATCAGGCCGGAATATCGTGGAATAAATAACTCTACTGGACCAATGACTGATGTTTCATTATATGATTTAGCTGCAGAAGTCAGTCTTGTTTTAGACACAGAAAATATTAAATCTTCATTTATTGTTGGTCATGCATTCGGTAACTGGATTGCTCGTATTGTAGCAGTAACTAGACCTGATTTAGTTAAAGGAATTTGTGTGTTAGCTGCAGCTGCTAAAGGTGAGTTCTTGCCCGAAATAAGCCAAGCTTTAGCTAAAAGCAGTGATTTAACATTACCAGACGATGAAAGAGTTGAATTTATTAAAATGGCTTTCTTTGGTCCAAATGGCGATGCTACAAAATGGTTAAGTGGGTGGTACCAGGAAACTAAAGTACTTCACACAGAAGCAACAAAATTATCTCCGCAAGATGAATGGTGGGATGCTGGTGGTCAAGTTCCTATCTTTGAAGTGAGAGCTGAATTAGATCCATTTGCACCGAAAGAAAGAGCAAATGAAATGCGTGATTTATTTGGAGAGAGAGTATTAACCGTAGAAATTCCAAATGCTAGCCATTCATTGATTCCAGAACAACCTGAGGCAGTTGTTGCAGCATTAGTTACTTATGGAAAGTGGTTATTTATTAAATAATTGAAAAGCACGGTTGAAGGAGCGACGCTCATTCAACCGTGCTTTGTTGTTTAGTATAAAAATATGAAAGTATGGTTTAATAAAAGCTTTTAAGTGCTTCTACACCTACAAAAGTAGTAAAAAACAGTAGAATATTCATTCAATTATCGTATTTTAGTTTTGATAGGTAATTATTATAATGAAACCGCAAACAGAAATAATGATTTAAAACTTGGAATCTGTTGCATAAGGAATAAATTGTTATTTAAGACAAAAAAAGAAATTTATTAATAGTAATTTCACAGATTACTATTTAAAAAGGAGGTACTTATCTCAAATCGATATATAATTACGCTTTTAACAGTAGAAGATAGGTGATCATTCAAGTTTAAACATCTTCATACATCGTAAAATCATGGCATTATAAGATTTTAGTATTACCGAATTCAAAAAAATTAATACGTAAGATTGCAAAGTCTTATGTCTAGGAGGAAAAAAGCATGACTAGTGTTAAGTCAACACAAAATATCAAACTAGGATATTTTTACATTCTTTTAACAACAATCATTTTTAGTATGGCTGAGCCTATTTTCAAAACAGTAGGGGGTCAATTTAATGCTGTGCAATTTGTTGCTACACGTTTCTTTTTTGGGGGTTTAGTATTATTACCATTCGCTATAAAACATTTGAAGAAAAATGATATAGGAACTAAAAGTACGAATAAAATTCAACTAACAAGTAGAGATATTTTTGACATCGTATTATGTGGTATTTTAAATGTTACTATTTCAATGACTTTCTATCAAATGGCGTTAGCATTAATTCCCGCGTCCGTTGCTGCAGTTCTACTATGTACTAATCCAGTTACAACGGCATTATTCTCGCGTTGGTTATTCAAAGAACCATTAACAAAAAATAAATTGTGGATGATTGTTCTTTCGTTAATTGGTGTATTTATTATTGTAAATCCTTTTGGACAACCTTTAAATATGACCGGGTTGTTTTATATGTTAATTACTGTTATCACTTTCTCTTTATATAGTGTAATTGGTAAGCGTACGACTCAGAAATTGGGTGGTTTAGCAGCAAACAGTTTCACTTCTATCATTGGTGGCCTTGTTACTTTCGTCTTTATTTTTGCAACAAATATCCCTGCAATTGGCGATTTCTTTGCTGCTAATGGTTTTCCAGTATTATCATACATCAATTTATTTGGTGGGTATACTTTAGAATCTATGCCTTGGGTAATTTGGATTTGGGTTGTACAAACTGGGATTGGATTCTTATGCTACTTTAAAGGGATGGAACTGACAAGTGCAACTGAAGCTTCTGTTTGTTTCTTATTAAAAATAACGTTAGGACCAATCATTTCTTCCATCTTTATTGGAGAAACAATTACATTAAACTTGGCTATAGGTATGGTTATCACATCAATTGGTTCAATCGTTGTACTATATCCTGGATTGAAACAAATCTTTGCTGAACGTAGAGCTAACAGTGATGCTAGCCTAGGGAACTAAGCATAAACAAGGTAATCAAAATAATTAAAAATAAAAAAGGAGAATGTAAAAAATGGCAGAAAAGAAAAAATATTCCATGTTGGTATTAAGTAACCCTACGGAAGGTCAAGAAGAAGAATATATCGATTGGTATGTAGGTCAACATTTTCATGATTTATTAAGAATCCCTGGGTATGTAGGTGGCCGCTACTATAAATTATCAGATATCCAATTAGGATCAGAACCGCATAAATACCAATATTTGGTTATTTGGGATTTTGAAACGGAAGATTTCCAAGCTGTTAAAGAAGATATTGCAGCCAGAATGAAAGATGGTCGGACTCAATTTATTCCAGCTTTTGACATGGCTTATTGGGATGGCACATTTGAACCCATTACTAAGTATGTGACATCTGAAGAGATAAAAGGCTTATCCGTAGACGAAGTACATGCAATTACAGAAGTAGAAAACCCTTATAGAAAATAATAGAGCACTGGCTAACACAATGATTAAACTGTAAAATGAAGTTTAATCGCTGTGTTAGCCAGTTTTTTGTTCTATAAATATTTTAATTAACTCTGTCGAATGCCTAACAATTCTCTCGCTTCATTAGGAGTTGCAACACCATTTCCGAACTCCTTAACTACTCTAGCAGCTCTTTGAACTAGCTCAACATTTGAAGTTAATTGACCATAAGAATAATACAGATTATCTTCTAAGCCTACGCGAATATTACCTCCTAGAGCAAGCGTTGTAAACATAATTGGCAAATGCATACTACCTATTCCAAAAGCGCTCCAATTTACGCCTGAAGGCAAAGCATCCTGTAAAAAGACTAAGTTTTTAACCGTTGCGGGTGTCCCTCCTTCAACGCCTAAACAAAGTTGAAAGTTAGCATTAGAAGCTAAATAACCTTGTTGAATTAATTGGGAGGCTTGATGGATATCACTTAAATTGAAAATTTCAATTTCAGGTAAAATGGATAATTCTTGCATTCTTAGTCCAGCTTGTCTTAAAAAGGGACGAGGATTAATAAAAACTTGCTCGCCTAAATTCATGGTTGGGATATCATATGAAACCATTTCGGGTCTTTCATCTAATATACTGAGTCGCTTTTTTTGAAGAGGATCAATTTCGCCTTTTATTTTTAAGCCTTGATAAGTAGCCTCTTCACCTGAAGTAGAAACGTTAACAATCATATCACATTTTTTAGCTAAACCATCAATAATATATTTAATTGATGAGCGATTGATTTCATAGGTTTCTTTATCGTCTGCTTTAACATGAATATGGGCAATTGAAGCACCATTCAAATAACATTGATAAGCATCTTCAATCATTTCATCATTGGTCACGGGTGTGTTAGGATTACGTGTTTTTGACCCTAAGGATCCAGAAAGAGCTACTGTGATTATTGTTGGCTTATTCCTAGAAATACCCATTTCATCTCCTTCTTTCTTATAATAAATATCTCTATAAATGTTGTGATATTTATTATGTACTTATTTAATAACTATTCTATAAATATAGCATAAAAGTATAGTCTTTACTATTAGGCATAGAAAGGCATCTATGTGTAAAAAAAGACTGAAAAAGTTGATATATCGCTGTTTATAGTGTAAAAGGTTCTGAAATGGAAATATTTTTCCTATTAAAGAAGGATAATAGGGCGTTTTTTTTGCATATAAAGAGTATTAATTCTTCCAATGGAAGCGTTTATAATAGATATGTAAAGCAGATTCAGCCTGTATATTATATTATGGCTGAATAAAGTAATTATTATGAAAAGAGGGAAAAATTTGAAATTAATTGATAACTTAGAAAAAGTTCAAGATTTCTTAAATGGTAATGGTAGCGAAGAGTTTTTAGGTTACTATGCGGCAGAACATTATACAGGACCTATAATGATTATTGAAGATGATGAAGTAGCCACGCTACATCTAACTAATGGACATATTGATGAAATTACTGTAGGCAAACCTGACGCTGATGAAAATACCTATATTGGAGTTGGTGGCGAAGGGCGTATTTGGGATCATTTAAAAGATAATTATCAACGGAGTATCCAATATATCAATACCGATTTTGCGGATGACGAAGGTTGGAAAGTTTACGGTCCTAAACTATTAAATCGTCAGTTCAATACGACTTTAGCCCATATTGCCCGTATTTACTCATATATCCGTGATAACGAAGAAATTTATTCAGATCGCCCTATACGTGAAGCAAATCAACCCGTTTTAGATAACCATGATTATGTTCGTGGATTCTATATCACTGTTAATGGTGTGAAAATTTATGTAGAAACCAATGATGGCCCAACCGATAAAGGTGTTATTATCGCTCTGCATACAGCTGGTCGTGAAAATCGCCAATACCATGATTTAATGAATATTTTCAAAGATAAGTACCGTATTTATGCGCCTGATCAACCAGGCCATGGTAAATCAATGCCCTTACAAGGGAACACGGTTGTTAATGACTATAATGAATATGGTAATTGGATTTGGGATATTACAAAAGCTCTAGGAGTTGATCGTCCCATCTATGTAGGATGCTCTATGTCAGGTGGGATTGTTTATCACATGGCAATCGAACACCCAGATGAAGTAAGAGCTGTTGTGTGTATGCAAGGAAATGATGATACATCTGTTGAAGATACGAGCGGTATGATTCCATTATTAACACACCCTGCCAACAACGTTGGTGTTACTCAACGTGAATTCTCAGATTCAATGGTAGGTCGTAAAACGTCACAAGACCGTTTCGATTTCATCCGTTGGGGCGTTGCTACTGAAACGTCTGTCCTTAAACGGGGTGACTTTGATATTTGTTTCTTCTTTGACATAAAAGATAGAGTTCACGAAGTGAAATGCCCGGTAAGAATTATTGAGGGGACTGACGATACTATTTACACGGTTGAGATGGCTAAAGGTACAATGGAACGCTTAACAGGAACAGATGATAAAGAGTTACATGTTATCGATGGCTATGGACACTTCATTGCAGTCGAAAGTCCTGAAAAAGTAGCCCCTATTATTGAAGATTTAATTGAGTCACTCGATGACGGCTATGTAGGTTAATTAAGTTTATAGATTTTTTTTAAACTGACTATAAAGGATGTCTCAATTCATGCTTTATAGTCAGTTTTTGTATGTATTAATTCAGTTTATCCTATTTAAATAGGAAATTTGGTTATAAATTTAGCTTATATTTAGCATATTACTTTTATGTATTTATCACTATAATGAAACCGTAATCATTGATTGATAAGATGACATTTGCCGTACAAAAATATAAAGAATGATTTTTAAATAAATATCGCTACCATCAATAAATCAAAACGGTTCTTACCATTTTCGCATTGAATTTACTTTAGGATGATTGCTTTATATCTTGTAGGTCAACTTTTTATGAAGGAGGTTGTTAACGCGAGAGTTTATATAAAACGCCAGTAATTATTGTCAATTAATTTCTTTCGGCAAGAAGACATATAAAGGAGGTTATTTTTTTGGATAACGATAAGAGTGTATATCATATTTCTAACTCTCTTAAAGACAAATTAGTACTGTTTCTACCTGTTTTATGGATTGCTATGATTGTATTTGTCTATATGGATTTAGGCTTTGTTGGCATGTATTTAACAATCATTCACGGAATGATTAATGTTATTTTAGGGTTAGCCGAAGGTGAAAAAATTAATAAAAAACTGAGTTGGATTTTTGTAGTGGGTTGGGGCATTTTAATGTTTGTAGCTATTACGGGAATGATCTACTACTATTATTATTTTGGTAATAATATTCCTAGCTTTACCATAATGGGGATGCATCCTTCAGCATTTTATTTCTATGCTATTTGTTGGATTGGAAATCTAGTTTATCTAGGAGGATTTCTTTACATTTTTAAAGATACTTGGTTACCAGAGAAGAAATGGAATGATTTTGTTGACTATGCGGCTTCATTAAATAATGATGCTGATAGTCAAAGTCAAACATCTGAAACAATAGAGGAGGATAATTAGAATGGAAAATTTTATTATTTTAGGATCAGTTATTCTCTTGCTAGCTTTATCTTTTTTAGTGGGGATTAAATCAAAAAATGATGATACTTCATCAGGCTTTTTAGGTAGTTCGAAAAGTTTTGGCCCCTTGATGGTTGCTTTATCGGGTACAGCAGCAGTTGCTTCTGGATGGATGATTGTTGGTTTTCCAGCGAATATTTATACTAGTGGAAACTATATGACTTCTAACGCCTTAATGGCCGGAGCCTTTGCCTTATCGTATATCTTTATTGGGAAAAAAGTACGTGCTTTAGCTGAAGTGAATGATATAGCTACATTAGGTGATTTAATCCAAGCGAGATATAAGAGTACGTCGCTTCGATTAGTCGCATCGCTTGTACTTTTCTTAGGTTGTTTCGCATATTTAGCTGCACAAATTTCCGCGGGAGCTTCGCTTTTCACCTATATGTTTGGTTGGGATACATTGACAGGTTCAGTCATTATGTTTGGTGTTGTAATTTTATATGTGGCAATTGGTGGTGAGTCAGCTGGTATTGTTTCGCAAGCGTTCCAAGGAGCGATTATGGTTGTGGTTGGAGCGATTATCATTGGAATATTCTTTGGTCAAGGTGGTTTCGCCGAATTATCTAATCTGGTTGCAGAGAATAATACAGTAACCGGATCAAATGGTGTGACGCATACCTTTGAACCTATTATGTTTAGTGCATTTGGGACAGCAACACCCGCTGCTTCTATGAACTACTTCTTATTAGCATGGTTAGGTACTGTATGTCAGCCGGCTATCCTTACACGTATGTTTGCTTTGAAAAATCCGCGTGATTTGCCTAAATTAGCTATCCAAACGGGTGTTACGCAAGCGATTGTATCGTTCTTTGGTATTGCAATGGGTTGGCTAGTCATTATTTTCGTTCTGTCAGGTCGGATTGATCCTTTAGCTGATCCAAGTACCGCAACTTGGGTTTTAGGAGAAGAATTAGGATTCTTCATTCAAGTTCTCTTGTATACAGCAGCGGTAGCAGCGATTATCTCGTCAGCAAGTATGTATCTTTCCATTGGTGCTTCTGCACTATCAAAAGATGTACTCCAATGCTTAGGTTTTAAATTTGATGAAAAGAAACAAATCAAAGTATCGAGAGTTGCGATTGTATTCGTTGGGGTTGCTTCAATTCTATTAGCTGCGTTTAGTAGTGACACGGTTGCTCTTCTAGGTTCATTAGGCTGGGCAACGTTTATGACACTCTATATTCCACTAATTCTAATTGGATTAATATGGAAAAAAGCCAATAAAACAGGTATGTTAGCTGCAGCGATTATTGCTTTAGTAGGTAATATTATAGGTATGCTATTACCGTTGTTTGTAGACATACAATGGCCATTTGGGTTACCTTGGTCAGTTTACTTGATGGCAATTACAACTTTTGTAGGCGTGTATGTTTCTTATCTAACCTACGATGAAGTCAGAGATGCACCTGCAGAAAAGAATATTAGAGCATTAAACATATAACAATGCTTTTAAAGTGATATTGAAAATAAAGGAGAATGTAAAAAATGGCAGAAAAGAAAAAATATTCCATGTTGGTATTAAGTAACCCCACTGAAGGTCAAGAAGAAGAGTATATCGATTGGTATGTAGGTCAACATTTCCATGATTTATTAAGAATCCCTGGGTATGTAGGTGGCCGCTACTATAAATTATCAGATATCCAATTAGGATCAGAACCGCATAAATACCAATATTTGGTTATTTGGGACTTTGAAACGGAAGATTTCCAAGCTGTTAAAGAAGATATTGCAGCCAGAATGAAAGATGGTCGGACTCAATTTATTCCAGCTTTTGACATGGCTTATTGGGATGGCACATTTGAACCCATTACTAAGTATGTGACATCTGAAGAGATAAAAGGCTTATCCGTAGACGAGGTTCATGCAATTACAGAAGTAGAAAATCCATATAGAAAAGCTTAATTTTTGGGAAAAGCAGCTCCTTAGCGGGTTGCTTTTTAGGTTATTTCCACACCCATCCCCCCAAAAAAGGTGTATAATAAATAGACTTTACTTGAAAGAAGGATATTTATGCACGCAAAACGATGGTTCCCAATAGCTTTTGTAGGAACTATTATCATAATCGTCGCCACACTATTCTATTATTTTAATTTAAAACAAGGCTATCATATTGACGAACTTTATACTTATGGGTTGTCCAATTCTTATTACCAACCGATGCCCTTTGACCATAACCAATGGCTTGATGGATCCTATTACTTGAATTACTTGAGCCCGACGATTGAAACACGCTTTGCTTATGATTCGGTCTATTATAATCAAGTGCAGGATGTTCATCCTCCCTTGTATTATTTTATTGTTCATACGGTTTCGTCAATCTTCCCTGGTGTATTTACAAAATGGATTGGGTTATCCATTAATGGTGTTTTGCACATATTAATTTTCGTGCTTTTATACTTTCTATTAAAAACGATAACTAAAAAACCGTGGATATCCCTTGCTGGATCAGCTTTTTGGGCTTTGAGTGTAGGCGCACTTTCGAGCGCTGTTTTTATTAGGATGTACCAATTAGTGACTTTGTGGCAATTAGCGTTATTGTACTTATTAGTTAATTTTTTGAACAAATCGGTAAATATAAAGTGGGCTTTACTGGGTGTTGCGCTATTAGTTTATTTAGGCGGATTAACACATTATTATTTTTATGTTTACGCCTTTCTCCTGGTAGCCACCGTCTGTCTTATTTTCTTATTCCAAAAACGATTCAAAGATTTGTTTGCCTATGGTATGAGTGCCGTAGCAGGTGTCTTAGCAGCTTTTGCGACCTTTCCAGCCGTTTTCACGCATCTTTTTGATTCCAACCGTGGCACTGAAGTGCTTGAAAATGCGGAGAATCTTGAGCTCACGCGCCAAAATCTCTTTGTCGTTTTTATCAAACACGATTTGTTTTTAGACATCCGCCTACGGTATGTTCTGCTCTTTGCCATTATTTTAAGTGCTTTTTTACTGATATTTATTCATAAAAATAAATATCACAGTCTTTTGACTTCCTTAGTACTTGTAGCTTTTCCAGCAGTTACTTACGTTTTTTTGGTTCAACAATTATCGCACTATCAGACACCGCGCTATATTTATTCAGTTTATCCGATATTGGTGGCAAGTCTAGTTGTGATTCTGTATTACGGGTTACGCGGGTTAATTAGGAATCAGAAAATAGTAACTTCCTGTGTGATGCTTCTCTTAGCGACAGGTTCAATCTATAGTTTAATGACGACCTTGCCGGAGTATTTATTTCTATATAAACCGCCTTTAGTATCCTTGGTTGAAGATAGTCAGGACCAAGCCATCATGGTTTTAGGGGATGAATATTGGAAAGTCGCCCGTGAGGTCGACGATTTGGCTTATTTTGATCAAATCTATCCTTCGATCATCACCAATAGTTTGACTAATTTGCCGGATACTGTTGATAAGGAACAACTATATGTTCTAATGATGCCCAATGAGAATAATGACGTTCCAAAAGTCATTGCTAATATTGCCAATAAATATCAGATGACAGTGGTTGAAGAAACCCTTGTTGAACAAGATGAAATTTTATATAAATTAATACACGAATAAATATCGCAGCCTCTTTATGTTAGAGAGGCTGTTTTTGTGTTTCAAAAGAGGTATTTATTGAGAAAATAAAATAAAAGTCAAAAATAGTCAAAAAAAGGTTTGACATTCTCTGACTAATGGTTTATTATATATATGTAGCCCGATGAGGGTGATAATTTTAAAGGGATGATTTTTATGATGAACACTTATACTGTAAAGGCTGAGGTCAATAGTGAAAAGTTTGGAAAAGGTCAATTAGTGGCTCATTTGAATGAAGAGGAAATTGTCGAATATGCCAATTTAACGGACAAGGATCGTCTAGAATATTTGAAAAAACATGGAGCATCTTTCCAAGTAGATGTTAATGCATTAGAGGATAAAGATATTGCTGAATATAAAGTAGCTTCTGCTACCAATGCTGATATTCAAAACGGTAGTTCAACACCTCGCGTGACACGCAAAATGCGTATGAACATTAATGGTCAAGATACCGGTTGGGTAGATGTTACTGAAGAAAATGAAGAACAATATAATAGTATGTTGAATCAATTTAATGATATGCACCAACGCTTTAATGATCGTTTCAACAGCTTATTCGATTTACCACCACGTAGAATGTTAGGTTTTGGAACTCGTCAACGTTTAAACAATACTGACAAAGAAACTGACACCCAGACTGAAACTGACAACACCCAAGAAAACTAATAACTAATAATTAATTTATGAACCCCTGCGGCTTTCTTTTTGCGAGAAAGCCGCAGGGGTTTTTTGTTGTGTGAATGATTTATGAGTCGGGTAAATGGTAAGCGGGAAGTGAGCGGACGTTAAGTAATGCTAATGGGTCATCAAATGACACATTTTCGTGACTGAATAAAGCTAATCTGTCGTCTTTTCAAGTAGGAAAAGACAGAATAGCCTATTCTGCTCTGTCCAAAATCTGGATCAAAAAGTAAGTGGTAAATGAGAAAACGTTATTGTCACTCAGATATTTCCTTGTGACAATAGCTTAGATGAGCATTGAAAGACGGCTTATCACTTCCTGCTGACGGCAGCGAAGCTTATGTTCTTCCTTGCCACCGGGGCGAACGCCAAATGAGTCGCTGTTTGGCGGGGGGTTCGGGGACGAACGCCAAATGAGTCGCTGTTTGGCGGGGGATTAACGGGTGAACGCCAAATGAAACGCTGTTTGGCGGGGGATTGGGGGCTCGTCATTCACTCTTCCATTTGCTCAACCCACTTGCTGGCTTTCTTTACCAATCGACGTCCGCCAATATCAGTTGCCGGCTTTCAGTAGAAATCGAAAGCCGGCAAATCAAACTGTAAGATACGACTTATCAAATCACCGGTCATTTACTTCCGCTTACGGTAAATGAGGTGAGCAGATAAGAAAAGAGGTTAAATGGAGTTCTAAATGACTGAACTCTATAAGAATTGTTTTCTATCCTCAGGTATTCAATAGCTGTTCACTTCACATTTACTTAAAGTAGCAGTCAAATTGAGTTAGGTTGCACACCCAGACTCAGACCTGTCGGTGTGTAAGCAATATGTATTTGGTTGGACATTCAGCTTTCTAGGTATGCAAGGATACAGCATTGGCTATTAGTATAGTTTGAGTTTAAAATGTACACATGTACTTCTAACTCCTCAGAAGTTAAAGCGATGCGGAAGCACTTGTACTTCTGACTACCTAGAAGTTAAAGCGATGCGGCAACACATGTACTTCTAACTCCTCAGAAGTTAAAGTGATGCGGCAACACTTGTACTTCTAACTCTTCAGAAGTTAAAGCGATGCGAAAACACTTGTACTTCTAACTACCCAGAAGTTAAAGCGATGTACAAACACTTTAACTTCTAACCCCCCAGAAGTTAAAGCGATGTAGAAACACTTGTACTTCTAACCCCCCAGAAGTTAAAGCGATGCGGAAACACTGGTACTTCTAACTCCTCAGAAGTTAAAGCGATGCGGAAACACTTGTACTTCTAACCCCCCAGAAGTTAAAGCGATGCGGAAACACTGGTACTTCTAACTCCTCAGAAGTTAAAGCGATGTAGAAACACTTTAACTTCTAACCCCCCAGAAGTTAAATCGATGCGGAAGCACTTGTACTTCTGGGCCCTCAGAAGTTAAAGCGATGTAGAAACACTTTAACTTCTAACCCCCCAGAAGTTAAAGCGATGCGAAAACACTTGTACTTCTAAGTCCTCAGAAGTTAAAGCGATGTAGAAACACTTTAACTTCTAACTCCTCAGAAGTTAAAGCGATGTAGAAACACTTTAACTTCTAAGTCCTCAGAAGTTAAAGCGATGCGAAAACACTTGTACTTCTAACCCCCCAGAAGTTAAAGCGATCCCAAAAAAACAATACAATCTTCCTTTACCAAAGATATTTAGCAAAAGTAAGCGGGAAGTGAGCCTTCACTTCCCGCTTTATTGCCTTTAAACTTATTATTTGTGCTAAAAGGCGTGTTAAATGACAACGGCCAGCCTCCTAACCCCCCACCCCCCGACACCACTAACCCACCATCTCACGGAATGTCTTCAAATACAATTCGGCTGCGGGGGAGAGGTAGGCGTTTTTCTTCCAAACTAGATATAAGTTGGCGGGCAAGTTTGGTTTCAAGGGTAAGAAAGCGACATCGCTATCACCCGTTGTGTTAACAATGTTGGCGAGTGTCATGACGTAACCAAAGCCTTCGGCGGCCATTAAGGCGGCGTTGTTAATTAGGTTATACGAAGCGACAACATCGCAATTTTCAAAGTCGTCCCCTAACCAACCGGACAACTCGTTGGCAGAGTAGGCTTGCTGAGAGACGATTAAGGGGAGGTCACGCAAAATCTCGGGCGTGATGCTGTGATATTTATTTAAGGGGTCGTCTTTTCGGAGTAAAATGCCCCATTGGTCGGTATAGTTCAGTTGAAGGGTGTGGTATTTTTCGAGGTTGGGGCTGCCAACGACGAGCACAAAATCCAGCAGGCCTTTATCCAGGCGGGCGAGCATGTCAATGGCGTTACCACTGTTGATTTCGTAGGTGATTTTGGGGTGAGTCGCCTTCAAACGGCTAAAGGTTTTGATCAACTGGCGAAAGCCTTGGGTTTCAGCACATCCAAAAATGACTTTCCCGTTCATTTCTTGCTTGTCTTGGCGCAAATCGGCAATGGTTTTGTCGGTCAGCTCGACAATTTCTTTGGCGCGATCGCGCAATTGCAGGCCGGCTTCGGTTAAGGTCATTTGGCGGCTCGAGCGAATAAATAACTCTGCGTCAACAATTTCTTCCAGCTTATTGATTTGTTTTGAAAGGGTTGGCTGTGTCACGTGGAGGATTTGAGCGGCGCGGGTCATGTTTCCTTCTTGGGCAATGGCTAAAAAATAACGTAATAGTCGTGTATCCATCAAAACACCTCTTTTGTATTATTCCTTTTAGTCATTATAATGTATTCAATATAACCATTTCAAATAATACGTCGCATCCTTTACAATAAAAGTATCACAAGGAGGCGATGATTTGTTAGAAGAATTATTAGAACATCTCAATGCAGGAAAAGCACTGATTGCCGGTAATGAATTTGAAGCGACGATGCAGTCCGTTAGTATCCAAACACAAGAACGATTAGCCGAAATGAACAACAGCTATCATACCGATGAGGAAATGCGCGCAAAAGTTGAGAGGATATTAGGTTATAGCATCCCTGAGTCCACACGAATTCGACAACCGTTTTATATGGATTTTGGTAAAAACATTCAATTTGGTGAAAATGTTTTTATTAATGCCAGTGTGCATATGCAAGATCAAGGTGGCATCAAAATTGGCAATAATGCTCTGATTGGGCACCAAGTTGTGTTAGCCACTCTGGACCATGACCTTGAGCCCTCAAAACGAGGGAATTTACATCCGGCGCCTATTGTCATTGAAGAGGATGTGTGGATTGGGGCCAATGCAACGATTCTGAAAGGTGTAACCATTGGCAAAGGGTCGGTCGTTGCGGCTGGTTGTGTCGTCAATAAGGATGTCCCACCTTATTCGGTCGTCGGTGGTATCCCGGCCAGAGTTATTAAAAACCTTACAGTGGAGGAAAAATAAATGGAATTAAACGATAAAGTTGTTATTATTACAGGTGCTTCCAGTGGAATTGGAGCAGCGACTGCTGAATTATTAATTGAAAAAGGCGCTCGTCTTGTTTTAGGGGCAAGACGTGTGGATAAATTAGCCGACCTCGCCAATAAATACCCCGATGCTAACGTTGTTTATCAACAAACCGACGTTACCAAGTTTGAAGATCTTGAAGACCTTGTTCAACTAGCTAAAGAGCGCTTTGGTCGCGTTGATGTTTTATTCAACAATGCGGGTATTATGCCAACAGCGCCCCTGGTTGACCGCAAACTTGATGAATGGCAACAAATGTTAGACACCAATATTATGGGGGTTTTACACGGTATCGCTGCCGTTTTACCAACCATGGTCGAACAGCAATCGGGTCACATTATCGCGACGGACTCGGTGGCAGGTCATGTGGTCTATCCCAATTCAGCCGTTTATTGCGGGACGAAATTTGCGGTGCGTGCCATTATGGAAGGTTTGCGTCAAGAACAAAAGGATAATAATATCAAGTCAACCATCATCTCGCCCGGAACGACAGACACCGAACTTTACCAAACTATCAACGATGCCGAAGATTCGCAAATGATTTATAAGATGCAAAAAGAAATCGGCATCAAACCGCAAGACATTGCTAAAGCCGTTGTTTACGCCATCGACACCCCGGCCGAAGTGACGATTAGCGACATGATTATTCGCGCTTCAAAACAATCCGTTTAACCCCAATAAATATCCCTTATATTACAGGGATATTTATTAAAAGAAGAAAGGGCTGTGTGTTAAATGAAACCTTATGTATTAATCCATACTTTAATGACTTTAGATGGCAAAATTAATTCGGTTGATGTGCCGCGTTTCACAGGAACCAGCGAGTTGTATCAAGCCTTGGCTTTATATCCTGACCAGCAAGTTTTTGATATTGATGGGTATTTAAACGGCCGGACCTCGACCGATGATAACATTACCCACTATCGTACACCGGCGGTGAATGAAAAGGCTGCCCCAGTGCCAGAAGGTGATTTTGTGGCGGTTGACGATGCGACGATGTATTACATTTCGATGGATCCATGGGGTCGATTGGGTTGGGAAACCAATGACGTCTTTTACGGCAAGGTCCATGCCCATGTGATTGAAATCCTGACCGATCAAGTGTCAAACGCCTATAAAGCTTTTTTACGTCAACTAAATATCTCCTATATTATTGCGGGGGAAAATGCGATTGACAAGCCTTTGGCTTTACGGAAATTAGCAGAGTTATTTAATATTCAACGCATGATGATTGGCGGTGTCATTAACTGGTCCTTCTTATCGGAAGGCTTGGTTGATGAAGTGAGTATTTTGATGGGAGCTTTTGCTAACGGAGACCCTGACATGCCGGCATTATTCACCGCTAAAGCTGGTTTGTCGGAGATTAAACCCATTGCGTTTGAGTTAATCGATGTGCAAGCTTTGGAACATGATGCGGTGTGGCTGCGGTATAAGGTGAAAGGGAATGAGTAGGGAAAAGTGTAGAGGATGATTACTCGCTAAATGAAACTTAAGCTGGTATGACCTTTTCCACTAAAGTCATATCAGAAAATCTAAGTAAAAATAACCACCTTTCACTTCCTGGTTTCCATCCGCCATTCAACTTGATGAGAGTAAGTGGGAAGTGAAGAACCGTCATTTCCCACTTCTGCTGTACCAGCGCACACACATTGGAGCAGTTGTTGTGAGCGTGATGATAGGCGCACACATATTGGAGCCGTTGTTGTGAGCGTGAAACTAAGCGAGAAATGTGTGATCATTTAATAAACTACAAATTAGGCTATTCGGTCATCAAACTAGGTAGTTGGTGACCGATTAGCTTTATTTAACGTTCGCTCACTTCCCGCTTACGTTGAGGTAAGTGGGAAGTATAGGAACAGGTTGATTTCGGACACAGTGTCATGCTAGACAACTTATTCTCAATTGGGTGGCGAAGCCCTTATATCTCTTCGCCATCAATCAAATTGGATGGCGAAGCACAAATACGTCCTCGCCATCAATCAAATTAGGTGGCGAATCACAAATATCTCCTCGCCATGTAAGCGGGAAGTGATAGGCCGTCTCTCAATGCTCAACTAAGTTATTGTCACATGGAAATATCTGAGTGATAATAACGTTTTCTGATTTCCCACTTACTTTTTTATCCAGATTTTGGATAGAATAGGCTAATCTGTCTTTTGCTACTCGAGCAGATGACAGATTAGCTTTATTTGGTTACAAAAATGAGTTATTTGTTGACCGATTAGCTTTACTCAGTCACGAAATCAGTCATTTGTTGACCGATTAGCTTTACTTAACATCCGCTCACTTCCCGCTTACGTTCGCGCACACAACAATTGCTCGAATATGTGAGCGCTCCAGTTCGCGCACACAACAAGCATCCGAATATGTGAGCGCTCTGGTTCGCGCACACAACAAGCATCCGAATATGTGAGCGCTCCAGTTCGCGCACACAACAAGCGCCTGAATATGTGAGCGCCTCGGTTCGCGCACACAACAAGCATCCGAATATGTGAGCGCTTCAGTTCGCGCACACAACAAGCGCCTGAATATGTGAGCGCTCAGTTCACGGTAAGCGGGAAGTGATAGGCCGTCTCTCAATGTTCAACTAAGTTATTGTCACATGGAAATATCTGAGTGATAATAACATTTTCTGATTTACCACTTACTTTTTTACCCGGATTATGGACAAAATAGGCTATTCTGTCTTTTGCTACTCGAGCAGATGACCGATTAGCATTATTTGGTCACAAAAATGAGTTATTTGTTGACCGATTAGCTTTACTTAACATCCGCTCACTTCCCGCTTACTCGCCACCAATCAAAATTTTCCGGACCCACCTTAGGTAGGTGGTCAATCACTTATTTCCTAATTACGATTAGCTTTATTCCACGTCCATTTAAACGACTCACTTACAACTGAGTGACAATGAACAAGTTTAATGTCATACAGGAAACCCCCCCTCGCCACCAATTAAAATTATGAATCTATCATTAGGTGACGACCGGCCCGCTTACTTCCCCCTAACACCCAAGAACCCAAACACCCAAAAACCCTAGGAATCTGTACAAATCGAATAGATTCCTAGGGTTTTAAATTTAGCAACGTATTTACAGAAACCTTCTGCAACTCTACACCGATTGAACGGCCTCATCCACAGCGACATCACCGGCCAAGACTTCAAATTCTTTCCCGATGGTTGAATCATGCTCTAATACAGCAACTAGGACGCGCGCAACATCTTGGCGGGAAATTTCAGCAATTTCATTACCCATCCCCACCTTAACCTGACCCGTGCCAGCTTCATCGGTTAAGATACCTGGGTGAACAATCGTCCAATCCAAGTCCGTGCGTGTCTTCAACCATTCGTCGGCATAATGCTTGCCAATCGTATAGTAGCGTAAATCATTTTGCTTATCCATTTCTTGGCGGCCTGTTCTAAATGTACTTACCATGACAAAACGTTTCACGCCAGCTTTTTCAGCAGCTTCCATTGCTTTGACAGCGCCATCTAAGTCGACGGTGAAAATTTTATCTAGGCCTTTACCCCCAGCGCCGGCACTGAAAATGACTGCGTCCATGCCAGCTGCAACAGCGGCCAAATCGTCAACACTGACCTTACTCAAATCCAACAACACAGTTTCAATCCCACGCTCATCGAAAAAAGCTTGTTGTTCAGGATTGCGAATCATGGCTCTTTCATTAATTGTTGGATGGTCTTTCATGATATCAGCAAATTGACGTCCCACTTTACCATTAGCGCCTATAAATAATACCTTCATTTTCTTGCTCCTCCTAAAATTATTCTACTTTAATTCTATCATTCACCGCATTTAATTCCAAAAAAAGTGTTTCAAGCCTCCGTAAAAGCTCCCCAATCATCATCCTCCCCACGACAAGCAACCCCATTATTCATTTCACAAATAATATTTACAAATTGCCCTCCAAGGCTTTCTAGGTTATACTCAAATTAGAAAGCGTATACTAGTAGGAGGTATTATCATGGAACCTAAACATGAATTAGAACTAAATGTCTATTCGGAATATCCCTTAGATATAGCCCAAAAAAATAAAATTCAACTCGAAATTAGTGGGAAAACCTATATCCTACAAGCTGATCAAACACAGCCAGAAGAACAACGCGTGGCTTTGCGTTTGTTTTTAATTCCTTCAATCATCGTCGCCATCATTTTCTATGCTTTTTTTGCTATTCGTGGTGACCGTTTAATTCCATTATCTGGAACAGTTTCGGTCGCCTCCATGACGATTCTCCTGGGTGTCATTAGTGGTTTAATCACATTCGCGGTCTTCTTTATCAAACAAAAACGACGCCGACAGCCTAATTTAGAAAAGATTTATTGGCGGAATTTTCCTACTATCATGATTTCCTTCGCTATTATTGTCGCCATTATTTTACTGTTTGCCTTTTGGGTTTTAGGGCGGTTGTTCGTGGGTTTGTATTTAGATATTTATTTAGCGACTTTATTTGCTTTTATTTTTATCGCTGTGATTCAATATTCGGCTTTGAATTTTGTCCTAATTTTGTCGTTCTCACTAATGATAAAACTCTTGATATCTGTGATTTTAACGGGTGTCGTGATTGCGATGATCACAAATGGCGAAGCGCAATGGTGGCAAGATAATTTATCGTTTCTTGGGACGGGCGATGCTGCCAATAGCTGGCAATTCAATTTAACACTCATTTTAGCGGCGTTTTTACTGATTGCTTTGATTGATTACTTGTTCGTTACGCTAGCCGAATACTTCCCTAAACACAAAGGCTTATTTATTTTACGCATTTTGTTGACGGTCATGGCCATCAGCTTAGGTCTGGTGGGCTATTTCCCCGCTGATGGCCCCGGTAGAATGCCCGAGTATCACAACCAAGCCGCGGGGATGCTCGTATATATGGTTATCGCAATGATTGTTGGTATTAAATGGTTTGTCCCCAATATTTCGCGCGAATTTCTAATCATTTCCTACGCAATTGGTGCGACACTGCTCGTTATTACCCTTTTGTATGTCAACGGTATTTATATGACGTTGACAGGTTTTGAAATCATTTGTTTTTTACTGGCCCTCACATGGCTGATGCTACTTTTACAAGTTCTCATTGGTAAAACCGAACCTCCCGTGCCCGTTTTTCAAGTTAAAGTTCACAACCATGCCCCTTAAACTAAATATCTCTGCGAAAGGTGATAAAAATGACATTAGAAAAATTAATTAACGGATCCGATATCCGCGGTATTGCGATTAAAACGGACGACCATGACGTTAACCTCACAGAGGAAGCCATCCGTAAAATCGCCCATGGTTTTGTGCATTTTTTAAGCGAAGAAAAACAGATTGAACGCCGTCCGTTAAAGATTGCGGTGGGTGTGGATAGTCGCTTGAGTGGACCCGCAATAAAAAACAGTTTAATTGAGACATTTATTGAAGTGGGTGTTGAAGTTTTGGATGCCGAGATGGCGACGACACCGGCTATGTTTATGGCAACGCAATATGCAGAATTTGATGCCGATGGCAGTATTATGGTGACCGCTAGTCATTTGCCGTATATGTATAATGGCTTGAAATTTTTTACGAAAACCGGTGGAGCGGAACATGAAGATATGGATACCCTTATAAAGCTAGCCGATAACCCAATTGAAGCCCCAACTAAAGGTTCTGTCAGCAAAATCGCTTTAATTCCGCGTTATGCCCAAGATTTAGTTGAACGGATTCAAAAAGGAACGGACAGTAGCGAACCATTGGCCGGCATGCGGATTGTATTAGATGCGGGTAATGGTGCGGGCGGCTTCTTTGCCAGTCAAGTATTAGCCGTTTTAGGCGCTGATACCCGTGGTAGTCAATTTTTAGATCCTGATGGCAATTTTCCAAATCATGTGCCTAACCCGGATAATAAAGAAGCGATGGCAAGTATTCGCCAAGCGGTTTTGGATAATCAAGCAGACCTAGGAATTATTTTTGATACAGATGTCGACCGGGCTGCGGTTGTGGCTTCCAATGGCGAGGTTATCAATCGGAACAATTTAATTGCCGTCCTAGCGCATATTGTGTTAGAGGAAGAGAAGGGGGCTACGATTGTAACAAATTCACCTACTTCTTCACATTTAAAAACTTTTATTAATCAATTAGGTGGTAAGCAATACCGACATATTTCGGGTTATCGTAACGTGATTAACAAAGCCATTGAATTAAATGCTGCTGGGATTTCGACGCCTTTAGCCATTGAAACCAGTGGGCATGCTGCCTTTAGAGAAAATTATTTTCTCGATGATGGGGCGTATGTGGTGGCGAAAATTTTGATGTTGTTGCCAAAACTACAGTCACAAGGCCGTCAATTAAGTGATTTGATTCAAGAATTGCAACAACCCGCTGAAACCCAAGAAGTACGCTTTCCTATTAAGGTTGACAACTTTAAAGCCTATGGGCAACAAGTCATTGATGATATGGCCGGGTTTGTTGAAAAGACGGATGGCTTTGATATTGAAACGGATAATCACGAAGGGATTCGTGTGAATGTTACAGAGCCCTTTGGGAGCGGCTGGTACTTGTTACGTTTAAGTTTGCATGAACCCCTGTTAGTCTTACAAGTCGAAAATGATGAAGCCGGAGCTAACCAAAAAGTCTTTCAGCAACTATATACCTTTTTTAGGACCTATGATGCACTTGATTTAGTAAAGCTAGATCAACAGCTTGATAGAGATTAAAGTAGCTAATTTAAATTTAATGTAACTTTAATGATAAAATTTATCTCTATAAACTATCGATTAAATTAAAATAATTTATTAAAAATCAAAGTTATTATTTTTTTCTTATAATAAATTTGATATAATAATCCCTAAAGTCTGACACAGTAAATATCTTAATATTGAACCTTTACTGTTATTATATGGAGGGATGTTATGCGCCAGATAATGAGTAGAACGAATGTTAGGCGTATGGATTTAATTCAATTTTTATATGATGAAAATGATTGGGTAACGCTTGATTCTATCGTGCAAGCCGTTGGTTGTTCTGAAAAAACTTTCTTAAAAGATATTGCAGAACTCGAAGCGATATTCCCAACAATAAAAATAAATAATATTCAAAAACTATATCGACTTGAATTAGAAAACGATTCGGATATCCAACAAATTATGAAATATTTTTTAGCGGAAATACCGATGCTAAAAATGGTTGAAGACATGCTGTATAAGCCAATTAATCACTTAAACGAAGTGGCTGAAGCAACTAATTCAAGCGAACCGACCATGTATCGCTTATTAGCCGAGTTCAATCAGTTTTTGCGCAAGCAATATAATATTGAAATTAAAGGACGGCCCTATTATTTTGAAGGCAATGAGGTGGATATACGGTTTTTCTATTATCAGTACTTCACGGAACGCTATTGTATAATGGAATGGCCTTTTCCAACAATAGACGAAAAGCCATTTGAAGAATTAATTTTATATTTTACCAAGAGTAACAATTTACCGATGAAGTTTGCCAGCTTTAGATCGATGAAGCTTATGACGGCGGTCAATCTATTGCGGGGGTTAGCGGGTCATAACATTGAAAATATTGATGATTCCATTCGTGAGTATTATGACCAAAAACAGAAAAACCCTAAATTTTTGCAGCAAGCGGAGTATTTTCAAACAACGTTTGGCAAACCCCTTGATTATGACCAAATTTTTGATTTGTTTGTCAATTTTAATCATACAAACCATTACTTTAATTATGCTGAACTGGTCGAAGCCAGTCAAACAGATGCCAAAGTGAAGGCTCTTTTGTCAGATATAGAAGCAATGGTCAGCCATTTAAAAAAGACCTTTGGCTTGGAATTAACTAATCCAGAAGCTTATATATTTACGCTGTATAATACGGTTTTAATTGATCGTCAAAATACGACCTCGAGTTTCTTGCTGGTGGATCGAATCGGTAATTTTTGTCATAAACTTAAGAAAAAGTATCCTGATTTTTACCAAGAAGTTGAGCAGGCTGCGATTTATTTGGTGAAGCACTATAATTCAAAATGTACCACGACCTTACAAAACTATTTGATTTATATTATTTTTAATCATTGGGATCAACTAGTGGTTCAATTGAATGAAATTGAACCGAAGATTTATATTTTAGTTATCAGTGATTTGGATGATTTTCATGTGAAGGCGATCTGTGATCTCGCTAACTATTACACCTCACAAAATGTGATCGTTGAAGCCTTTCAAGATTTAACCATCGACATAAATAACTTGGAACAATCCAAATACCATATCATCGCCACCAATGTACATATTGAGCAAATCAAAAACAAGCAAATCATTTTTTACGATGATCTAATTACGAACGAGGTAATCATTAAAGTGCAAAAAGCCCTTTTTGATGTTCGTGCAAATTTGAAGAATAGCTAATGAATCTATCAGAGACTGTATGCATTTTTACATGCGCACAGTCTCTTTTAAGTTCTAAAGACCTTAAGTAAATATCGCTGAATAAGCCATTTTTAACTAAAAAGTATTTCGAATTCTAAAGAAAAGATTAAATTATGTAGAATTCGAAATAAATTTAACGAAAGCTATTGCAATCTGTTCAAGTGAGTATTAGAATATTCCTCAGTCGACTAAAGAGATCTATTTTAAACAGCTGGAAAATCGGGAAGAAGCAGAGTGTGGGTCTGAAGTATTAATAAATAATATAGAATCGTTTAAATAATTAGGATTAAATTGCCTATATTAAAATTTGCTAATAAAGACGATAAATAGGGATATACATTGAAAACTCCACTAAAAATAATTTTAAAAAAACTATACAAAACGATTGCCTAAATTATTAGAGTATGTTATAGTTGTTTTTGGAAATTTGCGGTTATTAAAGGGATTCATTAATAAACCGTCATTTATTTCAATGGAATACATAGAAAAGTATGTATCTCTCATCGCTTCGTTAAGAATCGGTATCATCAAACAAAATCGGAGGTTGTAAATACTTCATCAAATATTGCTACGTTAATTCGATCCAATGCACGTTAGATATCTATAAATAAGCCTAACATAGTGCTTTTAAACAGAAAAAGAAAATGAGGGATTTACCATGAAAAAACAAATAAAAAGCAACAAAATCACATTTTACTCTTAGCCATCTTATTATTAGTTGTTGGAACCTATGGAACTTTTTCATACTTCACTGATTCAACAACCATGGGAGATATTAGCCTATCGACTGGGACGGTAAGTCTTTCAGATGATAATAATGCAACCAACCAATGGCGTTATATGCCACTGAATGATCATGTTAATACTGTTATGCGTAATGGTTCGGGAACTGTGGCAGTCGCTGCAGGCGATTATGTTTCAGGGGCTAATTTTTCTAACTTACGTCCAGGGGATTACTTTGAAAAAGTCTTCGAAGTTAACTATGATGGGTCACTCGTTGCCGATGTAACGTTTGATTATAGCACCTTATCTAATATGTCTGATTTTGAAATTACCGCAACGATTGATGGTGTCGCCGCCAATGCAACACAAACCTTTACGGAAGTTCAACCTAATACAAGCTTTCTAGTAACTATCCGAGTGGGTGTGCCGATTCAATCTTCTGTCAATGAAACATTTGGTAGTGGTCGTAATGTAACCGGTGGGAAAATGTCGACTTTAACAGATGCTTTCACGATTACAGCGATTCAAAATAATGTCGTTGATCATTCGACGGAAACAATTGCGAATGGGACGGTTAAACCTTAGTAAAAAAGCAACAAACCCGGAATAGAAGAGATATTTATTTTAGGGGTTTTAGATTGAAAGAAGGATTGACATGCTTAAAAAATTGCGCGTATTAGGTCTTTTGGTGATGTTTCTCGTGTTGAATACAGTGGCAATTAAACAAGCGCAAGGATTTTTTAAGGATGACAATCTTCAATCTGAAACGGTGCGCTTAGAAACGGGTTATTTAGATTTGGCGACTATTTCTAATAGTCAGCTGGATCTTTCGGTGGAAAAAAACGAACAATCCATTGTTATCCGTAATAATGGCACATTAGCGGGAGCGGTATACTTTAAAGTGACTGCCCAAGCGATTACCAATAGCCAATTTTATTCGAAGCTGACCTTAAATCAACAAGCGGTTAGCCAGTTAAATCAAATGAATCTATTAGAAACAAATGGGCATCCTGTGATAGTAGAACCAGGTGAACAATTAAGCCTAACCATCAAGGCGGATTATCCCATGGATATACGCATAGACGAAGTTTATCACTTAACGGTCGGCTTAATTCAGACCAATTTAATCGATCAAATAGAAAGCAGTCAGCAAGTGACCTATGGTTTTAATGATTCACAAACAATGGATGTTAAATTAGTAGCCAACAGTGATAGTTCAACACCGGCAGGTTGGCCGACTGAAGCTGAATTTGCCCAAGCGGAACAACTTGAATCGAATAAGTTATTTTATGTGTTTAATTATTTATTATTTGGTTCAAACCAAGCCCACGGTGGTAGTGGGAAGTTGTCTACCATTGAACCAGGGAAGATCTTTATTAAATTACCAGAGAATGCGACGATTACCTATAGTGATAAGCAGCTAGTTAATCATGTTATCAAAAGTTTTTCAGCTCATTATAGTGTGGAAGTGACCTATTACAAAAATCTTGGTTTTGAAGTAGATATTTATTTAAAAAATAATTTGAATGGGTTAGATAGTGAAGCGATGTTAATCCAAACCACCGATATCTTGTTAGCTTCGGGACGCTATGATGCGACGACCCATATTCCTTGGATGCAAATTGCGGATTTTGCCAGACCGTTAATTTTAAATACGGATATTAGTCATTCAGGCCCAGATTATGTTAGCCTGGCTTCGAATCGAACGATAACAACGTCACAAGTTGATTCGGTGCATCAGTTGTATTATTTAGCCAAGCGAAATTGGAATACCTATGCCACGGCAGTAACGCAAGATTTGTCTACTTATCTTAGTGTTGAAGTTTCAGGACCGTTTACAGCTAGTTTGACTAATAATCAATTAGCCATTCGACAAACAACAAATGTCGCCAATCAAACAGGGAATGTTATTTTACGCTCAAAGTTAACCGGGCAAATTGTTTTAACGCGACCGCTAGTTTCGATTCGAACCAGTAACTTTGCGATTCCGACCGAAATGTTTACCCCACTTGATGCCAATACATCGGTTTATACGACTCCGGTAAAAGTTGAAGCTAGTCAAACGGTAGCAACTAATCGTGTCGAAACCATGCGGGTCGCGCAAGAACAAACCATCGAGGTTTATATTAAATTTGAAGAAGCTCTATCGCCTTTGACTGAATTTACCTTTGAACAACTACCAAAAGGTTATCAGTTAATTGATGCGGTTCGTCATGAAAACAATCATTATATTAAAGCCACCTTTGCGGTGTCATTTGAAGAAGTAGTTGTTGAAGCAAGTACACCCCAAACGCAAAGGGTTGCTACGAGTGCTAGTCTTCAAACGGTAGCTCAACCTAGCATGTCATTGAAACTGACGCATAGCCTGACGAATGCCTCGCAGTGGTTAACGGTTTATTTTGCGGTTGAAGAACAGCTTGAAGTGATTGAGGAAAGTATCATGTCGTCAGACGTTGAAAGTGAATCGAGTGAATCTGACAGCGAACATTTGGAAAGCGCGTCAATTCCGGTGGAATCTGTTGCTGATCCAAACATTGAATCGGTAGACAGCCAATTACCCACTGAATCAGTGTCTGAAAACGCGGATGTTATAGCTGATGAAACGCCATCTGAAGTAGGTGTTGAAGCGGAAAGCCCGGAAGTCGAAAAGGAGTAAGCTAATGAAAGTCATCAAACAATTAATCAATATCTTGCTTAATATTAGCGTGTTTTTGTTAATATTTTTAATGGTATTAAATTTTATGTCGAATCCTTCTAGTTCCGGTTTGTTCGGTTTGAAAGGTTATAGTGTCTTGAGTAACAGTATGCAACCGACATTTTCAGCGGGTGATTATCTGATAGATTATCAAACGGCATATGAAGATTTAAAGGAAGGGGATGTGATTACCTACCTCTTAGACAATGGCATCATCGTCACCCACCGCATTACGGCTGAGACGAGTGACGGATTTGTTACCCAAGGCGATGCCAATGAATTTGCCGATGACATGCCGGTCACCAAAGAGGCTTATATTGCCCAATATCGGTTTCATATTCCTTACTTAGGGCAACTTCTCATCGGGTTGAGTCAGCCGATAGCCTTTATCACTCTCATTTTTATCCTTGCGATTTATCTGCTAGGCATTTACTTGAGCAATCGTCACTTGGAAGAGAACTAAAACCTAACTCCTTTAAATAAATAACGCTAATCCTCACCTTGAAGCAGTGGAGACTAGCGTTATTTTCTTTCCTAACGTTATTTAAATGTGACAACAAATTAATTCAAGGCATGTTCTGGTGAACCAGAAGGGGTAACTTTTTCACCTTCATCTTTATTACTTAATAAGCGGAGACCATTCAATATAACTAAAATAGTAGAACCTTCATGGAAAATAACGCCAGTTGGTAAATCTAACCATCCTAAAAGATTTAAGGCGATTAAGATAATAATGACTCCAACAGCAAAAGTAACGTTTTGTTTGATAATCCGGTTAAGACGATTGCTTAACTCATAGCTGTAATACAATTTATTTAAATCATTTTTTACGATAACGACATCAGCGGATTCCATGGCAACGGATGAACCTGAACCCATGGCAATCCCAATTTCGGCATTGGCTAAAGCAGGGGCGTCATTAATCCCATCACCGATCATCCCAACGACTTGATCGTTACTTTGGTAGTCAATGACAAAATTGATTTTATCTTCTGGTAAACAGTTGGCATGGTAATGTTCTATACCAAGTTCATTGGCAACTATTTTAGCCGTTTTTTCATTGTCACCCGTAATTAATTGGACATCGACACCACTATTTTTGAAGTTTGTAACAGCACGTTTAGCTTCTTGACGAATTTGATCAGCTAAAGAGAAGTAACCAATAATGGTATTGTCTTTACCTACGAAAATAACTGTTTCACCATCATCGGGTTGGTAGTTATTGGGGTTTGCATAATTTTCAAAATAGGAAGGTTTTCCTACAATTAAAGACCCTTTTTTAACACCCGTCCCAGCAACTTCTTCAACTGGCTCTGTCATGTTGACGTTTGATAAATCGACTTCAGGGAACGAATGCGTAATGGCTTCAGCAATTGGATGGCTAGATTGTTGTTCCATATAAATAACTTCAGCTAAATAGTCTTCTTCGATTTGATAATTGATTACTTCGAATTCACCTTTGGTTAAGGTTCCCGTTTTATCACTAAATAAAATATCCATCGTACTTAAAGCTTCCATGGCGGCTCCACCTTTAAAGAGAACCCCATTATTGGCTCCATTAGAGATAGCTGATAAGGTAGCAGGTGTCGCTGAAGCAACTAATGCACAAGGACTAGCAACGGTTAATAAAACCATGCCGCGATAAAAGGCATCTGAGAATGGCATTTGATTGAATACCATTAATGCAATAATAAATATTGGTACTGCAATCAAAACGATAATAACGTAGCGGGATTCAATCCGATCAATAAAGGAAGCAATTTTTGAAGGGCGGCCTTGAGCTTCTTCAACCATACGGATAATGTTAGAGAAAACGGTTTGGTCACTCGTTTTATTTACCGTTAAATGAAAAGCATTACCTTCATTAATTGTACCGGCATAGACTTCGTTGCTTGGATGTTTTTCAACTGGCACTGACTCACCCGTTAAAGCAGCTTCGTTAATAATAGTGTGTCGATCGATCACACCATCAATCGGAACTTGGGCGCCTTTAGCAACAACAACCGTTTGACCAATCTTTAATTCGGAGGTTGAAACCTTTACAGTTTCGCCGTTATCTAAGAGTAGCAAAGCCGTATCAGGTACATGTTCGAGTAAGGCTTCGATAGCGTTTGTTGATTTATTCGTCGCATAGTCTTCGAGGACTTCTGCACCCGCAAAGATGAATAAGAGCATAGCTCCTTCTGATTCATAATTGATTAACACAGCTCCTAAAGCGGCTAAAATCATTAATAAATCGACATTTGGTGAACGGTCTTTAACGGTTTCGACAATGGCATTTTTAGCTGCAAAGAAACCTAAAAAGAAAATGGCAATATAAAAGCAAATACGGCTAAGTAATGGGTTAAAGCCGAAGGCAAATCCTAAGATAAGAAAAAGCGTTCCTAACAAAAGGAATTGACCTTCACGCTCTTTAAGCAGAAATTGTATCATAAATAAGTCCCTTTCTATATTTAATTTGATAATTATAGTTTATTCAAAATCAAAATAAGAGTCAAGTTAATTAAAATCATTCTAAACTAGAAAAGTTTTATCGTCTTTTTAGGGTAATCTTATTAGGAGTTTACAGTGAGAAAAAGGTGTATTAGAGGTATTTAACAAGCTTTTTGATGATTGTATCATGTATCATTTTTACAGATGAATAAATGATAACTTGATACTTTAATTATAGATAATATTTATTCAAAAATCAAAAAAGATTGTTCTCATGCGAATAATTAAGGAAAAATTAATTAGCTCCTTCAATTTTTTGGGATTTAAGGCTAAAAATCACGTTTTTCTTGATATTGACAATAAATCCAGTAACGAATATATTTAAATCAATTATAAAATTCAAGAAAAAACAAGGGGGTTTACATGAGAAAGAGTATAGTTGAAAAAGAGTCAATCTTATTGCAGTTCGATCCAATTGTCCATAAAACGTTGAATCGAATGGGAATTCGCTCGACGCATTTATTTTATGAAGATTACGCACAAGAATTACGCATCAAGATGATTGCGTTATATGAACGCTTTGAAGGTAATCCAATCGATAATGAACGCTATCAATTTATCGCTTATGCTTCCAAAGGTTTGTACTGGTATTTATTAGATTTATTAAAAAAAGAAAGGCCTACGGTTTCGCTCCCATCCATCGACCTCGATGCACTGATTCACTCTTCCATTCAAGAAGCTCCTTTCCAGAGTCAAGTCAATCTACTGGCTTTTATATCCTCCATGCAAAATGTATTAACCCTCGAAGAACAAGGTTTGTTTTGGCTTTTAAATGATGACTCCCTCACCTTAAGAGAAATTGCAAATTACTACGATCTTAGCATTCCTGCTATCCACAAGCGTAAAGCTAAACTTCAAGCAAAACTATCTCCTTATAAAAATATTCTCAAAAACTAGTTAAATAAATCCCACTACCTTTCTTTTATAGGGTGTAAGGTCATATATCTTACAAATCGATGCAAAAGGAGGGATGAAGATGCCGGGTGAAAAAGAGTTTGTTAGTAGCAGTCTGCAGTTTAAGACCGTTGGGGTGGATGAAAAAGTAAAGTTAGCTTTAACCTTACCCAACTTAGCCAATCAAGCCGATCATAGTCAGATGATTGCGGTTCGAGACGCTTTGCAGTCCGTTTTTACAGATGCCATTGCTGAAACAATTGCTGTTGAAGTATATGCCATTTATTAGTGGGCAGGATTTATTAAATAGAAAGGAGGAATATAATGGAAGGAACATTAACTTTAGAATTGCTTTTCAAAGATACTAAGGGCGCAAGCAAAAAAGTAAATATCCGCAATGCTCAAGAGGCTTTAGATCGTGAAACGGTTGAAAATTTAGTTAATACACTCGTTAATTCGGATATTTTCGTTAAAGATGGCCTTGATTTATATGCGACCCCAACGGGTGCACGTTATGTAAGACGTACGGTCGAAGATATTTATATGGTTGATTAATTTAATGGTGGGCGTCCATTCAGTCATAGAACTGGATGGACGATTTTTTAGGAAGGAGGCAAGGTATGTCTGTGATTGAAGTAGGAGCGTTTGCCGGGGCTATCGTCGCGGTGATTGGGTTGATTAGCAAAATCGTTGGATTAATCACCTCGATTCAAAACTTGGTTCATCGTTTAGAGATTCTGCAAACATCGGTTGAAGACAGTAAGAAAGAACAACAATTTCTGCTCAATCGGATGAATGAACATGAACGGCGAATCCAAATGATCGAAATTACGATGCAGGAAATACATAAGGATGTGAGTGAGATAAAAGGGGATATAAAGGAGATGATGCGCCTTGCAATTAAATAATCGCATGTATGATAGGGCTAAATGGTTAGTTTTAGTCTTTATGCCAGCTTTGGCGGTCTTGTTAGCTCAATTAGGGGATGTTTTTGAATGGCAACAAGTCGACGTATATGTGTCAACACTTAATTTGTTGGCTGTTTTTCTAGGTTCTATTATGCAACTTTCTAGTCATAACTATTACAAGGATAAGGAGGAGGCAGACTAATGGTATCAGCCAGATATTTATTGGCGGTGGCAGAAAAATATCTTGGGGTTGTTCAAGGGAGTTTAGTGCATCGGGGGTTGATTGATAGCTATAATCGCGTTACGCCACGACCTATGGGGTATCAGATGACGTATGACGATCCGTGGTGTGATGCTTTTCTAACGGTTGTGGGTGATGAGTGTGGTGCCAGTCAGTTGATTGGACGTGAATGTGGCGTTCAGAGGCATATATATTTATTTAAAGAAATGGGCATTTGGAAGGGTCGGACAAAAGCTGTAGTAGGTGATATCGTGTGTTTTGATTGGGATGGGGGTGGTTTTGCTGATCATATTGGTTTGGTGGCTGAGGTGAGCGGTAATCGGATCACAACGATTGAAGGCAATTCCAACCGCTGTGTTGCTAAAAATAATTTTCAATGGGATGATGGGCGTATTGTGGGTTATGCCAGGCCGCGTTATGGACAAGTAATTAACTTGGTTGATGTAGTGGAGGAAGTAATTCGGGGGTTATGGGGAAGTGGCTTGGAAAGGCGGCAACGATTATTGGAAGCTGGTTTTAATGCGGATGCCGTCCAAGCATCGGTGAATGCAAAATTGGCAACAAGCGATAAAGGGCTTGTTTGTCAAGGTGTCAGTCTTTCTGAAGCAACTATTCAAGTGATTGTATCACTTGCACAAGCCTATCAGATTTTACCCAGTTTTCTGATTGTGATGTTGCATTATGAGTCTATGTGGGGGAATTCAGAAGTAGGGCGTTTGGATAATAATTGGGCGGGGATGACGTGGTCAGCTAATTACAAGGGTCATCCGGCGGTGTTAAAAACGCCTGGCTTAAGTCGCCCAGTAGATGAAGGTGGGCAGTATATTCATTATCAATCGAGTAATGATTTCTTGCAGGATTGGGTTTATTTATTGCGACCCAATCATAGCTATAAGGTTGCCGACCATGTGGATTTCTACCAGTGTATAAAAGGCTTATTTAAAGTAGGCGGTGCTAAGTATGACTATGCCGCTAGTGGTTATCAGCGGTATTTACAAGGGATGTCAAATCGAAAACAAGCCATCGAGCAAGCTAATCCAGGTAAATTAGCCTTAATTGATCAACAAATTTCATTAAGGCTAACGGTGGAGGAAATCGCAAAAGAAGTGATTCAAGGCAAGTGGTTTAATGGTGAAGCCAGACAAAAAGCATTGACGCAAGCAGGTTATTCGTATGAGCTTGTACAAGGTCGGGTGAATCAGTTGTTACTGGGATGACTAAACACCAAAAGCAGAAAACGAGGCGTGGGCATAACGGTGCCCAGCACTTATTAGCTGCTTTTGGTGTTTTTAGCATCGCCTAAAGAAAAGTTTAAATAAAACCTTAGGCGTTTGCATTTATAATAAATAAATGTTAATCTTTACTTAAGGATTGTTACCTTTGGAAAAAGGGCAAAACCTTAAAAGAGAGGTCGTAAAAAGAAGAGTTGTGAGTATGAATATAGAAAAAGTCATTAATAATAATATTGTGATTGCAAAAGATGCACAAGGGCAAGAAACGATTGCCATCGGTAAGGGTATCGGATTCCAAAAGAAAAAAGGAGATCTTATCCAACCAGACGCGATTGAAAAAACATTTGTTAATACGGATGCAGAAAATAGTAATCGATTACTAAAGCTATTAAGAAATATACCCATTGAACATGTTCAAATTGCTAATGATATTATCAATTATGCTAAGACTTCACTCGGCCAAGATTTAAATGAGAATTTATATATAACACTCACTGATCATATTAATTTTGCGATCGAACGTTTTGAGAATGGCGTACCGATTCAAAACGCTTTATTATGGGAAATCAAACGATTTTATAATCATGAGTTTCTTATTGGGAAAGAAGCCTTAGTGATGATTCATCAAAAACTAGGCTACCAACTACCTGAAGATGAAGCGGGATTTATTGCTTTACATATCGTCAATGCAAAATTGAAAAATTCTAATGTGGAACAAATCACGGAAATGACCAAAATTATTCAGAATATTTTGAAAATTGTTACTTATGAATTTAATATATCACTGGATGAATATTCCTTGGATTATGAACGATTTATTACCCATTTAAAATTTTTCGTGCAACGACTCTTTGTAGGACAAAAATTAGAATCCAAAGACGCCTCTGATTTTATCTTTATTTTAAAAGAAAAATATCGTAAAGAGTATCAGACGGCCTTAAAAATATCGGAATACATTGAAAATGACTTTAATCGTCGACTCGAGTCAGATGAATTAATGTATTTAACCATTCATATTAATCGAATAACAAAATAATCAGGATTGTTACTGTTAAATCAGGCTAGACCTTAGTACCTTTATTTAGTGTGGGTATTATGGGTCTTTTTTTGTTATTGAAATAAGAAAAAATAGAGATAAAAGGAGCGGTAAATATGGATTACAAAGACACAGCCAAGTCGATTATTGAGAATATCGGTGGAGAAGATAATGTCTCTTACCTTTATCACTGTGCCACGCGTTTACGTTTTAATTTAAAGGATTCTTCCAAAGCTGATACGGAAGCCGTTAAAAAGATACCAGGTGTTATGGGAGCGGTCGAAAAAGGCGGTCAATATCAAGTTATCGTTGGTAGTGATGTCGGTAATGTTTTTAAAGAAATCAACAATCAATATGATATTAATGTTGAAGGCGGTTCTGATAGCGAACCAGAGAAAGAAGAAGAGAAAAAATCGTTCTTAAATACGATGATTGACACCTTAACGGGTATCTTTACCCCTATCCTTCCAGCGATTACAGCTTCAGGGATGATGAAAGCCGTACTATCCTTATTAGTTGTCTTCAATTGGGTCGATAATGAGTCGATGAATTATCAAATTATTAACTTTATGGCGGATTCAGCCTTTTACTTCTTGCCATTTTTACTAGCTGTATCGGCAGCCAATAAATTCAAAACCAATCAATATTTAGCCTTAATGATTGCTGGGATTTATCAACATCCCACTTTTGTAGAGATGGTCCAACAAGCCAATGCAACAGGCGGTTCTATTAACTTATTCGGCTTGCCAATTGCTTCAGTGACTTATTCATCAACGGTTATTCCCATTATTTTATCCGTGTGGGTATTATCATACGTTGAGCCGATTGCAGATCGCATTTCCCACAAATCAGTCAAATTCTTTACTAAACCATTGATATCCGTTACGGTTGTGGGGATTTTAAGTTTGGTGGTTATCGGACCTATCGGACATTATATTTCTGATTTGATTTCGCGCGCTATTTTATCGCTTGAAAATATTGCCCCTTGGTTAGTACCAACCATTATTGGTGCGCTGTTCCCACTATTAGTTTCAACCGGAACGCACTATGGTATTATCCCAATTGGAATTAATAACCGTTTAACCATTGGTTATGATACGATGGTTTACCCAGCCAACCTCGCTTCAAATATTTCGCAAGGTGTCGCTGCATTTGCGGTTGGTATAAAAACGAAGAATACTGAAGTTAAGTCATTAGCCTTTTCATCCGGTTTAACCGCTGTTTTAGGTATTACTGAACCCGTACTTTATGGGATTAACTTGCGTTTCAAAACACCTTTATATGCTGCCATGATTGGTGGGGGTGTCGGTGGTTTGTTTATGGGTCTTAATGGTGTTCGTAACTATTCAGGTGGTTCACCGGGTCTCTTAACATTACCTTCATATATTGGTGAAGATACGTTACGCCACTTCTGGTTTGCGATTGCAGGGGCTGCTATTGCGGCGGTGGTTACCTTTGTGATTACCATGATTATTTATAAAGATGAAGATGCGGCCGAAGAAATTCAAGAAATGGCTGAAACCATTGATGAAGGGACAGATTCAACGACTACAGCCACTGCCGAAGCTGGAGCGACGCTGGAAGTTGTTTCACCATTAACCGGTCATTTAAGACAGTTATCTGATGTTCCCGATGAAGTCTTTTCGCAAGGGATTTTAGGACAAGGGGTAGCGATTCTACCAACGGACGAAACCGTTTATGCACCCTTTAATGGTACTGTAACTGCCTTGTTCGATAGCAAACATGCCATTGGTTTAACGAGCGATGATGGGGTTGAATTATTAATCCACGTAGGTATTGACACCGTCCAAATGAATGGTGAAGGCTTTAATTATTTAGTTGAACGTGATCAAACAATTGAGGTGGGGCAACCTTTATTAACCTTTAACCTTGAAAAAATCAAAGATCATGGGTATTCAACCATTACACCAGTAGTCGTTACCAATACAAACGATTTAAAAGATGTCTTGATGGTATCCAACAAACAAATTCAAGTCGGTGAAGATATTATTAAGATCATCAATTAAATAAATATCACTGCTGCAACCTCCGGTTGATTAGGGGGTTGCTCAGTGCTATGTCGAGATGCTGCGATATTTATTCAAAGGAGGAAAAACATGGGGTTCAAAACGGATTTCTTATGGGGCGGCGCAACGGCGGCGAACCAGAGTGAAGGGGGCTACAATAAAGGTGGCCGTGGATTGGCAAATGTGGATGTGGTACCGACGGGTGAGGATCGTGGGCCGATTATTCGTGGTAAGGTGAAGCATTTAGCCTTTGACGAGGATCATTTCTATCCGGCTAAAAATGCGATTGATATGTATACGCATTTTAAAGAAGATATTGCTTTGTTTGCTGAAATGGGTTTTAAGGCTTATCGTTTCAGTATTGGTTGGACGCGCATTTTTCCAAATGGGGATGAAAATGAGCCGAATGAAGAAGGTTTGGCTTTTTACGATGAAATGATCGATGAATTGTTAAAATATGGGATTGAACCTGTCGTAACGATTACGCACTTTGATATGCCGATTCATTTGATTAATGCGTATGGTGGTTGGCGTAATCGTAAGTTGGTTGATTTTTATGGTAACTTAGTGACGGTGTTGTTTAATCGTTACAAGGGGAAAGTGAAATATTGGATTACGTTTAATGAGATTAATATGATTTTACATGCGCCTTTTATGGGAGCTGGCCTTGTTTTTGAAGAAGGCGAAAATGAGGAGCAGGTTATGTATACTGCCGCTCATCATGAATTGGTGGCGAGTGCTTTAGCCACTAAGATTGCCCGTGAAATCGATCCTGACATTAAAATTGGTTGTATGATTGCGGCTGGCCAATATTATCCCAATACCCCAAATCCGGAAGATGTTCGCAAGGCGCAAGTGGATAATCAAAGTAATTATTTCTTTGTCGATGTGCAAGCGCGGGGTGAATATCCAGCGTATGCTTTAAAAGAGTTGGAACGTAAAGGTATTGAAGTGCCATTTGTGGAAGGTGACAAAGAATTATTAAAAGAGAATACGGTGGATTATGTGTCGTTTTCTTATTATTCTTCACGTGTATCTTCGGCCGATCCAAGTGCTTATGAAAGTACGAGTGGGAATATTTTCCCAACGATTAAGAATCCTTATTTGGAACGTAGTGAGTGGGGCTGGCAAATTGACCCGCTTGGTTTTAGAATTACGATGAATGAATTGTATGGCCGCTATCAATTACCTTTGTTTGTGGTTGAGAATGGTTTAGGCGCGAAGGATGTCCCTGACGAAAATGGTTATGTTGAGGACGATTACCGTATTGAGTATTTGCAAAAACATATTGCTGAAATGAAGAATGCGGTTGAAGAAGATGGCGTTGACTTGTTAGGGTATACTTCTTGGGGTTGTATTGATATTGTGTCGGCTTCAAGTGGTCAAATGTCTAAGCGTTATGGTTATATTTATGTGGATCGTGATGATGCGGGTGAAGGTAGCTTGAAGCGCTCGAAGAAAAAATCGTTTGATTGGTATAAAAAAGTCATTGCTAGTAATGGCGAAGATTTGAGCAATTAAGTTTAATGCATGCTCCGAAAATCCGACCGTTTTTTAATGATAGTGGGACCGTCCCAAGCCTGTAGTCTTGGGACTCGGCTGGCTACACAGTCCCTACGCTCTATCGAGTTAGGGACTGTAGGTGTGCCAGTCCGTCCTTGACACTATCATTAAAAAAACGGTCGGATTTTCTGCGCTTTTTTTTGTTAATTTGGTAAAGTTTCTGCTTGCTTTAACTGTTGGTATGGGGTGGTGTTAAATGAGCTCAACGAATTGTGATTTCCTTTTATGACAAGTGGGAAGTGACGAACCGTCATTTCTCACTTACGTGGGTACACACAAATTGGAGGTATGCGGGAAGTGAAGAACCGTCCGTCATTACCCATTACCCACTTACTTTTTACCTAGATTTTGGACTTAATCAAGCTACTCTGTCTTTTGCTACTCGAGCAGATGACAGATTAGCTTTATTTAACGTTTGCTCACTTTCTGCTTACCATGTAGCGTTTGTTTGTAAATCACCTTAATTTCTGTAACATCACAAGTACTGCAAAACAAAAAACGCCTTGACTTCTATTTTCGTGGAAGTCAAGGCGTTATTTATTTGGCTAGAATTACTTCAATTTAATTTCCAAAACCATGTCGATGTCGTCAGCTAAGGCTTCGGTTGCGTGATTATTATGCAACTCAACAAAGGTTGTGTCGGGAAATGCTAGGGCGGTCCAACTGTCTGATATTTTGACGACGGAGTTATCCATCACGCGTTTCACGGAGGTGATTTGTGAACTAGCAAGACCTGGTAGAGGTAAGACGCCAAGAGGGCCGTCGAAAATATGGGCGTAAATGGTTTGGTCATCTTTTTGTGTGTAATAACCCCATTCAGGTTTTTCCAAACCAATGGCAGGGCCGTTTTCGTAAATTGCATCGCCATTCAAGGACATCCAATCGCCGATTTCACTTAACACCTCTAGGCTCTGAGTATTAAATTTACCCGTGCCGTCAGGAGGGATATTTAGTAAAATATTGCCGTTTTTACTAATGCATTCAACGAGTTTACGGATAATAAATTTCGCAGATTTATAACTACAGTCTGTCGGATCATAACCCCACGAGTTGTTGATGGAAGTACACAATTCCCAAGGGACAAGGTTACCATTCACATCTTTAATTGGGTAAGGTGGAATGATATGCTCAGGACTGATGTAATCTCCAGCGTAAGAAGTTGGTTCTGCATCAACAATCGAACCGAATCCCTCACCAGAAGTTTCCAACCGATTGTCTATCACGATATTTGGTTGGTGTTGACTAACCATATTCATAAGCTTCTCAGCATCCCATTTCTCACCACTCATATCATCGTAAGAAAAATCAAACCACATGATATCCAGTTCACCATATTGCGTGACTAATTCTTCTACTTGGTTGTGCATAAAGGTTAGATAATTTTCCCAATCAATATCTTCATCACGATACGCTTCATTCCCACGCATTGGGTGGTGTCGGTCGGCATACTTTGGAAAATCAGGATGATACCAATCGATTAACGAAAAGTATAAACCTACTTTCAGATTATATTTGCGTGCTGCCTCTAAATATTCCGCCACTAAATCACGACCAAAGGGGGTATTAGTGATTTTGTAATCTGTGTATTTTGAATCATATAAGCAGAAGCCATCATGATGCTTGGCGGTTAAAATTATATATTTCATACCAGCTTCACTGGCTGCTTTTGCCCATTGTTCAGCATCGAAAGCTCTTGGGTTAAAAGAATCAAAATAAGGCTGATACGCTTCAATCGTCATCAACTCACTACTTCGTACCCATTCTCCTCGTCCTATCGATGAATATAAACCAAAATGGATAAACATACCAAAGCGTGAATCAATAAACCATTGTTTATTTGGATGAATTTTTTGTTTCATGAACGTGAAACACTTCCTTTTTTATTAGATATTCCTTCTTCGTTTCGTTTCATTAAATTCTTAATGGCAATATCACCGAACCAGGCTATTGGGAAAATATACATTGGCACAAATAATAACAAATACATAATAGGGAAAATCGTCATAATAAATATCGCTACTCCTATACCGAGTAGTGCAGCAATCGTTTCTTTAATAGAACATAATGCTAAAAAGAATGCTTGTTTAATATGATCCTTGACACTTAAATCAAAGCTGACAATACTAGGGAAGATATAACAAACAATACTCAGGACAAATACCATGATAAGAATCAAGAAAAAGTGTAGATATCGATTGCCAATAAAGTATTGAGAAACTCTCAGATCCACATAAATAAATACAATTGCAGCAAGAGAGAGGTATCCTAAGATATTACTTTGTTTAAAGTTTTCAGCGTAGTATTTTTTGAAGCGATCAGCATTATAAATGTGTGTTAATGATTCATCTTCACGGCGTAAATTGTACATTATCAAACCGAAAATAGCTGAAATTGAAGGGAAAATTCCTAAGACTATGAACCCCTTAAAGCTATAGACAATTCCCCAAAATTGTAATTTAATCATTTCTATCATGAATGAACCTAAACTATAAATACCATTAACAAATTTGTTACTAGTCATAATATCCTCTTTCCTATATAAACTCCGTGTTTTCCATCATTGATTCGACAATTAACCACTCTTCGTTTTCATATATTAATGTAATACCAACTGTGGCAACATGATCACGATAGGTTTCATCATCACTTGTAGCTCTTTGTTGAACTCTTAATTTCACCATATCATTTGTCTGTTCTAGTACCTCTATGGATTCAAGGACAATCCGAATATCAAATTCATCAAAAACTTGTTGCATTTCACGTTGTGTTTCAACGCGGGCTGACGGTACAAGTGTTGAAACATATAAATCGATATTTTCTTCATTGGTTGCTTGAATATTGTTTTCAATAACAGCAACAACTTCTGCTATGGCTGATTCGTTAGATAAATTTCCTTTAACTTCATAACCATTAATCTCAGTGGTAGGTACTAAGAAAATATTATATAGATTTGGTAACATTAAGAGTAAAATGAGTAGAATAATTAAAAATATTTTTTTCATTTGTCACACCTTTAACTTTACTTTTGTAGTCATTATATAGAAGAAAGCGGATAAGTACAACGAGATAAAATAATAAAAAAAATTTAAAATATCGCTGAAAAAAATATAAAAATGAGAAGCAAATTAGATTGTAAAAGTCAATGAATAAAAGTTGTAAAATCTTAATATCATATAATAACATTTAAATAGACTTATCCTAAGCATACTGTAAACGCTTGATTTATTATTTGCGTCTAACTATAATGAAAAATGTAAGCTAGCAAATGAATTGAGAATTTATTATTTAGCTATATCAAAATAATTATAGGAATGGGGGAGTTAGACATATGGCTCAGGTAGCTAGTTCAAATCAAGTTCGACAAAACGATGAAGTCTATCATAAATCTAGGTGGCAAAAAATTAAAGATAGTAGGTATCTTTACCTATTTGCTTTTCCTGCATTTTTGTACTTTTTAGTTTTTGCATACTTTCCAATGTATGGAGTAATTATTGCCTTTAAAGACTATATGCCATCATTAGGTATATTAGGTAGTCCTTGGGTAGGTTTTAAACATTTCGAACGTTTTTTTAACTCTTATTATTTCTGGGACTTAATTAGAAATACGCTAGGAATAAATGTTTACTCATTAATTGTTGGTTTCCCGTTACCTATTATCTTAGCTTTAGCCCTAAATGAAGTTAAAGACGGGTTTTTCAAGAAATTCACTCAAACGGCAACCTATGCACCAAACTTTATTTCCGTTGTTGTTATTTCTGGGATGATAATTTCTTTCTTATCACCATCTACTGGTATTATTAACCACTTATTGGATTTTCTTGGCTTTGAAAGAATTGCCTTTATGCAAGACCCGCGCTGGTTCAAAACAATTTATGTGTTGTCAGGTGTTTGGCAGGGTACTGGTTGGTCGTCAGTTATTTATTTTGCGACATTGTCTGGGGTAGATGAACAACTACATGAGGCGGCGACAATTGATGGAGCAACCCGCTTACAACGCAATTGGTACATTAACATACCGACGATTGCTCCAACGATGATTATTATTTTAATTATGAACTTCGGATCATTGATGGCTGGTGGATTTGAAAAAATCCTACTTTTACAAAATCCATTGAATATGGAGTCATCCAATGTTATTGCGACTTTCGTTTATCAATCAGGTTTGCTAGATGCGCAATATAGTTTTGCTGCAGCGGTTGGTTTGTTCCAATCAGTCATTAATGCAGCTCTATTACTTATTGTAAACTTTATCGCACGGCGTGTCGGCGAAACGTCACTGTTTTAATGAAAGGAGCGTATCACATTGTTTGGTAAAAAAATGTTATTAACTGATCGAATCTATATGTTTTTTGTATATTTATTTTTATTCATCGCATTGATACTAGTGATATATCCAATGGCATATATAGTGAGTGCTTCTATTAGTGATCCCCAAGCTGTAAACTCTGGGGAAATGTGGCTCTTTCCTAAAGGAATTACATGGATAGGCTATGAAGCTATTTTTGAGAACCAACAAATTTGGCGTGGTTATTGGAATACAATCGTTTATACCGTATTAGGTACTTTGATTAACTTAGCCGTAACATTGCCAGTGGCTTATGCATTATCTAGAAAAGACTTTTATGGACGTACTTTTTTAACGAACTTTATGTTAGTTACCATGTTTGTAAGTGGTGGATTGATTCCTACATACTTATTAATGAAAAATCTAGGTTTTTTGGATACCATTTGGGCAATGATTATACCTGGTGCAGCATCCGTTTATAATATCATTGTAACTAGAACCTTTTTCCAATCGTCCATTCCCCGAGAGTTAGAAGAAGCAGCCATTATAGATGGAGCCAGTGATATTACTTTGTTCTTTAAAATCATTTTACCTTTATCTACACCAATTATTGCTGTTATGGCGCTGTACTATGGTGTTGGACATTGGAATGGTTTCTTTAATGCTTTAATTTATCTGTCCGATCGGTCTAAATATCCTTTGCAAATGGTACTTCGTGAGATCTTAGTATTAAATGACTTATCGTCAACAGGAACTCCAGAAACAATGACAACATCGATGGCTGAATTGGCGTATTCTCGACAACAGCTATCTGAAGTAATCAAATATGGAGTGATGATTGTTTCCTCAGCACCAGTTATTATGGTTTATCCATTCTTACAAAAGTATTTTGTTAAAGGAGTGATGATTGGCTCATTGAAAGGTTAGTTTGTTGCAATGTTGCTTGGGTTATATAATTTAGGAGGAACAACTTTGAAAAAATGGTTAAGAAAATTTAGTACAGTTACCATGGCTACTTTGTTAGCGACTGGGTCTTTGGCTACTTCAGTATTTGTTTCAGCTCAAGAAGATGAAGAATTTGAAACGGGCACATTGACTGAATTTCCACTGACAGAGGAAACTGTTCATATGTCATTAATGGCTCCAGGGACTGGTATGGCAGAATGGGCCGATATGCCTACTTTGCAAGTTTACGAAGAAATGACAAACATTTCGTGGGAATATATTACTCCTCCAATGAGTGATTTTGGTACACGTATGAATTTAGCGTTTGCTTCTGGCGATTTACCAGATATAATTTACGGGGCTGGGTCAGGTACCTTAACACGTGGAATGGAAGTTGACTATGGTCGTCAAGGAATTTTAATCCCTCTTGAAGGATACTTAGCAGAATACGCACCAAACTTTACAGCCTTAACAGAAGAAAACCCAGATATTCTTCGTTCAATAACTGCCCCTGATGGACATATTTATAGTTTACCATTTCTTTCAGGAGGTCCTACTGGAATTTGGCCAACAGGTCCGCTTTGGTATAATGGCGCATGGTTAGATGCCCTTGGAGTGGAAGAAGTACCAACAACTGTTGATGATTTCTATGATTTGCTAGTAAGAATGCGTGATGAAGATCCAAATGGAAATGGACAAGCAGATGAGATTCCATTTACGGATGTTGCGCTTGAGTATTCTAGACCTTATATATTAACTGCTTTTGGTATGAAAGCCTTTGGTATTGAAGAAGTTGACGGCGTAGTACGTTATGCTCCTGTGACTGATAACTACCGTGCTTATTTAGAGTTCATGGCTAAATTATATAGTGAAGGATTGTTAGACCAAGAAACATTTATTCAAGCAAACGAACAGAAAAAAGCTAAAGGACAAAACAACCAAATTGGTTTATTCCAAGACTGGTTCTCATTCTTTACTTTAGGCGGAACTGAAGATGAGGCAGTGAACAATCCAATGTTCCATCCATTAACTAGTGAATGGGCACCTGAACCTATTTCACCTGCATCACCTCAATTACAAACGGGTGTGTTTGCTATTACGAATCAAGCAGAAAATCCTGAACTTGCTGTTCAATGGGTTGACTACTTCTACTCACCAGACGGGGCTGCGTTTTTAAACCAAGGTCCTGAAGGAGCTATGTGGATTTGGTCAGAAAACGAAGCTGGTGAACCAGTTAAAGTATTTAATACAGAAAATGTAGATATCACAAATACTGAAGAATATCGTGGACAAATTACTCCAGATTATGGAATTCCAGTTCCAAAAGGTACATTTAATGTTGCTGGTGTCCATGTTGATCCAAATGAAACAGATGCATCTGCATTTAGTGACTTTATTCGAGATGAAACAGAAGCGAAAATGCAACCTTATGCAGAAGTTCCGTTCCCAGTTACTTATTTAACTACTGATGAACAAGATATTATTGTTACAATGCAAACAGATTTAAATACATTTATCGTTGAACAAGAAGCTCGCTTTATCACTGGTGTTCAAGAAATCAATGATGATACTTGGGCACAATATGTCAATACAATTAACTCTATGGGAATTGATGATTACGTAATGGTACATCAACAAGCCTATGACCGTTGGGTTCAAGCTGGCGAATAGAAATTAATTAGAGCATCTAAATTGGGAGAAATCCTGACTTAGATGCTTTTAAAATGCTTATAAAACGGAGGTGAACAATATTAATATATTAAAATGAAAATTAAATATATTTAATAGATTTATAATTTGACAAACAAAAAAAATTATGAGAAAATGCAAGCGATTACAGAATGGTTATTTATACATCAACATATTTCTCTGATGGAAAAGTTAATATTTAAGCTACAATAATTTAATAGGACTGGATTAGAAAGGCAGGTGAATATTATTCAATTTGAAGGAGTTTTTGGATATCTATTTGAAATAGTCATGTGGATAGTGAGACTAATCATTTTAAATTTCTTATGGATAATTTTTTCGGTATTGGGGATTTTTTTATTTGGAATTGCTCCAGCTAGTTTAGCAATGGCAAATGTCATATATAAGTGGTTTAGTGTAGGATACGATATTAATTTTGTGAAAATTTTCGTAAAATTTTATTTTAATAACTTTATTAAAGCGAATAAAATAGGGCTGATAGTTATTTTGTTTGCTATTTTTTTATGGTTCGATTTGTACATTTCAGAAAATTTTATTAGATCTGCGTTATTTCATGCAATAATAGTCCTGATAATAGGGGCTTTTACTGTTTTTGTTAGTTATTTAATGGTTATTTTTTGTAGATATGAACTTAAATTTTCACAATATTTTAAACAAGCCTTGCTATTTTCTATTGGGAGACCAATGGAATCCATCGGTATCATATTGACGATTTTTTTACTCGCAATCTTATATTCTTACATTCCTATTTTGTTATTTTTTATGGGAATTTCTTTGTCGAGTTATCCAATTATAGGATTAGCATATCATGCATGTTTAAAGGTAGAAAGAAAAATTGAAAATAAAACATTTTGAAGTCGTTTATAACATTTAAATATTCAATATTTAAAATATTGAATAAAGATAAAAAAAGAGAATGTAAACGTTGACATCCGAAATTTTTATGGTAATATATTATATATAAATATACTAAATATATGATAATGTATATTAAGTATAATAAAAATATGAACTGTTATAGCGACCTATAGTTAAAAGTTAATTAGTGAGGAGAATGAATGTGAATGTTAAAACCAATTCGTCTACGAGATCATTCAATTTTAATTTAATAACTAGTAATAAGGAGAAAAAAGAATTTCGTGCAAAAGAAAGAAAAACCAAAGTAAAATTTATTAAGCAAAACTGGCAGCTTTATCTATTTTTATTTCCAACTCTTTTGTATTTTGTCATATTTCATTATGCCCCTATGTATGGAATATTGATGGCTTTTAAAGATTATTCACCTGCATTAGGAATTTGGAAAAGTCCATGGGTAGGATTTATGTGGTTTGAAGATTTCTTTAATTCATATTATTTCACTGATTTATTAAAAAATACATTAGGTATAAGTATATATCAAATTATAGTTGGTTTTCCTGCTCCAATTATATTAGCGTTACTGATGAATGAAGTTAAAGACGGATTATATAAAAGAGGCTTACAAACAATTACATATGCTCCACATTTTATTTCATTAGTTGTAATGGTCGGGATTATCATTGCGTTTTTATCTCCTACCACAGGTTTAATTAACAATATCTTAGGTTTATTTGGAATAGGTCCAATACCGTTTATGATTCAACCCAAATGGTTTAAAACAATTTATGTATTTTCAGGGGTCTGGCAAAGTACTGGATGGGGAGCAATTATTTATATTGCAGCATTATCAGGAGTTGATCCGCAACTCCATGAAGCAGCTATTATGGATGGCGCTTCTAGATTACAAAGGATTCGACATATAAACATACCAGCTATTGTTCCTATTATCGTTGTTATGTTTATATTAGAAATGGGCGGTATTATGTCCGTTGGGTTCCAAAAAGTATTACTAATGCAGAATGAGTTGAATATGTCTTCCTCAGATGTAATATCAACATTTGTTTATCGAACGGGATTGTTAGATGCTCAGTATAGTTATTCAACGGCAGTAGGTTTATTTGATTCAGTAATTAATGCCACATTATTATTAACAGTAAACCAAATATCAAAAAAAATAACGCAAATCGGTTTGTGGTAGAAAAAGGAGTGATAAAATGTCATCAATTAAAGAAACCAAAGAAGATAAAATAATTAATTTTTTTGTTCATCTGATTCTGTTTATTGTGTTAATTATTATCATTTATCCATTAATCTATATTCTGAGTGCATCTTTCAGTGATCCAACGATGGTCAATTCGGGACAAATGTGGTTATTTCCAAAAGGTTTTACTTTAGATGGATATCGTTTGATTTTGGAAAATGAAGCGATTTGGCGTGGGTATGCTAATACAATTCTGTATACTTCTCTTGGCGTACTAATTAACTTAGTTTTAACAATTCCTGCTGCATACGCTTTATCAAGGAAAAGATTAGTAGGTAGGAAATTTATAACAAATATGCTACTTGTAACGATGTTTATTGGTGGAGGTTTAATTCCGACTTATATGTTAGTGAAAAATTTGGGGCTATTAAATACTATTTGGGCAATGGTTTTACCGGGTGGAGCATCCGTTTGGAATATAGTTTTGACAAGAACTTTTTTCCAATCAACCATTCCTACTGAACTTGAAGAGGCTGCGATTATCGATGGGGCAACTTCTTTTCAATTATTTACAAAAATAGTAATGCCTTTATCTTTACCTATAGTAGCGGTAATGGCTTTATTTTATGGAGTAGGACATTGGAATGAATATTTTAGCGCGTTGATTTATTTGAATAATGAAAAAATGTATCCTTTACAAATGGTTTTAAGACAAATTTTAGTAGTTCAAGAATTAAGTACATCAACATCTGATCCTGAAGCAGTATTGAGACAAGCTCAAATGTCTAATTATCAAGCAGATATGAGTGCAATATTGCGTTACTCTGTAATTATTGTTTCAACTTTACCAATGCTGATTGTTTATCCGTTTGCACAAAAGTATTTTGTAAAAGGTGTTATGGTTGGGTCGCTTAAAGGTTAAAAATTTAGGAAGTGAGGGTTGAACTGTACAAAATTGCTTGTAAAGTATGTTTGAAAAAAAGATTAAAGGAGCTTATTTGATGTCGAAGAAAAGAATATTAAAACTAATAAATTTGATTATCACCAGTGGTATTCTATTATCTAATGTCGCTAATTTATCAGTTAGTGCAACTGAAGTTAATGATGATAGTAATGTAGCGTTTCCAATTGTAGAAGAAAAAATCACACTAACTATGGTTGGACCTCAAGTTGGTAGAGGCCAATGGTCTGAAAGACAATATTTTCAAGAAATGGAACGACTGACAAATATAGCGTTTGAATTCAATACGCCCCCAAGAGATGATTTTGCAACTAGTAAACAATTATTATTGGCCAGTGATGATTTACCAGATATCTTTTATGCATCCGATATTACACATCAAGAACAAATGGAATATGGTAGCTATGGATTTTTAATTCCTTTAGAAGATTTGATTGAAGAACATGCTCCAAATATTAAAAAAATGTTAGATGAACGGCCAGAAGTTAGAAAAGCAATAACTACTCCTGATGGACATATCTATGCATTGCCATCTGTTACTGAAGAACCTTCATTTTGGCGTATGTGGTACAACGGTGATTGGTTAGAAAACTTAGGGATTGAAGAATTACCTAGAACAACCGATGAACTTTATGATTTATTAGTACGTTTTAAAAATGAAGATCCAAATGGAAATGGTGAAGCAGATGAGATACCTATTAGTAATCATGGTGGTTTATCAGAATTTGATGATTACTTAATGATGGCCTTTGGTGTTCAAGGAATGGGTATGGGCTTATATGGAGAAAATTTTGATCAAGTAGGCTTTGGTCCAATTCAACCTGGTTATCGTGAATACTTAGAGTATATGCATCGTCTATGGGAAGAAGAGTTATTAGACCATGAGTCATTTTCTCAAACTAATCCACAAAAACAAGCAAAAGGGAAGCAAAATCTTGTTGGAGTATTTGCTGATGCAAGTCCAGTATTTATGCTAGGAGCTGATCCACAAGATACTAGTAATCCTGTTTTTCATCCAATCACTAGTTCATTAATAGATGAACCAAGAGTATTGGAGTCAACTGGTATTGGTGGAGGAACTTTTGCTATTACTAAAGAAAATGAATATCCTATTGAAACAATAAAATGGATTGACTATTCTTACACTAAAGAAGGCGCTGATTTATTGCATAATGGTTTGGAAGGATTCTATTGGTCTTGGGCAGACGATGCGCAAACAACTCGCGTAATAAATGATCCACCAGAAGGTTATGATTCACCTGAAGATTACCGTTCATCAATTTCACCCGATTGGGGCATTGGAGTTCCGATTAGAAGATTTGCTAGCGATGACTATGAATGGAGTTTTGATGATCCGTATAATGATTGGTTACGTCAAGAAGAACAAGAAAAATTAGTTCCATATCAAGTTCCGCGATATCCAAGTGTATACTTTTCAGATGACGATTTACGGCAAATTGAACGAATAGAACGTGATTTAAGTACGTATGTTACTAGAATGCGTGCAGAGTTTGTTTCAGGAGATAGAGAATTATCTGATGCAGAATGGGAAAATTATTTGCAAACGATTGAACAGATGAATATTGAGGAACTAATTAATATTTATCAAGCTGGCTTTAATCAGTATCAAGAAACTGAATAATTGAAATTCAATTATGTTTTGTATATTTATATGCCATATGAACTGTATGAAATGTTCATATGGCATTATTAGTAATGATAATCATAAACGAAAGAGTTGATTTTATGAAAGAAACATCATCTTGGTCAGATAAAGCTGATAGGGCATTCAAGGGCCTATTGGATAATTTTTGGAATGATAATATAGGTATGTTCAATAATCAGTATCCTAATATTGATAATTATTCTAACTTAACATTCCATTATTGGTGGTATGCTCACTCAATTGATAGTCTAGTTGACGCATTTGAACGAACAAGGAATCATCAAATATTAGAAATAATTAGAGAAAAATATTTAGGAATTGTTTTAAGGAATGGGGGTCAACCCTTAAATCTACTTTATGATGATATGGAGTGGCTTGCATTAACTTTACTAAGAGTTTATAAAATTACCAACGATCCATTTTATTTGAATGAAGTAAAAGTACTATGGACAGATATTAAAAAAGGATGGACTGATGAAGCTGGGGGAGGGTTTGCTTGGCATAAAGAAATAATGCACTATAAAAATACACCTGCAAATGCACCAGCTATAATTTTAGCATCTAGATTATATCAATTATTTGATGACGAAAATGATTTAGACTGGGCAAATAAAATCTTCAAATGGCAAGATACTCAATTAGTTAATCAAAACACCGGATTTGTTAATGATGGAAAAAATAGTCAAAAAGATGGTGCAATAGATACGTCAGCGTATACTTATTGTCAAGGTGTCTATATAGGAGCATGTACTGAGCTATTTAAAATCTCAAAAAATAGAGAATATATTGAAAAAGCACTTTTGACTGCAGAAACTACAATTGAAAAATTTACACATACAGAAACAGGTTTATTGGTCAGTGAAGGTGTTGGTGATGGGGGATTATTTAAAGGTATTCTAATAAGGTACTTAACTGAACTTGTATGTTTACTACCTCAGGAAACCAAATTTATCACAGACTTTATTAGAAAAAATGCTGAGGGATTATGGAATGAAGGTATTGAAAAACCTCATATACTCTTTAACGATAATTGGGGGAAAGCACCTGAAATTAAAAAAGGGATTAGTCTGAGTGTGCAGTTAAGCGGTTTATTTTTGACAGAGTCTATGGCGAAATTGGAAGAATTAAATATTATATAAATTTAAGGAGCCTAGAATTATTATGGTTGATTCTAGGCTCCATTTTTTTACTGAGATTCATATTTTTTTCACTGATTGTCCTTCAACCAGATAGTACGGAGCATTATTTTTTTCAATTAAAGTTGGCTGTTCAATTTTTCTCAAAATTAAGTCAAGTGCTTTTTTACCTATCTCATATTGATCTTGTACAATATGAGTGAATGTAAATTCCTGATTGTTCAACATATTATACTTAGTGTGATCAAAACAAACTAATGAGAAATCCTTTTTTATTTCTTGATTTAATTCTTTAAGAGCTTGTACGACTAAGACAGCAATTGTAAATTCTCCAGTGAAGATTGCTGTTATATTATTGGAAGATTTCAAAAAAGCTTTTATTTTTTCAATATCATCTTCTTTGGTGGATTTACTATTAGGTATCATGGATTCTAAGTTTGATAATATTTGATTTTGATTAATAGTTTTATGGTTTTTAATATGCGCAGCAATTACGCCATCTATTCTTTCCTGAATAGTCGAAACTTGTGGAGTAGCCGTTACAATTCCAATTTTTTCGTGACCGTTGTCAAATAGATATTCCGTTAATAATTGTGCAGCTTGAGAATTATTAATACCAACACTACATGTGGGTAATTTATCCATTTGCCTATCAATTAAAACTAATGGGAAATTCTTTGAAACTAACTCCAATAATTTGGGGGAAATAAATTCAGAAGATGCCGGTAATAGTATGATACCATCAACACCAAGTGAAACTAGTTCGTCTAATAATTCAGCTTCTAATTCTGAATCACCTAATGTTATTTTCATAATAATTTGTGCACGGCCTTGGCTTTGAATTAATAAGTTACGAAGAATATCAGTGCCAAATATATCATCAAAATTTGTTATGATAAAACCAATAACCGGCAATTTGCTGTTATTTGCCTGTATTTGGTGATTTTGTATCTCATTGCTTATAACAATGGTCCCTTTACGAGGTTTTCTTGATATAAGAGAATCTTCTTTTAATAAATCCATAGCTTTTTTAATTGTAATAGCACTAACATTATAATGTTCAGATAATTCGGAGTCTGAAGGTAATTTATCTCCAACTTTATAAATGTTATTCACTATCTTCTCTTTAATATCATTATAAATTGATTTGTATAATGGTAAAGACATTGATTTTCTCCATTCTTATTATTAATATATATTAAATATACTAAATGTTTCTAATTAAGTCAAGTTACTATTATTGTGCGATAAATCTTAGAATTAAAAGAATTTTTTTAACATCAGAATAAAATATCACTTGAAATTACGACTAGTCTAACAGTGTCATTATCAGTGAATTAATTCCCCCAATTAATCGACGTCAATTAATTGACAGCTTTTATTTCTAGTGTTATCCTAAAACAAATAAAAAAGGTATTGTGCGAGGCGCGGCAAACAAGAGTACAGAAATATTATTTTTGGAAAGGGAATGTCGCCGAAATGAGTCGATAGGAAATTGACTTGTTGGTAGGTAGCCATAAGAGGCGACTTACTGTTTGACTTAACTGCCAGTTAAGTCGATTGTGCAAACATTACCCGGCAAAATAAATGTTTTCTCATACATCGAGGATCGTGGACTTTTGTTCGTGGTCCTCTTTTTTATTTATTTTCAAGGAGATGATGAGAAATGACAGAAACAAGTAGGCGCTCTATTCCTTTTACAAAAATGGAAGGTGCGGGCAATGATTATGTTTATATTAATGATTTAGATGGAACCATCCCTAATCTATCCGAATTAGCTATTGAAATGAGTCGACCACATTTTGGTGTTGGTAGTGATGGTTTAATTGCCTTGCAACCCTCATCTGAGGCTGATTTTAAAATGCGCATGTTTAATGCTGACGGTAGTGAAGGCCGTATGTGTGGTAACGGGATTCGTTGTTTGGCAGCTTTTGCCTATGAAAATAGTTTGACTGATAAAACGAATTTGACTATCGAAACGCTCAGTGGGGTTAAAACCGTTCAGTTAATGATGAATTCTACTGATAATATTATTGCAGCTCGTGTCGATATGGGAAAACCGATATTAAACACCCAACTAATCCCAATAAATACCTCTGCTACTCAGTGGCTTAATCAAGACTTTGTGGTTAATGATGAAACCTATCAGGTTACTGCTGTTTCAATGGGAAATCCTCATCTGGTAATTTATCAAGAGGGGATTGATGAGTTAGACTTACCCGAAGTCGGACCATTTTTTGAAAATCATCCACTATTTCCTGAAAAAATGAATACTGAATTTGTTGAAGTTATTTCGCCAAATGAAGTAAGAATGCGTGTTTGGGAACGCGGTAGCGGAGAGACTTTAGCCTGCGGGACGGGTGCTTGTGCGGTAGCGGTAGCGAGTGTTTTAAATGGCTTAACGGCTACAAAAGTTGTTGTACATTTAAAAGGTGGTCAGCTGAATATCGAATGGGATCGTGAGAACACAGGGAATGTGTTTATGGAAGGTGCTGTTAGAACGATATTTACTGGTGAATATTTTAGTCAAAATAGTTAAGGAGAAATTATGACGATTGAATTGAATCAAAATTATGCAAAGTTGCCGGATTCTTACTTATTCTCAACGATTAATAAAAAGATAGCTAGTTTTCAAAAAGAATATCCGAAAGCGGATATTATTCGCTTAGGGATTGGGGATGTGGTTTTACCATTAGTTCCAGGAGTGATTGAGGCTTTGCATGAAGCGGTTGACGAACAAGCGGTAAGAGAAACTTTTCGAGGTTATGGTCCTGAAGGTGGTTATGATTTTTTACGCCAGGCGATTGCAGAGGTTGAATTTCAAACTAATGGGATTAACATACAATTGGATGAGGTATTTATTTCGGATGGGTCAAAATCTGATGTTGCTAATATCCAGGAATTATTTGGTCAAAAAATTAGCGTCGCGATTGGCGACCCGGTTTATCCTGTGTACATCGATAGCAATGTTTTATCCGGTCGTCTTGGTGATTTTGAGGCAGTGACAGGGAAGTGGAGCGAAGCGATTTATTTAGTAGGTAATGAAACTAATCGTTTTGTTCCTGAATTACCAGCTAAAAAAGCCGATTTAATCTACTTGTGCTACCCAAACAATCCGACGGGAATGACATTAACCAAAGACCAATTGCAACTTTGGGTAGATTACGCCAATGATCAAGGTAATGTGATTATTTTTGATGCAGCTTATGAAGCTTACATCCAAGAAGATGGTATCCCGCATTCTATTTATGAGTGTTCGGGTGCCCAAACCTGCGCTATCGAAATGCGAAGTTTTTCTAAAAAAGCTGGTTTTACTGGTTTGCGTTTAGGATATACAGTTATTCCAAAAGCGCTACAAATCAATGGTCAATCCTTAAATAAAATGTGGTTGCGTCGCCAGTCAACCAAGTTTAATGGGGCACCTTATATTGTGCAAAAAGCTGGTGCAGCAACATTGCAAGAGCCTGCTAAGAGCCAGATTGCTGACAACATCCAATACTATATGGAAAATGCTCGCATCATCCGTGAAGGACTTGAAGCTAGCGGAATTACCGTTTTTGGTGGTGTCAATGCTCCTTATTTATGGATGAAGGTACCCAATGGCCTATCTTCTTGGGAATTTTTTGACCAACTCCTAACCCGAGCTCAAGTGGTTGGCACTCCCGGGGTTGGTTTTGGTCCAAGCGGCGAAGGCTATTTCCGCCTCACTGCCTTTAACATTCACGAACAAACGCTTGCTGCCGTCGAACGCATCCAAAGCTTCTTAGCAGTCGGTTTGGGGTGAGTGGCGTTGAACAAGCATTGAAAAGCCTAAGATAGGTCGACAAATGGACGAAGATAAGTCCGACTGATAGGGTCAAAAATTGATTGGTGGCGAAGAGGTATGTGTTCCTCGCCAGTTAATTAGGTTGGTGGCGAAGAGGCATGTGTTCTTCGCCGTCTAATTAGATTGATGGTGAAGAGGTGTATGGTCTTCGCCAGCTAATTAGATTGATTGCGAGGGTTAGTGGGAAGTAAAAGACCGGTGATTTGATAAGTCGCATCTTATATTTTGATTTGCCGGCTTTCGATTTCAACTGAAAGCCGGCAAATGATTTTGGCGGACGTCGATGGGAAAAGAAAGCCGGCAAGTGGGTTGAGCAGTTGGAAGTGAAATGACGAATCCTCAATCCCCCGCCAAACGGCGCTTCATTGAAAGTGGGAAGTGAAGAACCGTTATTTCTCACTTACATGGGCGCACACATATTCGGGCAGTTGTTGTGAGCGTGGTGAGGAGCGCACACATATTCGAGCAGTTGATGTGAGCGTGATGAGGAGCGCACACATATTCGAGCAGTTGTTGTGAGCGTGAACCTAAGTGGAAAATGTGTGATCATTAAATAACTACAAAATAGGCTATTCGGTCATGAAACTAGGTATTTGGTGACCGAATAGCTTTATTTAACGTTCGCTCACTTCCCACTTACGGCGAGGAAGCTTGTAGGCACCGCCACCAAAGTGAGAAGCTGTTGTTTAGTGCATTATTGTCTCCTAAATTAAGCAACTTTTTCTCTTTACACTTACGCGCAATCTCTTATGAAACCAATCCGATAACGTATTTTTTTGACCACGAGGCAAATTTGTCTGAAGTTGTCGTGTCCTATCGATTCTTATTAATTATCCGCAGGCCATCCTGAATTTTCGAAGGCATGCGCCACAGGAGCGCAGGCCATCCCGGATTTTCGAAGGCATGCGCTTAAAAATCAACATAGAATACAAGTGATTTTATTGGTAGGGATATTCTAAGAAAGCTATACTTATGAGGACATCGATTCATAGGAGGCTGGTTAAATGTTAAAGATAAGTGTTATTGGGGTAGGGTCAATTTCGTCCATGCATATAGAGGCGGTACAGGCTAATGCTAAAGCGGAATTAGTCGCTTTTTGCGATATTAATGAAGCTAGACTTAAAGAAAAAGGTGCAAACTATGGTGTAACGCAATTGTATGTTGATTACAAGGATTTGCTTGCTAATGATGCGATAGATGCCGTCATTATATGCACTTGGAATGATAGCCATGTGGAAATTGCAACGGCTGCTCTAGAAGCGGGCAAACATGTGTTTGTTGAGAAACCGTTGAGTCGTCAAATGACGGATGAAGCTAGAAAACTTGGTGATTTAGCCAAAACGACCGATAAAATTGCTAGTGTCGGTATGGTACGTCGTTATGCGGATAATGCTCGTGTATTGAAACAATGGATTGATCAGGGCAATATGGGGGATATTTATTATGGGAAGGCTAGTTTGCTGCGGCGATTGGGGCATCCTGGGGGTTGGTTTGGCAAGCAAAGTATTTCTGGTGGGGGTCCGATGGTGGATTTGGGCGTGCATTTGTTGGATATCACTTGGTATTTAATGGGGAAACCGCGGCCGGTAACGGTTAGTGCGAATACGACGAATTATTTAGGTGGACGTGATCATATTGGTTATTTGTCGGCATACAAGGCGGCGGATCAGTTGGATGAACCTTCGGATGTGGAGGATTTTGCTAATGCCTTGATTCGTTTTGAGAATGGGGCGTCTTTATATATTGAGACTTCCTATGCTATGCATACGCCGCAAGATGAGTTGTTGATTCAATTGGCGGGTTCAAAGGGTGGTGCGGTTTTGGAGCCGTCTTTAAAGTTGATAACGGAAGCGAATGGTGTGATTTTGAATGCTGAGCCGCAAATGGATTATCCGGGTTTTCATGAGCATGCTTACAGCCGTGAAATTGATGCTTTTATCAATGCTTGTGTAGAGGGCACGGCTAATGAAACGCCGATTGCGGATGGTTTGACGGTGCTTTCGATGCTGGATGCCATTTATCAATCCGCTGGCCAGAAACAGGAGTTAAGACTATGATAAATAAATATCCCCATGAACGCCTTTATTTGCAGTTAGAGAATTTGGCTGGTTTTAGCGCATTGAAACGTCGATTGCTTGAAGCAAGAACGGTTGGTATTTTGCGATATCAAAGAAAAGTTGCGAGTGAAACGCAGCGGTATTTATTTGTGGAAGATTGTTTGGTGTTTGAACGGTTGTTTGGCGAAGTTGTCGCGGTTGATGTAGCTCGGCGGGCGACCTATTGGATTGTGTTGTTGCGGTTTGCTGATCGAACGATTGCTCACTTGGAATTTTGCGCGGGCGATGTGGAGGCGGTCAATGTCGAATGGAACGGTGTGCATCAGTTGTTGGTGTTTGATAGTGAGTTGCAACAAGGCTTCAAGGTGTCTGGTGGTGAAAATTATGCTTTGCGGGTAGTGCCTAAAGTTTTTTGTGAACGGGAAGCGATTGAAGCCGATTTTCGACGGTGGCAGGGGTATTTATTTGGGGAGGATGAGTAAATGGTACGTTTAGGATTTATGAGTTTTGCCCATATGCACGCTTATTCGTATGCGGAGGCAGCGCGAGTGATTGCGGGAGTCGAGTTGGTTGCGGTGTTTGATGCGGATTTGGAGCGGGGACAGGCAGCTGCTGATACCTTTGACATGGTTTTTTATGCGGATGTGGATGCATTTTTTGAGCAGGATTTTGAAGCGGTGGTTATTTGCAGTGAAAATAATCAGCATGCTTGGATGACGGTAGCGGCAGCGGAGTATGGTAAGCATGTTTTATGCGAAAAGCCGATTGCAACTAGTGTGGAAGATGCTAGGCGGATGATTCAGGCGTGTGATGATGCTGGTGTGATTTTGCAGACGGCGTTTCCGGTTCGGTTTACGGATTCGATAGTGGCTTTGAAAAAGGTGGTTGAAACTGGTCAGCTAGGTGACATTGTGGCGATGCGGTCGACAAATCGCGGACAAAATCCTGGTGGTTGGTTTGTGGATGTTGAGCAATCTGGTGGCGGTGCTGTCTTTGATCATACGGTGCATATGGTGGATATTATGCGATGGTTGATGGGGGCTGAAGTGGTGTCAGTTAGGAGTCAAGTGGATAATTTTTACTACGGCGATGGAGTGGAGGATGCGATTGATGATGCGGGTGTGATGACCTTGGTGTTTGATAATGGGGTCATTGCGAGTCACGATGCGTCGTGGTCGCGTTATGAGGAATATCCAGTATGGGGTGATGTTCAGATTGAGGTTATTGGAACTGAGGGTACGGCTAAAGTGTCTAATACCTTAGATAATGTGATAGAGTTTGCCCCTGTTTCTGATGGTTGCCCACGGACATTGCATTTTAATGGGTTTGGAAATAATACGGATTTGGCGTTGATGAGAGATTTTGTTGAATGTGTGCGTGAAGGCCGTCAACCTTCGATTACTGGGTATGATGGATTGAAAGCCATGGAAGTGGGTTTGGCAGCTTATCGGTCAGCAGAGGAAGGACGGCGGGTGGAGTTGTAGGTGGTTAGGGGATTATTAGAAAGCAAATATTGGGTTTATTGCTTATCGGTCATGAAATGAGAGATTTGGTGACCTAGTAAATTGAGCGCAACGAATTTGCATTCCTCTTTTTATCTCACTTCCGCCATTTTGCTAATATTAAGCAGAAAACCATATTGCTAACCTAATTTTCCGTAATATATCTTTAATCTGTCATCTGCTCTACAAGCAAAAGACAGATTGTCCACTTATCTAATCAAAAACACCGGTGCGCTCACTATCGCAATGAGTGCACCGGCTTAAATTTTAGCCTACATATCCTTCAACGCTAACAAAGCATGGGCATAAATCTTGGTATTCAGCATCAAATCCGAAACTTTAATCCATTCATCGGGTAAATGAGCGATATTTTTCTGGTCTGGAAAGCTTGGGCCAAAGGCGACAATATTATCGATAGCGCGAGCATAGGTCCCGCCGCTTGTGGTGACAATAGCCTCATCCACATCAACAAATTCACCATAAACATCGGCCAAAACCCTTACAAATTCGGCATCAGCATCTACATAGTTGACAGAATCATGCTTAGAAATACATTCTAAGGCAATTGACTCAGGTAGCAAACCACCCACTAAGTCCAGTATCTCGTCACCAGAAATAGTCTCAGGATAAGAAATGGACCAGCGTAAACTTTCACAATTCTCAACCATCTCCAATCGATACCCACGCATCAATGTTTCACCGAAACGGTCAGACTTTCTAAAAATCCCCAAGGCTTTTCCGTCAGATAAACTTGCAAAGACATAATCATTAATCCATCGATAAAATACCTCACGATTACCATGATTTATCACACGCAGATTCAATCGGCCTTTTTCACCGACTACCACTGGCCATTTACAATCAGGCGTCCATCCAAAAGTAGGTGGTTTGGCAACCTGATTATAATGCTTCACACATTCAAATCCAGATTCTTCATTGCAACCAAACACCAAGCGAACCGGACGTTTAAAGGTCACTCCTAATTCTTTCAAAGCATACAAAGCAAACAAATTACTTAAAATCGGCCCTTTATTATCCAAGACACCCCGACCAAATAAATAATCCCCATCACGCCGCAGAACAAATGGATCACTAGTCCAACCTTTGCCAGCTTCAACAATATCGACATGGCCAAAAATACCAATGTAATTCGCATCATCTAAACCAGGACTATCACCAAACTCAGCATAACCAATCTTATTATCCAAATTGACTGTTTTAAAGCCTAATTTATCCGCAATCGCCAAAGCCACATCTAACGCCTTTCGAGGTCCTAGACCAAAAGGCGCTCCAGGCATCGCAGTACCTTGCACACTATTGACATTAACTAACTCACCAATAGCATCAATCAATGGCTTTTCCAATGCATCAATCGACTCATTCAGCTTGTCGCAGAGGTATTTATTTATCATAGCGGATTTCCACTTCTTGTTGGCGTTTAGCGAAGTAGGCGGTAATCCACTCTTGATTAGCCACTTTGTGTTCCATGTGGTCACCGACGCGATTAGTCAGGTAAACCGTTGGCTCACTGGCGTCAGCAGTCGCAACCACAAACGAAAAATTAACTATATTGGATGCACAACCCCATTCGCCGGCTGTGTTCATCGCAACCACCGACAAATCACCACTTTTGCCACGTCGCGCGGTCAAATCCGCATCCAGTTCGAACACCACTTTTTCACAAGCTTCTTGAGGTGACAAGCCGGCTTTCATCATTTGCACAATTTGGAAAGAAGTGACACCTTTCATCAAATCTTCGCCTAAACCAGTGGCCGTAGCCCCACCGACCGCACGATCACAGTACAAACCACTACCGATAATAGGCGAATCTCCCACTCGGCCAGCTTTTTTCATAAACAAGCCGCTTGTTGAAGTGCCTCCTACTAACTGCCCTTCAGCATCCAAAGCGACCATACCAACCGTATCATGACCAGCATAAGGCGCCAACTCTTTTTGCCGATCATCTCCAACCCGATTTTTATAAAAAATCTTTGCTCGGTCAGTTAACATGGTTTTACGCTCAAAACCGGCTTTGCTCGCATAGGCTTCAGCCCCAGCCCCGACCAAAAAATTATTAAAATCATTAGCACTCAATGACCGTGCAATCGAGATCGGATTAGCAAAATCTTTCACTGCACCAATGGCTCCAAAATTCAAGGTATCGCCGTCCATATAGGCTGCGTCCAACTCAACAATCATTTCTTCATTGGGCAAGCCACCATAACCGACAGATTTATAATACTCTCCGTCTTCAACATCCTTAATAGCTGCTTCGATGGCATCGCCAGCAAAACCGTTAGACTTAAGTTGCTCTGCACCTAAAGTCACACCATCCAATGCCATCGTCCACGTTGCTATCATTCCCCACATTTTCTTTGCTCCTTTAATCCTTATCTTTTACTTTTTCCAATAAATCATTCAAACGTAACCAAAAACCATCAATTTCTTGTTGACTAAACTGGGCATTGGAAATTTGATTGTGCGTGCGTTCAACCGCTTGTCGCAACTCAGTAACAACGTCATTTTCTGCATCAATTCTCAATAAAAAGGCATGAATCTCAGAAATTTTCTGTTCTAGTTTTTCCTTGTTTACTGTCATTTTGTGGTCATAAACCCAATAAGTAATCGCAAGTTGTTTACCCATAAAATGTACTGTCATTTCATGTTCGCCACTTTCAGTAGTAGCGAAGCCTTCCACTGTCACATCTGGCCGAGTTAAGGCTACTTCACCGAAGCCTACATCGAGTGAACCATCCATCGCATCGAATGTTTCTCCTACATAGTAATGTCTTCGTGGGTCACGTTTAACATCTATCTTTTCCACAGCATCTGTTTCAAAGATGGTAAAACGCTCATCAACTAATCTACCTAGCCAATAAATTGAAGCATGGTTGGTTTTAAGTGTATGAATTTCCACCGACGGGTGATTTAAGGGGAGCTGTAATTCCCCTAAGGATAAATCGTTGAATCGTACGATTAAAGCCCCATCTTCAAATGGCATGACAGGATACTTTGGTGGGACAAGTTCTATGTCAAAATCATTCAAAGACTCAGTTACTTTCACGCGATTACTAACTGACCCATTGACATCAACGATTTCATAATACACATTTTTATCTTTAAATGGAATTAAAGCAAATGGAGCGCCATCCGTTGGATGAATTAATAACGGCTTAGCATCTGTTAAATCTTTATACAATTGAATGGTGATGCCTTTAGGTAAGCCCATAAATAACAGATAATTATTCAAACGTTTCACCTGTGATAAAGCAAGATTTTCAATTCCTTGGACATCGGAGCTAAACATCTTCCAGTTATACAAGCGTACGCCACCCCAAGGACTACCATTATGACTCGATAAAATATCTAAGCGCCAATATTTAGCTGTCACAGCTTCTTCTAGTAGGTGGTCAGTTTGATGTTGACGATTCCCCCTAACTTCTAAAGCCAACTGCCATCCATCATCTAAATCGTTTGTATAATACACATCAAAATCCTTGGTGTTCATCCTACCATCGTCAACCGATTCGCCACCAACACCAGCGTGGTCAAATACCATTCGTTGCACTGTTTGAGCTTGTTCAAAACCAATGATTAGATAGTTCGGATCGGGGGCTAAAGATACCCATTTATCCGAAACACCTGCCATGGTGCCATTCAAACAGTTTTGAGCTCGCTCAGCTTGTTCTTCATGCGAGCAAGCCACAACAAAGGCTTGCGGCATCAAATTAGTCTCAGGAATTACCGCATCAGTCATCTGGTCAACCAAAAGTGGCCATTCCAAAATGTTTTCAAAAGCTAAAGAGCGTTGACTATTATATCCAACAGCGACCACAGCAATGCGCTGATGATACCCACTTTGTTCCAAATCCCTAGTTAGTCGAGGCAAACGGATGGCCTGATTCCGACTGGCATTGACTAGTTGCCAGCCATCAGCTTTTGCTTGATAAACTTCATAATAAGCTACTTCTTCAGGTTGGGGATGACACACTTGAATCACACCTTCAGCATGACGCCCGTCCACGAAGTTTTGTTGTAGCCATTTGATTTCATTCACGGCAGCGGGAGCTATATCAGAATCAGCAATCGTTATTTCACCCAGACGAACAAAAAAAGATTCATTATTCAGTGGTCGGATTTCCAAATGCAAAGCATCTATCTTTGCTCCCGCATACGTATTTAAAACCAGACTCACAGCTTGCCACTGGTCGCTCACTTCAAGTTCAAGCGGTAAATAAATATCCTCACCATTAGAATACATTATTAATGCTAATTCCACATTGGTACTTGCTTTTAAAACTAAATTCAACATTGTATTTTCAACTAGATCTAATTCACAAGCAAATAAATACCACTGCACCCTTTCTGAAGTTGCCTTTCCCGACAATTCAATGGATGACCCCCCGTTAAAGGCGTCCTCAAAGTTAAAACCAACTTGGTAGCCGCGATTCATCCCGGTCACTTGCCATCGCCAACTTGGGAGGATTGATTGCATACCGCGTTGGTTCCATTCACCAATATGCTGAGGTAAACCATTGACATACCAGTCTTGCCCATGGCCTGTGTTAAAAGCGCTAGAAAAGGTTTTACCAGAGATATTTATTTTTAAGGAGGTTAGTTGGTTGAGGGGTTTCCAATGGTTTGAACCACTAACCCAAAAGCGTTCTTCTTGTTTTTGGAAATCAGCCCCGTCGGTGGCTAGGCCTAAAATGGAGTCGGCAGCGAAAAGGCCGATTGATAGGATAGGCAGACCTTCACTGTCTAATAAAGCATCGTAATTAATCGTGGTATTGTAGGAATTTTGTTGTAATTCAAAGCCGGTATAAGCATCAAAAGGATTACGGCCCATCGTTGTCATATGTTGAGCGGTTTGTGTATTTTTTTCACGGTTCCAGTTAAAGTTGATAAAAAAATCATCAGCAGGTAAAGTACCCTCTGCACTAGGTTTTATAAAGTCATCATTGAACGCATTGACCTCATCATAGTGATGACGCAAGCCGTCATTGGCCATGGCATCATACCAAGCAAAACGTATGGTACGGCCATGTTTTTCACTGTAGTCTTTTGCATATAAAATGAATTGTCGCATTAAGTTGCCTTTACCTTGTAATAACGGACCGGTCGTTTCTTGATTGATAAAATAGCCATCGAAGCCATAATAATGCGCCATATCCACTAATTGACGAGCAAAGAAAAAAGTGCCTGAACCGACTTCATCTTCTTGAAGCCATTCTAGGAGTCGCAGCTGATCCCGAAAGCTATCGGACCAATTAAAAAATAATGTTCCATAAATGAAGACACTATTGGTATGGGCAGCTTCAATTAAATCAGAAGGTGGGATTAGGTTGTCCCAATGGACATATTGGTCGATATATTGCCAGAAATTGAAGTTGTATAATTTGAAAAACTGGCTTCCATTTGGATGGAAAAGAGGCTGGTTCAAATTCCCATTGGCAATCAGTTGGACTTTGGTTTGGATGGCAATATCCTTTGAGATTTTTGTCCGTTCGTGTTTGCGAGTGGTTTGACTCCGTTTCAGTGGGTCGAGTACCGCTTGGTGAGGCTGCCAAAACTTCAGTGTATCCATGCAAAAACTCCTTATAAGTTATATATGACATCAAAAATATTTACATAATCCATTGTAATTAATCCTTATATTTATTTCAATAAAAACACAGTGTTTATCTGTGTTTTTCGAAGGTTTTACCTTTAATTTTCAATGCTATTTTGGTAAAGTATAGGGTGTATTATGAAAACGATTAAGCTAATTTTTCGTAAAAATATTAGGAAAATTTGAGGTGTATAAATGAAAATTGTTGATTTAATCGACACAAGACTAGGAACTAATAATCAGTATTCGATTGGAAAAGGGAATGTCTTACCCATTACGTCAGCTCCATTTGGAATGAATCATTTTGTGATGCAAACGAGACAAAATGATGTGCGCTTTTATCATCCAAATGACGCGTCTAATATGGGTATCCGCATAACACATCAACCCAGTCCTTGGATGGGCGATTTTGGCTTTATTAATCTGAATGCCTTTAGTTTAACCGATGAAGTGTATCAACAAGTAGAAGCAGCTAGCTCAAAAGATTCCCTATTTATGGCTCATCAATTCAGTGGTTATCGTGCATCCGATGCGACTTTTCAACCTAATCGTTTAACGTTTGAACGCTTAAGGGATAAGTTATACATCGATTTAATTCCTAATGTTTATGGCGCTCAGCTAAGCATTAGACGTCACTTTCAAGAACGCTTGAAGCATCCTTTTTTCTCTATAGGAATTGCACAAACAGGTTTTTTAAGAGTCTCAGAAGATGGTTTAACGGTTACAGGCTATACGAATCAGTTGTCTGGTTCAAAATATAAGGCATTTGGTACTTATTTTAATTTCCATTTTAGTCAATCGGTGACATTATACCATCAAACAGATTATTCTGAAGAAGATCACCCAATGACCGCCTATTATTTAGAATTGCAAGATAGGGCAACTAGCGAGATCACAATCAATTTTGCGGCTTCCTATATTAGTGTGGAACAAGCAGCTAAAAACCTAGACACTTACTTAACAGCATATCCAACGAAAGCGGCACAGCTAGCGCAAATTACGGATGAATGGGAAGCTTATTTAGGAAAGATTGAAGTTACGCATACCGATCATGAACGCGTTAAAACATTTTATGCTAACTTGTATCGTACCGCACTATTTCCGCAAACGGCGCATGAAATCGTTGATGGTCAAGTCAAACATTTTTCCCCTTATTCTCAAGAGGTTGAACCGGGTTATTTTTACACATCGAGTGGATATTGGGATACTTTTCGTTCCAATTACCCATTGTATGCTCTATTAATTCCTGAACGGATTCCAGAATTTATTAATAGTATCCTCTCCATTGCAAGGGAGGACCGTTACTTACCCAAATGGTTGTCACCCGATGAACGTGGGCTTATGCCTGGTACATTGGTTGATGGCGTAATTGCTGATGCCGTGGTTAAAGGATTGGTTGATACCAATGATGCGCAGGAATTGTTAGAGGCAATGATATTTAATGCGGACATACCAAGTGATCATGAGTTGGAAGGTCGTGAGGGTGGACATGATTATGCTGAATATGGTTATTTACCAGCTGATTATCATGAGTCGGTTAATAAAACGCTAGATTATGCTTATAGTGATTTCTGTATTGCTCAAGTTGCGAATTATTTAGACCAAACTGAAATCGCTGAACGCTATTATGCGCGCAGTTTAAGTTATCGCCACCTTTATCAAGATGATTTAAAACAAATGGTGGCTAAAGATAGAGAGGGTACATTCGTTAAGCAAGAAGTGGCTCATCGTTGGGGTCAACATTATACTGAAGGCAGTGCTTGGCAAAATAGCTTATCGGTTTTCCACAATGTGGCGGATTTAATTGATTTATATGGTGGTGACCAAGCTTTTTATGAGCATTTAGAAAAGTTGGTCAATAGTGAGCCACTTTACGAAACGGGTGGTTATGGCATTGAGATACATGAAATGATTGAATTAGCGATTCAAAAATTTGGTCAACTAGCGATTTCGAATCAACCAAGTTTCCATATTCCTCATTTATTTATTTATGCGGGTTATCCACATATGAGCCATATTGTCTTAAAAGATTTAATGCTCAATGTTTTTGGTCCAGATATTAATGGTTATCCTGGAGACGAAGATAACGGTAGCTTAGCTTCTTGGTTCGTATTGAACTCATTAGGTTTGTATTCAGTGACACCTGGGACCGAACAGTATGTTTTAGGTATTAGTATCTGGAAAGAGGCAACCATTCATTTAGACAATGGTAATAAAGTTGAACTCATTTCGTCGGATGTTGAACCTTACTTAAACATTGTTCAATCTAGAACCGTAAATGGTGAAGTCTATACCAAACAATACGTTACTTACCAACAATTAATGGATGGTTTAAAACTGGAACAACGCTTGGGTATGATTCCAGCCATCCAAGCAATTGCTGAAAGCGACCGACCTTATTCATTAAAAAATAACAACTAAGGAGTTTATCCATGCAATTATCTGAAAAAGTTTATCAATACCTTGATGAAGTCGTAGCCAAAACGGCGCAAGACAATCCTAAATGGGGTGAAGTTTTTAAAAAATGCTTCTTAAATACTTTAGAAACGACTGTGAAAATAAATGATGATGGAACAGTTTTTGTTCTGACTGGTGATATTCCTGCTATGTGGTTACGGGATTCGACGGCACAAGTACGTCCCTACTTATTACTGGCTGCTATGGATCAACAAATCGCAGATATTATTGCTGGTTTGGTTGAACAACAATTCCGTTATATTATTCATGATCCTTATGCGAATGCTTTTAACCGAACCGCTGATGGTAGTGGCCACCAAGATGATCACACCGATATGACTCCGATGATTTGGGAACGTAAATATGAAATTGATAGCTTATGTTTTCCAATTCAATTGGCTTATTTACTGTATAAAAACACAGGGCGTACCGACCACTTCAATGCGACCTTTGTTGATGGGGTGACAGCGATTGTTAATTTATGGATTGTTGAACAAGACCATACGCAATCCCCTTATACGTTTGTACGTGATACAGACCGCGAAGAAGATACCCTCATCAATGAGGGGAGAGGCTCGCAAGTAGCCGTAACAGGTATGACCTGGTCTGGTTTCCGTCCGAGTGATGACCGGTGTGAGTATCATTATTTAGTGCCGTCTAATATGTTTGCAGTAGTTGTTTTGGATTATTTAGTTGAATTGGCTGATGTGGCTAAATTACCTAGTGAATTAGTAGAAAAAATCCAAACATTGCGTTCTGAAATTCAAGTGGGCATTGAAGCGCATGCCATTGTTGAAGATAAAGCAGGCAACCAAGTGTTTGCTTATGAGGTGGATGGACTGGGGAATTATAGTTTAACGGATGATCCCAATGTACCAAGTTTGTTGTCTTTACCTTATTTAGGCTATTGTTCAGAAGATGATCCAGTATATCAAGCGACACGTCGTTTAATCTTTAGTCACGAAAATCCTTATTACTATGAGGGGACTTATGCCAGTGGTTTAGGAAGTTCTCATACTTGGGATCAATATATTTGGCCGATCGCTTTGTCGATGGAAGGTTTAACCACCAGTGACCGTGCTAAAAAACGTCAATTATTAGATACCTTAGTTAACACTGATGGCGGTACCTATTTGATGCACGAATCTTTTGATGTGAATGATCCAACTAAGTATACTCGCGAATGGTTTTCATGGGCAAATATGATGTTTTGTGAGTTAGTTTTGGATTATTACGGACAACAGGTAAAACGGTAAGAGACAGTGATATTTATTTAAAGAGTTAGGAGTCGAGAATGAAAAAGAAAGTTCATGTAATTTCGCATAGTCATTGGGATAGAGAATGGTATATTTCGTTAGAGGAGCACCGTATTCATTTAGTGCAGTTAATGGATGATGTTTTGGATTTGTTTGAAAATGATCAGGACTTTAAATATTTCCATTTGGACGGGCAAACGATTATTTTAGATGATTATTTGGAGATTCGTCCAGAAAAAGAGGAATTATTAAGAAAGTATATTCAAAATGGTCAGTTGCGTGTGGGGCCTTATTATATTTTACAAGATGCTTTTTTGATTAGTGGCGAGTCCAATGTGCGGAATAGCTTGATTGGCCGTTATGAAACCGAGCGCTGGGGAGCTCCACAAGTTGAGCCCATTGGTTATTTTCCAGATACTTTTGGGATTTTGGGGCAAACACCGCAATTAGTAAAGGATTCTGATTTGAATTATGCTGCTTATGGTCGTGGGGTAAAACCGACGGGCTTTAATAATCAAACAGCTGATAATGCAGCCTTTGAGTCATCCTTTTCAGAGATGACTTGGAGAGGGGCTGACAAATCGGAAATTTTAGGGGTTTTGTTTGCTAATTGGTATTCCAATGGTAATGAAATTCCGGTCGAACGTGAGGCTGCTCAGGCTTTTTGGCAACAAAAATTAAGTGATGTAGAACGCTATGCATCAACTGACCAGTTGTTGATGATGAACGGGGTGGACCACCAACCGGTTCAAAAAGATTTGTCTGAGGCTTTGAAAATTGCCAATGAATTATTCCCTGATTATGAATTTGTACACTCTAATTTTTCCGAGTATTTTGAGGCTTTACCCAAGGATTTGGAACATTCACTCTCGACCGTTTCGGGTGAATTGCGTTCGCAAGATACTGATGGTTGGTATACCTTAGCGAATACAGCGTCATCGCGGATTTATTTGAAGCAATATAGTATTTATTTGTCGAATTACTTGGAGCAGGTGTTGGAGCCTTTGGCAGTGATGGCATCTGAGTTAGGTTATACCTATCCCCATGATTTTATTAATCATGCTTGGAAGTTGTTATTACAGAACTACCCACATGACAGCATTTGTGGTTGCAGTGTGGATGAAGTTCACCGAGCCATGATGGGACGTTTTGAAGTCGTTGAGAATTTATGTAAGTCCCTTGAAAAAGAAATTGCGGCTTTTCTAGTAACCAACCGTTTAGAGACGCCAGAGTTACCTGAAGGAGCAGTGACGCAAGTTCAAGTTTGGAATACAACTTCTTATCCAAAAAGCGATACCGTGACTGTTAAAGCTGAAATTGACCGGGCATACTTCCGTGATCAATATCCACAAGCTGCCTACCAAACAGTGGCTGACAAGCCGTTTGGCGCTTGGAAATTAGTCGATGCTGATGGTAACGATGTCCCTGCCGTTATTGAAGATGCCGGTACATCTTTTGATTACGATTTACCTAAAGATGCCTTTAGAGTCCCTTTTATGGCCCGTTATGTTCATATCACTGCAACATTCCTTGAGGTAGCACCTTTAAGTGGGCAGAGTTTCTACTTAGTGCCGGGGGATGTTGCCAATGAGGAAGTAGAAGTGCTGACAGATTATGAAAGTAATACGATTGAAAATGACCGCTTAAAAATCACAATTAATCAATTAGGGACGGTTGATATCTTTGATAAGAAGCAGGGGTATTTATTTGAGAATCAATTAATTATTGAGGAAACAGGCGATATCGGTAATGAGTATATTTTCCGTGAAAGTCAAGACTTGACCCGCGATTACTCGATTAATAAGTTGCAACACATGCGCGTGGAGCGATTCGACCATGTTCAACGTTTGGTCTTGGACTATGAGTTCGAATTGCCTGAATCTGCCGATGATTTGTTGACCTATGAGCAACAAAGTGTAGTGGATATTGCGCATCGTCAATCGCAACGGTCACATGTGTTGAAGACACAAACGGTGACCATGGTTTTAAGTTTGACGGATTACCAAGACGGTTTAGATGTTGAATTAAGTGGTAATAATGAAGTCAAGGATCACCGCTTCCGTATTTTAGCTGTTTTACCAGAAGAAAGTACCCATAACTTTGCGGATAGTTCTTATGAATGGGTGACGCGTTCAAACAAAGTGAGTGAATTTTGGGAAAATCCTGCCAATCCGCAAGTATTGCGTCACAATGTGGCTATAGCTAATGAGAAGGATGGTGTGCCATTTGGTTTGACCTTGTCAACCGATGGTTTGCATGAGTATGAAGTGTCGATTGAAGAAGAACGCCATTTTGGTGCCACAGAAGTAGCCGTGACTTTCTTGCGTGCAACCGGTGAAATGGGTGACTGGGGCTACTTTCCAACGCCAGAAGCGCAATGCTTAGGTGAATATTCTGCCCGTTTGTATGTGCAACCTTGGTCGGGTGAGGCTGAACGTAACGAAACCTTTAGACGGGGTATGACGCACTTTGTCGGTTTAAAAGCCTATGCTAATCGTCAGTCTAAGCAACAATGGCTGGCGGATACAGTGAATGCATCGGTTGAGTTAGGGGCTAAATTAAATGTCTCTTCTTGGCCAACTGAATTAGTGATGACGGCTGTTAAGCGTCATCATTATTCTGATGACACGGTAATTCGCTTGTGGAATGCGGGCGAAGAGTCCCTTGATTTGAGTCAATGGATTAGTGCTGATTTGGTTAAGGAAGAGTTGAATTTAGTAGAATTTAGTAAAGAAGCTAGCGATTGGACGCAATTAGAGTCTAATCAAATACGGACTTTGCGTTTGAATTAGAAGGATTGTGATTTGGTGGCGGAGTGTGAGGTCAAGTCTGCCATCAAATAGAATTGGTGGCGAAGTGGAAGGTCAAGTTCGCCATCAAATAGAATTGGTGGCGGAGTGACACCTCTACTATGCCACCTAATGAAATAATTAGCAGTGATATTTATTTAAAAGGAGCGATGAGAGTGACGAATCAATTTCCAGAGCACTTTTGGTGGGGGGCGGCAGCTTCTGCGCCTCAGACAGAAGGCGCGAGCGATGTCGATGGCAAAAGCCCGACGACTTGGGATGTTTGGCATGAAAGGGAGCCAGAGGCTTTTTTCAATCAGGTAGGACCGGATCAAACGTCGGATGTGTATCATCGTTATCGTGAAGATGTACAATTGATGAAGGATATGAATTTGAATTCATATCGGACATCGATTGCATGGGCGCGTTTGTTGCCAGATGGCAAAACATTAAATGAAAAAGCAGTGGCTTATTATCGTGATTATTTCCAAACCATGCGAGATAAAGGGATTGAGCCGGTGATTAATTTATTCCATTTTGACATGCCTTGGTGGATGATGGAATTAGGTGGTTGGGAAAACCCAGCGATTGTTGAGCATTTTGCCTATTATGCAAAGATGGCATTTGAGGAATTTGGCGATATCGTCAAATATTGGGCAACTTTTAATGAGCCGATGGTACATATTGAATGTGGCTATCTAGGTGATGCACATTGGCCGCGGGTTAATGATTTCAAGCGCGCGATTCAAGTAGGCTATCATACCTTGATGGCGCATTTTGCGGCTGTTCGGGTATATCGACAAGTTGGTTCGGATGGAAAAATTGGAACGATTTTGAATCTATCGCCTGTCTATGCACGTAGTGATGCCCCTGAGGATCAAGAGGCTCAACGTTGGGCTGACTTATTCCATACACGTAGCCTTTTAGATCCAATTGCTTTGAACACATATCCCCAAGAATTAGTTGCTATTTTAAAAGAACATGATTTAATGCCAACATTAATCGACGATCATGCCAGCTTAACGCAAGAGAAAATTGATTTCTTAGGGGTTAATTACTATCAACCTTTGCGAGTCAAAGCGCGTGATGAAAAAGCTCTGACACTAGAACGCCCGTCTTCGTTATATGCTAGTTATGATTGGCCAGAGAAAAAGATGAATCCCTATCGTGGTTGGGAAATTTATGAAAAAGGGATTTATGATATTGCGATGCGTATTAAAAATGATTATGGTAATATTCCATGGTTTATTTCAGAGAATGGTATGGGAGTGGCCGAGGAAGAGCGCTTCATTGATGAATCGGGCATTGTGCAAGATACTTATCGAATTGAATTTATTCGCGATCATTTAAGTTGGTTGTTAAAATCCATTGAAGAAGGTTCCAATTGTTTTGGCTATCATTTATGGACCTTTATTGACTGTTGGTCTTGGTTGAATGCGTATAAGAATCGCTATGGTTATTACCGTGTTGACTTGGAGAACGATTTAGAACGCACTCCGAAGTTAAGTAGTTTTTGGTTACGAGATATTATAGAGAAAAATCAATTAGACATTTAAGACAATTAGAAGAGGAGTAAGGCAATGGGAATTGGTGTAGTGGATATCGGCGGTACTAATTTGAAATATGGGCTATGGGAAAAGGAGTCTTTACTAGAGATTCAAACAATTCCAACACCAGCAACATTGGATGACTTGTTTGCTGTATTGAAAGATATTGACCTACAATTAAGAAAAGCAGCGAGTGAAGAAATTCTAGGCTATGGCTTTTCTGTTCCAGGTATGGTTGATACAAGAGGGGGAATTATTGAAGGTATCAGTGCCGTTCCATATATCCATGATTTTCCCATTCGCGATCAATTAGAAGATTTGTTGAAAGTACGCGTGACCTTGGAAAATGATGCCAATTGCGCCTGTATTGCAGAATTGGACCGAGGGCATGCAAAAGATGTGAACAATATTGCCGTTATTGTTGTGGGGACAGGGATTGGTGGCACGGTTGTCATTAATAATGAAATCGTCCACGGGGTCAACTTTGCAGCCGGTGAATTTGGTTTGATGATGGTTAATGAAGAAAATACCTTTAGTGAAAAAGGGAGTACAGGACGTTTGGTTGATTATTATCGTGACCTCGAGAATGCTGAACCCAATGCTGATGGGGAACGAATCTTTGAATTAGCTGGTCAAGGAGATGAAAATGCCCAAAGGAGTGTTGACCGCTTTTATAAATACATGTCGCAAGGCGTTTACAATCTCATTGTCATGTTGAATCCAGAACGGATTTTAATCGGCGGCGCTGTGTCTAAAAATGCGATATTTATTCGAGGGGTTCAAGAAGGGGTTAAAGGGCTGTTGCGTAAGCATGGAGTACCGTTGCTGAAAAGTGATATTCTTGCGTGTAAATATTATAACCATGCGAATTTGATTGGGGCTGCGTCGAGTTTTATTCGTCAAACCCGTTTGATTGATTTGAGCCAGAAAGGTTATATTATATGAGTTTGTTGACCCTTGATATTGGTGGTACGTTGGTTAAGTATGGATTGTGGGCGGATGATGGACTCGTAAGTCATCATGCGGTTCCCACGCCCAAGACCTGGGAGGCGTTTTTGGCGCTCCTCGCAAAATTGATTGATACGGTTGACAGGACGATTACAGGTATTGCTTGTAGTTTTCCTGGGATTGTCAATACCCAAACCGGTTGGATTGGTGGTGCTAGTTCTGTACCCTATATTCATGGTTTTTCAATGACGGATGCTTTAACGCAACAATTCCAGTTGCCAGTTAGCGTGGAAAATGATGCCAAGTGTGCTTTGTTGGCTGAACATCAATTTGGTCATGCAAAAGGGCAGTCCAATGTAGCGTTAATGGTGATTGGTACGGGTATCGGTGGCGCTATTATGATTGATGGCAAATTGTTGAAGGGACGCAATCTTTATGCGGGTGAACTGGGATGTCTTTTGATGGAAAATGATATTATGCTAAGTGACATTGGTTCAACCGCCCGTATGGTTCAAGAATACACAACCACCCACCAAATAAATACCCCTATTGACGGACTGGGTATTTTCGACTTGTATGACAAAGGCGATGATACTGCGCGTCAGAGTGTGCATTTATTTTATGATTATATTGCTAGAGGGGTTTTCAATACTTTGGTCACTATTGATCCGGATTTAGTTTTGCTAGGTGGAGGCGTTTCAGCACGACCAGATTTTGCTGAAGCCATTGCTGTACGCGTTCAAGACATGTTGATCAAACAGCGCTTGACCGATTTAACGTTTGATATTCAAAGTTGTTATTTTGATAATCGAGCCAATTTAATTGGGGCTGCGGTGAATTATCAGCAACAGTTTAATGTTTGAAAACTTAAGCTTGCTTTGGATGATCCTAAAGCGAGCTTTTATTTATTTATATTTGAAAGAGGATGGTATGAATATGGGTAAATTAGGTATATCTTTATATCCCGAACAATCGACCTTTGAAGCAGATAAAGCCTATTTAGAACGCGCAAAGAACTATGGTTATGAACGGTTGTTTTTAAGTTTGTTACAATTAGATGCCAGTGACACGGAAGGCAAGGGATTTCAACAGTTCTTAGATACTTTAACATACGCGAAATATCTAGGCTATGAAGTCGGAATTGATGTGAACCCACATGTTTTAACCCAGATGGGCGTGGATAGTTCAAAGTTGGAGACCTTCACTGAAATGGGGGCAGATATTATTCGCTTAGATAATGAAACTTCCGCGGTGGACGAAGCCCGCATGACCCACAATGCCTTGGGCTTAAGCATTGAATTAAATATGAGTCAAGGCACGCGTCATCTGGACGCCATTATGTCGTATTCTCCAGATAAAAGTCAGTTAATAGGTTCGCATAATTTTTATCCACATCGCTTTAGTGGCTTAGGCTTAGCACATTTTAATCAATGTAATGCCATTTTCAAACAATATAACTTGCGTACCATGGCTTTTGTTAATTCACAAGCTGCAACTTTTGGGCCTTGGCCGATGCCGGATGGTTTATGTACTTTGGAAATGCATCGCACCATGGACCTAGTGAGTCAAGTGAAGCATTTGAAATTAGTGGATGCGATTGACGATATCGTCATAGCTAATGCCTATGCCTCTGATGATGAGTTGCGTTTAGCTGCAGAAGCTTTCAACGCCTTGCATACAACGTTGCGCATGGTATTTAACGCAGAAGCAACAGCGATTGAACGCGAAATTATATTAAATAATTTACATTCATACCGTGGGGATCATTCGGATTATATGATCCGCTCTTCATGGATGCGGGAGTTGTATAAAACGGCTGACATCCCTGCCCATACCAATCAAACCATTCACGCAGGTGATGTCATCGTGAATAACAGCAACTACTTGCGCTACAAAGGTGAAATGCAAATCGCCTTGCAAGAAATGCCCGCCGATGAGCGCGTCAATGTCGTAGGTCACATCGTAGCGGATGATCATATTTTGTTTGAAAACATGCATCCTTGGTCAGCCTTTCAAATAGTTGACGTTCAAGATAAGGAGTAACTTTTGATGACCATATATAATAAATATCCCTGGAAAATTGAGTTAGTATTGACAGCCGAAGGCTTTTCAGAAATAGCTGATGCTTTTCGTATCGAGGTTGCGCGTGACACGGTGAAAGTTTTTGCGCCAACTGAAAAACAGTTAACCTATGGGACTAACTGGCTTTATAATTTAGAAACGGAATTAGCTGAGGGGAATTACTTAGTTAAAGCCAAACAAAGTGAGCGGGGACTTTCTTTGGATTGCGGACGGAAGTTTTATCGACAAGCAGAGGTATTTAGTTTGCTTGATATCATGCAGGCGAATAATATGAATTTCTTGCAATTGCACTTTTCTGAAAATGAAGGTTTTCGTATTGAATCGGAGGTTTTTCCGGAAATTGTGTCGGATGAATTTCTGTCGAAAGCTGAAGTAAAGGAGATAATTGCTTATGCGGGCGAACGCGGGATTACGGTGTACCCTGAAATCGATGGACCAGGGCATTTACGTCAGTTTTTAAAGCAGTTTCCTGATTGGCGGTTAACGGATGGTGAACTTTTCTCGCATTTGGATTTAGGTGCTTTGGATATCACTAATCCAGCCGCTATTGAGGCTGTGAAGGCATTGTATAGCGAATATTTTGACTTGTTTGCGGATGCACCGTACTTCCATATAGGGGCTGATGAGTTTGTCAATTTCGAGAAAATCCATGCGTATCCAAAATTGACAGAATATGCTGTAGCGCAGTGGGGTGAAGCTTATACAGCAGTGGATACTTACATTGATTATATCAACCAAATGTCCGCCTTTGTGAAGGCAGCGGGTTTTGTGCCACGTGTATGGAACGATGGCTTGTTACGGTTGGATCAATCAGCTCGGATTGAATTGGATGCAGACTTGGAAATTACTTATTGGACTAAGTGGCATAAAGCGATGGCTCCGGTTGAAGATTTCATCGATGGTGGTTATAAAGTGTTGAATTTTAATGATAACTTTTTCTATTTTGTACTTGGAGAACATGCAGGTTATACTTATCCAATTTCTGAGAAGATTATGGAGGGATGGGATGTTAATGTGTTTTCTGGGGGTCAAGTCGTTGAAGCGGTTGAAGAGGTTGAAGTTTTAGGTAGCTATTTCTGCATTTGGGCAGATGAGCCTGATGCGTTGACTGCTAACGAAGTCTTGCAAATGATTCAAGAACCGTTGAGAGCAAAAATGTTAAAAGAATGGCAAGTAGAAGTTATATAGTAGTGTGGTGAGCTTCATATGAGGTTGTATACTTCATATGAAGCTTTTTGCTTTATGGGCGTATTTAGAACTTAAAGACGTTAAGTTTATGTGTAAGTAGGTGTAGCGTTGAGAATGTAAAAATATAAAATTTGAAGTATAGTAGAGATGTAAAACTTAAAATTTTAGGTGTGTATAATGCGTTTTGATATTTTTGCAGGAATTTCTAATTTAAAATGCTTAATCTGACCACTGCTAATAGAGCAATGGCCAGATTAAGTATTTATCTAATAATTATTGTGAATTTCTTCTATAGGTGGGATATTATAGACTGACGGTCGACGGTTTCTAGTCACATTTGCTGACTAAGTGGAACAAACTCACCCAACATATTCCACTTCCGGAAATGTGAAGGGGTCGACTATTGATAAACTGATAATAAAGGTGATTTTTGCTTTTTAACTAGCCATTTTACGTTGCTTTCTACTCCTCGCATGTCCCATGCTAGCACGAACCTAACGACTACCCGCTAGATTAACCATAATTTGACCTGAAACCAACCACCAACCCCATCAACCACCAACCCCATCAACCCAAGCACCACCCCTCTCAAACTGCAATGATATTTATTAAAAAAGAAAATCCGAACGTTTGTGTTTTCAATTTTCATTTTGTTCGTCAATCACTTGTTTTCATAGCAGATTAATTGTATCTTAGTGTCAGAAAGTTAAACGGGGAGTGAAAATGTGAAAGAAATGATGGAACATACCAAAACGGCCGCGACAGATTTCAGAGGGATTGATAGTGTTGTTGAATCTGGCGGCTTATTTGGTATTTGGAATCATCCATTAGCCAATCAGATGACATACTTTGGGTTACACGCCTTGCAACATCGGGGGCAAACGAGTGCCGGGATTGTGACAAGTGATGGAGAGACATTTAAGGCGCATCGTGGTCATGGATTAATTAATTATGTGTTTTCAACAAAAGAAAAATTAGAGGCTTTAACAGGCAATAGTGCTGTGGGGCAAATACGTTCAGCGACGCAAAGTGATCAACGGGATGATTCCAATATTCAGCCCTTGTTGTTTCATTTTAATAATCAATCGATTGCTATTTGTCATAATGGAAATTTGACGCAAGCTTTGACGATTCGGCAAAAACTTGAAAATGACGGAGCTGTTTTTTCAACCAATTCAGCGGCTGAGCTGTTAATTCATTTAATTCGACGTTCCAAGGCGGATTCTTTCCAAGGGTCGCTCGAAGAATCATTACAACAATTAGAAGGCGGGTTTAATTTTTGCCTTTTAACCAATGATGGTTTATATGGAGCGGTAGATCGACATAGCTTCCGGCCATTGGTGATTGGTCAATTGGCCAATGGGTCGTATTTATTAGCGAGTGAAACAAGTGCTTTATCTTCGATTGGGGCTACTTATGTGACCGAGTTAGGCCCGGGTGAATATGTGGTCATTAACGATCAAGGCTATCACATCTACCCATACGCCAGCAACACCCAAATTGCCTTAGAACCGATGGAATTTATTTATTTTTCGAGACCGGATTCAGATATTGCAGGGGTCAATGTGCATGCGGCGCGTAAGCAGATGGGGCGGCGTTTAGCTCAAGAAAAACCGACACCAACGGCCGATATCGTTATCGGTGTGCCTAATTCATCTTTATCAGCGGCGAGTGGTTATGCGGAAGCCCATCATTTACCTTATGAAATTGGGCTAATTAAGCACCAATATATTGGACGGACTTTTATTCAACCCACCCAGGAATTACGTGAACAAGGGGTGCGTTACAAATTATCGGCGGTGAATTCACTGATAAAAGGCAAAGAAATTGTCTTGGTGGATGATTCGATTGTGCGGGGCACGACGGTTAAGCATTTGGTGAAAATTTTACGCGACGCTGGTGCCAAGGCCATCCATCTTAGAATTGCTAGTCCGGCGATTCGATTTCCTAATTATTATGGCGTCAATACCACTCATACCAGCGAATTGATTGCCGCAAATTATACGGTTCCAGAACTCAACGAATTATTTGGTAGTGATTCCTTAGGTTTTCTTTCCATTGAAGGTTTAGTTGACAGTATCCATAGTCCTTTTACCCAAGCACCTAACCAAGGCATTTCGCTCGACGCTTACTTAGGTCAATATCCAGCTAGTATTGGCGATTACCAAGAAGAATTTGAAGCCAGTTTGACCCCTTTACAGAAAAAAATATTAAAAGGAGAATTTCGAGATGAGTAACGCATACCAACAAGCAGGTGTGAATATTGAAAAAGGTTATGACGCGGTTGAACGCATGAAAAAACATGTGCAACGAACCCATCGTCCGGAAGTTATGAATCAATTAGGGAGTTTTGGTGCCCTTTTCAAACTAAATATCGCTGATTATCAACAACCTGTTTTAGTCAGTGGCACGGATGGTGTTGGAACCAAAATCTTACTGGCACAACAATCGGGCAAACTGGATACGATTGGCATCGATGCAGTCGCTATGTGTGTGAATGATATTTTAGCTCAAGGTGCCCAACCTTTATTTTTCCTTGATTACTTAGCGGTTGGAGCAACTGACCCTGAAAAAATCGAACAAATTGTAGCCGGTGTAGCCGAAGGCTGTGTGCAAGCTGGAGCGGCTTTAGTGGGTGGCGAAACGGCAGAAATGCCTGATTTATATGCAGAAGATGAATTTGATTTAGCTGGCTTTTGTGTCGGCGTAGCGGATGAAAAACAGTTACTCGACGGATCGCAAGTAGAAGCGGGCGATGTCCTCATTGGCTTACCAAGTTCAGGCATTCATTCCAACGGCTATTCGTTAGTTCGCAAAATTTTCTTTAAAGACCATGCCTATCAATTAGACCAAACGATGTCTGACGGCCAATCTCTTTTAGATCACTTGTTGACGCCAACCACTATTTATGTGAAAGACGTTCAACCTTTGCTTAATAAAGGCATCATAAAAGGCATTGCGCACATTACGGGTGGAGGTTTTTATGAAAATGTTCCGCGGATGTTTAATCAAGCGCTAACGGCGGTGATTGACACAAGAACTTGGGAGCGTCCCTTTATTTTTAAAGAACTCCAAACTTTAGGCCAGTTAGCAACCCAAGAAATGTTTCATGTCTTTAATATGGGTATCGGCATGGTTTTAGCCGTTGCACCCGATCAAGTGGATGAGGTTATACAAGCGATTGACCAGGCTGTGATTATCGGTCAAATGGAAGCCCAAGAAGCCCAAGCTAACGCTGCTAAAGAAACCATTCGCCTAATTTTTGAAGAAAATGAGGGCTAAGGTCAAATGAATATTGCGTTATTTGCTTCAGGTACCGGGTCTAATGTTCAAGCGCTAATTACCGCGGTTGAAGAAGGGCGTCTGGATGCAACCCTCGTTTGTCTCGTATGTGATAATCCGCAAGCAGCCGTGATTGATAAAGCTCAACAAGCGCAAATACCGACATTAGTTCTACCACCTAGTGCCTGCCCTCATCGGCAAGCATGGGAAGAACACATACTCGCCTTTTTACAAGCCCATCAAACAGACTTAATTGTCTTAGCCGGCTTTATGCGGATTATTGGGGACACTTTATTGGAGGCTTATCCTAAGCGGATTATTAATATTCATCCTTCACTCTTACCTGAATTTCCTGGTCGTCACGGCATCCAAGATGCTTATGAAGCAGGCGTTGCTCAAACGGGTGTCACCATTCATTTTGTCGATGCCGGTATTGATACCGGTGAAATTATCGCACAAGAAAGTTTAGCCATTCCCCAAGAAGCCACGCTTGCAGAACTAGAAGCAGCCATCCATGCCATAGAACATCGTTTATACCCCGCCGCATTACAAACTTTGATTGAGAAAGGAAAGATGGATAAATGACACAGTATGCTTTACTGAGTGTATCGGACAAGACGAATATTTTAGAAGTTGCCAAAGCCTTAAATAATCAAGGCATTAAGTTACTGTCAACAGGAGGTACCTATAAAACAATTGAAGCCTCCGGTTTACCGGTTGAATCAGTTGATCATTACACCGGTTTTCCTGAAATGATGGATGGACGGGTGAAAACCTTACATCCAAAAATTCATGGAGGTTTATTGGCTTTAAGAAATAACCCAGCCCATATGGAAGCTGCTAAAAACCACCATATCCGTCTGATTGATTATGTGATTGTTAATTTATATCCCTTCAAAGAAACCATTACAAAAAAAGAGGTCACTTTAGCTGATGCGATTGAAAACATTGACATCGGTGGACCATCGATGCTACGCTCAGCCGCTAAAAATTATCAAAGTGTAACGGTCGTTACCGACCCTGCGGACTACGCTACCTTTATCAATCAACTAGAAACTAAAGGGCAAACGAACTTTGAATTTAGACAATATTTAGCTGCTAAAGTCTTCCAGTTAACCTCACATTATGACACTTTAATTGCTGATTACCTGACTCAATTCAATCAAACGACTGACTTTGAATCCCATCCATGGGAACATAAAACGCTCACTTTTTCAGACCGTCAAAGCTTACGTTATGGTGAGAATGGCCATCAAAGTGCTAGTTTTTATAAACAAATCAATCCCCCTGCTTTTTCCATTGGCGCTGCCCAACAACTGCATGGCAAAGCCTTGTCTTATAACAACTTAAAAGATGCGGATGCTGCCATAAAAATTGCGCGTGAATTCACCGAACCTGTTGCTGTCGCACTCAAACACATGAATCCATGTGGGGTAGCGGTAGCCGATACGATTGAAACAGCTTTTGAGCGTTGCTACCAAGCAGATTCCGTCTCTATTTATGGTGGGATTGTGGTGGTAAATCGTCCCGTAACGCTTGCCTTAGCCAAGCGCTTCAGTGATATTTTCTTAGAAATTATTATTGCGCCAGAATTTGAAGCCGATGCCTTCACTCACTTACAACGTAAGAAAAATTTACGGTTATTAACCGTTGATTTTACGCAAGCAGAAGACAGTTATCAAGAAGAATATGTGTCGGTTACAGGAGGCTTATTAGTTCAAGATGCGGATGCTTCTGATGAACTCGTTAAGGATAGTTATCAAACGATGCCTACAACTTGGGACACGCCGACTAAACGTCAACCAACCGCTAAAGAACAAGCGGCCATGAATTTTGGTATGAAAGTGGTCAAACATGTTATGAGTAATGCCATTGTGGTCACCAATGACTATATGACTTTAGGTATTGGCGCGGGTCAAATGAATCGTGTCGGTGCTGCTGAAATTGCGTTAAAACAAGCCGAAGAAAAGGCGGCGGACTTAAGAAATGATGTGTTTGTTATGGCGAGTGATGCCTTTCTACCGATGGCGGATACGGCTGAATTAGCTCACCAACATGGGATTACAGCCATTATTCAACCTGGTGGTTCGATTCACGATGAAGATTCGGTTGCTGTCTGCGATCAAGCTGATATGGCTATGGTTACAACGGGCATCCGTCATTTTAGACATTAAGAAAGGTGACTAATTAAACCATGAACAAAAAAATATTGGTGATTGGTTCCGGTGGGCGTGAACACGCGATTGCACGGGCTTTTAGAGACAGTCAAAAGGTTGAAAAAGTATTCGTCGCGCCTGGCAACCCCGGCATGGAATTAGATAACGCCAAGCACGCGACCCCCATCGAATGTGTTGACATCAACATCCAAGCATTCGAGCAATTAGCTGCATTTGTTAAGGAAAATGACATTGCCTTAACTTTTGTTGGTCCCGAACAACCGCTCGAAACAGGTATCGTGGATTATTTTAACCAAGAAAAGCTCGCTATCGTCGGACCGACCAAAGAAGCCGCCCAACTGGAAAATTCTAAATGGTTTGCTAAAAAGGTGATGGCTGAAGCCGGTGTTCAAACGGCTCAATATCACTATTTTACCGCCGACCAAATTACCCAAGCCAAAACCTACTGTCAAGATTTAGGGCTACCTTTTGTCATTAAAGCCGATGGTTTAATGGCTGGTAAGGGCGTGGTTATTCCTGAAAGCATGGACGAAGCACACTTGACCCTTGACCAAATGATGCTACACAATCAAAAAGCCGTTTTAATCGAAGAATTTTTGGTAGGTACAGAGTTTTCTCACTTTAGCCTAGTCAATGAGGAACACATTCTCGCTCTGGGCAGTGCGTGTGATTACAAACGAGTTGCCGCCAACGATACGGGGCTCAATACCGGAGGTATGGGGGCTTTTGCGCCTGTCCCGTGGGTGGACGACGCTCTGAACCAGCAAGTGATTGACACCGTTGTGAAACCTGTGGCCCAACAAATGGTCGCCCAAGGCACACCCTTTACCGGCGTTTTATATTCAGGCCTAATCATGACCGCCAGCGGCCCTAAAGTCATCGAGTTCAACACTCGCCTCGGCGACCCTGAAACACAAGTTTTACTACCGACCCTGACCACCGATTTTTATGAAATTGTAACCGCCCATTTAAACCAACAACCCCTTCAAATAAATATCGCTAGTCAAACCCTGCTGGGGATTGTGTTAGCTGCCCAAGGTTATCCAGGGGATTATGTGAAAAAGATCCCTGTTGCCATACCTAGTGAATTATTACCGCAAATTGTCTTTGCAGGTGTCAGTGGGACTAGCGACCAGCTATACTCCAGTGGAGGTCGGATTTTAATGGCGGTAGCTAGTGGACACGATTTAGAGGAAGCACGAACAAAAGCCTATGCAACTATTGAAAAGATAGAAACAGTCGATACCTTCTATCGACCAGATATTGGCTGTCATCGCCAACTTAAAGGAGAGGATTAAATGCGACAACAAGCAGATGTAGCCGTCATTATGGGTAGTATTTCGGATTGGGAGCAAATGCGTGGTGCGAGTGAAATCCTAGATGAATTAGGTATTACGCATGATCGCCAAGTGATATCAGCACATCGGATGCCAAATGAAATGTTGAATTTTGCGGAAACAGCGCGTAAAGAAGGCTATAAAGTCATCATTGCCGGGGCTGGTGGTGCGGCCCACTTACCGGGGATGATTGCTTCAAGTACCACTTTACCCGTCATTGGGGTCCCAATTAAATCGAGTGCTTTAAGTGGACAAGATTCGCTCCTTTCGATTGTTCAAATGCCTGCCGGCGTACCGGTAGCCACGATGGCGATTGGACCTGCAGGAGCAAAAAACGCTGCTTTAATGGCAGCCAGAATTTTAGCGGTGACACAAGTCGAGGTTGAATTAGCCTTAACAGACTTTCAAGAAAGACAACATTTAGCCGCTTTAGAAAGTAGTGATCAGTTGTATGACTAACGTACTTTTACCTGGCGCGACGATTGGGATCATAGGGGCGGGCCAGTTAGGCAAAATGCTTGCGCAATCGGCTCAAAAAATGGGCTATCGGGTAGCGATGTATGATCCCAACCCCCAATCATGTGGCTTTGCGGTGGCTAACAGCTATACCGTTGCTGATTTTTCAGATCATGATCAGTTGTTGGCTTTTGTCCAATCGGTAGATGTTGTCACCTATGAATTTGAAAATATTGATGGGACTTTATTAGATCGCTTAGCGGCTAATAGTTATTTGCCCCAAGGCACACACTTGTTGTTAACCTCCCAAGATCGGCTTAAGGAAAAAAACTGGTTGAATGCCATTGGAGTACCGACGGTGTCGTTCAGAGGTATTTATTCAAAAGAGGATTTAAGTCGTGAGGATCGTGGGGTTTTAAAGACAACGCGCTGGGGTTACGACGGCAAGGGGCAGTTTTTGTTGGATGGCCAAGCGGATTGGGATGCGATTGAGGCTAGTTTAGCTAAGCAACCACTCATTTTGGAAGCGTTTTGTGAATTTGCTTATGAGGTGTCGGTTATCGTGGCCCGCGATTTGCAGGGGGCGGTTAAAGTGTTTCCGCCAAGTGTGAATGAGCATATTCATGGGGTCTTGTGTACGTCGTTAGTGACAGGTGATTTTGATGCGGCTGTTTTAGCCAAAATTGTGGATCAAGCGACGGTAATTGCTGAAGCCGGGCATTTGGTAGGCGTGTGTGGCATTGAATTTTTTGTGACGCAAGATGGGGACATTGTGGCCAATGAGTTGGCTCCGCGACCGCATAACTCGGGACATTATTCGATGGAAGGTTGCAATGTATCGCAGTTTGATCAACATATTTTAGCGATAACGGGTCGTCCTATCAGAGATATTTATTTGTGGGAAGATAGTTTGATGGTGAATATATTGGGTCAACATATGCCGCAAATTGAGGCGGTGATAGAGGCGTTTCCGGAAGCGATGGTGCATGTGTATGATAAGGGTGAAGCCAAAGAGCAGCGTAAGATGGGGCATTTTACTTTGACGCAAGCTGGGGTTTCGGAGGTGTTGCGTTCAGACTTTTTGCAGGCGTGGCGGCAGTTATTTTAAAAGGGAGTGCAAAATGAAGTTAATTTATCAAGGTAAAACCAAAGATATCTATCAAACAGATGATTTGTTGACTTTGAAATTCAAGGATGATGTGACCGGGACTGATGGTCAATTTGATCCGGGTGCCAATCAAGTGGGCTTATCGATTGAAGGGATGGGGCAGTTGAATTTGGCGATGTCGACTTATTTTTTTGAAAAGTTAAATCAAGCCGGGGTTGCAACGCATTTTGTCTCTTCCAATATCCCTGAGCAAACCATGGTGGTTAAACCGATGAAAGTATTTGGCTTGGGTTTGGAAGTGATAACACGCTTTAAGGCAACGGGGTCATTTATTCGTCGTTATGGGGCTTATATTGAAGATGGGCAGCCGCTTGATTTTTATATGGAGATGACTTTAAAGGATGATGCGCGGCAAGACCCGTTAGTGACGCCCGATGCGCTTGTGGCTTTGAATATTATGACGGTGGAACAATACAATCGTTTAGTGTTGTTAAATCGGGCGATTACCAAGATGATTAAAGAGGATTTAGAAGCTAAAGGTTTGGATTTGTATGATATTAAATTGGAATTTGGTTATGCAGAAGATAATCCATCGCAAATTGTTTTGATTGATGAAATTTCAGGTGGCAACATGCGTGTTTATCGTGGGGCAGAGCTTTTACAACCCCTTGAATTAGCTGGCTATTATACCCGTGATTAAGAATGAGAGGGATAAAATGAGTAAATTTATTGTCGTTGAAGCGAATGATGCTAGTTTTTTACTTAAAGAAGCGCATCAATTTCTAGGTTTAAATGACTTGGAGAGCGTAAAACAATATGATGTTTTTGAAGTGTCCTTAGTGGATGAACTAGATGCTATTTTACCCTTGTTTGATCAGGGGGTCATTGTCGATGATTTAAGTGACTATGAGACAGCGACGAGTTTTCGTTACCGTCAAATTTTAGGGCAATATGATGAAGTGCAAGAAATGACCAATCATATCGTCAATAATTTGCGGGGTCATGATTTAGCCTTGTATCATTCACGTATTGTGGATTTAGTTGGTTTGAAGGATGCGGCAGCGGTCGACCGTTTTAAGGCTTACTTTATCAATAAGACGGAAGCCGAAGTGGTTGGTTTTGGCCATTTGGACTATGATATGGGTATTTCACCTGCGACTGATTTGCAAACGGTGGTTGGTTTTAATGGGCTGGATGAGGCGGGCTTAGTTGCCTTGATAGCTGATTACTCAATGGACTTAGCTGATATTAAAGTGGTGCAAGATTATTTTAAGGCTGAAGGCGTTGAACCAACGGTTTTCCAATTGAAAGTGATTGACACTTATTGGTCTGATCACTGCCGACATACGACGTTTATGACCGAATTAAGCGAGATTACGGTGGCTGATGGTGCCTATCAAGCGGCGATTGAAGCGACCATAGCTGAATATAATCAAGTACGTGCCAGTGTCTATGCTGACCGGGCTCAACCTAAAGCCGTTACGTTGATGGACTTGGCAACGATTAATGCCAAAGATGCTAAAAAATTGGGTATCTTAACTAATGTGGATGAATCTGACGAAGTGAATGCGTGTTGTATTCGGATAAAAGTTGATGTTGAAGGCGATGAAGAGGATTATTTATTGTACTTCAAAAACGAAACCCACAATCACCCAACCGAAATTGAACCGTTTGGCGGGGCTGCGACATGTATCGGTGGTGGGATTCGCGACCCTCTTTCTGGCCGTTCGTATGTGCATCAAGCCATGCGGATTACCGGTGCTAAAAGTCCTTTAATGGCCTATGACGACACTCGAAGCGGGAAACTGCCACAACGCGTGATTACACAAAAAGCCGCGCAAGGCTATTCTGATTATGGGAACCAAATTGGTCAAACCGCCGGTTATGTGCATGAATACTACCATGATGGCTTTGAAGCTAAGCGGATGGAATTAGGTGCCTTAGTGGCGGCTGCTCCTGTGGACTACGTGATCCGGATTAAACCAGAAGCGGGTGATAAGGTTATTTTATTAGGTGGTCGTACCGGTCGTGATGGTTTAGGTGCGGCGGTGGGTTCATCGATGGTTCAAACCGAAAAATCGTTGGCTTTACAAGGTGCGGAAGTTCAAAAAGGCAATCCTACGATTGAGCGCAAAATTATTCGTTTATTCCGTCAACCTGATGCCACACGCTTAATTAAGAAATGTAATGACTTTGGTGCCGGTGGGGTGGCTGTTGCGATTGGTGAACTTGCTGATGGTTTAATTATTGATTTGGATAAAGTCCCAACCAAATATCCCGGCATGGATCCTAGTGAAATTGCCTTATCTGAATCTCAAGAACGAATGGCCGTGGTTGTCAGTGCTGAGGATGTTGCTTCGTTTGTGGCTTTAGCCCAAGCTGAAGATTTGGAAGCTTCGGTGGTTGCGACGGTTACGGATTCGCCTTACATGGTTATGCGTTATGAAGGTCAAGAAGTCTTGCGTTTGAAACGTGATTTCATTGATTCAAATGGAGGCGCAAAAACGGCAGTGGCTGAAATCCATGCTGAAGCTATTACGGGTTTCTTTAAGGATGACCGTTCGATTTTAGAACAATTGGCGGATGTTAATAATGCTAGTCAAGCCGCTTTAGCTCAAAACTTTGATTTTACGATCGGTAAAGGGACTGTTTTGGCGCCTTTAGGGGGTAAAAACCAAATCACTCCTCAAGAAGGGATGGTTGCTAAAATTCCTGTCTTAGGTAAAGATACGGATACAGCCTCTGTAATGACGGTTTCCTTTAAGCCGGAGTTGGCCACTGTGTCGCCTTATCATGGCGCCTATTATGCGGTCGTTAATTCGATTGCTAAGGCCGTTGCTTTAGGTGTGCCTTATCAAGACTTACGTTTAACCTTCCAAGAGTTTTTCGAGCGAATGGAAAATGCGGTTAACTGGGGCAAACCTACTGCCGCTTTACTTGGTGCTTTCAAAGCCATGAAGCAATTAGACTTGGCTGCGATTGGCGGTAAGGACAGTATGAGTGGCACCTTTGAAGACTTACAAGTACCACCATCATTAGTCAGCTTTGCAGTCGCTGCGACAGATGCGCGTAAAGTGGTGTCACGCGAATTAAAAGCGACCGATTCACAATTGTGGGTTTTAAAAGCTGAGATGAACGCGGCGGACATTATTGAAACTGAAGATTTAATTGCTTTGTTCGAAACAGTCCATACGTTGATTAATCAAGGTTTAGTCCGTGCGATTTCTACTTTTGATGACAAGACTTTAGAAGTGAATCTAGTCGAAATGGCTTTAGGTAATGGCATTGGCTTTCATATCGATGGTCGTTACTTAAATCAAAAAGTAGGCTTAGGCTTTATTTTAGAAGTGGCCGACGATCTAGCTTTAGTTGAAGGCGCAGTGAGCGTGGGCCATACGCAAGCAGAAGCGGAAGCTGTTTTAGACGGCGCGACTTATTCTTTAGTGGATTTAGCAGCTGCCTATGGGGCGCCGTTAGCAGAGGTATTTACTGAAGTGGTTTTAGTTGATCGTGAAGCACCCAAAGCGGCTCTTGAAGTGCCGGTGTTTGTTTCGCAGGCTAAGGTCTTGATTCCGGTCATGACGGGGGTGAATGGCGAGTACGATTTGTATGAGTCCTTCAAGCGTTACACGGACCATGTAGACTTTTTCGTGGTTAAGGAGGAGTTGGATTATGCGGCGTCGGTTAAGGAATTGGCTAGCGTGATGCATAATTACGATGTGTTGGCTTTCCCTGACGGGTCGATTTTGTCCAACCGTTTGGCATACGGGCAAGCCATGGCGTTGTTGATTGAAGACCTGGGGGATGATTTGATGGTCTTCCTTCAAACTAAATATCTCCTGGCCGTTGGCGCGTCATTTGCTGGCTTTGTTCGCAGTGGATTGATGGAGTTTGGTCGTGTGCAAGCCGGCACGACGATAAGCTTTAAGGCGAATCCTTACGAGAAATTCGTTTCGACAGTGGTTGAGGCTAATGTGGTGCGTGAGAGTGCGTTTGCGTCGGTGGGTTCTTATTCAACGGCTTTAGCCGGTTATGAATTGATTGTGGATTTAGACGAAGCCACTTTTGAAGATCAAATCCTAAGTAAATATACCCGCTTCTTCGACGGGGCTGTCGGTGTGGATGCCATGGTCGACCCAAGTGGTCATATTTTAGGCGTTAATGCCAACTTTGAACGTTTCAATCGCGATGGCTTTAATAATTTGGACGTGCATGAAGCACCCTTTATTGGGAATTTGTTGAAGGTTGTAGGAAAGTAGAATCGTTTAATAAATAGTGTTGCTTTAAAAATCCGACCGGATGATTGTCATGAGGTGGTTTGTTCCTGCCTTTATGGATTCAATTATCCGGTCGGGTTTTTTGTGTTTTTTTGCGTATGGTTTCATATTTTATAGGGATATAGACGTGAAAAAACGCGACTTCTATTTTTTTAGGTTGAAGAAGGCGGCTAAGTAATAGCGTGACCACGAGCGCTAAGTGAGTTAATTCCACTTAATCAGTTATGTGGAATATTCTGGGTGAGTTCGTTCCACTTAACGTAAGTGGGAAGTGAAGAACCGTCATTTCTCACTTACGCTGCACCAGCACACACATATTCGGGCAGTTGTTGTGAGCGTGATGAGGAGCGCACACATATTGGAGCGCTTGTTGTGAGCACGGCATTGGGCGCACACATATAGGAGCGCTTGTTGTGAGCGCGGTGTTGGGCGCACACATATAGGAGTGTTTGTTGTGAGCACGGTACTGAGCGCACACATATAGGAGCGCTTGTTGTGAGCGGAAGCGTATAGGGCCAATCCGTTAGCGGTAAGTGGGAAGTGAAAGGCAGTTGAATAAAGGTAATCGGTCATCAAACACCTGATTTCATGACCAAATAACCATAATTGTAGTCTGTTTTACGATAATACATTTCCCGCTTAGGTTATGTGGAATATACTCCAAGAGTTTGTTCCACTTACCCTCACAAGAGGAATATTCAAGCAGCGGGTATTCCACTGACTCACTTCAACTCACAAGCAGTGATATTTATTTAAAAAGATGAGGTGGAATGTTTGAAAATAGGTGCCGTAATCGTTTACACTGGTAGATGTAGATTGAATTGAGGTGTCAAAATTGAGGAAATTAGGAATATCATTGTATCCAGAACAGTCGACCTTTGAAGCAGATAAAGCCTATTTGGAGCGAGCCAAAGTGTTGGGCTATGAACGCTTGTTTTTAGCGATGCATCCGGATGAGCCAAAGGATCGGACGACGCAAGCTTACCAGCAATTTTTAGATAGCTTGCAGTATGCCAAATATTTAGGTTATGAGGTGGGAATTGAATTAAATCAACAAGCCTTGGATGATTTGGGGTTGAATTATGCGAATTTAGATTCGATTAAAGAAATGGGCGCGGATATTGTTCGCTTGGATAATGAATCCATTGCGTCAGAAGCAGCCCAGATGACGTTGAATCAATTGGATTTATGTATTGAGTTAAATATGAGTCAAGGGACGCAACATGTGGATGCGATCATGTCTTATTCGCCCAATAACACACAATTATTAGGTTCGCATAATTTTTATCCGCAGCGCTACAGTGGTCTCGGGCTGGACTATTTTAATGCCTGCAACCAGCTGTTTAAAAAGCATGGTTTGCGGACAATGGCTTTTGTCAATTCTCAAATAGCGACCTTTGGACCCTGGGGGACAGCGCCGGATGGTTTATGCACCTTAGAAATGCATCGGCCAATGCATTTAGCGAGTCAAGTGAAACATTTAAAACTGATGAAAGATATTGACGATATTGTGATAGCCAATGCTTATGCGTCCGAAGCCGAGTTGCAGGCAGCTGCAGAAGCCTTTTATAGTGCGAATGTGGCTTTGCGGGTTGAGATTAGTGAAGCAGCATCAACTATCGAGCGCGAAATGATCTTGAAGAATATTCACAGCTATCGGGGGGACCATTCGGAGTACATGATTCGCTCGACCTGGTTGCGGGAATTGTATCAGCATACGCCCATTCCGCCTCACAATAACCGCGCGATTAAAGCGGGTGATGTGATTATTAACAATGACAACTACCTGCGTTATAAAGGCGAACTCCAAATTGCCTTAAAAGACATGCCGGCGGATAACCGCGTCAATGTCGTCGGCCGGGTTACTAGCGACGACCAAAGCTTACTTGACAGCCTTCCTCCATGGTCAACCTTTCAACTTATCGAATAAATATCACTGCTAAAAACCTTAAAAGGAGTGCTGTATGTTAACGGAATTTATTCACGCAGTCAATCAATCGCATCACCAAGTTAATGCGGTTTTCGTCGTTGAGGCTGAGGGTATCAGCGCCAAATACGAGTGGGCACAAGGGAAACAAAATTTTCATTCTATTGGTAAAACCTTTGCTGCTTTAAGCTTGGGTTTTGCCATTAATGAAAAAATCATCGCTTGGGATGAGCGTCTGGCAGACTTGTATCCAAACTTAGTGACCGTCGAAAATCAGACGACTTTAAAACAGATTAAAATTTCCCATTTAGCGTCTATGTCTATGGGGCAAAAAGAGGGTCAGCTGATGATGGATAGCCGAGCCGGCATACAAGATAAAGACTGGGCGCATTATGTGGTGAATCAGCCCTTTGATGCTGAAATTGGGAAACACTTTACTTACACCAATGCGGGATTCTATTTGCTCGTTCGAGCGCTTCAACAACGCACAGGGCAATCGATGAATGCTTTTTTTGAAAAACGCTTGTACCAACCATTAGGTATTGGAGACATTGAATGGGAAAAAGACCCCTTGGGTTACGATTTTGTAGCTGGGGGTATAACCACGACTACTGATACCTTAGTCCAAATAGCAAAATTATTTATTAATGAAGGGGTGATTCATGGGCAAACAGTGATCGATCCAAAATGGTTAAAAGCAATGGCGCAGCCGCAGAATATTTATTTAGAGGTGGGGCCTTACACGGATTATTATGGCTATGGTTTGTGGGGTGACAGTCGGCGTAATTATTATCGGGCAGATGGGGCTTTTGGGCAATTGGTGATGGTCTTTCCGGCATGCAAACACGCTGTGGTCGTCGCGTCAAAAGAGGCTGACAATGAAGCTTTAGTGGATTTAGTTTTCAAACATATTGTAACAAAATTTTAATAAGGAGCTTAAAAAATGCAATTTATGGGAAATATGATGAGCAATTTAACCCTGCTGACAGACGCAAAAACACGGTCGATTAGTCCTGAGAATTTTACCGGTGAAAAGGGCAAGGGCGGCATGGCCACTGAGGGAACGGGTAAAAATGCGGCGCGTGAATTAGGTGTAGGTTGGAAAGTTTCGCCATCGATAATGGTCCAACCGGCTTCCACGGTTACCTTGGCAGAGATTGAGGGACCGGGTGTCATTCAACATATCTGGTTAACCTGCTTTCCGCCATACTGGCGCAGTGCTATTTTACGGTTTTATTGGGATGGGGAAGAGCAGCCATCAGTCGAAGTCCCGATGGGTGACTTTTTCTGTAATGGTTGGACGGAGCGGACGAATGTTAATTCATTGCCTATCGCCGTCAATCCAGCCGGGGGCATGAATTCCTATTGGGAGATGCCATTTAAGAAATCGGCTAAGATTACCGTTGAGAGTTTAGCCACGGAAGAATTTCCTTTATATTATCAAGTGGATTATAGTTTGAACGAGATTCCTGACAATACAGGCTATTTCCACGCTCAGTGGCGTCGCAGCAACCCGCTTCCTTACAAAACAGACCATATTTTAGTCGACAATATTAAAGGTAAAGGTCAGTATGTGGGGACTTATATTGCTTGGGGCGTTAACAATAACGGTTGGTGGGGCGAAGGCGAAATCAAGTTCTTCATGGATGGGGACAAAGAATTTCCAACCATTATCGGTACGGGAACAGAAGATTATTTTGGCGGTGCTTGGAATTTTGAGCATCCCCATGGCGAGTATGGAAGTTACTCCACAGCCTTTTTAGGAATGCCACAAGTGATAAAACCCGATGGCTTGTATCGCAGTCAACAACGCTTTGGGATGTACCGCTGGCATATTTTAGATCCCATCCGCTTTGACGACGATTTAAAAGTGACGATTCAAGCCTTGGGATGGCGATCCGAAGGGCGTTACTTGCCCCTACAAGACGACATTGCCTCAACCGTTTTCTGGTACCAACAAGAACCTCACCAAGCCTTCGCATCGAATTTAGAAAAAGACCATTTAGAGGTTATCTAAGACCCTCTTTTGTGCTATACTCTAACAAAGGGATGGTGCTCCCTATAATGTGGCGCCTATTTTGGACAAATGTCTGTAATAGGTGTCTTTTTTTAATAAATACCACTGCCTTTGGAGGTTTGATTATGTTAGCCAGTTTAGCTCTCATCATGTTATTAGGAATTTTCACTCATCTTGTGTGCCAAAAATTAAAACTCCCATCCTTGGTTGGTTATTTGCTACTAGGGATTATTTTAGGACCATCCGTTTTAAACCTTTTAGATCAATCGTTAATAAATATCTCTGCTGATCTGCGTCAAATTATTTTAATCATCATTTTAAGCCGGGCAGGATTGTCGCTGGATTTGGATGCTTTAAGAAAGGTCGGCCGACCAGCCATATTAATGAGTTTCGTGCCGGCTAGCTTTGAAATTATCGGAACGATTGTGTTTGCACCAAAAATTTTGGGGTTGCCTGTGATTGATGCAGCTATTTTAGGCACCGTTTTGGGAGCTGTATCACCTGCTGTAGTCGTACCAGCTATGCTAAAATTGATTAAGGAAAAACGAGGGGTGGACAAAGGGATTCCGCCATTAATTTTAGCTGGGGCATCGGTGGATGATATTTATTGTTTGGTTTTGTTTGCCGCTTTTTTGGGTTTGCGTCAGACCGGTCGTTTTCAGGCGAGTGCCTTGTTAGAAATTCCACTTTCGATTGTTGCAGGGGTATTTATTGGGGGGATGATGGGTTTTGTTTTAGGGCTTGTTTTTGAAAAGGTTAGTTTGACCACGGGGCAACAGCTTTTGTTGATGTTGAGCGTGTCGATGGCGTTTGTGAGTTTTGATAATGTGAGTCGGCTGCCTTTTTCGGGGATTTTGGCGGTGATGACGATGGCTATGCTAATTTATCGGCAGGTACCAGGTCAAGCCGAGCATATTGCGAGATATTATTATCAATTGTGGTCGGTTGGTGAGTTATTTTTGTTTGTGTTAGTTGGCGCATCGGTTGATGTGGCCTTTGCGTTTACGGCTGGCTGGCGTGCCGTGTGGTTGGTATTTTTGGTGTTGGCTGTGCGGATGGTTGGCGTGTGGGTGAGTTTGTTGGGGACTGGGTTTGGCTGGAAGGAAAAACTGTTTTGCATGATTGCCTATTTACCTAAAGCCACGGTTCAAGCCGCCATTGGCTCCATCCCTTTGAGTTTGGGTTTGGCGTCCGGCGAAATTATTTTGACCTTGTCGGTGGTGGCCATTTTGATAACGGCGCCATTGGGTGCGGTGGGGATTGAGTGGAGTTATGAGCGGTTGTTGGATAAAGCAGAATAGGAGGTGGCGGTATGGATTTGCCAATGGGTAGAAAATATTGGGAAAAAAGTAATCAATGGGTAACGGAAGTTATCATTTCAAACGATGCGCCTGGTTGGGCGAAGGAAGAATTTGCCGTGTATCGCGATCAATTGACCTATGATGGGCTTTTCGAACGGTACTTCGACATTGTGTGCGAACGGTATAGAGCTAAGTTTGGTGAAGATTCGCTTGATCGAGCGCTTGACATTGACCCGTTGCATCAAAGCGTGTTTGATGTGATTGAGGCGATTGATGATTTGCAACAGGCGATGGATAGTGGTGAACCAATTGATCTGAGATGATAGGTTGATTTTGTTAGGTACAAGTATTAAAAATAAAAAAGGATACACCAAAGTGTATCCTAAATAAATATTTACAATAGAGGCATAGGGGCTCGAACCCTAGACCCACTGATTAAGAGTCAGTTGCTCTACCAACTGAGCTATACCTCCAAAAGTCAATGTATATATTCTACTCCTGTTGAGCTGAAAAAACAAGGATTTGTTTAAAAAAAATGCCGGACGTCGATTTTAGTCGAGTGCCGCCAAATGAGTCGCGGTTTGGCGGAGGGAGTGGTGGTGCACGCCAAATGAGTCGCGGTTTGGCTGGGGGATTGATAGTGCTCGCCAAATGAAGTGCGGTTTGGCTGTAAAATCGGTGGTAGCTATGGTGCACGCCAACGTTGCAAGTTTTCAAATAGTTTACAATAGACACATCTTGTTACAAGCACAAATAATGTTAACGCAGAGATATTTATTGAAGAGAAGGGGTGGTTAGGTGTCGAACAAAATCAGTAAAGTGGCTTTATTTGTGGTGGCGGTCATTTGGGGATTGGGGTACGTGGCAACGGCGGTGGCGCTGGTAACCTTGACGCCATACCAAATCTTGGCCGTGCGTTTCACATTGGCGTTTGTCCTTCTCCTGATATTCCAAGGATCAAAATTACGCCAACTCAACAGACGGTCGTTTTTACGTGGCAGCCTGATTGGAATTTTTTTATTTTTAGGTTTCGTCTTTCAAACCGTCGGCCTGCAATATACGACGCCATCGAAAAACGCCTTCTTGAGTGCAGTCAATATAGTGATAGTGCCATTTCTGAGCTGGCTCATCCTCAAACACAAAATCCCGCGCAACGCCATAATCGGCTCATTGGTCGCACTTTCGGGCGTGGCCATTTTAACCCTAAACCAATCCTTAAACCAAATAAATATCGGTGATATACTTACTTTGTTGGGTGCTTTGTTTTTCGCCTTGCAAATTTTCACGACGGATACCTATGCTAAAACGGAATCAGCTTGGGTGATTATGATTTTGCAGACGGGAGTAGCCTCAGTTTTGAGTTGGATTGTAGTCTTGATTAATGGAGAATGGCGGATGCCGTTGACCTGGGAATCAGGGTTAGCAGTTGGCTATTTGGGAATATTTTCTACCCTGGTGGCATATGGCTTGCAGACTTGGGCGCAAAAAAGAACTTCAGGTACCGAAACAGTGGTCATCCTGTCAACCGAAGCTTTTTTTGGCATGCTTGCCTCAGTCATTTTGCTGCATGAACCAGTAACTCTTGAGTTGCTGTTAGGCGGTGGCTTGATTTTTCTAGGCGTTTTAATTACCGATTTGAAACCACCGAGAAGGTTTCATATGAAACGAAGAAATTAAGGCTGGAAATGATTGTGTCATAGTGCTAGGTTATTGGTGTTAAAGTTAAACTAAAGCAGATTAACTTCAGGGTTCTCAGAAGTACAAGTGATTTATTAGCACTTTAACTTCTGGGGCATCAGAAGTAGAAGTGATTGACTAACGCTTTAACTTCTAGCACCTCAGAAGTACAAGTGAATTGTTAACACTTTAACTTCTAACTCATCAGAAGTACAAGTGAATGACAAACACTTTAACTTCTAGCGCATCAGAAGTCCAAGTGAATGACAAACACTTTAACTTCTAACTCATCAGAAGTACAAGTGATTGACAAACGCTTTAACTTCTAGCCCCTCAGAAGTGCAAGTGATTGACTAACGCATTAACTTCTGCCGCCTCAGAAGTGCAAGTGGATGACAAACGCTTTAACTTCTAGCCCCTCAGAAGTACAAGTGAATGACAAACACTTTAACTTCTAACTCATCAGAAGTACAAGTGATCTACAAACGCTTTAACTTCTAGCACCTCAGAAGTGCAAGTGAATGACAAACACTTTAACTTCTAGCACTTCAGAAGTACAAGTGAATGACAAACACTTTAACTTCTAGCCCCTCAGAAGTGCAAGTGATCTACAAACACTTTAACTTCTAGCGCCTCAGAAGTGCAAGTGATTGACTAACGCATTAACTTCTAGCCCCTCAGAAGTGCAAGTGAATGACAAACACTTTAACTTCTATCACCACAGAAGTCCAAGTGAATGACTAACGCATTAACTTCTAACTCATCAGAAGTGCAAGTGATGTAGTAGTACTTTAACTTCTGGGGCATCAGAAGTTAAAGTGATTGACTAACGCTTTAACTTCTAACTCATCAGAAGTGCAAGTGATCTACAAACACTTTAACTTCTATCACTTCAGAAGTACAAGTGCATCTCATCATACTTAGTCTAGGTTAAACACCGTCCCCACTGGGTTTCCGTATGTGGGAAGTGAAGAACCGTCATTTCTCACTTACGTGGGCGCACACATATTGGAGCAGTTGTTGTGAGCGTGATGGGGAGCGCACACATATTCGGGCAGTTGTTGTGTGCGTGAGCTTAAGCGGGAAATGTGTGACCATAAATAAACTACAAATTAGGCTAATCGGTCATCAAATGCTTGATTTCGTGACTGAATAAAGCTAATCGGTCATCAAATGCCTGATTTCGTGACTGAATAAAGCTAATCGATCATTAAACACCTGAATTCGTAACCGAAGAGCCATATTTGTAGCCAGTTTAGTCGTCGCACACATCCGGCTTACCCCAAACCCACCCCACATCAACACAAACCTCCTAACAATCAATGACACAATATACATCCACAATCACTCCCAAATCTTAATAAAAAATAAATTAATTTCACAATATAAAATAGTTGCAATCTAATCTGTAAACGCTTATAATGCATTTTAGTGAAACGTTTCGAATAAAGAAAAATAAAGGAGAGATTTTCGTGAAGTTTCTGAAAAAAATGGTAAAAGCAACCATCGTGGGTGCTGTTGGTTTACTTAGCTTCAATGCAGTTGCCGGCTCAGCACAAGCTCTAGTTCAAGTTCAAGCGCAAGAAGAATTAAATGTTTGGATTATGGGGGATGGTAACGAACAAACGCAAGAGATATTTGATAACTTTACAGCTGAAACAGGTATTAATATTAACTTACAAAGTATTCCTTGGTCGGCAGCACATGACCGTTTACTAACGGCGGTTGCATCTGGTCAAGGTCCCGATGTGATTCAAATGGGATCAACTTTTATGGCAGAATTTGTGGATGCAGGGGCTTTGTTAGATATTACGGATTATGTCACTAACTCTGAAACCTTAGCTCCAGAAAACTTCTTTGAAGGTAATGTAAATACCACTGTTTTTGAAGATCGTTACTATGGTGTGCCTTGGTATACTGAAACACGTGCCCTATATTACCGTACCGATTTATTAGAATCAGTGGGTTATCCAGAAGGACCTTCAAATTGGGATGAATTATATGATGCAGCCGTTAAATTATCTGAACGTGGTGATAATATGTATGGTTTCAGCATTGAATTACCTGAACAAAGTTATGGCTTTATGTTTGCGCGTCAAAATGGCTCACCTTTAATTGAAGATGGAAAAGCTTATGTTAATCAACCAGAATTTGTTGAAGCCATCCAATATTTATATAGCTTTGTAGAAGCAGGAGCGGCAGCAAATATGGACTTAGGTTTAGATACAGCCCAAACTTTTGGCGGTGACGGAATCGTGCCAATGTTCATTAGTGGACCTTGGATGATTAACATCATCAAAGAAAATGCGCCAGATATTGAAGGTAAATGGGCAGTTAGAACCTTACCAGAAGGACCTGTTAACAATATTTCAAACACGGGTGGCGCAAACTTAGCGGTTTGGAATGGCTCTGAAAATGTGGATGCGGCGGTTCAATTAATTGAATATATGGTAACGCCAGAAAACTTAATTACTTTCTACAATAATTCTAGTTCATTACCTGCACGGGTGGATGCATGGGAAGATAATGTATTACAAGAAGAACATATCGCAGCTTTTGGTGAACAACTCGAAAACTCTGAACATATGCCGTTAATCGTTCAATGGGATGCCGTTGCACAAGCTTACTTGTCAGCCTATGAACAAATTATGGTAGGTGGGGCAGATATTCAATCAACACTCGATCAATTGAATGACCAAATTGAAAGCCTTATTCAATAAGCATTAGTTTTTAACAAGGGCAACTGGACGGCTGTTCGGTTGCCATTTGTTTTTTAAAAGGAGAAGCGTAATGAAACATAAATTTGCACCTTATTTATTTATTGCACCTGCATTTATTTTATTGATTATGTTTTCGTTAATACCCATCATCGTCTCGCTGGTCATTAGTTTTACGGATATGAATTTAGCTGGCTTAGCCGATTACTCGCGGATAAACTTTATAGGGACAGAAAATTATAACAATATTATTAATGACCCTGTTTTTCTAACATCCATCAAAAATACGCTCTACTACGCCATTATTGGGGTTCCTTTAGTATTAATTCTGTCCTTAGCTTTAGCGATATTTATTAATATGGGGAATAATCGTTACTTTTCGTTTATGCGCTTAGTCTTTTATTCGCCGTCCATTACGAATATTGTTGCGGTGGCGGTTGTTTGGTCCTTTATTTTTAACCCCAACCAAAGCATTGGCCTGCTCAATCAACTGCTGAGTTATGTGGGGATTGGGCCGATTGGCTGGCTGACGGATCCCAGTGTTTCAAAATTATCGCTCATTATTTTGGCGGTTTGGAAGGGAATTGGGATTAACATGCTGATTTTTTCAGCCGCTTTACAAAATATCCCTGATTCTATGTATGAAGCCGCTGAATTGGATGGGGCATCAAAATGGCAACAAATTCGCTACATTACGATTCCACAACTGAAATTTTCGACCTTCTTTGTGTTGGTAACAACCATTATTGGTTGGCTACAATTTTTCGAAGAGCCATTTATTATGACAGATGGTGGTCCATTGAATTCAACCATTAGTGTGTCATTATTTATTTATCGTAATGGTTTCCAATTAAATCGTTTTGGCTATGCCGCAGCGGGTTCACTCCTACTGTTCGTCGTTATTATTGCAGCGACGATTATACAAATGCGCATTCAAAATAAATCGCGTCAAGAATAAGAAAGGGAGGTTTGTAAATGTTACACGTGAGTCGAAATACAAAAATTGTGATAGGTATTGTGTTAGCTTTTTGGGGAATACTAACCTTCTTTCCTTTTGTTTGGATGATTTCTGCTTCATTTAAAACCAATGCTGAAATTACAACGCAAGGTCTGTCAATTATTCCGAATGAACCAACCTGGAACAATTATAAAGAGTTGTTTGAACGGTTGAATTTTGATGTCTATTTAAAAAATACGATTATTGTTACCGTAATGAGCTTTGCCGGTTTAATCATCAATTCGATGGCTGGCTTTGGCTTTGCCCGTTATGAATTTAAAGGCAAAAATGTGATGTTTATTGCTGTGTTAGCCACCATGATGATACCGAGTCAAGTCACGATGATTCCTGTCTATTTATTATTAACGAAAATGGGTTTAACGAATAGTTACTTAGGGATTGTTCTACCGGGATTAAGTTCCGCTTTTTCGATCTTTTTATTCCGACAATTCTTTGAAAATATCTCTGAGGAGCTGTTTGAAGCTGCCCGTTTGGATGGGGCATCAGAATGGTATGTTTTCTTTAAAATAGCCTTGCCTTTATCCCGTTCTATCATGGCTGTACAGGCGTTATTGACGTTTATTGGAGGTTGGAACTCCTTCTTATGGCCATTAATTATCGCCAACGATCAACGTTTCTATACCTTATCGGTTGGGTTACAATTGCTACAAGGCCAACATGGAACCAATTATGCTTTACAAATGGCAGGTGCGACCTTCATGATCATCCCAATTTTATTTTTATTTATTGTGTTCCAAAAATATATTTTATCTGGATTCGATGTGAGTGGTGGAAAATAACGCAGAAAGTGGGGGTATTATGCAAAATAAATATCATATGAATGAAAAAGTGACATTAAGCAATCCAACGATGGAAGTGCAATTTAAAGCCAGCGGGGAATTGTTTCATATAATGAGTGGTCAATCCATGATTAATCAAGTGGAGACGACGAATTTAGATGGTTCTTTAAACCAAATTTATCTACGTATTTGGGAAGATGGAAGCGTTAAGTCGGCCTACCCTTTGATGGGCTTGGCTTCGCATAGTGAATTTGCGGTAAGTGACCAACAAGTGACATGGCATGGCCAAGTTGAGGGCATCACTTACGACCTTTATTTCCAATTAAGTCCACAACTGAGTGCCTGGTATTGGACAATAAATATCGCTGCTTCAAAAGATGTTACGGTAGATTTTTTATATGGACAAGATATTGGTCTAGCAGCTAAAGGTGCGATTCAATCCAATGAAGCTTACGTTTCACAATACATTGATCACAAAGCCATCAACGGTCCACATGGTTATGTTGTATGCTCCCGTCAAAATCAACCTCAACACGGGCATGCCTTTCCTTATTTGCAACAAGGGAGTTTCCATCCAGTGGGTTCCTACTCTACGGATGGTTTCCAATTTTTCGGTACGGAATATAAATTTACTAATGAAGCTAAAGTCTTAAAAGCAACTGCCTTAGCTAATGAAGTCTTGCAATATGAATTTGCCTATACGGGTCTTTTGGTTGAACCCATCACCTTAAAGGCTAAGGAAACTGAAACCGTTGTTTTCTATAATTATTTTGAGGCAAGCCATGAAGCAGCTATCACGCAATTGGAATTCTTAGACATTATTGAGGCCGATTTTGCCTCGATTAAAGTAGCTGAAAACTTTCATGTTATGCCAACGATTAAGGCTAAAGGTAATGCCGGCGAATTATTAATTGGCGAGCCCCTAACGGCTGCTGAATTAAAGGCATGGTATCCAAGCCAAACATTAATTGAAAAAGATGGCCAGGATCAAGTCTTGTCATTTTTTACCGATGAACATGCCCATGTTGTTTTGCAAGCCAAAGAAGCTTTGATGCAACGCCAACATGGCCAGATTTTGTTTTCGAAAACTGAAGTCACCGTTGATAAGCCGGTTATTTCAACGACGGCTTGGATGGACGGGATCTTTAATTCACAAGTGGTGATTGGGAACACGTCCATGAATAAATGGATTACGAATACACGCAACCCTCTCAATATCCTGAAAGCTTCGGGGCAACGGATTTATATCCAGTTAGACGAGCAGTGGTATTTATTAGCGATGCCATCTGTCTTTGAAATAGGCAATCATTATGTGAAGTGGTTATATAAAATTGCTGATGATGTCATTGAGGTGTTGACGTATACGTTGGCGGACAGCAATAGCATTCAGTTAGTGCTTAAAAGTCAGGCCAATAAAGCCTATCCATTTTTAGTGACGCAACAAGTCATTATGAACGAAGCGGAAAATCGGTCGGGCTATGACTATGAAGTAGACGGGCAATTAATTTGGTTTAAGGCGGTTGAACCTGCCATTATTCATCACGTCTTGCCAGCCTTAAGTTTTTATTTGGAGATATCTTCGCAAGGGGCTTTTTTTGTCACGGATGAATCGGAGTTATTGGATGGTTTAAGTGAGACGGGGCAAGAAGCAGAGGTATTTACTTTGAGGTTGGAGGAAACTGCTAGATTTGAACTGACGATTCAAGGGACGTTGGATGGTGCGGATTATGTGCCGGTTCAGACGACTTTTGAGGCTACTCAGCTTGCGTTTAAGGACTACTTTGGCGATTTAACGCGTCATTTGACCTTTGATTTTGGCTCTGAAAACCAAACCCTTACAAATAAATATAACAGCATAACATATTGGTACACGCACAATATGCTGGTGCATTATTTGGTGCCGCATGGCTTGGAGCAGTATGGTGGGGCGGCTTGGGGGACACGCGATGTGTCGCAAGGGCCGGTGGAGTTTTTCTTGGCGACGCAACATTTTGACGTGGTCAAGGATATTGTGTTGAAATTGTACACGCATCAGTTTGTTGAGGATGGCAATTGGCCGCAGTGGTTTATGTTTGACCAATATGCGGCGATTCAGGCAGGTGAGAGTCATGGAGATATTATTGTGTGGCCTTTAAAAGTGGTGGCGGAATATTTGAAGGCTACCGACGATGTGTCGATTTTGGAGGTTGAGTTGCCTTATATGTCGCATGCCTCCAAGGCTTACACTGAAGAAAAAGAGACCTTGTTGCAACATATTCAAAAACAAATAGCGTATATTACCAGTCATTTTCTGGAAGGGACTTATTTGTCTTCGTATGGAGATGGTGATTGGGATGATACGTTGCAGCCGTATAATGAGCGGTTGAAATCGCATATGGCCAGTTCTTGGACGGTTGAGTTGACTTATCAGGCATTGATGATGTTTGCTGATGCGCTTGATGGTCATAATAGTGAGACAGCGGAGCTTGTTTATGAGTTAGCTGCGGCGATTCGTTCAGATATTAATAAATATATCTTAGCGGATGATGTGGTTCCTGGTTTTGTTTATCAAACGGAGTCAGGTGAATTTACTTATATGATTCATCCAAGTGATGAAAATTCAGATATTGATTACCGCTTGTTGCCGATGATTCAGGGGATGACCAGTGAGTTGTTCTCGAAGGATCAAGCGGAAGCGCATTTTAATATTATTGAAGAACATTTGTTGTTTACTGATGGGGCGCATTTAATGAACCAGCCGGCAACTTATAAGGGTGGGGTAAGTACCAATTATAAACGTGCTGAACAAGCGTCCACTTTTGGTCGTGAAATTGGCTTGCAGTATGTGCATGCCCATATTCGTTTTGTTGAAGCGATGGCTAAGATGGGTAAGAATGAATTGAGCTTTGAAGGTTTAGAGACGATTAACCCAATTTTGATTCAAGAAAAAGTGCCTAATGCTTTAACGCGGCAAAGTAATGCTTACTTTAGTAGTTCTGATGCCCAGTTTAATGATCGCTATATTGCACAAGAAAACTTTAAACGCTTGAAAAATGGCGAAGTTCCCGTGATGGGCGGTTGGCGGATTTATTCAAGTGGTCCAGGAATTTATTTGAATCAATTAATCAGCAATGTGCTAGGTATTCGAATCGTAGGGCAAGGTTTAGTCTTGGATCCAGTCTTGTCTGGTGATAGGGATGGACTGAAAATCCAGTTTGCTTATGGCGACGTGCCGGTTCAATTTGCTTTTCATGCGGTCGAAGGTGGGTTAGCTGTGACAGTGAACGATGCGGATGTTGTTGTGGAAACGTTGGAAAACCCTTATCGTGCCGGTGGATTATACTTGAGTAAAGAAGTGTTAGATAGTGTGTTAGTTGCTGATGGGGAAAATCGTATGGATATCTACTTCCCGCAGTATTAGTGTGTTTTGTAAGTAAGTAATTGAGAAAGCTGGATTTGTGTAACTTTAAGGGGAAGGCTAGTATCGTCTTAGCGTTCATTCTGTGGTATATGGGTCTGTGCTATAGGCGAGGGATGGATTGGCTTATTATATGTTCGGCTTTTTTGTTTAACCTTTAAGTTCGAAATGTTTCTATGCATCATTTTAAATAACAGGCGGAAGTGAGTTTCGATTCACTTCCGCCTGTTTTGTTTTTTTACTTCCTATCAAAAAACTAATTATCGGAGTAAGAAAGTTAGCTCGAAATGGCAAACGAACTATAAAAATGTAGTTCGTTTCCTCAACGACCTACAAAAATGTAGTTCGTTTTACCAACGAACTATAAAAATGTAGTTCGTTTCTTCAACGACCTATAAAAATGTAGTTCGTTTCCTCAACGAACTGTAAAAATGTAGTTCGTTTTACCGACGACCTATAAAAATGTAGTTCGTTTCCCTAACGAACTATAAAAATGTAGTTCGTTTCCCTAACGACCTATAAAAATGTAGTTCGTTTCCCTAACGACCTATAAAAATGTAGTTCGTTTTACTAACGACCTACAAAAATGTAGTTCGTTTTACCAACGACCTATAAAAATGTAGTTCGTTTTACCGACGAACTATAAAAATGTAGTTCGTTTTCTCAACGACCTATAAAAATGTAGTTCGTTTTACTAACGAACTATAAAAATGTAGTTCGTTTTACTAACGACCTACAAAAATGTAGTTCGTTCAACCAACGAACTATAAAAATGTAGTTCGTTCACCCGACGACCTATAAAAATGTAGTTCGTTTTACCAACGACCTATAAAAATGTAGTTCGTTTTCTCAACGACCTATAAAAATGTAGTTCGTTTTACTAACGACCTATAAAAATGTAGTTCGTTCACCCGACGAACTACAAAATAGCATCCGAAAAGTCTGTAAAGTAAAGCAGAGGTTAGTAATGAGAAATCCTTCTAGCCCCTAGACCGCTTCAATTACTCCATTCAACAACCTAAACCGGTAGACGTTGTCTTCCATTTTCATTTCAACGTGTTTTGAATGTCTTAAGTAGTCCAGATGGGCCATTGTTTCGCCTAAGGCAAAGACTCTTTGTGCAGGGGGAAAGTTTTGCCAGCTATCAATTTTGATGCGCCATGAGATTTGGCTAGAAATATCCTCGACGGTATACCAGGCGTCAACTTCCATCGATTGTAAAATTTCTTGGAGTCGCAGCAAGTGATGGTGAATGATTTCATCGATACGTTCATTCGGGTTATCGATGATTTTCCGATGGGTGGCGAACATCCGTGCTAAATTTAATTTTCGCAAATCGCGCAAGGTCTCAATATAGGTTCCTAGGATATTAGGGTATTGATCGCCCCAGTATGTAATATTAGGTGAAATCGGATCTAGGACGGTATCGGCTGAAAAGATAAAATGGTGATTTGCTTCATATAAACCAATATGACCAGGTGTATGCCCTTTGAGGTCTAAGACGTTGAATTGATAATCGCCAACCACAAAATCATCGCCAGGATCTAGCGGGATGAAATCAACGGGGCGGTTTAATTTATAATTATGCGCCGGATTATCTTCTCTACTCGTCGCGGTCCCTTTATCGCTATAGGCCGCTTGTAACGCATAAATGTGTTTCCAATAGGCATCGCCCGTCATGGCATTCATCAAATTACCATCCACACTACCAGCATAAACAGGGCAACCAGCATCCGCAAACAGATGAGCCAAGCCGGTATGGTCGGAGTGCAAATGCGTTAAGACTAACTCACAATCAGCCACTTCCAAATCCAACGCACTCAAACCTGCTAATAATTGCGCTTGCGTTTCAGGTAAATTATAGCCGGTATCAAACACAATATTACGACCGCCAGCCTTAATCACATAGATATTTAATTGCTTCAAAGCGGTTTGAGGCAAATCAACATTGAACCGATAAATATTTTTCGCTACTTCAGTAATCATCAAGACAACCCAACTTTCTTTTTTAATATGACTATCATAACATTATCTAGAAATTAAAGTAAATATCACTGCTTCATGAAATAATATTCCAAAATTCAAAATATTTTAAATATTTACTTGAAATAAAATTCCAAAAGGTATATAATGAATTTAAAGATAGCGATTACAAGGAGGGATGACGTGTTTGGGTTTTCCATGTATCTCAATGAAGACTTGTCGAGCGAGCAACAAGCCTATATGGAGAAGCTGCAACAGATAGGTTTTGCAGAGATATTTACTTCGATTCATATTCCGGAAGATGCGACGGGGCCGATGGAACGGCGACTAAAGGCATTGGGGCAGTTTGCTCAGGCAAAAGGCATGAACTTGACGGTGGATTTATCGGCTGATGCCTTGGCACGGTTGCGGCTGTCGTTTGACGATTTAGAGCCGTTACTGGCGTGGGGCGTGACGGGCTTGCGGATGGATTATGGGGTTTCGAATGCGACCATTGCCCAGGTGAGTCACACGATGCAGGTGGCGCTTAATGCCAGTACGTTGTCAGCCCAAGATATAGCGGAGCTTCAGCAGTATCAGGCGAATTTTGCGGCCATTGAAGCATGGCACAACTATTATCCCAGACCAGAAACGGGCTTGGATGAGCGGTATTTTATCGAAAAGAATCAGTGGTTAAAAGAGCAGGGTTTAAAGGTGATGGCTTTTGTGCCGGGGGACGAAGCGTTGCGTGGGCCGATCTTTGAAGGCTTGCCGACCTTAGAATCGCATCGTCATGTTTCACCTTTTGTGGCTGCAATTGATTTAGAAAATAATTATCAGATGGATAAAATTTTCATTGCTGATCCTGGGCTTAATAAAACGACCTGCCAGCAATTTCAAGCGTATATCAATGAGCAAGTGCTATTGCTGCATGCGCGACCTATGACAGAAGATGCTCAACGCATTGCTAGGCGTCACACTAACCGACCGGATGCAGCACGCGATGTCATTCGGAGTATGGAAGCAAGAGGGCAATCACACGGTTCCATTCCGCCACTTAATACGGTTGAACGCCCACGAGGGGCCATTACCATCGACAACGATAACTATTTACGTTACAAAGGCGAAGTACAAATCACTAAAGTAAATATCGCTGCGGATCCACGGGTGAACGTGGTTGGACAAGTGATTGACGCAGACCTTGGCTTACTCGACAACTGTCGGTCGAATCAAGTATTTGAAATAATTTGGGAGGAAGTGTGAGATGGATTTAGATAAATTAGTAACAGAACAAAGAAACCCCGACACCATGCATTTAGATCAAATGTCGGTGGAAGAAATGTTAAGGATTATGAATCAAGAAGACCGCAAGGTTCCTTTAGCCATTGAGGCGGCTTTACCGCAAATTGCGGAGGTAGTTGAAAAAATTATTGCCTCTTTTAATCAAGGCGGACGCTTAATTTACCAAGGTGCTGGGACGTCAGGGCGTTTAGGTGTCTTGGATGCGGCTGAATGTGTGCCAACTTTTGGTGTCTCTCCTGATTTGGTGGTTGGTTTAATCGCTGGTGGCGATAAGGCTATGACCGTCGCTGTTGAAGGCGCAGAAGATTCGGTTGAATTAGGGGCGGATGATTTAAGAAATTTGAATTTGACAGCCCAGGATGTTGTGGTTGGGATTGCCGCTAGTGGGCGGACCCCTTATGTCATTGGGGGATTGGAGTATGCGAATTCAATTGGTGCGACGACGGCTTCGATTGCCTGTAATTTGGAAGCTGAAATTAGTCGTTACAGTCAATATCCGATTGAAGTGAATTGTGGGCCTGAAGTGTTGACGGGGTCAACACGTTTAAAAGCTGGGACGGCTCAAAAATTGATTTTAAATATGTTATCCACGGCTTCAATGGTTGGGATTGGCAAAGTGTATCAAAATTTGATGGTTGATGTGCAAGCGACCAATTTGAAATTAGAAGAACGCTCAAAACGTATTATTATGGAAGCAACGGAATGTAGCTATGAACAGGCGCAAGAAGCGTTAGCTTTAGCAGATAATAAAGTAAAACTGGCCATTGTTATGTTACTGACAGGGTTGAAACGGGAGGAGGCAGAAGCAAGGTTAGAAGCATCGAAAGGCTTTATACATCAAGCAGTCTCAGAATAAGGGATATTTATTTAAAGGAGGAATTATTGTTATGGCATTATCAAAAGAAGAACGGATTGCGCAATCGATTTTTGAGCAAATCGGGGGCAAAAACAATACCAATAAAATTTACAACTGTATGACGCGGGTGCGGATTGATTTGAAGGATTCCGATTTAGTGGATGCAGAGACCTTGAAAAAAGTGGACGGCGTTTTGGGCGTGGTACAAGACGGGGATAACTTACAAGTGGTTGTCGGACCTGGTACGGCGCAAAAAGTGGCGACACAAATGGCTTCTATGAAAGGTGAAGCAAAAGGGGAAAGCCTAAATGTTAATGCTGACCCTGAATTGACGAACGGACGGGCGCAAGGAGAACGTATCGCCAGTCAAAATAAGAGTGAAATCAAAAAGAAAAATGATACACCGTTTAAACGTTCCTTGAATGCTATTGCTAACATTTTCGTTCCACTGATTCCAGCCTTTGTTGGGGCAGGGATTATTGGAGGGATTGCTTCCATCATTCAAAACATGATGACGGCTGGGACTCTGGATCCGGCTTCATGGAATCAAATTTTCTCGGTTTTAAAAGTGATTCAAAATGGGCTCTTTGGTTACTTGAATATTTATGTAGGTATTAATGCAGCGAAAGCCTTTGGCGCGACGGAAGGTCTCGGTGGGGTTATTGGCGGGGTAGTCTATTTAAATGGGATGGTTGCTGATCAACCTATCCTGAATATCTTTACGGGTAATCCATTAGCACCTGGTCAAGGTGGGATTATTGGGGTTATCTTTGCGGTTTATATTTTATCGATTGTTGAAAAACAATTACGCAAAGTGGTCCCTGATTCATTAGATATTATTGTGACACCAACCATTTCTTTATTAGTTGTCGGTTTGCTGACGATTTACTTTATTATGCCGATTGCAGGGGTCATATCGGGAGCACTGGTCGGTGGCATCACCTGGGTCTTAGAAGTCGGGGGCGCTTTTGCAGGTTTTGTTCTAGGGGCGACTTTCTTACCACTCGTTTTGTTTGGTCTCCACCAAATCTTAACCCCAATTCATATTGAAATGATTGCCGAAACAGGCCATACCTTGTTATTGCCGATTTTGGCTATGGCAGGTGCCGGTCAAGTAGGTGCGGCGTTAGCTTTATGGGTAAAATGTCGTGCAAACAAACAATTGACGAACATCATTAAAGGAGCACTGCCAGTTGGTATTTTAGGTATCGGTGAACCCTTGATTTACGCTGTAACCTTGCCTCTAGGTCGTCCATTTATTACAGCTTGTATTGGTGGCGGTATCGGCGGAGCTGTCATCGGCGCTATTGGTAATATTGGAGCTACTGCGATTGGACCAAGTGGGATTGCTTTAATCCCGTTAATCGACAATGGTATGTGGTGGGGTTATGTCTTAGGTTTACTTGCAGCTTATGCGGGTGGATTCGTTGTCACTTACTTCTTTGGTGTTCCAAAAGAAGCTATGGAACCAACTGAACTAGAAGTGTTATAATTGAGGCGAGAAGCAGAGGTATTTATTTTGAGAGTGGGGTGGTTCTGTGGCACAGCCGTTGTTATTGACGATTAAAAATGCTTTACCGAATTTGACGGAGTCCGAGCGGAAAATTGGCGAGTATATTTTAGAGCATCCCAAAGAAGTGATTCAAATGAGTGCGTCAACCTTGGCGGCTGCTTCGGGAACTAGCCCGGCAGGTGTGATTCGGTTTTGTAAATCGATTGGCGTGAAGGGGTTTGCTGAGTTTAAGTTGTTATTATCCGCGCAATCGACCACGGTCGATCCAGCCACTTTGACGGATTTCTCACCGAACGAACAAATAAGCGACATTAAAACTAAAATGTTGGGGAACACCCATTACTATTTTGAGAAAACCAATGAAAGCCTGAAAGATGACTTGCTTAACGCGGTCGCGGATTGGATTGTGGAAGCGCCCATTGTTTTCGTACATGGAATCGGCGCCTCCTACTTAGTAGCTAGCGATATTAAACAGAAGTTCAGTCGGGTAGGTAAACACGTAGTGGCTTTGCAAGATGCGCACGAATTGGTGGCCTCGATGTCCATTGCTTCGGAAAAAGCGGTTTTTATTGCAATTTCTAACAGTGGTCACACCAGTGAAGGCCGTATCTTAATGGCGCAAGCCAATGACATGGGATTACGGACCGTTTCGCTGACCAAGGATTCCCAAAATCCTTTAAACACTTTGGCTCAAATCGCCTTAACGGTAGCGGACACGGAAGAAGCCCCTCTTAGAAGCGGCGCAACCATCTCTTTGCTGTGTCATATGTACGCTATTGACTTACTCTTTTATTGCTACATGACCAAGCAATACGATCAAAATGTTGCCTACCTAAACAAAACCCGCCAAGCCACTGAATCTTTAGAAAACCGAACCAACGACTTCAAAAAATAAATATCCCTGCGGGCCTAGCCCCCACTGATTCGCTTCAGGCGTGTTGGTGGGGGTTTTTTGTGAGGGGTGGGGGAATGATGCGGGGTGATTGGGCATTGGGGAAGGGGGACGGGGGATTGGGAAAGGGGGTCGTCCCGTTGGAATTACAACTGGGAATAGGGGGGATTTTGATATAACTGCTGATTTGGCGGACGTCGAATTCTCGGGAAGACCGGCAAGTAAGAAAGGCGGACGTCCTTCTGAAACGACGACCGGCAATAGGGAAATTTTGTAATAACTGCTGATTTGGCGGACGTCGATTTCCCGGGAAGACCGGCAATTGGGAAAGGCGGACGTCCCACTCGAACGACGACCGGCAAAAGGGAAAATTTTGTAATAACTGCTGATTTGGCGGACGTCGATTTCCCGTGAAGTCCGGCAAGTAAGAAAGGCGGACGTCCTGTTGGAACGACGACCGGCAAAAGGGAAAATTTTGATATAACTGCTGATTTGGCGGACGTCGATTTCCCGTGAAGTCCGGCAAGTAAGAAAGGCGGACGTCCTGTTGAAACGACGACCGGCATTTGTCTAAAATCAGTCATTTATGGTAAGTGGGAAGTGGCAGACAGATATAAATATTTGCCTGCTTATCAATTTGGAGGTAGGCGCTACGTTTTCAGAAGATGAAAGATTAGTGAGAATGGAGGAAGATGCTTGCTCTCATCAGTGATTGGCGAATATGATACTACTCGCCAAATTAATTGCCCTATTTCCCGCTATTGCGCAATCACATAGCGATACAATCCGATAACGCTCAAGGTCACGCAATCACTTGTAAGTGGGAACTGAGTGGATATTAAATAAAGCTAATCGGTCCATCAAACACCTAATTTCATGATCAAATAAAGCTAATCTGTCATCTGCTCAAGTAGCAAAAGACAGAATAACCTATTCTGTCCAAAATCCAAGTAAAAAAGGACAGAATAGCCTGATTCTGTCCAAAATTCAAGGAAAAAAGGACAGAATAGCCTGATTCTGTCCAAAATCCGAATAAAAAAGTAAGTGGCAAAGAGAAAACGTTATTGTCACTCAGATATTTCCATGTGACAATAACTTAGATGATCATTGAAAGACGGCCAATCACTTCCCGCTTACATCCCATAGCGCCGCAATCCCATAGCACCGCAATCCCATAGCGCTCAAGTTCACGCAATCACTTATGGCCCCTATCTGATTGCGCCACGAGTTCTGAACAATAAGTGGGGGAATTCTGCTTGAAGAGACCCTTCTTTTTAGCTAACCTGGAAAATATGATGACACTTGACCAAAAACCGGCTTTCGATTTGTTGGGAGTTCCGCCATACTAACTTGTTGGCTATGCTCAACATTCGAAACTCGGCATGTTTTAAAATGAAACCAACTTCATACCAGCCCTTCACTCCGTATTAAACAACCCCTCGCCTACGTAACACAGCAAAAAAAATACCAACCAAGCAGTTGGCTTGGCTGGCACTTTGAGGGGATATTTATTTGATGAGTTGGGCTGCGGCTTCGTCAACAATGATGGTTACGTCAGGGTGGTTGATTAAAATGGTTGAAGGGATGTCTTCAGTGGCTACTTCAGCCGTTACCAAATCTTTCACGGCTTGGGCTTTTTCTTCGCCGAAAGCTAAGAGGATGATTTTTTTAGCGTTCATAATAGAGCTTAAGCCCATTGAGTAAGCATAGCGTGGGACATCTTCTTCTTTTTCAAAGAAGCGTTTGTTCGCTTGAATAGTTGAATCGGTCAGTTCGACTTTATGGGTGATGGAGTCAAATGACGTGCCGGGTTCGTTAAAGGCGATATGTCCGTTTTGACCGATGCCTAAGATTTGTAAATCAACAGGGTTTTCAGCCAGGATTTTTTCATAGCGAGCTACTTCCGTTTCTTCGTCATTTAATCCATTAGGCACATATGAAGCTTTAAATGGTTTTTTATCAAATAAATGTTTTTGCATAAAATAACGGTAGCTTTGTTCGTGATCACCACTTAAGCCAACATATTCGTCCAAGTTAACAGAAACAGCCTCTGAAAAATCAATATCACTTTCAACTAATTTTTCATACATGATTTCAGGTGTTGAACCAGTTGCTAAACCAAATACTTTAGCGCCTTCATTTAATGCTTTGTGAATTAATTCATAGGCTTTGATTGAGCCTTCTTCTTTATTTTCAACAATGATTATTTCCATATTATAAGCTCCTATTTATTATTTTTGTTTGATAATATTGTACCCCGAATGAACTTTGTTGTCAATTTCACAATCAATAAAATCGCTTAAATTTGCTAGCCTCATTATAGCATAAAAATAGCTGTGTCAGGCACTTTTTGCCAACTAAAGTCTTGGCACAAAGAATTTGCCAAACATCAAGTTGTAAACGATTGCAACTTTCTGTTATTATTTAAGTATAAAATAAAGAGTTGTTTGAGAAAACAATTCTAAAAATAGGAGGCGTGTAAGTTGGGAGAAACAGTTGAGCAAAAAGGGTCTATTAGAGCTTCAGTCCAAAAGTTGGGTACAAGTTTAAGTAGTATGATTATGCCGAATATTGCCATGTTCATTGCATGGGGGATCATTACAGCGTTATTTATTGATACGGGTTGGATGCCAAATGCAGATTTGGCACAGATGGTTGACCCAATGTTGAATTATTTATTGCCGATAATGATTGCGTATCAAGGTGGTAAATTAGTTTATGAAGAACGTGGTGGGGTTGTTGGAGCGATTGCAACGATGGGTGTGATTGTTGGGTCGCCGATACCGATGTTTATCGGAGCCATGATTATGGGGCCGTTGAGTGGCTGGGTGATGAAGAAATTTGACCAAATGTTCTTAGATAAAGTCAAGACTGGTTTTGAGATGTTATACAATAATTTCTCAGCGGGAATTATTGGCGCTATCTTAGCAATTATTGGTTTTTATGCTGTTGGGCCTGCTGTAACGGCAGGGACTAATTTAATGGCACAAGGTGTTAATTATATCATTTCGATTGGCGCTTTACCTTTAGCCAATATATTTATTGAACCGGCAAAAGTTTTATTCTTGAATAATGCAATTAATCATGGAATCCTAACCCCTTTAGGAACAGAACAATCGTTGGAAACAGGCAAGTCGATTCTTTACTTATTAGAGGCTAACCCGGGTCCAGGTTTAGGTATCTTATTAGCTTTCATGTTATATGGAAAAGGCTCAGCCAAGAGTTCATCTGCCGGAGCTGCGATTATCCATTTCTTTGGTGGGATTCATGAAATTTATTTCCCATACGTTATGATGAAACCTGCTTTATTCTTAGCTGCCATTGCTGGTGGTGTAACAGGAACCTTTGTCTTCCAATTATTAGATGCTGGGCTTGCCGCACCTGCTTCGCCAGGATCGATTTTTGCGATTATCGCCATGACACCAAGGGGCGAATGGGTCAGTGTGCTTGCAGGTGTACTCGCTGCGACGCTTGTTTCCTTTGTCGTGGCTGCATTTATCCTCAAAAGAGATAAAAGTACCGATGAAGACGATAATTTACAAGCAGAAATTGAACGTTCACAAGCGATGAAGAAAGAATCAAAAGGTATTTCTAGTCAAGCCGCTGTTAGTGATATCTCTACAGCAACGATTGATAAAGTTATTTTTGCTTGCGATGCGGGAATGGGCTCAAGTGCCATGGGTGCGTCCTTACTAAGAAATAAATTCAAGGAAGCGGATGTAAAAGTTGACGTCACCAATTCAGCCATTAACCAACTAAAAGATGGCTCGAATTTACTTATTATTACACAACAAGAGTTAACTGAACGGGCGAAACTACAATCACCCAATGCGACGCATATTTCCGTGGATAACTTTTTACAAAGTCCAAAATATGATGAAATCGTTAATCGTTTCGCTGGTACTGAAGACTCGTCAACCGCAACCCCAACCCCAACCGCAACCCCGACCCCGACCTCATCAGCCGTTAAAAACACCCATATTGTCAAAATGGTTGTTTTGTATGATAATAATACACGAGGCACCGGAACGATGATTCTAGACAAATTGCAAAAAGAAGCTAAACGCACAGGCAATGCAATGACGATGGAAAAACAAGCTATCGAGGACGGTGTGATTGATGATAAGACAACGGTCTTCATCATACCCAATCAACTAAAAACAAAAGTCACCGTTTCAAATAGTGAAGTTGTTGCGGACGTTATTGACGATGAAGAATTAAATAACTTGGTTAACAAGTATTAAAGCTAAAGATGGTGATAAACGTGCTTTATTTTTCAAATCGGGAATTGAAAATTTTACGCTTACTCGTTATCAAACAGGATGGCATCTCTTTGAATGAATTAGTTCATACCTTGGGAGTGAGTAAGCGTACCGTTTATCGCGAACTATCCAATTTAGAAGATACGTTGCGTCATTCAAATGTCCAACTAGAGAAAAAAGACAAACTATACCGGCTAAGTGGTAGTCCACAAGCACTAGCAGAATTAAATCGTTATTTGAAATCGCCCATCACCATTGAATGGGATGATCCATTAAAACGACAAGTGGCTATTATGGCAACCATCGCATTAAAAACAGACAATCAATTTACCCAAACGGATTTATCACATGTTTTTGACGTTTCGCTAGCAACGATTCAACAAGACATTATCCAATTAAATCAAAAAAATTCTAAGTATAAGCTATCGATTCAACGCTCGGAAGAATCTAAACTTTCTTTAACGGGTAATGAGGTATACTTACGTCTATACCTCAGCCAGTTAATAACGAATGAAATTAATGAGTTTGATTTTTATCGTGTGGTGGAAGGCGCAGAAGAGACAGGCGTCGAAACGGAGTCACAATATTTATTGACTATCATCGATGCCACTATTTTAAAAATGGTTTATGATTCCATCAAAAAAGAGCAACCGGAAATGTTGCATACGATTGCGGATGATATCTTAAAGAACTTCGTCATCTTGATTACCATTTCATTGATGCGCTTAAATGAAGGGAAGACGGTGGATACAACCCAATCAATTGACTACAATCAATTGCTTCCATACATCCAACACGTTTTATCCTTTGTAAAAACCTTTGATGAAACCTATAAAACCAAAATAAATACCACTGAAGTATCTTTTTGGGCTATGCAGTTACGTGGAATCAACGTTCAACAATCCCATAGTATCTTTCAAAGTTCTTACGATATGGAATTGGCTTATAAAATCAGGTATTTGGTTAAATTGGTTTCCAATGAGTTTCAATTCAATTTCAATCGCGACCAAGAATTATACAACGACTTGATTAATCACATAGGGGCGGCTTTAAAACGCTTGGATATTAATTTGCCGGAAATTGAAAATGAAGTCATTACTCAATTAAGACAACAATATCCCAAATTGTATTTAATCGTTGAAGAAAAACTGATTGAAGTCTTTTCCCCAGCGATATTTTCTGAACAAGAAATTGGCTATGTTGTCACGCATTTTGCGTCAAGTTTTGAAAAATTTGGTTATGATTCGAATTTAAATGTTTTAGTTATTTGTTCGAGTGGAATTGGAACTTCCAAAATCCTGAAAAGTCGGTTAGAGCGTTCGATTAAAGAAATTAATCATATTGATGTGGTTAGGGCTGTTGATCTGTCTAATATTGATATTAACGACTATAAGATGGTTTTTTCAACGATTACGTTGCCAGGCTTTGAATCGGATTATACGTTGATCAATCCTATTTTAGATGATGCGGAGATTGAAACCATCAAGCAACTACTAAAGGCCTATTCAAGTAAAGCAGAGACTCATCTACCCCAAATTGCAGCTACGCAAAAAGAAAAAACATCTTTTCGTACAATAAAGCAATTTGTGGATTTAGCCGATGATATCATCGCCAACTTTACGATTGTTTTTTTAGATGATCAGTTTCAATCCCTGCAAGAGTATGTCGCAGAGATATTTAAACCGAATGAAAAACTCATCAATAAAATCAATAAACGTCTCGACATGGCACCTTTAGCAATTCCTAATACAGGGATTCTATTGCTACATACAACCGATAACTCATTTTCAAAACCCTTTTTGGCGATTCATCATTTAAAATATCCCATCGAGACGATGGGCATGGATCAAAAACCAACGGACGTTCATCGCTTAATCGTTATGTTCGGGCCTGAAGCCATGGATGAATTAACCACACATTATCTCGGCACGATTAGTAGCTCAATCATTGAAAATGAAGACTATACACAAATTTATTTAAACGGGACCGAAGCAGATATTAAGCAATTGTTAGAGGCGCTAAGTGTTGATGTTTTACAAAGCATATTAACATAAGGAGGACATTAAAATGAATATTACTGAAGATTTAATTCGCTTAGACCAATCATTTTCCGATAAAAATGATGCGATTAAATTAGCAGGTCAATTGTTAGTCGACCAAGGGCTAGTTGATGAAGGCTATATTGAACAAATGATTTTACGGGATGACGATGTTTCGACGTTTATGGGGAACTATATTGCGATCCCGCACGGTACAAGTGACTCAAAAGATATGATAAAAGCCTCTGGAATCTCAATTGTCCAAGTTCCTGATGGGGTTGAATTTAGCGGTAATTTAGTTACCGTCGTTTTTGGTATTGCTGGAAAAGATGGAGAACACTTAGATTTGTTGTCACAAATTGCGATTTTATGTTCAGATATTGCTAATGTTCAAAAATTGGCCGATGCCAATTCAAAAGAAGCGATTTTAACACTTTTACAAGGGGGACAATAATTGATGAAAGCCGTACACTTTGGAGCAGGTAACATCGGTAGAGGTTTTATTGGTGAAATCCTTTTTAAAAACAATATAGAGATTGTCTTTGTCGATATTAACAAAACCATCATTGATGCTTTAAACGAAAAAGGGGAGTATGATATTGCCTTAGCCGCTCCAGAAGCAGAAACCATTCATGTAGAAAATGTTCGTGGGGTTAATAATGAAACGGAAGCTGAAAAAGTGGCTGAAGAAATCGCGGATGCTGACATTGTTACAACGGCGATTGGTCCCAATATCTTAAAATTTATAGCCCCTTTAATTGCTAATGGATTACGTCAACGACTTGAAAATGGCAATCATCAACCCCTAGATGTGATTGCTTGTGAAAATATGATTGGTGGAAGCCAACAATTAAAAACGTATGTTTATGATTCATTAACCGCTGAAGAAATCGAACAATTAGAAGCCTTTATCGGCTTTCCTAATGCCGCCGTCGATCGCATTATTCCGATGCAATCGCATGATGATCCTTTATTTGTGTCTGTTGAGCCCTTTAGTGAATGGGTTATCGACGAATCCCAAATGAAAAACGTGGACTTAAAGCTTGAAGGGGTTGAATATGAACCGTCACTTGAACCCTTTATTGAAAGAAAACTTCTATCGGTGAATACCGGTCATGCCACCGTTGCCTATACGGCGAAAATGTATGGTTATAAAACCATCAAAGATGCGATAACCGATGAACGGGTCTTGTCACAATTACAAAATGTGCTCCAAGAAACCGGCCAATTGTTGATCACTAAATGGGATTTTGATCCCGCCGTTCATGCTGACTACCAAGCAACCATTATTAATCGCTTCAAGAACCCTTATATTTCGGATGATGTTGTACGTGTTGGACGGACCCCGATTCGCAAATTGGGTTACAACGAACGCTTTATTTTACCGATTCGTGAGCTAGCCGAAAGAAAGCTGAGCTATCATTATCTGGTAGATACAGTGGGCATGATTTTCCATTATGATGATCCGGCTGACAATGAAAGTGTGCAATTACAGCAAATGTTGCAAACACAACCGCTTGAGGATGTCATTAAAGAAGTCACTGGTCTTGAGGATGCCACTTTGATTAACGAAATTAAAGCCAGCGTTGAAAAATACAACACCCTTTAACCCCTTCCTAATAAATATCACTGCCTAAGCCCTTGGCTTTGAAAAAACCGTAAGTCTCGTCTTTCTGAGAGGCTTACGGTTTTTTTGTTGCTTAGGTGAGGTGATAGTTATTTTCATGGTTTTCATTTTAATTTGGTCGCGCCACAGAATGAACCGCTTACGTCCAGGAGGTGTTATTAAAAAGAAATAAAATGCGTATTGTATTTATATAAGACGCATTATATAATGGATAAAATACTTTTATAATACGCATTAAAGGAGCGGGAAAATGACAAAATACGTTTATGATTTTCATGAGGGCAATGCAACGATGCGCGCTTTATTAGGTGGCAAGGGGTCGAATCTAGCTGAAATGACGGGTTTGGGCTTGCCGGTACCGAGCGGTTTTACGATTTCAACCCAAGCATGTATGGAATATTTGGCTAACGGTGAGCAATTGACTGAAGAAATGATCCAACAAATTGAAACTTATTTGGCAAGACTTGAAGCCGAAACGGGTAAGTCATTTTCAAAAGGGGATAATTTGTTGCTCGTCTCCGTTAGAAGTGGGGCTGCGCAGTCCATGCCAGGAATGATGGATACCATTTTAAATTTAGGTTTAAATGATGTGAATGTGGAACGTTTTGCTACATTAACAGGCAATCCTCAGTTTGCTTATGATTGTTATCGCCGATTGCTGCACATGTTTGGGAATGTTGTTTATGAAATAAATGGCAGTCATTTTGAACGCTTTTTAACCAATTATAAGGAGACACACCAACGTGAAAATGATCAAGCTTTAACGGTGGACGACTTAAAGGTTATTGTCGCAGCCTACAAAGGTATTTATAAAAAAATTGGTCAAAAGGAGTTTCCGCAAGACCCTAAAACACAATTGTTTGAAGCGATTCGAGCGGTTTTTTCTTCATGGAATAATGAGCGTGCGTTTGTGTATCGTAATTTAAATGATATGTCCCATCAAGGAGGAACGGCCGTTAATGTTCAAGAGATGGTGTTTGGGAATAGTGGTCAAAATTCTGGCACAGGAGTGGCCTTTACACGCAATCCTTCCACAGGTGAAAATAAAATTTTTGGGGAATATTTATTAAATGCCCAAGGGGAAGATGTGGTGGCTGGGATTCGGACGCCTTTACCCGTTTCGACTTTAAGTGAAGTGATGCCCGATGTTTATGCCGAATTTATTCGTGTGGCCAACTTATTGGAAGATCATTACCGTGATATGCAAGATATTGAATTTACTATCGAAAACGGCAAGTTATTTATGTTGCAAACCCGGAGTGGTAAACGGACGGCCAAAGCGGCTTTTAAAATAGCCGTTGACTTAGTCAATGAAGGGAAAGCGACTAAAGATGAAGCACTGATGCAAATTAATCCCAAATCAGTTGATCAACTTTTACATCCTACCTTTAATCCTGTGGCCCTTAAAATTGCGGACTTAATAACGGATATAGGCTTGCCAGCAAGTCCTGGGGCGGCGACCGGGAATATTTATTTTGATGCGAATGCGGCCAAGGCCGCTGTTCAAGCAGGTGAGAAAGTTATCTTAGTGCGTCAAGAAACTTCGCCAGAAGATATAACTGGGATGAGCATTAGTGAAGCGGTGGTTACCAGTCGCGGGGGGATGACCTCGCATGCTGCCGTGGTTGCACGGGGGATGGGCGTTTGTTGCGTTGTTGGTTGTGAGCAAATTAATATTGATGAAGACAATCGCCGCGTCAGCTATCCCGGCGGTCAATTGGAAGAGGGGACAATCATTTCAGTGGATGGGACCAATGGAGCCATCTATTTGGGTGATGTCGAAAAGATGCCGACCGAAGCGGATGAGTCATTCCAAACAATTATGGCTTGGGCACGTGAACGATCACATCTAAAAGTTAGAATGAATGCCGAAACCGTCGAAGACATTAAAACGGGTTTAGCTTTTGAAGCCGACGGGATTGGGCTCGTTAGAACGGAACATATGTTTTTTAAAGAAGAACGTTTACGTGAGATGCGTCGCTTTATCCTGTCAAATCGAGCCCAGGAGCAAAATCGGGCTTTAAGTGCCATATTAAACTATCAAATTGATGACTTTGTAAATATCTTTTCACTCACTCAAGATAAGCCGGTCGTTATTCGTTTGCTTGACCCACCTTTGCATGAATTTATGCCACATACCAAGCAAGAAATCACCCATGTGGCTGAACAATTGGGAACAACTTACGCCGAACTTCAACAACGTGTGATTGATTTAACCGAAGTGAACCCTATGCTAGGCCATCGTGGCGTCCGTTTGGCCGTTACTTATCCCAACCTTTATTTAATGCAAGCTGAAGCCATTATTCGAGCAGCAGTCCAAGTAAATACCGCTACTTTTCAAGTGAAGCCCGAGATTATGATTCCGCTGGTTGGTATGAAAGAAGAATTGGCACTCTTGCGACAACAAATTGAAAAGCATATTGAGGAATTATTAAAAGAATTAGGCGTAACCGTTGAATACACCATTGGGACTATGATCGAACTACCACGAGCCTGTCTAATTGCTGACCAATTGGTGGATTATGCCGATTTCTTTAGTTTTGGCACCAATGATTTAACCCAAATGACCTTTGGTTTTTCACGGGATGATGCGGGTAAATATATCAATCAATATATTAGTGAAGCTATTTTGCCAATTGATCCTTTTCAAACGTTAGATGTGGAAGGCGTGGGCGAACTCGTTAAAATAGCCACTGAAAAAGCGCGCCAAAAGCAAGCGGATTTTAAATTAGGGGTCTGCGGTGAATTAGGTGGCGATCCTAATTCCATTGAATTCTTCCATCAAATTGGCTTAAACTATGTGTCTTGTTCCCCTTATCGAATTCCAATTGCACAAATAGCAGCTGCCCAAAGTGCGATTAAATATGCTACAATGTAAGAAAAATTAGAGGATTAGGGTTAAAGATGAACTTAACAGAACGCCAACAAAAAATAATCGAAATCGTGAAGCAAAATGAACCTATTACCGGGGATAATATTGCTAAAACGTTAGGTTTAACCAAATCAACTTTGAGAAGCGACTTAGCTGTTTTGACCATGACGGGTATTCTCGATGCCCGTCCAAAGGTTGGTTATATTTATTCGGGGTTGGATTTTGAACCGATGCTACAAGATAAGCTGTCAGCCCTTTCGGTTCAGGATATTATGCAAGCGCCGGTGCTTATTAAACAAGATACCAGTGTTCAAGATGCGGTGACAGCCTTATTTATGTACGATGTCGGGACGTTGTACATTTCGAACGACCAGGATGAATTAGTCGGCGTGCTATCACGGAAGGATTTGCTGCGGTCTACGATGATGGGAAACCATTCAGATGCCCCCGTGGCGGTGATTATGACGCGTATGCCGAACATTTTTGTGACGTATCCAGACGTTCCGGTTTTAAAAGCCGCGAAAAGTATTTCGCGTCATCAAATTGATTCTTTGCCGGTTTTAGCGTCGAGGGATTCGAAAACCGTTGTTGGTAAGATATCAAAAACGGTGCTAGTCAATTTATTGATAGAACTTACAGATAAGGAGCAAAACGCATGAGTTTATTCACACCTCGTTCACACACAGATGGTCCTACTGCCCGTATCTTTGTTATTTCAGATTCAGTAGGCGAAACGGCTAATCGCTTAATTCGTGCCGCTTTAGCCCAATTCCCCATGATGGAAAACCCTGAAATTAAAAATTATCCTTTTATTGATAATGAAGAAGACTTACGTGGAATTTTAAATGACGCCCTCGCTGAAGAAGCCATTGTCGCTTCAACCTTAGTTAATCCCAAGTTAAATCAAATTATCCGTGATGCAGCGGCCGAACAGTCTTTGCGTCACATTGATTTTCTGTCAGAAATGATTGACTTGATTGCCGACCAAACGGGTATGAAACCTATCCGCAAAAGTGGGGCGCTACATGCCTTGGATGAAGAATATTTCAATCGCGTAGCCGCCATTGAATTTGCGGTGAAATACGATGATGGCAAAAATCCCAAAGGCTTTCTTAAATCCGATATCGTTTTATTAGGTATTTCACGGACCTCGAAAACGCCTCTAAGCATGTATTTAGCCAATAAATCGTATAAAGTCTCGAACTTGCCTTTAATTCCCGAAGTCAATCTTGCCCAAGAAATCTGGCAAGTCCCATCCAATAAATTATTTGGCTTAACCGCCAGCCCCCACTATATTATGAAAATTCGGACCGAACGCGTTAAAATGATGGGCATGGCCTCAATCACAACCTATAGTAGTTTGGATCGAATCAAAGCCGAACTCACATATTCCGAAGAACTTTTCTCTCGCCTCAACGCCACCGTAATTAACGTAGAAAACAAATCCATCGAAGAAGTCGCCCAATCCATTGAACAACTTCTTTTAAACACCAATAAATAACGTTGCGACACAGCACGTAAAAATCTCAAGGGTGCAAAATCAAAGGCGCGCGACAATTTCGGATAAGTTTGTCGCGCGCTTTATGGCCGCGCGACAATTTTGGTTGGATTTGTCTCGCGCTTACCTTCTTGAAGGAAGATGTATGCTCTCATCAGGTACGCGCCTAATAGTGAGGTATCTATGAATAAAAAAGTGGACATGCTAAACTAACCCAGACAGATAAACAATCTGGGTTAGGTGGTTTGATATCAGGCTGCTTTGTTATAACCAGCATCACCAATTACCTTTTTAAGCCCACACGCTTCTTGGATCTCATCGGTCCAAGGCAGATAGCGGCTTAAATCTGCGTTTGTTATATCGATGATGTTCGGTAGATGGGTAAGTAAGTATTCAATATATTGCTTCCCATCCACGCGATGCAGCTTAGCCGTTTCAATCAGTGAGAGAAGAACAGCCCCCGCTTGGGCACCATCAAAAGTCGCCGCAAATGGATAGTTCTTTCTCCCCATGACCACAGTTCGTATGGCGCGTTCAGCAGCGTTATTACTTAACTCTAGACGTCCATCGTTTAGAACCGTATAGAATCGTGTCCGATGATTTTGGGCATAGACAAGCGCTTCACTAAATTTACCAATGGGATTACCATTAGCGGCACATTGGTCGATAAAAGTGAATAGCTCATTAAATAATTTTTTGAGAATCCTCTGTCTCTTTTTAAGTCGATCCACAATCGATAATGACGCCCATTCACGCTCTTTTTCAAAGATTTTATTAATCATTTCCATGATTTCGCTAACCGGCGTCTCCCCTTGTCCCTTGATAACCACATTGGCTTCGTGAAATTTTCGCCGTAAATGTGCCCAACAAGCAGCGAGTTCGAGGTCGTCAGAGGAGTCACTCGCATTTCGATAGACCACATACATATCACAGTGGATGGTCCCGTGGAAATTGCCAATGACATCTTTAAACAAGTTGCCACTACGCCCATCGTGATGTGAAAAACAAATGACTTTATTTTCCACGTGTTTTGAACTGTGAAGCACCCAGTAATACGTTCGGCTCTTCTTGCTTTCAAGGACACGATAAGTAGTTTCATCCGCATGAACAATATCTTGTTTTTGAAGTTCCGCATGAAAGGCTTGGAAAATAAACCCTAAATAATATTTGCTGGCATCAATATGCCACCGACAAATAGATGTGCGGGATAAAGGGAACCCTAATTTACGCCAGTGTTGTTCTTGGCGGTGAGCGGGTACCTTAAGTTCATATTTTTGATAAACAGTTTCGGCAATCATCGAAGCAGAACCAAAACTATTCTTAAAGGGTTGCGCGGGTAATTTCGATTTAACAAATTGATCGGTATCTTTTTGAGACGAGCAGTGGTCGCATTTATAGCTGTGTTGACGATGATTAATACATTCTAAAGTAGCTGGGATAAATTTGAGTTCACGCGTGATACTCGCTAACCCGACGTACGATAGAGAATGATGACAATCACGACACACCTGTTCCTCTTCAGATAAATAATAATTGATATCCTTTTGAGGATATTGATCTAGAATCTCAGTTTTTCTTCCGACGGATTTTTTTCGGCGGGTGTAGCCTTTTACTTTTGTTTTTTTTTCATCATCTGACTCGTTAGAACTCGTGTCACCTGATGATCCGTTCGTTGCCTCACCCGTGTCAGCAGCGGCCTGTCCATTAGGAACATGTGTTTCTTTCTTACGGCCAAACAATAATTTTTGGAAGTGTAACATTTTTTGTGTCATTTCTTCTAATTGAAGGGCTAACGCATCGGTCTTATCATTGGCTACTTTTAAGTCTTGTTGGAGATGTTTAATTTCCAAGGCTTGTTCTTCAATAATTTTATTTTTTTCTAAGATTTCTAATTCTTCTTTTGTCATGAATATCACCTCTTTTCACTAAGTTTATTGTACCATATTCATGGTATATTTACTAGTAAATATAGCGATTAATCGTTGAAAATAAAAGAAGATTTTAGCGGTGGATTCAAGCTATCTCCACGTAATAATCGTTCGATTTGAAAGAGAGAAATTTCCATAAATTTTGGTTCTGTCGTTGGCCATTGGAAGACGCCGCCATCTATACGATAAATCAGCTCAATAAAACGCTGACCATCCCAATAGATAATTCGTAAGACCTTTTTCTTACTATTACAAAATAGATAAGCAGCTGACTTATCGCGTACAAAAACGGCACTCGATTGAATCAAGGCTAAGAGTCGTTGAAGTGCTTGGTTTCCTGGAGAGAATTGAGGCATCAAGTAAAGTGTTTCTGGTACAGTAAAATCGATCATTATCATCGCTCCTTATTGTTGATGATTTCATCATACTAAACTAGGATAATTTTAAGAAGATACCTCATTATTAGGCGCGTACCTCATCAGCAAGCAAGCAATAAAATTCAACTTAGGGATAGGCCCGTTCTTCATTTCTCACTTATGCGCAATCGTTTATGAGCGTGAGCGGACGTCAAGTAAAGCGAATCGGTCATCAAATGACTCATTTTCGTGACCGCATAAAGCTAATCTGTCATCTGCTCGAGTAGCAAAAGACAGAATAGCCATAATCTGTCATCTGCTCAGGTAGCAAAAGACAGAATAGCCTTAATCTGTCATCTGCTCAGGTAGCAAAAGACAGAATAGCCATAATCTGTCATCTGCTCGAGTAGCAAAAGACAGAATAGCCATAATCTGCTAGATTAGGAAAAGACCAGAGTAAGCCTATTCTGTCCAAAATCCAAGTAAAAAAGGACAGAATAAGCTGATTCTGTCCAAAATCCAAGTAAAAAAGGACAGAATAAGCTGATTCTGTCCAAAATCCAAGTAAAAAAGGACAGAATAAGCTGATTCTGCCCAAAATCCGGATTAAAAAGTGAAGTGGTAAATGAGAAAACGTTATTGTCACTCAGATATTTCCATGTGACAATAACTTAGATGAGCATTGAGAGTCGGCTTATCACTTCCCGCTTACTATGATTCGAATCAGCTAGCGCCATGAGTCGAGCATAATAAGTGGGTACTTCAGACGAATAATCCATATATTTCGTAGGGAAAATTGGAGAGTATGATGCAATGTGCCAAAATAATCCCACAAATGGAATATTCTAAGCGAGTTCGTTCCACATACCTCATTAAGTGGAATATTCTAAGTGAGTTCGTTCCACTTAACCGTAAGCGGGAAGTGAACGAGCGGTTGTTTGCGGTGCATCAACGTGATAATAGGCTGATTCTATTCGATGAATCATCTCAATTTAAGTTTTTTAAGAAATCGTTAGTTTAAAATGATTATTCTGGCCACTGCTAGCCGAACAATGACCCAAACCAAGCATTTGGCTAATAATTTTTGTGAAATTTCTTCCATTCCAACGGTGGTCTATCATAAACTGACGGTAACTCACTTCCCACTTCCATATAACCCAACAAATTCCTGCGCCATCATTTTAATTTTTACTTTAGAAGATTCCATCATTGGAAAAACAGTCGCTATTATAACACCACCTTTCGCTAACCAACCACCAACATCCTCCACTTAAACCAACTCAATCGCTAAATTTAAGGTGTTACCGTGACTTAAGACATTTGAGACGGTGCAGTGGTTGTGGATAAATCGCTTCAGGCTTTCTACTTGGCGTTCATCGAGTTTAGCGTCCGTTTGCAACCTGATATCGGCGGTCATGCGCCAATCGAAATTTTTGTGGTCAAAATCGGCGGTAATATCGACTTTTAACGCAGTAAAATCCAATTCACGTCCCACTAAAAATGACCGCGCGGTCATCAAATGACACCCTGCTAAAGCGGCCACTAATAGACCCGTTGGGGTAGTCCCGACGCTGGTTTTATCAGGGTTGCGCTCAGCAAAGTCTAAGGTGTATTCGAAATGATCGACCGTGGCGGTAACGACGTAGTTAGCCTTATTTTCTGCATGAACCATTTTTTGACTCATTCAAATCACTCCTCTAATAAAATACTTAACTTAATCATCATACCCCCCAACACACAAAATTGCGATGAATTTGCTTCAAAAAGCTTATGCAACATACTTTAAACTTTCTCATCAAAAAATTATAAAATTCCTGTGTAAAATAGTTGTAAAAAATAATGTAAACGCTTATACTTATTTTAGTTAAACGTTTCGTTTTTTTGCCATAACAATCATCAAGTTTGTTGTAGCAATGTTTTATCGTGTTTCACGCCTTTTTTGTCTAATTTTAATAAATACCCCTGCTTCTAAAGGGTGATATTTATTTAAAAAAGAGATGTCGGAATGTTACTTAAGCCAGTTGAAAAGCAGTAAATTTTTATCCATTTTAGGAGGAAAAAATATGAAAAAGATGTTAACTAAAGTAGCGGTTGGTCTATCCGTGGGCTTACTTGCGTTTGCTGCATTGCCTGTATTCACTCCAGAAGTTTCGGCACAAGACCGCATTCAATTACGTTATGCGAACTGGAACTTTGGAACGGAAGGCGAAGCCAATATTGAGCGTTTAATGATTGAAGCTTACAACAATTCGCAAGATGAAGTAGAGGTCGTTATTGATCAAAACATTGATACGAGTGACTGGACCGGTTCACTGGCAACAGCGGCTTCTGCAGGTGATTTACCAGACGTCTTTATGTTGAACTCAATACCAACCGCTTATACTAATGAGTGGTTATTGGATATTACTGACTTGGCAGAAGCGGATGCAGAATTTGCTGAAATACCGCAAGCAACCATTGATGCAACAAAAGTGAATGACCGTGTCTATGCCTTGCCGTTTGCGACACATTTACTGGGTTACTATGTAAATCATGATTTATTAAATAATGCTAATTTGCAAATGTCTGACAATGTCACGGTTGACGAATTCTTTGATTTGGTTCGTTCGGCAACGGATGTTAACCAAGGGTATGTAGGGATTGTGCAAGCAGGAAGTATTGTTGACTGGTATCCAGGTGCAATGAATCCTGATTTTGGCTGGTTTACTTTCAACAGTACCGATGGGACATTTTCATTGGATTCAAATGAAATGGCACAAGGGGTCAATATGGCACGTGATTTAGGTGCCAATGGCTTTACGTATGCCGACCAACCACAAGAAGTCAAGGATAGCCTATCAGGGGATGATGGTGGTTTAGCTTTCCGTTCCGGACAAGTTGCTTTCAACTATGATGGAACATGGCAAAATGCCACCTTGGCTGATCAAGCCAACTTTGAATGGTCATTTATTGGTTTGCCAGGTGACCGTAATGCGATTGTGAATGACTTTTTAGGTATTGCAGCTAATACTGAATATCCAGAACAAGCCTATGCATTTGCTAAATTTATGTCATTCGGTGCCGATGGCTTTAGTACACGGATGGACTTAACTGAAGAAAATAACTTGCAATTTAATACGTTGCCGTTAACGTCTAATCAAGAAAACTTAGATCGTTACTGGTCATTAGTTGATGCACCAGGTGTTGCCGAAGCCTTTGCACAATTAGACAATGCGATGATTGATCCACTGAAAGTTGTGCCTGGTTATGCCCAATCACGTTTTGAAGCACCAACAGGTGTTTCGGTTGGGGACAATGAAAATGCCAATGTCGGCGCCATCATTAATGCCTCTGTAAACGGAACGGTTAATTTCCAAGACTATGCAGCCCAATTACAAGAATTAGCTCAAGCGGCTCATGATGAAGCGGTTCAAGCCATGGAGGCTATTCAATAAACTTGGCCAAAACAATGATATTTAATTAAAAGAGTAAAGCTGGCTGTACTTTAGATAATCGATGACCTAAACCTAATCTGAGGAGACAATCGCTGATGAATGCTCACGACAAAAGATTATCGGTATAGGCATCTATCTAAAGACAGTTGGCTTTTTTGCTATTAATTGAATGGAACAATCTATAAGAAAGGATTGAATTAGGATGACGTGTCATCAGCGATTTTATGTCTTAAACCTTCTGTCTACTTTTCTTCTACTTTTGATGATTAGTACCCAAACACTCATCCGTGTGTCTGCTCAAACGAATGAAGTAGCCACTTTAGTCGAACCTTCATATGCAGAGATTATCGACCAATGGCAAGCGGAATTTAAACTAGGTCCCCTAGATTTCCAGGAAAGCTTTTTCTTAGCCGACCAAACACCGGCATCTACCGCTGATGTTTGGGAAAAGCAAGACGCTTTTGGCTACGAACACGCTGTCGTCCATTTGGCGGATGGAAAGCAAACAACCCTCCAAATCGAGGTTCCCGCTACGGGTCTTTATCAATTAAGTTTTGACTATTATCGTTTAAATGAAGGTTTAATCGAACCAGAGTTTGCACTAAAAGTGAATGGAGAGTATCCCTATTATGAAAGCCGACGGGTCATTGCAAAATCGCTTTGGACGAATGCGACGGATGACTTTCCGGTTAATAATTATGGTAATGAAATGATTCCGGCACAAGTTGCTTTAAATCAATGGAACACGCGGTTGATGTATGACCCAAATTTTGAGCAAGCCAATCCGCTTTTAATCCCATTGAATGCCGGCGAAAACACCCTTGAAATTATCCATCAATCCGGTGAATTTTTAATGGGACAGATAAGCTTGCAAACACCGGTTGAATTGTTGGATTACAGCGAATACCTTGCGCAATTTACTTCAACCAACGCGACTAACGCGACTAACCAAGCTGAAACCTTACTAACGGTCGAAGCCGAGAAACCAGCCTTTAAATCAGACTCCTATATCAGACCCATAGCACAAAAAAATATCGCTGTGCATCCCTATGATCCTGCGAGCAACTTGCTAAACACCTTTGGTGGCGATTCATGGCAACGTGGTGGCCAAAGGGTTACTTGGGAAATAGAAGTCCCTGAAGCGGGGTTGTATCAGATAACGCTTAAGAGTATCCAAAGAAATAAACAAAAAGCACCGGTATTCAGAAATATTTATTTGAATGGGGCAATTCCCTTTGCCCAAATGCAACATTATCGCATTAACCCGAGCGATCAGTGGGAGAATCAAACCTTGACGGATTCCCAAGGGGTGCCGTATGAATTTTATTTAGAAGCAGGGACAAATCAATTAAGCCTTGAAGTGGATGTCTCACCCATGACGCCGGTTATCGGCAGTTTGACGCAAATGATGCAAGAAATAAATCAATTAGGCCTTGAGTTAAGTCAATTGACGGGTAACCGCGTGGATGCCAACCGGGATTGGCAAATTATGGACTATATGCCTGATTTAATTGAGCGCTTTGATGGTTGGATAGTCCAATTAGAAGCAGATTATACCCTACTAGATGACGTTTATAATCAAGCAGCAGCCTCACCTGATCAAGTCACGTTACAAGTGATTATTAATCGTTTACGGACCTTGAAAGAAGACCCCAACGACTTACCCAACAAATTAGGTGAATTATCACAAGGGACCGGCTCGATTACGCAAGCCATGGGAAACTTAATCGTTGAATTGCAAAAGGGACCTTTATTATTAGACCAAATTTTTGTTCATCAAGCCCAAGCAGACTTGCCAGCTGCGACGGCGTCTTGGACAGATACATTAACGAGTAAAGCTCAGGAATTTTACTATTCTTTTGCCCAACCAAGTTTAGATATATCGGATGTGGAAGAGGGAACCATCGAGGTTTGGGTCGGACGGTCGCAACCATACGTTGAAATTATGCAAGCCATGGTTGACCGCGAGTTTACGCAACAAACAGGGATTGATGTGAAATTATCCGTTATGCCCAATGAATCCAAAATTATTTTAGCTAATTCAGCCAATCAACAACCAGATGTGGCCTTGGGGGTCAGTGTGGGACAACCTTTTGAATTAGCCATTAGAAATGCCGCCTTAAACTTAAGTCAATTTGAGGATTTTGATGAGGTATCGCAACGGTTTTCACCTGGGGCCTTTTTACCTTTAATGTTAGATGACCAAGCTTATGGCTTACCAGAGACACAAGACTTTTATGTTTTGTTTTACCGGGAAGATATTATGGAACAGTTAGGTTTGCCTATTCCTAATACCTGGCAAGATGTCATTAACATTTTACCTGAGTTGCAAAGAGCCGGGATGAATTTTTATATCCCTTTATCCAGCACGGCTGGGATGAAACCCTTTATGTTTACCGCACCTTTTATTTATCAATTTGGGGGTGAAATTTATGCTGAAGATGGTATGTCAACCGCTATCGGTTCAGAGGCATCCTTAGCCGGCATTAAATTTATGACCGATTTATATACCTTATATAGTATTCCGCTACAAGTCCCTAATTTCTATAATTCTTTCCGCTACGGCGAATTACCTATTGGTATTTCCAATTTCCAAACCTATGTTCAATTAACCTCAGCAGCGCCTGAAATTAGAAACTCATGGAAATTAGCCTTGTATCCGGGGATTCCACAAGAAGATGGGGCTGTCAATCGTGAAACGACAGGCTCGGCTCAAACCGCAATGATATTTAATAAAAGCGAACATCAAGATGAAAGTTGGGCATTTTTAAAATGGTGGACAAGTGCGGATGTGCAAATTGCTTTTGCTTCAGAAATTCAAACGGCTTATGGCCCTGAATTTATGTGGCACACCGCTAATCTTGAGGCTTTTAGCCAACTACCTTGGCCGGAAGAAGATAAAGCGATTATTTTAGAACAATGGGAACAATTAAGAGAAGTGCCCAAAATTCCAGGTTCCTATATGATCGAACGCGAAATTTCCAATGTTTGGTCAGATGTTGTCTTTTACGGTTCTAACTTAAGGGCAACGGTGGATAGGAGTTCCGTTTATGCTGACCGTGAAGTTCGTAAAAAAATGACTGAATTTGGCTATTTAGAAAATGAACAAGTCGTCAAACCATATCGGATTCCAACCGTGGAAACTGTTGAAAGTTGGGGGGATTAAAATGGCAGCATCCGCTAGTACACGCAATCAAAGAACAGCTTGGGGCTTTCTTTTACCTTACCTCTTGCTATTTGCTATCTTTATTATTGTGCCCGTTTTAATTGCCATGCTCTTGTCCTTCTTTTACTTTGATGCGATTCAATTTCCAACATGGGCAGGCCTAAATAATTATATTACTTTACTGACCCAAGACGAAGTCTTTATGCAATATGTTTTACCGAATACCTTGCAGTTTGCCATCATCGTGGGACCAGGGGGTTATGTCATTTCCTTTATGGTCGCCTGGATGTTGGCCCAAATCCCTAAAGGGCCACGCAATCTTTTAGCATTAATCATGTACTCACCTTCGATGACAGCGGGGGTAGCGATGACGGTCTTGTGGACCATTATCTTTAGTGGGGATGCTTCAGGCTACCTAAATAGCTTATTGATGCGGTTTGATATCATTCAACAACCGATTCAGTTCTTACAATCACCGGATCATTTGATGAATATTATGATTATCGTGTCCTTGTGGTCAAGTATGGGGGTTGGCTTTTTAGCCATGTTATCCGGGATTTTGAACATTAATCCTGAATTGTATGAAGCAGCTTATATTGATGGCTTGAGTAATCGATTTCAAGAAATTGTCTACATTACTATACCTGCGATGCGTCCGCAAATGTTATTTGGAGCGGTGATGGCCGTGGTTAATGCCTTTCAATCGGGTTATATTGGTGTCGCTTTATCGGGATCCAACCCAACCCCACAATATGCAGGGCAATTAATGGTTAACCATATTGAAGATTATGGCTTTATCCGTTATGAGATGGGTTATGCAGCGGCTATTTCAGTCCTGCTATTACTACTTATTTATGGCTTTTCGCGTGTGGCTAATCGACTATTTGGACCGGATTAGAAAGGGGAGGTAAGCATGGCTTCATTTCAAGGAATGAAAATTAATCCAAAACGATTTCATCGTAGTCAACTAAAGTTTTATGCTGTATTAATTCCCTTAGCGATTTTTATGGGATTACCGATTGTATTTATCTTTAATCATGCCTTTAAACCGATTGATGAATTATTTGCCTTTCCACCAACATTTATCGTCCAAAATCCAACTTGGCAAAACTTCCGCAATCTATTTAGTAGTGCCAATTCAAATGCAACACCGATGCTGAGGTATCTTTTCAATAGTATTGTGGTTTGTTCAGTGGTGGTGGTTTTAACCATTATCGTAGGCACGATGGCAGGTTACGCCCTGTCTAAAAAAGAATTCCGTGGCAAGTATGTTATTTCTGAAATAAATACCTTAGCCTTAATGTTTGTGTCGACTGCTGTAGCCATACCGCGCTACTTAGTCATCGAAAACTTAGGCTTAATTAATACCTTTTGGGCACATATATTACCTGCTTTGGCGATGCCTGTTGGGCTATTCTTGATTAAACAATTTATTGATCAAATACCCGATGAAATCATTGAAGCAGCGGTTGTGGATGGGGCAACGGATTTAACGATTTATTTTCGAATCATCTTACCCATGATCAAACCCGCCATCGCTACCGTGGCTATCTTAGCTTTCCAAGCGACTTGGAATAATGTGGAAGTCAGTGATTTATATATTAATAATGAAGAATTAAAAACCTTTGCCTTTTATATGAGTACGTTGTCTTCACAACAAGGAAATACTGTGGCTGGACAAGGGATGAGTGCAGCGGCCGCTTTAATTATGTTTGTACCGAATTTAGTCATCTTTATCTTCATGCAAAAACAAGTGATGGATACGATGGCCCATTCTGGTATTAAGTAGGGGAGGACTTAACATGCAGAAAATTTCTCCTTGGTTGATGGTTCTAGTAGTGGCTATCACTGCTTTAGTTAATCCCCTAACCATTAATGCCCAATCAACATCACGGACCTATTCTTTATCAGCGGATAATCAGTTGATTCAAGTACAAGATGCCTATGCACCGGTGGATGTGATTACCAATGAAGCCTTACAATTGCCTGAAGATATGGTGATTGCGAATGATTTATTATATATCATTGATTCGCGGGCACGCCAAGTAATTATCTTAGAAAAAGATGGCACTTTAGTCAATCAGTTTGGTCAAGATGTCTTTATGACACCTACCGGTATTGCCCTCGACCAAGCCAGTAATATTTATGTTGCCGATGGGATTGCGCAACGGGTTTTCAAGTTTGATCCCCAAGGCAATCTGCTACAAGCATTTGAACGCCCGACCAGTCCCTTATTTGGTGCTAAAACACCTTTTAGTCCGGTTAAATTACACGTGGATGTTCGGGGTAATTTATATATTGTAGGGGAAGGGTCCACGAATGGCTTAATTCAGTTGAATGCAGCCGGAGAATTTCTAGGCTTCTTCGGAGCTAACTCGGTAGCGACGGGTTTAATCCAGACCTTAAGAGATATCTTCTTAACGGACACCATGAATGCACGGGTATTTAGTAACTTACCGCCCGCACCGACTAATGTGACCATGGATGCCGAAGGGGCTGTATATACCGTGACATCCGCTTTAACGAACGAAAGTATCAAGAAACTAAATATCGCTGGTGAAAACATGCTGGATAATTTGTACAATCCCGTAAATCCGATTGATGTGACCGTTGGTCCACAAAATCGCTTTTATGTGCTGACATCGGAGGGGATTATCAGTGAATTTACCCGTTACGGCGTGCTACTATTTAACTTTGGGAGTCAAGATACGACCACTCAACGGCTGGGGATATTTATTCGACCGACAGCGATTGAAGTCGATGACGATGGGATATTATATGTTTTAGATGCTGAAGGTGGTGTGATTCAACGGTTTTCGGCGACGGCCTTTGCGCGCGAAATTCATGCGGGCTTAGCCCTCTACGAAGATGGCCGTTATCAGGAGAGTGCTACTTATTGGCAAGAAGTGTTGAATTTGAATCCATCCTTTGTTTTTGCGCGGAATGGGATGGGGGATGCCCTTTTTACCGAACAACGCTTTGAAGAGGCACGTGACCATTATCAATTAGGCAAGGCCTATTACGGTTATTCGCAAGCTTATTGGGAAATTCGGAATGATTGGTTACAAAGCTATGCCTTTGTTGTGGTAGCGATTATTATCGCTTTCTTTGTTTTCCGTTGGTTGTATCGCCGCTTTGTCAAAAAACCGACAAAAGCAACGAAGCTTGAGGGAGCTTCATCCAATTATGACTTTCTTAATCCCGAACCGACGTCAAACCTTAAGATGGATCTGCGTTCTTTGCGAACGGTGTTGACCCGCCCGGTCGATGTCTTTTATGAGATTACCATCGGACGAATTGGCTCGATTCCAACGGCTATGCTTATTTACGGTTTACTGATAGCTATTTTTGTTCTCTACAACTATTTCACGGGTTTTCTTTTTAACCCCCAATTAACCGATTCGCTGAATATCCTCTTTATCATCATGCTTTTAATTTTTGCCGTGGGCCTCTTTATTTCCATGAATTATCTGGTCAGTACCATTACCGATGGTGAAGGGACAGTCAAACAGCTAATCATTGGAACGGCTTATGCCTTTAGTCCCTTCTTAATGGGTGGGATTCCGCTGATTATCATGTCTAATATCTTCACCTATAACGAAGCCTTTGTGTATGAATTATTCTTGCTGATTTTAGTTCTATATACTTTGTTTCTCTTGTTTATGATGATTAAGGAAATCCATAATTATACTTTTTGGGAAACCGTCCGAAATATCGTGGTGACACTTTTCCTAATTTTTGTTTTCTTAATTGTTGCATATGTAATCTATTTATTATTGATGCAAATATATGACTTCGTTGATTCTATTATCCGGGAGGTGAGTCTACGTGTTTAAAACCATTCAAATAAATATCTGTCGTTATCTGTTGGTGTTTGTGCTGCTCAGCCAGATAAGCGTGACAAGGGTTATGGGGCAAGAACAAAGTGAGTCCTTATCACAAGACGCATCAGACTTATCGATACCTACTATAGGAGACGAGAGTGAGACCGACATTGAAGCGATTTTAACGGAAGATGACATCGAAGAGAATGTCGATAGTGGCCTCATCGACACTGACGATGCCCGCATCACACAATACAATGGCAATTTAGACGGTTTTGACCGCATGGCTGAAAATGAGGCGTTTATCTTGTATGTTAATCCAGCAAGTTTAGCTATTAAAGTGGTCAATAAAGCCGATGACTATCTTTGGGCTTCTACATTAGATAATATGGAAGAAGAACGCTTGAATGCAACTTGGCAGGCTTTTGTAGCCTCAGCTGTAACAGCCGAAATCATTACAGCTAACAATCAAACGATGACTGAAAATATATTATCTGAGGGAACGACGATTGATTTACACACCTTAGACACCGGCTTCCAAGCGGATATTGTGTTCCCATCCGAACTGCGTTTACGCTTAATCGTTGAATTAAATGATCAAGGGATTTCCGTACGAGTGCCCGCTGGTAATATCGTCGAAAATGAAAATGCCCGTCTAGTGCAACTTACGGTTTATCCTTTCTTAGGGGCAACTAAAGAAGCGAGCGTTCCAGGTTATATTTTTGTTCCCGATGGCTCAGGCGCCTTGATTAATTATCAAAATGACAACTTAATGCGTTCGCCTTACTTGTCGCGTGTTTATGGTCAAGATGCGGGTATTAATGTTTTACAGTTGAGTCCCGAAATTAAATATCCAGAACGTGTCCGTATGCCCGTCTTTGGGGCGGTTCATGGACACGGACAACACGCTATGCTCGCTATCATTAACGATGGTGACAGCTATGCCCAAATTGAAGCCCAAGTGGCCGGTTTAGCCACTGACTTTAACTGGGTAACAAGTAATTTTCTTTATCGGCATACGTATCAACAACCCACGAATAGTAGTGGTTCACAAACGATAAATCGTTATACTAACGTCATGAATCGCTTTAATGTTGACCTTCACTATCACTTCTTAAGCGAAGAAGAGGCGTCATATGTCGGTATGGCCGTGGATTATCAACGATATTTAGTTGAAAAAGGGGTTTTGAGTCCTTTAGAAGACAGTGACTCGATGATGCGGTTGGAGTTTTTAGGAGGCGAAACGGAAGTCGGCTTAATTTTCGACGCATATATTTCAATGACGACGGTCGAGCAGCTAGATGCGATTTTACAAACGTATTTGGATGAAAAAATGACGAATTTAACGGTGGTTTATCGGGGGTGGAATCATGGCGGGATGTCACAAAACCTCCCTAATAAATTTCCTCTAGATAGCCAATTAGGTTCTGCTAATGACTTGGAAACTATTCAAGCCGACTTGGCGGAACACGACATAAAGATGTATTTTTACACCGATTATTTGTCAGCCAATACCGTGCCTAGTGGGGTTCGAGCGAACAACTATGCTCAGCAAGTCAATTCGCAAGATATTGAAGTCCTTAAAGGTAGTTCCCCAGTTCATTTAATGTTACCTAATGGGGCTTATGAATTAGCTATGCGTGACATCGCTCAGTTTGAAGCGAATCATATGGAGCACATAGCCGTCGATCAGCTAGGGCGTGAGTTGTTTGCTAGCTATAATTCAGGGGATGCGTTTACCCGCGAAGTTACTAAACGGCTTCATCAAGCCTTAGTGGCCGATTTAAGTCAAGGCATGGGTGAGAAATTAGCTTTTTATGATGCGAGTGCTTATGTTTGGGAGTGGGCTAGCAGTATTTATGATATTTCAATGACACATTCAAATTATACCTATTTTTCAGATGTCGTGCCCTTTATGCAAATTGTCCTGAAAGGTTATGTGAATTATTATGCGCCATTTGCCAATTTTTCGGCGGATCAAACGCAAAACTTATTGCGGAATATCGAATACGGGGCTTATCCTTCATTTATCTTGACCCAAGAGGATCCGATTCGCTTGGTTGAAACGCCTTCACGGGAATTGTATTCCACGCAAGCGGATGGCTGGTATGATATGGTGCAACACTATTATCAAGCTTACTTACCGGTTTATGAAGCAACGCAAACAGCATCTATTGTGAAGCGTGAATTATTGGCTAATGGGGTGGTTGAAGTCGGTTATTCTAATGGCACGACGATTATTGTCAATTATACGAATGAAGCCTACTTGTTAGGCGATATTGAAGTAGGAGCCAGCGATTATTTAATTATGGAAGGGGAGGAATCCATTGAATAAGAAACTTAATAGGCTAACAAATCTCAAAGGTTATTTGTTCATTTCACCCTGGATGATTGGTTTTGCTATCTTGACACTCTTTCCATTTGTCTATTCCATCTATTTAAGTTTTCATTCGGTACGGATTACTTCAACGGGTATCCAAACACAGCCCGTGCAATTTCAAAATTTTCAGCAAGCAATCACGGGTGACATTGAATTTATTAATCGGATGGTGAATTTCCTACGTGAGATATTCATCGCAGTCCCATTGATTGTTATTTTAGCGTTAATTATTGCTGTCTTTTTGAACCAACCCATTCGTTTTAAAGGCTTTTTTAGAACCTTGTATTTTTTACCGGTAATCATTTCTAGTGGCCCAGTTTTAGATAAATTAATTGGCTTAGGCATCACATCGATTCCTTTTGTAGATACCGATCCACTGTATATATTTCTAACTACCCAGATGGGAAGCTTTTTAGGCAGTGTGATAACTTACATTGTTAATAATATCATCATTTTATTGTGGTTTTCAGGTGTCCAAATTTTAATCTTTATTTCAGCCTTGCAAAAAGTTGATAAACAGGTTTACGAGGCAGCCGCGATTGATGGGGCTTCGGGCTGGGAAGCTTTTTGGAAGATTACGTTACCTAGTTTGTATCCCATGATTCTGGTTAATATTATCTACACAACCGTTATGTATTCCGTCTCAGGCTTAAATGAAGTTATCGATCATATTCAAGCCAATATGTTTCAAATTGAGACCGGCTTTGGTTATTCATCGGCCTTATCTTGGCTGTACTTTTTAATGATTATTATGATTCTCTTGGTATTTGTTGGTATATTGTGGTTCTTTAGTCGTAGAAGTAGTACTAGATAGGGGGATGGATGATGGCTTCAATCGAAACAAAGCACCGTTTTAATGTTTCACGTCCTAAAAATAAAAGCGGTCAATCGCGTTTAAATAAATTTCTCTTTGGTAATAATCAAAGGGTAGGTTTCTTACGTAAATTTTTTACGTATGTCTTATTAATCGCCATTGGTTTCTGTTTTATTTTGCCCTTACTCTATATGGTTTCGATGAGTTTTAAAAATATGGGGGATTTAATTAATAGTTCAGTGAATTGGCTTCCTACTGAATGGTATACGGAAAATTTCCGACGTGCGTATGAGGTCTTAGATTATGCAAGGACTTTAGGTCAAACGATTATTGTAGCGGTTCTGCCTTCCATGGCACAAACAGCGGTAGCAGCTCTTGTGGGCTATGGCTTTGGTCGTTATCGTTTCCCTGGGCATAAAATTTTATTAGGCTTAGTTTTAGCGACCTTTTTGGTGCCTTCACAAGTAACGGTGATTCCTACCTATATTTTGTTTAATCGCTTAGGGATTTTAGGTAGTATACTAGCCTATATTATTCCAGCTGGTTTAGGGCAGGGGATTAATAGTGCGATATTTATTTTGATTTTTTATCAAAATTTCCGCAATATTCCGACGTCTTTAATTGAGGCTGCTCGTTTGGATGGCGCCAATGAGTTTACTATATTTACACGGGTAGCCATTCCGATGGCAACTTCGGCATTTATTATATCGTTTCTGTTTTCACTCGTTTGGTATTGGAATGAAACGTACTTGGCTTCAATTTATTTTGGGGATTCATTGACGACCTTGCAGTTAGAATTGCAGCGGTTTGTATCCTCTTATAATAGTATGTTCCCGGCAGGTCAAAATGTGGACGGTCTGGGTGGCATCAATGAAGCCATTGAGTTAGCAGCTACTTTATTATCGATATTACCCTTATTAGTGATTTATTTTATCGCGCAACGCTGGTTTGTGGATAGTGTTGATAAATCGGGTATTACCGGCGAGTAGCAGAGGTATTTATTTGGATAAAGGAGAAGGTTATGACGAAAACAGTCGAAGAGATACTGCAATTAGAGGCTAGGGCTAGCTTTGATTATTTATGGAAGGAAGCCAATAGTGATCCTGATAGTCCAGGATACGGTTTGGTGCGTGATGGTAGCGGCAAGAAAAATCGGCAGATGGCGAGTATTGCGGCGGTGGGGTTTGCTTTGAGCGGGATTCCGATTGCCGTTGAACGCGGTTGGATTAGCAAAGCGGAGGGCTTGGAGCGTGCCGAAGGAACTTTGGCAACTTTTTTGAATCACGCAGAACATTATCAAGGGTTCTTTTATCATTTTCTAAATATTGACACCGCTGAAAAAAATCAACCGTTTTATGACTGTCCATCGATTATTGATACGTCATTGTTTTTAAATGGCGGAATTGTGGTGGCTACTTTTTTTGGTGGAAAATGCGCGGAATATTTTGATCAAATTTATCAGCGGATTGATTGGACGGTTTACTATGATGAACCCGCTAATATGTTTTATATGGGCATTCAAGAAGATAAAGGTGGCTTTGGACATTGGGGGAATTACGCGGAACAATTGATGACCTATATTTTGGGTGTCGCTTCGCCAACGCATCCAGTGCCGGTCGAAATTTATGATGGTTTTGACCGTTTGCAGGCTGAATATGGTGAGTATCAGTTTATTTCGGCGGTCAATAATCCGTTATTTACCCATCAGTTTTCCCATGCTTGGTTTAATTTTCAGGGTGTATTAGATAAAAATGGGGTTGACTGGTTTGACAATTCCGTCCAAGCTAGCTTGGCACAATACCAGTATGCGGTGGATAATCCCAATGGCTTTAAAACCTATTCAGATGTTTCCTGGGGTTGGACAGCGTGTGATGGACCGAATGGCTACCGGGCTTATGGTGCGCCGCCGTATGTAACGGGGCATGAAATTGAGTTCTTTAATGATGGAACGATTGCTCCATGTGCAGCGATTGGTTCGTTAGTGTTTACGCCTGAAGAAAGCAAAAAAGCCGTTGAATATTTTTATCATGACGTCCCTGGTCTGTGGGGGACATATGGTTTCTTAGATGCCTATAATTGGGAGCAAGATGAACTATGGATGGCTAGTCGGGATATTGGGATTGACAAAGGCATTTCGCTATTGATGATTGAAAATTATCATACAGGCTTAGTTTGGGACTTATATATGCAACACCCAATCGTGCAACGAGGCGCAGAATTATTAGGTTTCGTGAAAAAATAAGTATATTTGTAGGTGAATAACTGCTATAATTTAATGTACAGAAAGATTAGAGGAGAGACGATTGTATGGTAAATATTAAAGACATAGCGAAAGCTGCTGGTGTTTCAATCTCAACTGTTTCCTATGCCTTGAATGGAGTCGATAAAGTCAATGAGAAGACGCGTCAACGCATCATCAAAATTGCCGATGACATAAACTATATCCCCAATCGAGCTGCTCGTACCTTAAAAACAAAGGCAACGGATGTAATTGCCATCTATTTGGCTGACTTTGGAGGCAATTTTTATGGTCGTCTACTCGATGCATTGAAAATTTCCTTAGAAAAATACCATTATGAAATGATTGTATGTACAGGAATCAAATCGCATCGCTTTCTTCCCGAGCAAATGGTGGATGCGGCCGTTATTTTAGATTGGAAATTTACAACCGAAGATATTTTGAAATACACCCATATGGGACGCAAATTTGTCGTTTTAGACCGTGAGATTGATTCCGACTTGGTTGGACAAATTTTGGTTGATAACTATCATGGCGTTGAACTAGTATTATCGCGCTTAACGGAAACTAAAACCGACAAAGTGTTCATTATTAGTGGTCCTAAAAATTCATTTGATAATGAGCAACGCCTGTCGCATAGTGTGGAATGGCTCGAGTCGCATGCGATTGATTATGAGGTGCTCGAAGGTAAGTTCACCGAATTATCAGGTTACTTTGCAGCCAAACAGTTAGTGAAGGCTTATCAGGGCCAACCCTTGAAAGTCATCTCCTTAAACGATGAAATGGCCGTTGGTGTCTATCGCTATCTTTTGAATACAGATTTAACCATCGGCAAAGACATTCTGATCGCTGGTTTTGATAACTCTGAAATGGGTCAAGTAGTCACACCCCGCTTGACAAGCGTCGGCTACGAAATTGATCAATGGAGCGACATGATTGCCACCATGCTCAACGCCATGCTCAACGACCAAGCCGCCGAAAAACTCTGGCTCCCTGTCCACCTAACCGAAGGCGGCTCTTTAGGCTAAATAAATATCACTGCCACCCACCCCTTAAGTAAGTCGTGCCACAAGCACCCTTTACTTGAGGGGTTTTTGTTTGTTTTTACAAAAAATACTGTGTGAGTTCGTTCCACTTAGTCGGTTATGTGGAATATTCTGAGTGAGTTCGTTCCACTTAGTTGGTTAAGTGGGATATTCTCACTGAATTCGTTCCACTTAGTCAGCAAATGTGACTAGTGACCGTCGACCGTCAACCTAAGATTGGTCCATCAAATAAGGATAATTTTAATTGGTGGCGAGGAGGAATAAGAGCTTCGCCATCAAATTTGATTGGTGGCGAGGAGGAATAAGGACTTCGCCATCAAATTTAATTGGTGGCGAGGAGATATATGAGCTTCGCCATCTAATTTAATTGGTGGCGAAGAGGAATAAGGACTTCGCCATCAAATTGAGAATATGCTGTTTAACGCGATGCTGTATCCATAATCAACCTGTTCCTACATAAGCGGGAAGTGAGCGAACGTTAAATAAAGCTAATCGGTCACCCAATACCTAATTTCATGACCGAATAGCCTAATTTGTCGTTTATTAAAGGTCACACATTTCCTGTTTAGTTTCACGCACACAACAACTGCCCGAATATGTGTGCGCCTACGTAAATGAGAAATGACGGTTCTTCGCTTCTCACTTACTTCCTACACTGTAAGTGGGAGGTGACAGACCGTCCCATTGTCACTCAGATTTCTCCCCATGACAATAAACGTAAGCGGGAAGTGAAAGACCGTCAAATTAACAAGTCGCTTTTTTTATTCCATCCGCCACTCAGGCTTCCCTCTGGCGGTTTGTAAAGGCCAACCGCCACTCAGGCTTCCCTCTGGCCATCCGCCTCTCAGACTTCTCTCTGGCGGTTGGGAGGTAAGCGGGAAGTGAGCGAGCTTTAAATAAAGCTAATCAGTCACCAAATACCTAAATTCATGACCGAATAGCCTAATTTGTCGTTTATTTAATGATCACACATTCCCACTTAGTTTCACGCTCACAACAACTGCTCCAATATGTGTGCGCCCACGAAAGTGAGAAATGACGGTTCTTCACTTCCCACTTACAATAAACCCTCTCATTGTCACTCAGATTTTCCCTCATGACATTAAACCGCCTCATTGTCACTCAGATTTTCTCCCATGACAATAAACCCTCTCATTGTCACTCAGATTTTCTCCCATGACAATAAGCCGTCTCATTGTCACTCAGATTTTCTCTCATGACATTAAACCGCCTCATTGTCACTCAGATTTTCTCCCATGACAATAAACCGTCCCATTGTCACTCAGATTTTTCTACATGACAATAAACCCGTCAATTAAAGATAACCCGTCAAATGGAAGAAGATAAGTTCTTCAACTTAGGTTTACTTTGGTTTTTGACAAGGGGTTATATTAACCCCGCCGCAATATTTAATTGCTGGAGAAGTGATACACTAACTCAACCAACAATAAACAATATTTTATCTTCCACAATACTGTAGTTTAAATCACCCGGTCCTTCGTAAGTGAGAAATGACAGTTCTTCACTTCCTACTTACCTACACTTCCTACATACCACATAGCGAACTGACTGATAGGCCATTAGCTACTTCAATCGACCTAATCGCTTAAGTGGAAAGTATCAGTTCCGATTTAAAGACTGATCTATTTTATTATCCTTTCCAATTGGATTCGAAATAAGGAAAAACGCCTTCAAAAAAGACGAATAAAAAAATAATTTTTTGAAAAACGCTATCAAAAAAAGGAAGGAAAATCATTGTGTAAATTTCACAAGCCATAAAATTTATTAATCATCAATTTAAATCGTTTACAGGAAAAAATTGAGAATACATGGAGTAGACGCAAACGTTAGCACGAATTAATAAAAATGGATTGAGAACGAATTCACAAATAATAAAAATAAAATTTGGGTAATTTGGATTTTATTGAAAAAAGAAAATAGGAGGAAAAACTATTTTTATGGAAGCGCTTGAAATGTTGTCAGAATGTGTTATTATTTAGGTGTAATAACGTTCACGTGAATTGATGCTCAGTTATAGAAAAGGAGTGGTTATTATGATAAATTTGGAAGTCAATATAATCGGATTAGAAAATGGTGAGAAAATAACTTATAGACAATTGAATGAAGGAACTGGCTTGCCAACCTTGTTACTTATTCATGGGAATATGAGTTCGTCGATTCATTTTCAAACATTAATGGAGCGTTTATCATCCAATTATCATTTAGTAGCGTTAGATTTACCAGGGTTTGGTGATAGTAGTTATAATCGTGAACATAGTAGTCTATTGGAGTTTGCAGAAGACGTACTTGAACTTGTCGATGCGATGAACTTAGAGACATTTGATGTATTAGGATGGTCAACGGGTGGAGGGATTGCTTTAGAATTGGCATACTTGATACCTGAGCGCGTGAAAAAAGTCTATCTATTAAGTTCGGTAGGTCCAAAAGGATATCCTATGTTTAAGAAAGATAGCCAATTTCAACCGATCCTTACAGAGCGTTTAACAACAAAAGAGGAGATAGCGCAAGATCCAGTTCAAGTTTTACCTGTATTGAAGTTGTATGAAGATAATGATACAGAAGCTATGAGAACGATTTGGAATTACAGTATTTACACTCAGACGCAGCCAGAAGAGGATGAATATAATCAGTATTTGACTGAAATTTTGAAACAAAGAAATCTGGTAGATATTGATTACAGTTTAGTTCATTTCAATATTACGGATGAATCCAATGGGGTGGCTGAAGGGTCTGGACACGTTCATGGGATTAAAGCAGAGGTATTTATTATTCATGGTGAAAAGGATTTGGTTGTCCCTGTGAGTGAGGCAGAGTTAATGAAAACCGTGTTTGGGGATCAAGCAACGCTTCATGTTTTTGAAGGGGCAGGACATGCGATTGTCCAAGATGATATGGATGGTTTAGTAAAGTTATTAATTGATGGAGGAAGATAGAATGGCACATGTTGGATTAATTGGGATTGGTGTCTATTTACCCGAAAATACCGTTTCAAACGTTGAAATTTCGGAACGTACAGGCGGAGTTTGGTCACCTGAAGCGGTTAAAGAAAAATTAGGAATCAATCAAAAATACGAAGCGACTCAAAAAGAGGGTACGCAAATTATGGGTGCTTGGGCAGCTCAAAAAGCGATTGAAGATGCTGGGATTTCAGCGGATGATATTGATGTTATTTTGTGTATTAGTGATGAGTGGAAAGAGCATCCATTAACTACGTCTGCAATGGTCGTCCAAGATTATATTGGAGCGAATAACGCCTGGGGGATTGATGTTCAAAATCGATGCTCAACAACTATTTCGGCAATGAAAATGGCGAAAGATATGATTTTAGGTAGTGATGATATTGAAACCGTCTTAATTGCTGGTGGATATCGTAATGGTGATTTAATTGATTATACGGAAAAAGATTCGTCCATGTTCTTTGACTTAAGTGCAGGTGGCGGCGCTTTTATTCTGCAAAAAAATGCTGGGAAAAATGTTTTATTAGGCTCTAAAATTATTAGTGATGGTTCTGTTGCCCATTATGCCGGTGTTGAAATTGGTGGTATTAATCAGCCTGCCACTAAAGATAATGTCGAAGAAGCTTATCATTCATTGAAATTAATGAATGCGCCTGAACTAAAGGCAATGTTGAATACGAAATCAATGGACAATTGGATGCTATGTATTGATGAAGCATTAGCAAAGAGTGACTTAACTCGTGATGATATTGATTACTTAAATATCTTACATATTAAACGTTCAGGTCATTTAGATATGTTGAATCGCTTGAACTTGACCGAAGATCAAAGTGTCTACTTGGAAGACTATGGTCATGTTGGGCAAATCGATCAAATGATTTCAATGCAATTAGGTTTAGAGCAAGGTAAGATTCAAGATGGCTCCGTTGTTTGTACCATTGCTGCTGGAATTGGTTATGCTTGGGCAGCTAATGTCATTAAATGGGGGCCGTATCATGAGTGATTTAGTAGGTGTTGTTTTAAGGAGTATTGAGTACGGAAGTATGTATGCTCTGGCTGCATTAGGGATTATTTTAGTTTATCGAACCTCCTATGCGACAAACTTTGCGCAAGCCACGATTGGGATGTTTTCAACTTATACGGTTGCTAAACTTATCCATGATCGTGGAATGGGACTAGTGCCTGCCTTATTAGTAGGGATCATTACAGCGGTGATTATTGGGGTTTTAATCGACGTGTTAATTATGCGTCGTGCTAGTAGTGCGAACCCGATTGGGAAACAAATTATTACGTTAGGTATTTCGTCGATATTATTAGGTTTAGCGCCGATGATTTTTGGGGTATATAACTTAAATATGCCGCGTTTTATCCCTCAAGGATCAATGACGATTCTAGGTGCTTCAATTTCATATAATGCTTTATTTAATATCTTTTTAGCTGCGGCTATTATGCTTGGATTATTTGCTATTATTCAAAAGACAAAATTAGGTTTAGCGATTCGTACAACGGCTTCAAATGAAAAAGTAGCCCGTATGATGGGGGTACCTAGTAAAAATATTACCATGTTATCTTGGGCTGTGGCTGGTGTTTTATCTTTGATGAGTGGAGTTATGACAGCGCCTTATTCAAGTGTGTCGCTCGTATTTATGAATGATATTCAAATTACTGCCTTTCTTGCGACGGTTTTAGGTGGATTTAATACGTTTTATGGTGCGGTCATTGCTTCCTATTTAATTTCAATTGCTTTGAATCTTTATCAAGTGTATATGCCGCTTGGAACGGTTTGGGGTAAGCCGGTTATTTATGCTTTGTTATTGTTAGTTATGTATTTTAAACCTTATGGTTTATTTGGCAAAAAACGTGTGAAGAAGGTGTAATGATGAATAGTATTTTATCAAAAGATAGACGTAAGTATTTTGAATATATTATTTTAGGCCTTCTCTTTATGCTTGTTCCAACATTGAATGATATGGGTATTTTGCGGGCAGGACATGTAACGATTATTGGAACGACCTTAATTTATACAATTGCTGCTTTAGGCTTGAATATTTTACTTGGTTATGGTGGTTTGCTGTCGCTGGGTACGGCTGGTTTTATGGGGTTAGCTGCTTATACATCCGCTTATATTACTGAGAATTTAGGGTTGACGTTTGAAGTCGCTTTAATTGTGGCAGTGGCTGTGCCGACCTTATTAGGTGTTTTGGTAGGGGTTCTATCTTTGAAATTCGAAGGTATTTATTTAGGGATTGCGACCTTGGTGGTTTCAGAGATATTTCGTGAGATCTTTTTAAATGTCCCTGAATTTACGAATGCAACGTCGGGTGCTTTAGCTGGCTTTCCACAGTTTTTAATTGGGGATCAATTGACGCGTCGGGGCATGTATTATTTTATCGTTATTGTCATGATTATTATGTTTATTATTATGTATAACGTGACGAAAGGCCATATTGGTCGTGCTTTAAATGCGATGCGTGGGTCAGAATCTTCAGCTCAAGCGATGGGTGTTAACTTATTTAAATATCGTTTAATTGCCTTTGGTTTAGCAACGATGTTTGCTTCGGTGGCAGGGGTTCTATACGTTCATTATATTGGAATTTCTTATCCAACGACTTGGACCTTGAACTTGTCCCTCGATATCTTGGCAATTATTGTTATTGGCGGATTCCGCTCTATTAGAGGAACGCTAGTTGGTGCTTTTATTATTTATGGTTTAACCGAAATCGTCTTAAAACCTATCCCAATATTTGCGTCGATGTCACCGGTTATTAAAGGTGTACTGATTATTTTGTTTGTCCTTTACTATCCAAATGGGATTGCGCATTTAAAATATGATGTTAGAAATTGGTATAACCGCATCACTAAGAAAGAGGTGGCAGAGAATGAGTAATGCTATCTTATCAGTTAATAATTTGTCCATTTCTTTTGGGGGACTCAAAGCGGTTGATGATTTAACTTTTGAAATTAATGAAGGTGAAATTTATGGTTTAATTGGACCGAATGGGGCTGGCAAGACGACGGTTTTTAACTGTATTACGCAGTTTTATAAACCCGATTCAGGTGAAGCGATATTTAGAAATGGTTCAGAAACCATAAATTTAATGGACTTAAAAGTGCACGATGTTATTAAATATGGTATTGTGCGTACTTTTCAAAATGTGGAAGTAGTTCGCGAATTAACGATTTTGGAGAATGTCTTGATTGGAGCGCATAAGGAATATAAATCTAATCTGCTGCAACAAATTTTTCCAACCAAAAAAGTGCTTCAAGAAGAAGCTGATAATATCGAAAAAGCGGAAGGTATTCTTGATCAATTTGGTCTATTACATTTGAAAGATTCACCAGTTGGTTCGCAGTCATACGGTATTCGTAAAAAAGTCGAGTTTGCTCGTGCCTTAATGAGTAATCCGAAATTAATTATTTTAGATGAACCGGCAGCTGGTTTAAACGACCGTGAAACAGAAGAGTTTGCCCAGTTGATTGTCGATATTAGAAAGCAATATGATTTAACTATTTTGCTTATTGAACATGATATGGGACTGGTTATGGGTATTTGTGATCGTATTTGTGCCATTAACTTTGGCCGTTTATTAACGATTGGATCACCTAAAGATATTCAAAATAATGAAGAAGTTCAATCAGCATATTTGGGGGTAGATAGTTAATGGGACAAGATGCATTATTACGGATTGAAGATCTTGAAGTCAGCTATGGACCCATTCGAGCTGTTAAAGGAATTTCGATGGAAGTTAAAGAAGGGACCATTGTGGCTTTAATCGGTGCTAATGGTGCCGGTAAAACAAGTTTGTTAAGCACCATTTCAGGGGTTACACCGTCGTCTAAGGGGAAGATTTATTTTGATGGCACTGACATCACTAAATTAGCTCCTGAAAAAATAACGCGTTTAGGTATCAGCCAGTCACCTGAGGGAAGACAGATTTTTCCTGATTTGACTGTTAAAGAAAATTTACTCATTGGGGGGTATGTTATAAAGAGTAAAGATGTTGTCAACGAAAATCTAGAGAAAGTCTTTTCCTTTTTCCCTAGATTGGAGGAGCGCTTAAGTCAACCGGCCGTTACTTTGTCAGGTGGAGAACAACAGATGTTAGCGATTGGTAGAGCCTTAATGAATAATCCTAAGTTATTGCTACTTGATGAGCCGTCACTAGGATTGGCACCAATCATTGTTAAGAATATTTTAGAAATCATTAGTGATATTGCTAAGCAAGGGACAACCGTTTTAATTGTAGAGCAAAATGCGGTTCAAACATTGAAAATTGCTGATTATGCTTATGTTTTAGAAGTTGGTCGAATTAGTAATGAAGGTACTAGTGACGTTTTATTAAATGATAGTACTTTGATTGAATCCTATTTAGGAAAAACAAAATAAAATTTGGAGGAATTTCTTAATGAAAAAATTTAAAAAAATTCAACTTGTTGTTGCAACAGCGGCTTTAACTCTTAGTTCAGTTTTAGGTGCGACGGTATCAGTTAGTGCTAATCAAGGTTTTGACGATACATCCATTAAAGTAGGTAACTCAGCTGCGATTTCTGGCGCTTACGCACCAGTTGGGGATCCATTTAATAATGGTATTATGGCTTATTTCGATATGGTGAACACTGAAGGTGGCGTTGATGGACGTGAAATTCAATTCGTTCACATTGATGATGAGTTTGATCCGGCTAAAGGTAAAGCAGCTTTACAAACATTAGTTGAAGATGAAGAAATTTTTGCTCTAGTGGGTCACTTCGGTACACCAGTTGTCGCTGCAACCATTAATGATATTAAAGCTTATGGTATCCCTGCAGTTTACTTTGCAACAGGTATTGGACAATTGTATGCTAACCCTGCTGAAGGTGCAGACCGTGTTATTATGCCAGTCCAACCTATCTACATCACTGAAGGTGAAATGATGGTTTCGCGTGCTGTCGGTAACTTTGATGCAACTAAAATCGGTATTATTTATACAACAGATGATGCTGGTAACGATATGTTAGCTGGAGCAACTCAAAAAGCGGAAGAATTAGGTATTGAATTAGTGGCTGAACAAGTTGCAGCAGGTGCAACTGACGTGAGTGCGGCTGTCACATCTGTTTTACAAGAAGATGTAGACTTTATTATTGGTGCAGCTATTCAACAAACATTCCCAACCATCGTTAAAGCTTTAGCGGCTCAAGGTAACACATCCGATGTTATCACAACTTATGTAAACGTGGATGCTTCAATTGCTTCGCAAGTATGGGGCGATATCGAAGGCAACTTTGAAGTTTACGGAAATGGTTGGGTTGATTTAACCAGTGAAGAAGCACAAACAAACTTAGCCTTAATGAACGAATGGATTGTCGATGATTATGATAACAACGTTTATGCTATGACTGGTTGGATTGCGGCTCACTTCTTCACTGAAGGTTTAAGACGTATGGAAGGCCAAGAATTAACTTGGGATGGTTACATCGATGCAATGGAATCTGAACCAGTTAAAAATCCATTTGGTGGTGTGATTGACTTCTCTAACGGCCAACGTTTAGGAACACAAGAAATGAACTTATCACGTATTTCTGGTGAAACAACTTGGGAAGAAATCGAACCATTACGTTCATCAGCTGATATCCTAAGTGGTGTTAGCGCAGAATAATACCAATAACTATCGGTGCAACAGCCGATGCTATTACTTAGTCGAAAGAGGAAGGACGATAGAATTGACCGAAATTAATTATATTACAGTTCAAGAAGGACTGGATAAGATTAAGGACGGTATGCATGTGGTAACAGGCTTGGGCTGCTCAGAAGCCCAAGCTATGTTAACACAGATTCATACCATTAGTGATCGTATTAATCAAATTAGAATATCAAATTGTTTGTCGATGGTAGATTATGAGTTTATGCATGAAGAATACTCAGGGAAATTTCTGCTAGCCTCATGGTTTTATTCACGTGGCATCCAAGGGATGCATGATCGCGGTGATGCGACGTTTATACCAAACAACTTACATTTGGCGGGAGAACATTTTTTAGCAACCAATACGCCTGATATTTATATTGGAGCATGTTCATCCATTGATAAACATGGTTATGTATCTTTATCAACCGGTAATACTTACGAACGTAAGATGATGGATGCAGCTGATATTGTTATCTTAGAAACGAATCCGAACTACCCACGTACATTTGGTGATGTTCAAGTGCACTATTCAGAAGTTGATTTCTTTATTCAAGCCGATCATAAAGTTCCTGAATTACCTGTGGTTGAACCAAAAGAAAAAGATGAAATTATTGGAAAATATATTGCCGATTTTATTAATGATGGAGATTGTATTCAATTAGGTATTGGTGGCATTCCTAATGCTGTAGCCAAATCCTTATATGGTAAAAAAGATTTAGGGGTACATACGGAAATGTTAACAGCTGAGGTGGCTAAATTAGCTAAAGCCGGGGTTATTACTGGAAAAAACAAACAATCAGAAAAAGGTAAGATTGTCACAACATTTATTATGGGAGATCAAGAACTGTACGACTTTGTGGATGATAACCCAGCTGTTATGGTTTTAGATGGCAATTATGTTAACAATCCTTATAATATTGCTAAAAATGATAATCAAGTGTCCATTAATACCACACTCGAAGTGGATTTAACGGGTCAATGTGCGTCAGAATCGATTGGTTCGCGTCAATTCAGTGGTACAGGGGGTCAAGTAGACACCGTTCGTGGCGCTAACTATTCTAAAGGTGGACGTTCGTTTATCGCTTTATACTCCACTTACATGAAGAAAGATCCGGTTACGGGTGAACGGGTTGAAACAAGTAAAATTGTCTCACAACTAACACCAGGTGCTGCTGTCACCTTGCAACGTAACGATGTGGATTATTTAGTGACGGAATATGGTGTTGCGCATTTAAAAGGGAAAAACAGTTTTGAACGGATAAAATCCATAATAAATATCGCTCATCCAAAATTTAGAGATGAATTATTACAACAAGCGATTGACATTGGTCTAATCGGTGAACATCATGCTGTTTAATTTCCGTGGGCAGGATATTTATTATGAGGTTCATGGTGAAGGGACACCGCTTTTGGTGCTTAATGGTCTCATGATGACAACGAATAGTTGGACCTTTATGGTGGAGACTTTAAGTGAACGGTATCAATTGATTTTAGTGGATATGTTAGATCAAGGTCAATCTGCAGCGGCTACTGACGATTACACGCAAGCCGATCAAGTTGAATTAATTAAAGCCTTTTTAGATTTTCTGACGTTGGAAACCGTCAATATCATGGGCATCTCTTATGGTAGTGAAGTAGCTATTCAATTTACGGTAAAATATGGTAGCTATGTAAACAAATTATTTTTATCAAATGCTTGTCCGAATACGAATGATTGGTTAAAAGATATTGGACGTTCATGGATTGAAGCGATGCAAAGTCCGTTAAACTTCTATTTATCAACCATTCCGATTATTTATTCACCTGCGTTTTATAATAATAATCAAGCTTGGTTTAAGAAACGTCAAGAATTGTTACTAGGAGTATTTAGTCAACCGGGCTATTTAGAGCGAATGAAACGCTTGATTACGAGTGCTGAATCCTATGATAGTCGGAGTGAGTTACACAAAATCACTCAACCTACTTATATACTGGGAGCTAGTCATGATTTGATTACCCCGCTTGATCAACAAAGAGAACTCTATGAAGCCATCGAAAATGCACAGTTTTCAGTGATTCAATCGTGTGGACATGCCTCAATGTATGAAAAACCTCAGGAATTTTTAGGGGCTCTCATTGGTTTTCTTGAGACACCAGCGCCATTATCAATCGTATAATTAGGTTTGTTTCCATGACCAGAATTACCTATAATAGAAGTAAAATAAATTAGGGAGTATGACATCATGGATTTAATTAATCAACCTTTGACCGATAAAGGTAGGAAAACAGTGGATGATTTAGTTGCGTCTGCGCGTTTTCATTTTTATAAAAATGGATATAATAAAACAAAAATTAAAGATATAACCAATACGGCTAACACGAGTGTCGGTGCTTTTTACCTATATTTTCAAGACAAATATTCATTATATAAATATATCGTTGAACAATATGGCTTGGAAATTCGTTCGAAGATAAAAGCTCGTACAGGTAAAACATCGAATCGGCGGGAAGCCGAACGCCAAGGTTTAATTACTTTTATTGAATTAGTTCGTGAAAATCCCGATATGTATAATATCTTATGGGAATCAATTTATATTGATAAAGAGATTTTCTTTAACTATTATCGTGATTTTGCGGCTAGTTATATTCGTCAAATTCAACGTGCCGGTGAGCAAGGTGAAGTGACGACTGAAAATCCAGAAGTATTAGCCTATATCCTAATCGGGGCACATACCTTTTTAGGTATCCGTTATGGGATGATGCAAAATGATGAAGACATTAATGAAGTAGCCGATGAATTTATGAACGTATTAGAAAATGGGATATTTACTAAACCGAACGAGAAAGGGAGTTAAAGATGGATCGTTTAAAAGATAAAGTTGCATTAATCACTGGAGGAAGTCAAGGATTAGGAGCTGAAATGGCGAAGCGTTTTAAAGAAGAAGGCGCAAAAGTTGTTTCGCTAGACCTAAAGGCACCCACAGAAGCAGATGTTGATTTTTTTGAGTTAAATGTAACAGATTCAGAAAAAGTGAACGCTGTTATTGCGGAGGTTTTTGAAAAATACGGAAAAATTGATATTTTGGTTAATAACGCTGGTATTACAGCGGATGCTTTATTGAACAAAATGACTGATGATCAATGGGATCGTGTTATCAACGTTAACTTGAAAGGTGTATTCAATGTGACACGTGCTGTGAGTCCACATATGATTGAACAAGGTACAGGTTCAGTCATCAATATTTCTTCTGTTGTAGGCGAATATGGGAATATCGGACAATCCAATTATGCAGCAACTAAAGCGGGCGTGATTGGCTTAACTTACACTTGGGCTAAAGAATTTACACGTAAAGGGGCACAAGTTAGAACCAACTGTATCGCACCAGGTTATATTAATACATCTATTTTAGATACCGTTCCAGAAAAAATTATTCAATCGATGAAAGATACTAATCCAATGAAACGTTTAGGTGAACCGATTGAAATTGCTAATGCCGCTTTATTCTTAGCCAGTGACGAAGCTTCTTATGTCAACGGTCAAGTGTTAGGTGTCAATGGGGGCATGCGTCTATAATGACAGAAAAAGTTTATCTATTAGCTATTAACCGGACGGCTGTAGGCAGTTTCCTAGGTTCAATCTCAGATTTAACGCCTGTTGAACTCGGCACCCAATTATTAACATCGATGTTAGAGCAACATCCAGTTGTAAAAGATAATGTTAAAGAAGTCATCATTGGGAACGTTCTAAGTGCTGGTCATGGTCAAAATGTGGCTCGCCAAATTTCAGTCAATTCAGGTGTTTCCAACGAAATTCCTGCCTATGCTGTGAATATGCTCTGTGGAAGTGGCATGAAGTCAATTTATGAAGCTTATACCCACATTAAAGCTGGTGAAGCAGATTGTATTATTGCCGGCGGCGTTGAGTCAATGTCACAAGCTAAATTCGTAGCGGCTAACAACTTGCGTAAAGGTCACAAGATGGGTGCTTTCACGATGGATGACACCTTATTGCGCGACGGTTTAACCGATGCCTTTGAAAACATCCATATGGGCGTAACCGCCGAAAACCTCGCTAATAAATATCACCTTAGCCGCGAAGCGCAAGATGCGTTTGCCATGAACTCACAAGAGAAAGCCCGCGCTGCTCAAGCAGATGGCAAGTTCAAAGATGAAATTATTCCCGTTGTCGTTAAAACCCGCAAAGGCGAATTTGTTTTTGAGGAAGATGAGTACATTAACCAGACGACTACTTTGGAAAAACTTGGTCAACTTCGCCCAGCTTTCGATCTTGAAGGCTCGGTAACCGCTGGGAATGCTTCTGGTTTAAATGATGGTGCTGCTTTTGCTTTCGTTGTTTCAGAAAGCTTTGTGCAACAACATCAATTGACACCTTTAGTAGAAGTCCTTGGTTTCGGCCAAAGTGGCGTCGACCCAAGTATTATGGGGATTGGTCCAGTCAATGCTATCCATTCTGTTTTAAAGAAAACCGGCTTATCAATGGATCAAATGGCTGTAGTTGAACTGAATGAAGCCTTTGCTGCACAATCATTAGCCGTCATTAAGCAATTAAGTGACGATTTAGATGTGCCTGAAGAAGAACTATCTAAAAAAATAAATCTCAACGGTGGCGCTGTCGCTATCGGGCACCCAATCGGAGCCTCCGGTGCCCGTGTTTCCGCCACTTTAATCCACGAAATGTTACGTCAACCAGAAGCCCAATATGGCTTAGCCTCCTTGTGTATCGGTGGCGGCATGGGAATTAGTATGGTGGTTGAGAAAGTTTAGTAGTTAGTAGTTAGAAGTAAATAAGTATTAAATATGCAAGAGCCCGCCAAATGGAAGTTGATTTGGCGGGCTCTTGGGTTGTGCCCGCCAAATGGAGGCTGGTTTGGCGGGGGGTTGAGATTTGCCCGCCAAATGGAGGCTGGTTTGGCGGGGGGTTGAGATTTGCCCGCCAAATGAGGACTAGTTTGGCGGGCTTTCGAAAGTTGAACGATTATCGCCTCAACAGTTGCCGCCCAATTTCGACTTTTTTTCAAAATTTGCCGGTACACAATATCTGATGAGTACCGGCAAATGCTTTTGCCAGCACCCCCCACTTAAGCTAAGGCCGGCGTGTTCGCAGTTTCTAATATATATTTGCCAAACGCATATAGCGTAATCCACTTTCCCTATACGCGTTTCCCAAACGCATATAGCGTAATTCGTTTTCCCTATACGCGTTTGTTAAACTGCGTCTTTTCCTTTGCTTTCAAAACCAAACCATCGTTTAGCCGTGCCAACCCCTGCTTTCTTAGCGGCATTGCCGACGGTTTTTAGAACGGTTTTACTGTTCGTACGAATGATGGAACCCATGTAGCTGAGGGCTAACATGGAAGTGCTGCGTTTGAGCGTTTGTTGGTTTAAGCGATGGTAACTGCTTAAATAATTTTGTGTGACTAACCCAACGCGCAAAGTCAAAAAGGCATTGACTGAACCTTCCATCATTGAACTTACGACTAAGTTGGCTATAGGCACCATACCTGGGATTGCTGAAGCGATACTTTCGCCAAGAATTGAAGCGATAAGAGGTTCCATTTGTGTTTCAATCAGGTCGGAATCTTCCATAGTCCGAGCCATTAACATGATACTACCGACTTGGGCGTATAATTTAATTAAGCTAGCCAGAGAAGGGCGGGTGCCATAAATATTGGCTAATTGCCAAATCATTCGAATATTCGAAAAAATCACCATAAAACTATCGAGTGATCCATTTTGTGAGATAGCCGTACTTAGAAAAATAGCGTTAGCATTTTCTTTTATTAAAGGTAGGGATTTTTCGTTTAATAGCGTAAAACTTTCTTCAATTTTTTCTTCTAAGTGTGGATCATCAGCCTTGAATTCAATTTCGGCTAATAAGGGGTTAGTTTTTAATTGTTCAGTTAATAGTTTAATATACTCTTGATATTCTTCATTAGAAGCATTATCGGCTAATTCAATCACCAATGGTTTGCTGAACAGGACGCGTCCTAGTTTGTAAGCTATCACCGTGATGGCTATTAATAAAGCACTTACGGTAATGATTGCGAACACAGAATTTATAGCTGCTAAAAATTGATAGAGCGTAATAAACTGATTAATAATAAATATCGTGAAAATAATTCCGAAAATTATACTTACCCAAAGGAGTATGCGCCGCAAATCTTTCCACCAATTATTCATTTGATCACTCCTTTCATAATTAGATTAATTCTAACAAATCTTTCAAATAAATTCATCCGTCAAGAGACTGAGATAAAGAAAAAATCCAGCTGCAAGCGCAACTGGATGAATTAAGATATTTATTATGGGGTTAACCTTATTCAACGTCTTCTTCAACGCTATCGACGGTGTCCATAGCAGGGTCTTCAACCGTTTCAATGACGTCTTCTTCAGTCACTGGGTCAACAGCTTCTTCGAAGGATTCTTCAACAGGTGTTGAAGGGTCTACCACGTCATCGCCAGAAGCAGCAAAGACTTCACCGGTAGTTGCGTCAATCCAAACTTCCGCATTGCGGTTACCAAACATTTCATCTGATACTTCTTCAACCTGTACAATCCAATAAGGATTAGCGTGTTGGTTGGTGTCGTAAACTAAATCCCATTCAATCGTTTCGCCATAGCCAACATGGTCTAATGCGGCAGTTTCAACTTCGTCAAATGGAATCGTGTCATCGATATTGAAGGTTTCATTGGTCAAACGTTCTGAAGCTTCGTCAGGATCTAACTCGTTGATGTCACCTTGGATTAATTCGCCCGTTTCATAATAAGCCACTTCATATTCAGTCGTTGCATCCAATGCAAAGATACGGATTTCGTAGTGAACTTCTTCGTCGTCAGCTACGGTATCATCAGCCACGGTATCATCAGCGGGTACAGATTCTTCAATGACCTCTGTTTCAACTTCAGCATTGTCAACGACCTCGGTTGTTTCAGTAGCCTGATCGTCGTTATTGTCTCCACTAAAGAAATCAGTGATTTGTTCCCACAAGTCTTCACTTATTTCTGAAATATGAATACGGCTAATTTGTGCATCGGGATATGTTTCACGGAAATGATTTAAAGCTGTTTCGTAAGCGGTTTGACGTTCGCTAGCATCCGTAGTCATCGCTTCGTCATCAACATCTTCAACGTCTTCAGAGCTAGTTTCAACATCCTCGCTCTGGGCAGTTTCTTCGACCATTTCAGAGGTTTCTTCAGTAGCACTTTCTTCTTGAGCTAAAACCAATTGACCGGCGGTTAAAGACGTCATTAACATAGCGCTTGTACCAATCGTCAATAATTTTTTCAATGATTTTTTCATGGTTATCTCTCCTAGAAATATAATTAATTTGAACTAAAAGAAACATATAATTTCTTTTATCTCATAATATCATTATATCAAATGTAATTAAATTTACTAATAATACGCCTTGAAAAAGCAATTAAACATCATTATACAAAACCCTTTCAAATAAATATCTCCATAAATCAGATGCACCAAGCTTTCATCAGGGGTATTTATTCGAAGGGGTTTTATAAAAATAATAAATAAAAAAACAATCCGTGAGGATTGTTAAACAAAGACGATCTGAACTAAAAACATGTACAATAAAGTTGAAATGGCAATGGTTAGCATGGTGTTGCGTTTCCAGACGTGGATGATGACTAAGACGATGGATGCGATGATTTCGGGTAGCGCATAGGGATAGGCGAATAGTTGTGTGTCTTTAAAAGCGTAGACAACTAATAAGCCGATGACCGCTGCGGGTAGGGTTTTGCTGAGGTATTGAACGAATTTTGGCGGCGTTTTGTGGGGTGGAAAAATGATAAAAGCTATGAAACGCGTTAAAATAGTTCCAGCCGCTATGACAATGATGGTTATAATAATTTCGGTATTAGTCATGGCGACGCTCCTTTTGATAGTATTCAATCGCGAAAATAAGTAAAATCAAAAACATAGCTGGAATCATGAAATTAGCCGGTCCAAAAATGATTAAGCAAATCACGGGAGCAACGACCCCAACCATTGCGGCACGGTGATCGTTTGTATTGAGCCAACGCTCCACAAAAATACTTAAAAAGAGGGCGGTTAAAACAAATTCAATACCAGTCGTATCAAAAGTCAAGAAACTACCCAGTAAAGCACCTAAGGCCGTCGCAGCCACCCAGTAGAAATGATCGAGCCAAGACACATGAAAATAAGCCCATGAAGGATTAATATCTTCAGGAATTTCCATCGATATATTCAAGGAAAAAGTTTCATCGCTTAAGGCGAAAATACTGTACCATTTTTGCCAGCCCATGTCATGATATTGCCGTAAAAGAGCAATCGCATAAAAAACATGCCTAGCGTTAACCATTAAAGTTAAAATAAATGCACCTAAAGGATCAAAAGGGGCTGCTAATAAAGGAATAGCTGCATATTGCATCGATCCTGCATAAATAAAGAGGCTCATCGCAATCGGAATCCAAACATCATAACCTTGCGATGTGATGAGAAAACCATATGCAATACCTAAAAATAAATATCCCGTCATTATAGGGATTGTTTTGGGAAAAACAAATTTAAATGCTTCTTTCAATCGACAGCCCACCTTTGTATTTAATCTCATTCTCATAATTTTAATGTTATTTTGAAAATTAGTCAATCAGTTTTCAAAAAAAGATGATAATGACCTTGATAAGGGTTAAAACATTATGTATACACATGCGAGAAACTGTTTTATTAGAGACGAGGTTTCAGAAAGGTAGGTTTAAAGAGTTGCTATAAATACAAGACTGTGATAAAGTTATTGTATTGAAACACCAGTGTAAATCTGTATTATTTATTATAAATATCTGTTATAGTCTGAAAATAGAAAGTAGGTGGGATTTTGATTCAGTTTGAAAATGTGAGCAAAGTTTTCCGTACCGAAAAAGGTAAAAATCAATTGAGTGCCTTAAAAAACATTAATTTAACGATTAAGGATCATGAAGTTTTTGGCGTGATTGGGCAGTCAGGAGCCGGGAAATCGACCTTATTGCGGATGATTAATCAATTGGAAACACCCGATGAAGGCCGTGTTTTAGTGGATGGTGTTGATGTTTGTCAAATTAAAAAAAGTAAATTACGTTTTTATCGCAAAAATATCGGGATGATTTTTCAACAATTTAATTTGTTATCAAATTTGACCGTGGCCGAGAATATTATGTTGCCTCTAACCCTGCATCCTTACGAAGACTATTTAGAATTAGATGAAGTGTTGCGCTTTGTCGGACTAGAAGATAAACGGGATAGTTATCCTGCTCAACTTTCGGGGGGACAAAAACAGAGGGTCGGTATTGCGCGGGCTTTAATTATTAAACCCAAAATCCTTTTGTGTGATGAACCCACATCGGCCCTGGATGAATTTACCACCGGTGAAATTGTTGATGTTTTACGCCGAATTAACGAAAAGTATCAAATTACCACCGTGATTGTAACGCATGAACTGAGTGTTGTTAAAGCCCTCTGTCAAAGGGTAGCGATTATGGAAGAAGGACAAGTGGTGGATTTGTTAGACATAACACCGAATACCTCAAAAGTTGTAGCACAATCTTATCATGAACGTGCGATGGAGGTTTTGTTAAATGACTAAAGAAGCCTTAAGTATTTATTTTGAACGGTTGGCTGATTATGGGCCGTCCTTGGCCGAAAGTTTAGTCGAAACAGCTATCATGCTAGGGTTCGCTTCACTAGCTGCCATTCTGATTGGGCTACCACTAGGAACCCTTTTATATTTAACGGCCAAGGGGCGTATTTTAGAAAACAAATGGATTTATCAAACCGCCAATATTATAGTAAATATCATTCGGTCATTTCCATTTTTATTGTTGGTTATTGCCATGCAACCTCTAATTCGCGCGGTCTATGGTAGGGCAACCGGGGATCCTGTTGCCGCTTCCTTTCCCATGATGGTTATCGCGATTGCTTTATATGCCCGTTTTGTGGAGCAATCCTTAAGCGATGTTCCTAAAGGTGTGGTCGAAACAGGGCGGGCAATGGGAGCTTCGATTCCACAGTTAGTGACAAAGTTTTTATATGTCGAAGCGAGAAGTTCTTTAATCGTTGGATTTACAAGTGCTTTTGTTAGTTTTATCTCCTACTCAACCATTATGGGCGTCGTTGGAGGAGGGGGAATTGGTCAATTTGCGATTCGATACGGCTACCAACGTTTCGAAGATGATATTATGTATACGGCGATTGTAGTTATTATTATTTTGGTCCAAATTATTCAATGGCTAGGTTTGAATTTAGCCAACCGTTTAGATAAACGTTAAAGTTAGGAAGGAAGATAACATGTTTAAAAAATTATTTGTTTCAGGACTTACTGTCCTATTAGCGAGTGTTAGTTTTGCATCAACGACGGTAACCGCTCAAGACGAAAATGTTTTACGCGTAGCCTCACACTTACCCCCAATGACTGATGTGGTTGAATTAGCCGGAGAAGCCATTGCTGAACCTTATTCCGTCGAACTCGTTGAAGTAACCGACAATATTCAATACAACGAAGCTTTATTAAATGATGAAGTGATTGCCAGCTTTGCTCAACATGAACCATTTATGGAAATGTTTAATGAAGAACGTGACGGCGACTTGGTGGCGATTCAACCTATTTACAACGCCGTGGTTGGTTTCTACTCACCGACCTATGAAACTGTCGATGAAATTGAAGAAGGCGCAGAAGTAGCTATTCCTTCAGATCCAACCAATGAAGCACGCGCGCTATTAATATTGCAAGATCAAGGCTTGTTAACGTTAGACGAAGAAGCTGGTTTCTTTGCGACAGTGGAAGATATTACCGACAACCCATTGAACTTAGAATTTGAACACATTGATTTACTGAATCTAACGGCCGCTTATGAAGATGGCTATGATTTAGTATTCAACTACCCAACCTATATCGCTAGCATCGATTTAACCCCAGCGGATGCTATTTTCTTAGAAGACGAATCGGATAACACCTTTGCCATTCAATTAGTTGTTCGCGAAGGGAATGTTGATTCAGACGAAATTAAAGCCCTTCAAGCTGCTTTCACATCGCAAGAAGTCTACGACTTCCTATCCGAGTTAGAAGCAGAAGGCCACTTAAGACCTGCATTCGACATGGAAGATACAGCTGAAGACCAAGAATAACCCCTTGAATAAATATCCCCACCCATCAAACTAACAATCATAAACCCCACCGTCTTATTTGGTAGATAAGACGGTTTTTTTGGCTTCGCCTTTATTTAATGAGGACTGAAGGAGTTAGGTAGGTGGGGTTTGATAGGACTGACGGTCACTCACTTGTCACATTAGCTGATTATGTGGAATATTGTGGTCGAGTTTGTTCCACTTAATCCCGCAAGAGTAAGTGGGAAATAAGTGCCGTCAACTTAAGATTGGACAATATAATAAGGATAATTTAATTGGTGGCGAGGAGATATATGAGCTTCGCCACCTATTCAATTTGCTGGCGATGCACAGTCATTCCCTCGCCATCTATTCAAATACCAGCTCACGATTCCCGCTAAAAGTAAATGTATTTTGGTTTTTTGCAGAAATCTCTAGTTTAAAATGATGAATCAGGACACTGCTCACAGAGTAATGACCCAATTAAACTTTTGTCTAATAATTATTGTGAATTTCTTCCATAGGTGGGCTTATTATAGGACTGATGGTCACTCACTTGTCACATTTGCTGATTATGTGGAATATTCAGGCCGAGTTGGTTCCACTTAATTGATTATGTGGAATATTCTGCCTGAGTAAGTTCCACTTTCAAATCTACAAACCAAGCTCTTTACAGTTAGCTTGATAAGCAGTAGTTGCCATCTGACAATTCCTTAAAGCCATAAAAAAAGAGCTGACCGTTGAGGGTCAACTCTTTGAGTGGTAAAGGTTATTCTTCGATATTTAAGGCATTTTTAACGGCGTCGATGATTGCGTTTGAAGTATAAGTAGCGCCAGATACTGTATCAACTTCAACTGAATTTGATTCAATAATTGCTGCAACGACTTCTTCAAAGGCAGGATCAGATAAGCCTTTTGTTTCTGAGTGGTCAAGAATGTTGATTTCAACGATAGCTCCATCTTCAACAACGACTTCTAATTCAAGCGGACCGTTATGACCTTCAGCCGAACCAGTGTGTGTTCCGTCTTCGAAAGTTGTTTCACTTGAGCCACCAGCCGCTTCTTCAAGGGCTAGATTAACGGCATCAATGATAGCTTGTGAAGACACAGAGGCACCTGAAACGATATCAACTTCAGTAGAGTTAGCCTCAACAATCGCTGCAGGTACTTCTTCGATAGCTGGGTCAGAAATACCTTCCGTTTCTTCGTGGTTTAATACTTCTACAGCCGTGATGGCACCTTCTTCGATGGTTACTTCAACTTCTAGAGGTCCATTATGACCTTCCGTTTCAGCTGTGTATGTACCATCTTGCCAAACAACTTCTTCTGAAACTTCTTCAGACTCAGACTCTTCAGCTGCTTCTTCTTCAGAAACTTCCTCAGATTCTTCAACTGCTTCTTCGGTAGTTGCTACTTGGGTTGTAACGGTGGCTGAGCCTAAATCTTCTTGTGTTAATTCTGGTAAATTTAATGCATTACTAACCGCATTAACGATACCAAGCGAAGTGTAGCTTGCGCCAGAAACAGCTGATACATTAACTTTATTTTGATTAATAATCGCAGCTGGGATTTCTTCAATCGCTGGGTCAGAAATACCTTGGGTTTCACCGTGTTCTAAAATAGTCACTTCAGAAATTTTACCTTCGGCAACGATAACTTCAACCCGGATAGGACCGCCAAAGCCTTCAGCTTCCCCTGTATAAGTCCCGTCTTCAAAGACTAAATGAGGTTCGTCATTGGTTACAACTAAAATACCTAAAGCATTTTTGGTTGCGTTCATGACACCTTGTGAAGTTAAACTAGCACCAGAGACCACTTCAACATCGGTTGAGTTTTGTTCAACGATTGCGGCTGTAGTTGCTTCAATTGCGGGAACCCCAATATCTTCAGATTCAACATGATTTAACACTTCAACGTTGGCAATTGTGCCTTCTTCAATAGTCACTTCGACTTCAATGGGACCGTGACGGCCTTCAGCTTCGCCTGTGTAGGTTCCATCGGCGAACACATAACCAACAATCGCTGGTAATGAAGACGGTGCTTCCACAACTACTGTTTCGCCATCTTCTTCAGCAACTTCTTCAGTAGAGGTTGCTTGTGTTGCTTCACTACTCAAAGCATTATTAACGGCTTCAATAATAGCTCCTGAAGTCACAGAAGCGCCAGAAACTAAGTCAACTTCCGTTGAATTGTTTTCAACGATGGCAGCGGGAATTTCTTCAATAGCAGGGTCTGAGATACCTTCAGTTTCAACATGATCAGTCACAGCAACATTTGCAATGACACCATCTGTCACAGTAACTTCAACGGTTAAAGGACCATTATGACCTTCAGCCTCGCCGGTGTATGTTCCATCTACTAATGCAGCTGTTTCTTCACCTTCAGTTGTTTCACTCGTTGTATCACCAGCAGAACCACTTAATGCGTTATTAACGGCTGTGATAATTGCTTCTGAACTGACCGTTGCACCAGATACGGTATCCACATCAGTTGAATTGTTTTCAACAATAGCAGCAGGAACTTCTGCCAAAGCTGGATCAGAAATACCTTCAGTTTCAACATGGTCTAATACATCAACGGCAGTAATTTCACCATTTTCTACAACAACTTGCACTTCCAGTGGTCCATTATGACCATCTGCTTGACCCGTATAAGTTCCATCTGTTAAATCACCTTCAGGCATCGTTACTACTTCTTCAGCATCGCCTGCTTGTCTAAAGGAGACTTGATCAGTGAAAACAATAACGGTCAAGATCCAGATAATGATAGCCACAGCAATCATCTCTAGAACAAATTTTGTCTTTTTGCCCATTTTTTACTTCCTTTCACTTAAATTATGCTTAGATTAGAACCCGAAATCATCAAGGTGAACGTGTTCTTCAGGGATATTTACATTTCTAATCAATGTTCTTGTCGCATTTAACATTGGAGGAGGACCACAGACAAAGAATTCACCGGTTTGATAAAATTCAGCTGCGCCAATTTCTTGTAAGAATTTATCCGTAATAAATCCAAATGGATAACCTTCAACTTCTTCGTTAGAGAAGATAATATGGTAGGTAAAGTTAGGATTAATTTTAGTCATTTCTTCAAGTTCATCCACCATAAACATATCTTCTTTGTAGGATAATCCCCAAACTAAGAAGATACGACGTTGGGATTTTTTCTCAATCTCATGGCGTAACACACTAAGATTTGGTGTTAAACCAATCCCACCTGCTAATAAGATGAAAGGTACTTCTTCTTCATTAGAGTACTCAACGTGTTGAGGCATAAAGTGACCATAAGGACCTTCTAATTGAGCTTTATCACCAACTTTGATATTTTTCAATGCGCCTGTCCAGTCACCGGCTTCTTTAATCATAAACTCAATTGAGTTTTTGTAGCGTGCTGTAATTGCACTAGAAGTTGAGAATGGGTGTCCTTCTTTCGTGATATCAGCATCACCTTTGAAACGAATGAAGAAATAATCGCCAGCGGTGTAACGCATTAAAGTTTTATTAACTGGTTCAAATTCTAATACCCATAAAGTAGGTGTACCACGATAAATTTTGGAAACCTGGTACATAGGTGACGTTTGGATTTTAATTTTCCAATAAGCGTAGAAACCTAGGGTAGCAACTGTATAGACGGTTAATAAAGTCATGAATACAGTATTATTTCTTAAGAAAGGTAAATAGTATAAATGGAAATAAACGGCGATTATAGCAACGATTGCTAAACGGTGCAACCATAAACTAATTTCACGATTTACCTTTTTCTCTTTGAATTCACGAAGTTTTTTGTTGTTGCTGACAAATAGTCCTGATAACGAGAAAATACCTGTTAGCATAACTATGATTAATGAAACAACAGCAATATAACCTGTTTGTGAAACAATCGACATGTTCAATACGTTACGGAAGCCGCCAAATTGTAACACCATGTGGATAACGACTAATATAGATAAAACGACGGACATTAATGCATGGACTTCATACATTTCAGGCATCCCAAAGTTCTTTTCTATAAAACGTGGTCGTGAGCCAATAAACGTAACAACAAGCATCATAGTATACGCTAATAATCCCGTTGAATACGAAATTAATGTACCCATAGACATCGAATTAGTTTCTACTAACATTGCCCCCAGTAATGTGACGAACAGCAGTAATGATAGGCCAGGGAATAGCCATTCATATGCTTTTTTACTCATTATTCTCCTCCTCAAAGCTGTATTTTTACGCTTTCATTGAAAACATCTTAGGAAAAATTCAAATAAATATCGCCGTATGTGAACCAGCATACAAAAATATTTAAAGATACCTTCAAATTCAGACTAACAAAAAATTCAAAATAATTTATATAGGTATATTTTACCATAAAGCGCAAACTTGGGTAGTGTTTTGTTTAACTTTTTAGATAATTGTAATCATAATTTTGCAACTATCGTAATTTTGACTAGAAATTTAATTCTACATAAACTTAATCTATAAGTAATGCTTAAGTTTTCATAATTAAAAAAACTTGTTTGTGAAATAAAAAATTTATAAATTTATTTATTTATCATTTTGACATCGCTAACAAGACATTGAAGTATATGATTCCGCTCACAAAGATTAAGGACACAATATATACGTTTTCATCTAGGCTATGTTAAAATAGACATGTTAAACAAATCATTTTTTAAGGAGTGGCAAAATGAAGTATATGAATGTTGGGAGTGCCGAGATAAACGCCTCACAAGTTGTTTTAGGTTGCATGCGTATGAATGAGAAAACAGTTGATGAAAGTCAGTCAATTATTGAGACGGCAGTAAACAATGGGATTAACTTTTTTGATCATGCCGATATTTATGGACGGGGTGCCTCCGAAGAACTTTTCGGTCAAGCACTAAAAAACAGTGAGATTAAACGCGAAGATATCTTTATTCAATCAAAAGCAGGTATTCGTAAAGGGATGTTTGATTTTTCGAAAGAACATTTAATGACGACCGTAGAAGGATCCCTTAAACGTCTGCAAACAGATTATTTAGATTTCCTTTTATTACATCGTCCCGACGCTTTATATGAACCCGAAGAGATTGCTGAAACTTTTGATTTATTGAAGAGTCAAGGAAAAGTCCGTTATTTTGGAGTAAGCAATCAAAACCCTTATCAAATCGAACTTTTAAATAAATACCTCAATGTACCGATTACGGCTAATCAATTACAATTTGGACCAGCGCATACTGGAATGATTGATGCAGGGTTCAATGTTAATATGTTAAATGATGCGGGAATTAACCGTGATGGGGGCATTTTGGATTATTGCCGGTTACACAACATTACAATCCAACCTTGGTCACCTTATCAAGTTGATTTAGGACAAGGTTTATTCATTAAACATCCGGATTACAAGGAATTGACCCAAACACTGAATGAGATGGCTGAAGAAAAAGGAATCACCCTTGAAGCATTAACTATCGCCTGGATTAATCGACATCCAGCTAATATGCAACCAATCATCGGTACCATGAATCTTGATAGAATAACGGCAATTGCGCAAGGAGCCGATATCCAATTGAGTCGCGAAGAATGGTATAAGATTTATCTAAGTGCCGGAAATACCTTGCCTTAAATCGATAAAGACACATCACGCGCTAATAATCATAACTTACCGCGTTGATTAACAACTTGTATAATTTGAGTTCGCTAATTAAGACACATTATTTTAATTATTTATTGAACTAACACAATCATTAACCAAATAAACCTAACGCTCAATCTCAAAATTAGGTATAATAAAACTTGGATGCATTTTACCTATAAATGTTCAAAAGGAGATATCATGACTTTAAAATTAATAATGATTGATTTAGACGAAACACTTTTACGTAAAAATAAAACGTATGATGAAGAGCGCTTTAATCGTATCAGTGAACAATTGATTCAAGCAGGCGTTACCATGTGTATTGCTACCGGAAATTCTTACCATAAAGTGGTTGAATATGTTGATGTTGAACATCACAAAAATATGTATTATGCCACAGATAATGGTAATTACTTGGTTCATGGAGGACAGATTACACGAGCCATTGGGATTACACCTGATTTATTAAGAGAAATTGCGACATTTATTGATGAATTTGAAGGATTTTATATTCAAATTAGTTTAGGTAACCAGTCATATATGCGTAAGGTAGATAGTGCAGGTTATGAACGGATACGACGTTATAATAATAAACTAGAAATGATTGATTCTTTCGATGAAATTGATAATGGACACTTAATCACAAAAATCGCTGTCATGAGTGATCATTCATTAGAGAAAAATAAAGTTTTAGCCCGCATCCTGAATGAACGTTTTGAAGCTGTCAATGCTGTAACCAGTGGTGATGGTTGGATTGATATTTATACGGCTGAAGGTGGAAAAGGTTCGGCTGTGAAATATTTACAAGAGCTGTTAGGGATTTCACCTGAAGCATCGATGGCCTTTGGGGATAGTTTAAATGACGAAAGTATGATGAAGGAAGTCTTATATAGTGTGGCGATGGAAAATGCTGATCATGATTTAGCTGATAGCTGTCGTTTTCAAGTTGGATCTAATGAAGACCAAGCAGTGCTAACCACATTAGAACGCTATATAATAGAAGGAAACTTAGATTTTATGGAGGAATATAGAATTCACCATATTTAGTGATGGATAGGAAAGTGATGTTATGGCCAAAAAACAAACAAATAGTCGCCGCGAAAAAGAAGAATTTGTAAAAATTGATGCTTATATGATTCCTGCACAACAAGCGGAAATGTACCGCGTTTTACGTGAAGCGGTAGCTGAAGAAGTGTTTGCCTATTTGGAAGGTCATTATGTGAAGGTTCAACGTCTGACGGAAGATGAAGATGAAGGCGAAATGATCATCGCCTTGGATGAAAACAATCAGCGTCAAGTGACCTACATTTTGAATCCAGCAAACATTTCGCAAGCACAAAAAGCCCGTGATAAAGATCAAATGGAAAAATACATGGAAAACTTCATTGCCAATCAAAATAAATAACCCTTGAGCAAAATAGTTGTCATCTTTCTATCAATTAATTACACTTAATATATAAACATTAGGAGGTATAGATATATGAAAGATGATAAACGAGATCAAGTTGAAGGTAAAGCCAAAGAGCTAACAGGTAAAGTTAGTGGCAATAAAAGAAGAGAAAATGAAGGCAAAGCTCAAAATACAGGCGGAAAAATAAAAGAAAAAGTTAATGATGCCTCAGACAGTGTCAAAGGAGCAGTTGACGGTGTCAAAGAAGCTTTTTCTGAAGATGACAAGAAAGACTAACAATATAAAAAGCTGGACAAGTATTTAAAATACTTTTTCCAGCTTTTTATTTATTATAGAGCGAATTATTTGCCTAAAAAGACCACACCATTCACACGTAATTTATTGATGGTGGCTGGTCCAATACCTTTGATGGATAAAACGTCATTTTCGGTTACTTTCGTAAAGGCTTCAAAACTATTTAAGTGTAAGTCATTCAAAATAGCGACTTGCTTTTCCGTTAAACCACTAAATAAAGGCTGTTCTAAGGTTGTTGGCATTGAACGAACTTTTTCTTTAGGAAATTCAATTACTTTATTACTCACAACAGGATCTGGAATTAATAATTCAGGCTCTTTTGCTTGAGAGGTTTGTTGTAAAGATTCATACAGATTTTTTAAATAGACATACAAAAATTCAGAACTGGTGACTAAGGGGGTTAAATTAGCAAGGATTTGAGCTAAATAAGTAAACTCAGTCAAGTTAGTAAAGGATTGATCTTGCGCTTTGAATATTTTCTCCAAAGGCCAAAAATCTTCGGTAAATAATTCTCCTACCTGACTATTAAGCGTTATTAATAAGCGCATTAAGGATTCGGCGGTTTCATAATCTTGATCCAGTACGGCTGTGAATAAAAGCGGGATAATCATGCCTTCATCTTCAGTTGCATCTTCAATCTCTTGGAAAAATTCGGTTGCCGATGTATAATCGTTCATCAAAGCGTAGGTTGACATGATTTGATAGCGAATACCAGCACCATCAGATTCATCAATCCCTGCTACGGATAAGAAGACATCTAACGCACTATTGTACATGCCGTTTTCCATATATAAGGACCCTAAATAATGTTGTAGACGAATATAAGGTCGTTCTTCAAAGTTTAGCCAGCCTTCTTGTTCTTGTAAATCAAAAAAGTCAGTGGCATCATCATAGATATCTTCTAATTGTTCGATCCGTTCAACAATTGAACAGTTAGGATCAATCAGTAAGATTTGCGCATCGTAATTATCGGGCCATTCGTCAAGTGCTTTTTCTAAAAGCGCCTTACGTTCACTCCAAACATCGGTGTCTAATGCTTGTTCGACAAGCTCTAATGATTTTTGTGGATTTCCTTCTGTCACATCAAATCCAGTAAATAAATTTTCCTTGTAAGTTAAATCTCCGAAAATTTCTTGAAGGAAAGCATGAACAAGTTCTTCATCCGTTTTATATAAATGGCCATTTTTTTTAATAAATTCTTGAAACTCTTTTTCAAATTTAAATTCATCGCGCATATTTTATACCCCCTGGCTAGTTATGATATTATAACATATTAAAGAAATATAATGATATTTATTTTATTAAATAATCATTTTGTTAAATAGTCAGTCCTTAGTGTCTGTTAATATGAATATATCTATTATATACTATAAAAAACAGGTTTGGGTAGGTAATAAATGGAAATGAAAAATTTATCAAAAAATCAAATATTGAAAAGTTCTGTCTTGGATTTAACTTCTCAAGGTGAAGGGGTCGTAAAAATCGATCATTTCCCTATTTTTGTTGAAGGGGCTTTACCAGGAGAAACGATTGAATTTAAAATTGTAAAATTAGGTAAAAAATTTGGCTACGGTAGATTGCTGAAAATTATTCAAGCAAGTCCACATCGCGTTGAGGCCAAAGACGATGTAGGAAGACAAATAGGGACGATGACCCTGCAACATCTTGAGTATAGTGAGCAACTGAAATTTAAACAAAAACTGGTTAAGGATGCCTTTGAACGGATTGGAAAATTTAGCCAACTAACGATTCACCCGACCATTGGTATGGAAAAGCCTTGGGAATATCGCAATAAAGCCCAAATCCCCGTTCGCCAAATAAATAACCAACTAGAAACAGGTTTTTTCAGAAAAAATAGCCACGATCTGATACCCATTGAAAATTACTATATTCAACATCCGGTCATTGACCAAACAATTTTAACTGTACGGAATATTTTAAGACAGCTACATATCTCTGCCTATAACGAAGAAAGCCATACGGGCTTAGTCCGTCATATTATTGTTAAAAGAGGTCATTATACGGAAGAAATAATGGTTGTATTCGTTTTAAACGGCAAAAAAATGCTTCATGAACAAGCCCTTGTTCAAGCCATGGTTGACCAAATTCCCCATTTAGTCAGCATTGTTGCTAATTTTCAAACCAAGGAAACAAACGTGATTATGGGGCGTGAAAACAGTGTTTTATGGGGACAAGCCTTTTATGAAGATGAGATGCTGGGTTTACGATTTAAAATTTCGGCACAATCTTTTTATCAGGTAAATACGCCGCAAGCGGAACGCTTATATCAAACAGCGATTGATTATGCGCAATTAAGTGGGACTGAGACAGTGTTAGATGCGTATTGCGGGATTGGGAGTATTAGTTTAGCTTTAGCCCAGTCGGCTAAACAGGTTTATGCCATGGAAGTCGTCGCTGAAGCCATAGCGATGGCTAAAGAAAATGCTCGTTTAAATCAAATTGAAAATGTTAGTTTTGAAGTCGGTAAAGCCGAAGATGTTTTACCTAATTGGCAAAAAGAAGGCATTCATTTTGATGTTGCCGTCGTTGATCCCCCGCGTAAGGGCTTAGATCAGCAGTTCATTCAAACGTTAACTGAATTAGCCCCGCAGCGGATCGTTTATGTTTCTTGCAATCCGGCAACTTGTGCGCGTGATTGCCGCCTAATCGCTGACGCCGGCTACACCATTGATGAAATTCAACCCGTCGATTTATTTGGTCAAACCGTCCATACGGAAGTGGTGGTTAAATTAAGTCAACCATAAACACAGCAACCGCCTCTTCACTTTCAAGAGGCGGTTGCTTTAATCTTAAAACTCGTGATATTTATTTAAAAAAGCAAAAACCTTATCCCAATAGGCTTCGCCGGCGAGTAGCGCGGACTGGCCGTGGCCAGCATTTTTTACAATCATTTTGTCTTTTTCACCTGCGCTGGCTTGATAGAGTTTTTCAGCCATATCCGAAGGCACAAAGGTATCCTTTTCGCCATGGATAAATAAGATGGGCAGCTGGGTTTTCTTAATTTGGCGAATGGCATTGGCTTCTTCTAAAAAATAACCCGCCCGGATTTTGGTAATGATACTCACGAAATTTAAGATAGGCACATTGGGTAAGTTGTATAAAAGTTTGACTTGATAGGAAAACTCAGCCCAGACGGAACTGTAACCACAATCATTAATGACTGCAAACACATTGTTAGGTAGCGGTTCACCTGCGGTCATCATGACGGTTGAACCGCCCATCGAAATCCCAAAAAGGGCAATTTTCGCCTGGGGATTTTGTTGAATAATGAAGTTAATCCAATAAATAATGTCCATGCGATCGGTCCAACCCATGCCAAAATAATCGCCTTCACTTTGTCCGTGCCCACGTAAATTCGGCATGATGATATTATAATTTTTTTCGTAAAAACGCCTGGCAAAAGGGATACTTTGCGTCGCGTTACTCGTATAACCATGCACACAAATCATCCATAGGTCATTAGGATTTTCGTTAGTAACACGGTAGGCATGCAATTTCAAATTATCGTACGACGTCATAATCAATTCTTGGCGGTCGACCTTGGTCCACCAAACTTGATCAATCTCGATTTCAATGGGTGAGCGCTCGCTCACATCCACCACATTATGTGGCGCTTTAGCAATTGTACTGCGGTCAGCTTTTGGGTTGATGGTTAACTCAAATAATTTATTCCCACTAATAAAACCCATGATAATAAATACCGCTGCTACAACAATGAGGGTTATTTCAAACATCTTGATTCGCTCCTTTTAAACCATGTGAAAAAAGGTAATTGATATAGGCGCTAGGCAATGGCCGAAGAGAATCTTTGCTAATTGATGTAAAATAAGATTGCATTTTACTTAGACAAATTATATCATGACTATGATTAGAATTCTATGAGAATGTTTGCGCGTAATATGATACAATGAAGTGAATTCTACCAAATGAAAATAAAGTGAGGTACGAATAGTTATGGAAAATGTCTCAATTGGGCTTTTAGGATTAGGAACAGTGGGTAGTGGGGTTGTGCATATTATTCATGAACATCAGGATAAGTTGCAGCATCAATTAGGTTGTCATGTGGAAATCAAAAAGATTTTAGTCAAAGATATGGGTAAACCCAGAGATATTTATTTAAATGGGGCTGTTTTGACTCAAGACGTGAATGAGATTATTGATGATCCTGAAATTGATGTGGTTATCGAAGTGATGGGTAGTGTTGAGGATACCAAGGAATATGTGAAGCGGGCTTTGAAAAATAAGAAGCACATTGTGACGGCTAATAAGGATATGATGGCTCTCTATGGCAATGATTTGTTGGAGCTAGCCCATGAGAATGGGAGTGATTTCTATTACGAAGCCAGTGTGGCTGGCGGGATTCCGATTATTCGGAGTCTGGTGGATGGTTTAGCGTCGGATAAATTAACCAAATTGATGGGGATTTTAAATGGGACGACCAATTTTATTTTAACTAAAATGTCGCAAGAGGGCAGAGAATATGAGGATGTCTTACAAGAGGCCCAAGCTTTAGGTTTTGCTGAAGCCGATCCGACATCGGATGTGGAAGGCTTGGATGCGGCTAGAAAGTTGAATATTTTAGGCGCTTTAGGTTTTTCTATGAAAATTGATTTAGACGATGTAAGTGTCCGTGGGATATCCAATGTGACAAAAAATGACTTAGAATTTTGTCATCAATTAGGTTATACCATGAAGTTGATAGCTTTGGCTGAACGTACGGACGGAAAAGTGGAAGTGAGTGTTGAACCGACATTGATTCCTAACGAGCATCCATTAGCCACGGTGAATAATGAGTTCAACGCCATTTATGTTAATGGGGAAGCAATTGGCGAATTAATGTTTTCGGGACCGGGGGCTGGGTCGTTACCAACCGCTACGGCAGTGGTGTCGGATTTAATTACGGTCATTAAAAACATGAATTTAGGTGTGACGGGCAACAGCATGACGCCTCCGCAATTTGAAAAGCAATTAAAATCAGATGATGAAATAAAAGCCAAGTACTTTATTCGTCTGCAAGCCGTCGATGTGCCAGGTACTTTTGCTGAAATAACGACTTTGTTTGGCGAGCAAGAAATCAGTTTAGAAAAAGTATTGCAATTACCGGTAGCCAATGAAGCCTTGGCTGAGATTGTAGTGACGACCTATGAAACGAAGAAAAGTAATTTCTTAAAGGTGTTGGCGTCACTTAATGATTCGCCAGCGGTTAAAAAAATCAAAAGCTATTATCGTATTGAAGGGGATGTATATTAATGTTAGGTTGGCAAGGACTGCTAAAAGAATATAAGGAATTTCTACCTGTAACGGATGAAACACCGGCATTGAGCTTGATGGAAGGGAATACGCCCTTGATTCCGTTGGATAATTTATCTAAAAAACTAGGCATTAAATTGTATGCTAAGTATGAAGGCTTGAATCCAACCGGGTCATTTAAAGATCGCGGAATGGTGATGGCAGTGGCTAAGGCTAAAGAAGCTGGCAGCCAAGCGATAATGTGTGCGTCGACAGGGAACACTTCGGCAGCAGCTGCGGCTTATGCTGCGCGGGCGAATTTGCGGTGCATTGTGATTATTCCTGATGGGAAAATTGCTATGGGAAAATTAGCCCAAGCTATGATGTATGGGGCGGAAATTTATGCGATTGAGGGGAATTTTGATCATGCTTTAACGATGGTGCGCAACTTAAGTGAAGTGGCACCAATTACCTTGGTCAATTCTGTCAATCCTTATCGCATTGAAGGCCAAAAAACGGCGGCTTTTGAAGTGTGCGATCAATTAGGCCAAGCGCCAGATGTTTTAGCTATTCCGGTTGGGAATGCTGGCAATATTACGGCTTACTGGAAAGGTTTCAAAGAATATCATGACATAAAGGGTACGGGCTTACCGCAAATGCGTGGCTTTGAGGCTGAAGGTGCCGCTGCTATTGTACAAAATAAAGTGATTGAAGAACCTGAAACCATTGCGACGGCCATTCGGATTGGTAATCCTGCCAGTTGGGCGTTTGCCGTCAATGCGGCCAATGAATCCGGCGGCGCTATTGATTCGGTTACCGATGAAGAAATTTTACAAGCTTATCAAATGTTAGCTTCAGAAGAAGGGGTTTTTGCCGAACCAGCTTCATGTGCGTCAATTGCAGGGGTGATGAAAGATTTAGCAGCCGGAAACATTCAAGCAGGCGCAACCGTTGTGGCGGTCTTAACGGGAAATGGCTTGAAAGATCCAGAAACAGCCATAGATACCGCCAGCTTTGAACCTATTGTTTTACCGGATGATCAAGCGATTGTCTTTCAACATATTTTAGGGCATGATTAGTTATGGAAAATACCTTTTCCTTTTCGATTAAAGTGCCCGCTAGTACCGCCAATTTAGGTCCTGGTTTTGATTCAATTGGCTTAGCCGTGAATCGTTATTTAACCTTGTCAGTCAAGCCAAGTAGTGATGATAATTGGACTTTTGTAGCTATGACTGAAGCAGTCAAGGGTATACCGACCGGAAAGGAAAACTTAGTCTATCAAGTGGCCGCTGCTGTGGCCGCCGATTATGGACAAGTGCTTCCGGCTTGTAGGGTTCAAATGACGAGTGATATTCCCTTGGCACGTGGTTTGGGGAGTAGTGCGGCTGCGATTGTGGCTGGCATTGAGTTGGCGAATATTTTGTTGACTTTAAATTTAAGTATGGCTGAAAAAGCCCGTCGGGCCAGTCTTTTTGAGGGGCATCCGGATAACGCAACGGCTTCCTTGTACGGTGGTTTGGTGATTGGGATGCATGATGAAACTGAAACCCAGATTGTATTTGGTCAAACACCTGAAATCGATTTGGTGGCGGTTATCCCCAGTTATGAATTGAAAACGCAAGCTGCTCGTAGTCTCTTGCCTGAAAGCATGCCCTATAAAGAGGCGGTGAAGGCAAGTGCTGTGGCCAATGTTTTGGTGGCAGCCATGTTGACCAACCAATGGTCGTTGGCAGGGAAAATGATGATGCAAGACTTGTTCCATCAGCCTTATCGCATGCAAGTGGTCCCTGAACTTAAGAAAAGTTTGGATTTAGCCTCGCAATTGGATGTCTATGGCGTTTCCTTGAGTGGCGCTGGCCCAACTGTCATGTTTTACGTCCCTCAAGGCCAAGGTCAACGCATCCAAAGCGAATTATCCAAGCATTTTCCGGGCTATAACATTCAAACATTGCAAGTCGATACGTTAGGACTTCAAGTAAATATCTCTGCTGAATGAACAGGCAGGGATTTTTTGATTTGCAGGGATATTTATTATAAAATGGAGTATCAAGTTTAAAGGGGTTTTTTTGTGGAAGCGATGATTAATGAATTACGGTATCCGAAGACAGGGGTAGCGAGGGAAAGGTTGTCTGTGTTAATCGAAAATAAGGAACGGACAACGGATTTGTTGTTGGCTGAGTTGGATCAGTTAATTGAAAATCCTAAAAAAATGGTTACCGGTGATTATAAGCTGCACTTATATGCATTCTTTATATTGGCGCAGTTTAGGGAGCCAAAGGCTTTTAGTAAAATTATCGACTTGATTTCTTTGTCTTACAAGGATAGTCAACATCTTTATGGGGATTTAGTGACAGAAGCTTTTGCGGCTATTTTGTATAGTACATTTGATGGGGATATACAGGAACTTAAATTTTTAATCGAGAATATTCACGTTAATCCGTACACCCGCGGCGCTGCATTAGAGGTTTTAGCAAAGCTCAGTGAAGATGGGCAATATGATAAATCTGAATTGGTCGCTTATCTGAAGCATTTAATTTTAGATAAAGGGGAAGCTTTTATTGAGCCTATTGCGACTGAGGTCCAAAATGTTATTATTGACCGTCATCTTTTCGAGTTGATTGATGAAGTTCAGTATTTATATGATTTAGGGTTTATCGATACACGTGCCAATGGTCCTTACGATGATTTTATCGATGCCATTCATTCAGAAGAAACAACTTGGAATCGCGTGTATGTGATTGATGATGTAATTGCGGAATTGCTTAAGTGGAATCTTGTTGAACCAACCGAAGACGACATAAAAGCCAGTGAGGCAAAACTGGCTGACCTTGAGGCAAAGATGGCTGACCTTGAGGCAAAGATGGCTGACCTTAAGGCTAGAATCGCTGCTAATGAAGCCGAGATGGAAAGAAGAAATATCCTGCTTGGTGAGCTCGGTGTGAATTATTATGACGAGTCAATCGATATTGGTAAGGTTGGTAGAAATGATCCGTGCCCATGCGGGAGTGGGAAAAAATTTAAGAAATGTTGTTTGAATAAGAAATTTATTGCAGAAACGGCTGTGGAAAAGTTCACCTTGTTAATGGATTACCCAGACAAAGATAAAATTTTGGATGAATATATCACCTTAGATGAAGAAGCTTTAGAAATTGATGAGCTGGTTTATCTTGCCTTGCATTTTAGACCTGAGAATTCGAAAAAAAATAGTCAGCCGGCAAGTTTAGCGCGCCTGAAAATTTCTTATCTGCGTGAGGCGTTAGCTTTATTTTTGGATAAAACAGGTGAGGAAGAAATTGATTCTTTTAGTGAGTATGACAGTATCTATAAATTTCACTACGGCAGCCAACAATGGGTGACGTCTTATAAGCAGTTGATGGTTGACCATCATTTTGAGAATGAGTATGCGCAAGATTTAGAAAAGGTTGAGGCTGTTTTGGAGAAGTTTAAAGTGGTAGAATAAGGGTAATAGTTGTAAGCAGCAAGTCTTCCAATAAATATCTGAACATTTAATGATTAGATGGATTTTTTTATCCTATCATTAAAGGTTCAGATTTTTTGATGTGGCGGAATACCGGCTGGGAAGTAAGTGACTGTCAGTCTATGATAGCCCACCTATGGAGGAAAATCACACGAATCATTAGGCAACTATATAATCGGGTCATTGCTCTGTTAGCAGTGGCCGGATTAATCATTTTAAACTTGAGATTTTTGCAAAAATATCAACATTCATTTACTTTTAGCAAGAATCGAGAGCTAGCAATTAAATAGATGGCGAGGGAGTGGCTATGCATCGCCAGCAATTTAATTTGGTGGCGAAGCTCACATACTTCCTCGCCAGCGTAAGCGGGAAGTGAAGCACCGTCATTTCTCATTTACCGCGAACTGGGGCGCTCACATATAAGTGGGAAGTGAGGAACCGTCAAACCTCAGCTTATTCGGCGGGCACTTTTAGCTAGTTTCAACGGACTTCCATTACCCATTTACGAGAATTAGTTGTTTGATGTCAGATTCTTGAGTATCTGACGGGAAATTAGGCGTTTGGCGTCAGATTCTTGAGTATCTGAGTATGCGGGAAGTGAGAGAACGCCAAACCATAATTCATTTGGCAGGATAATTTAGTTAGTTTCAACGGTTCTTCACTTCCCACTTACCTCACATATTCGAGTGCTTGTTGTGTGCGCGAACTGGAGCGCTCACATATTCGAGTGCTTGTTGTGTGCGCGAACTGGAGCGCTCACATATTCGAGCGCTTGTTGTGTGCGCGAACCGAGGCGCTCACATATTCGGACGGTAGTTGTGTGCGCGAACGTAAGCGGATGTTAAGTAAAGCTAATCGGTCAACAAATGACTGATTTCGTGACTGAATAAAGCTAATCGGTCACGAAATATCTGATTTCATGACCAATAAGCTTTATCGTAGTCTATTTTACGGTAATACATTTCCTGCTTACGCTCGTTCACTTCCCACTTACTCGAACTGGAGCGCTCACATATTCGGACGCTTGTTGTGTGCGCGAACTGAGGCGCTCACATATTCGAGCGCTTGCTGTGTGCGCGAACTGGAGCGCTCACATATTCGAGCGCTTGTTGTGTGCGCGAACTGGAGCGCTCACATATTCGGACGCTTGTTGTGTGCGCGAACTGGGGCGCTCACATATTCGAGCGCTTGTTGTGTGCGCCCACGTAAGTGAGAAATGACGGGATTTGATTTAGTGGGAGTAGCGGCAAATCAAGCATAAGATGTGATTGGTTAAATTACCTGTTGTTCGCTTTTGATAATGCCAACCGACTTAGTCTATCAAGTTCAGAATTATTCCTCAATCACTTCAAACTCAAAGACGTCTGTGATCTCGACACCGAATGCGTGTGCGATTCGAAAAGCCATTTCTAGTGAGGGGGAGTATTTGCCGGCTTCGATGGCGATGATGGTTTGGCGGGATGCGCCGGCTTTTTCGGCTAGTTGTTGTTGTGTCATTTCATTGTTGAAAAAGCGCAAGGTACGGATTTTATTAGTGATATTTATTTTCTTAGCCATTTGTCACACCCCTTCGGTAGAAGTACAATTGGACCATGCCTTCTAAAATTGAGCCAAAGGTGAAAGACAAATAGATGATGTTGATCATCACGGCGGGGGTTGCACCTAAAACGACAGCGATGACAGCGGCTAGAAAGCCAAAGCCTGAGAAGGCATAGCCAAAACGGACGGCTTTTAAGCTGATGAGGTTATCCATTTCGTCTTCTACCATGTCTAGTTCGAGGGTTTTTTCGATTTGGTCGCCATCAACTTGATTGCCTGCTCGGTTTTCTTTGACGGCTATTGCAACGGATAAATAGATATGAAAAGCAATTAGAATAACGATGGTTGTTACGACACCGATTATGAGAAAGAACAAGATGGTTCGTGCCCAAAAAAGTAAGTCGTTAGCTAAAAGGGGGGTTCCTTGTAGTTGATTAAAAACATAAAAGAGGTAGACAATGAGTATTAATATTTGTGAAGCCATCGTCACCATGGTTTTCTTTTCTTGATATGACATAAGACACAACTCCTTTATATATGTTCTATTTCTTAAATGTATTGTATACTATAATAAACTAAATGTAAAGTTTATTTTACAATATAATAAAATTTTATAATTCATCAAGAGGATGGTATAATAAAGGGTGAGTAACGGCGATATTTATTAAGGGGGTTTTGGTTTGAAGGGTTATAAAGGGGTTTTTTATGATTTGGATGGGACGGTGCTAAATACGTTGGATATGAATATGTATCCACTGATGAAAATTATTGAGGAGGAGACGGGAGAAGCGTGGCGTTTTGAACAGGTGATAAAGTTTGCTTCTTATCCTGGCATGGCAGTGATGGAAGAGTTGGGGTTTGAGGATAAAGAGCGTGTTTATGCGCGTTGGGTGCGTTATGTGAATGAGTATGAGGAAGGTGCGGTGGTTTTTGAAGGGTTTGTGGACGTGTTTGAAGCATTGGCGTCTAAAGGGATTGTTCAAGGGATTGTTTCGGCAAAGACACGGGAGCAGTATGAAGTTGATGTGGTGCGTCAAGGGCTTGACCGTTTTATGCAGCTAGCGATTTTAGCTGACGACACTAAACAGCATAAGCCACACCCTGAGCCTTTGTTGTTAGGTTTAAATCGTGTCAATTTATTGGCAGATGAGGTATTATATATAGGTGATTCATTGGCCGATTATCAGGCTGCCCAGCAGGCGCAGATGGACTTTGCGTATGCTAAGTGGGGTAGTATGTCGGCTGAAGGGATTTTACATCCTACCTATGTTTTGCAACAACCTAAAGATGTGTTGACGTTGTTTGAATGATCAATTTGGAGGCTAAGTATGTTAGATAAAGAGTTAACGGCACAGCAATTGAAAAAGATGCCGTTTTGGGATTTTATTGGTGGCGAAGTCATTTCGATGGAAGAGGGTGAAGTGATTTTAGGGGTGAGGAATCAAGCAAATATTCAGCAAAATCTAGGCTATATTCATGGCGGTGTGCTGGCGACGCTGGCGGATACTTGCGCTGGTTTGGTGGCCCTGTCGGTTTTGCCTGATGTGAAGGCCGTCGTGACGTCCGAGTTTAAAATTCACTACCTGCGCCCAGCCACCAGTGAGGCGGTTCATGCCGTTGGCACTGTTTTGAAGCGGGGGAAGCGCCAAACCATCGTTGAGATTGAGTTGAAAGATCCTGCTAGCGACAAGCTGTTAGCTAAGTTCATCGGCACCATGGTGCCGGCTTAATTATCTAATAAATATCCCTTGATTAGGTGGGGGGGTGAAAGGGCGTTGTATAGCCTTGGTAGTTACTTAAGCTACTGTACAAAAACTAACGTAAGTAGGTTAGGTTAAGTGGAACAAACTCGGATAGAATATTCCACTTTATGCACACTGGCGATGAAATCTCGTCTATTCTAGCTAAGCATCAAGCAAAATTTTTGGATGAGCTTGTTATTATTAATTTCCTTCCACATTCCACTCACCTAAGAAGCCAACCGATTTTTTATTAGGTCACATAAAAGGCAAAAATCGGTTCTTCCATTCCAATTAATTACAGGAGGTGATAGTTATCACACTAATCAAATTATCGGTTGAACATTTCGAAGCGGTCTATGCTTTAATGGAAGCTTCTTTCCCAAGGGAAGAATATCGTTCCGTTGAAGAGCAGTTGGCTTTATTTTCGCGTCCTGAATACCAGGTTTATGGGTATTTGTCTGAACAAGTATTAGCGGCGTTTTTGGCAATCTGGGATGGACCAAGTTTTGTGTTTTTAGAGCATTTTGCGGTTGATGAGCGTTTTCGCGGTGGCGGACTAGGTTCGAAGTTACTGCTTGAGTGGTTGGAGTTGGACGGTCAAACAAAGCCTGTTATACTAGAAATTGAACCACCAGTAAACGAAATTCAAAAAAGGCGTGCCGCTTTCTATGAAAGAAATGGCTTTGTGTTAAGTAATTGGTCTTATGAGCAACCGGCTTTGTCAGATGATAAAGAGCCTGTTCCCGTGGTTTTGATGACTTATCCTAAGGTAATAAGTGAGCAGCTTTTTACCGAAGTTAAAGATTGGGTGTTTGAGCAGGTTTATGGGCGATAAGATAATTGTGAAGCGTTTAGATTGGTGACGAACGACAAAAGTAGCGTTCGATGAACCTTATTTATGTTAAGGTTGTACGCGATTGGGAGGAATTATTGATGAAAACAACAAAAGAAAATATCTCTGCTAAAGCGGAAGGATTGCTTGCAAAGTTAGGACCCAATACCTTGCGTGGGGAACTTCGCAAGTTGGCTAAAGAAATTAAGCTAGATCATGAATTAGCCATGGAATTGTGGTCAAGTGGTGAACTGAATGCGCGAATGTTAGCCATTTTAATCATGGATAAAAAGCAATTGGACGCCAAAGAAGTTGATCGATTGATTACCGATATGTCAGAGCATCCTTATGATGAACGCATCAGTTTGATGGATTGGTTGTATGCAAATCAACTTAGTAAAAACAAGAAATTACTCACTTTGATTGATTCTTGGGAACACAGTGATTTGGCCTTGCAACGCCGAACCTATTGGTATTACCAAGCGCGTCAACGTTGGACAGGGCAGACCCCACCGGATAATACAGCTGAATTATTAGATAAAATTGAAGCGGGCATGGCTGATGAAGTGCCTGAAGTTCAATTCACCATGAATTTGACAGCGGGTTGGATTGGTATTTATGACGAACAGTACCGCGAACGTTGTATAGATTTGGGGGAACGGTTGGGCTTGTATAAAGGGGAGATGGTTTCCAAGGGGTGTACGCCATCTTACTTGCCGGAGTTTATTGCTATTGAAGTTGGTAAACGAAGTTAAACTTTTTTGTGACAACAGCTATGCTAATGGGCATGGCTTTTTTGTTTACTCGTAAGTGAGAAGTAAATGACCGGTGATTGGATAAGCCGTATCTTATATTTTTGATTTGCCGGCTTTCGATTCTCACTGAAAGCCGTCAAGTGGGTTGAGCAGTTGAAATTGAAATGACGAATCCTTCAATCCCCCGCCAAACAGCGACTCATTTGGCGTTCGCTCGTGAATCCCCCGCCAAACAGCGACTCATTTGGCGTTCGCTCGTGAATCCCCCGCCAAACAGCGACTCATTTGGCGTTCGCTCGTGAATCCCCCGCCAAACAGCGACTCATTTGGCGTTCGCTCGTGAATCTCCCGCCAAACGGCGCCTCATTTGGCGTTCGCCCAGGTGACGAGGAAGAACATAAACTTCGCCACCGTAATCGGGAAGTGATAGGCCGACTTTCGATGCTCATCTAAGTTATTGTCACATGGAAATATCTGAGTATCAATAACGTTTTCTCATTTGCCACTTACTTTTCCACTCGAATTTTGGACAGAATCCAGTTATTCTGTCCTTTTTTACCAGGATTTTGGACAGAATCCAGTTATTCTGTCCTTTTTTACCAGGATTTTGGACAGAATCCAGTTATTCTGTCCTTTTTTACCAGGATTTTGGACAGAACCAAATTAATCGGTCATTTGCTACTCGAGCAGATGACCGATTAGCTTTATTCAGTCACGAAATCAGTCATTTGATGACCGATTAGCTTTATTTAACGTCCGCTCACTTCCCGCTTACGTAGAAAATAGGAACAACCTCTACAACCCCATTCCCAATTCCTTACTTACCACTCACCGCCGGTTGTGATGCATAGACCCTTCCATCATCTGCTGCATCTGACCGTCTTGCATATGATTGGAGTCCATCATCTGCCTGTGATGCTTTTCAAAGGCTTGCATAATATCCGCGGTGGAATCATCATCGAATTCGCCATCCGTATAATCTTCGCCGGCAGTTTCTAGCTGAGACATTGCATTCATCCGGCCCATAGACATCCCCATTTCCATCGCTTGCATCATCATTTCATCTGAACTTTGATAAAGATGCATAGTTTGATTTTCGTCACTCTGATAGTTTTCAAAATAAGCCATCATATGACGATTTTGATTCTCGTTTTGACCAGCCACTGTAATATAAATATCCTCAGTATCCATCGCTGCCAAAATTTCTTCCATCAACCCTTCAAATGTTTGAGCATTTGACGTCAGACTAGACTGACTCACATCCCCATGTTCATCATAATTAATAATTTCCACCACCCGATTAAAACGATTAAAATGCACTTCAATCGACGTCGTACTATCAATCGAAACAGCTGAAACGGGTTGTCGATATACAAAGAAAGCAATCAACCCAGCCACCAAAGCCAGAGACACCGTCGTCAACAGCGTTCTATGGCGATACCAACGCTTTTTGGTTTGTTTGTCACCTTGTCGATGCATGTAGTCAAGCACTGATGCGACCGTTTTATCTTTTAACTCTTGTTCAGCGTGAATACTGTCAAAAGCTTGTTTGATTTTATTTTCCATTAGATGACTCTCCTAACTTAACCTTTAACAGATCCCTTGAACGCGCCAGTCTAGTATAGATTGTATTGGGATTTTTATTTAAAAGCTCTGCAATTTCAACGGCTGAGTATTCCTCGTAATAAAACAAATAAAGAACCTCGCGATATTTACTTGGTAAAGAAAGAACGGCATCAAGCAACTCGTTTGAACCTGTATCTATCGAAACGCTTAACTGATTATGAATCACTTCATCACGATTGAAAACAAAATGGCTTTTATAAAAACTTTTCAGGAAATCCTTACATTCATTAATGGTTACACGAATTAGCCACGCTTTCTCATGCTCCTTAGAGTCAAAGAGTGGAGATTGCGTCGCATATTTAATGAAAACATTTTGAAAAATATCTTCCGTATCGGCCTGGTTCTTCAAATAAACCATGCAAATCCGCTTAATCGTGTCGCCATATGTTTCAATAGCCTCTACGACACTCGCTTCACTCTTCATAATTCCCACCTTTAACTAAATATCTCTGCTGATCAATATGGATGCATCATCTGAAACTGAGGACCAAACGAATTGAATCGACCTCTTTGATGTTGCAAATATTGCGGCATCCAACCATCGGCATCCATTTGATGACAATGAGGGTAATCATCGTACTCATTGGTTTGTGTTGGACGTTGGTTTCCCGGCACAGCTGCTGCATAAACACTTGTTCCACCAACTAATAATAAAGCCCCAACTGCTAAAAGCACCATTTTCTTTTTCATGATAAAACACTCCTATTTTTTATTGAAGAAAACCTTCTTCACTTATAATACGAATGAGAAAGTCAAATCCTTTCAAAAAAATAAATAATTGATGAATTGCTGTCAAACTCATAAAAAATACCCCAATATCACTTCCTGCACAGGGCAGTAACTTGCTCGAGATACTGGGATATTTATTAGGGTTTTAATTATTGTTCCGTTGGGTTGGTAATTGAACCGGCCATGATAACTGCATGCATGGCATCATAATGGGATACTTTGTACACGATATTACCATCTTGCCAGATAACCGTGTTGTCTTTGTAGTTACCTGTTGGGGTCACTCTCAAAGTGATTTGGCCCACGGAAGTCGGCGCTGGTAAATAGATTTCTTCAAGATAGGTCACAATTTCTTTGGCTAATGGGACAGGATCTTCATTATCAATATTAGATGCCTGAACCACCAAACTCCAGTTACCTTCTTGCCAATTTAAATAACTTGACCCGGCTGCACCTTGCATATAACCGGTAATGCCATAACCTAAATCAACTTTTTGGCCTTGCAGATCTAACACTTGTTGAACCGCATCCGCTGCATGTTGTTCGGTATCATAGGTTGATTTTTGAAAGGCAGCGATGGGGGTTAAATTATTGACGGCTAAATCATTGATTTCGATGGGTTTATCTTCGGCATAATAGAGAATGTTGAAATCGTCCTGATTACGGCTACCTGTCGTTGCGGCCGTGACATAAAGCGGGTCATTCTCTGTCAATACGTACGTCGGTAAAACATCCGAAGGATAAATGGCCGCTAAACCATCAATAATCTTTTGGGCATGGCTTTTAGGCGAAACACTTTGTGCATGAACGACGGGATTAGGAAAAACCCCTAAGTAAATATCTCCGAATATTAACCCTGGTGCGAACATAGCAACAACTAACAATAACATCCATTTCTTCAATGAATATTTCATTTTAATACGCCTCCTATGATGTTATTGTACTCCTAATTGGCGTGTTTTACGATTAATTTGATTGCGTTTACTATAAGCATCTTTTATAATCCATTCGAATCTGACAATGCTATAATTATAGGTGATTTAAACTGTCAGGAGGATGTTATGAACGCAAAATTCAAAAAAGCTTTAATCTATTTAGGGGCACTGGTTGTTGTCTTCCTAATTGTTGTACCTTTAACAAGGAGTTTAACGCCCGTGGCAAAAGGTGCTGTCCATGCAACCATTACCACCATTTTTTTCTTTTTAGTTTTTAATATTTGGAGTAGTTTCCGCTTGATTACGCCGCAAAAGGTGTGGACGACAGTTGCCATTTTAGTTGCTATGGTCGTTATTTTACCTGTTGCAATTGAAATGTTAGCCGCTTGGCCGATTGTCATCAAAGGGTTTATGCATCTAGTACTAGTCGGACTAATTCTAGGATTGATTATTTATGTCTGGCGCGACCCAGCTAAAAACTGAGCGAAGTTTGCTTCGCTCAGTTTTTTTAGGCATTTTCAATGTAGTCTTTTAATATGACTAAGTGACTGGTGGCGATGTCTTTGGTCGCGGTCAACAATGTGACGGTTTCGTCTTTTGCTTTTTGGGCAATTTCGCGGCAAGCCTCTAAAGCCTGTGCATTCTTTTCCAACTCGGCCCGATATTCCATAGAAAACTCGGCAAAGTCAATCGCTTGGCTGTGATATTCTTTGCGTAGTTCATTGGAAGGTGTAATATCCTTATTCCACGCATCAATCTGCGCCTCTTCCTTACTCACACCCCGTGGCCACAAGCGGTCCGCCAAAATCCGGTAGCCATCAGTGTCTTCCGCTGCTTCATAAATCCGTTTCAACTTTAACATGTCATCACCTCAATAAAGTTCGGTTAGATTATGCTCTCTATCTTTAAACATTTCACGATTTAAGGGTTTGCGTTGCCTTAATAAGCCTGCCACTTCCTTGCGGGCATCAGCATGATTAGCAAACAGGATGGCCAATGGGATATCTTGGTCATCTAAGTAGGCAATAGTGAATTTGCCTGAATCGAGGTCACCCCGGATAACCGTATCAGCCCACTCACGCGTATTGCCTAAATACTCAAATGTCTGGTCATATTGGTCGGTCCAAAAGTAGGGCATCACCTTAAAGGCTTTACTTTGGGGGTCGATAATATTGCTTGCCAATGTCTTTCCTTGATTAAAGGCATTCTCCCAATGTTCAATATGAATCATTTTGCCATTGTATGGCCAAATCGTCGCATCTCCAACGGCAAAAATATTTGGTAGTGAACTTTCACTAAATTCATTCACCACAATCCCATGATCCACCTCTAACCCAGGCACCTCTAACGTCAAGTTAGGCACAACTCCTACACCCACAATAACCATCTGCGCTGGCACAACCACCCCTTTATCCGTTACGACTGCTGTCACTTGATTAGCATCATCCACTTGAAAGTCACTCGCACCACTACCAACAATAAATTTTATCCCATGCGCTTGGTGCATCTTCACAAAATAATCCGACGCATCCATACCAATAATCCGTCCTAAAGGATTTTGCGTATATTCAATGACCGTAATATCTAACCCAAAAGTCGACAAAGTAGCCGCTAACTCAAGCCCAATAAAACCGCCACCCACAATCGCCACTTTTTCCACCTCTTTGGCTCGCTCCTTAATCGCCAAAGCATTCTCAAAGTTCCGCAAATAGTATATTCCCTCAGCATCCGCATGCGGCACATCAAGTGTCCGCAATTGCGACCCCGTCGCCAACACCAAATACTCATAATAAATATCCCCTTTTTCGTTAGTGCTGAGATATTTATTTTGAGGGTCAACCGCGGTAGCTTGCGTGTTGAGAAGCAGGGTAATGTCGCGCTCATCATAAAAGGCCTGGTCCTGCATGTACGGCGGATCAAGCTTTTCACGATCCTTCAACCAAGTTTTCGACAACTCCTTACGATCATAGGGCAAATAAGGCTCTTTTTCAACAATCGCAAGGGTTCCAGTATAGTCCAGGGCACGCAATTGCTTAGCCACATTGTAACCAGCAATCGACCCACCCACAATCAACGTATCAAACTTCATTTTGTTACCACCTTTCTTTAACTTGTCAGCCTCTCTTAAGTAAAGTATACCTTGTTCGTGCCTGAAAGCGAATGAAAGTGCTTAGGGGATGGGGGAAATGTGGTTTATTGTCATGAGAGAAAATCTGAGTGACAATGGGGCGTCTTATTGTCATGAGAGAAAATCTGAGTGACAATGGGGCGTCTTATTGTCATGAGAGAAAATCTGAGTGACAATGGGGCGTCTTATTGTCATGGGAGAAAATCTGAGTGACAATGGGCCGGTTTTATGCCACTCAGAAAAACCTAGTTGAGTTAAAAAGCCTCATTAAACAACAAATATCTATCTTACTTTGTAATAACAGTATTTTTTAGACTTCATAGCTTGAAATTCTTGAACTAAATATTTTCTAATTACTCGCTTATTTATTTGCCCGCCCATCAACGCATACACATTACTAGTCGTCACCATTTTCGGGTGATAATAAAACAGATAACTCAATTCGACGGCATGCCGACAAATGGCATCTTTATAGGATTCCTTTCTACCGCACTCTTTACAAGTAATCCACACACGATTGATGTGGAGATTGGATTGTTTACAATGCGGACACTGAATGCCTTTCTTCAATTCACTAAATTGCGTCGGACTCAAGGCAATATCCGGTGGTCTCTCATCCGTACGATAATAATCCAGCTTGGTCGCCACTTTTTTCTGCAGCCAATCCGCCATGGGTTCTGCGAACTCGAGCCCATCAATAAACTGGAACAAGCCGTTACGCATCACCACTTGCGCCTTCGGCACACAATCCAACTCGACTTGGCAATGATCTCCAATAAATATCATTGCTGAATCTACTTGGATGTTGCGGCTAATCTCTGCAGCTATTTGGCGTGCTTTTTTCGTTTTGGTTTCCAAGTTATTGAAAATATCCGTCCCCATTGTAAAGCCATTTAGCAAACAATCGCCCTCAAGGTAGTTAAATTTTCCAAAGTAATTCTTCACATCGACAACAATCCAGCGATGGTTCGCCATCAGAATATCATCAATTTGTTTTCTACCATCGATATCAAACCAATAATCGATCTCTAATTTCCAGTAACTGCGATTATACTGATTAAACCACTTTATAAAGGCCAGTTCACCATCATAACCACTTTTTAGACGATTTAACTTTTGTTCCCATTTCTGATCATGAATCATCCCGCGCGTAGCCATCGATTCTAAAATTTTATGTTGTATCGTTTTTTCCATTTCATCGCTCCTTTACTTATATATACGTAAAAAGAGTCGATTTCCATCTTTATTTTTTGGTTTTTTTAAATCTTAAACTTTTCTTAAAAATCTTCACGTCTCAATCAGCCCCTTGAAAGTCCTCTTTAAAACTATCAAACAAGTCTTTTCCTTTGTTTTCATCAATTTGTTCTTGATAAACCTTAATTTTATTCTCTATGACTTCCAAATTGGCTTGATACAAGGCAATTTGCTCAAGGACACTTTGGCGATGCGTCGTCAAAATTGCCATTAATTCCTCTAGAGGCGGATTGGCACTTTTCCGCAAGTCCGTGTAACGCTTCATATCATGCAGCGACATCCCCGTCGCCTTCATATGCAATAAAAACTTGATCCATAAGTAATCCTCTTCACTATACACCCGGTTATTGCCTTGGCGTTCTGGCTTAATCAAACCTTCCTTCTCGTAAAACCGCAAACCATGAATCGTCATTCCGACCTTTTCTGCTAACTCTCCGATACGATAAGACATTTTTTCACCTCTAACGACAGTTTACCACCTAGACCTCACTCTAGGTCAACCCCTTAAATAAATACCCCACAAAAAAAGACAGCCAGCCTGCTGTCTATCTAAACCTTACCCAACTTCATGCAACGGCATCACAATTTCCACTACAAACAAGCTGTCATTGTCAGCAATTTCAAGGCTGCCATGCATATTCTCGACGGCAGCAGCGACAATGGTTAAACCAAGGCCACTGTTAGCAGCGCTAGCTTCTTTGTGAAGGGGGTATTTATTTGAGAGGGTGAAGTGGGCGGTTTGATCTACAACCTGCAACCCCAAATAAATATCACTGCCGCCATGATCCAGGATGTTCTTGAGCAAATTGTCGTGGATACGCACAAGCAATGTCTCGTTGGCGTTTATCATGACAGCCTCTTGAGGTAAATGAACGGCCGGCTGCAAGCTGTTTTCAGACAGACGATCATAATGACTCAAAAGATGTTGCTTAATAAACTCATTCCAATCGACGGCTGTTAAATCAATCGAGTAATTCACATTATCTAACTTCATCAACAAAAAGAGCTCATCTAGCATGCGGTTTAAATCAGCTAGGCGCTGGTAAATAATCGCAAAATAACGTTCTTTGTCAGTTTCGGATTCAGCTTGCTCCAACAGTTGGACAAAACCAGACAAACTTGTCAAAGGGGTGCGGATATCGTGGGATAAGTGAGTCATCAAATGACTCAAAGCGTTTTGGTGATGAATCATCTGCAGATTGAGGCGACGCTCTTTTTCAATTGTTTCATTAATATTAGCAATCAAAGCATTCAATTCCTGGCTATGGAATTCCTGGGTTAACAGCTGATTGGTATAGTTGCGGCGCTGGATTTCCTTGAGTTCTCTTTGAATGAGATGGACTTGATAACGATAATAAAGGAGGTAAGCTGTGATAACGACTAACAGAAAAATGAGTAGTCCAATCATCGTTTTACCTCCTTAAAGCAATTAACTTTCAAATTTAAAATCAACGCGGTAAACATACCAACGATTAAAGCTATATAATAGAAGGAAACTGATCAACCCACTGACCAAAGCTGGTATGATAAGGCCTTGATAATCCATTCCCATGTTTTGTAGGCGAATGGAATAGAAATAAGATGTGAGATCGAGGCCGGTTAAATTACCAATTTGATTTAAAATATTAATATGCAAGCCCATACTTAACAAGGTGCTCACGACCATAATTGTTACTTTGCTTTGGAAAATCAGCAACAATGCCACATTTAATAACATAATCAAAATAAACAGTAAGCTGTATAACAAGAAATTTAACACTAGATGACCTAAATTAATAGCCGCCGGGAACTGACCAGCACTTATTTCATACAAAACTCCAAATCCTAAAGCCACTAAATACATGACTAGATTAAAAACGACCGCCACCACTATCTTAGAAGTGACCCATTTCCATTTGGCGCCGCGCAGAGCCAACATATTTTTCAAATACCCACTCGAAAAATCATTACCGACAAATAAGGCGAAAAAGATGTAGGCGATGACGATAGTTATTCCATAGGATGATAAAGAAAAATCGGTAATGGTCATCCGTTCACGGAGTTGCTCTTTATAAATCAGATATTCTTCTTCCGTTAACAAATTTTGCGTCGATTCAACTTCTATACGGATATCGCCACTCCCCTCATTTTCAGCCATTTCATTCAAAGCCGTTTGCGAAGTCTGATAGTCTTCAAAGGTCGCATGATAATCCATACTATCGATAATCAAAGTCATACCACAAAATAAAACAAAAATGATTAGAGCAATCCAAAAACCGCGCATCAAAAACAACTTCTTGATATCAAAACGAATGAAGTTAAGCATGGACAGCACCTCCAGTCAATGTCAAAAACATATCTTCCAAAGAATGTCGATCTAATTCCAAGGTATCAAATAAGATACCGGCTTTAATTAAAGGATGACTAATCGACTCCGGTGCTTGTAAATGTTCAAAAATATGTAATTCTGTAGGCGATATGACTGTAAAATTAGTAATATGCAGTTGGTCTTCAAGAAAAGCCACGATAGGTTTTAAATCAGCGGCCTTAATCGTCAAATGATCTTGATTCTCATGTTCTAAATCACTTAAACGCGCTTCCTTAATCAATTGACCTTCATGAATAATCCCTAACTTGGTAATAAACTTGGATAACTCACCTAAAATATGACTAGAGATGACCACGGAAATATGCCGTTCGCGATTCAAACGTAATATCATCTGCCGAAACTCAGCAATCCCTTGTGGATCCATTCCATTTGTAGGCTCATCCAACAATAAAATATCTGGATCACCCACCAAGGCAATCGCCAAGCCTAAACGCTGTTTCATCCCTAAAGAAAAATTCTTTGCCCGCTTGCGCCCGGTATCCGCTAAATTCACTAAATGTAACAATTCTTCAATATAACCCGGACGACGAATCCCTGCTAATTGACACTTCAAAGCGATATTTTGATAGGCTGTTAAATCTAAATAAAGTCCCGGTGCTTCAATCAAAGTGCCAATTCGTAAGGATATATTATCATTACGCGTGACATTTTCACCTAAAATGTCAAAACTCCCCTCACTGGCTAAAATTTGACGATTTATGATTTTCATTAAAGTGGTTTTACCCGCACCATTACGACCGATGAGACCATATATATCACCTTGATCCACAGAGATATTGACTTGATTGAGTGCATGGACAGATCCATATTGCTTCGACAGATTGTGCGTTTCAATGACTGATTGCATTGCCATCTCCTCCTTTAAAACACAGTATAAAGATAAGGGTTAAGAACATCGCAAATAAAGAGTAAAGAAAGGGTAAAGACGACGTTAATCAGCGGTATTTATTTGAGGGTTTAAACGAAAGCCAATTCCCCAAACGGTTTCAATCCAGTCACGCTCAGAGACCGCAAACAGCTTTTTGCGAATATTACCAATATGCACATTCAAGGTCTTATCTTCTCCGATATAATAACTATCCCAAGCCAATTCAAATAATTCTTGCTTTGTAAAAATCTTATTGGGGTTCTGCATAAATAAGCTCATAATTTTAAATTCTTGGGGTGTAAAGTTTAACTCCTGTTGCTTATAAGTCATCCGATGGTCATTAGAATCGTAAACCAAATGCTCAATTTGATAAACGGCTTTTGACGTTGACCCCTGGTAATGTTTGATAGCATTATCAATCCGTGCCATTAATTCCCGTAAATTGAATGGTTTATCTAAATAATCATCGGCACCGGCCTTCAAAAGCGCAATCTTTTCATCCATTGAATTCATAGCCGAAATGACAATGACCGGTAGGACAGAGTGAGACTTTATTTCTCGCAAAACGTCTTGACCGCTTTTACCCGGCAACATTAAATCCAGAATCACCAAATCAATCGCATGCAGTTGCAGTAATAACAGGCCCTCCGTTCCCGAATAAGCACTCACCGTCTGGTGACCCTGTTGCCCAATTGCCTCCACAAGCATCGTTTGGATATCTTGATTATCTTCGATAATTAAAATCTTCATCAAACACCCAACCCCCATAATAAATATCACTGGAACCATTAGAATTTGATTAAATTATAGCATAAAAGCAGGCTGTATGTATCCAATGAGTGTGTCAATTACTGGCGATTTTCCCACTTACCCTCCAAAGTGTTTGCCTGCCAATCAATCGTTAAGTCAAAATAGTATTGTTTAGGCCAACTTGCGAAAACGGAATTGTCATTAACAATAATCTTATGCATCAGGAGCGGAACATTTGCCTTCCAACCATCATCAAAGTGAAAAGTTAAATGTGTTTTCCCGTCATTCATAACAGTTACTTGGTAGGATCCTTGAATATAGCCCATATTATCTTGAGTGACAACATTAATCTGACCCTTGTGAGATTGGCTTAAATTTAGACTAGGCTCAAAAACGATGGCTGTTGTTTGATGGTTGATAAACGTAAGCTGATTTTGCTCGTCGAACTGATAGACCACATCATTTTCGATCCATTGATTTTGTTCATTGAGTGTAACTTTACGCAAAGTTCCTTTATTAACATCAAATAATGAATACAAGCGTGCATCAAAACTATAACGGATGAAATTCCTCAGTTGACCATCGATAGGGAAAGGCACGGGGAAGGGATCAGGCGAAATAGCATTCCCATCAATGTTTATATCACAAGTTAATTGACTCGTGCGTATAAAGTCAAAATCATAGAGCCAGAAGAGGGGAAAGTAAGAAGGCTTTTCGGAACCAACGCCAATTGGCGCAAGTAGATTTAAAGGGGTTGAAGGTTTGTCAATTCCTTCTTTAATCGCAACTTCAATAGGACGGTTAAGTAAATCGATAAAACTAAAAGCTATCGTTACATTACCTTGATCATCTTTTTCAAAAATGACTTGACCTAAATCCCGACTTACATGTGCATTGGCACCTTTACCAGCGACCTCAAAACTTTCGTTGAGATCAATGGGTAAGTTAACATCATCATACACATCCACAAAACCATCATTACGGTAAGCTAAAATACGGTAACCAGATGCATCAACGCGTTCCAAAAATTGAATTTCTAAAGCATTATATACTGCTTCTGGATTTTGTTCAAAATTAATTAAAGCGAGTTGAGTGATGGGTTGTTTGTCGACATAGAGGGGAAGAATAGCTGTATTGTTGGAAGTATTTGGTTGAATTGTTGTAGGAGTTAATAATGATTTGACGACAGACTGGTAGTTTCTTTCTTGGTAAGCAGCAATTATTTTATAGGCAATAATCATAAGCAACAAAATAATAATCAGCAGCAAGCTAATTTTTTTAAATACATTCATAAGCTCAACCCCTTTGTTTAATTCATCACAGTTAGTTTAGCATAAAATCCCGGAAGAAAGACCAGTTGATAAATTAAATTTATTCACTCACTTCATTTTAAAAAGCCAAATCTAGTACCAAAAATTAAGAATAGTTTATTTTATAATCAAATCTGCACAAAGGATGGACTGAGATAAATGATTCAAAATCCAGAGAATCTGTCGAAATTAAGCGCGTTAAATTGTGGATGAGGACAACTTAAAACAAATTGAAGTAGGAACTGTGAGGGGCTTACAAGATATTCATTTAGGACTTTTTGAAGGAATCGAAGGTTATCATGCAGGACAAATTCGTACGGTAAATATTTCATAGGATAATTTTTTGTTTGCATCGACTGTATATTTGCATATTGTTTTAGGTGAGATTGAAATAATGTCGGAAGAAAATCTCAATCAAATAATTGACAAATATGTAGGAATGAATATCGCTCATCCATTTATTGAAGGGAACGGTCGTTCTACACGAATATGGTTCGATTTAATGTTAAAAACAGGCTAAGAAATGTAATGATTGGTCATTAGTAGAAAATGTGAAAATAGAACAAGTTCTATTTGAACTCAAAATATAGGTGTCAAAAAAGGACTTACGAGCCATTTTTCTAACACCTTTATTATCATAAAACTTAAGTTATGGACAAATTAGAATAGAAACCAATTGATTCAAGAAGTTTGTCTAGCTCCTCTTGCTTAGCATTCGCGCTATCATAATCTTTAAAGTGGATTAAAATTTCTATCGCTTTATCGCAATATTCTTTACCTTTTGAAACCTCATTCATTTGAATATAGTAAATGCCATATAGGTAATTCAACTGATTTTCTTGATAAAAATATCTTTTCCCTTTTAAAATAGATTCCAATTTTACAAAAAGACTTTCCGAGGTTTCAATTTCATCATTAAAGAGACAAAAGTTAATCATGTTTAGCATTATTTTTGCAAATTCATCTTTTTGTCTTAAGGCTGCACTATATTTATTTGTTTTAGATAAAATAATTGAAACGAAAGAATTCAATTGTACTGTATTAAAAAAGAAAATACTGTTTCCAAATAAGGTTAATTCGTAGATACCCCAGTGTTCGACTGATTTTAAGTAATTTGAAATTACTTCGGCTTGTTCAGAATCATAGGGTTGATTGCTAATATAACAAACCATTTGGTTAGCAAGTATGATATTATGTTGGTAACGTGGATTTTGGGATTTACTTGATAATTGTTTTTGTTGTTTAATTAGGTCTCGTAAAAAAATCTTATTTTTAGAGTGTTTTGCTTGATTTAACTCTTTTAAAAATTTACTTTGAGGTGAAGGCTCTAAACCACGCAATTCAGTATTAAATTCAGCAATACTGACATTCAAACGATCTAATAATATTAAAAAGGTAGATAGTTTAATATCTGATTTACCATTTTCATATTTAGACAAAAACTGTGGGGTGATTGATTCATCGACCAATTGCGCTTGCGTTATTTTTTTTGATTCTCGAAAGCGTTTTAATAGTCTACCGTAATGCATCGTAAACCTCCTGTTAAAATATAGATGTTATTTTGCTAAATTATTAACATATATGTTAATAAAAAACAAATTGATAAAACTTATGATATGCTTAGGTTATTGGAGGTGATGATATTAAACAAGTAAGGTCTTTGTTTCTTTGTCTAATGTTATATTTTTTCTTAAATCCCTCTCAAATATTACCAAATGATTTTGACATTATTGACTTTGACTGTATTATAGCACAAGTATTGTAGTTGGATCATTTTAATTTGACTAGATTATTTTATTGAATATATTTTCAAATGAAAACGTTATAATCTTATGATTAATATATTTCCCACAGCTGATAAGTTTATTGATTCTAATCAAATTAACTTAACTCTATGTCAGTCACTTGAGAATAAAAGTAAATTATTTTACTCTTTTTGTATTATTATAATTTTAAAAAGGAGAAATTAAAAAATGAGCATTAAAACAAAATTATTTAAAGGTGTTGCTATGGCAGTTTTATTCTCACCTCAAATAGCTTATGCAGTAAATCAGGATTATTATTTCCACTTTCCTTCACCAGGAACAGTGTTAATAACTACTGAAAATTTTAAAAATGACTACGACAACTTTGCCGTAGTTAATACTAAATATAACGATTTGGTTCAAACTGATAATGTACAATACAGAGTTGTTAAAAATACAATATTTGGTACCCAAAGATCCACTTCTTCTTACCAAGTATTTGGGAACTATTCTATGTCCTTAACCTATCTTGATGGTACTACTTATGGAGATTATAGGAGACTAGAGGCTCAATCTTATACTCATTATGCTACTATTAGTGGTACTTGGGCACCTTAATTAAACATTATTTTTCTAATCCTTTTGACGAACAGATTGTTCTCTGTTCGTCTGTTTATTATTAAAGTATAATCATAATAGTATTATAGTTTGAGGGAGTGGTGTAATGAATAAAAGGAAATTAAAATATTTAGTCGCTATGTCAATTTTTTTAACCGGATGTTTCCCAACCCAGCAAAGAGGTGTAATTGAAATTGAATCAGAGGATGTCAATAGTCTGAATGATGCCAGTAGCAATCTAAATGAGTATCCTAATCATATAAGTGAAAAAGTCTCAGAAAAACTATCAATCGATGCAGATATTGTTGTTTCTAAAGGAAATCTTCTTGAAAAAATACCTGTTACAATGTTTGACTTTGATTTTGACAAGGCAGCTACCATTATTTTAGGTAAAGACCATCCTATTGAAATTACTAACGATGAGTGGTGGGAAAAAAGTTACATAAACGCTGATAACGATAGCGCATCAATTTCTTTTAGAGGGATTAATTATAGTAGTTCTTATATGTTGGATAAACCGTATTCTCGAGTTGTAGAATTTGATAATCCTAATTTTTATATTGAATATCCCGAACAAGAGTTGTCAGACTTATCTTTAGATTCTGCTAAAGAAGAAGTTGAAAATCTAATGGATGGAATTGGTATAGAATACCTGGAAAATCCTCAAGTAGCAACCTTGACTGCAGAACAATTAATTTCACTTAATGATAATCTCATTTCAGTAAAAGAAAATCAAACATTAACTGAATTTAACAGTGAAGACCAAGCCTATGTTCTTTCTTATCGATTAACTTTCAATGATTTACTTTTGACAAATATTGGGTATTCACTGGGTGATTCTGGATTTTCTTTGCCAGGTTCTAGAATGAATTTTTTAATTAATTCAAATGGAATTATTTTAATAAATGGTGGCGGATTATACACCGAACTGGGTGAACCGATTCAGTCAAACTTAACTCCAATTTCAGTTGATCAACTGATTTCCATCATTAAAGCTGAAACAGATAATCTTCTAAATGTAGAGAATATAACTATTAATTATATCGAACTTGCTTACTTTCCTATGTTTGAATCGGTGGATCTCGAAATAACTAATAGTGATAGTATTAAAATGACTTTAAAACCATACTGGATAGTTAGGTATACACAAGATTTGCAAGAAAAAGATGGTGCAATTAGTGATACTGGAGAAGAACTCCTATTTGTCGATGACAATCTTTATCTGATTTATTCAGCTAAAGATGGAAGAAAGCTTCAATATTATTAATGAGTTAACGGTAATTAACATGTGATTGAGAGAATTTTGGGGGTAATTGATTGACATTCAAATTAATTTTTAACGAATTTTCTGTTCGATTTTTTAATATAAAAACAATAATCTCAATAATTGTTATAGCAATTATTTGCATAGTAGCCGCACAAGACGAGATGATACCTGGTGTTAGTGTGTCCTATCTTATAAATCATATTATGGTATTTTCACACATTCAAGAATTAATTTTAGTTGCCTCTGCTTTTCCAGTAGTGATGACTTTTTGCGATGATTGGGAACATCGATTTACTTTTAATCAAGTTATCCGAACAAATACATTGAATTATGCTATTAGTAAAGTAACTTTAGCTTTTTTTGGATCATTTTTAGTAACCTTTATCGGTTTGTTCATCAGTGTAGGAGTACTATTATTATGGTTTCCTTTATATATCCCGCATGAATTTACTGTTTTAGCAAGAATGTTTCCAGCATATAGTGAATTAGTCTTTTCTGCTTATCCAGTGACTGCTTTATTATTGAAAATTACAGTATTTTCATATTCCATGGGTTTTTGGACATCGTTAGGTTTGTTGTTATCGACTTATATACCAAATAGACTCGTCGTTTTAGTTAGTCCTTATATTTTACGTTATTACTTAGGTTATTTCATGATGTACTTACCAGGAATTTTTAATGAGGAACATATCTCGGAGTCTTACCCAATATTTTTTGGTGAACCATGGTGGGTTCATTTTTCATATTTTACTTTGTATTACTTTGTTCTATTCTTACTAATACTATTTTTCTTTAAACGTCAATTGGAAAAGAGGGTGCGTAATGAAAGTGCTTAAAACAAGTTTTTCGATTGCATTAATGAACATAGTAAAATGGATAAGTGATCCTAGAATATGGGTAGTCATAGTTCTATTAATTACCTTTGTTAATGAGTATTTAAAAGGAATTCCTTCTTTCGTTAATTCAATGGGAGTAAAAATTGGACCTTGGATATTTCCGTTCTTTTTTGAATGGAGGTATCATAAATTAATGTTGATGTTACCTATTCTATTACTGTTTAGTGATGCACCTTTTATTGATCGAAATCAACCCTATCTAATGATTCGAGTCGATCGATTAAAATGGGCGTTAGGACAAATTATCTATATTGTGATTGCTAGTGGCATCTATTTTTTGTTTGTTTTGATTTTATCTGTTGTATTAATAGCACCTTTCGTAGCTTATAATTCAGATTGGGGTTCGGTTATTGAAACACTTGCACGTACTGGGGCTGGTCTAGAATTTGGGATGGAGATATATTTTGCTGAACGCTTAGTTGATTATTTTTACCCTCAACAGGCAATGTTTTTCAGTTTTATTCTATCTTGGTTAATTGGAATTCTACTTGGCTTGATCTTGTTTGTTGTAAATTTTGTTACTAAAAAGCCATTACTTGGCATGTTGATTGCAGGTGGCTTTATAGCATTGGATGCAATGATTTGGGCAAGGGGTTGGGCGTCTTGGTTGTCTCCTGTCTCATGGAATACATTATCTACAATTTCAACAGATAGTTTAACTTTTACTCCCAATATTCAACAAATTTTTATGATGTTATTTGGTTTAATTGGTGTGTTAATTGCGGTTGCAATTTATGCAGTTCGTCATTATGAAATTCAGTTCATCAGTGATTAAGTGGTTTTATACATCAAAAATAATTGAGGTGATTATTTGAAAATTATTGAAGTCAAAAACATATCGAAAAAGTATGGAAATGCAGTTGTTATTGATGATGTTTCATGTAGCTTTGAAGAAGGTAAGATCCATGGAATAATCGGCCGGAATGGTGCTGGGAAGACCCTATTAATGAAATCAATTTGCGGTTTTATTTTACCTGATGAAGGAGAAATTATCGTTCGAGGGAAATCACTAAGTAATAAAAAGAATACTATCCCAGAAGATTTTGGGATAATCATTGAATCACCTGGCTTTTTACCTGCTTTTACTGGGTATGGTAATCTAAAATATCTAGCTTCGTTGCAAGGAAAAATTGGAAAAGCCGAAATTGAAGAAGTATTGGATACCGTTGGATTAGGGCACGCTAAAGGTGTTAAAGTAAGTAAATATTCTATGGGTATGCGTCAACGATTAGGGATTGCTCAAGCAATAATGGAAAATCAATCCATTTTAGTTTTAGATGAACCGATGAATGGATTAGATAACCAAGGGGTAAAAGACATGCGAAAATTATTTTTAAGTTTAAAAGAAGAAGGCAAAACTATTCTACTAGCTAGTCATAATAGAGAAGATATTATGGTCTTGTGTGATTCAGTTATGGAAATGGATCACGGCAAAGTGATTGATTTGAGATATCAAAATCCTGAATCCATATCGTCATAGTCAAAAATATGTCAATAAATTGATGGGTAAAAAAGAAGAGTAAAAACTTTGATAAATTACTATAGTTCACTATTCCTTTTAGTTCTAAAAGTTAATATTATTGGAGGTTGTTATGAATGATAAAATGATTAAAATACTTCTGATTTTATCCCTAATTATTTATGGTGTTCCAATAGTTAATGCTGAGGTTGGAACAAAAGATTCATTTTTTACTACTACTGATTATCAAATGTACTATTCACAAAATGAAAAAAATCCGATTAAATCAATCATTATCGAAAAAAATCAAGTATATTTAATATATCAGAATGCTATTGAAGCTGAAAAGTGGAAAAATGTTGATGGTGCTGAAATATTAATAGAAGAAAATGCTTGTATAGTAGATATTCAGGTTATGGAGAATTCCAGTTCAGTTGTAACTAATAAAGAAGCTGTTTCTGTTTTACTTTTTCCCATTGAAATCAGTATGGATAATGAGCAACAAGAAATGACAATCATTTATCAAAATGAAGCGTTAATGCGCTTAAAGACAGCGACTAATTGGGAAAAAATAACAGACGAATCTGGATATCGTTATGACTATGTTTATAAAGAAGGAGAAGTAAAATAAAAGTTATTGACAATTATTAATTACATGTTAATCTGAAACTCAAACTTTAGTGAACTAATTTGAATAGTAACATAAAAAGATCTTAACTAATCTAACTGATTAATGGGATCTTTTTTTGTATAGCAAAAATTTCTTGCCTAAACAAAATATTCATGTATAATAAAATGGTAATCATTACTATTTGCAAAAAAGGAGATACAATGAATGGCTAAGCAATCAAAAAAACAAAAAGCATTGAAACAACGTCAAATGGTTGAACAATATGCCGAATTACGTAAACAGCTAAAAGCTGAAAAAAATTATGCAGCTTTAGCAAAGTTACCGAAAGATTCTAACCCTAATCGTTTGAAAAATCGTGATTTATTGGATGGTAGGCCTAGAGGTTATATGCGAAAATTTGGTTTGTCACGTGTGAATTTTAGGGAGTTAGCTCACAAGGGACAAATTCCTGGGGTTAAAAAAGCAAGCTGGTAATAGCAGAGATATTTATTTAAAGGGGGTAAATTTGTGAGAGTGAACATTCTTTTGGCGTGTGAAGAGACAGGGGAAAGACTGTATTTGACGAGTAAAAACAGACGGAATAATCCGGAGCGGTTAGAATTGAAGAAGTATTCGCCAAAATTACGTCGTAAGGTAATTTTTAGAGAAGTGAAGAAGTGAAAAAGATTAATATTATTTACCCGCCTTTAGTTGAAGATGCGTATGATTATTTTCATGAAGAAGATGCAAGTGTGACTAAAGGACAAGTTTTTCGGAAGTTGATTGAGGATAATATCATTCAATTAAATGGATATCCGACAAAAGATGCGATTGAAGCGGGTATTGTTAGGGATTTTTCTGAAGATGCTAATTTGACCTTTGAGGAATTTTTAGAGATTTATCCAGTCTTTAAACGCTATGATGCTAACTATTTCTGGTTAGAAGATGAGTTTTGGGTGATGGATGAAGCGTTATTAGCATTCATTGAAGTGGATCTCGAGAAGGATGCTTTTAGTGACTATGAGTTAACCGAGTTAGAGGCTTTCTTTGAAGATAGTATCGAGGAAAGTATTTCATAATTGTAGAAAAGGAGTCAACAATGGCTGTACCGAAAAGAAAAACATCAAAAGCGAAGAAACGGGCGCGTCGTACGCATGATAAATTAGGGGTTAAGGGTGTGTCTTATGATTCGTTGCTAGGGACATTTAAACGAAGCCACTTTATTGACCCTAATGGGGAGTATAAGGGTCGAAAGGTATTGGAGAAAAATTAGTTAAGGTAGCTAACGTTTGGTGAAAGGACGTAAAATTGATGAATCAAATACCTGTTACGGTTTTGATTGGGTTTTTAGGCTCAGGGAAAACGACTTTATTGAATCGGTTAATCGAGCAAAGCCCGAATGAAAGAATTGTAGTCATTATAAATGAATTTGGAGATACTGGGATTGATCATGATTTGGTTTTAGAAAATTATGATGAACAAATTTACCAAATGAATAATGGGTGTATGTGCTGTATCCTACGACAAGATTTAGTTGAAATGTTTATGGGAATATTGAATGCGCAGGCTAAGCATGATTTACAAATTGACCGTATTATTATTGAAACCAGTGGGTTAGCTGAACCGAGTCCGATAGCTCAAACGATTATCCGATCAAATGTTTTGAGTGAGCAATTAATTATTGATAGCATTATTACTTTGGTGGATACAGAAAATTTCTTATATCAAGTTCGTAACTTTACTGAGACCGTTGATCAAATAGCTTTTGCGGATACTATTTTCTTAACGAAAACTGATTTAGTTGATGATACGAAGTTAGCCTTAGTCAAAAAAACCTTATTTGATATAAATCCCTTTGTGGATGTGAAAGCTATTGATGTTAAGAGCGTTGCTTTTGACCAAGTGGTTGGCTTAGATTTGTTTGACCGCTTTACAAGTGGATCTGAGTTGGTTGAAGGCGATATTGATGTTATGATAGCTCGTAAAGAGGGGAAAGAACGGCTACAACATGAACATGCCCATAACCATGAAGACGAACATGAGCATCATCACGATCATAGTCATGAGCATGATGGAGAAAATGAACATCATCATGAACATAGTGATGTTAATGCCTTTACAATCATCGTGGATCGTCCTTTAGTTGAACAAAAATTTGTTTATTGGTTAAACATGGTGACGAATATTTATGGCATGGATTTATTACGATATAAAGGGATTTTAAATGTTGAAGGTTTTGACCGTCAAGTGGTCTTGCAAGGCGTTAATATGGCGTACAGTATTGACTATGGAAAAGAGAAAGTAGCTGAGAATGAACCTTCAAAATTAGTTATTATTGGTAAAAAATTGCCTGAAAAAGTTATTCGTGAGTTATTTGAAGAAACAGTTGTGGCAGTTTAATTTAGTTAAAAAAGAAGCTTTTCTATTATTTTATGATAGAAAGGCTTTTTTGTATGGGTTTACGATCTGGATTATGAAAATTAGAAGTATATAAATTTTTTATAAGGAAAAATTAGCTGATGTGGGAGAATCCTTTTATAACGGGATTATTAGAGGGAAGAGTTATTAATTATCGACCATTGTGTTATATTTTATAACATGTCATGTTATTTACCTATTGCTAATTTTTAGTTTTTTAACTTATACTTTAGAAAGTTAGAATTATATGAGTAAAATGTTATAATTAAGACACTATATTAGAAAGTAGGATTAAGATGAAGTATTTTAAATGGTTATCTTTAACGTTAGTTGTCATGCTGTTAACAATGATTGGAGCACCAGCCTTGGCGCAACAAGTTGCAGCTCAAAATGACGAACCTACCTATGTGATTGCAACAGATACTACCTTTGCTCCTTTTGAGTACCAAGATGAGAAGGGTGATTTTGTTGGCATTGATATGGATTTAATCGCAGCTATTGCTGACGACCAAGGATTTAAGTATGAAATTCGTCCATTAGGCTTTAATGCGGCCCTACAAGCTGTCGAAAGTGGTCAAGTTGACGGTATGATTGCGGGGATGAGTATTACTGATGCCCGTCGTGAAACCTTTGATTTTTCTGATACGTATTTTTCAGCGGGCGTTCAATTTGCCGTATTGGATGATAGTGAGTTCCAGTCTTTAGAAGATTTAGCTGGTGAGAATGTAGCGGTTAAAACCGGGACGCAAGGGATGGCGGTTGCTGAGTCTGTTGCTGATGACTATGGTTTTACCCTTACAGCTTTTGAAGACTCGGTGAATATGTATGAAGATTTATTAGCGGGTAACTCGGTGGCGGTCATTGAAGATTATCCGGTTATGGCTTATGCGGCTGAAACAGGTGGGATTCCATTACGCTTTATTGGTGAACAAATGGAAGTGGCTGATTATGGCTTTGCTGTAAAAAAAGGTGATAATTCAGAACTAATTGACATGTTTAACGCCGGTTTAAGTAACCTTCAAGCTTCAGGTGAGTATGATGCGATTATAGCGGCACATTTAGGTGAAAATGATTTAGTAACAGAGGAAACAGTGTCTGAATCGGATGTAGTAGCAGTTGACGAATCGGATGAGACGGTCGTTGTGGCTGACCCAGATACAACGTATGTGATTGGTACGGATACAACGTTTGCTCCTTTTGAATTCCAAGATGAAGCAGGTAATTATGTTGGGATTGATATGGATTTATTAGCTGCCATCGCTCAAAACCAAGGCTTTAATTATGAGCTACGTCCGTTAGGGTTTAATCCTGCTTTACAAGCTGTTGAAGCAGGACAAGTAGATGGTATGATTGCGGGGATGAGTATTACTGATGCTCGTCGGGAAAGCTTTGATTTTTCTGATACGTACTTCTCTGCTGGGGTCCAATTTGCTGTTTTAGATGATAGTGAATTCCAAACCTTAGAAGATTTAGAGGGCGAAAATGTTGCGGTTAAGACGGGGACACAAGGAATGGCTGTTGCTGAATCCTTAGCGGATGACTATGGCTTTACTATTACCATCTTCGAAGATTCAGTGAATATGTATGAAGACTTACAAGCGGGTAATTCGGTGGCTGTTATAGAAGATTATCCGGTTATGGCTTATGCGGCCGAAACAGGTGGGATCCCATTACGTTTTATTGGTGAACAAATGGAAGTGGCTGATTATGGATTTGCGGTTCAAAAAGGCCAAAATGGTGATTTATTAGCGTTGTTCAATCAAGGATTAGCCAACTTGAAAGAATCTGGTGAATATGATGCAATTGTTGCTGGTTACTTAGGTGAAGGTAGTAATGAATCAACAATGTCTTCTGATACAGCTGAGGTAGTGGCTGACCCAGATACAACGTATGTGATTGGTACGGATACAACATTTGCTCCTTTTGAATTCCAAGATGAAGCAGGTAATTATGTTGGGATTGATATGGATTTATTGGCTGCTATTGCTGAAGACCAAGGTTTTGAGTATGAAATTCGTCCGTTAGGGTTTAATGCTGCTTTACAAGCTGTTGAAGCAGGACAAGTAGATGGTATGATTGCGGGGATGAGTATTACTGATGCTCGTCGGGAAAGTTTTGATTTTTCTGATACGTATTTTTCAGCGGGCGTTCAATTTGCTGTTTTAGATGATAGTGAATTCCAAACCTTAGAAGATTTAGAAGGCGAAAATGTTGCGGTTAAGACGGGGACACAAGGAATGGCTGTTGCTGAATCCTTAGCGGATGACTATGGGTTTACTATTACCATCTTCGAAGATTCAGTGAATATGTATGAAGACTTACAAGCGAGTAATTCGGTGGCTGTTATAGAAGATTATCCGGTTATGGCCTATGCGGCTGAAACAGGTGGGATCCCATTACGTTTTATTGGTGAACAAATGGAAGTAGCTGATTATGGTTTTGCGGTTCAAAAAGGCCAAAACAGTGATCTATTAGCATTATTCAATCAAGGGTTGAGTAATTTACAAGCATCAGGAGAATATGATGCGATTATTGCTAATTATTTGGGAGAAGATACAACGGCATCAACTTCAATGACAGATGCAACAACTGTTATTGCTGATCCAGCTATAACTTATGTGATTGGTACAGATACAACATTTGCACCGTTTGAATTTCAAGATGAGAATGGTGATTATGTTGGGATTGATATGGATTTATTGGCTGCTATTGCTGAAGACCAAGGTTTTGAGTATGAAATTCGTCCGTTAGGGTTTAATGCTGCTTTACAAGCTGTTGAAGCAGGACAAGTAGATGGTATGATTGCGGGGATGAGTATTACTGATGCTCGTCGGGAAAGTTTTGATTTTTCTGATACGTATTTTTCAGCGGGCGTTCAATTTGCTGTTTTAGATGATAGTGAATTCCAAACCTTAGAAGATTTAGAAGGCGAAAATGTTGCGGTTAAGACGGGGACACAAGGAATGGCTGTTGCTGAATCCTTAGCGGATGACTATGGGTTTACTATTACCATCTTCGAAGATTCAGTGAATATGTATGAAGACTTACAAGCGAGTAATTCGGTGGCTGTTATAGAAGATTATCCGGTTATGGCTTATGCGGCTGAAACAGGTGGGATCCCATTACGTTTTATTGGTGAACAATTAGAAGTAGCTGACTATGGTTTTGCGGTTCAAAAAGGCCAAAACAGTGATCTATTGACTTTATTCAATCAAGGGTTGAGTAATATTCAGGCTTCAGGAGAATACGATGACATTGTCGAAACTTATTTAGGTGAGTCTGAAGAAGAAGCGGAATTAGTTGAGGAAACAACCCAATCCACCAATCAATTTGTTAGTTTGATTCAAGAAAATGGGAAAGCCTTAATGAATGGATTATGGACGACCTTGTGGGTGACGCTCGTTTCATTCGCCATAGCTGCCGTTCTTGGTGTTGTGATTGGATTAATGCGGACATCAGATAATTTAATTTTATCCATAATTGCTCAAATCTATATTGATATTATGCGTGGTATGCCATTAATTGTATTAGCGTTCTTTATCTACTTTGGTTTCCCACAATTGACCGGATTACAATTCGGTGCTTATACTGCTGGAATAACCACTTTAAGTTTAAATGCGGCTGCTTATATAGCCGAGATTGTACGCGGGGGTATTAATGCCGTTGATATTGGCCAAGCTGAAGCTGCACGTAGTCTAGGTTTGAACCAAAGTAAGACAATGAGACGCGTTATTTTACCACAAGCCTTCAGAATTATGATTCCATCTTTCATCAATCAATTTGTTATTACCTTGAAAGATACTTCAATTTTATCCGTCATTGGTTTAGTGGAATTAACCCAAACCGGGCGTATAATCATTGCACGTACTTATCAATCAGGTGCTATGTGGTTAATCATTGGCTTAATGTATATCATCCTAATTACGATATTAACTAAGATTTCAAATAGACTTGAAAAGGAGCTGTAATCAATGGCAATCGTACAAGTTAATGGATTAAAGAAAAGTTTTGGTAGCAATGAAGTATTAAAAGGGATTGATTTACAGGTTTCTTCAGGTGAAGTTGTATGTATTATTGGACCATCCGGCTCTGGGAAATCAACTTTATTACGTTGCCTTAACCGTTTAGAAAAAATCGATGGCGGAAGTGTCATTATCAACAATGTTGATATTAATCAAAAAGATATTAATATCAATAAAGTGCGTGAGAATATTGGCATGGTATTTCAACATTTCAACTTGTTCCCTCATTTAAATGTCAGAGAAAATATCACATTGGCTCCAGTTGAGTTAGGGATTTTATCGAAAGATGAAGCGGATAAAAAAGCATTAGATTTACTTAATCAAGTTGGGTTATCTGAAAAGATTAATGCTTATCCAAATTCATTGTCTGGTGGGCAAAAACAACGGGTGGCGATTGCTAGAGCCCTTGCAATGGATCCTGATATTATGTTGTTTGATGAACCAACATCCGCTCTTGATCCTGAAATGGTTGGGGATGTGCTGAATGTAATGAAAGATTTAGCAGCCCAAGGGATGACCATGGTCGTTGTAACGCATGAGATGGGATTTGCTCGCGAAGTAGGGGACCGGGTTGTATTTATGGATGGTGGCTATATTGTAGAAGTTGATACGCCTGACAATATCTTTAATTCGCCTAAAGAAGAACGGACTAAATCATTCTTGGATAAAGTCTTGGTTTAAGCTGATAAAATTTGAAGTGCATGAATAAAAATAAAAAGTAAGAAACTCGGGTATATAGAGTTTCTTGCTTTTTTTGTATGAGTTGATAATGAGAAAAGAGCAGCTATAGAGTAAAGTTTAGCGTGTGAAAAGCAGGGATATTTATTAGGGGTGTGACTAGGTAAAAGATTTTGTGTTACCGCTAACATTTTTAACGAAAGCGATTGCATAATTATTAATTTGAGTTATAATAGAGGTGTAAATTGTTTTAGTCATAAAATTTAAGGAGGAGTTTTAATGTCAAAATGGGTTAAAAAGTTGGCAAAAGTCACTTTAGCAACCAGTTTGTTTGCTACTATCGGAGGATTAACGGTGGACGCCGCATCTGACGATCCAAATGCCTTTACACTTTATTCAAATAAAAGCGAGACTCAAGAAGCCTTAACGAATTATGCAGCTGCATGGGGCGAAGCAAATGGTGTGGATGTGACCATCAAAGTGTGTTCAGGTGCCTGTTCATTAGGTGACCAACTAAAAGCTGATTTTACCGCCGGAGAAGGTCCAGACGTATTTGTTATTGAAGGACAAAGTGGCTATGATTTATGGGCAGATATGTTGCAACCCATTTCTGGTGATTGGGTAGACCAAACTGAATTTGAATTTATCCAAAATGACGAAGTCTATGGCTTCCCGGTATCTGTTGAAGGTTATGGTTTAGCTTATAATGCTGATTTACTGGCTGAAGCTGGTATTGATCCTGAAACATTAAACTCGTTTGAAGCTGTAGCGGCAGCGTTTGCTGATTTAGATGCGCGTAAAGATGAATTAGGCTTAACTTCTGTTGTGGCGAATGCAACCATGGAAGGTGAAACTTGGATTATGGGTAACCATGACTTTAATGCTTACCTCGGAAACTTATTACCAAATGGTGACCGTACCGTAACTGAACAAGTGGTTGCGGGTGAAACAGATGCTGATCGTATGGCTGGTTATGCTGACTGGGTTGAATTGTTATTTAATTATACGGATCCTCAAATGTTAACGGTTGGTACACAAGATGATATGGATATTGCCTTTGCTTCTGGTCAAACAGCCTTTTTACACCAAGGTAACTGGAAAGATCCTAACTTAGCGCAATTAGAAGCTGATTTTGCCATGGGCTTCATTCCTTATCAAACATCACATGAAGAAAATGCCGACGGCTTGTTCATTGGAGCTCCTTCTTACTATGTAGTCAACAATGAAACAGGTGCTTTAGATTCAATTAATAAATTCTTTGAAGACATGGTTTCAACACCTGAAGGTCAAGATTTCATGGTTAACCAAGCAAATATGATCTCGGCTTTCTCTACAACTGAAGAAACACCAGCTGCACCATTATCTGCTTTCTTAGCTGATTGGATTTCGGCTGAGAAACCTGTGTATTCATTTGATAATACCTACTTTATGCCAGATGGCTTTGGTATGAATAACTTAGGGCCAATCTATGGACAATTTGCACAAGGTAATGTAGATAAGGCACAATTTATTGAATTAATGACAGCAGAAATTGCTAAAGTTCCTGAATTATTAGGCAACTAGTTAATTAGATAAATAAAAAAAGCAGCTAACTGGTTTCTAGTTCAGCTGCTTTTTATTTTAGAGAGGAAGAATTCCATGGCAACACAAGCACCTAAAAAATTCAATCGTTCGCGACGTGATTCGCGAAACTTTTTCTTCTTAGTTGCCCCAGCGGTCTTTATTTTTCTATTAGTCATTGCGATTCCTTTTTTTCTAGGGGTATATTATTCGTTTACGGATTGGGGCGGAGTGACGCAATCAGAAACAAATTTTGTTGGCTTTAAAAATTATATTCAAAGTTTTAACGATACACGATTTCAGTATTCTCTGATGATTACGGTTATTTTTGCCATCATTAATGTCATTGTTATTAATTTTGTGTCGTTTGGCTTGGCTATGCTGGTTTCGAGTAAAATTAAGGGTCGTAATTTATATCGGGCGGGCTTTTTCATTCCCAACTTAATTGGTGGATTGGTCCTTGGTTACATTTGGCAATTTATTTATAATCAGGTCTTTCCAGCTTTTGGTGAACTGATCGGCAGTGAATGGCTGATGACGAATTTGTTCCTAGGAAAACCGAATTTGGCCTTGTCGGCTTTAGTCATAACCAATACGTGGCAGTATGCGGGTTATATTATGATGATTTATTTTGCGGGTCTACAAGCTGTACCTGAATCCTTATATGAGTCAGCTTCTTTAGATGGGGCGAATTGGTGGTCAAAACTGCGTCATATTACTATTCCGATGGTGATGCCTGCCTTTACGGTTTCACTTTTCCTGACAATAAATAACTCCTTTAAAATCTACGATGTGAACGTTTCGCTAACTGGAGGCGGACCGTCAATTATGTGGGAAGGTCAAGCGATTAAGGGAACGGAGTTTATTACCATGAATATTTATAATACAGCGTCGGTTGAAAACCAGTTAGCACGTGGGCAAGCCCGAGCAGTTATTTTATTCGTGATATTAGTCGTAATTAGTTTAACGCAAACAACCATTACGAAACGGCAGGAGGTTGAAATGTAATGAAAGCACGTAAAAGAGGCTTACTTATTTTAGAAATTGTAGCAATTTTACTTTTCATCCTCGTTATTAGTCCATTTATTTTGATTGTGATTAATTCAGCCAAATCATCCAGAGATATATTATTAAATCCTTTATCGTTGCCGCAGGATTGGGGCGTCTTTATTGATAATGTGGTGTCGATTTGGAATAATCCGTCGATCAATTATCGGGAGAGTTTTATATCTTCAGTTATCATTACCGTTGTGTCGTTGCTGATAATTACCATTGTATCGTCTTTAGCCGCTTGGGGTTTAGTGCGCCGCAAAACCAAATTATCGAATGCTATCTTTTTAATGTTTGTGGCTTCAATGGTTATTCCTTTCCAAGTAGTTATGTATCCTTTGATTTCTTGGTTCAGGTTCTTGCAAGAAAACGTGACTCAACCTTTATTTGGTTTTAGTTTGTTGCGATCCTATTGGGGTGTGTTTCTAGCCTATGCCGGCTTTGGGATGGGAATGTCCGTATTTATGTTCCATGGTTTTATTAAAGGGGTTCCTGTGGAAATTGAGGAAGCGGCTGAAATTGATGGGGCTAATAAGTTGCAAACCTTTGTGTATGTCGTTTTGCCTTTGTTAAAACCAATTACCGTTACGATTTTGATTTTAAATGGTATTTGGATTTGGAATGACTACTTACTTCCTTTGTTACTTTTGGGTGTAGGAAACGATATTCAAACCTTGCCTATTGCAGTAGCCAACTTTGCTGGCTCCTACACAAGGCAGTGGGATATGATACTAACGTCTTCCTTGATGGTTATAGCACCGGTGATTATTATCTTCTTATTTGCACAAAAGCAGATTATGCGGGGAATGGTTGAAGGGGCTATTAAGTAGGTTTGTGGTGTAATGAGGAATGAAGGTGGGGAGTTGGTTCCTCTTTTTGGAAAAATAAGAATGAAAATCCCTAGTGTAAGTGGGAAGTGAAGAATCGTTATTTCTCACTTACGTAGGCGCACACATATTGGAGCAGTTGTTGTGAGCGTGATGGTGGGCGCACACATATCGGAGCAGTTGATGTGAGCGTGATGGTGGGCGCACACATATTGGAGCAGTTGTTGTGAGCGTGATGGTGAGCGCACACATATTCGTGCTGTTGATGTGAGCGTGAAACTAAACGGGAAATGTGTGACCATTAAATAAACTACAAATCAGGCTATTCGGTCATGAAATTAGGTATTTGGTGACCGATTAGCTTTATTTGGCGTTCGCTCTCGAATCACCCGCCAAACGGGAAGTGGGAAGTGACGGACCGTCCTATTGTCACTCAGATTTCTCTACATGACAATAAAGCCTCCCATTGTCACTCAAATTTTTTCTTATGACAATAAGCCGTCCCATTGTCACTCAGATTTTTCTACATGACAATAAACTCGTCAATTAAAGATAACCCGCCAAATGGAACAAGATAAGTTCTTCAACTTATGCTTACTTTGGTTTATAACAAGAGGGTATTTTAACATCGCCACTATATTTAATTGCTGGAGAAGTGATACACTAGCTCCACCAACAATAAGCAATATTTATCTGCTACAATGCTGTAGTTTAAATCATTCGGTTCTTCGTAAGTGAGAAATGAAGGTTCTTCACTTCCCACTTAGCCTGAGTAGCGGATGCACCTCCAAACCGCCAGAGAACAACTTGAGAGGCGGATTGGCCCTCCAAACCGCCAGAGAGAAGTCTGAGAGGCGGATTGGCCCTCCAAACCGCCAGAGAGAAGTCTGAGAGGCGGATTGGCACCCCCAACCGCCAGAGGAAATCCTGAGAGGCGGATGGGACACCCAATCCGCCTTTAAACAAGCTGAGTGGCGGTTAGGAGAAAAAAAGGTGACTTGTCAATTTGACGGTCTTTCACTTCCCAGTTACCCAAACGGCGACTCATTTGGCGTTCGCCCCGTTGGCTAGGAAGAACATAAGCTTCGCCACCGTAAACAGGAAGTGATAGGTCGTCTTTCAATGCTCATTTAAGTTATTGTCACATGGAAATATCTGAGTGACTATAACGTTTTCTCCTTTACCACTTACTTTTTTATCCAGAATTTGGACAGAATCAGCTATTCTGTCCTTTTTTACTTGTTTTGGACAGATTAAGGCTATTCTGTCTTTTGCTACCCGAGCAGATGACAGATTAAGGCTATTCTGTCTTTTGCTACCCGAGCAGATGACAGATTAAGGCTATTCTGTCTTTTGCTACTCGAGTAGATGACAGATTAGCTTTATTCGGTCACGAAAATGAGTCAGTAGATGACCAATTAGCTTTACTTAACGTCCACTCACTTCCCGCTTACCCCCTAGTTAGTTCCTAATTCGATAAAAAAGCTCGTGAACCCAATGGACTCACGAGCTTTTATCTACTTGTATAAACCACTTTTATTAGGGGCTAGGTTTTCTGTTCATAACGAATTCGATCAATAAAAGTTCGATCGGTCATTCTGTTCCAATCAAAGCTATGAAGTTGAGTGGCGTTTACACGGCTTTAACTTTATATCCTTCAAGCGATATATATCCCATAAAACCATTTCCACCATTGGTAATTGGGCAGAAAATTTTACATAATTATACGATGTAAAATCAAGTTTTATTACTGTGTTAAGCTATTTCAATACATCCCCTGAACAAAATCATGCTATTATGAACTCAAATCGAAAAAATGTCTATGTTGCTTGCTTTACAGCCATCCACAGCCGCAGACCAAACACAATCAAGCTAACTCATATCACTGCAAACAAGAAACATAGGAGGCTTCCAATGAAAAATACCGAAGAAAAATTAAATAAAGTCTATGATAAATATCAAGCAAAAATGAAATCATCTGGGATGGCATTCTTAGTTGAAGATGCTACAGGAAATTTCAAATGGCAAAGAGAAACTGGTGATTTAGTAGATAATCAACCATTTGCTATCGCCAGTGTAACAAAATTATATGCGACTACCATTATGTTGAAACTTGTTGATCAAGGTCAAATTGCTTTAGACGATAGGCTGAACAACTATTTACCAGCATCAATGCTAGCAGGCATTCACATTTATAAAGGAACAGATTACTCCAATTATTTAACGCTGAGACATTTATTAACACAGACCAGCGGTTTACCCGATTATTTCACGGAAAGCACGAAAGACCAACAATCGACTATGCAACGTTTTTCGCAAGATCCCGTCGTGACTTTTGAAGAAAATTTAGCGATTACCAAACAACTGAAACCACATTTCGCCCCCGACACCAAGGGGAAAGCCTATTATTCCGACATCAATTTTGACCTTCTAGAACCATTGATTGTTACCCTTACAAACGCTAGTGTGGCTGAAAACTATCAAAAGTACATTTTTCAGCCGCTTCAACTACAGGACACTTATGTTTACACCCCCGGCATGCCATACGATTTTCCAGGCTTTTGGATGAAAGGCCAAACCTATAAAGTCCCGAATTCATTAGGTGCCTGGCCAACTTCAGGTAGCCTTATTTCTACTAAAACTGATATGATGGTTTTTTTGAAAGCCTTCTGGACAGGCCAATTATTTGATGCTAAACATTATCCTACTATGAAACAATATAACAGCATTCAATTCTACCCCTTAAAATACGGACTCGGCCACATGCGATTCAAATCCTTTGGAGCCCCCGAAATCATCGGCCATTCTGGGTCAACCGGCGTCCTCTGTTACTATTGCCCCAAATACGACGTATTCATTACCGGTTGTACCAATGAAGTCAACGAAGCCAAAGGCATCCGCATCGTCCTACAACTAGCCAATTCCTTTAAATAAATATCCCTGCCAACACCTCTGTTCGTTTAATTAACGCATGGAGGTGTTCTTACTCCGTTTCATTGATACGAGCCTTTACACGGGTAACTACTTCATCAAGCGTATAACAACTATCACTTGTTTCTGCTGCTTCATCTAATGTATCTTCAATTGAATCATCTATTGTTCGTCTACCATCTAAAATCTCCAATCTTACGATTTACTTAAAATATCAGCCTAAAGTCTCTCATGAAAAATTAATTTTCAGGTTATATTGAACGTGAAAATATGTATGGGAGTGATTACTATGAGTTGGCAATTGGTTTTTAATGATTTGAAACGAAATAAGACCATAAATATTGGATTGCTACTGTTAATGGTTTTCTCAGCTACTTTAGCCATTTTGTCCGTTATTATGACTGTTCAAACACTCCGTTCAATTGATCAACTCTATCAAATTGCTCAACCTCCACATTTTTTACAAATGCACAAAGGGGATATCGATGAGATTGCCATTGATGAATTTATGCAGGATTCACCCAATGTGACAGACTATCAAATTGTAAAAATGATAAATATTTATGGGGAAGACATCCAAATTTCTAAAGCCAATCAAACCTTTGATTTATCTGAAAGTCAGTTAGATTTAGGTTTTGTTAAGCAAAATCCAGAGAAGGATTTATTGCTAAATGGACAACATGAAAAAATCATACTTAGTCAAGGACAAATTGGTGTACCGATTATTTTGAAAGATAGCTATGATCTAACAATTGGCGATACTTTAACTTTATATGATACGTATGATTTCGTTATTTCAGACTTTGTTGTAGATGCCCAAATGAATTCGACCTTAGCTTCATCTACTCGTTTCCTGCTGAGTGATGATGATTTTAACCTGCTTGAAGATAAAATGGGCGAAAACGAATTTATCATTGAAACTTATTTCACATCTAGTGATGATGCATCCGCTTTTCAAACGACTTATGAAAATGCCGGATTGGCGCAAAATGGTCAAGCGGTGACCTATCGGATGATGTTCATTTTAAGTGCGTTTATTGATATGGTGACGGTTTTTGTTATCTTGTTAGTTAGTATTTTAGCTTTGATTGTCGCCTTTATTTGTATGCGATTCACCATACTAGCGTCGATAGAGGAAGAAATTCGTGAAATAGGCATACTAAAGGCCATTGGTTTTTCATTTCACGACATCAGGGATATTTATTTAAATAAATATCGCTTAATAGCGGTTATTGCCGTGTCCTTAGGCTATCTTTTAGCGTTTGGGTTTAGTGGATTTACAACGAATCACATAACAGCGACTTTCGGGGAAGTGCCGGTAGCTGTGTCAACCTATCTGATTGCGATAGCGATTGCAGCTTTAGTTTACTTGCTCATTATTCTATATAGTAAACGTGTGCTTAAATCATTGAAAGGCATAAGTGTCGTGGACGCTTTAAATGGCAAAAATCAAGATCAGTCTGATAGTCATGATGGCTTGTATCGAACGCAATCGATGAATATTAATTGGATACTTGGACTAAGAGAAATACGGTATAAGAAAAAAGATTGGGCGATTGTGTTTGCTGTGACCATGATTGCCATGGTCATAATTTTAGTACCGGTTAATTTGTTGAATACTTTGCAGTCACCTGAATTTGTGTCTTATATGGGCAGTTCACAAAAGGATATGTTGATTGAGATTGCCAATGGTGATTCAGTTGAAGCGTCTTATCAACAGGTGAAAGCTATACTTGATCAAGATGATTCAATAGAATTTTACCAAGAGGAACGACGTGTACGAGTTCAAACCTTTGATGTAACGAATGAGCTGATGAATTTAACGATTGATAGTGGGCAAAATGCCGGAAGTGGACTACAGTATTTGGAAGGCAGAGCTCCCATCGAAGCGAACGAGATAGCCTTATCTTATTTTAATGAAGACAAAATCGGGAAATCCGTTGGGGATAGTTTGCAGCTAGAATATAACAATACAATCGAAGAGTATATCATTGTAGGTATTTATCAAGATGTCACCAGTGGTGGTTTTACCGCCAAAGCAACCAATGAATTCAACGGTATTCCCTCTGAGAAATATAGTTTTTCAATCGTTGTGCAAGATTGGATTGACCCCACTACCTTAAGTGACTACTGGACGCAAGTGATGGGACCAGAAATTAAAGTTTATCCTATGACGGAATTTATTGATCAAACCTTAGGTGGCGTGTCACAACAATTAAATTCAATGATAGTAGCCGTAGTTGTTATTGCGATTATGATTGTGGTCATATTAATTTCACTGTTTCTAAAACTGCGTTTAGTCAAAGACCACTCACAAACTGCGATTATGAAGGCCATTGGCTTCTCATCTAGAGACATTCAAAAACAATATTTAGTAAAAGTTGGTACGGTGGCTTTGGTCGGAATACTTGCTGGGATAGTGATGAGTCAATTTGGTGGCAATTATTTAGTGAATTTCGGACTAAATATCGCTGGTATAGGAATTAAAGAAGTGCAATTAATTGCAAATAACTATGTTGGTTTTATTGCGGTCCCAGTGGTACTTATTAGCGTGGTCTTTTGTGTAACGCTTATTTCGGTTCAAACTGTTAGAAAACAAGCTATTATGACGCTTATTGCTGAATAAAGGAAGGTGAAACAGATGATGAAAGTATTAGAAGTGAAGCAGCTTACGAAACAATTTGGAGAAACAAGGGTGCTTAAGAACATTGATTTAAGTGTCAATAAAGGTGAATTTGTCGTTATTATGGGACAATCGGGTTCAGGAAAATCAACACTATTACATCTATTAAGTGGTATGGATCAAACAACTTCAGGCAGTGTCATCGTTTCTGGTGAAGATATTTCACAAGCAGATGAAAGCTATATGAGTCAATTCCGTTTAAATCGTATGGGCTTTATTTTTCAACAATCATACCTGTTAAAGAATTTAACCATTCGCGATAATATTATTTTACCGGGCTTTAAGTCAGCTAAGGTGAGTCGCGAAGAAGTTAATCAAAGAGCAGATGCCATAATGGCAAAAGTAGGCATTGAAAATGTGGCTGCCAATGACATCAAAAAAGTCTCAGGAGGGCAATTGCAGCGGGCAGCAATTTGTAGAGCGTTAATCAATGAACCTGAAATATTATTTGCTGATGAACCTACGGGTGCTTTAAATAGTCGAGCAACACAAGAGATTCTTGATATATTGACGAACATTAATAAGGAAGGCACAACAATCGTGTTAGTAACTCATGATACAAAGGTAGCTAGTCGGGCGGATCGCATTGTTTATGTTGTCGATGGAAGGGTCAATGATCAATTAGAGTTATCTGCTTATGAAACAAACCAAGATTTAATTAAGCGCGATAAAATAATAAGTAGTTGGTTGGAAGAGCGAGGATTTTAAGCATGAGAAAACAACTCTCGCTTTAGCGGTATTTATATACAATATTCTTTACAAGAAAATGCTATTGAACTATGCTTAAAGTAAAGAAATGAAAAAAATTTAGCTAGGAGATCATCGCATGAAGGTCCACTCTACGAACTATTACAAGACATTTATTGAAATTGCTGAAGATAGCACCATTGAAATAGCAGAAATTCCACCTGAGAAAAAAATAACAACAGTCGCACGTAAAGAATATGATATGATTATAAACCATCCCTATCAGTACACATCTGATGATGTTATTTATGCAACAAAAGCTGCACCTAAAGGCATTTGCCGGGAAGAATTCTTTTCAAAGGGACAAGCTTGTTTTAGGGCTTCGGCTTTGACCAATCGCTATGGCTGGGGTGTGCATAGTGATGAGGCAGGGAAAATTGCTCTATATCCAGTTGAGTCAAAAGAATATCAGCAACTGAAAAATGATACTAATCTTACTCATGTCCGTTCCATGCGTAGAAAGAAAAGTAATTAAGTGACACATTTGATATTGCAACCGCTTAAGATTTATTATAATTAAAGTATATAAGAGAAAGGAAAGAAACAGATATGACTCAAACAGATAATGAAGTAACTTCCATCCGTTTGCGACTTGAACTAATCGACAAGCAATTATCAAAGCACCATCAAATGATGTTGAAACGCTATGGAGAATCATTAACGGGAAATTCTATTATTAGAGATATTGTCATCCCATCGGATATGCCCTTACACCATTTACATTATGCCATCCAAAAGCTATTTGGCTGGCAAAATAGCCATTTGCGTCGTTTTATATTACCAGAAGCTGTTTATCAAGCTTTAACATCGGGAACTGTTAAGGGATGGGTCGAATTAGTAAGTGATGTATTTCAACCGCCTTCTGAAGCTGAAGATAATCTATTTTGGGATGATGACTATGATGGAGGATCTTTCACCAATTGGTTAAAGAAAAGATATCAAGGACCTTATGAATATGAAGGAATTATGGAAGTCCCTTTGGTGGCTAAACAAGATGTAAAAGCCATGATTGACCAATTCCCTATCATTGAAGTGAGAGAATCATTCAAAGAATATTCATCCAGAAAAGCTAAAGATAAAAACGCTAAAGTTAAAACACTTAGAACAGCTCCTTTAATGGAATTGACTTTGAAGGAGTTTCATCAATCCATGCACTTTGAGAGTGGAACGGAAAGTCTTTTGGAAAGATTAATTATTGATCAGGTCTTAGCCTATTCAGATGAAACAATTAATGGTAAAAATCTTTTCCCACTAACTCAGGAATTATTTTATCAGTATGATTTTGGTGATAATTGGATAGTCAAAATGACTAAACATAGCAATTATGCTGATTTACTTGAAGAGAACTTAATTAGTGAAGAAGAAATAGCAGCCGCAGAACAAACTGTTAAAAATAAGTGGTTATCTGTTTGTATTTATAAACAAGGCTTGTCAGTGATGGATGATGTCGGTGGTTTATCAGGCTATGCTGATTTTTTGGCGACACTCTATGAAAGTAAAGATAGGGCAGAAGTGGCTGAAAATCGTACTTGGGCAAAAAGTATGGGCTGGAGTGATAAAAAAGTATCCCATTCCAAGATGCTCTAACAGCCATTGCTATATGTCAGTTATTTCTCGACCATTTGGGAATCCCAACATACATCAGTTTATTTCTCCCAGACTATATAAGGAGGCTAATTTTCTATGATCATGGACAAGCTCAATGATATTACCAACTCCTACCAAAAAGATTCTACTACTTATCTTCTTAGCCAATTTTTTCAAGAACATATCCATGAGATACCTTACTTGACCATTGGTGAAATTGCTCAGCGAACGCATATTTCTAAAAGTCAAATCTCTAAATATGTCCGACACCTAGACTATAAAGATTATATCGATTTTAAGGATGCATGTATGAACTACATTACTTCTCTCGAACGACGTCAAAACCCATTTGAACGTCATGATTCATTTGAAGTAAATGCAGAGATATTTAATAAGGAGTTTTTTAATCAAATTAACTATTCAATGACGCATATAGATAATAAAAATATTAATCGTTTAATTCAGCAAATTAATCAAGCTAAAACAGTCTATTTATATGGACAAGGGGATGCGCGATTTCTGTGTTACCAGATTCAAACGGAGTTGCAAATATTAAATAAACATGCGATTGTAAGTGATTCGGACTTTAATTTAAACTATAACATTGCTCCTGATGACTTATTTATACTACTGAGCATCAACGGTAATACCTTTAAATACAATCATAATATCGTTAGACGACTGGATGCTGTGACAGCACAACGATGGCTCGTCACCAGTAAAGATAGGTTAAATTTTAATGGCAATCAATTGATTTTTCCTGTTGAAGATAATAGGTACAGTGAGTATCTTTTTAAGTATATGATTGACTTGTTATTATTAAATATAAAACGTGTTCAAGACTAATTAGCAAGGAAGTTTCTTAATTTGAAACTTCCTTTTTGATTTGCCAGAAACACCCTATACTGAAGAAAACAAAGGAGGAGATTGCATGGTGTTTCCAAAAGATTTCTTATGGGGTGGCGCAACAGCGGCGAATCAAACGGAAGGTGCTTTTGACAAAAATGGTAGAGGATTATCCAATGTCGATTTAATGCCATTCGGCGAAAAACGTTTTGAGGTAGGCACTGGACAATTAGATCCAAGACAATTACCTGAAGGTACTGTTAATCCATCTCGAGTTGCGATTGATCATTATGGACATTATGAAGAAGACATTAAGTTAATGGCGGAAATGGGTTTTAAGGTTTACAGAATGTCTATTTCTTGGTCACGCATTTTCCCTCAAGGTGACGAATCAACTCCTAATGCATTAGGTTTAGAACACTATCGCAAGGTATTCCAATTGTGTAAAGACAATAATATTGAACCATTAGTAACTATTAATCATTTTGACATACCTATGTATCTGGTTGATAACTATGGGGGCTGGAAAAACCGCCAAACCGTTGATTTTTTTGTAAATTATGCCAAAAGCTTGTTTGAAAACTACAAAGATCTTGTTAAATACTGGCTAACATTCAATGAAATTAATATGGTTTTACATTTTCCATTTGTATCATCTGGATTAACTTTCCAAGAAAGTGATAATCGCCAGCAAATTACAACCGATGTGATTCATCATCAATTAGTTGCTAGTGCAAAAGTCACTGAAGTAGCTAAACAAATCAATCCCGATTTTCAAATTGGTTGTATGTTAGCTGCAGGTAGTTACTATCCACAAACACCTAATCCTAAGGATATGTGGAAATCAATCCTAGATGACCGTGATAGCTATATGTTTACCGATGTACAAGTACGTGGAAATTACCCAAATTACTATTTAAAACAAATGGAGCAAAAAGGCTTAACGATTCCTTTCCAAACTGGAGACAATGAAATTCTAGCAGAAAATACAGTTGATTTTATTAGCTTTTCTTATTATTCATCACGCGTTTCTAGTGCGAATCCTGATGCAGGTAATCAAACTGAAAGTAATATTTTCGCTTCTGAAGTTAACCCTTACCTAGAATCCAGTGATTGGGGTTGGCAAATCGACCCATTAGGATTCAGAATTACCATGAATCAAATCTATGATCGTTATAACAAACCATTATTTGTCGTAGAGAATGGGATTGGCGCATTTGATGAAGTAACAGAGGATAATCAAATTATCGATGACTATCGTATCCAATACCATAAAGAACACATTCAAGCCATGGCAGATACAATCGAACAAGACGGTGTGGAACTCTTAGGATATACTTCTTGGGCATGTATTGATTCCATTTCTAATGGTACAGGTGAGATGGCAAAACGTTACGGCTTTATTTATGTTGACCGTGATAATCATGGCAAGGGTAGCTTCCGCCGTATCCCTAAAAAGTCGTTTTATTGGTACAAACAAGTCATCGAAAGTAATGGGGCAAACTTGAGCAATGAATAAAACACAAATTAATTTATTGAGATTTTTGCTGTTAGTTGGTGGATCTATCATTATGGGGATTGGTATAGGACTAGCTATCTCAACCGGTTACGGTAGTGATGCCTTGTCATGGTTATGGCAAGGTATCACCTTGTACACCCCATTAACTTTAAACCAAGCTAATATGCTGGTCGCCATCTTATTCCTAATTCCGCCACTTCTTTTTGATCGTAGTCAATTAGGTATCGGAAGTATTATTCAACCTTATGTGGTTGGTATAATCACACAGACTATTGTCAATAGCAGTCTTAATTTATCAGGCAACCTCCTCATGTTAATTGTAGCAACGATTATTGTCGGTATTGGAGCAGGTATCTATTCGAGTGTAAACCTAGGCAAAATGCCCTATGATGCCAGTATTTTTCTTGTCAGTCGCAAGTACAATCTCTCTTTAGCTGTTGTAAAAAGTGTTAGTGACGCCATCATTTTCATCATCGCATGGGTTCTCAACAAACAACTAATTATCGGACCAATTGTTTCCGTCTTTATTATCGGTAATGTTTTGAACTACACCTACAATTTTATGCAAAAAACCTTTCAAAAATACCAAATTCATTTAAATAAATAACTCTGGAGGAGAAAAAAATGAGCGAATACACTCAATTAGCTAAAGACATCATTGATAATGTCGGTGGTAAAGAAAATGTTAAATCCCTACGTCACTGTATAACACGTTTAAGATTTGTCCTTAACAATGAAAGTCTTGCTAATACGGATTATTTGAAAAGTCGTGATGGAATCATTACTGTCGTCCAAGCAAGTGGTCAATATCAAGTCGTTATTGGTAATGAAGTCAGTGATGTTCATGATGAAATTCAAAAACAACTCGGCCAATTAACCGCTAACGGTGACGACCCAATTGTTGAAGAAGAGAATAAAACCAATCTACTGGATAAATTTGTTAATTTCATTTCACAATTATTCCAACCTTTCTTAGGGCCACTAGCTGCTGCCGGGATGATCAAAGGGATTGTAGCAATACTGGGATCCTTTGGTATGACTCCTGCGAATAGCGGATTTGCGGCTGTATTAAATATGGCAGGAGACGGCTTTTTCCAATTTCTACCCGTTATGCTTGCTGTAACTGCATCTAGAGTGCTAGATTTAAATATATTTAGTGCCTTAGGAATAGTTAGTGCGCTTTTATATCCTACCATCGGAGACTTAGCTAGCGGGGAAGTGCTATATACACTTTTTGCTAATACCGTTTTCGAATCCGATATTTTCCAAACCTTTTTAGGCATTCCAATTATTTTGCCGCCTGGTGGCTATATGGGAACGATCATTCCAATTATCATTGCCGTTTGGTTTGGCTCACGCGTTGAAAAGAAAGCCAAGCAAATCGTTCCTCGATCACTACAAACATTCTTTGTTCCATTTATTGTACTAATTGTTGCTGTGCCAGTTTCGATTCTCTTAATTGGTCCAGTTGCCAGTTGGGCTGCTAGTCTTATCGGTGTATTCTTCAGTTGGTTATATCAATTAAATACGTTGATATTTGGTATCCTTGTTGGTGGTTTATGGCAAGTGCTGGTTATGTTTGGTTTGCATTGGGGCCTTATTCCAATTGCTATTCTCCAAGTCGTCGATCAAGGCTTTACACCGATTTTTGGTGCCAGTGACGTCGCTTGGGCTAGTGTTATGGGTGTTTTAATAGCGGTATTTATTAAGACGAAAAATAGCAAAACAAAAGAACTAACTTTACCAGCAGCGATTTCATCCTTCTTTGGTGTCACGGAACCGGGTGTTTATGGTATTTTGTTACCTAACAAAATATTATTTATTATTTCATTAATTGCTGCTGGTATCGGTGGAGGTTACTCTGGGTTTTTCAATGTTGTACCTTATCGTATGGGTGGCTTAGGAATCTTTTCACTAGCCAGTTATATTCCCAATGATGGCGTCATTACGATGAACGTTTGGCACCGAATAATTTCTTTTGTACTGACATTTGTGATTGCCTTTATCATAACAATGATGGTAAAAGTTGATAAAAAAGCAGATGCTGAAGTAGAAGTGGTTAGTGAAACGGTTATAGAAGAACAATCTAAACCAGAAGCCATCTATAGTCCTTTAGACGGAGAAGTGATTCCGTTGGCAGATGTTGATGATCCAGTATTTTCAAGTGGTATGATGGGCAAAGGTGTTGCCATTATTCCAAGTGATGGAATAGTCTATGCGCCAACTGACGGTGAGGTCGTGACACTGTTTCCGACAGGCCACGCTATCGGTATCCAGTCTGATTTAGGCCATGAAATCTTAATTCATATTGGGATTAATACAGTGGAATTGGAAGGTCAGGGATTTAAACCATTAATCGTTGTAGGTGATAAGATAACCCAAGGGCAACCCCTCATTGAAGTAAATATCGCATTGCTAAAAGAAAGAGGCTTCTCAACAACTACCCCAATCATTATTACGAATGCTAAAGAAGATTCTGTTTTAACGATTGCTCAAGAGAGTCAAACTAAAGCTAAATCAGAACTATTCACCATTGAATAACAAATAATACAAACCATCAAGTGCGGATGTGCATTTGATGGTTTGTTTTTAAGTTTAGTGAGGAGAATCCTACTAAGTTTGGGAACACTCATGAGGATACTAGGAGAATCCTATTAAGTTTTTAAAACTCATGAGGATACTTGATGAAATCACCCTGAAAGTCGTTCATGGAAAGATGATGGAATATAAAATAGAGTCTATTAGTTTTATTCTAAAAATAGAATAACCACACCATGACTACTAGAGCAGCTAATTGGAAAAGGATATGCTGATTTATTTTGTTAGTAACTTGAAACATCAAGGCGCAAGCAACACCAATAACGCCAGTATTGACTGAGATAATACTAAAGTAGTTAAGGGTCGAAATGATTACAAAAGCAGCAAAGATTATGAGATTATGAGTCTTTTCTGTTGTCAAATGGCACCTTCCTTTATAGAGATGTTAATATTAATTATAGTATACTAAATTACAAGTTATATATCCTTCGTTATATATCCTTGTTAATGTGGTATATTAATTAGTACTAAAAATAATTAAACAGGTGAGTATATGCAGAAAAAAATATATCCAACAGAAGTTTTGGATGTGACGATTAATTATTTGGATGATCAAGGACGTGGAATAGTCAATTATGTTCATGCACCAGATAAAGGCTCCAACGGGAAACATTTGAAAATTGTAGTCGGGAAGGTGGTAGCTGGCGATAAAGTACGGGTGACGATACCGAATGCCAAGGGGCGACGGATGGCTGTCGTGGAATATGATGAATTGTTAGAAGCAGGACCGAGTCGGATTAATGATGATAGTATCTTAGTTAATGAAGCCGGTGGGACACCCTTACAGTTTATGGAATATGCGTATCAACTAGAATTTAAGCAAGAGTTGGTGCAGAGGTATTTAGTTGAAAAGGGGTTTGACAAGGAATTAGTGCAACCGATTATTGGGATGGAAAATCCGTATCGCTATCGCAATAAGATGGAGTTGACGTTTGGGGCAAATGGGGAATTGGGGATGCATCGCCAAGGAAATTTTCGCCAAATTATTGATATGGAAGACTCGATGTTGGCACCCGAAGAGATGGTGGCGGTTAAGCAGGTTGTGAGTCAGTGGCAAAAAGACTTTGCGTTGAGTGGTTATAATAAGGACACTAAGGAAGGTTTGTTGCGGAATTTAATGATGCGCAAGTCCTTTGCGACAGGTGAGTTGATGGTTGTGATTTTTGCAACTGAAAAAGCCGAAGCTTTGAAAGAGGCTGCGGATGATTTAACTGAGCGCTTGAGCAGGCAATTTGAAAATCTAGCTAGTTTGATTTGGGTTTTAAATCGCAATATTGCAGATAGAACGCAGTCTGAAGAAGAGATGGTTTTGTTTGGTCGCGATTATATTAATGATGAATTGCATGGGTATCACTATCGAATTTGGCATGATACTTTTTTTCAAGCTAATCCAGTGCAAGCTGAGAAGCTAGTGGAGTTGGCATTAGAATTTGCGGATGTAAACAAAGACATGCGTACATTGGATTTGTTTTGTGGGGTTGGGACATTCTCTTTGCCTTTTGCAGCGCGGTCTAAAGAATTAGCGGGGATTGAGATTGTTGAATCTTCCATATTGTCAGCTAGACGAAATGCAGAAGATAACGGTTTGGATAATACGTTTTTTATGGTTAGTGATGCACGTAGTGGCTTAAAAGAGTTGAAAGAAGTCTGGGGTCAACCAGACTTGTTGTTACTTGATCCACCCAGGAGTGGTGCTGGTGGTAAAGTGATGCGGAGTATTGGGCGATTTGGAACAGAGAAGGTTGTCTATGTGTCATGTAATCCAAAGAGCTTGGCGGAGGATTTGGTTTGGTTGCGTGAGTTTGGGTATGAGTTAAAGGTTGTGCAGCCGGTGGATCAATTTCCTCATACGGTGCATGTTGAGACGGTAGTATTGATGCAAAAGGTAAAAGGGTAATATGCTGTTATATCAGCTTTTTGAATGTGTTTACCATATTCAAGGGGCTGATTTTTTAGTATAATTGGTTTGGAAACGGATGAGATTGGGAATAATATCCAATACTTAATAGGTAGTAGATGGGAACTGGTCAACATCTTTTTCGTATAAAAAATGAATAAAATAAATTTAAGTAGCCTACTTATCATGGGGTTATTCTTTATAGATAGTTAGGTTAACTGTGATTAGTTAAGCCATTCCAGAAAGTGAGGGAACCAATGGATTTAAAGGACAGCATGTATTATATTCCAGCGAGGCATCAACCGAAACGGAAGCGAGTGGCTATTTATGCGCGTGTAAGCTCTAATACAAAAGATCAGTTACGAAGCCTAGCTAATCAAGTTTCGGCCTTAACTCAGAAAGTTTCCTTAGTGGAGGATTGGCGGTTAGTTGATATCTATATTGATGTAGCCTCAGCCAAAGAAAAATTAAAGCGGGAAGAGTTTAACCGTCTCATTGTTGATTGTCGTAATAAAAAAGTAACTATCGTTCTCACTAAGAGTGTGAGTCGTTTTGGTCGAGATACGATTGAAGCATTAGAGACAGTAAGATTACTCAAGGAATTAAAAGTTCGAATAATCTTTGATCAAGAAGACATTGACACTGCCAGTGAAGATAGTGAGTTACTGTTAACAATTTATGAATCTTTAGCTCAAGCTGACAATGAGTCCCGCAGTCAGAATATCAAATTAGGGCACAGATACAGAGCGATGGATGGAACATCAAAACTCTATCATCGAAAATGTTATGGTTATGATCATGATAAAGAGGGGTTGTTAATCGTTAATGAAGAGCAAGCCGTAGTTGTTAGACAGATTTTTGCTTGGTATCTTGAGGGGAACAGTATTGTAGGCTTAATTAAATTACTTGAAGAAAACCATATTCCCTCACCACGAGGAAAAGCAAAATGGTCTAAACGTGCGCTCGAAACCATGTTGAGTAATGAAAAGTACATTGGAAAAGTCCACTTGTTTAAAAACAATGAATATGAAGACAGCTATCTTATTGAGGATAACCATACAGCCATTATTTCTAAGTATGTATTTGAAAAAGTTCAGAGTGAGAAGTCTAGGCGGAGTAATGTAATAAGGACGGGAAATGGGCTTGAGCGGAAGAATAGTAAGTATAGTTCGAAAGCTTAAATATGGAACTAAGGGAGAAATATGACAACAGTTAAGCAGCACTATGTATCACAATTTTATTTGAAGAAATTTTCCGTATCTTCAAATCATCTTATAGATGCATTTTTAAAACCACAAAATAAATTTATTAATACTAATGCAAAAAATATATGCTATAGAAAATATTTTTATGATCCTGATGATGTTACAAAGTTTAATAAATGGATTATTGAACAAGCTTCAAGATATAATCTTTCAATCCCCAATGAGCGTTTAGCTCACGGCCAATATATTGAGTCCGAATTTTTAACTGCTCTTGAAAAAACTACATCGAACTGCTTAAATAAAATTTTAGAATCATCAAATGGTATTATTTTACAGGATGATAGATTTAGAGTGTGTATAATGATGTTTTTTGTAAATTTACACGCGAGATCACCCTATCTTAGAGATAAATATGAAAGCTTTTTTGATCAACGAAGAGAAGCTTATAAAAAATTTCCACAACATATTCAGGATGAATTTAATCATGTGCTAGAAAAATCATCCAAAGAACAGCAAATCTCTGAAATAATAGATATGAGATACTACTTTGATGGTATTATCCAAAGATCAAAATATGAATGGAGCCTAGCTGTGTTAAATGAAGACAACACATTTTTTATTGGAGATAACTTTACCTATTTAAATAACCTGAAAGAATTATGTATTCCTATATCCCTAGATAAAGCGATTTTAATAAGGCCTAAAAATCCAAATCAAAGAAAACGGTATCCTGAAAAGACGAATAAGAAATATTTGACTAAACTAAATGAAAGATCCTATTTTATTTGCTCTACTTTTCAAGATGCTAATAGTGAGGTTCTTGTTGGAGATAAAGATTCAATTAGTAAATATATGAAGATACAAAATGGGCTAGAAGTTTAATTTTAAGTAAGTTTGCTAAGCTCTCATTTATAATTATTTTAGTTGTTATTCCTGATTCTTAAGATGATTTACCGGAACATTAACAAGATGGTTTTAAATGCCAATGGTATATCCTCACTAAATTATGCAGCAATCATTTGATCATTTTTTTCAATCTAGATAACTAAACATTCAAAAGTGTGTTTGCTTTGTAAAAATAATAGCCTAATCAAGAATATTAGAGTGGGTAAGTTAGTTTTAATACGGAACACCCTAAAATCAAGGTTTCTAAAGGGTTGCGACGGTTCGGGAATAACCTGAAAAGTACATGTTGAGTGTATAGTATTGATGGAAAAGGTTCAGACAAGAATAGCTTAATATCAACGTTTTCAGGATGTTTGAGTAGATATGTATCTGATATTTAGTACAGCAAAATTAAAATGTAGCTTGATTTTGTATTTTGGGCTGTGAAGTGATGAATTCGTCTGTGGGAACAGGTCGAATATTATCTTAATAATCTTTAAACTAGTTCGTAACGTTTATTTATAAGTTAAGGAAGTTTTTATATTTATATGGAGGGTAAAATGGCAGAGTCATATTATACGTTATTTAATGAGTTTCTAAAAATATGTAAACAACTCAATTCTATCAACATTACTCCTACATTAATGGGTTCCCTTGGATTGCAATATCTCACAGATGAAAATTGGATCCCATCAGACATTGACATCCATGTTGAAGGAGATCCAAGGGGTTGGGAGGCACCAGATGAGGATAGGATTTATAATTGGGACGCAATACTTACCCTTATGTTAAATTTAGGCTATGAATTAGTTGGTATTCATGAACATGAATTCCATAACAAAGGCATAAGTGTTGAATATGGAGCAGTTAATACTTTACCTGAGTTTGCAAAGGTTGAACTCAATGATTTAAGCTTGATAGAAGAGTCTGGAGTGAAGTTTTATTTACCTACATTAAGACAATATCTTAATATTTATCAGGCATCTTCAAAAGATTCATATCGCAATGATAATAACAATTTCAAGGATTTTCGCAAAATAGAATATTTAATAAAGCAATTAAAAATAGATGGAGAGAGTGTAAGTTAATCAATAACGCTAATAATCATGAGGGGATTATCAGCCGCGAACAGTTTCAAGCTGTCCAAGAAGAAAAAGCCAGACGAAGCAATGTCGTCCAGCAAGGCAATGAAGTGAAACGGGCTGGGAAGAAATATAGTTCTATGACAGACTCTAATTAAAGGAAAGGGTCACTTTTTGATCATTATCGGGAAGACTAACGTGAATATTACATAGGTAGCAAGCTGGCTAGATACCATCTTCATGCAGCAACTTGAATTGCTGGTCAATATGATTTTGAATGTGATTCGTGATTTCTTTAATATCTAGATCAGTCTGGTGACTAATTGGGAAAATGTTTTCAGGTTGTGCTTCAAATTGCTCCTCCCCGTTATAGGCACAGAAAGATTCATAAGCTATACAAGCTACATTAGGTGAATGATTGTATTTGAGAAAAAATCGTATTTGAAATCATGGACATGCTTAAACAATGGGTGCTCGTTATGCAAAAAAATCTGAACAATAAACGATGTTTGTTTTAAAGTTATCATGGCTATCTCCTCCTTGTCAGTATGAGATATTAACTCTACTTGGAGATGATAGCCAGTGATTAGCCTACTTATCTATCGACTTATTTTAGATTCCGTATAAGTGTTGATACAATAGCGTTTTCTAGGATAAGAAATAGACTAAAAATTGCATGTGGAGTGCATTGCGTTGATACAAAAGAAAACTATATAGAAATCCTGAGATTCAAGCAGTTTCATGACCATTTCGTATTCATTGAAGATGAACATAATTTCAAGAAAAAGGTAATGAAAAAGTACTTCAACGTTTCAGTAGTTGTTAACCTAGAGTGTGGAGATACAAGGAGATAAAAAAATAAACAACTTAAGTGATTAATGGTTGCTGTATCATTGACTAGAAGACTGATATTTTTATGATGAAAATATCAGTCTTTAAATATATACTTGTTAATTTATTATTTACCAATTTCTTGAATGGCTTTCATTCCGCCTTCAATAACTTTAGGATTTAATCCTTTTGATTCAAGGAAAGAAGCCGCTGCAGTACTTCGGTTACCAGATCCACAAAGCGTGAAAATTTGTTTGCTCGTATCCAGTGATTGATAATCATTAACTAAATCTTCAAATGGAATATTGACCAAATTCTTCTCAGGTGCTGGGCGTGTAATTTCGTCTGGATGTCTAACGTCAAGTAATATAAAATCATCTGATTTATTCAGGAAATCTTCAGCAGGGGTGGTTTCCGTTGTTTGTAAGTTTTCTTCGGGTACTTCCTCTATCAAAAGATAGCCATTGTTTTGAGTAAAACCTAATTCACCAGCTACCCCAGATAGTTCTGCTAGTTGAGCTTCGTCCTCAGAAGCAACGATAAAAATAACTGGTTGATTTACATCGAGATAATAAGTTGCATACGTTTTAAAGTTACTTGGGTTAAGATTGAGAGAGTTTTTAATATGTCCCTCTTGGTACCCATGTTGAGTTCGAACATCAACCAGTTGTTGGTTATTAATGTCCTCGTAAAATATTTTCTTCATTTGTAATGCTCCTCCTGATAGTTATGTATTCATTTATTATTTACTAAAGTTGAATGAAAGGTATTTACTAAAGTTGAATGAAAGGGGGATAAATAGGTGTCACTCTCAAAAAGTATCCCTAATGATCCTTCAACAAAATGAAGTAAATAAAAATGATAAGATTACTTGACAAAGCATAGAGACTCATCTATACTCAATACATTGACAAGTATCTATGTGAGTAAAGTATATGAAATCTAGAGAATTATTGCAAGTTTTCTTGCATCATATAGGTCGATTTGTATACAATACATAGATAGGTACCTATGTATTCAATATATAGACAATCGCCTATATAGGTGGTTAATCGATTGTTGAAGCAAAGTCAGTTATTTTGTCCAAATAGTTTAATAAAGGAGTGGAAAATAGAATGGAAATTTTTAATCCAAAAGAACATATTGACACAAAGTATTTATTCTATACAGGTAAAGGTGGCGTTGGGAAAACAACGGCCGCTAGTGCAACAGCCATTCAATTAGCGAATGATGGTTTCAAAGTTGTCTTGGTGAGTACAGACCCTGCCAGTAATTTACAAGATGTTTTTGAACGAGAATTAGATGATAACGGAACAGAAATTGAAGAAATTCCTGGTTTAACAGTCGCTAACTTTGATCCAGTCAGTGCTGCAGAAGAATATAAAGAATCCATTGTGGGTCCTTATCGTGGAATTCTGCCAGACGCTGCAGTTCAAAATATGGAAGAACAATTAAGTGGTTCCTGTACGACAGAAGTTGCTTCTTTTGATCAGTTCGCAAAATTTTTAACGAGCCCTGATATATCTGATCAATACGACTATATCATTTTTGATACAGCACCTACCGGCCATACATTGAGACTCTTACAACTGCCTTCTGCTTGGACAAACTTCTTTGATGAAAATACAACTGGCACAAGCTGTATGGGTCAATTATCTGGTTTAGATGAAGAGAGAGAAAGTTATAGTTTGGCAGTAGAAACACTTGCTAATGCTGAAATGACAACTTTACTTCTCGTGACTCGTCCACAAGAAGGACCATTAGTCGAAGCCAATCGTGCGTCCGAAGAATTACGAGCATTAGGGGTTGAAAACCAAAAATTGATTGTGAATGGTCTTTTAGAAAATCCAACAGATACGATTTCTCAAACATACTATGACATTCAACAAGAGTCATTAAAGCAAATGCCTGAAAATCTTAAAAACTTGCCTACTTTTGAAATTCCATTAAGACCATATAATCTAGCAAGTATCGAAAGTATCGGTTTATTACTTAGTGAAGAACAACCTGAAATCAGTCATGAAGAAGTGCAGGAACAGGAATACCCACGCTTACAAACTGTTATCGATGATTTACACAACACAAACAAACGAGTCGTCTTTACAATGGGTAAAGGTGGCGTTGGGAAAACAACCATCGCAGCCAGCATTGCGAAAGGCCTTGTAGAAAAAGGTAAAAAAGTTCATTTAACAACGACCGATCCTGCAGCTCACTTAAATTATATTGTGCATGAATCAGATACTCTTGGGGTTAGCCATATTGATGAGAAAAAAGAGTTAGAGCTTTACCAAAATGAAGTTTTAGCTAAAGCGCGTGAATCAATGTCGGAAGAGGATTTAGCTTATGTAGAAGAAGATCTAAACTCACCTTGTACAGAAGAAATTGCGGTATTCAGAAAATTTGCTGAAATTGTTTCGATGACGGAAGCAGATGTGGTGGTTATTGATACTGCGCCTACGGGACACACACTTTTACTTTTAGAATCTTCTCAAAGTTACGCCCAAGAGGTGGAGCGAACTTCTGGAGAAGTACCAGAATCAATTACCCGACTCCTGCCTATTTTACAAGATCACAACCAAACAGAAGTGGTCATGGTGACATTACCTGAAAATACACCTGTCTATGAATCCATTCGTCTGCAAGAAGATTTAGACCGCGCAGGGATTGCGCATACTTGGTGGGTGGTTAATAACAGTTTATTATCAACAGGGACTACAAATGAAACATTGTTAGCTCGCGCAAAATCGGAAGAAGAATGGATCCAACGTGTCGATGGATTATCAAATGGGCATTTTGCGGTCATCGACTGGAGTCCTATTGAGTTAAAAGAGGATGTTCTTGCTACAATTATTTAATCTCAAAGGAGAATATAAATGAATTATGAATTATTTGCTGAAAAAATGAAAGCTTTATCTGATCCAAACCGAGTAAAGATACTCGATTTACTATCCTGCGATACTTTATGTGCCTGTGATTTGCTCGAACACTTTGATTTTACTCAACCAACTCTCTCCCATCATATAAAAGTATTAAGAGATGCGGATTTAATTGTTACAGAAAAAATAGGAACTTGGCATCATTATTCGGTGAATCGGGAATTATCTACCGAGATAACAGAAATCCTTCAAAGTGTTTTCTCAAGTTCTGAAAGATGTATTTGTCATACAACAATAAATGAAAAGGAAGATCAATATGAAAAAGTTAGCCATTTATGAACCTGCCCTATGCTGTAGTACCGGAGTTTGTGGACCTTCAGTGGACGAGGATTTACTACGTATTACGGGTGTGATGAAACAAGTGAAAGAAGAAGACGATGTGATGATGATCCGTTACAATCTTGCTTCCAATCCTAATTCGTTTGTACGAAATCAAAACGTCATAGACACTATGCAAAATGAAGGACAAGACTCTCTTCCAATTACTGTATTAGATGGAGAAATTGTTAAAATAGGTGCTTATCCAACGAATGAAGAAATTAGTGAATATTTAGGTATTCAACTGGTTAAAGAAGCGATTCAATAAGAAAAATATTTGAGGTGCGAAATTTATTTTAGAAAAAGAGGTAAAATATGAACAAATTAGAGATATTTGAACCCGTTATGTGCTGCAGTAGTGGAGGTTGTGGCTCATCAGTGGATGAAAATCAAATGCTAATTACATCTGTCATCAATGCATTAAATACTATTGATGGATATCAAGCTTATCAATATAATTTGACTGACAATCCTATGCAATTTGTAAGTAATGAAACCGTTAGTACTATCTTACAGAAAGAGAATACTGCTGCTTTGCCAATCACAGTATTGAATGGCAAAGTGAAGAAAGCTGGAGCTTATCCAACTCTTGATGAAATTTCTGAATATACTGGTGTACGTTTTATGGTAACAGACCAATCTGGTGAGAGTGATTGTGGTTCCACTGGATGTTGTTAAGGAAAAAGAAGTAAGAAGTTTATCTTCTTTTGTTTCACATTAAAATATTAAATACGATTATTATTGGAGGAAAATCATGAAAGAAACAGCTTTAAAAGAAAAAGTATCGAATAAAGCAAATGGGATTGGACTTTGGGAACGTTATTTAAGTTTATGGGTTGCTTTATCAATGATTATAGGTGTAGCGCTAGGGCAATTTGTTCCTGCAATTCCTAATTCCTTAAGTCAATTTGAGTACTATAATGTATCGATTCCAACAGCTATTTTAATATGGTTAATGATTTTTCCAATGATGTTAAAAATTGATTTTAGCAGTATTGTAAATGCAACAAAAAAACCCAAAGGATTAATCTTAACTACCGTAGTAAACTGGTTAATTAAACCATTTACCATGTATGGAATTTCCGCCTTTTTCTTTTTGGTAGTATTTAGACCGTTTTTAAGTCCAGAACTAGCCAATGAATACATAGCTGGTGCGATTCTTTTAGGGGCAGCTCCTTGTACGGCTATGGTATTTGTATGGAGTGAACTAACAAAAGGTGATCCAGCATACACCTTATTGCAAGTATCTATCAATGATATTATTGTTCTCTTTTTATATGCTCCAATCGTTGCATTCTTATTAGGAATAGGTAATGTTTCTGTACCGATGGGTACACTGTTAATTTCCATTTTTGTATTCATTGTAATCCCTTTGGCTCTAGGAATTATTGTTCGAAAATACGTGGTAAAACAAAAAGGTGACGATTATTTTGAAAAAGATTTTGTGAATAAATTTGATGGGACCACACGGATTGGTTTACTACTAACTTTAGTTATTATCTTTTCATTCCAAGGAGAACGAATTCTAAGTAATCCATTCCATATTTTATTAATTGCTATTCCACTAATCATTCAAAATATTGTCATATTTTTCCTCGGATACGGTGGAGCTAAAGCGTGTAAACTACCATTCTCAATAGCAGCACCCGCAGCCATGGTTGGAACGAGTAACTTTTTTGAACTTGCTGTAGCTGTTTCAATTGCATTGTTTGGATTAAATTCTGGTGCAACTTTAGCAACCGTTGTCGGTGTGTTGATAGAGGTTCCTACGATGTTACTATTGGTCAGATTTGCAAACAAAACACAACATTGGTTTGATGGTTACGAATATTAATTAAAAAGAGAAGAAAATTATGTGATAGAACCTTTTATCAACTGTTTTATTAACTTCAAATTTGAATGGCTTTTTTTATTCCGATTCACTCCGATACATTGATGACCATTTATCTATCTTTTTTTTTAGAACATAGTATACTTATTTTAGGCAAATGGTTATATACGACTTTTTAATTTAGACACTTGCCTATCAATTTAAATGATAGTAATTTTTGGTTTCAACCAACACAATTCAGGAGGAAAAGATGAAAGAAATTAACTATACTGATATTCAAGGTGGTAGACTTATTGATATTCGCTCACAATACGCTTTTCAAGCGGGTCATGCAAAAGGATCTCTAAATTTAAACCCTAGTAACTTCAAGAAATACCTTCAAGATTTCTTGACATCCGATCAATCTATAATAATTATTGCAGGACAAGATAATTTAACTGATATTGACGCCTTATCGGAATATCTTCAAGAAATCGGATATGTTCATATAAAAGGTTATCTTCTAGCAGAGAACATCCCAGCCGAAAAATTAGAAATCCTTGAAACAATTCCTGCGAATGATTTTCTCAATTTATCTGATAACTATATCTTATTGGATGTGAGACAGCCCGCTGAAATTACCCGCCCTGCACCTAAGCAAAATTTAATGAATATACCTTTTGAAGAATTGCCTCATAGTCTCGCATCGCTTGATAATCATATAGACATCTATACATTGTGTGGATCAGGCAATCGCAGTACGGCTGCTGCTTCTTATCTCCTTAGTAAAGGATTTCAAACTAAAGTCATTGAAGGTGGCATGAAGGCAATTCAAGAAGCACAAGTATAATCTGGCACTCCACTAAGATTGACAAGCCATAAAGGAGCATTTAATATGACAAAAAAAGTTATCTATTTCTTATGTACTCGTAATTCCGCCCGAAGCCAAATAGCTGAAGGTTTAGCCAAAACATATTTATCAGACGATTATGAAGTTCATAGCGCAGGTATCGAAGTAAGTTCCGTTCATCCGATAGCTATCCAAGTTATGAAAGATATCGACATTGATATTTCAGAGCAAACATCTAAATTAATCAATTTGAAATTATATCAAGCAGCAGATATCGTGGTGACGCTTTGTAAAGATGCTTACGAAAGATGCCCCAACGTACCTCCGCGTACTAAGCACCTTCATTGGGGCATAGATGACCCTACCATGGCAGTAGGAACCGAGACAGAGATTTTACAAGCTTTTGTTAACACACGCAATGAAATAGAACAGCTAATCAAAGAATTCGCTGAAAAAGGATTAGCCGGCACTACTACTTTTATTGACAAAGAAGAAACTTTCTATCCTCAGAAAGAAAACTTTGGAGACATTCTACAATCGATCCGTGAAGAGCATAGCATGACACAAGAAGAACTTGCTGAGCGTTTAAAGGTAAATGTAAACTTCATTAAACGCGCGGAAGAGGATAAAGCCATCCCCTCTAAGTTTTTTGTCCATTATTTGGCTTCATTAATTGAGGAAGATTACGAAACGGTATTAAATCGTCTCTATGAAGTAAAATAATAATACAATCATTCTATTATAATACCCCCCAGCAAACTTTAGCTGAGTGGGTATTATTTATGCTATAATTAATTTTTATTTATTTATTCAATGAGTGATGAATACGGCAGAATGAAAGGTTATCATTCTTACTTGAGGAGGTCTTGTGAGCGGTGGAATATCGTAATAACAGCGTTGATTGAGACAACTGATTCCTAAACGTTGGAAGAAAGGAAGGACGAAAATCACTTGTCTGAAAAAACTTGGACTTGATGAGGAGAATGCCAAACGTATCTCTGTATCCAAGAAAAAAATATTGGTATGTTCTGGATGATAGTGAAGAAGAATACTGGGTTGCTTTTATTATTGAAACAAAAGCGAAAACAAAAGACTTAAAATAGGAAAAATTTTCAAAAAAATTAAATCAAATCTGCTCAAATATTTTTTGAAACGAAGAAAGCAGATAGTATGAATGTAGAGTTTAAAGCACAGCTTCAAAATGATGATATTGTAGAAATAATCGAAGGGTTATTGGATTAGTTAAAGAAAAGGCACGCTAACTTTGTTTAGTGTGTCTTTTCTTTAGATTTTTTTTTGTATAGTTGAAAGATTTGAAAAAGATGATAAAATCAAAGGAACAAACGTTCGGTTAAGGAGTGGTGAATTGCTGTCATTTAAACGATTGATAGAAGATAATTATAAACATGAAATAGAAACTCAAATAATTTTGCTATTAAAAGAAAACCCTAGAAAGTTTGGGTTAGCATATTATAATCGTTCTGATTTTAAGGAAATAGAATTAATTAATCTAGTTATCGCTAGAATTTTCATTAATGATTATAAACCGAATGAATTAGAGCTTATCATTCAAGTGAGAATGACCGGGCTAGTTACAGTTGAAGCTGACGATTGGTGGGAGCATTTTACTCCCTGGGCGAACTTGCATGCCTTCTTCAAAATAGATGAAGAGAGACATGAAATGGGGACTCTTAGTTACTCTCGGTATAAAAAGACTAATACTCCTTATCCCCTTGATGATTATCTTGTTCCAGTCATTTCTAGGGAGCAGAGGGAAGACACAGCTGAAAGACTATTAGAAATTTATTATAAAGAGGTTCTAGAAGACGAATTAGCATTGGATCCTGAAGTCCTTTGCTCTAGATTAAATCTAGAATTTTTGCCACTGCCTTGGATGAATAAAATAGTAGGATTCGCGGACAAGTCTATTTTCGAGAATCGTCTATATCAACCATAGAGAATGGTGCTGCCAAAATAATTTCCACTAGACGAGGCACAAATAGTATTCTTTCATCAAAAAAAGGCATAGTCCACAAAAAAATTAATGAAAATTTAATAAATTTAAAAGACGAATTTAGGCATTAATTACGTATTTATACATATAAGCTAAATGGAGGGATTTATTTAATTATAATCATCAAGAGCACAAATTGTTACATGCCTAATGAAAAAGTTACTTTTGATTTAGCTAATATTAAATTTGTAATTTTAGGAGGAAAAATGAAAAGATCGATTCGTAATATTAATAGCTTAGAACAAGTTCCAGAACGTTTATTTGACATAATGGTCAATAGTGACGGAGACATTGTGGCGGAGTTTAAGTTAAGTAAGAGTAAAAAGGTTGTAGTACCTTGGAATGAGATCGTCTATCAAATAGAAAGTATGAAGCGGCAACAAATTAAATAAGTAAAAGAAACTATCGTGAAATGCCCAAATTATTGGAGCTGAAGACGAAGTTATCTGTAGAGTATCAATCTATAGGTAACTTTGTCTTTTTTTTGTTTTAAAGGAGGTGAATCTTTGGTCGAAGTACGAAATAGAAATAACAAAAAGGTATGCGAAATTAACGAAACTAAAAAACAAGTCATTATCTCTAACAAAGGGTATACGACGATTATTCAGTTTACAAAGGATAACACGATAAAAGTCATTAATAAGTAAATAAATAATTCCGTAGAGCTGCTAGACAGACTGGAGACTACCAATTGGTAGTTTTTAGTTTGTCTTTTTTTGTTCTTCGGACATGTGACAGCTCTGCGGATAAAACCAAAGGAGCACACACATGAAAAAACGATTTATTACAGTAAAAACAGCAATACAGGTTAATGGTAAAACTATCCTTGTTAATCAAGAGGTCGAAGTATCAGAAGAAATCTACTTAGAAATGATGCGCGAAGAATGGCGTGAAGATAAACGAGCTCAACGTGCGTATAGAGATGTCAATCGTGTCTGGGAAAATTACAAAGATGAAAAATCTAATTGGCTCTCGGGATCACCCGACCAATTTAAAGCATTAGCGGGCACCGGTGAGCTGCTGAGCCTTTTGAAGATGGGGTTGCCGCTATCTTTAGATCGTATCTCTGAAACTACAAACTTTGAAGCGACAGCTCAGACAAATGTAGAGGAAGATGCTGAAGCTCATCTATTGTATGGGGCATTTGAAGAAGTGCTGAATGATTTTTCTGAGCGTAACAAACTGATTATGTCCCTTTTATTTATAGAAGAATTGACCGAGCGTGAAGTGGCAGATATTGTTGGTTGTTCTCAAAAGACGGTTAATAATACCAAGAAAAAATTATTACCAATTATCCAAGAAGCATTGATAGATTGGAAATAATTTTTCCTATTAGTTACTCAAGTTGATGCTGGATGTCCTAAGAGAGATGGAAGGAATAAAATCAAAGTCACCATCTTTCTTAGTGACACAGAAGAAATTTGAAAAGTCTTTCTAAAGAGTTACTCAAAACAGCGACGGATGTCCCATGAAATATGGAAGGAGGTAATCGGACTTGGACCAAACAACCAATGAAGAAATTGCTATTAGTCTTATGGCGATTTCAATAGTAACGAAGAAGCTCGCACGTCAAGTCATGTCAAATAGTAAAGGAGATAAACATGTCGAGAATGAAGTTGTACAAACAAGTGTTAGAAGATGCTCAGAATCTAAACGACAGCCTAATCGAACTTTTAAATTTTATGAATAATAATCACCCTGTTGAAGAAGTTGCTTCGGAAATACATCCTGTTTCGTTTGAAGCAATTCAGGTATTTCTAGCAGAGAAGTCAAGGCAAGGGTTTACTACCGAAATTCGGTCACTCATCCGGCAATTTGGTAGCAACAAATTAAGTGAATTAGAACCTAAGGTCTATCCCGAGTTGTGGAAAGCGGTTGAGGCGTTAGCTCATGGAGACTAAGAAACACGCCTTGCTTTCCGCCTCCAGTTCTCACAAATGGTTGAATCATGGACCGATTGCATTACTTGAAGCGATGGTTCCGGAAGAAGAATCATCAGAAGCGGCAGAACAGGGGACTGCAGCACATGCGATGGCCGAACATTTCTTAAAATTGAAGTTAAATCAAGCGTCAGTTTTAGAAGATTCGATTTATCATGACGAAGACATGGAACGCTACTGTCAGGACTATGCCAACTTTGTGGTTGAACATAAAGAATCATTAGGTGAAAACACATTGTTGTTTATCGAACAGCGATTGGACTTTTCGCCCTATGTTCCAGAAGGATTTGGTACAGGAGATGCTGTACTTATCTCAGACAAAATATTGCATCTGATTGATTTTAAGTACGGCAGATACTACGTCAATCCTGAGAACAATACTCAGCTTCTATTGTATGCCCTAGGTGCACTCAATCTCGTCGATAGCATCTACGATATCGAAGAAGTTCGTATGACCATCTACCAGCCGCGTATTGGTAATGTATCGACTTGGACGATGGATACGGGACCCATTTTAGAGTGGGCAAATGGTGAGCTGAAAGTCAAAGCCATGCAAGCTTATAAAGGTGAGGGCAATTTGGAGTATGGCGACTGGTTAGGAATGACTAAAATCAAAGCTATCTCCAAAGACCGAGCCAAGCATCATCTTGAACTGCGTAAATACCAGTTGAGAGAAGCTCATTTACTGAATGATGAGGAGATGGCCGAAGTTCTATCTCACGTTGATGATTTAGTGAGGTGGGGCAAGGATGTTAAAGAGTTCGCTCAAAAACAAGCAGTTGAAAATGATAAGCATTATCCCGGATTTAAGTTAGTCGAAGGACGATCCAGTCGTAGGTACGTGAATGTGAAATCAGTCGAACAACGAGCAGCCGAACAAGGAATACAGGATATTTACCAACACTCCTTACTACCACTCACTAAGCTTGAAAGTAAGTTAGGTAAAGAGAAATTTCATGATATATTTGGAGACCTTATTACTAAACCATTAGGGGAACCAACGTTGGTTTCTGAATCGGATGGTCGCCCAGAAATTGTTAAACATGATGTAAATGCAGATTTTAAATAGAAAAAGGAGAAAAATAATATGACAAAGATTAATCCAACAAAAGTAGTAACAGGTGAAGTTCGTTTATCTTACGCAAATGTGTGGGAACCAAGACCGGGGATGAATGGTGGCAAAGATAAGTATTCTGTGAGTTTGATTATTCCAAAATCTGATACAAAAACGATTGAAAAGATAGAAGCAGCTATGGATGCGGCCATTGAAGTGGGGATTGGTAAATTTGGTGGTAAGAAACCTAATAAAGCTGCTTTAAAGTTACCGCTTCGTGATGGAGATGTAGAACGTGATGATGCGGCATACAAAGATGCCTATTTCATTAACGCGAACTCAGTTCAAGCACCACAAATTGTTGACCAATCAGTCCAGCCAATTCTTGAACGTTCTGAAGTTTACTCAGGTATTTATGCACGTGTGTCATTAAATTTTTATGCGTATAACGTTAACGGTAATCGAGGTGTGGCAGTTGGCCTCGGTAACGTTCAGAAGCTACGTGACGGTGCACCTTTAGGTGGTCGAACTTCAGCAGTTTCAGATTTTGATGCAGTTGACGATGACTTTTTAGCCTAGGGGTAGGTAGTGCATGGAGCGTTTAAACGAAATCGCTAAGGATGCAATCCATTTAGCGGGAGCTTGGCAGGTCGGAACATGGTTAGGTCATTTAATCATCTGGCTATTTTACAAGTTCCGAGGCGATAAGTAGATGGAAACTATAGTCAATAACTTCTTCATCGGTTGGGCCTTACTTGGCTCATCCGAGTCGGAGTTGCAGCCTATGTTGATGTGAAAGTGAAGTTGAAGGAGTTGGATGAGTATGGTCATTGATAGTTTAAATATTGATATCGAGACCTTTTCTTCGGTGGACTTATCAAAAGCGGGTGTCTACAAGTACGCGCAGAGCGAGGACTTCGAGGTCCTCCTTTTCGCTTATTCTGTTAATCATGGACCTGTAGAAATAGTCGATTTGGCTCAAGGGGAGTCACTACCAGAAGAAGTGATATTAGCACTTCAAGATGACCGCGTTAAAAAGTGAGCCTTTAATGCTAACTTCGAGCGCGTATGTTTATCGAGTTATCTAGGACAATCACTTTCTCCAGAATCATGGTACTGCACGATGGTTTGGTCAGCATATTTAGGTTTACCCCTATCTTTAGAAAAGGCTGCTCAAGTATTAGGTACTGACGAGCAGAAGCAATCAGAGGGTAAAGCGCTCATCCGTTATTTTTCAGTGCCTTGTAAACCCACTCAAGCGAACGGTCAGCGCACACGAAACCTACCGAACCATGATCGCATAAAATGGCGAGCATTTAAAGAATACAACAAACAAGACGTTGAGACAGAAATGGCGATTCAAGAACGTTTATCACATTTTCCAATACCAAAAATGGAATGGGCACATTATCACTTAGACCAGCGAATCAATGACTATGGCATAGAGGTAGATCCGATACTTGTGAATCAAGCCATCAAATTCGATGAACAATTACGAGATGAAAATATGAGACGGTCGATTCAATTAACTGGCCTAGAAAATCCGAATTCTCCAACACAATTGAAAGAATGGTTAAACAACCAAGGTTTACCCATTAAGTCGCTGGCTAAAAAGGAAGTAGAGAGTGCGCTTGCTGATGCTACTGGAACAGTCAAGGAAGTCCTGGAACTACGCCAAGAACTATCGAAGTCAAGTGTTCGTAAGTACCATGCGATGGAAAATGTCATGGGGAATGACCAAAGAGCCAGAGGACTGCTTCAGTTTTATGGTGCCAATCGCACAGGCAGATATTCTGGTCGGCTCATCCAAGTTCAGAATTTAAGACGAAATAATCTAGCTAATCTTGAACTCGCGAGAAGTCTGATTAGAGAGGGTTGTTTTGAAGATTTGGAACTCGTTTATGATAGTCCCTCGGATGTTTTGTCTCAGTTAATCAGAACGGCTTTTGTTCCTAAAGATGGTCATCGATTCATTGTCTCTGATTTCTCAGCCATTGAAGCGCGAGTATTGGCATGGTTAGCGGGTGAACATTGGAGATTAAAAGCATTTGAAGCTGGGGCAGATATTTACTGTCAATCAGCATCACAAATGTTTAATGTCCCGGTTGAGAAAAATGGGGTGAATGGCCATCTCCGTCAAAAAGGGAAGATATCCGAATTGGCCTGTGGCTATCAAGGATCCGTTGGTGCTTTAAAAGCGATGGGGGCTTTAGAGATGGGACTTGAAGAAGATGAGTTAAAAGGCATTGTCGATTCCTGGCGGTTTGCTAATTCGCACATTGTTCAGTTTTGGTGGGATATGGATGCAGCTGTAAAGCATGTCGTAAAGTCACGAGAAACAGTTTACTTAAAATCACTGATTTTGTCTTATGAGAAAGGGATGCTATTTATCAAACTTCCAAGTGGTAGACGGCTTGCATATCCCAAACCCAAAATGGGACTCAATCGCTTCGGTGGAGAATCGGTTACTTATGAGGGAATTGCTCTAGGAAATAAATGGGAACGCATCGAAAGCTACGGCGGTAAGTTTGTCGAAAATGTTGTCCAGGCAATCGCTCGAGACATTCTAGCAGAAGCCATGCAACGACTCGCATCAGCAGAGTATCAAATTGTTATGCATGTCCATGATGAGGTCGTACTAGAGGTACCGATTGGTGAATCAAATATTGAAGAAGTCAATGAAATAATGAGAGAACAACCAAAGTGGGCAAACGGACTGCCTTTGGATGCGGACGGCTTTGAGTGTCTCTTTTACCAGAAAGATTAGGAGGTTTTATTGTGAATCAAAAAGAATGGGAGAACGGATCAGGTTACTATGACCCGACCGCCTATCACGCAATTAAGAATGCAAGTTATTTACCCATTGTCTACATTTGCTCACCATATTCTGGTGATGTAGAAGTGAATACTCAATTAGCTCGGCAGTATTCTCGTTTTGCCTTAGATAAAGGAACATTACCTATCGCACCGCATCTTTTATTCCCACAGTTTATGAATGACTTGGATGTGGAAGAACGTCAACATGCGATGCGCATGAATTTAATACTATTAGGACGTTGTGAAGAATTATGGGTGTTTGGTGATGAGTTATCTGAAGGGATGCGGCAAGAAATTAAACGAGCCCAGCATCGGAATATGATGATTCGCTGGTTTAATCAAGACTGCCAGGAGGTTAATAGATGATTTTATACACAACTAAGACCAGGGAGAAGGCCAATAGCTTTATCTTTCCTAATCGCATTGAAGCACATCATGAAGAAGAATTTAAGGAAGCCATGCAGTATGACCATGTGACGGCAGAGTATGAAAATAATCATCGCGCTAATGCGAATTTTATTTCGTCTAATGTCGTCGTAATGGATTTAGATAATGACCACTCCAATGATGCGTCTGATTGGATAGATATTGAGGATGTGAAACTAGTATTTGAGGGTGTGAAGATGGCTTTGGTATCGAGTCGAAATCATTGGAAACAGAAAGAAAACCAATCACCGCGACCTCGTTTCCATGTCTATTTCCCAGTTCATCCCATTCATGATGCAACCGAGTATCGTCAAATTAAAGATGCAATTCTTAACTTTTTTCCCTACTTCGATGCGAACGCAATGGACAGTGCGCGTTTAATATTTGGTGTTGAAAATCCAAACGTTCAATTCGTTAAAGGGGACCAATTTGTTACCGATATATTGGTTGATGATTTTGAAGAATGGGATGCCAGTCAGAATTTAATTCTTGAAGGTGGTCGTAATAACTTTATGAGCCAGTATGCTGGTCGAGTTTTGATTCGATTAGGCGATACCGATGAAGCACGAAAGTTATTTAATCAAAAATCGCTGTTATGTTCGCCACCATTACCCGATGAGGAATTGGATAAAATTTGGCAGTCAGCCTTAAAGTTTGGTCAACGTGTTTCTAAATCGCCAGACTATATTCCGCCAGAACAATTCAAGCCCAGTTTGACCTTAAAACCAACTGACTACTCTGATGTGGGGCAAGCGACAGTATTGGCTGAGGAATACCAAAGAAAGCTACGATATTCTCCAGCAACAGATTATTTAATTTATAACGGAAGTTACTGGGAAGAATCGAAACCGAAGTCATTAGGAGTTGCTCAAGAACTAACCTTTCGTCAGTTAGAAGAAGCTGAACAACAGATTATCGAATTTACAACGCAGCTGGAACAGAATGGCGGCCTAGCCATTATTGAAAGTGTTGGAGATAAGAAGGCCTTAGAGGTATTTAACAAACAACAGAGAATTGCCTTTCAAAATTTACAAGTAGCTAAAGTTTATCAGAAGTATGCGATTAAACGTCGTGATGATCGTGGCATTAATGCATCACTCCGTCAGGCTCAGTCAATGCTAGAAATCAATCACTCAGATTTGGATACCAATGAGTTCTTGTTAAATACACCCAGTCAGACCATTAATCTAATGACCGGTGAAGTACTTGACCATAATTCAGAGGATTTTATTACGAAACAAACGACAGTCGATTCGGGGAAAGAAAACTTAAAGATTTGGTTAGATGCCTTGGACACGTTCTTTCTGGGTGATACAGAGTTAATTGACTATGTACAACAAATCGTTGGCCTTTCAATTATTGGAAAAGTATATGTCGAAGCCTTGATTATTGCTTATGGCGATGGTCGTAACGGGAAGTCGACGTTTTGGAATACCATCTCACGTATCCTAGGAAACTATGGTGGGAATTTATCAGCGGATGTATTAACGGTCAATAACCGAAGAAATGTGAAACCAGAATTGGCAGAAGCTAAAGGCAAACGTCTACTCATCTCTGCCGAGCTTCAAGAAGGGATGCGACTGAATACCTCAATCGTTAAACAGCTTTGTTCCACCGATGAAATCTTTGCTGAGAAGAAGTACAAGTCACCATTTAGCTTTGTCCCAAGTCATACCTTAGTCCTTTACACGAATCATCTACCAAAGGTCGGTGCCATTGACCGTGGAACTTGGCGACGATTAGTCGTGATTCCATTTGAAGCAAAAATAGAAGGGCGCAGTGATGTGAAGAATTATGGCGACCATCTATACCATGAAGCGGGCGGAGCCATCTTGTCATGGATGATTGAAGGGGCGAAAAAGGTAATTGCTTCAGACTTCAAGATATCTCTTCCTCAAAAGGTACGGGATGCCATTGAGGATTATAAAGAAAGTAATGATTGGTTGGGGCAATTCCTCAATGAATGTTGTGAGTTAGATACTACGTTTATGGAGAAGTCTGGCCCTTTGTATGAAGAATATCGAGCTTTCTGTTTTAGAACAGGTGAATATGCTCGAAGTACCACTGATTTTTATGCAGCACTTTCAACTGAGGGCTTTGTTCGTCGACGTCGGAGTGATGGAAATTACATCCAAGGATTGAAGTTAAATTCAGAATTTTCTTAAAACATGATGATATCAACGATAGTGGAGGCTGTGGAACCTATATATAGGAGTTTTTCATATAGATAAAAAAATAAAACACTATATATAAGTTATATATGCAGCTTACACAGCTTCCACTAATGTTATTAAATCAACGTTTATCAATGAGGAGTTAACATGCAAAAAATAAGTGAATATAAAATTGAAGAACATTTGGTAAAAGCTGTGAAAGCACACGGCGGGTTATGTATAAAAATAAATACAACAAGCATGACGGGCTTACCCGATCGGTTACTTTTATTACCTAGAGGGAAGTTTGCTTTTGTAGAAGTGAAGAGACCTGGCATAAAACCTAGACCTATCCAAGTGAAGCGAATGAACGATTTGAAACAGTTAGGGTTTCAATGCTATGTGCTGGATAGTTTAAAACAAATAAATTTTATCATTGAGGAGGTGACAGCCAATGAAGTTTAACCCTTATCCTTATCAAGCAGCGATGATTGATTACATTGAAAGGCATGAAGTGAGTGCCTTATTCCTACAAATGGGTTTAGGGAAAACAGTGATTACCTTATCTGCAATTCACAATTTGATGTTTGATTCCTTTGAAGTTAAGAAGGTATTAATTATTGCACCGATTCGAGTCGCAAGAGACACTTGGCCAGATGAGTGTGATAAATGGGAACACCTAAAGTTACTCAATTATTCAACGGTCATTGGCAGTGCGAAAGAACGAACCCTTGCATTGAAGCAGAAAGCGGATATCTATTTTATTAACCGCGAGAATGTTGATTGGTTGGTTAATAAAACTGAGCTTCCATTTGATTTCGATATGGTTGTGATTGATGAATTGTCTAGCTTCAAATCACATACTGCGAAACGATTCAAAGCATTAGTCCAAGTTAGACCATTCATCAGACGGATGGTAGGGCTAACTGGAACCCCGTCGAGTAATGGGTTGATGGACTTATGGGCTCCTTTTAGAATTCTTGATAAAGGTGAACGTCTGGGACGATTTATTACCCATTATCGAAACACATACTTTGAACCCGATAAACGGAATGGCATGATTATCTATTCATACAAGTTACGTCTTGGTGCTGAAGAAGCTATCTATGAAAAAATTGGAGATATTACTGTTTCCATGAAAGCAGAAGACTATCTGGATATGCCAGAGCTAGTGATGAATCAAGTAGGTGTTGAACTATCTAATAAAGAACAAGCTACTTATGATCAACTCAAAAAAGATATGTTGGTGACCTTGGGAGACAAAGAAATTGATGCAGTCAATGCTGCAGTGCTCTCTGGCAAGTTACTTCAGATGGCTAGTGGTAGCGTGTATGGGGAAGAACGTGAGTCAATTCATCTTCATGATAAAAAGTTAGATGCTTTGGAAGATTTAATCGAGGGTGCGAATGGAAAACCACTCCTTCTTATTTATTGGTACAAGCATGAACTTCTCCGAATCAAGGAACGGTTCGATGTGAGAGAACTTAAAAGTAAACAGGATTTTAGAGATTGGAATAAGGGAGCAATTCCAGTGGCAGTGATTCATCCAGCCAGTGCGGGACATGGTTTGAACTTACAATCAGGTGGTTCAACGATTGTGTGGTTCACTTTAACATGGTCCTTAGAATTATACGAACAAACGAATGCGAGATTATATCGGCAAGGTCAAACCGAGAGTGTGGTCGTTCACCATATCATAGCCAAGAACACCTTGGATGAATACGTGCTTAAAGCTTTGGAAAATAAAAGCAAAGGTCAAAATGCCTTGATTGATGCGGTAAAAGCAGACATGGAGGTGAGTTAATGCAAAACCCTTACGAACGATTAGCTCATGCGATTGTATTACAAGCTGTCAAAGACTATCGAAGTGCTTGTAGACAATTGAAGAGAAATCCTAATAGTGAAGCTGCCAACCGTCATTTGATTTCTTGCGAGAAGTTTTTCTTATCCGAATGGTTCAAAGAAATCACAAATGCTGATGGTAAGTTGATTCTTAATAAATTAAATGAGGAGGTCGAAGTGTTTGATACCTAAGAAATTTTTACAACAAGCTTTTTATTTGGATCAGCGTATTAACAGTAAAATTGAACAGATTGCTACACTGAACTCCTTGGCACGAAAAGCAACGAGCACCTTATCGGATATGCCTAAAGCACCAGGACGCAATACTTCTCGGTTGGAAGACATTATCGTGAAGATTGTGATGCTTCAAGAAGAAATCAATAATGACATTGATTCTTTAGTCGATATCAAAATTCGAATTACTGAAATGATTAATGACATGGAAGATAAAGAGCAACAGATGGTTTTGGAAAAAAGGTACTTGAATTTTTCATCCTTTGAGCAGATAGCAGTCGACTTAAACTTTAGTATTCAGCATGTCTTTCGAATTCATAAACAAGCACTGTCAGAAATTGAGCCAGTCATAAAAGAGTATGAAGAAAATAAAGATGAGAGTAAATGAGAGAGAATGAGAGTAAGCCTTAGTGATATAGTTAAGGTGTAGAAAAATGTGAACATGACAGCCTTGGGAGGAAACTCTCAGGGTTCTTTTTATGGAGTGAAGTTTATGCCTAGGAAACCTAAACGTCCTTGTTCTTTTCCAAATTGTTCAGAGCTAGTGGATGGACGATTTTGTAAGGAGCATGAGCGTCAAGAGAATAAACGCTATGAAAAATATCAGCGTGACCCAGAAACTGCAAAAAGATATGGGAGAGCGTGGCGGAAGATTCGAAACAAATTTATTAGAGAGCATCCTTTGTGCCAACAATGTTTGAAAGACAGTAGACTAAAAACTGCAGAAGAAGTTCACCATATCTTACCTTTGAGACGTGGCGGAACACATGATGAAAGTAATTTGATGGCTTTGTGTAAATCATGCCACTCAAGAATTTCAGTTTTGGACGGAGATCGCTTTGGTAAAAAATAATGCGTGAGGGGTGGGGGAGGTCGAATCTCTGAAATTTTTCACCCTGGATAACGGTGTCGCCCAAACACGCACAAAAAAAGCAGTTCAAAGGGGGTATTAAAGGCGAGTCAATAAAGGAGGAAGATTATATGGCGCGAGATGGAACTAGACGCGGGGGCAGACGTCCTCGTTCAGGTGAAAAGCCTGAAGCTTTGGTTGATAAATTAGCCAAAGGAAAACCAGCTAATATTATGGACCTACCCGACTTTAGTCCCAACCCATTAAGCGCTGATGAACTGGAAGTGGACTGCAATCCTCAAGGAAAAGACATGCCAAATCCGTCCGAATATTTGTCAGCCAAACAACGTGATGGCACTGACCTTGGTGCAAGTGTAATTTATACAGAAACATGGGAGTGGCTCAAAGATAGAGGATGTGAGCGACTAGTAAATAAGCGTCTAATTGAAACCTATGCGCAAGCCATGGCCAGGTACATTCAATGCGAAGAAGCAATCTCAACATTTGGTCTTTTAGGAAAACATCCCACAACAGGTGGTGCCATTGCTAGTCCATTTGTTGGGATGAGTCAAAATTATCAAAAACAAGCAAGTCTCATCTGGTATGAGATTTTTGACATTGTTAAACAAAATTCAACAACTGCTTATGTAGGGAATCCAATGGAAGACACCATGGAGCGGTTACTGAGAAAGAAAGGGAATGGTTAAATGTTTAAGACTGCTGAGAGTGTCTGTATGGGGCATCCCGATAAATTATGTGATTATATCGCAGACTCTATTTTAGATCGTTGTCTATTATATGATCGTAATGCTCGAGTTGCTTGTGAGGTATTAGCAACCGACGGAAAAATAATTCTAGCCGGTGAAATTTCAACGAGTGAAGAAGTCAATGTATTCGATGTGGTCGAGGTAGCTCTTTGGGAGAGTGGTTATAACCCTGATGACTTTGAGGTTTACAACTTAATCAATAAGCAAAGTGCAGATATCGCATCTGCCGTTAATCAATCATTAGAAGCTAGACAAGGCGAAAAGACCTCATATAACCTACTAGGTGCTGGCGATCAAGGAACGGTTTATGGTTATGCGACAAATGAAACAAACTCATGCTTACCGTTAGCATTGGAGTTGGCGCATAAGTTATGTAAGCGACTTGATACTTTACGAGTTGATGGTGTAATTGCTGGCATTCATTCTGATGGGAAATCTCAAGTGACCCTTGAGTATGATGGGGAGCGATTATGTCATGTTCATACTATTTTGATATCTGTACAACATGATGAGGGTAAGGATATGCAACAATTGAGAAGTGAATTGATTTCAGAAGTGATTCTTCCAATTTTTGAACATTACCCAATTGATGAGGACACGACTATTTTAATCAATCCCTCTGGACGCTTTGTAACAGGTGGCCCTACAGCAGATACTGGTTTAACAGGTCGTAAGATTATGGTAGATACTTACGGTGGCTTAGCAGCTCATGGTGGCGGTGCTTTCTCAGGAAAAGATCCAAGTAAAGTAGACCGTTCTGCTGCTTATATGGCGCGTTATATTGCCAAGAATTTTGTGAAAGCAGAAATATGTTCAGAGTGTTCTGTCTCTTTATCCTATGCGATTGGTAAGGCGAGACCAGTAATGGTACAAGTTTCGTCTCACGGCACGAGTGAATATAGTGATGAAGTGCTGACGGATTTTACGCAACGATATTTTAATTTGAAACCAGGAGCAATTATTGACTTCCTAGATTTACGTAAACCTAAATACCGTAGAACAGCTCGTTATGGTCATTTTTCATCATTTATCTATTTATGGGAAAGAACCTTCGAGTCATACAAAATAAAGGAGGCCCTGGAAGAGTATGCAGATTAAAAAGAAAAAACTTACCGATTTAATTCCAGCGGACTACAATCCAAGAAAAGACCTCCAACCGGGTGATGCTGAATATGAAAAACTAAAGCGTTCTGTTGAGACATTTGGCTATGTGGAACCTATCATCTGGAATGAACAAACAGGTCGAATTGTGGGTGGCCATCAACGCTTAAAGGTAATGCAAGATTTAGGGTATCAAGAGATTGAGTGTGTGATTATTGATATCGATGAATCCCAGGAGAAAGCACTGAACGTTGCTTTGAATAAGATATCTGGTTCATGGGACGAAGATAAACTCATGAGCTTGATTACCGATTTGGAAGGCTCTGATTTTGATGTCTCTCTCACAGGGTTTGATGTGGCGGAGTTGGATGAACTCTTTAAAGACACGCTTACGGATGGCATTGAAGATGACGATTTCGATGTGGAAGAAGAACTAAAACGGCCAGCCATTTCTAAACACGGTGATATTTGGACGTTAGGTAGACATCGCTTATATGTGGGAGATTCCACGGAACAAGAGTCTTATGAACGATTGATGGAAAATAAGCAAGCAAATATAGTGGTCACAGACCCACCTTATAATGTGGACTATGAGGGAAGTGCTGGTAAGATAAAAAACGATAAAATGGAAAATCAAGCCTTTTATGAATTCTTGTTAGCTGCTTTTACCCATATGGAAAAGGTAATGACGAATGAAGCATCGATTTATGTATTTCATGCTGACACAGAAGGATTTAACTTTAGACGGGCATTTCAAGAAGCCGGGTTCTATCTATCGGGTACTTGTATTTGGAAGAAAGAATCACTCGTATTAGGACGCTCTCCATACCAATGGCAACATGAACCGATTCTCTTTGGTTGGAAGAAGAAAGGGAAACATTTATGGTATTCAGGTCGTAAAGAAACAACCATCTGGGAATACGATAAACCTAAGCGTAATTCAGACCATCCTACGATGAAGCCGATTCCTCTGTTATCTTATCCCATAATGAATTCGTCTACTTCAAATGCTATTGTTCTAGATCCTTTTGGAGGAAGTGGTTCAACTTTATTGGCCTGTGAACAAACGGATCGTATTTGTTATACGATTGAGTTGGACGAGAAATTTGCGGATGTCATTATAAAACGATATATAGAATTAATTGGTAAATCTGATGAAGTCTCTGTAGAAAGGGATGGAGTCAGCTTTTTATTTACAGAAATTGAGGAGTTGCAAGATGACTAGCCTTACTTTAGGCTCATTATTTGATGGTTCCGGTGGCTTTCCCTTAGCGGCTAAATTAGTAGGAATCAAACCAATATGGGCTTCAGAAATTGAACCATTTGCGATTCGTGTCACAACCAAACGATTACCTGAAGTTCAACATTTAGGAGACATTACGCAATTGAATGGTGCTGATATAGCACCTGTTGATATTATTTCATTTGGTAGTCCATGTCAGGACTTATCGATTGCAGGTGGTCGACAAGGACTTCAAGGGAGACAATCGAATCTATTCTATGAAGCAATACGTATCATTAAAGAAATGAGGGTAGCTACCAATGACACAAAACCAAGATATATCTTATGGGAGAATGTCTGTGGCGCATTCTCATCAAATAAAGGAGCCGACTTCCAATCCGTTTTGGATGCAGTTATCCAGGTCAAAGGATCGTATCCCACGGTGCCTATGCCTGAAAACGGAAAATGGCCCTACAGCGACTACCTTATGGGAGACGGATGGTCCATTGCTTACCGAGTTCTTGACGCTCAATACTTCGGAGTGCCCCAACGTCGTCGTAGAGTCTTCCTTGTCGCAGATTTTGATGGAGAACGTGCTAGAGACATATTATTTGAGTCCGCAAGCCTGTCAAGGAATTTTAAGACGAGCAAAGCTAAAGGGCAAGGAAATCCCCGAGGTCTTGAAACAAGCACTGGAGAAACAATCTGCTTAAATGACCAAGGTGGCCAACGGATGGATATCTATAAAGAAAAATCAGGAACATTAAAAGCAAGTGGCGGTTCACCACCTTATGTTTTTGAAAACCATAGCCAAGATAGTCGCTATCGAGGTCCTTTGAACCAAGTGCCAACTTTATCAAGAAAACTTGGGACAGGTGGCAATAATCAACCATTTGTTGTTTATGACGTTCGACAAACTTCTGAAAATACGCGCAATGCAAGACATAATATTTATCCATGTGATGTCAGTCGAACGATTGATACGTCAGGCAATCATCCGGCTCAAAATCAAGGTGGCTTAGCAATCGTTGAGGAAATATTTTCATTAAGTAAAAACTCACATTTTACTCGAGCCAGGCAAGGCATTACTGACCCCTTAGTCGCTTGTGATTATAAGGACCCGCCTGTCGTCAATCAGCCTCAAGTTAGGCGGCTTACACCGCAAGAGTGTGGAAGATTACAAGGGTTTTCGGATGGTTGGTGTGATGATTTGGAAGAAATAAATCCTAGTCCTGAAGAACTAAATTTTTGGCAACAAGTCTTTGAAACGGACAAACGAGTAAGAGGACTCAAGCGATCGAAGACAGAAAAACAAATACGGAAATGGTTAGCCAAGCCCCACACAGATTCTGTTGAGTATAAATTATGGGGCAATGGGGTAGCTTTACCCTGCGTGATATTTATCTTACAAGGAATCGTTGAAAATACTTGATATAGAAGAATTACAATTCTAATATGGGATTAACGATAAAACTTGGGGGATAACTGAATGAATAATGAAGTTTTAAGCATGGTATCCAACTCATTGACAAAATATGTCTTCACTCAACCGAATCAATCAAAGATGATAAACATTATTTTTGGTGGTACTTCGCATTTTGATTCATTAAGAGAAGAAATAGAAAGTGAACCTTACGCTTATATTCCCCTTAAATGGGCAATGACTAGTGATGATGACTTAGCTCAATTTGTTTACAGCATGTTTTACAAAAAGGCATCTCAAAATACTGAAGTGTCACTTAAAAAGCAATGGCAACAATTTGAGAACACACCAGATTACTACGCACAGGTTGTGAATTACATGTTGAATAGTGATGATTATCTTTTAGGCGACCGTTATGTCTTTGAAAATGAGAAGCCTAGAAGTCAATTTAGACCAGCTCGGACACAAGACAACATGCGAGAAGAGTTTATGGTTCGACATCAAGAGACTTTCGTTAAACAACAATACTATGCCAGAGTGTTATCCATTGGAAATTCAATGTATCGATTAGTAAATGAATAGCTCCTATGACTTGATTTATAGTCACTCTTGAGTGATATATAGTCCTGGAGGTGATTAAAATGCTAAAGGGACGTATTGCTCAATTAAAAAAGAAGTATCCAATTGGGAGTCGGATTCGTCTGATTAAAATGGATGACTTACAAGCTCCGCCTTTGGGGACGAAAGGAACCATTATTGGCGTGGATGACATAGGCTCTCTATTAGTCAACTGGGATAATGGTTCTTCACTTAATGTGATTGACCAAGTGGATGAAGTAGAGTTAATTAAAGATTGAAGCGTCTAACAGGTTGGTAAACCTTGCTATTGATGTGTTTGTACGGGAATATGGACACAGTAAAAAAAGGAGGAACCTAACCATGAAAAATATTAAAAAACTAGACGCTATCATCGAATTACTAGACTGGAGAAACCAAGGATACCCAATTGACTTTTTAAGTGCCTATATGCTTACGCAAAGGGGCAAGCTTCAGAAACTAAACTTCAACGACATATTAAGAGAAGGTTCGATTGAGGAAATTGTAGAAAGCCTTGAAGAATTTGGCATTGAGGAATTTACGATAACAGACCACTCAACCGCCTTAATGAAGAATTTATGGGAATTTAACCAAAGAGGATATGAAATTGAAGGCATGCTAGAACTTGAAACTGGAAACATGATTTATAACTACAATTCTCGAGGAGAAGTACCAGAAATTAAGAAGGCAATCCTTCTCAAGAAAGTAGAAGTTCAAAGTTAAAATCCACCTTAAAATCACAAATTACTTTATACAAAAAGGAGCGAAAGCTCTTTTTCTCGTACACCACTGACCAAGTGGTTATTTTTTTGCACAAAATTAGGGAGGTGAGAATCATTCGAAAGTTAAAGAATTATGAACCATCACAGTTTATGGCAGATGATTCTTACTACGACCAAGATAGCGCGGACTTTGCAGTTAATTTCATTGAAGCATTAACACACACTAAAGGACGCTGGGCGGGTAAACCATTCGAGTTGATTGATTGGCAAGAACAAATTATTCGTGATTTGTTTGGAATTATTAAACCAGATGGCCACCGTCAGTTTAATACCGCCTATGTTGAGATACCTAAGAAACAAGGTAAATCAGAATTAGCAGCTGCCGTTGCTTTGCTCTTAACTTGTGGTGACGGTGAAGAACGTGCTGAGGTTTATGGATGTGCAGCTGACCGACAACAAGCAATGATAGTATTTGATGTGGCAGCTGATATGGTTCGCATGTGTCCCGCCTTAAATAAGCGAGTAAAAATACTTACTTCACAGAAACGAATTATTTATCAGCCGACAAACTCATTCTATCAAGTCTTATCCGCTGAAGCGTATTCCAAACATGGTTTCAATATTCATGGAGTGGTGTTTGATGAGTTACATACGCAACCAAATCGAAAACTATTTGATGTCATGACGAAAGGATCTGGCGACGCAAGAACTCAACCACTATATTTCTTAATTACTACGGCAGGGACGGATACACAATCAATTTGTTACGAAACCCATCAAAAAGCAGAGGATATTATTGAGGGTAGGAAAACAGACCCTACATTTTATCCTGTTATCTATGGTGCTGAAAAAGAAGATGATTGGACGGATCCGGAAGTTTGGAAAAAGGCTAACCCCTCTTTAGGCATTACAGTACAGATGGATAAAGTTCATCAAGCATGTGAATCAGCAAAGCAAAACCCCGCAGAAGAAAATGCCTTCAGACAATTAAGATTAAATCAATGGGTTAAGCAAACGGTACGCTGGATGCCTATGGATGTATGGGATGCTTGTGCTTTCCCATTTGATCCTAAAGAATTAGAAGGTCGTGTCTGTTATGGCGGACTGGATTTATCTAGTACATCAGATATCACAGCCTTTGTGTTGGTGTTCCCCCCAGAAGATGAAGATGATAAATATTATATTTTGCCATACTTTTGGTTACCAGAGGAAAATCTCGACTTGAGAGTGGCTCGCGACCACGTAAATTATGACTTGTGGGAAAAGGAAGGTCACTTATTAACTACCGAAGGTAATGTCGTTCATTATGGTTTTATTGAACAGTTTATTGAAGAATTAGGGACTAAATATAATATTCGAGAAATAGCCTTTGACCGTTGGGGTGCCATTCAAATGGTTCAAAATTTAGAAGGTATGGGCTTTACAGTGGTTCCATTTGGACAAGGTTTTAAGGATATGAGTCCACCAACAAAACAACTTATGAAGATTGCTTTAGAGAAGAAATTTGCTCATGCTGGGCATCCTGTCTTACGTTGGATGATGGATAACATTTTCATCCGAACGGATCCAGCAGGGAATATTAAGCCTGATAAAGAAAAATCGACTGAGAAAATTGATGGTGTCGTAGCGACTGTTATGGCTTTAGATAGATCCTTACGTCACGGATTGAATCAAGTGGAGTCGGTTTATGATGAACGAGGGTTATTTTTAATTTAAGGGGATAGAGGTGACTAATGAATCCAATCAAACAATTATGGTCGAAGTTAATACGGAGTCCAGTAGAAAATAAGACAATACCTAGTAACCGTTTCTATTTTGGAAATAGTTCTGCAGGTAAAAATATCAATGAACGTTCTGCCATGCAGATGACAGCCGTTTATGCCTGTGTTCGGATTCTAGCTGAATCCGTCGCTAGTTTACCACTACATTTATATTCAAGTAACGAGGATGGAAATAAAGAAAAAGCCAAAGATCATACCTTATATTTTATTTTGCATGATGAGCCCAATGCCGAGATGACATCATTTATCTTTCGTGAAACCCTGATGACTCATTTGTTGTTGTGGGGAAATGCTTACGCACAGGTCATTCGTAATGGGAAAGGTGAGGTCGTCTCTATTTATCCTTTAATGCCCAATAAGATGAAAGTAAAGCGAGATAACCTGACTAAAGAAATCATCTATGAATACTATCATGAAGATGGGAAAGTAGAGTTAACTGATTTTGACGTTCTTCACATTCCTGGTTTAGGTTTTGATGGTTTGATTGGATACTCACCTATCGCAATGGCTAAGAACGCTATCGGAATGGCATTAGCAACTGAGGAGTATGGGGCGAAGTTCTTTGCGAACGGTGCTCAACCGGGTGGTGTGTTGGAACACCCTGGCATTATCAAAGACCCAGAACGAGTAAGGAATTCATGGTCGCAGTCCTTTGGCGGATCAAGTAATTCAAATAAGATTGCTGTGTTAGAAGAAGGGATGAAGTACACACCTATTTCTATCTCACCTGAACAAGCTCAATTTTTAGAAACAAGAAAATTTCAAATTAACGAAATTGCTCGAATTTTCCGAGTCCCGCCTCATATGGTTGGTGATTTGGAGAAGTCGAGCTTTTCTAATATTGAACAACAATCGTTGGAGTTTGTTAAATACACCTTAGACCCTTGGGTACTTCGCTGGGAACAAGCAATGAATCGAGCCTTAATTTCCAAGAAAGATAAACCATCCTATTTTATTAGCTTTAATGTGGATGGCTTACTCCGAGGAGATTACGAAAGCCGTATGAATGGGTATGCTACTGCCAGACAAAATGGCTGGATGTCAGCAAACGATATACGAACACTAGAAAATCTAGATTTAATTTCAAAAGAAGATGGTGGGGACTTATATCTAGTGAATGGGAATATGTTGCCTTTAGAAAAAGCAGGCACATTTTATCAAAGTAAGGAGAGTGAAGTAGACCGTGAATCGTAAGAGATTTTGGAACTGGAAAGAACCAGATGAAAAGGAACCAAGGACGCTGTATTTGAACGGGACGATTGCGGAAGAATCATGGTTTGAAGATGATGTGACTCCGGAGTTGTTTCGCGAGGAATTATACGCGGATGAAGGAGATATCGTTGTTTGGATTAACTCACCAGGGGGCGATGTGATTGCTGGGGCACAGATTTACAACATGCTATTAGATTATCCCGGGCATGTCACGATTAAGATAGACGGCATTGCGGCCTCAGCAGCTTCGGTTATCGCGATGGCTGGAGATTTATTATTTATGAGTCCTGTTTCCATGATGATGATTCATAACCCGATGACGGTTGCGATTGGTGATCATGTTGAAATGGAAAAAGCCATCGATATGTTGGCTTCTTTTAAGGATTCAATTATCAATGCTTATGAGAAAAAGACTGGTTTATCACGAGATGAACTCTCACTGTTAATGGATGCTGAAACTTGGATGGATGTGGGTAAAGCGATGGAGTTAGGCTTTTGTGATTCTGTGCTTCAAACAGCATCTGATTATGTTTATAACGAATCAAAACCAACAATGTTGTTTTCAAGAAAAGCAGTGACCAATTCCCTTTTAATTAAAGTGAAAGAAAGTCATGCTGTTTCTGCCAATGAGTTAGTCAGTCGCTTAGATACTATCAAAAACCAATGGAGGTAATTAATATGATGCAAAAATTAATTGAACAACGTAGTGAAGCTTGGAATCGAGCAAAGGCATTTGTAGAAAGTCACCGAGATGAAAAAGGATTAATGTCTGATGAAGACCACCAAACATATGCTCAAATGGAATTGGAAATTGAAAATTATACTCGTGAAATTAAACGAATGGAGCGTGAGAAACAAATGGATCAATCGTTAGCACAACCAACTTCGAAACCATTAACTTCTATGCCAGGAAATGTCAATGAATCAGAAAAAAGAGGTCGAGCTCGAAATGAGTATAAAGAAGCTATGTTAAATGCTTTTCGTTCTAACTTCCGAAATGTTTCCAATGTCTTACAAGAAGGAATTGATACACAAGGTGGTTATTTAGTTCCAGAAGAATATGACGAGCGACTAATTCAAGGGTTAGAAGAAGAAAATATCCTACGTAAGCTAGGCACAGTTATTCAGACTTCTGGGGAACATAAGATTAACATTGCTGGAACTAAGCCAGCAGCTGCTTGGATTGAAGAAGGAGAAGCATTAACGTTTGGTGATACTACTTTTGACCAAGTGGTATTAGATGCGCATAAATTACATGTTGCCATCAAAGTGACAGAAGAATTACTTTATGATAATGCCTTTAATTTAGAAAATCATCTCATGGATCAATTCTCTAAAGCTTTAGCAAATGCGGAAGAAGATGCTTTCTTAAATGGGGACGGTAATAATAAACCGTTAGGAATCTTTGCGACATCAGGAGGTGGTGAAGTGGGTGTAACAACTACCAGTGAGAAAATCACCTCGGATGAAATTCTAAACCTCGTTTATGCCTTAAAACGTCCTTACCGTAAGAACGCAGTATTTATCTTAAATGATGCGACCTTAGCATTAGTCCGTAAATTAAAGGATAACAATGGTGCTTATATTTGGCAACAATCATACCAACAAGGAGAACCAGATCGCTTGCTAGGTTATCCAGTTTATACCTCAGCCTTTGCACCAGAAGTGACTAAAGGAGATCCTGCTATTGCATTTGGAGATTTTTCTTACTATAACATTGGCGACCGTGGTATTCGTTCATTCCAAGAGTTGAAAGAGTTGTTTGCTGGTAATGGCATGGTTGGATTTGTTGCGAAAGAACGTGTGGACGGTAAATTGGTGCTACCAGAAGCCGTACAAATTCTTAAAATTGGTGGGGCGGCTTAATGCTGTCCTTGGAAGAAGTCAAGAGCTATTTGCGGGTAGATGGTGACCATGAAAATGGATTGATTGAGAACTTAATGGATTCAGCAACTCTCCTATGTTTGGATGTGGCCCGATGTGAAACGAGTGAACAACTTGTAGCTTACCCACATGCTAAACTAGCCTTGTTGTATACCATCGCTTACTTCTATGAGCACCGGGAAGAAGCTGACCATCGTGAATTAACCTTGACTTTACGTGCTCTTTTATTTGGGATTCGTCAGGAGGGGTTCTGATGAAAATATCTAACTTGAATGCACGGATTGAAATTCAAGCATCCCATTCTACTCGAGATGAGATAGGTAATTGGAAGGAAGAGTGGGAAACGTTTCATACTTGCTTTGCCTTCGTTGATTCTCGCGGTCAATCAGGGGGAGAAGTTGCTGTAGCTGGATTGGTAGTTGACCATAGCGACTTAATATTTACCATTCGTTATACACCTGTCCTAAAAGACATGACAACCAATGCTCATCGTATCCTATTCCAAAGTGATTTATATGATATTAAACGAGTGGACTTTATGAATTATAAAAATGAAACGTTAAAGCTGTACGCAAAGAAGGTGGAACGATGAAGAAAATAGCCATTGATCAGTTAGTGAATGAAATCATGGTTGGCTTGGAAGAATATGCTGAAGTAGCAACCGAGTCAGTGAAGGAAGCTGTAAAGAAATCTGGCCAAACGGTTCGTAAGGAAATTAGAGCTAACGGGCCGAAAGATACAAAAGCCTATCAAAAATCATGGTCAGTTAAAAAGGAACGGGAAACCTCAACACAACTTCATTTAATCGTTCATTCTAGAAACAGGTATCAGCTCGCTCATTTATTGGAACATGGACATGCCAAACGTGGGGGTGGTCGAGTGAAAGGTCAACCACATATTTTACCCGCTCAAGAAGTAGGGATGAGACAACTTGAGTCAGATATTGAGAAAGAATTGAAAGGGTGAGTAAATGAAACATATGATTCAATTGTTAAAAGAGATTGGCTTACCCTATGCTTATGACCATTTTAGTGAGGGAAATGCTCCTGAACCACCATTTATTTGTTATCTCTATCCTCAATCCGACAACTTCTCGGCAGATGGTGTTGCTTACCTAAAGAAAAATCAAGTGAGTCTTGAACTTTATACGGATCAAAAAGCTGTCACGTTGGAACAACAAGTAGAAGCTATTCTGGATAAAAATCATATCTTTTATAACAAGTCAGAAGTCTATATTGACTCAGAAAAAATGTATGAGGTTCTTTATCAATTTACCTTGGAGGTTGATTATGAAAAATAAGGTCAAATATAACATATCAAATGTTCATTATGCTCTCATCACGACAACGGATGAGGGCTTTAATTTTGGAGTTCCTGTTCCTATGCCCGGGGCAGTATCCATTTCTTTGGATCCAAATGGGGAACCTGAGGCCTTTTATGCGGATGGAATTGAGTATTATACCATCTCAAATAATATGGGATACGATGGTGACTTAGAAATTGCTTTAATTCCTGATTCGTTTAGAACAGATATCTTAAAAGAAACGGTCGATGCCAATAATGTCTTGATTGAAAATGCTAATTCAGAAACGTCCAACTTTGCAATTCTGTTTGAGTTTGATGGTGATAAACATAAAATTCGTCATGTTATGTATAATTGTTCCGCCGCTCGACCAAGTTTAGCAGGTCAAACAAATGAAGAGAGTCGGGAAGTCCAGCCTGAAACCCTATCCCTATCTTCTCGCCCACTACCAAATGGGTTGGTCAAAGCTCGGACAGGAAATGACACAAATACAGAAGCATATAGCGCTTGGTATAGTCAAGTCTATTTACCTGTTGAAGAAGTGGGGGGACCGTAATGGCCATTCAAAAGAAAATTACAATTGATGGGCAAGAAGTAGCTTTTAAAGCGTCAGCAGCCATTCCTCGAATTTATCGTCTGAAGTATGGACGAGATATATTTAAGGACCTATCCAAGTTAGAGATGGGTGTTAAAGAAAATAATGAGGGGCAATCCACATTAGATATTGAATCCTTAGAATTATTTGAAAATATCGCCTTTGTAATGGCCAAACATGCTGATCCGAGTATTTGTGAGGACACGTCAGAGTGGTTGGAACAATTTAATACCTTTTCGATTTATCAAGTGCTTCCTCAGCTAATTGAGTTATGGGGACTTAATGTGAAAAGTGAATCTGAACAGCGAAAAAAGTACAAGCCACCGAAAGGGAAATGAGCACCCCGCTCTTTATCCTAAGGGCAATACAGCTCGGACTAACAATGGCTGATTTAGATTATTTGTCAATTGGGTTAGTGAATGATTTATTTATCGAAAATACTAATGATGAGTACCCTTACCAACAAATTGCAACACAAGAAGATTTTGACAAGTTTTAGTATTTGACTTATATTAAATAAACACAATAAATGGTATTATTATTATGAACGAATTTATCATTTTACGAGGTGTGAGATGGAAAATATAACAATAATACTAATAGTTATTCTACTGATTTTTTACAGATTTAGGGATGAAATTTTACTTTATATTAAGCTCTTGGTTTGGAAAAATAGACATAAAAATAAACATGATTATGACATTGAAAAAGTTCGAAAAACTTTGGAAGAATTAGGCAATGAATTTGATTATAGTTTGGAAGAAATACCCTATGGAAGAGCTAAGTGGTACATTGAAGGTAAGGAAGCATTTAATAATTTTGACTATGATGAATTAATTGTTTTTGGGTATAGTCCAATTAGAAGTATGGATGAATTAGACTTTAACGAATACGGTTTGATGTTAACACATATAGGGTTATTATATTCGTATCAAGGTTATCGAAAAGAAATAAGAAAATTTCATAAGACAAAAAAGGCAAAAGTGAACGAGGCAAAAATAGTTCCATTTGATGGATTATGGAAATTAGAGTTCGATCAAGCAACAAACCAACTGATTTTCTTTTATCTTTCAAAAGAGAAAATCAGTTTGGTTGTATCGAAAAATTGGGAAATATCTAGCATAATAAGTCATCTAGAATTACTCATAGAAACAGGTTATACCAAAGATTTATATTTTAATTCTCTTTCGCAAGATTATATTTTTGAAAAGGAACTAGACAATCAAATATTGAAGAAAAAGTCACAGGTTATTGGTGGGTTGGCAGGACTTCAATATAATTTGGGGAATCATTTTCATACTGAACAATTAAATGCTATTGTTAACGCTCCGCAAGGGCATGGAATCGCGGCAGAGTATGCAAATAATCTTGTAGATAAAGTAAAGACCCCATTTTCTAGGGTAATGAAAGTAGGTCAGGACAATGCTAAAGATGGTGCTGATCGTATTGTAGGAGATACATTAATACAAACGAAATACTACTCAAATGCAAAAAATACAGTTAACTCTGCTTTTAATAAAAAAGAAAATGGTGGAATGTATCGATACTCTGGGATGCAATTGGAAGTTCCTAAAGAACAATATCAAGAAGCTATTAAACTGATGGAAGATAAGATTATTCAAGGGAAAGTATCAGGCGTTAAGGATCCAAAGCAGGCTACACAAATTATTAGAAAGGGAAATATTACCTGGCAGGAATCAAAATTGATAGCACAAGGGGGAAATTTAATTTCATTAAAGTATGATGCTATAAACGGTTTAGTTCAAACCTCACCGATAGCAGGCATTAGTTTTGCGATTGTATTTGCTCAAGGTATCTGGTCAGGTAATTCTCCTAAAGAAGCCGCTAAAGGTGCTTTAATAGCTGGAACTCGAACCTTAGTATTGGGAACAGCTGTTTATGCGGGTTCGCAACAAATATCTAAAGTATTAACGATGAAAATGGCTAATTATTTTGGTAAAAAAATAATGGCTGAAAGTGTAGCAAAAGGAAGTAGTCTTGTACTCTCATTTGGAATAGTAATTGGACCGAGTATTTTTGATAAGTTAAGTGGTAGAATATCTTCTCAGCAACTATTGAAAAATACAGTTGTTGCTTCTGCAGGACTAGCTTCTGGAATAGGTGCATCTGCTTTAACTGGCATGGCTATAGGCTCGGGGCTCTTACCTGGTTTAGGAACTGTAGTAGGTACTAGTATAGGAGCGGCAACTGGTATTATTGGCGGTGTTGCGGGAACATTAGTAACCCAATCAGTATTAGATAAGTTCATGGATGATGATCGTGTTGAAATGTTCGCTATTTTAAAAGAAGAATTTATTGACGTAACTATGTCGATGTCTCTGACTGAATCTGAACTTGAGGAAATTCAGACGCTAGTATTTAATGGAAAACTGGAAAATAAGTTGAAAACAATGTTTAGTAAACAGAATGGCTCTAGAATATTTGCTCGAACCGATATAGTAGAAGTTGAAGTAGTTAGCGTGATAGAAAAAAGAGATCCTATAGATGAATCCCAACTTATAGAAGCGGTAGACTATGCATTTCAATTAATATAATATATTTTTTCTCTACCCTGACTAGCTCAGGGTATTTTTATGCCTAATTGTGGAGGTGGTTGTATGTCAAAACGAATCAAAGGTATCACAGTCGAGATTGGTGGCGATACGACCAAACTCCAGGATGCCTTGAAGGATGTCAATAAAGAAATCAGAAGTACCGAATCTCAACTTCGGGATGTCAACAAGCTGTTGAAATTGGATCCAGGGAACACTGAATTACTTGTTCAAAAACATAAATTGTTAGGCAAAGCAATCGATGACACTAAAAGTAAACTATCATCATTAAAAGAAGCTCAAACAAGTGCGAATCAAGCCTTAGCTCAAGGAACGATTAGTCAGGAACAATACGATGCTTTACAGCGTGAAATCATTGAAACAGAACAAGCTTTAAAGTCTTTAGAAAAACAAGCACATGCTTCGAATAGTACATTAGCAAATGTTTCAATTGCCGGTGAACAATTTCAAGTAGCTGGAGATAAGGTAAAATCAGCGGGACAAAAGATGATGCCAGTTACAGCAACGATTGCTGTTTTAGGTGTAGCGGCAGTTAAAACTTCTTCCGATTTTGATACTGCGATGAGTCAGGTTCTAGCTATCTCAGGTGCAACTGGAGATGAGTTTGATGAACTCCGAGATAAAGCACGAGAGATGGGAGCGAAGACAAAGTTCTCTGCAACTGATGCAGCTGAAGCAATGAACTATATGGCCATGGCAGGTTGGAAAACTTCTGACATGATAAGTGGTATTGATGGCGTTATGAACTTGGCGGCTGCTTCAGGAGAAGACTTAGCTTTAACTTCTGATATTATCACGGATGCATTAACTGCGTTTGGACTACAAGCTTCAGACTCCGCTCACTTCGCAGATGTTCTTGCCGCTGCATCATCGAATGCTAATACGAATGTGTCGATGATGGGTGAAACCTTTAAGTATGCAGCGCCGATTGCTGGGGCACTTGGGTATACCATTGAGGATACAGCTTTAGCGATTGGGCTCATGGCCAACGCGGGGATAAAATCTTCTCAAGCAGGTACTTCACTGCGTACGATTATGACTGAACTTCAAGGTGACTTGGTATTAACGAGTAGTTCATTTGGTGAAGTGATGGTTCAGACAATTAATATGGATGGTAGTATGCGTGGTCTGACTGAAATCATGACCGATTTACGTCTAGCATTCTCCCAAATGACTGAAGCTGAACAAGTAGCCAATGCTGAACTTTTAGTTGGAAAACAAGCCATGTCTGGATTCCTAGCCATCATGAACGCCGCTCCATCGGACGTCGATAAACTGACGCAATCTATTATCAATGCAGATGGCGCAGCAGAATCTATGTCAACCACGATGCAAGACAACCTTGAAGGAGAATTAGAAGAGTTAATGTCAGCCCTAGAAGAAGTCGCGATTTCTTTTGGGGATATTTTAATGCCAGCAGTGCGAGCGATTGTTCGTGCTTTGAATGGATTTGTAAATGCGATCAATGCACTGCCAAGTCCAATAAAAGCAGTTGTGGCAGTCATATTGGTACTAGTGGCGGCGATTGGACCACTTCTGATTATAGTGGGGCAAATGATGACAGGACTGGGTTCAATAATGATTTATGGACCAAAGCTCATTGGTATGTTGAGTGGAATATTGAGTTTTATAACTGGAAGTATGATTCCAGCGGTCGGTGCAGTGATTACTGCAATTGGCCCCATACCTTTAGCAATCGGAGCCATTGTCACAGCAATTGTTCTTCTCTGGAATAAATCAGATGCCTTTCGTGAAGGTGTGGTTATGATATGGGAGAATATTAAACAAGCTACAGTCCAAGCTTGGGATTCGATTGGTTTATTTTTATCTGAGACTTGGACGGCAACACTTAAAGGTGGAAAAGAACTTTGGAATAATTTCACGACTTTCATGACCAACTTCTTAAGCAATCTCGGTCAACAAATTCAACAATCCTGGCAATACTTAACGGTAACGACTCACGAAATATGGACGGGTATCAAGCAATTTTTAACGTCAACTTGGCAGTCGATTCAACAAACGACGTCTCAAATAATAAATGGCATTGGTCAATTTATATCGAAATCTTGGAATTCAATCACACAAACAACATCTCGGTTTATGAGTGGCTTGTTTAATATTATTCAACAAGTCTGGCATTCGATCAGTTCTACTATTAGCAACACGATGAATGCGATCAGTCAATTTATCTCAAGTGCTTGGAATAATATCGTTTCATTTATGGGGAATATATTAAGTAATGCCATTTCAATTGTAGTAAATGCTTTTAACGCTATCTTAAATAATAGTGTCAATGCTATGAATAATCTTCAAGACATTATTTACCAAGGTTTCATGGGTGCTGTGAATTTTATTCGAGATTTAGCGTCACAGGCAGTCACTTGGGGCTGGGATATGGTTATTGGGATAGCGAATGGTATCAATCAAGCCATTGGCCATTTGGTCAATTCTGTGAAGAATGTTGCGAATATCATTTGGTCTTACCTTCACTTCTCAGTACCTGAAGTAGGTCCCTTGACTGATTATGAAAGTTGGATGCCTGACTTTATGCAAGGCTTATCTAAGGGAATTGAACGGTCGCGTCATCTAGTCAGAGGATCCATTAATAAAGTGGCACAAGATATGATGATATCACCACAAGTGGCAGGGGTAGAGATTGCAGGCGTAGCAAGTAATATTCCGAACAGCAATCGTGAAATTAGTTCGTTAGTTAATAAACTAACAGACAACAATCAAGGACAAGGAGATATTATTATCCCGGTATATTTAGGCGGGAACTTGCTCGATGAAGTCATCGTAAATGCTCAAACACGACAGAATATAAGGAGTGGCGGTAGGTAATGAGTCATCAAACGTATTTAATTATTAATAGCATTACACTGCCACTACCGACTTCTTACGCTATGGAATACCGTGATATTGAAGCAGATACAGGTGGTGAGACAGAAGCGGGCACTGTTCAACGAGATGTGATTCGACATGGAGTCGTTTCTATTGCAGTTTCTTTTAATTGTAGTCCAAAGTGGGTAAAGCAACTATCAGAACTAAAAAAGAATGCGATGTTACAGGTAAGGTACTTAGACACAGAAAATTTGTTACTGAAAACAACCAATATGTATATTGAGAGATTCTCAGCTAATTTGATTAAAGACACTTCCTACAAAGGTTTATGGGAGGTGTCTTTTTCGTTGCATGAATATTAAGGGGGTAGGGTATGCAGCTGACAACTAAACAATTTCAAGAAGTGATCAATCAGCCCTCGCGAAAGTTTTCTTGGTCAGGCAAACTCTATCTTCAGGATGGAGAAACAATCGATTTTACAGATGCAGAGATACTTAAAGGGACGGGATATATTCAACGCTCCTGTTCAGGTTCATCTGAAATAGAATTGGGCTCGGTTTATGCGTCAGAGTTTGGGTTGAGTCTATTTACCAATGTAGACCGTTACCGATTAGAATCAGCCCAGATTTCACTGAGGTATCACTTGCACTATGCAGATGGCAGACAGGAATCTATTCCCATGGGGATTTTTGAAGTTTCTGAAGCAAATCGCTCCAATAAACGGCTAGAGCTCAAAGGCTATGATTTCATGTTGCGGTTCGATCGACGATTAAATGTTAAGGATACATTCGGGACTGCTTATGAATTATTGACTTTTATCTGTGAAAGGTGTCGAGTTCAACTCGGCATGTCTGAAGCAGAAGTGATGATATTGCCAAATGGAACAGAAATGTTATCAATTTATCCGGACCATGATATCGAAACCTACCGTGATTTACTTCATTATTTAGCATCAACGCTTGGGACAATTGCACAAATTGACCGTCTAGGCCGTTTGGTTCTAAAACAGTATGGCAATACCCCCGTTACTCAAATTGAAGCCAAGCACCGTTTTGATTCGAGTGTTTCTGATTTTAAGACTTATTATACGGCTATAAACTCAACCAATATGAAAACCAAATGGGCAGAATATTATGCCTTGGAACAAGATACAGGTTTGACTATGAATTTAGAGGTCAATCCATTGATGCAGTTAGGACTATCTGAAAAAAGAGAACGGATGTGTCAGAGGTTATTAGAAGCTGTTAGCCAGATATCCTATACACCTTTAGATGCAACAACAATAGGCAATCCAAGCTTAGACCCTGCGGATATGATTGAGCATTTATATGAGGGAGAGGTTGTTAGAGGTCTTATAACCAGTATTGAATATAAAATCAACGGTAAACATCGAATTTCAGGTGTTGGTAAGAACCCCTATTATTCTCAAAGTAAAAGTAAGCATGATAAGAATCTTGTCGGTATCTTAAATCGAATTGAGTCAGAACATATGATTGTTCATTCTTACAGCAACTCGAAAGCATTCGACTTATCTACAGAAGAAATACCGATTATTCGAATTGATTTTGCTTCGGATAAAGAAACAGAAGCTTTGTTTAATGCTTCCATATTATTGGATGTGACTACTAGTGCTGTAGAGGAGAAGAAACAAGTGAGTTTGTCCCCAGTAACATCAGGATCAGATCCACCTGCTGAATTAATGGTGTATGAAATGGTTGAAGAAAAAGAAGTGCCGACTAAGGTTATTGTGACTTATATCTTGAATCATGAACGAATAGATTATCACGTACCAATCGAAACATACTCAAATGGTCAACATGTACTCAATTTATTTTATCCATTATCCAATCTGCAGGAGAAAACCATGAATAGTTTTTCTGCCATGATGCGCTTGGATAGTGGAAATGTACGAATTGAAAAAAATCATGCGATTGCCGCTATTAGTGGTCAGTCATTAGGAACTACTGAGGCTTGGGATGGGAAATTGGAAGTGACTGAATGGTGGAATAAAGTGCCATTATATCAAGGTGTGTTGTATCAAAGGAAATTACTTGAAGAATATCAAATTGGACTACATCAACCTCAAGCCAATGTGTTTGATGAATCTGTGAACCGATATGTTCCAAACAGTCTTGCATTAAGAGGTTGGCAAGAATCAGTATCTGTGGAGGTGGAAAATGTATAAAGGACAAACAGTGATTGAGTTGGAAAATGTTTATACTCAAGAAAAAGAAATCATTAAAGAGGAAAATCTTGTAACAAATGCCGTTGCGGATATTTTTCGTTATAATCCTTCAGGGCTATTGTATCCTATGGGACAATCTTCATCTGGGCGATTTGACCAGGAGATTTTCCCTATAGCAAATAATTGCTTTGGAGGTATTTTACTATTTGAAGAAGCTTTAGCGGAGGATCCTAACGAGTATTTTGCTTCAACTCTTAATCCGATTATAGGTTATGCGTCGAATGATGTGAGTGCAACTGAAAATCCAAAACGAGGAAGCTTAAATCAAACTGAATCAATAATTTTGGATAATGGTTATAAATTTGTTTGGGATTTTTCTACTTCCCAAGGAAATGGGAGAATCTCCTCCTTAGCATTAACTCATTACCAAGGAGGCAAAGCCTATTACGGGGATATGGAAGCCTCTGGTAATTCTTTCATACAGTTGAGCCTTCATTCGAAAAATTTATCTGTTGATGATTCAGATTTATTCATTGGAATGGTTGAAGCGGACCCTGCTACTAATACTTTTGTTTCTTTCGTTCACAAAGTAGATAAAACGGTTGATATTGTGAAGGTTTACGAACCTATGTTGAGTATAGGTCTTAATGACACAGTAGTTAAACTGTCTCCTCAGGTGATAGAACGTAAAACGATTGATTTAACTGCATTTTATAACGGTATCAATTATTCCACTTATCCCGGTTTTCTTGATGGGAAAGATGGTTTTTATTATGGCTTTGCTGTTCAAACGGATTCAAAAAATAATAGAACAACGATGAATCGATTAAAAGTTAATAAGCAGGACTATACATCATCGATTGATACTTGGCTGTTAGAAGGAGTGTTAATTTATTCTCCAGGAACCTACAGTCGTTCAAATACCGGTCATTTAAATCGATCCGTCTGCAGTCTAATTGAACGAGGCTATTTATATGTACCAAGTTCTGATTTAACTCGGATATACAAAATAAATATTAATAACCCTGTGGATATATCAAGTATAGATTTAGGATTTAAGTCAAGCTTTACATCTGGGACCGATGCACGAAATTATATTTATAAGTGGGGAAATTATATTCGTTGTTATGATTTCATGCTCGATGAAAATGATCGTGTGATCCCAATTAAGGGGGAGGGACTGTCACATATTTCAACACCACTAATTGAAATAGGTCCTTATCGATTAGGCTATTATTTGTCAACTTCTTATAGCAGTTCAATCTTTTATAAAACTTTATATCTTCATACGCCTTATTTAGGAACGATTAATAATTTATCGACTCCAGTCTTAAAGACTGCGGATAAGACGATGAAAATTACCTATACCTTAACTGAAGTGGAGGAAAGTATATGAGAGCATGTATAAAATATTTTGAAGTCATCGCGATGAGTTTAGGAGCAGTATTAGGCTGGTATCTAGGCTCACCCGATGGCTTTCTTTATACTTTAGTGGCATTTGTGGTGGCAGATTATGTGACAGGTGTGCTACGGGCAGGAGTAGAGCGAAAACTATCGAGCACTATTGGATTTCGAGGGATCGCTCGTAAAATTATGATTTTTATCTTAGTAGGTGTAGCACATTTGATTGATACTTTTGTGGTACCTGACGCCAATGATGTTATTCGAACAGCAGTAATTTTCTTTTATATAGCAAACGAGGGCTTATCTATCATTGAGAATTCAGCTGCGTTAGGGTTACCTATACCAACGAAGCTGACAACATCGTTGAAACAATTACATAGAGAAGAAATAAATGAACAAGATGAGGAGGAAATATAATGGCAAAATTGTATCCGATTAAAAAGGATTTAACCAAAGTGAATCGGGGAACTAAGGGTGTTAATCGTCCTCAGTGGATTGTTATTCATTTTGTGGGGGCAAGCGGTCAAGCACAAGCTAATGCTGATTATTTTAGATATACTTATCGATCAGCATCTGCTCATTACTTTGTCGACCCTAAACAGATTATTCAAGTGGTTGAAGATGATACACCAGCTTGGCATATCGGTGACGGTTATAATTCTGGATTAGGTCAGTTCAATGGTTACCATTGGTATGGCGCGACAAATAACAATTCGATTGGCATCGAAGGGTGTCAGGACACCTCAACTGGCAAGAATGTTTGGTACTGGGAATTTCATCCAAAAACTTATCAGCAAATGTTATTGTTAACTTGTCACCTTCAGAAAAAATATAATATTCCAGATAGTCGGGTTATTCGTCATTATGATGCATCAGGGAAGATGTGCCCTGGTAATTGGCAGTGGAACAATTGGGCTAAATGGCATAAATTCAAACGAGATTTAGCAAATCTAAGTGAGCCTGTTAAAGGTTCTGATTTGACATCCGATTCTAAGGGTGGTGACGGCTCACAACAACTTCCTTCTACTTATACAATTCAAGTGGGAGATACACTTTCCAAGATTGCTAAAAATCATAAAGTGTCTGTGGACGATTTAGTTTTATGGAATCAAATTGAAAATAAGGACTTAATTTATCCAGAGACGGAGTTATTCGTTCAAGCACCAGACATAGTGAAAAATGAATCATCTACCATTAAACAAGGAGGACTAGCTGTTCCTAGAAAAGGTCAGTTTGAGTTTACTGAAATTGTGAATGTTCGAAATCAGCCAGGTGCCTACGGTGAAGTGCCCGCTCAGTATATACCAGGGGAAACTGTTAAATATGATGCTGTCCTTGAAGCTGGTGGGTTTATTTGGTTGAAATATCAGTCATATCAAGGAACTACTCAGTATGTAAGTGCTGGGACACCAACAGTGCCTTATGGGAAATTTATATAATCAGTTTGAACAAGCCTACATTGATCATTGTATCGTGTAGGCTTTTTTTATTTTGTCTTAAACCATCTGATTCGAGAGACGCTCTTGGCTTATTGTAGAGGGTACTCAAAACCACTCTAAATGTCCTAAGAGAATTGGAGGTGGTTCGATGGTGCAAGAATTATCAAATGAAGAAGCGCTTAATGAAATTAATTTAATTAAGAGTTTACAAATCATCAATCAAATGAAATCAGTAGGGCTTATTGACCAAGTTGAGTTCAATAAAATAAAAGTTTCATTAATAGAATTTTATAAGCCGTACTTAGCAGAATTGATGCTATAAACGTTGATGTATAACTGTTTTAGAGGTAATGTGTGACATGGTAAAGGAGGTGGGAAAGTGAAGAAAGTAACTAAAATCGAAGGAAATAAGCCAAATAAAAGAAGAAAAAATAGAGTAGCAGCTTATATTCGTGTTTCAACAGCAATGGATGCACAAACGGAGTCTTTCGATGCTCAAGAAAGGCATTATCAAGAATTGTTTAAACAACGTCGTGATTGGGAACCTGTGGGGATTTATGCCGACAAAGGTATTTCAGGAACAAGTATGCAGAATAGACAAGGCATTCAAAGTTTATTGGATGATTGCCGTAACGGAAAAATTGACCTGGTACTTACAAAGTCTATTTCTCGCTTTGCAAGAAACTTAACCGAGTGTCTAGAAGCTGTTCGAGAATTAAGTACTTTAGATATCGCCATTCACTTTGATAAAGAAAACTTAAACACTCAGCAGATGGACGGTGAATTATTACTGTCAATGTTGAGTGCGTTAGCAGAAAGTGAATCGAAATCTATCTCTGACAACAGTAAATGGTCTTTTAAGAAACGAGTAGAAAATGGTACGTTCAGACATTCTGTTGCACCGTTTGGTTATGACCTTAAAGATGGCAAATTAATTATTAATGAGGAGAAAGCAAACATAGTTCGAAATATCTTCAATTGGTATTTATCAGGAGACGGGGCTTATGTGATTGCGGGACGATTGAACAAGATTGGAATCGAACCTGATAAAGGCAGAGAGTGGCAGGATAATTCTGTTTTATATATTTTAAAGAATGAGCGATACATGGGGGATGCTTTATTTCAGAAAACCTATACAGATGAGAATTACCAAAGACACAAAAATAATTATGATGTTGAGATGATTTATATCGAAGAAAGCCATGAAAATATTATTTCTCGAGAAGTATTCAATCAAGTCCAAACTTTGCTAGACGAGCGCAAGGAACGAATGTGTAATAGAGATACGACAGTTTATACCAACAGGTATCCCCTTACGAGTCGTATCCAATGTCAGAATTGCAATGTGAGTTTTAAACGGCGCACCCATTACACTAATGACCAAAGCTATATAGCCTGGACATGTTCGAATCATTTAATGGGTACTGAATCGCGTGGCATTAAATTTATTAAAGAACTGCACCCGGAAGAAGCCTTTGTTACGCTATTAAACAAATTAGCGTTTGGACGAAAGGAGATTATCGAAGATACTATTAAAAAATTAGAGATGTCAGATTCTGAAGCTAACAAGAGCCAAAAGGATTTAGAGATGGGATTAAAAGAGATTCAAGATAAACTCCATACACTATCAAAATTGTTGAACTCGAAAACGATTGATATTACTTTCTACCACAAAGAAGAAGCATCGTTGCAGCAGGAGAAGAAAAAACTACTAGCACAATTGCGTCGTACCGAAACCAAAGAACATCAATATTGTTATCAACTTCAAGCGTTGAAAGAACTTTATGAAGTTGTTAATAGGAGAGAATACTTTGATTGTTATGATGCGACCCTACTAGAGCAATTCGTTGAGAAAATACATGTGATGAGTCGAGATTCAGTTGTGTTTGAATTAACTTGTGGACTACGGTTAAGAGAGAAGGTGAGAATATAATGGCCCGCATCTATTTTGGCTATCGAATGGTCGACGGAAAAATAGAAGTGAATGACGTTGAAGCAGAGCAGATAAGGAACTTATACCAGAATTACTTATTAGGGGATGCGATAAAAACAGCAGGAACGAAAGCTGGAATCCTTAAGCATCATGGCTCCCTTGGACGTATCCTCCAGCATAAAATTTATACAGGCACTAAGAGTTACCCTCAGATTATTCCAAAAGAAATATACCAACAAGCTCAAGAGGAAAGAAGCAAGCGACGGGATCAACTCGGAAGAAACTTTGAACCGAGAGAAAGTGTAATGATTATACAAACTTCTTTTGAGTGGAAAAGCAACAAAGTGAGCCAGATGAATCCCTGGGATGAAGCAGAACAGTATTATCAGTTAATTGAGGTGATTGAATGAGCCAAAACAAAGTAAAATTAACCTACATTCCAGCAAGAAGAAAAGTTAAGAGTGATGAACTTGGGGAAGAAAACACCAAGCTGAAGGTCGCGGCATATTGTCGAGTATCGACTGAAAGTGAAGAACAATCCGGGAGTTTTACCACCCAAGTAAATCACTACACTAATTATATTAGCAAGAATCCTGAATGGCAGTTGGTTGATATTTTTGCCGATGAAGGAATTACAGGAACAAATACTAAGAATCGTCGAGAGTTTAATCGAATGATTGATGAATGCATGGAAGGGAACATAGACTTAATTATTACCAAGTCCATCTCGCGGTTTGCTAGAAACACGGTTGACTGTTTGAATTACATTCGACAGTTGAAAGAAAAAAGTGTAGCAGTATATTTTGAAAAGGAAAATATCAACACTTTAGATTCTACAGGTGAGGTACTCATTACTATTATGGCATCTCTCGCGCAGCAAGAAAGTGAATCCATTAGTAAGAATATCAAGATGGGCCTTCAGTACAGATATCAAGAGGGGCAAGTATTTATCAACCATAAAAAATTCTTAGGATATACCGTCGATGACGAAGGCAAATTAGTCATTAATCCTAAACAATCATGGATTGTTAAACGGATATTTAAAGAATACTTAGAAGGTAAAGGAACGGGGATCATTGCAAGAGAGTTAATGGAAGACAAGGTGCCGACGGCTACAGGACTTTTGAAATGGACGAGTGACGATATCAATCGAATCATCGCTAATGAGAAATACATGGGAGATGCCCTGTTGCAAAAAACTTATACTGTTGATTGCTTAACTAAGAAAAGAGTACCTAATGATGGCAGTGTCCCTCAATATTATATTGAAGATAATCATGAGCCGATTGTCTCTAAAGAGATTTATAACTTAGCTCAAAAGGAAAAAGCGAGAAGAAGTAACCTTTATTCAGGCAAGAAGAAAAAACGTCGGCTCTATCAAGGGAAATATGCCTTATCAGGAATTACTCGCTGCGGTAAATGCGCCGATATTTTTAGGCGAATTACTTGGACATATAAAGGTAAGAAGACTTATGTTTGGCGATGCGTGACAAGAGTAGAAAAGTTATGTGAATGTGAATCAAGAACGATCAATGAAGAAGATTTGCACCGTATAATTCTTGAAGCTATTAATCAGTATATGACAAGTAAGAGTGAAGCCATACAAAATATTGAATTAATTATTCGAGATGTGTTAGATAAAAAATATGATGAGCCTATCGATGATATCGAGGAAGAATTGCATCAATTACAAAAAAAGTTATTAGATAACCTAAGTGATGAGGCACATGATAAAATCGTTGATAAACTGGAAGCCCTGCGAAAAGTGAAGCAAGACATTTTAGTGAAAAATGCAAGCCGCGAAGAAAAGCGGAAACGATTATCAGACATTAAAGCATTTTTGAAATCAGCACACACTAACATTGAAGAATATGAGGAAAGATTGGTAACTCGGCTCATCAACAGTGTAGTTATCCACGATAAGAAAGTAGAAGTTGAACTCAAAACAGGCGATACAATCTAAGTAATGCAGTAAAGAGAGCCAAGGCACTATGCAAGTGAGGCATGGTGCTGTGACTCTCTTTTTTTTGTACTTAAAAAATTACTTGTTAATTGCTTTGTATTTTACATCAGTGTAAGTGAAGTTAAACAAAAGGTTCAAGATAGCGTCATAATGTTCAGTGCTCATACAATCTTTAAAATTCTCATAGTCATTAATACCCGAGTTACCAATGCAGCAAAGACATGTTCGACCTATGTGTGCACCTTTTTTCGGCTCTTTTGTACAAACTAAAAAAATCAAATCGTGTTCATCTGGATCTCCAGATTGGCTCCTACGAAACCTCAAGTGAGACATAACTTGTAACTCCTCCAATCCTTTCAGAAACTCCTCTAAACTAATATTCTTTTCTGGTAACAATACAACCACTCCTAGTTATTTATTCAATTAAAAAAGCACAACGAGATTCGTCGTGCCAAATAACTGGGTTAGACTCATCTTTCTCTTTCGAGTTGGATTTAGCACCTTGCCAATGGTAGGTTGCTGAAGCTTCATCGGGCCAATTCCCTCTGCTTACTCTGGATAAGTTGTGTTCTTAAATTGTATATAAATAGTATCACTTACTAATTAAAAAAACAATGTTAATAATATTTGCAATAAAAATAAGAAGTCAATTGTCTGATGATATATAATGAAGTTAAGAATAGAGAACCATTGCTATAGGTGATCGACAATAATATTTTACAATTTCATTTACTAAGCAAAATATTTAATGGATCAAATGTGTTCTGGAATCCTGATTGTATCGCTAAAAAATTCAAGCGCTATTTAATTGATAAAAGGAGGATAAAATGATTACGTTTCATGAGATTTTTATTGATATGCTGGAAGAAAAAATAGAAGATTTTAAGCTGACTGAACATTTAAGTAATAAAGAAATTGATGAAAAAGTATCTTCAATTATTGAAAAGGTTTTCTCGGATGAACTATTGTCTAAACATGCTAAAGATATATTAAATACATTAGAACCTAAAGCACCCATAATGTATGAAGAAAATAGATTAATGATGCAAGAATTTGAATCAAGATTACAAAGAAGGTGGCTAGATGCTTTATATATTAGTCAGTTATTCTTGACAATTACAACAGAGAGCACAGTAGAATTAATGGAAGAAATATTTGAAGCAGGAGATAAAAATACAGAGCCTAATTTAAACTTTATTCCCATTTTTGATTCGGAGATGCTATTACTACAAAAACAATCAATTGTTCTAGCTAAGGAAATGTTAGTTTTAATCAAAAGTGGTTTCAGTGAAGCAGCTTTTTCGAGATGGAGAAGTTTATTTGAAGTAAGTGTAATAATGAAATGTTTTGTAAAAGTAATGAGTGATGAAGAAAGCAAGGCGGAAACTGTAGCCAAGGAGTTTTATATATCTTCGATTATTAGAGAAAAAAAAATTCTCTTGAAGAAGAAAAAATCTGTTAATCATTTGGTAGAAGTAATTGATAAAATTGATTTAGATAGGGAAAGAAAAGAAAAATTACACATTGACTATGAGTGGGCAAGAAATTTTATCAATATTCGCTCAGGCAAGAAAATTTACTTCAATGATTTAATTGATTTTAGTGAACTTAATCATTTAAAAAATGAATATCAGGATGCGTGTCAATATATTCACATTTCACCGTATGGCTTACACTACCCAATAAGTCAGTTATCATCAAATGATAAAATCGTATTTGGACCAACTGATTATGGACTTAGCCGTCCGTTACAATTACTTTTAATCTCATTATTGAGCACAACTACAAACTTTCTAACAATTGACTACACTATTGATAGAGCAATTCAAATTAAAATGTTAAATTTTATTGTAGATGATTCATTAGAATTAATTTCCAATATTGATAAAAAAATATTTGACGAATTTTATGAAGAATAGCTATTATTGAAATAAGTTGTCACCATGGTGAATCTGAAAGTTAAATGCAAATTTCAGCCAAACACTTTAATCCACCTATTAATTTGCATCAATATTTTAACAACGACACATGTGGAGTGTGTTTGTTTACTTGAACGCCTATAAAATTGACTGAAAGGAGAGGTTAACAATAGACAATCAAGAAATCAATTTTGTCTATGAGGCACTGTTTAAAGGCGATATTGATGAAGCTAAAGCGTATTTAAATAAATATCAGGATATTCATGTGATTGATAATGCTAATGTATTGATGTTGTGGGGTTATATTTATTTGGAAGAAAAGGATTTTGAAAAGGCGCTAAGCAGTCAAAAACGTTTGTTAGCAATAGCCGAGAGTAATGATGAAAAGCATGTTGCACATCATCAAGTAGCGATGGTTTTGCGAGAGATGGGTAGATATGATGAGGCTTTGTAACACATTACTGAGGAAGAAAGATTAATTAATAAATATTATTCTGAAGATGTTCTAAAGCAAGCAGTGAATTTATATGAACAAGGTTATTTGAATTTGCTCCTTAATCATTTACCCTTGGCGGAAGATTTATTGGAAAAAAGTTTAGTTTATGCTGGAAAATCGGAGGATTTGATTGCTCAAGCATGCTCACATCGAGGCTTAGGCGAATTGTATGCAATTCAATTGAAGAATGAAAAAGCTTTGTCACATTTTAAGGCATCACAAGCTTTGTTTGTAGAGGCAGATGATTCAGTAGGAGCTGCTGAAATTGTGGCCAAAATTGAACAATTGGAACAATTAGAGAAAATTTAAATCCATTGAGAGGTGGATTAGAAATGAAGTTAGGCTTTACTTACATGTACACCAATGATTTAGCTAAGGCGAAACATTTTTATGGGGCATTGCTAGGACTCCAACTTATTTGGGATATAGAAGATAGTCTTGCATTCCAAATCGAAGACCATCAACTAAGTATTCAATTAGACACAACTTTAGAAACATTAAGTCCCGAATTTTGTCTGCAACCAGGTTGGGAAGGATATTGGTCTTTTCCGGTGTTAGATCCCATGATGCAGACAATCGAGATTACAGCGACTGATTAGGCATTTTGGTCAAACTGATATAGATACAAAAACTAATTAAGATAGGTAAGGCTTTGCTGATTGTTACTAATATGTATAAAAAATGTGTTAATTAGGATCCATAATGATTGTGTCAAATTAAATACTTTAAGTCATTTTTACAATAAAATTATCAGGAGTAAAATATGTTGGAAAAAATTATAGAAATTAAAAATCTATCGAAAAATTTTGGAAAGGTAATGGCGCTTAAAGATGTCAGTTTTGATGTTAAGAGTGGTGAAGTTGTTGGTTTTATTGGACCAAACGGCGCAGGTAAATCAACTACCATCCGTGTATTATTAGGTATTATCAAAAAAGATGCGGGAGTAGCAGAGATATTTAATCGTGATGTTTGGAAGGAAAGTTTTGAAATTCATCAATGCTTGTCTTATGTGCCAGGGGATGTGGCTTTGTGGGATAATCTGACGGGGGGCGAGATTATTGATTTGTTTATGAAGTTACATGGAGCGGGGAATCAGACGAAACGAGACGACTTGATTGCGCGATTTGAATTGGATCCTCGAAAAAAAGCAAAAACATATTCAAAAGGTAATCGTCAAAAAGTAGGATTGATTGCGGCTTTGTCGGTTGATTCGGACTTGTATATTTTTGATGAGCCTACTTCTGGCTTGGATCCTTTGATGGAGCAAGTCTTTCAAGATGAGGTTGAAAAGTTGAAAGCTGCAGGCAAGTCGATTCTTCTTTCCTCGCATATTTTATCGGAAGTCGAACGATTGGCTGATCGAGTGGTAATCATTCGCCAAGGTGAAATTGTAGAGGCAGGTACTTTAGACGAATTGCGACATCTCACCCGCTCTAAAATTACCATTGAAACCGAGGATGATATTTCGATATTGAAAAGCTTAGATGGTGTTCATGATTTTAAACAAAATCATAAACAAAGCGTCTTTTCAGCTGATCAACAGTATTTAAATCAGATTCTTACTACGGCTACAGAATTAAAGATAGTTAATCTGACCATCACACCGCCAACTCTCGAAGATGTATTTATGCGACACTATAAAGCAGAAATGGATTAGAGGTGAGGGCAGTGAAAGAAATGTTTGGACGTTGGGAAATCCTATTTTTCCAATATTTAAAACGCGATTTTAAAAAGATTATTTTTTGGGTAGTCGGCTTAGGCTTGTTTTCAGCTGCTTTTGTGCCAGCATTTGAAGAAATTGCTAAAGGTCAAGGGGCATTTGGTTTCTTTGAGACGATGCAGAATCCAGCGATGATCGCGATTGTTGGACCGACTCCAATTGAGACTGCTACTGAATATACGATAGGAGCCATGTACAGTCATGAAATGTTGTTATTTTGTAGTTTATTTGCGATGGTAGTTTCTATTTTGCATGTCATAGGACATACTCGAAAAGAAGAAGATTTAGGTCTCACCGAATTGATTCGCTCTTTTCAAGTAGGGAGACAGGCAAATTCCTTAGCGGTTATTCTTGAAACACTTTTGATTAATGCGATGTTAGTGATATTTATTGCAGTGATAATGGTGAGTTTCGGAGTAGAAACTGTTACTTTTGAAGGAGCCGTTTTGTTTGCCTTTTCGGTTGGTCTTAGTGGAGTCTTTGGTGCTGTCCTAGCTTTGTTAGTGGCACAAATAATGTCGACTTCGGCTGCAGCAACGGGTGTTTCGCTTGCTGTGCTTGGCTTTTTATATATTTTACGCGGCCTAACAGATATTGTGAATGTTTCTTGGTCGATGTTGAACCCGATGGGCTGGCTGTATTTAACATTTCCTTTTACTGAAAACAACTGGCTACCAGTTGGGTTAGAATTGATATTTTGTTTTCTTTTATTATGTTTCGCCTTAATATTAGAAGGCAAACGTGATGTGGGAGCTGGATTTATTCCTGAAAAAGAAGGAAGAGCGAATGCGAAAGCATCACTATTGTCAGTTCCAGGGATATTTATTCGTTTGAATCGAGGGTTGATTGTTAGTTGGCTGATTGCGTATTTGGTATTAGGGGCTGCTTATGGGGCTATATATGGTGATATGGCGAGCTTTTTAGAGGGCAATGACCTCTTGAAGCTGATGTTTACTTTTTCGGGGGTAACGATTGAAGAATCCTTTACTGCTGTAATTATGATGGTGATGGTTAGCTTGGTGACGATACTGCCACTCGTTTTAATTAACCGCCTGTTTTCATATGAGAAAAACCTGTATTTGAGTCAAATTCATGGAACGAAAGTGAAACGACGCGATTTGTATTGGACAAACATTGTTCTAGCAGTGCTTGTGGCCGTGCTGGGGTTCTTGTTCACGGTTGGAGGATTAGCTGGTGCAGCCTTAAGCGTGATGCAATCGCAACAAATGAGCTTCAGTGATTTCTTGTTAATTGGATTTAATTTATTTCCAACTATTCTATTTTTCATTGGTTTTGCAGCTTTAGTAGTCGGCTGGATACCGCGATTCGGTTCCTTGTTGTATATCTATCTTGCCTACGCCTTTTTCCTAAACTATTTCCAAAATCTTGTCGAATTTCCGACTTGGCTACTCAACACTTCACCACAAAATTGGTTGCCCATGATTCCCCTTGAATCCTTTCAATTAAATATCTTTGCTACAATCCTTGTGGTGAGTTTAGTGATGATGTTGGTTGGTGGGATTGGCTATGGATACCGCGATCGGTTGGAGGGGGCTTAGTATAATGACAACCAGAGTTAAGTTGAAAATTAATGATGCCTAACAATTGCGTGCGATCTTGGATGATTTGTATGAAACGAGGACTCAAGTTGAGATGGCACAATGGTCACTTGATTTGGCTCAATATATATTGGAGCTTGTTGACGATGATTGGCGCACTTTTGATGTGATTCAAGATGGTTTTGCGGTCAACGAACTTTGGCAAAAAGAGAAGGCTCGTATGCACGTTGTCCGTCAAGCGGCTTTTAAAATTCATCGATCAGCAAAAAAAGTTCGGATGCGGTAACTATGGCTGCTCTCCGGGTGGCTGGCTAAGCCGTGGTTTCCGGGCAAATGAAATAACGTGCTATGGTCGCATCTGACTATGCGATTAAAGTCATTAATTTAATGTATCCAAATGATATGGATGCAGTCATCCAAGAACGCCACTGACAAATCCAAAGATTAGAAAATCTTAGTCGTTAAAAATAAATATCACAATCGTAAGTAGCTGTGCTAAGATGATGCGAAGTTGCTTACGATTTTTTGTGTGCTTGAGTATTGGAAGCGGGAAGTGTCCCTCGTTTTTTTGACGAGTACCCAAAGTGTCCCTCGTTTTTTCGACGAGTACCCAAAGTGTTCCTCGTTTTTCTGACGAGTACCCAAAGTGTCCCTCGTTTTTCTGACGAGTACCCAAAGTGTCCCTCGTTTTTTCGACGAGTACCCAAAGTGTCCCTCGTTTTTTTGACGAGTACCCAAAGTGTCCCTCGTTCTTTGAACGAGTACCCAAAGTGTCCCTCGTTTTTTTGACGAGTACCCAAAGTGTCCCTCGTTTTTTCGACGAGTACCCAAAGTGGTCTTCGTTTTTTGGACGAGTACCCAAAGTGTCCCTCGTTTTTTTAACGAGTACCTAAAGTGGTCTTCGTTTTCTTAACGAGTGCCCAAAGTGTCCCTCGTTTTTTTAACGAGTACCTAAAGTGGTCTTCGTTTTCTTAACGAGTACCCAAAGTGTTCCTCGTTTTTTGGACGAGTACCAGAAGTGTCCCTCGTTTTTTTGACGAGTACCCAAAGTGTCCCTCGTTTTTTTAACGAGTACCTAAAGTGGTCTTCGTTTTCTTAACGAGTACCCAAAGTGTCCCTCGTTTTTTTGACGAGTACCCAAAGTGTCCCTCGTTTTCATGACGAGCGCACAAAAGTGCATTCGTTTTTTCAACGAATTTAAACCATTCGCCTCGTTCCTTCAATTAGTCAGTCCCCATTTCAAAAAAACAATTACTTCATACTCAACTCACGATTGCTATTGACCTTTAGCAGCAGTCATTATATTATGTCTATGATTAAATAATAATGAGAAAAAATAAAATGTTTTAATCGTATTAAAATTTTTAGTCTGGAATAATACAAAATCAGCTGATAATATTCAGCAGTGATATTTATTTTAAGGAAAGAGGTTGGGGTTTTTATGGAGAATGTTTCAATTGGGCTGTTGGGCTTTGGGACGGTTGGAAGTGGTGTGGTTCATATTATTAATGCGCATCAAGATCGGTTGGAGCATCAGTTGGGGTGTCAGGTGTCGATTCGTAAAATTTTGGTTCAGGATCCAACGAAGCCTCGGAAAGTTGATTTGAAGGATGCGGTGTTGACGCAGGATGTGAATGATATTATTGATGATCCGACTATTGATGTTGTGATTGAAGTGATGGGAAGTGTTGAGGATACGAAAGATTATGTGAGTCGTGCGTTGCGGAATAAAAAGCATATTTTGACGGCAAATAAGGATATGATGGCTTTATATGGAAATGAATTATTGCAGCTGGCACAAGAGAATGAAGTGGATTTTTATTATGAGGCGAGTGTTGCAGGAGGAATTCCGATTATTAGGAGTTTGGTAGAGGGGTTGGCGCCAGATCGCTTAACGAATCTAATGGGGATTTTGAATGGGACGACCAATTATATTTTGACGAAAATGTCACAAGAAGGTCGGGATTATGCGGATGTCTTAAAGGAAGCACAAAGTTTAGGCTTTGCTGAGGCGGATCCGACATCTGATGTTGAAGGCTTAGATGCGGCTCGTAAGTTGAAAATATTAGCCTCGCTTGGATTTTCAATGGATATTGATTTAGCAGATGTTAGTGTGACTGGGATTTCAAATGTGACACAAAATGATTTGGAATTTTGCCATCAATTAGGTTATAGCATGAAGTTGATTGCTCTAGCAAACCGTGATAATGGCAAAGTGGAAGTGAGTGTTGAGCCGACGCTTATCCCGCATGAACATCCTTTGGCGGCCGTCAATAATGAATTTAATGCAGTGTATGTCAACGGGGAAGCCATTGGAGAATTAATGTTTTACGGCCCTGGAGCAGGGATGCTGCCGACAGCGACAGCAGTAGTGTCGGATTTAATGACGGTGATTAAAAATATGCGCTTAAATGTGACTGGCAACAGTATGACGCCGCCACAGTATGAAAAGAATTTAAAGACAGACGATGAAGTAGCGGCTAAATATTTTGTACGTTTATTAGCAGTAGATATTCCAGGAACATTTGCTGAAGTTACAACCTTATTTGGGCAAAATGACATCAGCTTGGAAAAAGTTTTACAACTTCCCGTCGCTAATGAAGCGCATGCTGAAATTGTTGTCACCACTTATAAAACAAGAAAAAGTAACTTCAATAAAGTATTACAGGCACTAGAAAATTCAATTGCTGTTAAAAATATTAAAAGTTACTATCGGATTGAAGGAGAATAAAAATGAATGGATGGCAAGGATTAATTAAAGAATACAAAGACTTTTTACCAGTTACAGAAAATACACCTTTCTTATCCTTAATGGAAGGCAATACCCCTTTAATTCCTCTTGAAAAAATTTCTCAGCCACTCGGCATTAAACTTTATGTGAAATATGAAGGAGCGAATCCGACAGGATCATTTAAAGATCGTGGTATGGTAATGGCAGTTGCGAAAGCAAAAGAAGCAGGAAGCTCGGCCATTATGTGTGCATCCACTGGCAATACCTCTGCCGCAGCTGCAGCCTATGCCGCAAGAGCCAACCTACGTTGTATTGTTCTAATTCCAAATGGCAAGATTGCAATGGGAAAACTAGCTCAAGCCATGATGTACGGAGCTGAAATTTATGCCATTGACGGTAATTTCGACCGTGCACTCGAGATGGTAAGAAATTTAAGTGACATCGCACCGATTACCTTAGTCAATTCAGTGAACCCCTATCGCATTGAAGGACAAAAAACGGCCGCTTTTGAAATATGCGACCAATTAGGTCAAGCTCCCGATGTCCTTGCTATTCCGGTAGGGAATGCTGGCAATATAACCGCTTATTGGAAAGGTTTTAAGGAGTATCATGACTTAAAAGCCACAGGCTTAGCTGAAATGCACGGCTTTGAGGCCGAAGGTGCAGCTGCCATCGTCCAAAATCAAGTGATAGAAAATCCTGAAACCATCGCTACCGCCATTCGCATCGGAAACCCTGCCAGCTGGGAGTTGGCTGTAAAGGCTGCTCAGGAATCTGGAGGGAATATCGATTCAGTCACGGATGAAGAAATTCTTTCTGCCTATCAACTACTAGCCAAACAAGAAGGCATATTTGCCGAGCCCGCTTCATGTGCCTCAATTGCCGGGGTTCTTAAGTCTGTTGCTAACGGAAAAATTAAGCAGGGAGCCACTGTTGTTGCTGTCTTGACCGGAAACGGCTTGAAAGATCCCGAAACCGCCATTCACACCGCAAGTTTCGAACCGACTGTTTTGCCCGCCGACCAAGACATCGTCTTCGAACACATTTTAGGAAAAAAACCATGACCCCTAAAATCTTTTCAATAAATATCCCTGCCTCAACTGCAAATCTTGGACCTGGATTTGATTCAATTGGCTTAGCCTTGAATCGCTATTTACGTTTAGAGGTAGAAGTAACGGGAGACGAAGCGATATTTATTCCAAAGACAGAAAGTTTAGCAGGGATTGCGACGGGAGCAGATAATTTGATTTATCAGGTAGCAGAATCTGTTGCCAAACAATTTAATCTGAGCTTACCTGGTTTTCGAATTAAAATGTCTAGTGATATTCCACTTTCCCGGGGCTTAGGAAGTAGCGCTTCTGCGATTGTGGGCGGGGTGGAATTGGCGAATCAATTGTTAGCTTTGAATTTATCTAGAAAGAAGAAGGCAAGAATAGCGAGTATTTTCGAAGGGCATCCAGATAATGCCGCGGCTTCTGTTTATGGTGGGCTGGTCATTGGCCTCCATGATGAAACACAAACGGAAATAATTCATACCAATCAAGTAGACGTTGAATTGGTTGCGCTGATACCAAGTTATCAACTGAAGACAGTGGAAGCTCGGTCATTGTTGCCCAATGTTTTAGTCTACCGCGATGCCGTAAAAGTCAGTGCCATTTCCAATGTCCTGGTTGCGGCAATGCTGACCAATCAATGGGAATTAGCAGGCAAATTGATGCAACAAGACCTCTTTCACCAACCCTACCGCATGAAAATTGTTCCTGAACTCGCTAAAAGTATTGAACATTTAGCTCAACTGGATGCTTATGGCTGTGCCTTAAGCGGTGCTGGCCCAACGATTCTATTTTATGTGCCCATTGGAAAGGCTGAGTCGGTAAAAAAAGACTTAAGTTATTATTTTGCAGACTATCAAATAGATATTTTGCAAGTAGACACCACTGGCGTCCAAGTTGAAATGAAAACCTTTTGAATAAATATCGGTGATAATGCACCGCTCGGATGAAAATGTAGTTTCATCCGAGCGGTTTGTTCGCGGTCGGATGAAAGAGTAGTTTCATCCGAGCGGTTTGCTCGCGCTCGTATGAAATAGTGGTTTCATCCGAGCGGTTTGCTCGCGGTCGGATGAAAAGGTGGTTTCATCCGAGCGGTTTGCTCGCGCTCGTTTGAAAGAGTGATTTCATCCGAGCGGTTTGTTCGCGGTCGGATGAAAGGGTGGTTTCATCCGAGCGGTTTGCTCGCGATCGTTTGAAATAGTAGTTTCATCCGAGTGGCTGGTCTGCGCTCGTATGAAATAGTGGTTTCATCCGAGCACGCTGGAAATTTCAGTGATATACGATAGAAAACGTAGATTTAAAGCAGTGATATTTATTAGAGTGGGGGTTAGGTTTCGATTTATTTGAAACGATGCAAAAGGGTTTGGATCGGATGTCGATTTTAGGGTTTATTGGTGTGGTGTTGGCGGTTGAAAATAAGCCGGAAATCCAGCAGTATATTGGATATGTTCACGGTGGGGTGATAGCAACGTTGGCTGACACTTGTGCGGGGTTGGCTGCGATGACGGTGTTGGAAAAAAAGCAAACTGTGGTGACTTCGGAATTCAAAATTCATTATTTGCGACCTGCTACCAGCGCAACTATTCATACGATAGGCTCGATTCTTAAAAAAGGGAGTCGACAAATCATTGTAGAGGCTGAAATACTAGATCTAGCAACAAGCACTCTCGTTGGAAAGTTTATAGGAACGATGGTACCGATGGATGCGAATTAGAATAAAACAGCCAGTATGCAACAAACAAACAGCCGCTAGAAACACTATCAAGTGCTTATAGCGGCTCTCCTCATTTACTTCAAATATTCCAAATATTCGGCTTGTTCAAATTTTTCTGTATTGGCAACTGCTACGTAAATATCATCTTTTTCAATGATGTATTGGGCAGGAAATGTGGTGTTCAGTACTTCGTGGCGGTTTTTGCGAATTCCAATAATGTTGATATCATAACGTTTGCGCAAGTCCAATGAAGTCAGAGGCTTGCCAATCCAATGTTCCGGGGCTCTAAATTCCACCAATGAGGTGACGTCATCCAAATTAATAATGTCTTCAATCGTATTATGGATTAGACGTTGTGCCATATTCAAACCGGCTTCTTTTTCAGGTTGAACTAAAATATTCACACCCAAGGCTGAAATAACTTTACTATTCGTTTTATTTTTAACTTTACAAATAATCGTATCAATACCTAACTCCTTGGCATTAATCACGCCAAGCACCGAAGCTTCTAAGCTCGTTCCGGTACTAATAACAATGGCGTCACATTGGCCAAAACCGAGTTCACGCATATAATCCAAATCAGTGAAATCACCGACACTCCCAACGGCTAAATAACCTTCTAACCGGTCCACATTTTTTTGATCCAAATCACAAGCGATGACATCCACGCCATTTAAAGAGAGTTCTTTGGCGAGTGTTGAACCAAAAATTCCTAACCCCAAAATCCCGACTAAATTATTTTTTCTCATAAATAAATATCTTCCTATCCTATGATAATATTGGTTGTTGTATATTGAATATCTTGGCTTTGTTTTTTCTTATTCGGCAATAGCGAAACAAACATCGTCATCGGACCAATCCGTCCGACAAACATTAGAATCATTATAATTACTTGGCTTGCCATGGTTAATGTAGCCGTTAAATTAGCTGTTACACCAACGGTCGCAAAAGCTGAAATAGATTCAAATAAAACATATAAATAATCGACATGTGTATCAAACAAGAGAATGAGCCCTGAACCAAAGATTAAAATGGTTATATATATTAAGAAAATAGCAAAAGCTTTACGAACAATGAACATTGGAATCGTATGGTGGGCAAAGTTGATATGTGATTTTTGGCGGATTTCAGCCACAGCCAGCATCACAACTAAAGCGAAGGTGGTTGTTTTTAAACCTCCAGCAGTACCACCAGGACTTCCTCCAATAAACATCGTTACGATAAAAATTAAATTAGAAAGTGGATGTGCTAATGTATAGTCAATTGAAGCAAAACCAGCCGTACGCATGGTCACCGTTTGAAACATAGCAGTCATTATTTTATTGCCAGTGCTCATTTGACCAATCGTACCTTGATTATTCCATTCGACCAATAAGAATAAAACTGTACCTATGAAAATTAGTCCCACCGTCATTAGCAAGGCTAACTTAGTATGTGGACTTAATCTTCTTAAAGCGGTTTTTACACTAATTTTTGCTTGTTTGAAATCAATCGATTTAATTCGATCCATGACATCAAACCAAACACTAAAGCCAATTCCTCCCAGAATGATCAGCGCCATAATCGTAAAATTAATCAGCGGCACATCTTGGTAAGGAATCATGGAAACATTACCTAGAGGATCAAAACCTGCATTACAAAAGGCTGAGATAGCCATGAAAATACTAGTAAATATCCCCTTCGCAAACCCTTGTTGTGGGATAAAGAAAGTCGCAAATAGTAAAGCACCAACGCCTTCGATGACAAAGGTATATTTAAAAATATTTCCCAGCCAATCTCTGATATTATCAAGCGAAGCATTATTTAGGGCATCACTGACTGCCATCTGATTTTTAAAGCGCACATTTTGTCCGATTCTAAAATAGAGAATAGAGATAAAAGACATCAGTCCTAAACCTCCAATTTGAATCAAACACATCATAATAAATTGACCGAATATATTGTAAGTATCGAAAATCGATTCAATAAATAACCCTGTCACACAAACGGCTGAAACGGAAATAAATAAATGGTCAAAATAAGTTGCATCGGATGTTGCGGTTTGACTAATGGGTAAGCTTAATAAAATTGAGCCTGTAAAAATGACGATTAAAAAACTAATCACAATCTTTTGGGCGTTGCTCAAGTTTGAGACATTTGGTTTAAATATGGCTAAAGCGAATTTGTTGAGTAGTTTAATGTTAATTCACTCCTATGACTTTAAATCTGATAATAACTATATTATAGTTACTTTAGTTTATTAATAAAGGGAAAATAGGTGGAAACTTATAAAAGTAATCGATTGGTTAATGGATGGTGATATAGTGATACAACAATTAACCTCAAGGCATTTATTAGACCAAAAATTTAACCATAATAATAAAGGTCTCATAGCGGATTACTTAGCCATCTATGACGAAAAAAAATGTGGGGCAGTGATATTTATTCGGATAAATGGGTTTCGAGTACGTTTGTCTTGCTGGAATTAAAATATATGGAAATTGAAAGCTTGCCTCCAGTATACTAAGAAGCTACCTAAACAGTCTTGAATGAGCTTTGGCGAAAGGACACGTCCGAAAAATCCGGCCGACATTTGGATTTTTGTATTGCGTTGATGATCTTATCTTTAGCCATATACGGAAAGCTTCAAAGCGAAAAAATATCTGAGATAATCGACTATGTTTTAGCCTATCAATCAAATGATGGTGGCTGGAATTGCCAATGGGATGTGCGTTACACCGACGTTCTTCAGTTAGTTCGGTTCATACGACTTTGCTTATATTAGAAAGTTTAACAGACTATGAAAAAAATGGCTATCACTACCGTTTGATGGATATCCAAAAAGCTGTTAAGCTAGGGCAGGAATATTTTTTGCAGCGTTATTGATATTAAAACTGTAGATCCTGCAAGCTACCAAGACTGTTTACAAGACAAAGCTGTCAATTATATTTAATTAGGAGGTCATTTTATGACACATCAAGCAGTAACAGCAAAAGCCCAAGAACTTTTAGAACAATTAGGTCCTGAAACGTTACGTGGTGAACTTAGAAAAATCGCCAAAGAAATTAAAATGGATCACGCAATAGCAATGGAATTATGGTCAAGTCAAGAATATACGCCTCGCTTATTGGCTTTATTAATTATGGATAAAAAACAGTTGTCGGCTGACGATGTTGATCGGATTATTCTAGACATGGAAGACCATGACTACGATCAACGCATTTCATTAATGGATTGGTTTTATGCAAATCAATTAACGAAGCTCAAGAAATTACAAAATTTAATCGATGGTTGGCAACACAGTGAGATTCCACTCCAACGCCGTACGTTTTGGTATTACCAGGCTCGTCAACGTTGGACAGGGCAGATACCACCGGACAATACTGAGGCATTGCTTGATGCAATTGAAGCCGATATTGTTGATGAAAAACCGGAAGTTCAGTTCACCATGAATTTAACCGCTGGTTGGATTGGTGTTTACGATGAACAATACCGTGACCGTTGTATCGCGATTGGTGAAAAGACTGGTTTGTATAAAGGCGAAATGGTTTCTAAAGGTTGTACGCCAAGTTATTTGCCTGAGTTTATTGCCATCGAAGTCGAAAAACGTCAGTAGACAATGGACAATCATAGTCCTTTTTTCTAAAAAAAACAACTAGTAAATGAAAAAAATATTGATTAAATATAAATGTTGGTACTTCAAAAATCCATACTTAACACTATAATGTAAAAGTACAGATTTTTTTCGTTTGAATAATATTGATTAGATCGTAGTGTGAGAAGCAATTTATGAAAGATGATCATTTTGGTTAATCCAAGTTTTGCATTCTAAGTGGCATATAACTCATCAAAACGTGCATCTTCCCCCCGTGAAAACTTCTCCCCCAACCACACCAAAAACGGGAAGTAAGCATCATCGCTCACTTCCCGTTTAAATTAAATTATTTACTGCTCGGTTGGACTGCTAATCGAACCTGCCATCCGAATGGCTTGCATAGCGTCTTGATGTGTCACTGTATAGACCACATTGTCTTCATGCCACACAACAGAATTCGTTTCATAGGTGCTATTTTCATCTGGCATGGATAAAGTGATTTGCCCGACTTGAGTTGGGGCAGGTAAGTATATTTCTTCCAGATACTCTACCACTTCCACCGCTAAAGGAACGGGATCTTCTTCCTCAATATTTGAAGCTTTCACTACTAAACTCCAATTACCTTCTTGCCAATTCAAATAGGTTGAACCAGCAGCACCTTGCATAAAGCCTGTAATACCATAACCTAAATCGACTTCTTGACCTTGTAAATCCAGAATTTGTTCCACAGCTTCGGCTGCTTCTCCCTCAGTTTCATAAGTCGTTTTTCCAAAAGCTGCAATCGGCGTTAATTCATTTAAGGCTGTTGCATTCAATTCAATGGGCTCATCTTCTGCATAATACAAAATATTGAAGTTCTCTTGATCTTCTTGACCTGTCGTCGCTGCCGTAAAATACAATTTATCGTCTTCACGCAACACATAAGTCGGCAAAGTATCATCTGGATAACTCTCACTCAGCGCATCAACAATCTTTTGAGCTTGATCTTTCGGGGAAAGATCCTGAGCTTCAACAACTGTTTCAGGATACACCTCCAAATAAATACCTCCGGTAGTTAACCCTGGGATGAATGCTGTTGTACTTAAAATTAGCATCCATTTTTTCATTGAGTTTTTCATTTGTATACGCCTCCCGTATACATTTATTGTACTCCTTATTCGAATATAGAACGAATAATTTGACTCAAAAAGGAAAATGATGATAATGACTCAATTTCTTCGCTGTGATATTTTTTTCCAAGGTCATTAGAAGGGGTTATACTTTTATTCCACTCGTCAATATGGGCCTTCTCCTTACTGACTCCACGTGGCCACAAACGATCCGCCAAAATCCGATAAACATCAGATTCCTCAACATCTTCATAAATTCTTTTTAACTTAATCAAATAATCACTTCAATTTCTTGTTTTTATCCATAAATTTATCACGGTCTAATGCTTTGTTCAAATTTAATAGAGCTTGGATATCCTTACGTGATTCGCTCTTATTAGCAAATAATATCCCTTGCGCAATATCATCATGATCCAAATACGCCAGCGTAAATTTACCACTCTTGACATCCCCACGTACCACAATATCTGCCCAATCACGGGTATAACCTAAATATTCAAAAGTTTCATCGTATTGGTCCGTCCAGAAATAGGGCATCACACTAAAGGCATGGCTTTTATTTTCAACAATATTTTTGGCAACCGACCGCCCTTGATGATAGGCATTTTCCCAATGCTCAATATGAATCATCTGTCCACGATAAGGCCAAATGGCGACATCACCCGCTGCATAGATATGCGGTAAGGCAGTTTCTCCAAATTCATTAACAATAATCCCATGGTCGACGTTTAATCCTTCTATCTCAATGGACACATTCAGAACTACCCCAATCCCAACAATAACCATTTCACTAGGAACAACCTCTCCTTGATTCGTTTCAACAGCATTCACTCGATTGTCAGCATCCACCAAAAATTTCTGAGCAACTTGTCCCAAGACAAATTCAACCCCACGGGCTTGATGCATGTTAACAAAATAATTCGAGGCGTCGTTACCTAAAGTTTTCGCCAAAGGATGAGGGGACGAACTAATCACGGTTACTTTGATTCCCATTGAGTTAAGGGAGGCAGCTAGCTCCAAGCCGATAAAGCCTCCACCAACAATCGCCACCTGCTTAACTTTTTTTATCCATTTTTTAATCGCTAAAGCATCTTCAAAATTCCTTAAATAAAATATCCCGTCAGCATCTGAATTTTCAATATTTAATTTCCTTAATTGTGAGCCCGTTGCTAAAACCAACTCTTCATAATAAATATCTCTGCCATCAGCAGTTTGGAGATATTTATTAGTGGGGTTAATAAAGGTGACTGTTGTGTTTAAAAAGGGTGTAATCTTTTGCTTATTAAAATAAGTTCGATTCTGAAAGTAGGGCGGGTTTGGTTGATTGCGATCGACTAACCAATTTTTGGACAATTCCTTGCGATCGTAAGGCAGAAAAGATTCTTGATCAATTAAAGCAATGGTTCCCGGATAATTACTAGCTCGCAACTGTTTAGCCACATTATAGCCAGCAATCGAAGCACCAACAATGACTGTATCGAATTTCATGAGCGTGACCACCTTTCAGTAAAATATCTGATTCATTTTGCTTGTAATTGGCGTTAGCAAACTGGTCTTTTTGTTTAATTAATGAGTCATATTTTTTCAGTCAGTTTTGTTAAGAATTTAGTAGATTTAACACAACTGTTAAGTTTATAATAAAAATTTAATGTAAGCGATAGAATAATTATAGTGAAGGTGATGAGATAAAACAAGTTAACTATTGTGTGATTTTGATATTTTTGTTGTTTAGTTTGGATCATTTTTGTAATGTTAGGTTTAAAGCCAGATGACTTGAGAAACGAGGCAGGAAAGACGATGTTAATGAAGTCAATTTGTGGTTTAATGCCGTTGACTTCAGGAACGATTCGAGTGGGTAATCTTGTTCTAGATGAGAATTCAGAACATATTCCGGAAGGTATCGGAATCATTATTGAAAATCCTGGCTTTTTACCTCAATTTAGTGGGTGGAAAAATTTAAAGTTTTAATCTGGAATTCAGAATAAAATTACAGATGATGAAATCCAAGGAGCTCTTGATATTGTTGGTTTAAGTTATGCGCAAATTATTATTAGATTAAAAAAATGGCCACATAATTATTTTGGCAAGTCATACGCAAGAAGATATTCGTATTCTATGTGATACAGTCGTAGAGTTAGAACATGGGAAAGTGATTCGCAGGGAAGTATTTAATTAAGGATTGAGTGGTGTAAGTTGTATAAAACTTTATTGTATAAATAGACAAGGAGGTATCAATGTCAAACGAAACAAAACATAATATCGTAATTCTAATTGCATTCATTGTTGTTTCCACACTTAACTATTACAATGTTATTTCAATTAACACCGATATTATTGGTGTTGCTACAGTCTTAATGTATAAACTTCCTAATAAAATTAACCAACACATCATTTTCAATTAGTCGCTATTTTAGCAAGGGTATGGTTATTTTATTGGTAGTTTAGAAGACATCACTTGAATGAGTGGTGTTTTTAATTGTTTATAATCTTATAAATTCTCGGTGTTATTTATGTTAAAACATTTATATGTTACCGCTAACATATTTAACGAAAGCGGTTGCATTAAGATTTATTTAAGTTATAATATAAGTGAAATTGGTTTTAAAAAATACTGAGGAGGAATTGTATGTCACAGTGGATGAAAAAGTTAGCTAAAGTCACTTTAACCGCCAGTTTATTCGCAACAATTGGAGGAACAACAGCACAGGCGGCTTCAGATGACCCAAATGCTTTTACACTCTATTCCAATAAGAGTGAAACTCAAGAGGCTTTAACAAATTATGCAGCTGCTTGGGGAGAAGCAAATGGAGTAGACATTAATGTTAAAGTTTGTTCTGGGGCATGTTCGTTAGGAGATCAACTAAAGGCAGACTTTACAGCCGGAGAAGGTCCAGATGTATTTGTTATTGAAGGGCAAAGTGGCTATGATTTATGGGCAGATATGTTACAACCTATTTCAGGTGATTGGGTAGACCAGACAGAATTTGAATTTATTCAAAATGATGAAGTTTATGGCTTCCCAGTATCTGTAGAAGGATATGGCTTGGCATATAATGCAGATTTATTAGCAGAAGCAGGTATTGATCCTGAATCGTTAAATTCATTTGAGGCTTTAGAAGCAGCTTTTGCTGATTTAGATGCTCGTAAAGATGAATTAGGTTTAATTTCAGTTGTTGCTAATGCAACTATGGAAGGCGAAACTTGGATTATGGGTAACCATGACTTTAATGCATACTTAGGAAACTTATTACCAAATGGTGACCGTACGGTAACGGAACAAGTAGTTGCTGGTGAAACAGATGCCGATCGTATGGCAGGTTATGCAGATTGGGTAGAATTATTATTTAAATACACTGACCCTCAAATGTTAACGGTTGGAACGCAAGATGATATGGATATCGCTTTTGCATCTGGTCAAACAGCTTTCTTACACCAAGGTAACTGGAAAGATCCTAACTTAGCACAATTAGAAGCAGACTTTGCGATGGGCTTCATCCCTTATCAAACATCTCATGAAGAAAATTCAGAAGGATTATTTATTGGAGCACCTTCATACTATGTAGTTAACAAAGACACAGCTGCTTTAGATTCCATTAATAAATTCTTTGAAGATATGGTTTCAACTCCTGAAGGACAAGATTTCATGGTCAACCAAGCCAATATGATTTCAGCTTTCTCAACAACAGAAGAAACACCTTCAGCACCATTATCAGCCTTTTTAGCTGAATGGATTTCTGCTGAAAAACCTGTCTATTCATTTGACAATACGTACTTTATGCCAGATGGCTTTGGTATGAATAACTTAGGTCCAATTTACGGACAATTCGCGCAAGGAAATATCGATAAAGCTCAATTTATTGAATTAATGACAGCTGAAATTGCTAAAGTTCCTGAGTTGTTAGGTAACTAGTAGACACAGTCTATGAAAAGCAGCGAACGGGGAGACCTAGTTCTGCTGCTTTTTATTTATTAGAAAGGGTGAGCTTTATGGCAACAGATCAACCTAAAAAGTTTAATCGAACACGCAATGAATCGCGTAATTTTTTCATTCTAGTAGCACCAGCGGTATTTATTTTTCTATTAGTTATTGCAATTCCGTTTGTTTTAGGAGTCTATTATTCCTTTACTGATTGGGGTGGGGTGACACAAGCTGAGACAAATTTTGTTGGTTTTAAAAATTATATTCAGAGTTTTAAGGATACCCGCTTTCAATATTCATTAATGATTACTTTTATTTTTGCCATTATCAATGTGATTGTGATTAACTTTATATCTTTTGGCTTAGCCATGCTGGTTTCCAGCAATATTAAGGGACGTAATATTTATCGGGCAGGATTTTTTATACCTAACTTAATTGGTGGATTGGTTTTAGGTTATATTTGGCAATTTATTTATAATCAAGTTTTCCCGGCCTTTGGTGAAGTGATTGGCAGTGAGTGGTTGATAACAAACTTATTTCTTGGCAAACCCAATTTAGCCATGTCAGCCTTAATCATCACAAACTCATGGCAATATGCCGGCTACATCATGATGATTTACTTTGCTGGTCTACAAGCTGTGCCTGATTCCTTATATGAATCTGCGTCACTTGATGGCGCTAATTGGTTCGCTAAATTGCGTCATATCACTATACCGATGGTCATGCCAGCCTTTACTGTTTCTCTTTTCCTCACAATAAATAACTCATTCAAAATCTTTGATGTCAATGTTTCCTTAACAGGTGGGGGACCTTCTATTATGTGGGAAGGCCAGGCAATTAAAGGAACGGAATTTATTACGATGAATATTTATAATACAGCCTCGGTTGAAAATCAATTAGCAAGAGGACAAGCAAGAGCAGTCATACTATTTGTTATCCTAGTGATTATTAGTCTTACCCAAACAACCATTACTAAACGTCGGGAGGTCGAAATGTAATGAAAGCACGCAAACGAGGTTTAGTTGTTTTAGAAATTGTTGCTATCATACTTTTTATCGTCGTTGTCAGTCCTTTTATTTTAATTATCATCAACTCTGCGAAATCTTCACGCGATATTTTATTAAATCCACTTTCTCTACCACAAGATTGGGGGATATTTATTGAGAATGTGGTTTCGATTTGGAATAACCCATCGATTAATTATGCGGAAAGTTTTGTTTCTTCGGTGATTATTACGGTTGTCTCGTTGCTTATTATTACTTTGATTTCGTCTTTAGCCGCTTGGGGACTAGTTCGTCGGAAAACACGGTTATCAAATGCGATCTTTTTAATGTTTGTTGCTTCAATGGTTATTCCTTTCCAAGTGGTCATGTATCCTTTGATTTCTTGGTTTAGGATTATTCAAGAAAATGTTACAAAGCCGCTCTTTGGTTTTAATTTGCTCCGTTCATATTGGGGTGTCTTTCTAGCTTATGCTGGTTTTGGTATGGGGATGTCTGTTTTTATGTTCCATGGATTTATTAAAGGGGTACCTGTAGAAATTGAAGAAGCTGCTGAAATTGATGGTGCCAATAAGTTCCAGACCTTTGTTTATGTCGTGTTGCCGTTATTGAAGCCGATTACGGTTACGATCCTTATCTTAAATGGGATTTGGATTTGGAATGACTACTTGCTACCATTGTTGTTATTGGGTGTAGGGAATGATATTCAAACCTTGCCCATTGCAGTGGCTAACTTTGCGGGATCCTATACCCGTCAATGGGATATGATTCTGACCTCATCTTTGATGGTTATTGCACCTGTGATTATCATCTTCCTATTTGCCCAAAAGCAAATCATGAAAGGAATGGTCGAAGGGGCTATCAAGTAGGAATTAGAAATTGCTCCTTTGCTTGAATGAAAATAAATTCATAAATCTGAAACTCCGAACGTTTAAATAATAGTGGAACCGTCATTTGCCTCTCTATGAGAGTCAAAAGACTCGGCTGACTGCTCGAACGCTAAGCCCTAAAGGACTAAGCATTCGATGTATGTCAGTCCGTTCTTTACACTATCATTTAAACGTTCGGAGTTTCTTTGTTTTTTTAGTGGAAGAGGAATAGATATTAATTTGTAGAAAGGTAATCAGAATAATAGAACAGCATTATCAAGCAAGAATATGTTATATTAATGAATAAGAATTTATTGAATAGGTGAGTATATGAAAAAAGAAATATATCCAACAGAAGTTCTAGATGTAACGATTGACAGATTGGATGAAAAGGGGCGCGGGGTTGTAAGTTATGTCCATGCCCCAGACAAGGGATCTAATGGAAAACATTTGAAAATCATCATGAATAATGTGGTGCCAGGTGATAAAGTTCGTGTCACTGTTGATAATGCCAAAGGACGTAAGACAGCCGTTATTGAATACGATGAATTGCTATCCCCTGGACCAAGCCGTATTTCTGAAGTAAATATCACTGTTAACGAAGCAGGTGGTACTCCATTACAATTTATGAAATACGAGGACCAATTGAAGTTGAAGCAAGAGTTGGTGCAGGGATATTTAGTTGAAAAAGGTTTTGATGTTGAAAAGGTTCAGCTGATTATTGGGATGGAGAATCCGTATCGATATCGCAATAAGATGGAGTTGACCTTTGGGTCAGATGGGGCTTTGGGGATGCATCGCCAAGGGAATTTCCGGGAAATTATTGATATGGAGGACTCTATGCTTGCGCCCGAGGAGATGGTGCAGGTGAAGCATGCAGTCAGTCAATGGCAAAAAGACCATGCATTAAGCGGTTATGACAAAGATAGCAAGGAAGGTCTGTTGCGTAATTTGATGATGCGGAAGTCATTTGCGACCGAAGAATTGATGGTTGTGATATTTGCGACGGAAAGAGCGGAGGACTTACCAGAAGTTGCAGCTGATTTAACAAATCGATTGAGTGGGCAATTTGAGAATTTAGCAAGTTTAATCTGGGTATTAAATCGGAATGTGGCGGATAGTACACAGTCAGAAGAAGAGATGGTTTTGTTTGGACGAGACTATATTTATGATCAGTTAAAAGGCTTTAATTATCGAATTTGGCATGATACGTTTTTCCAAGCGAATCCTGTACAAGCAGAAAAGTTGGTTGATTTGGCATTGGATTATGCAGAAGTTGATGCATCAATGCGGACATTGGACTTGTTTTGTGGTGTAGGAACATTCAGTTTACCAATGGCAGCTCGTTCAAAGGAGTTAGCAGGAATTGAAATCGTTGAGTCTTCTATTCAGTCCGCACGAAGAAATGCAGTAGATAATGGCTTGGACAATACTTATTTTATGGTCAGTGATGCACGAAGCGGTTTGAAAACGTTGAAGGAAGAGTGGGGACAGCCAGATTTGTTGTTATTGGATCCGCCAAGAAGTGGTGCAGGTGGTAAAGTCATGCGTAGTATAGGACGCTTTGGTACAGAAAAAATTGTCTATGTGTCTTGTAATCCAAAGAGTTTAGCAGAAGATTTAGTTTGGTTACGTGATTTTGGGTATGAGTTGCAAGTGGTGCAGCCAGTAGACCAATTTCCGCATACGATGCATGTTGAGTGTGTGGTATTGATAACACGCAATATATAGTAATTTACAAAAGTAAACTCGCAATATATTGTGTTTTTGCTCATTTATTAAACATAAATTGCCTACTTATCATCAGTATAAAATTGTGATATGATTAGGCTAATTATTGATGTGGAGGTGAGCTGATGGATTCAAAGATTTGGTATATCCCGGCAAGGAATGACCGTTTGGACAAGAATGTTGGAATCTACTGCAGAGTTAGTACGAACGAAAAAGAACAGCTTTATAGCCTTGCAGCACAGATTTCTGCTTTGACGAGAGCAGTTGCGAATGTTAGTCAATGGAGGCTGGCAGATGTATTTATTGATATTGCGTCTGCCAAAGGCGACGCTCCACGTAGAGAATTCGAACGATTGATTAAAGAATGTGAAGCTCACAACATCTCTGTCGTTCTGACAAAAAGCATCAGCAAATTTGGCAGGGATACGGTTGAAACATTATCAGCACTCAACAGACTGACTGCGGCAGGTGCAAGAATCATATTTGAAGAAGAAAACCTGGATACCGATGAAGTCGATAGCAATCTTATGATTTCGGTGATGGAATCCTTTGCCCAGGCTGAAAATGAGAGCCGAAGTGAGAATATCCGTATGGGCCTTGCTATGAGAGCGGCAAACGGTACCTCCGGACTCTACAAACGAAAGCTGTACGGCTACAAAAAGAACAAAGATGGCGAGCTTATAATTGATGATGAACAGGCTAAGGTAGTGCGAGATGTTTTCAGATGGTATCTGGATGGTGCCAGTGTGCTTGGAATCATAAAGAAACTATCAGACACAGGTATTCGTTCCCCCGCCGGTAAAGAAAAGTGGAGCAAGCGATCTATAGAGAAGATGCTTGAAAATGAGAAATACACAGGTACGGTTACACTTTTGGATTCCGCTACACAGAAATATGAATTTCAAATGAAGGAATGTCATCTGCCGATTATTACGGAGAGTGAGTTCAGGGCTGTTCAGAAAGAAAAGAAAAAGCGTAGCAACGTTATTATGGACGATGATGGAACGCGGCGCAGTAGTAAGAAATACAGTTCGAAGAGGAAATGACGAAATGAAGATTGCGAGGTAGATATATTATGAACATAAAGAAAAAACAAATTATCCTGACTGGTGATCGTCCTACAGGTCGATTACACCTTGGTCATTATGTTGGCTCACTAAAACGACGAGTAGAATTACAGAATTCTGGCTTATTTGATGAAATCTATATCCTAATTGCTGATGATCAGGCTTTGACGGATAATGCCGATAACCCTGGAAAGATACGAGACAACATTATAAACGTTGTACTGGATTATCTATCGGTAGGTATTAATCCTGACAAGGTCACAATTTGTGTCCAGTCGGCTCTTCCGGCCCTGCACTCCCTTACCTTTTATTATATGAATCTGGTGACTACTGCACGAGTTTCTCGCAATCCTACGGTAAAGGCTGAGATCCAAATGCGCGGCTTTGTGGATGAAGGATTACCTGTGGGCTTTTTTGTTTATCCAATATCTCAAGCGGCAGATATTACTGCCTTTGATGCCACCGTGGTTCCCGTGGGAGAAGATCAGTTGCCTATGATCGAACAGACACGAGAAATCGTAGAAAAGTTCAATAAAACTTACGGAGAAACGTTGGTTCTTCCCAAAGCAATGATACCGGAAAGCGAGACACAACGTCGTCTGCCAGGTGTTGATGGCAAAGCGAAAATGAGCAAATCTCTTGATAACTGCATCTACCTTTCCGATGATACTAAAACTGTCAAAAAGCAGATCAACGGGAAGATGTTTACCGATCCAACTCATTTGAGAATTGAAGACCCTGGACATACGGAAGGAAATGTAGTATTCACCTATCTGGATGCATTCTGTACTGACGATCATTTTAGAGAATATTTGCCAGATTATAAAAATCTGGAGGAAATGAAGGATCACTATCGCCGTGGCGGCTTGGGAGATGGTACATGCAAAAAGTTTTTAATTAATGTGCTTGAGGAGACTCTTAACCCCATCCGCGCTGAACGTGCAAAATGGGAAGCAAGAATTGATGTTGTTTATGATATTCTTCTCGCAGGTACTGCCAAGGCAAGAGAAACTACAGACGCCACTTTAGCTCGTGTACAAAAGTCTATGCGCATCAATTACTTTAGTGATCGCCATATTGTTAATGAGTGGGATGAACTCTTGAAACGTCCAATGAACCGAGAAAAATAAATCATTTGTAGCTTTATAAAATGAAATAGCCTACTTATTTGAAGTGACGGATTAGACGTTGTCAAGAGTATTGGCTGAAGAAAAAGCTTTTAAAATCAAGGGTTTTCACGGATTTTTGACTTGTTTGCCAAATAGCCTAACTATCACACGTTGAGACGGTAGTATTGATGTCAAGGGTGAATAAGTAAGAGTGTAATAAGATAAGTAAATAAAGGCTTTCCGTGATTTGAGGTCTGGTTCTAAGCCGGAAGGATAATCACGGATTTTTGCTTTGAGGGAAGATATCCAAGAGTGGTGGATTATTCACCGGATTTACGAATTTGAATATAGGCTTAGTGAGTTGATAAGATTGCTGGCAAAAATGTGGTGAGTTGACAAGATGGCTATTGGCTTGAATGGACATACAAGATTGAAATGCACTTATAAGGTAATTACTTTTCAAGTGCATATAAAGGTTGAAATAAGAGTTGTAAAATGTTATGATAAAAAGAAAAGGTGGATTTAGGTATGGATAAGGAAGATAAAGTCCAAAAGGAACCGATGGAATTCTATAACATGTCTGATTTTCTTAGAGGACAATCATCAAAATTAATTACTGGTTTATCAGATGAAGATAAAACTGCTTTTGTTTTGAAAAACGGAAAGCCTGTAGCAGTGCTAATTTCTCACGAGAGATACGAAAGGTTATTAAAAGCAGGAATAGATATAACTGAATACTAAATATAAAACAATTAAGAGATGAGAGAGGTTAAATGAATGGCTGTGAAAAAATCAGAATTGTACTCCCTATTATGGGATGCTTGTAATAAATTAAGAGGTGGAGTAGAACCTTCAAGGTATAAAGATTATGTGCTTGTATTGTTATTCTTCAAGTATGTATCAGACAGATATAAAGGGCAACGTTTTGCTGAATTTACAGTAAATGAAGGTGCCTCATTTGACGACTTGATTGCTGCAAAAGGTAAACCGGATGTTGGCGAAAGAGTAGATGTAATTCTTCAAAAATTTCTAGAAGATAATAAGCTAGTAGGAGCGCTTCCTGATGTAAGCTTTAATAATCCGGATGAACTAGGTTCTGGCAAAGAACTAGTTGATAAAGTTTCTGGTCTTATTGCTATTTTCCAAAATCCTGCGATCGACTTTAAAAGCAACAGAGCTAGTGGCGATGACATCATTGGTGATGCATATGAATACTTTATGATGAAATTTGCTCAAGAGTCTGGTAAGAGTAAGGGACAGTTTTATACACCTAGTGAAGTATCACGTATTATTGCTAAGCTTATTGGCATTGGCGATATTAAACAAGAGACAGGAAAGAAATGGACTCTTCATGATCCTGCGGCGGGGAGTGGATCATTACTTATTCGTTCAGCAGATGAAGCACCAACTGATGATAATGGTGATTCCATAGTTACAATATTTGGACAAGAAAAATATCCTGATACTGCTGGTTTAGCAAAGATGAACTTCATCCTACATAACAAAGGTACAGGAGAAATCAAAAGTGGGAATACATTAGCAAATCCACAATATACTGATGATTTTGGTGGACTTAGAAAATTTGATTTTATTGTCATGAACCCACCATTTTCTGATAAAGACTGGACTGATGGAATTAAACCATCTGAAGATAAATACAAGAGGTTTGATGGTTATGGCATTCCACCAGAAAAGAATGGTGACTATGCTTGGTTTCTACATGTTCTAAAAGCGTTGGAGAGCAATGGTAAGGCGGGGATTATTCTGCCACACGGTGTTCTCTTTAGAGGGAACTCAGAAGAAATCATTAGAAAAGCGGTTCTTGAGAAGCGATACATTAAGGGAATTGTTGGTCTGCCAGCAAACTTATTTTATGGTACAGGAATTCCTGCTAGTATTATCATAATCGATAAAGAAAACGCTGATAAACGTGAAGGTATCTTTATGATTGATGCGAGCGATGGGTTTAAGAAAGATGGAAATAAGAACCGTCTTCGTGAACAGGATATTGAGAAAATTGTGCAAACCTTTATTCACCAAGAAAAGGTTGAGGGGTACTCTCGCTTTATTACCTATAAAGAGATTTTAGAAGAGAACGAAGGAAACCTTAATGTACCTCGGTATATCCAAAAAATAGATAACACTTTACCTCAAAACATTGCATCTCATCTTAAGGGTGGTATCCCAGAAGTCGATATAAACTCTTTAGAGAGACTCTGGAAAATAACGCCACAGTTAAGACAAGAGATATTCACTTGTGTCGATGAAGAACATAATGTCTATAATCTTGCTATAAAACCAAATGAAATTGAAACAGTTATATCTGAAGATGAAAACATAAAGGTTGAAAAGGAAACTGAATACGGTTCTCTATTCGAGACGTGGAAAAATAAAGTAAAAGATTCATTACTCAATATTAATACAGATACAAATCCAAAAGAATTAATTCGAAGCTTGGGTATTGAAATTTTGAGAGATTTTGAGTCGGCAAAACTTCTAGACAATTACGATGTGTATGACTTCTTGCTTAACTATTGGAATGAGAAAATGCAAGATGATGTATATGTAATAAAAGCGAGCGGATATGATGTGGGACGTGAGATTGAATATGTATACGCTCAAAAGAAAGCTAAAGATGAAAATGGAGAAGAAATAAAAGTCGACGATACTTCAAAAATGAAGTCTTTTGAAGGTGCCTTAATTTCGAGAGACATTATTGAACGTGAGTATTTTGAAGCTGAGCTAATGACTCTTAATGAGCTAATCGAAAAATCTGTATTACTTGAGTCTGAACTGGATGAAATGAGAGAAGAAGAATCTGGAGATGAGGGACTGCTTGTAAATGCTTTGAATGAAAAAGGGGACGGAATACCTAAAGCAAATCTGAATAAACAGATAAAAGAACTTGAAAGTAAAAAGACTTCTGAAGTAATAGATGACATTACAAAACTTATTGAATTATTTGATGCAGGCAATATATCGGAAATGGAAAAAATCGTCAAAGCTAATAGTGAGCTGAAGACATGTGAGCTTAGAAATAAGAATGGTTCATTTGGAAAGGCTAAGCTTAGAAATGCATTAAAAGTAGCAAAGGACAATGCAATAATGCCTGAAACATATGTTGAAGAATATAATGCTCTTCTTTCTTACCAAGCTAAATTAACTGAAAAAGAAGAAGCTGATAAAGCGATTAAAGAAGCTCAAAAAGAGCTGGATGATTTAGTACTTGCTAAATATGGAGAACTAACAATTGATGAAGTAAAGTATTTACTCTTTGATAAAAAGTGGATGGCAAGGCTTGAAAGCGACATTATTGATGCGATTGATCAAGTGTTGAATAATCTTGCCTCAAAAGTTGTCTTAATTGCTAAGCGCTATGAGCACACTTTAGGTGAAATTGAAGAGAAGACAGCTCAGTCAAAAGCCAAGGTGAAGTCCGCTTTAGAAAGGATGGGATACACATGGTAACTTATCCTGTAAATTGGTATGAAAATAGACTTGGCGATGTTTGCAAATATGTAAATGGAACAGCCCTCGAAGAATACTTTTCAAACTATGGAAATAGGCGAGTTATTTCGCTTGGAAATTATTCTGAGGAAGGTAAATATATTGATGATGGAAACAGAATTAATCTAAATCAAAAGACACAAAGTTTCTTGCTATTTAAAGATGATTTGAGTATGGTGCTTAATGACAAAGGCAACGGTAGACTCGTGGGCAAAGTTTTATTTATTGACGAAAATGATAAATACATTTTTAATCAACGGTCATTAAGGATTGTACCTGAGAAAAATAAAGTTGCTCCTTTGTTTCTTTATCATCTAATTAATTCAGGTATATTTAGGGATGGACTCAAACCTCATATACAAGGCAATACACAGGTTTATATTAACCCACCTGCAGTAATGAGTATTCCAATCTATCTACCATCTCTCCAAGAACAACAAACTATCGCTTCAGTATTATCAGATTTTGACGAGCATATCGACAATCTATCCGAACTAATTGAAAAGAAAAAAGCAATCCGTGATGGTGCTTTGGAGGATTTAGTCAGCGGTAGGATAAGACTTGATGGGTTTAACGGTGAGTGGATCAATGTAAAATTGTCTGACTTTGCACAAATTAATCCTTCTTCCGTACTTCCAGAAGTCTTTAAATATGTCGACTTAGAATCTGTCAAGGGAATAACACTCATGGGGTGGCGGGATGAAAGAAAAGAAACTGCTCCATCGAGGGCTAAGCGACTAGCTCAATTTGATGATATTTTCTTTCAGACTGTACGCCCATACCAAAGAAACAATTATCTATTTGAATTGTCAGATGAGGATGTTGTTTTTTCTACAGGTTACGCTCAATTAAGAACCAAGAATGATGCTAGATTTCTTTTTTTACTTCTGAGACAGGATGATTTTGTTAATGAAGTACTTGATAACTGTACGGGTACTAGTTACCCTGCAATTAATCCGTCAAAATTATCTGACATAAAAATATATGTTCCAATAGATAAGAATGAACAACAAGCGATTGCTGAAGTTCTGACAGCAATGGATGAAGAAATAGAATCTCTTAAAATAGAAAAAGAAAAAATGATACAAATTAAAGAAGGTGCAATGGACGACCTCTTAACAGGCCGTGTGCGTCTTAAAGTATGAGGAGGTAAAGGCTATGTCTGTTGATTTAGAAAGAAAATTGCAAAACAAGGTCCTTCACTGGTTAATAGATAAAGAGGAAGACGGTGGTCTTGGTTATACGTATCTCGGAAATCTAGAGGATCAGAATAACAAATCTATCAGAGAAGATTTGCTGAAGAAGAATCTTGAAAAACGTGGTTATTCGAAAGACCAAATTTCCAAAGCTGTAACTGAGCTTGTTTCAAAAGCGAGCAATCAAGTGGATAGCCTTTACCAAATCAATAAAGAGGTCTATTCCCTACTTCGCTATGGCAAGCAAGGTGTTAAAGACGAGAATAAAAATCGTCAAACAGTTCATTATATCGACTGGAACAATGTCGAGAACAATGATTTTTATGCTGCTGAGGAAGTAAGTGTTCTCTGCTTTAATCAAATAGAAAGAAAACGACCTGATGTGGTGCTGTATATAAACGGCATCGCTCTTGGCATATTTGAGCTAAAGCGTTCATGTGTGAGTATAGGTGAGGGAATTCGTCAGAATCTCACAAACCAAAAAAAAGAGTATATTCAGAACTTCTTTAGTACTACGCAGTTTCTCTTTGCCGGTAATGAAGCTGAAGGGCTGAAGTATGGAACAATCGAAACTCCTGAGAAGTATTACCTGAACTGGAAGGAAGATATTAAAGCTACGGACAAACTTTCTGTGACTATTAAAGGTATTCAATCTAGAGACAGAAATAAGCTGAGAGATGGTGTGATTTCTCTTTGTCATAAAGAGAGGTTTCTTTCACTGATCCACGACTTTATTATTTTTGATGCTGGAGTGAAAAAGATTGCAAGGCATAATCAGTATTTTGCTAATATTGCTGCTAGGAAAAGAATTCTTGCAGGCGAAGGTGGAATAATCTGGAATACGCAAGGATCAGGAAAGTCCCTAATTATGGTGTGGCTTACTAAGTGGGTTATTGAGAATGTAACAGATAGCCGAGTGGTAATCATCACCGACCGAGATGAGCTTGATGACCAAATTGAAAGCCTGTTTATTGATGTAAATGAAAAAGTACGAAGAACAAAAAGCAGTGCTGATTTAAGAGAGATTCTGAATAAAAATGATGATTCTATTATCTGCTCTTTGATTCATAAATACGGACATAATGCAGGTAAACAATCTGACGTGGATCAATACCGTAAAGAATTGATAAAAGACCTCCCTGCTGACTTTAAAGCAAAAGGAAATATTATAGCTTTTATTGACGAGTGCCATCGTACTAACTCGGGAAAATTGCATGAGGCTGTAAAAGTACTGATGCCTGAAGCATTACTTATTGGTTTTACAGGTACTCCACTGCTTAAGAAAGATAAAGCAACCAGTCTTGAGACTTTTGGACCTTACATCCATACTTATAAATTTGATGAGGGTGTTGAAGATGGTGTTGTTCTTGATTTACGTTATGAAGCAAGAGATGTTGACCAAGACTTATCTAGTAAAGACAAGGTCGATTTATGGTTTGACAATAAAACCTTAGGCCTTACAGATAGGGCAAGGATACAGTTGAAACAAAGTTGGACTTCAATCAACAAATTATATAGTTCGAAACAAAGACTTGAGAAAATCGCTAGTGATATCATTTTCGATATGAATTTAAAACCCCGTCTAAAAAATGAGCGTGGTACAGCCATGCTTGTGGCAAATAGTATATATGAGGCTTGCAGATACTGGGATATCTTTACGAGCAACGGCTTTAACAAATGTGCTGTTGTAACTTCATTTGAGCCTTCAACTGCAAGTGTAAGAACTGCTACGAGTGATTTGAGCCAAGAGGGCGAAGAAGAATATAAAAAATCTATTTATGAGCGAATGCTTAAGGGCAAAAAATTGTCTGAATTTGAAAAGGAAGTAAAAGAACAATTTAAAAAAGAACCAGCTAAAATGAAACTTCTTATAGTTGTAGATAAGCTCTTAACAGGATTTGATGCACCCGCAGCGACATATTTATATATTGATAAATCCATGAGGGATCATGACCTTTTCCAGGCTATCTGCCGAGTTAATAGACCAGATGGCGAGGATAAGGACTATGGTTACATCGTAGATTACATGGACTTGTTTCGCAATGTGCAGCTTGCAGTGGCAGATTATACTACTGAAGCTTTCGATAGTTTTGATAAGGAAGATGTTGAGGGGCTTATCAAGAATCGATATGACGAGGCAAAATCAGAGATGGTGGGTGCAATTGCATCACTGAAAGATCTATTAGAAAATGTAAGTGATCCTAAGGATGATACGGATTATATTGAGTATTTTTGTGGTGAGAATAGTGAAAACGATGAAAACACTGGTCGCAGAGATATTTTGTATACCCTTACTGCCTCGCTAACACGCTCTTTTGCTAACTGCAGTGATAAACTTGTGAGCGATTATGGTTATTCCGAGGGGCAAGTTACCAGGCTAAGAAGTGATATTTCAGGTTATAACAAAATAAAAGAAATGGTTAAACTAGCGAGCTGTGATTATATCGATTTAAAACCCTATGAGGCTGATATGCGATATATCCTTGACACTTACATACGTGCAGAAGACTCTACGGTTGTAAGTGAACTTGGGAATATGTCGTTGGTGGAATTGTTACTTGAAAACACTTCAACAACACCAATTGAGGCTCTGGTACAAGGTCTTCCAGGTAATGAAAATGCTAAAGCAGAAATCATCGAAAATAACTTGCAGCATGAAATTGTAAAGAAGATGTCATCTAACCAAGTTTATTATGGGAAGTTATCAGAAATGCTCCAAGTACTAATCGACCAGAGGCGAATAGAAGCTATGAGTTACGAGGAGTATTTACAGCAAGTTGTTGAGTTGGCACAAGCTATTTTGCATCCTGAAGATAGCTTGGATTATCCTGATACCGTTAAGACTAGTGAAGCTAGAAGGGCTTACTTTGATTACTTTAATAAAGACGAGACTTTAGCAGTAAATATTGATAGTGCTGTTCATAGTGCATTACGTCCTGATTGGAAAAGGAATTTTCAAAAACAACAAAACATAAGGCTTGCTATATATGAAAATTTATTGGTATATGGTTATGACGAAGATGAAGCAACGCAAGAAACTGCTACGGTCTTCGAAATAGCTGAAAGGCAGGCAGAATACGATGTGTAATGAAGAAATAATTGGCGGGTTGCCAATAGAAATTATTAAAAAGAAAAATCTTAAAAATCTCTATATCAGGGTGAATCCACCAGAAGGCAATGTAACAGTTAGTACTCCTAGCGATTATCCTGATGAAGAGATAAGGCTCTTTATATTAAAGAAAATGCCAGAAATCACTAAGGTAAGAGACAGGATGCTGTCACAGGCACGTCAAACTGAAAGAGAATATGTTTCTGGAGAATCCCATTACCTGTGGGGAAAGCCATATCGACTACAAGTTGTCTACGAAGGAATCAAATACGAAATTTCAAAACTACCAAACAAGATAATATTGACGGCTCCTGAAAGATCAACTAAAGAATCAAGGGAGAGGGCATTTAATGAATGGTACAGAGAAGAACTTAAACGAGTGTTGGATGGGGTTGTTACAAGGTGTGAAGCAAAAACAAACCTCCATGCTAATGAGTACAAAATTAAGAATATGAAAACTAAGTGGGGTACATGCAATATTGATAAAAAAAGAATATGGATTAATCTACAGCTAGCCAAGAAACCAATAGAATGTCTTGAATATGTTGTTATCCATGAACTGGTACACTTGTTAGAAAAGAATCACACCCATAGATTCAATTCACTTGTGGAGGAGTTCTACCCTACCTGGAAAGAGGCAAAAAAGTTATTGTCAGAGTTGCCTTTGGATCATATTGAAAAAGGAGAACAGGTAGATTATGAAGAGGAAGATAACTCCAAGTGATATATTCGATATCAATAAAAAATCAGGTGCTCTAATTCTTGGAAAGAATCGCCTGGATGACTATGCTACAAAATTTCTGACTAAATACTGCAAACCGGCATTGGTTGAACCGATGCCTCTTCCGGTTGATGACATTCTTAAGGATATGGGGCTTACTGTTCAAGAAGTTCATTTATCAAGCGACCTAGATGTTTTTGGATGTTGTTTACTTTTGGATGCAGATGTTGATATATATGACAAGGAAACAGGTAAATATTTATCAACTTCCTTCAGTGCTGGAACAGTATTAATTGACCCTTTGTCCGAGTCTTTATATGGTGAAGGCTCGAAAAGAAATACGCTCATTCATGAAGCGCTACACTGGGAAAAAGATAAAACATATTTTCAAATTCTTAAGGTTAAAAATAAAAATGAATCTGAAAAATTATATCCAATTTTATGCCGACAATCCGAGACTTTCTTTACACCACCAGAGGGTAAGAACACAAAAGAAAATGAAGTTCGATGGTTGGAATGGCAAGCACACAGATTAGCTCCTAGAGTCCTGATGCCCAAAAATAGCTTCAAAAGGAAAGCGTTAGAGTTTATTGAGCAGTATAAAGCATCTGGTGAAAATACGATATACTCTTGTGATACCTTGATTGAGGATTTAAGCAGCTTCTTTATAACGTCAAGACTATCAGTAAAATATAGATTGATTGAAGTTGGTTTAGAGGATATCATATCAGAATTCTCTGATTACAATGATGTCTATGAAGAAATCAATAGTAATAAAGATTTTGTTAAATTAACACCAGTAGAAGCAGTAAAGATAATAGATTCCGATTCAACTCTACAAAATTGGATAACAGAAAGACATTTTGTATACGCTGACGGATATTTTGTACTTGCCGACAGCCAATATGTTACACAAAAAGATGGAAAACTCTTTTTAACACCAAAGGCAAAGCAAAATCTCTCTAGATGTGTTATCAATATTCGTGAACAGAATTTTGTATCATACGCTAATACTTACAAAGACTTGCTTGGGTATACGGTCCTTAAGAAGGTTGAAGGTATTGATAGTAGACTTCTTACGTTTCATCCTAAGTACCAATCCCCTTTACTAAATGAACCTGAAGAAACATATCAAGCATTTTCTAAACAGCTAGCTTCTTATAATGAGGATGAAGAAATTGAACTCATTAAGTTGCTTGGTGATCCTACCAAAACACTATGTAATTGTCTGTGGTTTTTGATGGAAAATAGAAAGTGGAATTATCCTGATAAATTTAATGAAGAGACAGGACTCCACAAAAATTACCATGGTAGAATAAAAAATGATAAAGCCAACAATATGACAACGAGCGTGTTGATGGCCATCTGTGTTGGTATGCAGTTATGCACGAGGATTACGTTGATGATGTTTGATAAATCGAATAATAAACTAGATTATTTTAAAGATCCCGATAAGACTTATATTCGTATTATGGATACTATGCCAGGTCTTTCGCTTGATGATTTCAATGGTATTCTAGAGCAATGTGGTATTCAGGAACTAGGTAGTGAAATAAAAGAATAAAAAGTTGATAACTCGATGAGTTGGTTTAGGACCCCGAAAGGGGTTCTTTTTTTATGCCCAAATTTAGTAAAGGCTGATAAATAGGCAAATTTGGCCCAACTCAACGAGTTGGTCGTGAAATTTTGAAACCTATTATATTTATAAATGTAAGGTACAAGCTTACAAAAATTAAATGCGTCTAAAGCTGGCCAGCAGAAGACGGCGGATTCATAAATGATTCTAAGATAGCCAATAACAGGTTATTAGAAAATTTGTGATCCTCCGTTTTATTTCCTATATGTAATTTTAGGAAGTAATTCTGTTGGTCATTTTTTCAAAGATTCATTAGTTCTCCGCTGTCTTCCAGGACGGGATTAGGAGAATCTAATGAGATTATCAATCAGATATGAGAACCAGTTTCAAATCATCGAACTCAATGAGGAAGAAACTCAGGAGATGTGGGTCAGTCTTTCACTTGAAGGTGAAAATCTTGAAAAGGAAAAATTAATCCAAAAAACATTCGATGAAAAGTTCAACAAGCCGGAGTACAACATCTGGCACAGAGAAACCAGACACTTAACAACTCCTAAGGAGCGCTTCAATGACGATGGTGATGAATACGATACCTCGGAACCACTTATGAAAGAAGTTGCGGATGACAGAATTTTTAGAAAAGACGAAATTGAGCGTGCTTATCAGGATGATTATGAAGATGTCTGCCAATGGATACGCACCACTCTTGGTAAAAAGCAAGATTGGGCAGATATGTTTATTGCAGTACGCATTGACGGTATGTCGATTCGAGAATATGCCAGTTCCATCGGTGTAAGTGAAAACAACATTACTCAGAAATTAAAGCGAGCAACAAAAAATTAGAACAAGAATATAAAAACCGTCAGATTTGACCTTCTCCCAAGGCTACTAAGTAGGAGGTCAAGACCTCCAAAAAAACACAAGGAGATAATTCGAATGGAATTACAAGTATACAAAAATGCAGAGTTTGGCTCTGTACGTACTACAACGATTGGCGGTCAACCTTATTTTGTTGGTAAGGATGTAGCTGATATTCTCGGTTATGCAAATACCCGTAAAGCTTTAATTGATCACATTGATGATGAGGACAAGGATGACGTAACGATTCGTGACGCCATCGGAAGAAATCAAACGATGATTGCAATCAACGAATCCGGCCTTTATAGCCTCATCCTCTCAAGCAAGATGCCAAGTGCCAAAAAGTTCAAACGCTGGGTCACAAATGAAGTACTCCCTGCTATTCGAAAACATGGACTTTATGCAACAGATGATTTAATCGCAAATCCAGACCTTGCTATCGCAGCATTTACTGCACTAAAAGAGGAACGTGAAAAGAACAAGGAATTGATGGCGACCGTTGCGATTGGTCAGCAGCAAATTGCTGAGATGAAACCCAAGGCCACTTACTATGATGTGGTTCTTAAATGCAGGGATGCAGTCAATATTTCTGTTATTGCCAAAGATTACGGCTGGAGTGCCATGCGCATGAACGAATACCTTCATGAAAAAGGGATTCAGTTTAAGCAAGGTGATATTTGGCTTCTTTATCAAAAGTATGCTCCCAACGGATATACCAAAACTAATACTCACATTTACGAAGATAGCAAAGGTATAAAGCATACGAAAGTGCATACCAAGTGGACACAAAAAGGCAGACTCTTTATCTATGAACAGTTGAAAGCAGACGATATTTATCCGCAGATTGAGATGGAGGTGTGATATGGGAATCAATATGAAAAATGCAGAAGGTTATCATGACCCAACTCCCCATAAAACACTTAGCAATATCACCCGTGAGGAAAAGGCAGCAGCAAAAGCTGCCTTTAAGCCCCTTGTCTATATTTGCTCTCCCTTTAGTGGCGATATAGAAAACAACAATAAGCGCACACGATCATTTTGCCGTTTTGCTTTAGATAAGGGCAATATTCCGCTTGCTCCTCACCTTTTATTTCCACAGTTTATGGATGACAGCAATGAGAAAGAACGTGAGCTCGCTCGATATGCTCTAAGTGGCAAAATCGTCTGTGGAGAATGTGGTCGAAATTATAGGAGAAAGACAAATTACTCAGTTGGCAGGAGTTACATTGCATCGGGCATATCGAAGACAAAGAGAGTTGCTCCATGTTGTTCTTGCGAGATGGGGAAATAAAAGCCACATTTACAACCATGATGAATAAGCTTGCTTTCAGTAACAAGCTAATCCTAGAGCCGCTTTTCAAATCAATTAGCCAAATTGATGAAGAAAGCGACCGTGAAAGAATGGATGCTATTGATAAGCGAATGGAGCAACTCATGGAAGAACGCAATACCCTTATTACACTGATGGCCAAAGGTTTTCTGGAGCCTGCTCTTTTTAATCAGGAACGGAATGTCTTGGATAGTGAGATAAAAAATCTTACAACTGAAAAAACAAACCTTGTATCAAATTCCACGAGTGGGGTTTTGCGAGCAAACGATATAAAGGACCTCATTGATTACGTGTCAGCAGATATTTTTAATGGTGACTACACGGAAGAATTATTTGAAGAATTTGTAGAGAACATCATTGTAAATTCCAGGGATGAGCTGACATTCAATTTGAAATGCGGTCTTTTCCTGAAAGAAAAGGTGGTGAGATAAATGGCATATATTCCATATGGATACAAAATTCAAGAAGGAGTGGTTACTGTCGATGAAAAGGCAGCAGGTCAAGTAAAGGTATTCTTTGAGAAATACATATCAGGACTATCCCTTACAGTGGCTGGCGAATAGGCAGGTATTGATAAGACACACTCTGTGATGGGTCGCATTTTGAAAAACGTTAACTACCTTGGAAATGATACGTATCCAGCAATTATTGATAAAGAGATATTTAATAAGGCTGAAGAAGTTAGAGATAAACGTGCAAAGGATTTAGGACGAGTGGTAGAGCTTGCCGCTTTCACCTCTCCCCCTCCCAAAGAACGATTTAAAATGAGAAAGGCAGATAATAAGATGCCAGTTGATCCTTTTGAACGAGCAGAATACTTATATAGTCTGATAGAAAGCGAGGAATAAAGTGACAGAGAAAAATATAATGGTTATTCCTGCTCGTAAAAGAGTAGGAAGTACAGCCGCAAAAGAAAAGATAAAGAAACTTCGTGTTGCTGCCTATTGCCGTGTTTCTACAGAAACAGAAGAACAAAATTCTAGCTATGAGGTTCAGGTCGCACACTATACAGAGTTTATAAAGAAAAATAATGAATGGGAGTTTTCTGGCATCTTTGCAGATGATGGAATCTCCGGTACAAACACTAAAAAGCGTGACGAATTTAATCGTATGATTGCAGAGTGTATGGATGGTAACATCGACATGGTTATTACTAAATCCATCAGCCGATTTGCACGTAACACCCTAGACTGCCTTCAATATATTAGACAGCTCAAGGATAAGAACATATCCGTCTACTTTGAAAAAGAGAATATCAACACCATGGATGCCAAAGGTGAGGTTTTGCTGACTATTATGGCATCTTTGGCACAACAGGAAAGCCAGAGCCTTTCACAAAACGTTAAGTTTGGGCTACGGTACCGATACCAACAAGGAAAGGTGCAGGTCAACCATAAGCGATTTATGGGCTACACCAAGGATGAAGATGGAAATTTAATCATTGTTCCCGAAGAAGCTGAGATTATCAAACGCATCTACCGAGAATACCTTGAAGGTCAGAGTCTAGTGGGTATTGGTCGAGGTCTTGAAAAGGATGGTATTTTAACAGCAGCAGGAAAACCACGATGGCGACCGGAATCAGTTAAAAAAATCCTCCAAAATGAAAAATACATCGGAGATGCCCTTCTGCAAAAGACTGTTACTGTAGATTTTCTAACCAAGAAACGAGTTAAGAATGAAGGTCATCTTCCCCAGTATTATGTTGAAAATAGCCATGAAGCGATTATTCCTAAAGAACTATTCTTGCAGGTGCAAGAAGAAATTCATCGAAGAAGCAATATCTACACAGGAGAAGGTAAGAACAAACGAATTTATAGTAGTAAGTACGCATTAAGTGCCATCACCTTCTGTGGAGATTGTGGCGACATTTATAGACGGGTCTATTGGAATATTCATGGCAGAAAAGAATTTGTCTGGCGATGCGTGACTAGAATCGAGCAGGGTCCTGAAGTCTGTAAGAACCGAACCGTAAAAGAAGATGAACTATATGGTGCTGTAATGACTGCGATTAATAAGCTGCTTGCAGGTGGCAATAACATCATAAAAACCTTGGAAGAAAATATTCATGCGGTGATTGGAGAAACGACAGAATACCAAATTTCAGAGATTAACAACTTACTGGAGAAAAAGCAAAAAGAACTCATCAAGTTGGCTAACAAGGGGCAAGACTATGAATATCTAGCAGATGAGATTGATGAGCTGAGAGACAAGCGACAGACCCTTTTAGTAGAAGACGCCTCTCTTAGTGGCGAAAATGAGCGAATCGATGAGTTAATTGAATTTATCCGCAAGAACAAATTCCGCACTCTAGAATATGATGATAAGCTTGTAAGGAAGATAATCCAGAGCGTTACAGTCTATGAAGACCACTTCGTCATATCCTTTAAATCTGGTATTGAAATGGAAATATGAAAATCAGAAGTAAATAGCCCATGACTCTACAGTAGAGTTGTGGGTTTTCTTTGTTTGCTGATTATAATAATATTTTAATAACTATTGTGTTTATCAACCAAATGGTTTATAATATTCTTAGCGTAAACTTGGAGGTGCTGTATGACTACGGCAGAAATGATTAAAGAACTGTGTGAGCAAATGAATATAAGTGTTTCCGAACTTGCTAGACGTATTGGCCAGACTCCACAGAATTTCAATAAAAAATTACAACGAGAAACAGTAACCTTGGATGAGTTGAAGGCCATTGCTGATGTGCTAGGTGTCAAGTTTGTGCAGGCATTTATTTTACCAGATGGAGATGAAATAAAAATATCTAACGAATAAAGGAGGCAGTCTAATATGATGATTAGTCCGGAAAGTTACTATGAAGAGTATCTCAAAGGAAAAACAAAAGAAGAAATAATGACCGCCATCCGAGGACTTAAGCAAGAAATAGGTCACCTCAAAAATTCTATGGAAAAACCGTATGATGGAATGAAAACTATTATTCATCCAAGTGAAGATACCTGCATTTATTGGAGCCGTGAATATTTGGATATAGCCAAGCAAGCCTATGTTGAGGCTGGCGGAACATATACTTTATCAAAGTCTGAAGAAAAGGTAGCCGATTTTGATGCGAACATAAATGCTATCTGTAAGATCACCTTTAACATTGGTGGTTACTTTGGCGGTTATAGCACCTATATTGTAGAGCTATCCGAAGAATTTAAAGCCTATACAAAGTTATGGGAAGATGTAGAACCACTTGTATTGTTGGATGATAATAAAGAGCCCTTTATAAAGGATACTTTCATTGGGGCACTTAAGGAACTTCATATCGGTGAGTGGCGAAGACATTATACAACTAAACGCTTCGGATACATGGTACTTGATGGAACACAGTGGGAGTTGGAATTTGAATATAGTAATGGCCATAAGCCAGTAAGATTTGATGGCGATAACTCTTACCCTTATAACTTTGATAAGTTTCAGAGACTATTTGGCATTGATGTCACTGAGGAGGATTAGGATGAGTAAATTCGATATTTTGACAAAATACATACCTATAATCCAGGCGGATAGCATTGGTGAATGGGTGATTGATAATGAAAACGATGGAACACTGGAACATCCGATACAGATGCCTTTTGTAGATTATTCCGAAATGGTAGATAACTTTATCGATGATGTTTATGCCTTTGAAGAAAGCAATAAAGATATGGAGCTTACCCGTTATGGAGATATTCTCAAAGATAACGGACTTGAGTGGGATTCAGAATCTATGAAGAATGCTGATATTTCAAGTTTGAATGCACAGTGTGTGCTTGCGCTTATTTTGGGTGCTGTTAGAGCAGAACGCTTTTGCGATGGTGCATTATTAGATTTCTTCAAAAGTGGCTGCATATTGAAGTGGCTTGATAGATTAAAGAATATTGAGTAAAGGGGGATAAAATTGGATATAAACAAAATGAAAGCTTTACCTTATGATGAGCTGCGTGCATTGTACAGGAACTTCTTACATAGCCAGAACATTTCGCAATTAACAATTAATACTGCTTATACAGATACCTTCTACCTTTGGAGGAAAGGAAGCAAAGACCTGTTCTGGAAAGCAGTGACTGATACTGATTTTGAGGATATAGCAAAAGACGAGTTAATAAAGGCTCTTTCTGAGAACTCGACCGGTAATGCTAAATCACTTGCTAATAGTTACTTGTCTCACCTTAGAAGGTTTCGCATATTTTTAGCTTCTGATGGAACTGCCGAGCCATCTGCGCCTACGCAGGAAAAGTCTGTTTACCGTGCATATACTCGTAAAAAGAAAATGGACATTGACATTCCTAATCCTTCAATCGAGCAGGTTGAGATTTATCTTACAAAGTGGGACGGCCTTGAGAACTATCACCTGCAGGAGGATGCACTTAATAAACTGTTCTTTGAGCTATGCCCTAAGAATACAGACGTTATCGATATTCTATTAAAGGCATCAACGCTTAATGATTTTTATAGTACTAATATTTTCTCAATCTACCCGGTGGCTAAGCATATATGCGCTCTGGATATCGATTTGAGACTTAAAGCTGGTGATGTTACCCTGGTTGGAGATATCCAATATGTAAATATCGGGGATACATTGAAGAATTTTTACTCCTTTGCTTCAAAGTATTGTAGCTATCACAATCCACTCGATTATCCGATTTATGATAGCTACGTAGATGAGGTGCTTCGGTATTATAGAAATCTTGACAACTTTTCAGATTTTCAAGATGGCGATTTGAAGGACTATGTTAAATTCAAAGGTATACTGATAGATTTCCGTGCCTTCTATGGCTTAGATAAATATAACCTAAAGCAAATTGATCAGTATGTTTGGCTACTTGGGAAGGATTACTTCCCAAAGAATTATGGAAAGAAAAAGAGAGGAGACAAGCAGAAATGAAAATTCACTATTTTCAAAGATATCATGCAAAAGAAAATGTAGCTACGGCAAATACGATGTTGCTGTTATCTCGCCTATATCAATATTCCTCTGATAAGTTTTTTCGCTTTTTAAAGTCGGAATTTTTCTCTGATTCCTTTGAGCCAGAAATCGTATTTAACTTACAAGAGAAGAGTGTTGATAGTATTCCTGATGCGACCGTAACACAGGAAAGCTTTAAGATTGTTGTTGAAACAAAAATGTCTGACTGGTTTTATTCTGAACAACTTATGAGACATTTGAATTCCTTTGGTGATGAGAAGTATAAGGTAATGATTACTCTAGCCCCTGAGTTAATGGCAGAAGATAAAAAGAATATTTTTGAACAACAATTAAAGGAATATAACTCTGCGCAAAGTAAACCAGTAATTCATATCAATACAACATTTGAAGGTATAGTAAATGCAATACAGGAAGTAATTGATGATAGGGATTACGAAATGCAGGAGGTTTTGGATGATTATCTGAATTACTGCTATAACGATGGCCTCATTGCTGTTTCCGATTCATGGAAATTTATGAGGATGCAATTGGCAGGAACAACACTTGATTTTAATGTAAGTCAGGATATTTACTATGATAATGCTGAGCGTGGTTTTCGCGCACACGATTATTTGAGCTTGTATAAAAATAAAAGCGTACGTGCGGTTGGCAAGATTAGTGCTCGTATCACGGCTGTAGATACTGATAATGGTATGCAATATGAAGTAGAGTTTGGCGAATTGACCGAGGAAAAAAAACAGAAAATTGCAGATGCAATTATTGATGGTGTTCAACATGGATATGATATAAAAAGTAGTAAGCACAGATACTTCTTTGTTGAAAAATTCTATGAGACTGATTTCAAGAAAATCACACCGAGGGCTCCTATGGGAACGAGGGTATTTGATTTAACGCAAATTCTTGAAACTGAGCAATTACCTGAAACTGAGGATATCGCTGAACTACTTAAGACTAAGACATGGAGTTAATTGTGGGAGGTTAACATTATATGGAAAAAATATTAATTGGAATCTGCATCGTAGTTATTGCTAGCGTCTTCCTTGCGATATTCATGAAAAAGAGAGCAGATAATAAAAAACTAGAAAATCCCACGATTGTTTCGGGCATTTCACCATTTAGTGCCCCCATTAATAAGGCAGATAAACCAGATGGACTTGCAATCCAAATGGAGATGCTTCCAGTTGGATCTATAATTGATGAGAGTAGATTAGTTGAAATTAAAAGCAGTAAAGTTCTGGCACATGTAAACAATCTTGTCCCAGAATTAGCACAGGTAGGAAATACTGCTAATAATGCGATTCAAGCAGTACAAGCAAATAGTGAGGTTTTATATAGAGCTATAATTCCAGCAGGTGCAAAACTCACTAACTCGAATGCAATGGAAAATGCTGTTCGAGGTATATATCATGGTGCAGACGGTATTAAAGGTCATGCAAATTTAGTAGCAATTGAGGCTCAAAAAGGAACGGCCGTTGTAGCAAATACCGCAGCTACGGCTATGGGAGTAGCATCGATGGTTGTTGGCCAGTATTACATGACACAAATTAATGCTGAGCTTGGCTTAATAAGCGAAAGCATATCTAAGGTTTCAGATTTTCAGGACAATGAGTACCGTAGTAGAGTATTTTCACTTATAGCCCATGTTAAGACGATAGCAGACTTTCAAGTTGAAATCCTTGAAAACAATGAGTTGCGACTTAGTAAAATTTCTCAGCTTGATAGCCTGGAAGAAGAGTGTACTCAACTTTTAGGACAGGCTAATCTGACACTTGCTGGATATGCGAAAAAGAAAGATATTGATTACAAGACTTATGAAAGAGAATTAAATGAGGCTCAGAATTGGTATTTGTATCAAAAGTCCTTGCTAGATGTGATGTATAAGATTTCTGACCTAAGATATACACTGCATCTTGGTGCTGTTTCTCGGGAGCAGTGTGTGGCTCTGCTTCCTGTATTCAGACAGCAGGTTATTGATACACAAACAAGGCTCACTAACTGGCATCAAGATACCGCAAAAAGGTTGAACATTGATATAGATGAAACTCGCCGCAAGAGAGATGGATTTGACAGAGTAATTCACTTCTTTCCAGGCTTAATAAGAAATGAGTTGAATTTTCGTACAATTGATAAGAGCGTAGCAAATATAATAGATGAACAAAGCTATGGTAATGGCAGTAGTTTTAAATACGAACAATCAGAATTATATCTTGAAGATGTGCAGTTAATTGCGAAGGATGGAAAAGTATATTATTTACCAGAAAGCAAAGCGGATTAAACACCTTCTAAAATCTTCACTTGTATGTATAAATTAAACAGTAAAAGAGTTGATATGTTCCCTCATACAAAAGCCCTCAGTGGATATGTTCCCTCAAAGAAAATTAAGCAGAAAAGTAAAATGGAAATTTTCCTTTGACAGCTATCCACTCATCTCAAAACATGTTGAGACGGTAATATTGATGTCAAGGGTAGAAAAATAAGGTAGTAGAGATGTACTGATAAACTTTGTTCGAAAAAGTTGACATACCATCCATTGTACACTAAGATTTTAAAGAGATAGTGTTGTATTTAGAGAAAAGGGAGGATAAATGATGGGGAGATTAGACAGTAAGGTAGTAGTTATTACTGGTGGAGTTGGCGGAATGGGTGCTTCGCATGCTAGACGATTTGTAAAAGAAGGAGCAAAAGTAGTCATAACCGACTTGAACGAAACAGCAGGGCTAGAACTTGAAAAAGAACTTGGTGAAAATGCAAAATTCATTAAACAAGATGTTACAAAACAAGAAGATTGGGATAATGTAGTGGCACTGACTGAGTCTACTTTCGGTCCTATTCATGCATTAGTCAATAATGCTGGTGTCGGAACAATGAAGCCGATTGAAAGTATGACTGAGGATGAATATATGAAGATTATCAACATTAACCAATTATCAGTTTTCTTAGGTATGAAGGCTGTCCTGTCATCCATGCGCAAAGCTGGAATGGGATCGATTGTAAATATTTCTTCTATTGCTGGGCTTATCGGAAGTGTTGGCGGTGTTGGCTACAATGCCTCTAAGTTCGCTATGCGCGGAATGACAAAGGTTGCGGCACTAGAATTTGCTGAAGATAATATCCGTGTTAATTCCGTTCACCCAGGATTAATTGAAACCCCACTGCTTGCTGAAGAGGGAAATGCTTCGTATATTGAGGAACAATTAAAAGAAATTCCATTAAAGAGAACCGCAAAACCCGAAGAAGTAACTAATCTAGTTCTTTTTCTCGTTTCAGATGAATCTAGTTATTCTACCGGTTCTGAATTTGTTATAGACGGTGGCTTAACTGCACAGTAAATGTCGAAAATTTACATCCTATTGGTAATGGAATATAGCCGCGATGGTAGTGGATGAGTCGTGGTTCCAAATATAACGCCAAATCTATGGTGGAAATTAGTCAGAGATGATACATTAGAAGGTATATTAGAACGATTAAATACTAATGCCCTTTGATTTACAGAGGCTTTTGTCAAATATGAATAAAAATTGTCTGTGGGGTTCGATCCTATAGACTCTTTTTCTATGCTCTGATTCAAATTAATTGCCATAAATCCTCAACTTCGACCTGTTCTATCCTCTCGAACCATGTTGAGAGCGTGGCTTTACTAGTAAAAGAAAGAAATCGTTGAAAGAATATATCTAAGAAGATAAGGAGACAAGGGATATATGAACAAAATTATTGAATTGATGTTGGCAATCAAAGAGAAGGTGACGGTTTTTTATCATAAGGATACAAAACAATTTGATTACTTTCCTATTTCCGAATTCGAACTGAGAGAATTGAATACTGACACATTGCTCCCTATTAATGACGTCAATAATTTCAGACTTCCATCTCATGAAGAAATCAACCATAAGGAAATTATGCGTTTTTTTGTGAGAGAATTTGTGGAAGATAAAGAAATTCGAAAACAATTATTTGATATCTTAAAACGCTATGAATATATGGACGCATATCTGGAAAAGCTTCATGAAGTGAATTTATATGACGATTTTGTAGCTTCCTGTGGAGATATTTATATTCAGATCTTTGAGGAATGGGCTGAAAAAAATAATCTTGATTTTAAATAGCAAACACGATTATACGATGGCATAAAACTTTCTAAATTATTCTGTATAAGATCGTATGGGATAGATAAAGCATTAAGTGTTAGGGAAGTCATTGACGATTATGAGATTAGTGGAAGTCTTGATAGCACATATGATGGAAGTGTATTTTATTGAAAATGGCTTCACCCTACAAAAATAAACTATGCTTTTGAAAATATTTCTTCGGCAATAGAGATAAAAGTTTTAATTTCCTTACTCATATCTTGACTTAGTGTTGCAGCACCATAAGAGAGTGGAATAGTTACGTCCAATGGTAAAACGGTGAGGGTATCATCTTTTGGGCAGACAAAGTCAGGCATTATAGCAATCCCTAGACCGGCTTTAATCAAAGTGTAACTAATATTGGAAGAATCACTATAATAAATTGTTGCATCGGGACAATCAAGCAGAATTTTATCCTGAAGATTTCCCATTTGACTTGGACATTTTAGCGGATTTAAAAATATTAGAGTTTCTGTTCCCAAATCACTTATTTTAATGGAAGAGCTATTTGATAAATGATGTTCTTTTGGCATGACGCAAACCATCTTGCCATTAAATAGTTCATGATACGTTATTTCTGAAGAGTCAATGATATTTTCTTTAACAGTAAATATGACATCGTATTTATTAGTCAGCAGACTATTTTTTCTTTCTTTATAATCCACATAGTTTAAATAAATATGGCTATTAGGAACAGCTTTTTTATAAGAGGATAGTATGAATGGCATCTTTTCAAGTTCAAGTAGATTACCTTCATATCCAATTGATATATTTGAGTTAAATTCTGTGGAATAATTTTTCGCTTTAGATATAGCAATTTTGGCTTTAATGAAGATATCTTTCATGTCTTTATAAAGGGAAAGGCCAGCAGGAGTAAGTGTAACGGTTCGCTTACTTCTAATAAATAATTGTAATTCTAATTCATCTTCTAATGCTTTGATTTGATGGGATACGGCAGGTTGAGTAATATACAGATTTTTAGCGGTTTCTGAGAAATTTAATGTTTCGGATAAGTTAATAAAGCATTCAAGTTGTTTCGTATTCATAGGTATTCCTCTCTTATAAAAACCTTTTATATATTATAACATGTATTCATTTCAATCTAAAAGGAGATAGTGTTAAAATAATAACGAAAAATCAATTAAGTGAAAATATTCACAGGAGGTAGCTATGCGTTATATTGTAACTGGAACAGATGGAAAATTAGGTGGGCGAGTGGCAGAAGACATGTTAAAATCGGTGGAACCACAAGATTTGATTTTTACATGTCCAAACCTTGCATGGATGAATGCTGAAAAAAAGGCAAACTGGGAAAACCTTGGCGTCTCAGTGCGTCAAGGGAATTATGATAATGTGAATGAAATGACAAAAGCATTTGAAGGTGGAGATAGAATCTACATTGTTTCAGGTGTATTGATTGGTGAAGAAAGAGTGCAACAACATAAAAATGTAGTTGATGCTGCGATTGCAGCTGGTGTAAAGCATATTACGTATACGTCTTTCTTAGGAGCAAGTGAACCAGAATATGCACATGTGTATGTAACACCAGATCACACAGAAACAGAAAAGTATATACGTGAGCGTGCAGCTGAAACCGGAGTAGAATATAACTTCATGCGAAATAATCTTTATATGGAGAATTATCTAACTACCTCTGTTATGCTAGCTCTGATGTCAGACAACAAATGGTATACAACGGCAGGAGAAGGAAAAGCAACTTTCATACCGAAAGATGACAGTGCTAGAGTAGCAGCTGCTCTTTTGCTTGGAAAAGGTGAACCTAATACTGCATATAATGTTTGTGATACAGAGTCTATTTCACAACGTGACATTGTAGCCTTAATCACTGAATTGTCAGGAAGACAGATTGAATATTGTCCAGTAAGTCATGAGGAATTCTTTGAGTATTTGGATTCTATGGGAATACCGAGAGACACGAGTGGCGATTTCTCAAAATCACCTGTTCCATGGTGTGGCAATGATATGGTAACCAACGAAGCCAGTATAGCAGAAGGACTTATGGATGTTAAAAGCGATGCCGTCGAAAAATTAACAGGCACGAAACCAAAAACAGCAAGAGAAATAGCGCAAAATTACAGCTATATTTGGGAAAAGAATGTTACCAATTGGAAAGATATTAAATAGGTCTCAAGAATTTTTGGTGTTGGTGAGAGAAATCTTACTGACACCTCTTTTTATATAAACATTGCTTTTCCTTGTCTCAGCATTTTTAACGATGGTGAATAAAGAAAAGCTCAGCAGACTCAGCTTAAAAAAGAAAAAATTATATCGGAAATACAGCTTACACGCAGATATATCAGTTCGTTTATAAATCCATTTATTCAATTTTTAGGAGTAGCTCTTGCTGAAGAATTGATCTTTTGTGAATAATGTCAGGATTGTATTATGGGATATTTATTAAGAGGGTGGGTTGGTCTTGATAAACAAAAAGACTCCTGCTACATAAAAGTAGAGGAGTCAAATTAAATCGTTGCGTATTGGTTATATTTTTATCTTAATACATTCCGCGACCTTGACCACTTAAATCAATATAAATATTCTTAGATTGTGTGTAAGCATCTAGAATCATTTTATGCGTTTCACGACCGATACCAGAGTTTTTGTAGCCACCAAATGGGGCACCAGCTTCAAAACCTGCATAGGTATTGACCCACATACGTCCTGTACGAATACCCCGTGCAACTTTGAAGGCTGTATTTAAATTGCTTGTCCACACACCACCACCAAGACCGTACTCATTGTCATTAGCCATGGCAATAACATCATCGGCATCTTTAAATTTAATCACCACACCAACGGGTCCAAAAATTTCTTCTTGAGAAATTCGTAGATCATTGGTAGCTTCAAATAAAGTAGGTTGATAGAAAGCCCCTTTAGCCAATGGACCTTCTTCATAACGTCCACCACCAACCAATAATTTAGCGCCTTCTGCTTTACCAATCTGTACATAATTATCAATTGTTTTCACTTGGTTCTCGTTAACTTGTGAACCCATTTGTGTATCTGTTTCAAGAGGATTACCCACTTTAACTTTCTTAAATTCTTCCACTAAGCGTGTCACAAATTCATCATAAATTGATTCTTGGACGAAAATTCTTGATCCAGCAGAACATACTTGTCCTTGGTTAAATAGGATTCCTAAAGACACACCTTCCAAAGCTAAGTCCATGTCCATATCCTCAAAGAAAATGTTAGCAGATTTTCCACCTAATTCTAATGTTGAAGGAATTAAGTTTTCAGCAGCAGAGATACCAATTTGACGTCCAACGGCTGTTGAGCCTGTGAAAGCAATTTTATCAATGCCTTTGTGGTGTTGTAAATATTCACCTGATTTAGAACCGCGTCCAGTCACTAAATTGAAGACACCCTTTGGTAGAATGTCGTCAAGTATTTTGGCTAATTCTAGAACACTTAGAGAAGTACTTGAAGAAGGGCTGAAAACAATCGTATTACCAGCTGCTAGAGCTGGAGCAATTTTCCACGCTGCCATTAAGAAAGGGAAATTCCATGGCACAATTTGCGCCACGACACCGATTGGCTCGCATAAAATCATTGACATAGTCTGATCGCTTATCATCTTCACTGTATCTTCCTCAGAGCGAATCACCCCAGCAAAATATCTAAAGTGGTCGATGGCAAGAGGGATATCTGCGCCAGTAGTTTCTCGAATCGGTTTCCCATTATCTAAGGATTCAACTTCAGCGAAGAAAGCTAATTTTTCTTCGATTCTATCTGCAATTTCTAACAGCATCGATGAGCGTACTTTAACATCAGTACGTCCCCAAGTTTTGAAAGCTTCTTGTGCTGCTAATACCGCTTGATCAACATCATCGTTTGTCGCATCAACAAAAGTCGCTAATTTTTCGCCTGTGGCAGGATTATAAGAAGTAATAGTTTCAGTTCCAGAACCTTGAGTCCAAACACCATTAATGAGCAACTTGTAATTCTCGTCTAATTCTACAGCCATTTTATCTCTCCTATTCATTTAATGAATCTATTATAACTCTAATTAAAAGCGCACACAAATCGATTTCAACAAATACAGAATAACTTAATAAATACCTTCAAGAAAAATAAGGTTTTGAGGCTGTATTATTGTAAGCGGCAAGTGAGCGAACGTTAAATAAAGCTAATCGTTCAACAAATACCTAATTTCGTGACCGATTAGCCAAATTTGTCGTTTATTTAATGGTCACACATTTCTCGCTTAGGTTCACGCACACAACAACAGCCCCAATATGTGTGCGCTCCCCATCACGCACACAACAACAGCTCGAATATGTGTGCGCCCCTTATCACGCACACAACAACAGCCCGAATATGTGTGCGCTCCTTATCACGCTCACAACAAATGCTCCAATATGTGTGCGCCCAAGTAAGTGAGAAATAACGGTTCTTCACTTCCCACTTACACAATGGGACGGTTTATTGTCATGAGGGAAAATTTGAGTGACAATGGGGCGGTTTATTGTCATGAGGGAAAATCTGAGTGACAATGAGGCGGCTTATTGTCATGAGAGAAAATCTGAGTGACAATGGGGGGCTTATTGTCATGGGGGAAAATCTGAGTGACAATGGGACGGCTTATTGTCATGAGGGAAAATCTGAGTGACAATGGGACGGCTTATTGTCATGGTGAAGTAAGCGCGAAACCTACTTTCCACTAACGTTTTATTTTGGTGAAAAACATCCGATATTTGCAGGAAATTTACAAAAAAAAAATACAGTGGTTTTACATTTATATGCTATACTCAGGTATGCAACTACTTAAATACTAGAGATACTTTCGGAAGGATAGAAAAAGATGAAGCACTGGAGAGTTGGATTAGTTGTAATATTATCGTTGATTGCAACTTGGTTGTTGTTTGTGTTTATGGATAACCCATTATTTGATTTTGCTATTTTTGATAAGGATATTCTGAATTTCTATATGGGATACGAATTTTCTACTATAATTATCAGTGTGGTTTTTTTGTTTTTACTGTATCTAATGGCTGATAAAGTACGGCTAAGCTATCTTAATCTCAAGAATATTGATGGGGTAGTCAATCCTGTTCCATTGATTGGCTTAAATCCTAAAGAGGGTGAGGGATGGAAGACGATTGGGCTAACAATTGGGTCTATCATCACCCTTGTGACCGGAGTAGTCGTATACTTTCAGAACGTTTCAGGTAGCGGACTAACTTTTCGCTTTTTTCCAGAGTTCCCCCTTATTATCCTGTTTGCTCTAATGAACTCTTTTACAGAAGAGGTTATTTTCCGTTTATCTTATACGACTATCATTGCCAATGAAAATTTGAGTCCTAAAATATCTGAATTTCTTTCCGCTTTAGTTTTTGGTGTTGTTCATTATTTTGGTATTGCGCCTAGCGGGATTGCTGGGGCTATTATGGCAGCATTTATTGGATGGTTTTTAGCAAAATCAATTAATGAAACAAAGGGTTTCTTCTGGGCATGGACAATTCATTTTGCGCAGGATGTCGTCATTCTGTTTTTCCTTTTTATGAAAAACTAACTTTTGAATCGTGAAGCCATGTTCTCAATTAATTTTAAGAGAAAGCGGTCGTTAGGAAAATCAAGCCCATCTCAGATCTTAGGGACTATCATCCAGTACGCGAAAAAATCTCATTAGGCAATCCTGTTGAATATACAGAAAATGGGTATAGTAAATTTGTTGTTTTAGATACTTAAGTAGATTTGAGTTTATAGCAAGTTCCAACTGAATAATTATACTTCTGTTGAGAAAATCATCGATGGGAAACTATCGGTTCAATAATTTTGGTGTTGGTGAGAGAATCGTCACTAACACTATTTTTTTTTGGTTCCTAACGTTTACCATGGATAGGTTGTAAGATAGCTGAATCCGTTAAATTAAACATTTTGGATAGAATTCGATATAATAAAGAGAAAAGAAATAATAGCGTATATATATTAAGGAAAGGGATTAATTATGATACATAAATATAAATATATTATATTAGGCGGCGGAATGGCTGGAGCGAATGCAGCCACTGAAATCCGTCAGCATGATTCTGAAGGAACATTATTAATAATTACCAAGGAAGCTGACAAGCCCTATCATCGTCCCCCATTAAGTAAAGAATTCTGGACGCAGGCAGATTATCCGAAAGAATCGATCTACTACAGTATCAATAATGATAAGGCGATTGATTTTTTGATGGAAACGACCGTAAAAAAAATAAATGCAGATCAACTGACGATTGAAGTTGATAATGGAGAAGTATACCAATATGACAAGCTACTGTATGCTTTAGGTGGTGCACCTAAGTGGATTGAGGGTCCTGAGAGTGACCGCGTTTTTGCACTACGAACCTTAGAAGACTATCGAGGTATCCGTCAATTAACCGATCGGAGTAAGCATGCAATTATCGTTGGCGGTGGTTGGGTTGGGGCAGAACTTGCTGCCGGACTAAAGATGAATGATATGGATGTAACGCTTGTATTTTCCAACAACACCTTAAATGAAAAACGTTTGCCACTTGCACTTGCTGAAAAATTCCACCAACGGTTTGTAGATTTTGGTGTCAATTTAATTAATAATGCTAAGGCTGATAGTTATCGCGTAGTGGGCGATAAAGTTTGCTTAAAGCTGGAGGATGGCCGTGAATTAACGACAGATATTCTAATATTAGGTCTTGGTTTACAGCCTAATGTTGACTTAGCTAAAGCAGCTGGTTTAGAAGTTGGAAATGGCGTAATAGCAAATAAATATCTACAGACATCCAATGAAAATATTTATGCCGCTGGCGATGTTGTGAGTTATCCAGATTTGATTATTGGACGTAATCGCTTTGAACATGAAGACCAAGCCGAACATTCTGGACAGACAGCAGGACGAAATATGGTCGGCATGGAAGAAGTGTATACTCATAGTGCCCCGTTATCCTATACCGATGTTATAGATATTTCCATTGAAGGGGTCGGAGAAATGAGCCGGAACCGTGATGATGAAATTATTGAGGAAGTTGGTAATGGTTATATTGTCTATTATCTTAATCAAGGTAAACCTTCTGGCATTCTAACCTATAATGTGAAAGTTGATATGGATAAGGCTCGTGATATTCTTGCCAATCCACCCGAAACACCTGGCGAATTGCATGGAATGTTAAAACCACTTTGAATCAAAAAGGCTTAAAAAAAGATAGACAAACTTAAAGTCAGCAAGGATGACACCACGGTTAAGCCGGATAATAGCAATCATTATAATTTTCAATATATATTCTAATCAGATTGTAAACCAAGCTAAAGAAATTCTCATCGCGTTCGGATTATTTGATAACCTTTTAGATGGTAATTATCAGGGAAATAGTCAAATTGGACCCGTCAAAGTTGTATTACGTTGAGGTTGTTGAAGGAAGAGTGCAAGCAAATTCTATCATTAAACATATGAATGGCTTAGGTAGTCAGGCTGAAGCCATTATTCCAACCATCATTGAAGAACAAAGTATAGAAGTTGAAGCCGTGTCAGGAGCAACTGTGTTTAGCATTGCAATAAAACAAGCTGTTCAAGAAGCCATTAATTCAGTCTATCTTTAGATAGTTATTCCAAAGGAGTGGATTTCGACATTACTTCTTTAATAAATACCCCTGCTAAAAAACCACGCGGATGCGTGGTTTTTTTATTCAACTAATTAATAACCTTGTACTTCAAATACACGGCTCCGCTAGCAAAGGTTTGAGCACATATAAACTCTAATCGCTGATACGGAATCTGTGGTAGTGCAGGTTTTCCGCTAGCAAGTATAATTGGAAAAATATTCACATGACATTCATCCAATAAGCCTAATGCCATCGCTTGGCTGGCTATATTTTGACCACTGATTGATATATCTGAGTCTGTTTCTAATTTTAGTCGTCTAATTTCATCGGGATTCAAATCACGTCTTAACTCCGTGCGTTTACTGCTGACATGGTCGAGTGTTCTTGAATACACAATCTTATCTGTATCTTGCCAAGCCCGTGCAAATTGATACAATCTATCGAGTTTGTCACCAATATCTGGATCAGGCTTAACGGTTTCCCAATAAACCATCGCTTCATACATTCCACGTCCGTAAAGATCTAAGTCTGTTTTAATTTGGAATTCGGTCCAAAAATCGAACACTTCATCATCTGGAACTGACCAATTAAGTTTACCATCCGCATCTTCCATGAAACCATCTAATGACATGTTAATGGCATAGATTAATTTACCCATATTTACACCTTCCTTCCTCCATTGGATTGCCAACAAATTTCTCTACTTTATCATAAAGAAAACAAAAATAAATAGCAATTTAAAACGACTAGGATAAGGCGGTTTTTATTAGTATAATGGGACTGTAAGGGTTTAAAAAAAGGAGAGATAATATGGAAACGGAAATTTTAGTCGATGGATTTGCTATACGAAATGTCAAATGTGATTTTATGGAAATCATGATTAATTTTAATGAAAAAGGTTTTTCTCCTAAAGGCGTTTTATCTAAAATTCAAGCTAATATAGAGACCTTTCTTGAGCAATTTAAGGCGGATTTTGGAACACTTTCATGTATTAGAATGGATAATGACCATATTAATACGAGCCATTATCATGAGAAGAATTTTTCTTTAAGTGGAAAGCGAACCATCATTATCTCATTGCCATATAGTATGGAAGTACAAAATGCCATTCTAGCTAATATTACTGATGGGGATTTCAATGTGGACTATTCGGTAAGTTATAAAATCTCTAACATTCAAGAAGTTGAGAATGAATTATTGAAAGAAGCTTTGTTGAATTCAAAATCGCAAGTAGAGATTATAGCAGCCATTACAGGACAAAAGATTGTTGGAATAAGGAGGATTGAAAAAATTAGTGATGATTTTGAACCTAGGATGGATTATAAGATATATGAAGAACCAACCCTATCAAGTAAAAATAGAAAAGTTATGTTATCTGAATCTTTAGAATCACCCGAGCAGACCATTGAGAAACAAATAGAGGTAATGTGGGTTTTGGGATAAGTAAATCACTTGTTGAAAACTTTGGCATTAGCATTGCTAATGAGTGACAAATATCTAAAGCTATTCTAATATAAAATCAATATGCTATAATAATCAATTAAAATGAATGTTTGAAAGAGGTAACATATTAGTAATTCAATAACTATATGATACATTTTTTGCAATTTAAGTGATTATTTTTGATAAATCAGCAATAATTTCTTGCGTCCCGTGAGTCAGATTTGTTCGGTTATCCACTTTAACATTATTGATACAGCAAATAAGAAGAGCAAATCTATGGAGTGAAAACATAGATTTGTGCTTCTTATTATGTTAGATGATTTAAAATAAAAGAGCAGAGTTAAAAGTACCAAGAAGGAAACCCGCCATGCTAGCTTGAACAGCAGTCGGAATCTCAAATTCGATAACAATAAAAAGCCAACTAAAAAATGCTAAATAATAAGACAAATCCACCATATTATCATATAGTTTTTCATGGTTTTGAAATACATCCTGACCCGCTAAATATCCAATCATGGCGTTAAAAATCAAGGAAAAAATAATCTCGAACCAAAAATAAATCCATTTAGACGGTTCAAGATCTTTATTTTTCATATCCCGGACTTCTTTTTTATCCAACTGATACATAATGTATGCAAAAACTAGTCCTATAATTTCATGAAAGTAAAATAGAAATAGCACCGGAAATATTTCCTAATCTATCTATTTTCCGATTCCATAAATGCGCTCATCAAACGCATATACCGATATCCTGATTCCCTATATACGTTTCTGTTTCTGGGATATTTATTTAGGTTTTAATGGTATTTTAATAAAAATGGGGAAGTGTTATAATATTTGGTAGTAAAGGAGGCGTAAAGATGACAAATAATAGGATTTTAACTACACATGTAGGATCATTACCTAGAACACAAGCTCTAATTGAAGCGAATAAGAAACGCTATCAAGGCAATATTTCTGAGGATGAATTCAATCTAGTTATTGAACAATCAGTGAATGAGGTAGTGAAGCGTCAAAAAGAGATTGGTATCGATATTATTAATGAAGGTGAATATGGACATATCACATCTGGAGCGGTGGACTTTGGTGCTTGGTGGAATTATTCCTTTTATCGATTAGGTGGTTTGGAAATGACAGATGAAGACAGATGGGCTAAGGCTGAAAAAGTTCGCTCTGAGCCAGGTAAGATTAAGTTAACTTCGTTTTCTGATCGCCGTGACCGAGCCTTATTTAGAGAAGCCTATGAAGATCCGGATAGTGGTGTTTTAGGGAACCGAACAGCTGTAGGTAATCCTGTTTTTGCTGGACCTGTTACTTATATTGGTCAAAGTCAAGTTCAACGAGATGTGGATTTACTTAAAGCAGCTATGGATAAAAATGGGGTAGAACAAGGTTTCATGGCGGCCATTTCACCGGGTTCTGCTGCACGTTTAGAAGATCGTTATTATCATGATGAAAAAGCTTTATTAAATGCTTTAGCGGATGCTTTAAGTATTGAATATAAAACCATTACTGATGCAGGTTTGATTTTGCAATTGGATGCTCCGGATTTAGCGGAGGCGTGGAATCAAATTCATCCTGAACCTACATTGTCTGATTTTCAAGATTGGTTACAGTTACGCATTGACGCGATTAATCGAGCTTTAGTAGGTATTAAGCCTGAATTAGTTCGATTGCACATTTGTTGGGGATCCTGGCATGGACCACATACAACCGATATTCCTTTTGAAGCGATTGTTGACCAATGTCTTCAAGTCAATGCCTCTGGATTTACATTTGAAGCATCGAGTCCACGGCACGCTCATGAGTGGCGTGTTTGGGAGAAACCTGGCCGATTAAAAGCCGGTCAAAAAATTATCCCAGGTCTTGTATCGCATTCAACCAATGCAGTTGAACATCCGCAACTAATTGCAGATCGAATTGTTAAATTTGCCGAATTAGTTGGCCCAGAAAATGTCATTGCTTCAACCGATTGTGGCTTAGGAGGCCGGTTACATGAACAGATTGCTTGGGCTAAATTAGAAGCTCTTACAGCCGGTGCGGCTATTGCAAGTAAACAATTGTTTGGATAGGGTTTATAGTAGGCAGTTCATTTTTGAATGGTATGTCTATTGATTGTATAAAATATAAGGGGTTTAGTTAATCGAGCCGAAAAACTTTCTGAATATCATAGTCTGTTTAAGGGGATAAAAAGAATGATCGACCATAACAATAAATATCTTAAAGTAAAAACCCTCTTGATTTGCCTTGGATTCTCACTAACATTGATGCTTTTTCCCGTCGTTTCGGCTGTAATAATCGTTGTTAATCAACTAGATAGGATTCAGGGTTTTTGGTTGCAAGGATTATTCATGTTGCTGTCTATGATAGTTCCTTTAATTTATCTGTGGAAGACAAAAATTACTCCCACTTCGATTGGTTTGACAGGCATAGAAAAAGGGCGTATGCAAAAAGTGTTGTACTTTATCCCTTTATTACTTGCAAAGGTGGGTTTTCTGTTTTTTGGCGTTTCCAAGGATATTCCTACCATTGTTGCCTTGCTGTTCTTTACCGGTGCCATCGGTGTGTCTGAAGAATTATATTTTCGAGGCATTATTTTATATAAATTGAAAAAATGTTTTTCAATCAAACAATCCATTCTATGGTCTGCTTTATTATTTGCAGTAGTCCATGCTTCACAAGCCTTTTCAGGTGCAAGTGATTTACTTGTTTTCCTTACGATGGTTAATGCGATGATATTTGGTATAATTGCTGCGGAAATTGTTATCATAACAAATAGTATTATCCCCGTAATTATTTGGCACATGTTGTTTGATTTTGTCAATTGGGTGTCTTTAGTTGACGGCAAAACAGAGTTTATGTTGATTGTTATCCAGTCGATAATTATGGTTTTGTATGCCTACTATTTATGGACAAAATTAGTTGTTCGGCTTTAACGAGTTGATAATTGTAGCCACCTTTTCAAACGTACAAAGATGAAATCATTTATAATGTTATTATCACGCTTCCTCTTGGTTATGAGTGCTTTCTTTGATAAAGTAAAAAATAATAGTAATACAACTAAGTATATGGAACATTACGTATGGCATTATTATAAAGGAGAATCAACTATGCAAATAGCCTTAACAAAGAAATTAGCTGATGCAAAAAAACTGACACTACCTACTAGCGATGAAACGATTGACCCATTATTTACTTGGACAGCAAATTGGACGAGAGCATGGGAAAATCGTAAAAATGAGGACATCTTAGTTCTTGTTAACTCGGCAACGCAATTTACGGTTGCGATTTATGAAGTTAAGCGAAAAGATTTGAATAATATGGAAGAAATTATCCGAAACGCTATTTCTAATACACTTCTTGCGATGAATATAAATCAAGAAATTATTGATGAATATTGGAGTTTAGCCGGTGATATTGAATTTGTAAAAAATAGCAGTAGACAAGCAGCCTCTCGCGTATCAAAATCTGGGCAGCAAAGTAGCTTTTATATTGACCGAAATTATTCAGGGGTGGCAAAGGTATTTGATGACACGATGGGAAAATCAATAAGTCAAGTTTTAGTTCAAAAACCGAATGCAAAAAATGATTATATACTACCCAGTGAAGAAATGGTTAATGCACTCACAGAACTTACGGGTAAGAATATTTATGACTATCATGCGTTTGAACTATTAGTCACACTAGATTTAGGTGCTTACAAGGCGACACGTCAATTTATTGTAGCTGCAGACTTAAATTTTTCTCAATTACATAACATATTGCAGTCAGTGTATCGATGGGAAAATAGTCACCTTTATGATTTTACAGTATATGAAGGTAATAAACGTCGACCAATTGCTAGACTTGTCCCATTTGAGGAAGATCTTGAATATGATTCAGAAGCTATTTTAATGGACGAGCAGGTTTTATCTGATTACTTCCCAATGTTCAAACGAATCGTCTACACATATGATTATGGAGATAATTGGCAACACCATATCCGGCTTGTTCGAGAAATTGAGCATTTTGATATGCCATCACCTTATCTTGTCAAAGCCAGTGGACAAGCACCACCCGAAGATGTTGGGGGCGTTGGGGGCTTTTTAGATTTCCTAGAAAGTATAACGAATCCTAATCATCCTGAATATGAAGAAAATAAAGTATGGGCGGGTTTCTGGAGTCCAGAATTAAGTGATTGGGAGACACAACCGAGATTGATTCATTAGACAATAAGTTAAAGAATATTGCATGACTCAGGGGCAACGAAAACAAACCTTATTAAAATGCAAATCTATTTGACTAAATTACTTGAGCATTCGCAAATATATACGAAAAGGCATCGAGCGTATTTAGAGAGGCATCGTCCGGCTGTCACGCTTCTTGGGATAGTTGCTTTACCAACCTCAGACAGCTAATTGAAATTCGTATGATTGCCCGTAACTTGAGTAAGTGTCAATCAAATCAAAATGTCAGATGTTGCCTTGGTTTTTATGATTGTCGTTGACATCAATAAGCACAAATATTAGGCTTAATAAAGATAAATTAGTAATATATAAATTATAAGTAGTCTATTTTTGAGAGGAGCATTTGATGTTTAAGCAATTTAAATCCCTTTTTAGTAAAACTGATATCCCTTTAATTAATGCCGGAGATTATTTTCTTCATTATGAATCGGATGGTCCTGGCCTGGATAAAGGCTTGGAATGGGTAACTAATGGCAATATGATAACATTGGCAATGAGTGAGCGTCCTGAAGATTTTGATTATTTTTGTGAGAATTTACCCGAATCTAAACTCATTCGTAAAGGGTTTGGCTATGCACCTCATAAAATTCGTGGAAAAGTTGATTTATTAGATTTACCCGATTACTTTGACGTATGCGATTTTGTTGGTTGCATTGGGATTCAAAATTATCGTTCAAGTGTCGAATTACTGCATGCACAAGAAGAGGTTTTTCGTTATTTCTTGAAAGCCGCTCAAGATCATCATAAAAAAGCTTTTATTAATGCGTTTAATAGTTCAGAACAGGTTTTAAAAGTCATGGTGGAATTAAATGCACGGGGGCATATACTATTATTGGATCAAGTGGATCAACTTGAACACTTTTTGGGGTTAGATAGTTATTTTGTGATAACACCTGACTATTTAGTTTATGATCATTTTCAAACGATGATTGAACAGATCCCTTTATCTCGGCTATTGACAGCGATAGAGAGTTACAAGACGATTGCGCATAGTGATCAGATTGAGCCATCCGATGTTGTTATTGGGCATATACTGGATAAAATAGCTGAAATTAAAAAGTTAAATCGTCAAGAGGTGCAAAAGCAGATTTATGAAAATTATAAAGCCCTAAATATTTAACTTAACTATCGAAAAATGAAGCCTCGCTTATGAGTTAAGACTGTTAAGTGGGGCTTTGTTGGTTGGTTGATTAATCTTTTATAATTAATCACTCAACTTATAAATATATACTTTCGCCAGTCAGTGGATATCTTCCATGATTGGCGATTTTTTTTGATGAAATGATAGACAAATGAAAAAAAGAATGCTAATGTAATACTTGCTACAAGTAACAGGTGTTACAATCGTTGAAAAAGAAAGGTGGTGTGATGTGGAAAATCAAGTTGACTACGAGTGGTTAATGCTTAATTTTACAATTCCGAAAGAGCCATCACGTGTCAGGGTTAGTGTGTGGAGGAAATTAAAAAAACAAGGGGCTGTCAGTATTGGGCAATCGACTTGGCTTTTACCAGCAATGGATAATCACTTGGATTTTTTTAATGATATTGTCAATGAAATCCAAGACAACCATGGTACGGCTTACTTAGCTAAGGCTGATTTTATTACTACAACAAGTTCGGACGATATTGTTGATATATTCAATCAAGCTAGGAATGAAGAGTATAAGGAGTTTTTAGAAAAGTGTGAGGACTTCTATGCTGAAATAGAAAATGAGACGAACAAAGACAATTTTACTTATGTTGAACTTGAAGAAAATGAAGATGAATATAATAAATTACTTGAATGGTTTAAGAAGATTAGTTTTAGGGATTCCTTCACAGCCCCATTAAAAACGGATGCCATACAAGCTATAGAAAAATGCCAAAATCTTTTAGAGACGTTTACTAACCGTGTGTATGAATTAAACAATTAAAAGGATAGAAGGTAGAAAATAGTGAAAAAAGTCGATATGCCTTGGTCTCTAGATACAGAAGCACTCCCAACCGTCTTAGAATCCGATCCAACCAAAGGACTGAGTTCAGCCGAAGCAGAGAAGCGCTTGAAAGAAAACGGCTTAAATAAAATCACCCATTCAAAAAATATCACCTTTTGGGATATTTTAATTGAAGAAATTCAAGAACCATTGATTATTTTACTCCTTATTATCGGAGTTATTTATAGTATTTGGGGGAATGTTGGCGATACCATTACGATTATATTTGTTATTCTTGCGGTTACTTTTGTTGAAGTTTACACAGAATATAAGGCTAAGAAAAGTATTGAGTCTTTGCAAAAAATGGCTTTACCAACTAGTTGGGTCATAAGGGATGGAAAAGCCACGGAGATAGAAACCAGTTTAATTGTAGTGGGTGACATCCTTATCTTAAAAAATGGTGTAAAAATCAGCGCTGATGCCCGTGTCATTGAAGCACATGGTTTGGAAGCTGATGAGTCGCAACTCACAGGTGAATCGATGGGGATTTCTAAACATGCACAAAAAATTCCTGAAGCAACAGGTTTAAACGATCGAACCAATATGGTTCATATGGGTAGCGTCATTCTAAAAGGTAAAGGACTAGCTATGGTTGTTAGTACAGGTATGGAAACGGAACTGGGTAAAATAGCCGGTTTAACCCAAGAAGCCAGAGAACCGAAAACACCTTTACAAAAATCGATGAAGCAGTTATCTAATAATTTAATTTGGCTTGCTTTGGGATTTAGTATTCTCATTCCTGTGTTAGGTGTGTTAAGAGGACTTCCAATTCAAGAAATGATTTTAACCGGTTTATCCTTAGCCTTTGCGACTATTCCTGAAGAAATGCCGATTATCGTGACGATGTTATTAGGTTTAGGCGCTATTAATTTATCCAAAAAAAATGTCTTAATACGACGTACGAAGGCAGCTGAAACGCTGGGGAGTGTCACGGTGATTGCCACGGATAAAACCGGCACCTTGACCGAAAATAAAATGACACTGACCCAGTGGGCTACACCTGATGAAAGGCGTTTATTTACTTATGGGTCTTTAATGGCTGATGTTAGTTATGATAGTAAGGGTGGCTTTTTAGGTGATCCGATGGATAAAGCCGTAGTTGATAAAGCGGAAGCTTTGGGTATTAACCGGAGAGATTTATTATTAGAGTATCATTTAGTTGAAGATTTTGGGTTTGATGAGGGTAATAAAACCTTTAATTCACGCTATACGTATGAAGGGAAAACTATTACGCTTATTAAAGGGGCTCCTGAAAGTATTTTCTCTCTTTCTCAACCAGATGCTGCGATGGAGAAACAGTTAAAAGACTATATGTCGGAAGGCTATCGAACGATTGCGGTTGCTTTTAAGGTTGAAACGGAAACGTTGTTTACTTTATCCGGGTTAATTTGTTTTGATGACCCCATTCGCGAAGGCGTTAAGGAAGCCGTTAGCGATTGTAAAAGTGCTGGTGTTAAAGTAATGATGATTACCGGAGATCATGCCAGTACAGCTAAACGGGTCGCTGAAAATGCTGGTATCGAGGTGACCGGAGTCCTTACCGGCGATGAAATCACCGCGATGTCCGCTGAAAGGCTAGCTAAAAAAGTGGAAGAATGTAATGTGTTTGCTAGAATTTCACCTGAACAAAAACTGAACATAGTACATGCGTTACATGCTAAGGGAGAAGTTGTCGCTGTAACGGGTGATGGTATCAATGATGCGCCTGCTTTAAAAGCGGCAGATATTGGAATATCCATGGGGATATCTGGAACCGACGTCGCAAAAGAAGCAGCAGATATGATTTTAACTGATGATAGCTTTGCATCAATTATCGTAGCCATCGAAGAAGGTCGACGTTTATATGATAATTTATCAAAATGTGTAAAATATTATTTAGCTTGTAAAGTTGGTTTGATTATTACCTTCCTAGTGCCTGTATTATTTAATACACCCATGCCGTTTTCACCCATCCAAATCATTATTTTAGAGTTGTTTATGGATTTAGCTGCTTCGACGTCGTTTGTAGCTGAACCGGCTGAATCAGATGTTTTGAAGCGTAAACCTAGAGATCCCAATGAAAACTTTATGAATAGACAAATGATAACCGGTATTTTAAGCGGGGGCTTAACCCTTTCGGTGCTTGTTTTACTGGTGTATTTCTATATTTTGAATTCAACGAATGATTTAACTACAGCACAAACATTTGCTTTTGTTGCTTGGCTTTTTGGGCATGTTAGCTTGGCGCTGAACATGAGAACCAACGATATTCCTCTTAAAGAAGTGGGTGTTTTTTCTAGTAAACCGTTTAATATTTGGATAATAGGTATTGTGTTATTTTTGGTTGTCGCTCTAAATGTACCTGTGATAAGGGAGTATTTGAATCTAACAAAGATTGGCATCTTACCTACCATTGGTTTAGCTATCCTTGCGTTAATTGCAGCATCGTGGATGGAATTCTGGAAACTTTCGCGTCAATAATAGGTTAGTGCTAAGAAAGGGTGCGGGGTGTGACGAGTGGATGGTGTAATTATTCAGCTCGACTTTTGGGATCACGCATTTTGTGATAGGATTGACAGCTAGTTGACTAGCTGTGCAAGGAAATCAATGGTTAGTAAAATAGTTTAACGCGAGTAGCGAACGCATGAACTTCTAACAGCTCAGAAGTTAAAGTGTTTAGCGAACACATGAACTTCTAACAGGTCAGAAGTTAAAGTGATTGGCGAACGCATGAACTTCTAACAGCTCAGAAGTTAAAGTGATTGGCGAACGCATGAACTTCTAACAGCTCAGAAGTTAAAGTGAGTAGCGAACGCATGAACTTCTAACAGCTCAGAAGTTAAAGTGATTGATGAACACATGAACTTCTAACAGGTCAGAAGTTAAAGTGATTGGCGAACGCATGAACTTCTAACAGCTCAGAAGTTAAAGTGATTGATGAACGCATGAACTTCTAACAGCTCAGAAGTTAAAGTGATTGGCGAACGCATGAACTTCTAACGGTTCAGAAGTTAAAGTGATTGGCGAACGCATGAACTTATAACAGCTCAGAAGTTAAAGTGATTGGCGAACGCATGAACTTCTAATAGCTCAGAAGTTAAAGTGATTGGCGAACGCATGAACTTCTAACAGGTCAGAAGTTAAAGTGATTGGCGAACGCATGAACTTCTAACAGGTCAGAAGTTAAAGTGTTTAGCGAACGCATGAACTTCTAACTGGTCAGAAGTTAAAGTGATTGGCGAACACATGAACTTCTAACGGCTCAGAAGTTAAAGCAACAGCGAAACACCATTATAATCTTTGTTTAACGAGTTGGCTTGATAGCTATCTTAGTCATTTGGTCGTTCACTAACCCACATACCTAAATTAATCCGCAAAATTCAGCAAAGAAATAATTCGTTACTTAATGACAAGCCCCCTTCACAGCATATTATTTGGCAATCTGCTGAATTAATTTTATAATTAAATTAACGAAAGATTGTTGAAAAATATTTTGAGGAGGTACACCATGTCAAAGAATAAAGCCTTAAATTCAGAAGAAATTCAAACTAACATGCAAGGTCTCACGGACTGGACACTCGAAAATGATAAGAAGTTAACTAAAGCTTATAAATTCAAGAACTTTAAGGAAGCCTTAGCTTTTACAAATAAAGTCGGTGAGATTGCGGAGGCTGAAAAACATCATCCTGATATTCAGCTATCTTATGGGAAGGTAGTCATTAATCAAGAAACGCATGAAGGCGATGGCTTGACTGAAAAAGACTTTACGTTAGCTCAAAAAATTGATCAAATTGAAATGCCATAGTTTTGAATGTACTAGATATTTAAAACGCTACTCAGGTTGGGTGACCAGAAGTAGCGTTTTTTTTTGTTAATTTTATATTTAACAAGCCCTATCATTTATGATGAGCTGTCAACCGTCATTACTTCTCCATTTAGTCGTTTTTCTCACTTGCAAATAAATTTGGCTAAAGTGAATAGCCTTTTCGTGGTGGGGATATTTATTTTTACAAAAGGGATACATTTCATGCTACACTGATGATACGAGGTGATACGATGGAATTTGAGGCCAAAATAAAAGAACAAATTAAATTACACGATTCGATGGCACCACAAGATTTTATGAAGTTATGTTTCAAAGCCGCTTTTGGTGCCGAACACCTACTTTCCGATGTTCATGCAGCGAGGTCCTACTTCGATGCGGAATGTGAAAAGACGGCTCCTAACAACAGTCCTTTGTATGAAGGCCTTTCGCCAGATTACGCTCGCGTCAATATCGCTGCTTGGAAACAGCAAAACCTACCTGCCGACACGCTGTTTCAGCTTTTTGTCCAAACCGCCAATCACCCTCCAAAAACAAATGGAGAAGCCCTTTTTAATAAATATCTCCATATAACCGATCAAGTGATTGCTTCTGTTGATATTAACTTTACATGGGAAGATTGGATTAATTATAAAGAGGCTTATTTAAAAAATGGCATTCAGCCGGTTCATCATAGTGAAAATTATCGAAAGCAAGAAAAACCATCTTATCGGATGGTAAGTAATAACTTACTTAATGATTGGTTGGCAACCTTCAATAAGAAGGTGATGAATTGAACGGAATAAACTATGAAGCGTATCAAGGAGAATTAGTGTCTTTACGTAGACATTTTCATGCAAATCCGGAAATTAGCTTGCAAGAGAAAGAAACATCTGCATTTGTAGAAAAATATTTACAGCGGTTAGGTTTAGAAACAAATAGAATTGGTGATTATGGGATAACCACTATGATTTGGTCAGATAATCCTCAGGCTAAAACAATCGCTGTTCGCTGTGAAATGGATGCTTTGCCTGTCACAGAGGAAAATGAATTTCCATGGAAATCTCAACATGAAGGGGTTATGCATGCTTGTGGGCATGATGGGATCATTGCTGCTGGACTGGTTTTAGCGAAAATTTGTCAAACACATCAAAACCAATTGCCCATCAATGTGAAATTTATTTTTCAACCAGCCGAAGAAAATGGCAAAGGGACGCATATTATGTTAAACGGTGGTGTCATGGAAAATCCACAGGTCGATTATTTTCTCATGTTTCATTATGCGAATGATGCTTATTCAGGTGTTGAGTACAGCAAGTATCCATCTTCAGCAACTGTAGGAAATATAAACATTAAAATAAATGGTCATTCAACTCATTGGGGTTTATATAATCAAGAAGTAGATAGTATTAATGCGGCTAGACAAGTGTTACAAGTTATACACGATTTAAATAACGATTTTAAATCGAAAGCACCTTTTATTATGGGAATTAGTAAAATAAATGGGGGAACGAGTCGAAATGTTGTTGCTAAAACAACCCTATTAGAAGGGGCTTTGCGTGCAGCAAATTCTGAAGACTATTTTCAATTGCGGCAAAGATTGTTTGATGAATTAGCTCAAATTAGTCAACAATCCTTAGTGACCATAGAAACTGAATTAACGGATAAACCAACCCCACCGATAATTAGCGATGGGGATCTGGTTGATTTAGCTGATCAAGTTGGGAAAGAAATTTGGTCCGATGATGCGCGTTTAGTTAAAAATGACTATTTGAATGCCGACACAGCCTCTTATTATTTTAATTATGCCAAAGGGATTTTTTTGGTGTTTACTGCAAAAAAACCCGATCAATTCTCTTATCCATTTCATAATGGTAAGTTTGATTTTAATGAAGATATTTTATGGAAATCAGTTATGATGATTCATCAATTTATTTTAAAAATGCGGAAATAGGTTCATTACCCGTTCTGATGTAATATATGATATTTTTTTATTGTAATATTGTAATAGATATAAAAGGGAAATTGCACTATGATTATTAAAAATATTTATTCTAAAAATGGTAAATCCTTTTAAAACGACACTGATTCAGTGTATAATGAAAACATAGTAATCAATTTCACAATTTAATTGTGGGAAAAGATTATTAATATCATTTATCGTTTATCGCTAATTGATGGATTGGCGGTAAAAAGAAAGGGGTTTGTTTTATGAAAGGCGTTAAAAAGTTGTTGTCGGTTCTAATGGTTAGCATGATGGTTTTAGCCATTGTGTTCCCGGTATTTACACCAGTCGGTGCGCAAGGATTAACTTTTAATCCAGGTACGTATGTGGGTGTTTCGGACGAAGGATTTGCTGGCAGTGTGGAAGCTACAGTGACCGTTTCGGAGAATGCGATTGAATCGATTGTGGTGGCTAGTGATGGTGAAACTCCTGATATTGGTGGGAATGCCATGACGATGATTGCTGAAGAAATTGTGGCTAATCAAAGTTTAGCCGTTGATACAGTATCGGGTGCAACATTGTCGAGTAATGCCATATTAGCAGCGATTACCGATGCTTTAACACAGGCAGAAGGAGATATTGATTATCTTACGGATGAAGCTAATCGGGCTGAAGTAGCGGTGGTGGAACAAGAAGATATTTATACAGATGTCGTAGTTGTTGGTGGCGGGGGTGCTGGTTTGACAGCGGCACTTGAAGCAGTTAACAATGGGGCTAATGTGGTACTTTTGGAAAAAATGTCCATGCTAGGGGGTAATACACTCCGTGCAACGGGTGGTATGAATGCTGCGGAAACAGATGTTCAAGAAGCTTTAGGTATTGAAGATTCTGTTGAAGTGTTTTATCAAGACACTTTAGAAGGTGGGCATGGAATCAATGATCCTGATTTATTACGGGTCATGGTAGAAAATTCAGCTGAAGCGTTAAGCTGGGTGAATGATTTAGGCGCTGGCTTAACAGATGTTAGCTTCTCCGGTGGGGCAACTAATCCACGGATTCATAAACCTGAAGATGGTTCTGCTGTCGGTCCATTAATTGTTAGAGTTTTAGAAGTAGCTTTGAGCCAACAAGGTGTTGAACCTATGTTAGAAGTAGAAGCGACAGCTTTAATTCAAGATGAAACAGGTCGTGTTATCGGTGTGACGGCAGTCAACAAAGATGGCGTTGAATTTAACGTTTATGCTGATGCGGTTATTTTAGCGACAGGTGGCTTTGGTGCCAACCAAGAAATGGTTGAGGAATATAATCCAGAACTAGTAGGTTTTGGGACAACGAATGCACCAGGTGCCCTTGGACAAGGTATTGAAATGGCGTTAGCCGTTGGTGCTGATACGGTTGATATGGAACAAATCCAAATTCACCCAACGACTCAACCAGGTACAGGGAAACTTTATACTGAAGGGTTACGTGGCGATGGCGCTATTTTAGTTAACAAAGAAGGTCAACGTTTTATTGATGAATTGAAAACGCGTGATGTTGTTTCACAAGCCATTTTAGCTGAAACGGATGGCGAAGCGTATTTAATTGTTAACCAAGAATTAGTTGATCAAAATGCCTCAATGGCGAGTTATATTGAACAAGGTGATGCTATTGCAGGGGCAACGGTTGAAGAGTTAGCTGCTAATTTAAGTATGGATGCCGCAACTTTACAAGCGACGCTAGATGCTTACAATGAAGCTCAAGCGAGTGGTGTGGATGAAGCCTTCGGTCGTGAAAATATGACGATGTCACTGGCAGAAGGACCATATTATGCCTTGTTAGTAACGCCTTCAATCCATCATACAATGGGTGGATTACATATCGACACAAATACACACGTCTTAAATACAGAGGGTGAAATCATTCCAGGTCTTTATGCTGCGGGTGAAGTAACCGGTGGTATTCATGGTGGCAATCGTATTGGTGGTAACGCCGTTTTAGATATCGTTGTATTCGGACGTATTGCTGGACAAACGGCCGTAGCGGAAATAAATGGAGCAGTTGAAACTGAAGCAAGCGATGAAGAAGAAGTAGCCGAAGAAACGGAAGAAGTGACCGAAGAGGAAACAACCGAAGAGGATGTTGAAGAAGAAGACGTTTCCGAAGGGGAAGAAGATATTTCCGAAGAAACGGAATCTGAGGCGGAATCTGAAGAAGAACTAGATGATGCAGCTTAATATTAGAATTTAGTTGGAAATGTGAAGCAAAGACAATGAATGGACTGTCTTTGCTTCTTTTTTAATATTTTCTTTGCTGTGTGCTATAAAGTAGATAATCGAAAGGATGGTTGTATGAATCGAACGATGGGAATGCTTGGATCTGCTATCACTTTGATTAGTGTCATTTTGTTTGCTGTCTTTATGTTGATTGATTATTCAAGTGCTGCCTATGCCGTTTGTATCGTATTAGCTTGTGGCTACATCATTATGGCGAGTAGTTTTGGCGCGTTTGCAGCTATAGGTTTTGAGGCAGCCAAATTGGCTGGTATCGCCTTTGCGATTATTTATGGTGTCTTTGTTATGTTAGTGTATTATGCGCAAATTACGACGCTTCAACAAAATGATTTGACCGAACAAGCCATTCAAATACTTGATTATCAAAAATTCGGTTTGTTTTTTGCCTATGATTTGTTCGGATATGCTATGCTATCCGTATCTACTTTCTTTATCGGACTCACCATCGTACCCAAAAATAAAGTAGACAAAATATTGAGAACATTATTGTTGTTTCATGGTGTTTTTACGGTAGTAGGTATCATTCCCGTATTAGGCCTATTCAATTCGGATATGGTGGGTGGGGAAATCATTGGTGTCCTCGTATTAGAAATCTGGTGCCTGTATTTTATTCCCATTTGTATCTTGAGTTACCAACATTTCAAACAACAAGAAATAAGGAGCGTATAAAATGAAAGTGCTATTCCATCTGGATGAAACAGAAAAATGGTCCATGACCTTAGCGAATGTCAAAAACTTTTTGCATGAAGTGCCAGATGCTCATATTACCGTCGTAGCCAACGGTCCCGCTGTAAAATATTATACAACCGATGCGATTGAAGCCGATTTATTAGCACAAGTCGATTTTGTCGCTTGCAACAATGCCTTAAAAGCGAATACCATTCAACCCCCTCAAATAAATACCGCTGTACGAATCGTAAATGCTGGTGTGGTCGAAATTGCTAGAAAACAAAAGGAAGGTTATGCTTATATTCGTCCGTAATGGGAAAAGGAGTTGACACTATGTTTGATCCAAGCAATCCGGTTGTCAAATTATGTATGGAAGGATTAGCCTTAGAAGCAAAAGGAGAAACTAATCAAGCCCAAATGATGTTTATGAAGGCTTGGGAGGTTGCTACAGATGACTTTGAACGTTTCATCGCAGCCTTCCATTTGGGGCGTCTTCAAAATGAGCTGACCGATAAACTGAATTGGTTTGAAACATCCTTGCGTTACGCACGCCTGATGGATGATAATAATGTCAAAAGTGCCTATGCAACTTTGTATGAAAATATCGCAAAGTGTTATCAAGCTTTGAACGATGTGGAAAATGCTGCGCTTAATTTTGAGGCAGCTAATGATTACAGAGGTAAAGTCTTTGATCAAGGACCTTTTTATCATGGGACGCGTGCTGATTTACAGATTGGGGATTCGTTGAAGGCTGGTTTGAATTCTAATTATCGTCAAGAGCTCAAGATGAATCATAGCTATTTTACAGCTAATTTAAATGGTGCGGCGCTAGCGGCAGCTTTGGCAAAAGGAGAAGGAAAGGAACGGATATTTATTGTTGAAGCTACCGGCGCCATTGAAAATGACCCGAATGTGACCGACCAGAAGTTTCCTGGCAATTTGACCCGTTCATATCGTTCGGCTGCCCCTTTAAAAATTATTGGCGAAGTATCGGAATGGGCAACGATGAGTGATAGCAGTCGTCAAGAATGGCAGGCGAAAATTGACCAAAATAAAGGTGAGATATTTAATTAAAAATAAATACCACATATTAAAAGCTGGTTACCAACATGAAATTGGTAACCAGCTTTAGTTATGCTACAGATCAAAAATACGGTCAGGGTTTAAAATAGCCTTGGGATCAAGTGCTAACTTGATTTTTCTAAGGACTGCAATATACCCTTCATCAAAGAAATATTTAACATAAGGCTTTTTCTCAAGGCCGATTCCGTGTTCGGCTGAAGGCAATCCTTCCATACTAGCGACTAATTGATTCATTTTATCCGTGTAGGTTGCAAGGACAGTTTTCCATTGATCATCGTCCATATCAAACTTCAAGATGCAAATATGTAGATTACCGTCACCAGCATGACCGAAGAAGGCAGTTTCTACGCCCAATTGTTCGCCCAGCTCTTTAGATTTAATCAATAATTCAGGTGTGCGATTAACAGGCACAACCGGATCATACATTTTGGTTGTTGAGGCAGCATAAATACCATTTAAAATATTATCACGTATATGCCAAACCGCTTTCGCTTCTTGTGCGTTCAAGATGCGTGTACTTAATGCACCCGATGCTTGGATAACCTGTTCTAAGTTTTCTAATTCTAATTGAAGACCCTCCTGGTTGTTAGAGTTCACCGTTAGTAGTAGGAATGAGCGTCCTGCTTGATTGGTCATTTTTGTTTGCGTGTAGACTTCAGCATGCTTTACTGAGGATTCATCAAGTAACTCTAAGGCGACTGGACTAATGGGTGCTCTAAGAATTTCAAAAATAACGGGAGCTAAGTTATTCAAATCATCAAAGCCGATAAGTAAGGATAATTCATAGGCTAAAACGGGACGGATTTCTAGCTGCAATTTTGTAATAACCCCTAAAGTTCCCTCAGCCCCAATAAATAAATCTTTCAAAGCATAGCCGGAAGCATCTTTGCGATTTTTTGATCCCACGGTTAATATTTGACCGTCCGCTAGGACCACTTCCATCCCACGGATATTATCCCGCGTGACACCGTATTTGATGGCGCGCATGCCACCGGCATTGGTCGAGGCATTGCCACCAACGGTAGCGTCTTTAGCGCCAGGGTCCGGAGCATAAAAATAAGGGGTAGTGGACAGGTATTCTCTAATTTGGTTCAGAGTAACACCGGCTTCTACCGTTAACGTTAAGGTTTCTTCGTCTAGTTCAATGATTTGATTCATTAATTCCAATGATAGAAAAGCTTCACCGTCTTGGGGATAAGTAGCCCCCGCTAAGCCTGTATGGGAACCAATGGTGATAACTTTAGTATTATTTTCATACGCCTCCTTTAGAAAGCGGCTAACATCTTCCGTTGTTTCCGCATAAGCAATGAGACTAGCAGAACCTGGCGTGGCTTCGTCAGCGTTCGATTTGAGTAATTCTTCTGGAACGTTAGTAACAATCTTCATCTAATTTCTCCTTTAAGCAATCGATTTCATCAATAAAAGTCTACTTGATATCCTTGAAAGTGTCAAATAGCAGTGATATTTATTAAAGATTTCACTTTACACTTGTAAAACACGAATACATATCAGTAAAATAGAGATTGACTAGAATGAAATAAGGAGAAGCGGGATGATTAATTGGGGAATTATTGGAGCGGGGAATATTGCACATCGCTTTGCGAAAAGTTTAGAGTCCGTAGAAGGGGCAAGACTGTATGCGGTGGCAAGGCGTACGTTGGCTAAAGCCGAGGCTTTTAAGGCGATGCATCCATGTGACGTTGCTTATGGTGATTATCAAGCATTATTAGACGATCAGGCAGTGGACGCTGTTTATATTGCGTTGCCACACTTATTGCATTATGAATGGATTGAAAAAGCGATTTTAGCGGGTAAGGCTGTCTTGTGTGAAAAACCTGCGACCATGAATGTTGAGGAAATGACGCGGGTCAAGGCGTTAGCTGATAAACACCAAGTATTTTTTATGGAAGCGATGAAAAGTCGCTTTACACCGGCTTATCAAGCCGCCAAAGCTAGCGTTTTGGCGGGCGATATTGGTGAAATTGAAGGCATAACGACGTCGCTTTGTCGCGTGTTCCTCGAAGAGGAAGCCACTTACCATTACGAGGCGGACCAAGGTGGCTGCCTACTCGATATGGGTATCTATAATGCGGCATTTATTGAAGATTTTATCGATGGGCCCTTGCAAATCAATGAAGTTGATAGTATTGAGACGGAAGATGATGTAGAAATTTATATCAACGCGATATTTTATAGTGATGAGAAAGAGTATGTCTTAGAATCTGCTTTTGATCGGGAAACGGAGACAGTGGCTGTTATTAGTGGTAGTAAAGGCATCCTTCGCGTGCCGGATTTTCATCGGCCACAGCGCTATGAGTTGATTACAGAGGGGTCAACGCAAGTCTTTGATATACCTTATATTGTTGATGATTTTTATGGTGAAATTCAACATGTTGTTAATTTGTTGGAAGCAGGAAAGTTGGAAAGTCCGATTATGCCAATGCAGGCATCAATAAATGCTATTGCGATTATCGAACAAATAAAAACACTGATACGACTTTGAAAAGATGATAGGCTAGCAAAGAACGAATGAATCAAAGGGAAAGAAGGCAAATTATTTATGCGAGGAAACATTGGATTTATCGGAGCTGGGAATATGGGACAGGCGATTATGGGAGGAATATTGGCTTCTAAATTGGTAACTGCCAAGGAAATCGTGGTATTCGATCGCTACCAAACGACCTTAGATGCTGTAAAAACGACATACGACATCACGGCTGTGAATAGCGAAATTGAAGTGGTCGAACAAGCGGAAATTATTATTTTAGCGGTTAAACCGAATACGCTGGCGGATGTTTTAGTCACGGTGAAAGATGCTGTCACCCCCGACAAAATAATCGTTTCAATTGCCGGAGGCAAATCCCTAACCTTTTTAAGTAAATATCTCCCTGAAAACACTAAAATTATCCGTGTGATGCCAAATACTCCTGCCATGGTGGGTGAGGGTATGTCGGCTTTATGTGTCAATGATTGGATAACGCGTGCAGACGAGGCAGAGGTTCTAAGCATTTTTGAATCATTTGGAAAAGCTAAAATTATGGATGAAGGTTTAATTGATGCGGTAACAGGCGTCAGCGGGGCATCGCCGGCTTTTGTTTATATGTTTATTGAAGCTTTAGCAGATGGGGCGGTTGCTTTGGGCATGTCGCGTGCAGATGCATATACTTTTGCGGCCCAAACGGTTTTAGGATCTGCAAAAATGGTCTTGGAAACAGGCAAACATCCAGGCGAATTGAAAGACATGGTAACTTCTCCAGCTGGGTCTACGATTGAAGGGGTTAAAATTTTAGAAGACAATAAGTTTCGCTCTGCGGTAATGAATGCAGTGATTGCTGTTGGCGAAAAGAATGCAAACATGTAACTTGATAGACTAAAAACACGACCTCGGTGGAAGTCGTGTTTTTTTATGTGTGGCGTAAAATGTCGTTAGTCTTTTCAACGGCTAGAGGGAGGTATTTTTTGTAGTTTTCTTGATTAGCAATCAAATCATCTGACGCTTTTTGTAGAGACGCCCAATCTGTTTGGGGATAGGTAAGTTTTTGTTGGTTAATAATCGGTAGGCAGCTAGTTCGCTTACGGAACATTTTTTAAGACATAATTTGCGTTAGTGCTCCTAATTTTGAAGGTCTTGTATTCGGTGGTGGGAGTTTCTTCTAGTTTAAAAGGCGTGACTGAATAAGTCGTTTGGATTGTAGTGAATGGCTCGATGATAGCTTTCATACTTGCTTATTCCTTAACACGCCCAACCGTTCCATCGGCTAACATAACTTTGATTCCATGGGGATGTGTCGGTGAATTCGTCAGAATTTTTGCGACCACGCCTTCCGTTAATTTACCTGTTCGTTGATCCTGTTTTTGCACAACTTTAACGGTTGCTCCAATTTCAATATTAGCTCGTTTTGTTCCATCCATAATTATATTTCTCCTTAGTGTTTTGTTGTATACTAGTTTACCATATGTCGAACATTTAAGGCGGGTGAATGTTATAGGGGAAGCTTGGGTATCAGTTTAAAAGGATTAAGCGAGTAAATTCCATTTACTCTCACAAGTGGAATATCTAGCCCGAGAATAATCCACATAACGCTAGAAGTGGAATATTCAGCCCAAGTATATTCCACATAACGCTAGAAGTGGAATATCTAACCTGAGTATATTCCACTTACTCCTTTTTTTAACAAGAATTTGGATAGAATTTTTTAATCAGCTATGATATTACAACATTCAGCGACTTAATTTTTTATACAAGCCCGTTTCGATTGCTGGCCAAACAGAGTTTCAATCGGTGGGCTTGTATACTAAGGCTAAAATTAATAGATGGCGAGGAGGACTGTAAGCCTCGCCATCTAATATGATTGATGGCGAGGCGGTACATAGGCATCGCCACCTAATACGATTGATGGCGAGGAGGACTAAAGGCATCGCCATCTAATATGATTGATGGCGAGGGTAAGCGGGAAGTGACGGACTGCCTAATAAAAATAGTGAGGAAGTAGTATACTCATACATATCTACTTGCTCACTATTAATTTTGCACAATCTTGTTGGCTTCTATCTGACCGTAAGCGGGAAGTAAATGACCGGTGTTTTGATAAGTTGTATCTTATATTTTGATTTGCCGGCTTTCGATTTCCGCTGAAAGCCGGCAAATGATTTTGGTGGACGTCGATGAGAAAAGAAAGCCGTCAAGTGGCTTGAGCAGTTGGAAGTAAAATGACGAATCCTCAATCCCTCGCCAAACAGCGATTCATTTGGCGTTCACCCGCGACACCCCCGCCAAACAGCGACTCATTTGGCGTTCACCCGTGACTCCCCCGCCAAACGACGACTCATTTGGCGTTCACTCGTGACTCCCCCGCCAAACGACGACTCATTTGGCGTTCACTCGGTAAGCGCCCAATAGTGAGGTATCTATCCATAAAAAAATAAACATGCTAAACTAACCCAGACGGAAGAAATTCTAGGTTAGTTTAACATATTAAGCTGTTTTTTCTTCAACAACATCACCAATAACCGTTTGTGCCGAACAGGCTTCTTTGATTTCATTAGACCAAGGCATATATTGATCTAATTTAGCTGTCGCTAAATCACTCTCATTCGGTAGGTGTGTCAGAAGATACTGAATGTATTGTTTTGCGTCTAAACCATGTAATTTAGCTGTCTCAATCAGTGAGAGAATAACTGCACCTGCTTGAGCACCGTTAAAAGTAGCCGCAAATTTATAATTATTTCGTCCCATCACTACAGTGCGTATGGAGCGTTCTGCTGCATTATTACTAAGCTCTAAGCGCCCATCCTTTAAAACGTTGTAGAAATACGCTTTATACTCTTTGGCATAACTAAACGCTTTACTCAGTTTGTCTTTCAGGATGGTGTTGGCAGCACACTGATCAATGTAGTTGAAGAGATTGTCCATTAATCGTTTAAGAATGAATTGCCTTTTCTTAAATCGTTCCTCAATGGATAACTCTTTCCATTCACGTTCCTTTCTAAAGATAGTATTTATCATAGTGAGAATCTCATCGGCTGTTGTCTTAGGTAATCCTTTGGAAACTCTACTCGCTTCAAAGAATTTTCGCCTTAGATGTGCCCAACAACCTGCCAACTCTAGGTTCTCGGTTGACTCATCAGCACTGCGATAGACCGCATACATATCACAGTGTATCGTCCCTTCGAAGCTACCAATGACTTCCTTAAACTTATCACTTCCACGCCCATCTTGGTGGGAGAAATACACGACTTTATGGTCATGATGTTGCGAGCTTTGAAGTATCCAATAAAAAGTTTTTTGCTTGTCACTTTCTAGGACACGGAAGGTGGTCTCATCCATATGCGCAATATCATGCGTGAGTATTTCATCATGGAGTGCACGATAAATAAAGCCTAAATAATACTCACAGGCTTTAATATGCCAACGACAAATAGTGGTTCGTGATAAAGGTAATAACAATTTTCTCCAATGATTTTCTTGGCGGTAAGCTGGCACTTTTAATTCATATTTTTGATAAATCGTCTCTGCAACGACAGAAGCCGACCCAAAGCTATTCACAAAAGGAAGTGAAGGGAGTTCAGATTTTACAAATTGATCTTTATCCTCTTGTGATGAGCAGTGGTCACACTTATAGCTCATTTGATGATGATTAACACATTTGAAATGAGCAGGAACAAACACAAGTTCTTGTTGTACTTGAGCTGGACCAATTAATTTTAATGGATGGTGACAATCATGACAGACTTGTTCTTCATCAGGTAAGTAATGATAGACATCTTCTTGAACATACTGATTGAGAATCTCATCTTTTCTTCCGACGGATTTTTCGCGCGGCTTGGAGTCTTTTGTTGTTTTTTTTTCAGATTTTTCTACAACTGGGGGCTCTGGTTTAGAATATTCCTCATGAGAGATAACTTCCGAGATATCTTCGGAAGGATCCGTGAAGAGATTCGTTTGTCCTTCCGAAATCATCGTTTCTCTTCGAGGGCTATAAGTCATTATTTGATAGGTTGCGAGGTCTTGACGCATAAGTTCAATCTTTATATTCGCAGCTTCAAGTTCGGATTCTAATTGATTGAATTTTTCTAAAATTTCTGAAATTCCTAATCCAATAAGTTCGTTTTCGGTCATGTCTATCACCTCTTTTCGTTAGGCTCATTATACCATATACCGAATATATTTACTAGTAAATTTAGCGATTATTCACTAAAATATATCGATTATTTATTGAAAATATAAGAGGTTTCTAAAGGCGGGTTCAAGGTATCACCTCGTAAAAGACGTTCTAATTGTTGAAGAGAAATTTCCATAAATTTCGGTTCGGTGTATGGCCAAACGAATCCCCCTCGTTCCAATCGATAAACTAAGTCAGTAAATCTAAAACCATCCCAATAGATGATTCGCAGAATGTTTCTTCGAGAATTACAAAAAAGATAGGCTGCGGTATGATCAGGTTTAAAAGCAGAACTAGATTGAATCAAAGTGCATAGACGTTGGCGATCTTGGTTAGCTGGCGAATCACGAGGCATTAGATAAAGTGTTTCAGGAATTGTAAAATCAATCATTATTATTGTCACTCCTTTTGTTTGATGAATTAATCATACTAAATCGGAGTAAATTTAAGAAGATACCTCACTATTGGGCGCTTACTTCACTCGTGACTCCCCCGCCGTAAGTGGGAAGTGAATAACCGTCATTTCTCACTTACGTGGGCGCACACATATTCGTGCAGTTGTTGTGAGCGCGATGGTTGGCGCACACATATTGGGGCGCTTTTTGTGAGCGCGACCCTGGGCGCACACATATTGGGGCGCTTGTTGTGAGCGCGATGGTTGGCGCACACATATTGAAGCGTTTGTTGTGTGCGTGAACCTAAGCGGGAAATGTATGACCATAAATAAACTACAAATTAGGCTATTCGGTCACGAAATCAGGTGCTTGGTGACCGATTAGCTTTATTTAACGTTCGCTCACTTCCCACTTACGCGAAGAAGAACATAGGCGTCGCCACCAAATCTGATTGATGGCGAGGCGGTACATAGGCATCGCCACCTAATATGATTGATGGCGAGTTGGTGTATGAACTTCGCCAAACTTACCAAACTAACCTTGATTTAGCGGACAAAGCAGTCATTCCCCACCAAAAATAATCATCTTCCTTGCAAGCTAACAAACATTAGCCTATAATAAAGTTTGCTAACAACCATTAGCCATAAAGGAGATAAAATGGAATCCACTAAAGAACGCATTACCTATGCTGCTTTACAACTTTTTGCAGAGAAAGGCTATCAAACAGTGACGGTGAAAGAAATTGCTGATAAGGTCAACATTAAAGCGCCGTCGTTGTACAAGCATTTCAAAAATAAGCAGGAGATATTTACTTCCTGTAAAGATTTGTTTTATCACAGGATGCATGAAGTGCATGATCAATTACACATGCCCGATTCGACCCGACCAGCTTTTGCTTATCAAAGTGCAACAACGCAAAAAATTATCGAGATAGCTGAAAATTTATTTGAATTTTATTTGACGGATGAGGTTGCAGCCAATTTTAGGAAGATATTATTGATTGAACGCTACCATAATAAGGAATTAAATCAAATGTATGAGGAGATATTTATTGATGGGGCGATTGACTATGAGGAGAAGGTTTTTGCTGAATTAGTTGAGCAAGGGGCATTTAAAAAGACGGAACCACACTTATTAGCCATAAAATTTTACGCACCCATCTACTTTTTGATTCAAAAATATGAGCAACGGACAGAGTCGATTGAAGAGGGGAAAGAAGCATTAAAGCAAGTCATAATAGAATTTTGCCAGCTATATAGTAATAAGGAAGGGTAGTGACAAGATGAAGTGGAGCAAAATCGTCATCGGATTAATTGTGTTATATCTCTTCGTTCAATATTTTCGGATGCGCAATGCGCGCCAAACAATTCAAGCGGAGCTTGATGCTATGCCGGTTCAAACGGCGGAATTAAGTTATGGGAAAATGACCTTTATTGATAACAAACGCGAAAATGCCGAAGTGATTTTATCGCTGCATGGTTTATATGGTGGTTACGACCAAGCGTACAACAATGTCGAAAATTTCAGTAAGGATTTCCGTATAATTGCTCCCAGTCGGTTTGGTTATCTTGCTAGCGATGTTAAAAACGATGGTAGCCCGCACGACCAAGCGGAAGCGATCATTGAACTCCTCGATTATCTGGAAATCCCTCAAATAAATATCATTGGGACATCCGCCGGTGGAACGCCTGCTTTAAGACTAGCGTTGGATTATCCCGAACGTGTTAAAACGGTTATTCTTTACAGTTCGGCTTCACCCGCAGCGGAAAAACCGACTGAAAAATCAGCTCGGCTTGGACCACCCTCATTTCTAAACAATGATTATTTAATGTGGTTGCTGTCACCGATGTTTGAGCCAATTATGGGCATGGATCCTAATACCATTAACTGGATGTTGCCTCTCGATCAAAGACGAGTTGGGGCTGATATTGATGCCTCTATCACCAACCCAGATATGCTCGATCGCTTCGACCAATATCCGATTGAATCACTACAAGTCCCAGTTTTAATCATTCATGCAAAAGACGATAAAGTTGCATCCTACGAGGCAGTTGCTCAATCACTTCATCGGTATCCAGACTTAACCACAAAAATCTTTGAAACAGGGGGGCATTTATTAGTTGGCCATGAAGCAGACGTTGAATCGACCGTCAAGGAATTTATTGAAAATAAAAAAATCCGAATGTATTAATGCATTCGGATTTTGCCCTTAATTAATCAACTTTCACCACCTGAATCCAACCTTCAGGTGCTTCAACCGTTCCAAATTGAATCCCCGTTAATTCGTCATAGAGTTTTTTCGTCACTGGACCCGGCTCAGTTTCAGAATGGAATTTGTATTCACGGTCTTGATGGGTAATTGAAGCAATTGGTGAAATGACAGCAGCCGTTCCCATGGCACCCGCTTCACTAAAGTGTTTTAGATCATCTAAATAAATATCGCCTTCTTCCACTGCCATACCTAAACGATTCTCGGCTAACCATAATAGTGATCGTTTAGTAATGCTCGGCAGAATGGAAGGTGATTTAGGTGTGATAAAAGTATTGTTTTTAATGCCATAGAAATTAGCTGACCCAACTTCTTCAATTTTTGTATGCGTAGTTGGATCAAGGTAAATAGCGTCACTATAGCCTTGGTCTTTGGCTAACTTACCCGGTTGATAGCTACTTGCATAATTACCTCCAACTTTATTAGCGCCAGTTCCTAATGGGGCTGCTCGATCGTAGTCACTCACGACAAACTTAGAGGGTTTCAAGCCGCCTTTGAAATAAAGACCGACAGGCGTCACAAAAATAGAAAATAAATACTCTTTAGCAGGTTGGACGCCGACAATATCACCTATCCCAATTAATAGTGGTCTAATATAAAGGGTCGCGCCACTTCCGTAAGGTGGGACCCATGCGGCATTGGCTTTAACTACTTCATGTATTGCTTCAACAAAATCTTCTTCAGGGTAAGCGGGCATTAATAATTTATTTGCTGAATCAATCATTCGTCGTGCATTAAGTTCTGGTCGGAATAATTGGATGTCACCCGTTTTGGTTTTATATGCTTTTAAACCTTCGAATGCTTGTTGGCCATAATGAAGGGCAGTAGAAGCTTCAGAGATGGTTATATCTTTATTGGTTTCAATTTGTCCTTTAGACCATTTCCCATCTTTATAATAGGCACGGTATTTTTTGCCGGTATCGATATATCCAAAATCTAAATCATCCCATTTAATGGTTTCTGGCGTCACTTGTGTCATCGTATCATCCTTTCGGTATAAAATCATGCACTTATTTTACTCCAAAAATTAAAAAACCACCAGAAAAAAATTAAAAAATCCTCATAATCCAAACGGCTAATCCAGAGATATTTATTTTTTATCAAGGATGTAAAGACGCGACATCGATATAGTTGAAAAAGGTTTTGCTCGCTAGGGTTAAGCGGTTTTTATTCTTATAGGCCAATCCGATTTTACGGAGGATTGGCTTTTCTAATGGTTTTATGACTACTTGGTATGGGATGCGCTGTAAAATAAGGCGAGGCAACAGACTAATACCTAAACCACTTTCAACCATAGCCATAACGGCATAATCATCCCATGTTCGAAAACGTATATTAGGTTGTACACCCATCTGCGCGAATTGATCGAGAACATCGGAATCACCGTCTTTTTCTAATAAAATAAATACCTCTGTGGCTAATTCCTTCATCGGGAAATAGGGATATTTACTATTTGCCAGCCGATGATTGCTGGGGAGTATCATCATATGATCATCATTCGCTAAAAATTCTGTTTCCATTTGCGTTACTGTAGGTAAACGGACAAAACCAAAGTCGACACGACCTTCAATTATCCACTTCTCAATTTCAGAATAATCGCCTAATAATAGTTCAAACTCAATTTTAGGATAGTCTTGCTGAAAGTTTTTTATGATGGTTGGCAACCAATGGGTGGCAACGCTTGAAAAAGTTCCGATGCTTATCAACCCGTCTTCTAAACCATTCAATGCGTTAATTTGATTTTCTAACAGCTCATAATCTTCGGTTAATTTTTTTATGTGTGGGTAGATGCTTAAGCCTTCAGATGTTAGCCGCAAACCTGCACGATTCCGTTCTAACAGGATTAAACCAGCTTCTTTTTCCAAGTCGTTAATCATACGACTAATACCTGATTGGGAATAGTTTAAAACATCTGCCGCTTGCGTAAAGCTTCCTAATTCAACCGTCTTAACCAAAGCCACATATTTTTGTAAATTCATATCCATAAAAAGCCTTCCTTTGTATCTGATTTTGTCATGTTAAAGATGATAAACATTCGTTTTAAAGATATTTATTTTAATGATACAATGAGGCAGGTAAATTTTCAATAAAAGGAATGAATATCATGTTCTATGTAAGTAACATCTTTCAATCAGCACCTCAAGTCTTTTCAAGTGTTTTGCAAGAAAAAACCTATCAAACATTAGCGAAGTTAAAAATAGCATTTTCGCGCGTAGAGACAGACGAAGCGATTACGATGGAAGATTGTGTGATTATCAACCAAAAATTAGAGATGGAAATGGTGAAAACACTCTTTTTATGTAATCGACAACAAACCAAATTTTATTTGTTTGTTACAAAGGGGGATAAAACTTTTTCATCGAAAGACTTTAGCCACGCTTTAGGTATTCCTAGAGTTTCTTTTGCCCCAGAAGTATTAATGGAGGAAATGTTAGGAACTAAGATTGGGGCTGCTACGGTATTCAGTGCTTTGTTGGATCAAGACAAGCAGATAAAGATTGTTTTTGATCAAGCTGTGCTTTCGCAAGAGTGGTATGGTTGCAGTGATGGAACAACGACGGGCTATATGAAAGTTAAAACAACACAAATTATCGAGGATTTTTTAAATGACACCAACCATCAACCATTAATCATCCAAGTATAGTATAAAGACACATTTTGAAAGAAAGAAGGGTAATGATGCAAGGGAAAATAGGTTTTATTGGAACAGGTAATATGGGACAAGCTATCATTAAAGGTATTTTAACTGCAGATTTGGTTTCAGAAAAAGAGATTATTGCTTATGATAGTTATCACCCGGCTTTAGAAAAGGTCAAAAATAGTTTAGGAATTCAAACGGCAACCAGTGAAAATGAAGTTGTCCAACAGGCGAATATGATTATCTTAGCGGTTAAACCAACTATGGTTGCCGATGTGTTAACCCGCGTAAAAAATGATGTAAACAAGGAAAAAATTATCGTTTCCATTGCTGCGGGAAAAACAATTGACGACTTAAGTAAATGCTTAGCAGAAGATGCCAAAATTATCCGTGTCATGCCTAATTCGCCAGCGATGATTGGACAAGGGATGTCTGCCCTATGTATAAATGACCAAATATCGCAAGATGATCAACAAGCAGTATTAGCAATTTTTGCTTCTTTTGGACAAGCTAAAGTTGTGGAAGAATACTTAATGGATGCGGTAACGGCTGTAAGTGGGGCTGGTCCGGCTTATGTGTATTTATTTATTGAAGCGTTAGCAGATGGGGCTGTTGCGTTGGGTATGTCAAGAAAAGATGCCTATGTTTTCGCTGCTCAAACGGTTTCGGGGGCAGCCCAAATGGCTGATGAAAAGCTTAATTAGAAGAAAAAATATTGGATTCAGTGTAAAATGAACTTAGCAATCTATGAGGAGGCGCGATCATGAAATTAGTCCCGATGCTAACGTTCAATGGAAATGCGGCTGAAGCTTTAGACCATTACCAAGCGGTTTTTGGTGGACAGGCTGACATTGCTTACTACAAAGATTTTCCTCAAGAATTTGGTGGCCAAGTACCCGAAGACATTGCCAATTCAATTATGCACGCTGGTTTGACCAATGATTTGTTTACGATTTATGTCTACGATGAATTTACAGATGACCCACCCGCTCGTTTCAACCATGCGGTCATTATGATGCTGGCCTTTAATGATTTTGAAACGGCCCAAACTATATTTGACCAACTTGCACAAGAAGCTATCGTCAAAGAACCTTTTGCTTCGACTTCATTTAGCCCTGGCTATGGTTACCTTATCGACAAATTTGGCTTAGAATGGCAATTTATCGTCGAATAAATACCTCTGCAAAACAAAAAGCCCCGTTAGGGGCTTTTTGTCTCAAGGAGTTTGTACTATTTATGGTAAACCAGCGGTTTCCATAGCATTTTGTAATGCTTCCATAAAGGCATTGGACGATACCGTTGCACCTGACACGACATCCAGTTCAGCTGATTGTGCAACAAGGGCTTGTTCAGCTAACGCATCAAGGGCTTCAACACCAATCCCCACCGTTTCAGATTGTTCAAGAATTTGGATATCCGTGATTTGATCGCCATCAACGGTGATTTGAATTCTTACACGCCCACCGAAGCCATCATTTGATTGACCTTCAAAGACATTATCCATGCTCACATCATCCGCTTCTACTGCTTCTTCCGTGTCAGTTTCGCTGTCATCAGCTTGTTCCCAAGCTTCGATTTCAGCCATTTTTTCTGAATGGGTCATCGTTCCTTGGCTGAGTCCACGATAGGAGAAGTATTCAGCTTTATTGGTTTTAGTTAAATGATTGGTTTCAGCACCTGCATGTGCTTCATTCAAGGCTGTATCAGCGGTAGCGAAGCCTTCTTCATCCACGGAAGCAGCTGCACGACCAGCAACATAACCAGATGTCATAACCCGACCAAGACCGTGAACACGCATACCACCACTCGCTTCACCGGCAGCAAATAAATTCGGAATGGTTTGACCATAAATGTCAACGACCTGCATATTACCATCCACACGAATACCCGCTAATGTGTCATGCATTGATGGGGTAGCCCATAGTGCATAGAATGGACCTTCTTCAATTTTGTTAACCAGTGTTGTTTCACGTTGCCAATCTTCATCGTTACCTGCATCAACAAAACCGTTATAGCGTGTAATCGTATCAACGAGTGTCGCTGGATCCATTTCAACATCTTCATAGTATTTGTTAACAACCATGTCCGCTAACTCTTCTAAAGTATCGGCTTTAAAGGCATAACCTTCAGCATAATCTAATACACCTTCAGCCTCCATATCCCAACCATTGCGGTCAACCGCAGCTTGGTCCATGATAGCCCATAGTGGTCCGCCATAAGCTTCAGCATTTCCATCACCTTCAAGGTCAATAAATGTTCCTGTTAAAGCTTGGTCAAAGAAAGGTTCACGTGCCGTGTCCATTTGGGCCATCGCATATTGATCTTCGTTACCAATCCGTTCTCCCACCATATTAACAATCACTAAACTGTTATAGTCGGGCACAATACCATTGGTTCGTACCAGTGGCCAAATGACACTATCTTCAGTCCAACCTCGACCGTAACCATATTGCGTACCAAAGCGTTGAGGGGCAGTGATATTGGCTCCGACAACCGATGTATAATTACCTAAACTACCTAAAGCAGCTCCAATTTCCATAGCCGCATACTCACCGGAAGCATCTTGGTCAGAGAATGGCATACCGGCTAAACCATCCATATATTCACCTAAACGAGGATCTAACATTGTACGGAATTCAACATTACCTGTCGAACCGCCGGTACAAATAATAACGGCTTTATTAGCTTTAATATTAACAATTTCACGGTTCTCTTCAATATTGCCATCACTCATTAAACTTTGTAAGGGTTCAGTTTCGCCAGGAAGGATTGTAGGGGAATAGCTTGCTTGAATCCCGGTAACTTGGCCTTCAAAGATACCATCACGATAAATTTTGTCCATGTGGTAGTTAAGCAGGAATTGTGCGCCTTCTTGGCGTAACGTTTGTTCAATAGGGCGACTAATTCCGATACCCGCTGCTTCTGTTCCGGTATAAGTATTTTCCCAATCAGAGGCATCCACATAGGTCATCCGTCCCACACTATCCCCATCATTACCACCATCACGATAATACGCACGAACCATAGGTTCAACATCTAAGGTTTTAATACCATTATCTAATAACCAATCATAGGTCTCTGCCATGGCGTTAGCAATTGAACGGGTATATTCCGGATCATTGTACCGAGAGTTTATCGATGTACCACGGGTGTGATCATAGTAATACAAGTCAGCCGAATCTTCGATACCCCAATTGTCTTGATCAATTGTTCCGCCGCCAGAGTGGAATTGACCTTCACTGACTGCCACGTGACCACCGACATCAAAGTTAGCTTCTACTAATAATACGGAAGCCCCATCATCAAGAGCTTTTAAAGCGGCTGTTAACCCTGATGCCCCAGCACCTACAACAACAACATCGGCTTCATAATCCCAACTAATTTCATCGGTAGCTGGTTGATTGGCCCCTGTACTCACAACATTGGACTGTGAGCCAACATTGGTTAAAGCTGATTGACCAACTAATAAGACAACAATCGCTGTAATAATCAGGGATGCAATTCTTTTAAGCTGTTTACGATTATTTTCTGAAAACATTACCTTTTCCACTCCTTTTTAATAAATACCTTCGATATGTTCGAGCTTTCACAAAAACCGACCTAAGACACTTCCTTACATAATAGCGATAACCGCTTTCATGCAAAACAACTAAAGAAGACGAGAAATTGAAAACGCTCCTCCTTTCAAGATAAATTCTTCACAAATAGTATATCAATTAAATTTATAGGTGTCAATTTGATAAAAGCTTAAAACAGATTAATTTTAGCCCTTCAATATTAAAAATATTTATTGAATGTTTATATTTCAATAAAAGTTTATATTTTATGTAAGTAGATTCACTTGTTTAGAAAGGGGAAATGACTGCCTATTGAAATCGTTGACATTTTAGGTGAATCGTTATAAGGTAATAGGAAGGACAATTAAATAATTATTGGGGTGCTGTAAAAAGCTGAGATTATACTCATTGAACCTGAACAGGTAATGCTGGCGAAGGGAATGTTTAACATAGTATGTTTAAACGTAAACAGTTGAGGCAATCCAGTAGGGTTGCTTTTTTTATTATAGAAGGAGGTCGGGCGATGTATCATCAGGAAATTCAAAGAGCAGTTGAACAAACAAAAGCCCAAAGAACATTTGTACCATCTATTACGAATATGGTGACGATGCATGCTGTCGCCAATACGCAAATTGCCGTGGGAGGTTCACCGGCGATGTTTTTTCTAGCGGATGAAGGGGTAAGTTTAGCGAACAAATGTGATGCCATGTACATTAATCTGGGAACCTTGACACCACAATATAAAGACCTTGTCCCACAAACCATTTTACAATTGGAAAGGGAAGGGAAAAAGTGGGTGTTAGATCCTGTTGGCTTAGGCAAAGGTCAGTTGCACAATGCCTTGATTGCCTTTATTAAAGAGCATCCCCCAACGATTATTAAAGGGAATGCTTCTGAAATAATTAAGTTAGCACAAATTTGGAAACTCACGGAAGAAAGCAGTCAGTTAACTGGGGTAGATAGCTTGGACGCCGTCGAACAGGCGCTTAAAGCAGCCATTGAATTAGCGATATTTATTCAAAATCCGGTGGTTGTCAGTGGTCCGACTGATTTGATTACGGACGGAAAGACGATGGTGATCTCTTATGGCGGTTCAGCGTGGATGGAGACTATTTCAGGCATGGGGTGTATGCTTGGAGGGGTGATGGCCGTTTATTTGGCTCATTCAAATCCCATGATAGCTGCAATAACCGCTGTGAATGCCTTTAATGTTGCTGGGCAAAAAGCGGAACAAGTTGCTCAAGGTCCAGGAACGTTTCAAGCCCATTTTCTAGATAGTCTCTATCATTTAACGGCAGACGAAATTGCTAGTAATCCCATGAAGGAGGTTAATGATGAAAAACTTTAATTTAAGCCATTATTTGGTGATTGGCCCGGAAAATACCTTAGGGCGGGATGTCCTTACGATTATCCGACAAGCGATTGAAGCCGGTATTACCTTCATTCAAATTCGCTCGAAGATGAGTGAAGCTAAGGAAATTATTGACTTGACCAATGCTACGGCTGATTTGATTCAACAAATGCATCAGCAAGATAAAGTTACGCTAGTAGTCAATGATCGCTTAGATATTGTACTGACCTGTCGTGAAATGGGTTATAAAGTTGACGGTATCCATGTGGGTCAAACCGATATTCCCGTTGAAGTGTGTCGCAAATATTTAGGTGAAGATGCGGTCATTGGTTTATCCGCCTCCAGTAAATACCTCATTGACTATGTAAAGACAGCGGATATTTCCGCCATCGATTACTTTGGTGCCGGACCCCTGCATCCAACCACCACCAAAAAAGATGCGGGTTACTATGACGGACTTGACCAAGACATTACCTTAAGGAGTTTTAGTGAGTTGCAAGAATTAGCCACCGTTAGTCCATTGCCAGTGGTTATTGGTGGGGGCGTGACGGTAAAAGATTTGCCAGAATTATATGCAACGGGTGTTGACGGCTATTTTGTTGTCTCAGCTATCGCAGCGGCAGACAATCCGTATTTAGCCGCGAAAGATTTAGTTGATACGTGGACACAATTAACACAGGAGATGAAATAAATGAAAACAGCATTAACAATCGCGGGATCAGATTCTTCAGGAGGAGCAGGTATCCAAGCGGATTTAAAAACCTTTTTAGCTAATGATGTGTATGGCATGTCGGCTATCACCGCTATTACGGCACAAAATACAAGGGGTGTTCAACAAGCCTTTATCCTTGATGCTGACTTACTGGAAGCACAAATACGATCAGTCTTTGATGACATTCGTCCAGATGCGGTTAAAATAGGTATGGCAGGCAATTCAGATTCCATTAAAGTGATGACGCGCTTACTTAAAGAATACCAAGCCGAAAACATTGTGATTGATCCGGTTATGGTTGCTACATCAGGGGCGAAATTATTTAATAATGAAGATGCGGATATTTATTATCATGAGCTTTTTCCCTTGGCAACCGTTATTACCCCCAATATTTCTGAAGCCGAACAAATTCAAAACACCCAAATAAATACCTCTGAAGACATGCTTGAAGTGGCTAAAGCCATGGCTGAACGTTTTAAAACAGGCGTTTTGGTCAAAGGGGGTCACTTGAAAGACGAAGCAGCTATTGATGTTTTGGCTTATGAAGGGGAAATTTATTGGTATGAGAGTCAACGCATTGATAATCCCAACACCCATGGGACAGGGTGTACCTTATCATCTGCGATTGCAGCCAATTTAGCCAAAGGCTTTGATTTGCCTACAAGTATTGATAAAGCCAAACAGTACTTAACGGGTGCCATTGCCGCACAATTAGACTTAGGGAGAGGTTCGGGCCCATTAGATCATGGTTACCATTTACGATGAAAACACGAAAAATGACGCTCTTAGCTTTGTTTGTAGCCATGTCGTTTGTTTTATCGACGATCCTCGTTTTTCCTAACATGGCTCCAGCCCAACATATGATGAATGTGATTGGGGCCGTATTGTTAGGACCATGGTACAATGCATTAGCAGCCTTTTTATCAGGTGGTTTGCGTATGTTATTGAGTGGACGGACTTTTATTGCAACCAGTGGCTGGGTTGGGGCTTTGTTAGCAGGTTTTGTTTATAAGAGAACGAAAAACTATCTGTTGACCACTTTGGCTGAAATTTTTGGGTCGGGGATTCTGTCGGCGGTGATCTATTATTTTCCAATGGAGTTTATTTTAGGTTTAGACTTACCTCACGCGTTCTATTATATTCCTTTCTTTCTGCCATCGGCTATTTTAGGTGCGATAGCTGGCTATTTCGCTGTAAAGGTATTGAGTAGATGGTCGGTTTTTAGAATTGACCAAAGCTAAAATCATAGAAATTTGAAGTGCTTGCCTTAAAAGTTTGTGATTAAACTTTTAAGGCAAGCACTTTTTTGGTCAATAAATATTGACAATTATATCGGGTGACGATATAATAAATATATCGGAAGGCGATATATCGGATGAAGTAATAAGGAGGAGGTAACAATGAGCAATATTGTCTTAACGGAAGCCCATTATTATATTTTACTCTCGCTCTATCAACCCTTACATGGCTATGGCATCATGCAAAATGTGGAAGCGATGAGTAAAGGTCGAGTAACTTTAGCAGCTGGAACCTTATATGGGGCATTAAACGCCTTGCAAGATAAAGGTTGGATCGTAGCGTTAGATGTTGAAAAGAATAGTCGCAAAAAAGAATATAAAATCACCTCTGAAGGACAAGAGGTCGTTGAACATGAAATTGAACGCTTAAGCGAGTTATATACGAACGGCAAGAAAATCCTAGGAGGTTTAGAAAATGGAAAAGACAGTTTATAAAGTTTTTATGACTTGGGATTATGAAAGAGAAATCACTTGGCTGAATGACATGTCAGCACAAGGTTGGCAACTGAAGAAACCTGGCTTTTTCCGCTATACTTTTGAAAAAGACGAGCCCAATAAATACCAGTATGCCCTCGAATACCTGAATGTCGGTAACGAAAAAATGAAAGATTATTTTACCTTTCTAGAAGAAACGGGTATTGAAATAATGACACAAGTCGGTAACTGGGCGTATTATCGTAAAGTAAATGATGGCAAACCGTTTGAAATTTTCAATGATAATGAGTCTAAAATTGAACACTTCAAACGTATCCTCTCTTTACTCTTAGTCTTTTTAATTTTAGAAGGCTGGCTTGCACTTGATTATTGGTCGATGATTATTAGTGGAGAACGAGAAGGGTTTACGCTTGTTTTTGCCATTTTGTTGACCGTTATTGTCTTTTTATTTTTGTATGGGATAGTTCGTTTGAACTTTAAAATAAACAAACTAAAACAAAAAGAATAGGATAGTGCTTTAGCTCTTTTTCTAGTAAAATAAATATAATTAATAAGCTCAACAGATAAGCGTGTTTTGATGGAACGCGATGTTAATCAACTGCAATGAACGCATCCAGCTGCCACTTAGCAAATTAAGGAAAACCAGAGCGATATTTACTGAAAAGACAATGACAGAATGTGTTTGGCAAGCTCATGAGGGGTGAAGTGTTAGAGGTCCCATTGACAGCGCTTGATATCGACATGGTTTGCATCTTTGAAGGGAATGCCTTCTTCAAGTAACCGTTGTTTTTGTTCGGGAAAGTGTGGTGCCAGACGTCCTGCGTGATTGACAACACGGTGGCAGGGATATTGACCGTAATAATCGGCTTGGCTAAGCACTTTACCGACTAGACGGGCGTTTTTATCTCTGCCAATCAATTTGGCGATTTGACCGTAGGTACTTACTTTGCCAGGGGGGATCTCTTCAACGACGGATAAAATTTCATAAATAAGATCTTCAGTTAACTTTGACGCCATAGACTTAACACTCCTTTTCAATCCATTATAGTATACTTTCAAGGAGAGTGAAAAAATGATACCTCAAGCCTTTAAAGCAAAATTAGTATCGGAAAAGCTTACCGACAGAATTCTCTGGACCTTATTATCTTTTTTAGCTGTCTTTACCCTTGTCACGGTTGTCAGTTATTATATTTTACCGGAAGGAATCCTACGCAGTCGCAACCCTGTTCAAAATTGGGAAACATCTCCTAGTTTACTGTTTTCTACACTGCAAATTTTAAGCTATAATTTAATGTCTGTGGGTTTTATCCTTTTGGGGAATTTATTTGCGTCACGTAAAAACCCGTCTGAAGTTTACTTTCCTTTAGGGTATAGTGTGTTTTTTGTCTTAATCATCATCAATGCCATCACATTAGGAACATGGTCGTTTGCGGTCGAAAGTCCCGCCGTCCCTTTACTAGAACGCTTGCTGGGAATGACAATGATCTTTCAACGCGGTGGCTTATGGGAAATTATGGGGCAGTTATTGATATTATGCGGAACCGCCAAATTCGCCTTAGTTTTGATCGATGGTAAAACCACCCAAACCCGCCATTGGACAACCCTTCAAATAAATACCACTGAAATCGTTGTGGTTGTGCTAGGCCTCGTCTTGATGTTGATAGGTGCCTTTGTTGAGAGTCAAAGTATTATACAAGTGCAAGGTGGAGTTTGAGTTAAGGTTAATCAATAAAGCTAAGTTCATTCTTATGGGGGAATGAACTTAGCTTTTTTGCTTAGTTTAAATAATTTGAGCGTAATTTATAAACAGCACAGGCTAGTTCTAAAACAAAATAATCATTAAGCAGTCTGGGATCTAAACCGGTATGATTTTTTATTTTATTTAACCGGTATTGGACCGTATTTTTATGGATAAATAATTTTTCAGCTGCTTCATTAATACTACCATTGACTTCGGTATAAACATCCATTAAATCCACAATTTCTTCGATTTCACTCGTTTTCAAATTTCCGAAAATTTTATTGAGAAAAATGGCAACTTGTTCTTGACCTAAACTCATCAGTAGTGCTTCGTGTTTTAAATCATTATAAAAAGCATAGTGATGATGTGAAACATTTAGATTCCAATTTAAGGCAATTTCAGCTGTATGTAGGCTATCAACATATCCTTGCTCCAAATTGTTCGTCGTACCAATACCGAAACTCAACTCTACATTAAATTTGTCTTTAAATACTTTATAGATAGTTTGCAGGTTATTGATTATTTGCGAAGAGGATTTTTGATTAGAAATGATTATGATGGATTCCCCGCGTATTTCAAAAACATCTTGACTTTCATTGCCTAATAGAAAATAAATCTCCCTAAATAAATCAGATTGATTTAGCGATAACATTGTTGTTTCGTGGGTTGATTTAGCAATGATACAGGTTCGATATTCAATAAAATTAAAATTATATAATACTTCAATCGAACGTGACTGTTCGGCATTGAACTTTTCGCTAATAATATAATCGATAATATAATGGTAAGAGTTACCACTATTAAAGATTAATTCTTTCGAGATGTTCTCACGAATAAGAATTTCGGTCATTTGTTTAATGATTTCGGCATACTTAATAACTTCTTTATGATCACCGGTGACACCAATAGCTCCTACTACTTCATGATCTAAAGTAATAGCTAGATTAATTCCCTTACGAGCGCCTTCATATTCATTATCATAGTTAATAATAACGACTTCATTTTCCTTCATGGCTGTGATAGCCCCTTCGTGATTCGTTTCTCCAATCCGACTCGCATCGGTACTGGCTAAGATACTTCCGTCAAGGGTAAAAAAGTTAATATCTTGCTGGATAATCTTTTTTATTTCATCCACAATATTTTGCGCCGTGGAAGTTAAAATATTTAATGAACTTAATTTACTCAAAATGAAATCCCTTTCTATAAATACTATCCGGATACGGTTTATAAGATTAATTTATGCAAAAACAAAAAACGCCTAAAATATTTGTTACAGGTAACATTGTTTGTGTATAGGTGAATAAATATACTGTAAGACATAGGGTGCGCTTACATAATTATACACATCTTATTTAAAACCAATGTAAAAGTCAATTATTAATTGGACGGAATTGGTATATGTAATTAATTTAATTAATTCATTATAAGAAGGGTGTATTTTCATTTGGGTCAAGGCATACATTGAATGTAGGAGGGATAATGAAAAATTATTTTCTGTTCAAGTCTATCGATATTAAAAAGGAGTGTAAATAAATGGATGCTGGATTATTGAGTTTTATTGGAATACTGATTGCTTTAGTCGTACTAGTAATTGGATCATATAGAGGATATCCAATTTTATTAATTGGACCTATCGCCTCTTTAATTGTTATTGTTTTTTCTGGTTTACCGATAATTGAAAGTTTTACTGGTGAATATGCTGACTCTTTTGCTGGCTTTGTTAGAAGTAATTTTCTTATTTTCTTACCTGCAACAATCTTAGGAGCGATGATTGGTGATTCTGGCGCTGCTCAATCAATTGCCAATAAAATCTATCAATGGACTTCAAAAATTAAAGGGACTGGGAAAGTAAAAAATTATTGGGTATTGATGGGATTATCAGCTATTACTGCAATCTTATCTTTCGGTGGTGTGAGTGGTTTTGTTGTTATCTTTACTATCGCACCAATTTGTTTAACTATCTTTAAAAAATTGGATATTCCTTGGCATATGATTATTGCAGTTGCTGTTTATGGTGGATCTATGTGGACAGCCATTTTACCTGGATCTCCAGCTATTCAAAATTTAATTCCTATTGAATATTTAGGAACTAACCCTATGTCTGCACCTTGGCTAGGAATTTTGGGTGCGTTAAATTGTATCATATTCGGTGCTTGGTATATTTGGTTTATGTTAGGACGTGCGGAAAAGCAACAAGAAGGTTTTACGCTTACTGGAGCAAAAATGGATGCCAATTCAGCTGATTTAGATATGTCAGCTATCGAACAAGAAACATCTCTAGCGGAATTCATTAGAGCGTTAACCCCTTCCATTTCATTATTAGTATTAATGAATGTTTTCCAAATTTCACCTTTTGTTTCATTAACTCTAGCTTGTGTTGTTTGTTGGGTATTGTATTACAATAAATTCGCTGATTTATCAAAAACATTAAATAGTGGTGCCAATTCAACCATGAAAGCCATTATGAACGTTGCAGCCGTTGTTGGTTTTGGTGGTATTGTGTCGATAGCACCTGGTTTTGATTACTTAGTGGCAAACTTAGATGCAATTCCTGGACCTCCACTCGTTCAATTAGCTTTAGCAACCAATATAGTAGCTGGTATTACCGGATCTGCTTCTGGTGGTGAAGCCATTGCGCTTGAAGTGTTTGCTCCAAGATTTCTTGAAATGGGAATTAACCCACACGTGATTCACCGTTTAGTTAATATCTCTTGTTACGGTTTAGATTCACTGCCACACAATGGTTCAGCCATTAACCGTTTAAATTATACACACTTAACGCATCGAGAAGGTTACTACCATGAATTTTGGTTAGGTGCCATTTTCCCATTCATTAACTCATTTATCGTTGTGTTTTACGCTACGCTAGGTATTGTTTAAAAGTTGCCATTCGATGACGAATAACAAAGAAAGGAATCTATCATGACAAACCAAACTGATAAAATTACTCAAGTTGAAGTCAAATTATTGAAAGTTCCTTTAGCTAAACCGGTTAGTGATGCAAAAGTGATTATGGGAAAACAAACACCTTTAACACATGTATGGCTAACAACTGCAACAATTAAAACTGAAGCTGGATATGAAGGTTATGGTTACGTATATTGCAAACGTAATGGTGGAACGGCTCAATATGCGCTTGCAAAGGAAATGGCCCCTTTATTAATCGGTGAAGACCCTAATGATATTTCACGTTTATGGGATAAATTACTTTGGTCTTGTATTTCAATTGGTAATAGTGGTGTAGCGGTTCAAGGGATTACACCTTTTGACATTGCTTTATGGGATATTAAAGCAAAGAGGGCTAATTTATCTGTATCTAAACTTGTTGGTCAACGGAAAGACCGTGTCCCTTGCTACAATACGACGGGTGGTTTCTTACAAGATAGTATCGAAGAAGTCATTGAACATGCGCATAAAGTTCTCGAAGCTGGTGTTGGTGGCATCAAAATTAAAGTTGGTCAGAAAGACTTTATGCAAGATGTCAAACGTGTTAAAGCACTAAGAAAAGCAATTGGTGATGATGTAGCGATTATGGTTGATGCCAATCAACAATGGGATGTATCAACAGCTCTTAAAGCGGGAAGATACTTAGACGAATTTAACTTAGTTTGGTTAGAGGAACCGGTCAAAGCACATGATTATAAAGGACATGGTCGTTTATCAAGATCTTTAGAAACGCCGATCGCAACGGGCGAAATGTTAACAAGCTTCCGTGAAGGTCTACCATATTTTGAGGAAAGAGCATTTGATGTTTGTCAACTTGATATGCCAAGAATTGGTGGATTGACACCATTCTTAAACGTATTAGAGCGTTGCGATGAAAATGACTTAGTTCTAGCACCACACTATAGCATGGAATTACATTTACCTGTTACTGCCATGTATGGCAATGATGCTTGGGTAGAGCATTTTGAATGGTTTGAACAAGTCGATTTATTTAATGAAAAATCTGTTTTAGATAATGGTTTTATGGTGGTATCTGATCGACTAGGCTTTGGTCTATCATTTAATGAGACTACCGTAACAAAGCTGTTAGAAGATAGTTCTGTAATTAATTAAAATTTCAAAAGGAGAACAAAATGATTCCAAAAATTGTAAAAATGGATGTATATCCAGTAGCTGGTTATGACTCAATGTTATTAAATTTAAGTGGGGCACATGGACCTTACTTTACTCGAAATATCGTCATTTTAGAAGATGATAATGGCAATGTCGGCTGTGGTGAAGTACCAGGTGGCGAAAAAATCACTCAGACTTTAGAAGAGGTTAAAGATTTAGTTGTTGGACGTAGCGTAGGTGAATACAAAAACATTGTTAAAGAAATTGGTGAAAGATACGGAGCATTAGATAGTGGTGGTCGTGGATTACAAACGTTTGATTTAAGAACAACAGTCCATGTTCAAACAGCTGTGGAAACGCCCTTATTAGACTTATTAGGACAACATTTACAAGTTCCAGTGGCTGCTTTATTAGGTGACGGACAAGTCCGTGAAGATGTTCCATTCTTAGGTTATTTATTCTATGTGGCAGATCCAAATAAAACAGATTTACCATATTTACAAAATGATGATAATTCAGACGATTGGGGTAAAATCCGTCGGACAGAAATGTTGACTCCGCAAGCCATTGTTGAACAAGCAAAAGCTGCCGTTAAGCGTTATGGTTTTAAAGATTTAAAACTAAAAGGTGGCGTTCTTGAAGGTAAAGAAGAAATCGAAGCGATTAAAGCTTTAAAAGCTGAATTTCCAAATGCCCGTATTACCTTAGATCCAAACGGGGCATGGTCATTAGATGAAGCCGTTGAATTGTGTAAAGATATGCATGGTACGTTAACGTATGTAGAAGATCCGTGTGGCGCAGAAAATGGTTTTTCAGGTAGAGAAGTTATGTCTGAATTTATTTTAAGAACTGGACTTCCAACAGCAACGAACATGGTTGCTACCGATTGGCGTCAAATGCGTCATTCCATTCACTTAAATAGTGTAACTATTCCATTGGCTGACCCACATTTTTGGACCATGCAAGGTTCTGTAAGAGTTTCCCAACTATGTCATGATTTTGGAATGACTTGGGGTGTTCACTCAAATAACCATTTTGATATTTCGTTAGCGATGGTTGCCCATACGGGTGCCGCAGCTCCTGGAGAAATTAATGCTTGTGATACGCATTATATTTGGCAAGATGGTCAATTTTTAACAAAAAATCCACATAAGATTGAAAATGGAGCCATTCATATTGCGAAAGATTCTGTTGGATTGGGTATTACACCAGATATTGAGGCCATTAAAAAAGCCAATCAACTTTACATTGACAATAATTTAGGTGCACGTGATGATGCGACGGCTATGCAATATTTAATTCCAGGTTGGACATTTAATAATAAGAAACCATCGTTAGTAAGACCATAAATAAGGAGAGGTAAAATGATTGATAAAGAAAGTATCAAAGGGATTATTGTTCCTATAATTTCGCCAGTCGATGACAATGAAGATTTGGACGAAGTAAGATTAAGAAAAATTGTTAATCATGTTATTGAAGATGGTGTTCATGGAATTCTAGCCTTTGGTAGTAACTCTGAGTTTTATATGTTTGAAGATGAAGAAATGTTTCGTGGGATTGATATAATCTTGGAAGAAACCGCTGGTCGGGTACCTGTCTACTTTGGTATTGGCGCTATTCGTACCCGTAAATGTATACAGTTAGCTAAAGAAGCGGCTAAGAGAGATATTGCAGGTATTTCCGTGTTAAGTCCAATGTTCATAAAACCAACGGATGAAGCTTTGTTTAATCACTTCAAAGCCATCGCGGATGCGGTGCCTGATACAGCTATGTTGTTATACAACAACCCGGGACGTTGTGGTTACAATATTCCTAAAGAAATAATTGCGAAATTGGCTATTGAAGTCCCAAATATTCTTGGAATTAAAGATTCAAGTGGCGATATTTCTTTCTTAAGTGAAATTATTCGTTTAACGCGTGAAACAGGCTTTAGAGTTTTATCGGGTAAAGATACAATCATTTTCCCAAGCTTATGCATGGGAGCAGTCGGTAGTGTGGCTTCGACAGCTAATATGTTTGGTCCCTTAGTTAATGGGATTTACAATGAATTTGCAGCAGGAAACTTTGAAAAAGCACGTGATTTACAATATAAATTAAATCCGATTCGTGTATCACAAGATGCTGCCAGTTTCCCAGCGGCAACCAAAGACATGGCGAACATTATGGGTCTGGATGTTGGTAAATCCATTCGACCAACCGAAGGATCTAAGGGTAAGATTTTAGAAAAAATGGAAGAAGAAATGCGACTAGCTGAACTTATCGATTAGGTTTTGTTTTGGGTTTAAAGGGGGTGGTAATTTGGAAGAATATAAAATTGTTCTGGCTATTGATTCATTTAAAGGCAGTGGAACAACTTTTGAGGTAGAGGGATGGGTAGCTGAAGGTATTCAACGCACATTAAAAAATTCAAACATTCTCCAAATACCAATTGCTGATGGTGGTGAAGGAACAGTTAAATCATTAACGACTGCACTTGATGGAACGTTTGTTACAACTACTGTGTTTAATTCGATAGGTGAAGAAGTCGAAGCAGAATATGGATTGCTTGATTCTGAAACGGCTATTATCGAAATGGCTGAAGCGAGCGGTATGGGTTTAGTTGAAAATAATTTGGAAAATGTCTTAAAAGGTAACACCTATGGCGTTGGTCAATTAATTGTCCATGCAATCGAAAAAGGTGTTAAAAAGATATATATTGGGCTGGGTGGTAGTGCCACGAATGATGGTGGCATGGGTATGGCTCAAGCTTTAGGTTATCAATTTATAGATAAAAATGGAAATATCATCGATCATAAACAGACTGGTGCGAGTTCATTAAAAGAAGTAGCTAAAATCGATGCATCTAAGCGTTTAGAAGCCTTAGATGACGTTACAATTATGATTCTATCTGACGTATCCAATCCCTTAGTAGGAAAAAATGGTGCAACTGCCATATATGGACCACAAAAAGGGGTCCCTAAGGATCGGATTGAGGAAATAGATTCATGGATGAAGCAATATGCGGATGTCATTGATGCTTATACTGGAAAGCAAATCTCTGAAATTCCAGGTTCAGGTGCTGCTGGTGGTTTAGGTGCTGGCTTATTGGCTTTCTGTCATACTGAAATCTATCAAGGTATTGACAAAATGTTAGAAATTATCAATTTTGAAGATACGATTAAAGATGCCCATTTAGTTATCACTGGCGAGGGTAGTATTGATGATCAGTCGATTCAAGGCAAAGCACCTATAGGAATTGCAAAAATAGCCAAAAAACTCAATGTTCCCGTTATGGCAATTGTTGGAAGTCGTGAAAATGACTTGACGAAGGTTTATGATGCAGGCTTAGATTTAGTTCTTTCGGTTATCAATCGTCCAATGACATTAGAAGAAGCAATTGAAAACACAGAAGACAATATAATTACTGCTGGTGAAACAGCCATTCGAGCATTTTTATTAGGTAAAAAACGATAAAAGAAAGGTGATATAAATGAAAATTGGATTTGTTGGATTAGGAATTATGGGGAAACCAATGGCAATTAATTTAGTTAAAGCTGGACATGAAGTATTTGGCTATGATTTTAACCAAGCGGCGATTGATGCTTTAGTTGAAGCAGGGGGCCAAGGTGTTTCTAGTGGGCGTGAAGCTGCGGAAAAATCTGAACTCGTTATCATTATGTTACCAAATTCACCACATGTTGAATCAGCGTTATTTAGTGAAAATGGGATTGCAGAAGGATTATCTGAGGGACAAACTGTCGTTGATATGAGTTCCATTTCACCAGTTGCCAGCAAAAAATTTGCAGAACGTTTAGCTGAACAGGGTGTGAACTTCTTGGATGCGCCTGTATCTGGTGGTGAACCCGGCGCAATCGAAGGCTCCATCGCTGTTATGGTAGGTGGCGATAAAGAAGTTTTCGATAAATACTATGATACTTTGATGGTTATGGCGTCTAGCGTGACTTTAGTAGGTGAAGTTGGTGCAGGTAACATTACTAAATTAGCAAACCAAATGATCGTTGCTATCAATATCGCTGCTATTTCTGAAGCGTACAGCCTGGCTAAAAAAGCTGATGTTGACCCATCAAGCGTTTACCAAGCAATTCGTACAGGCTTAGCTGGAAGTAAAGTTATGGAACAAAAATCGCAAAAAATCTTTGATGGTAATTTCGATCCAGGATTCCGAATTGAATTACATATTAAAGACTTACAAAATGCTTTAGATACGTCTAAAGAGTTGAATGTTTCATCACCATTTACTGCATTGTCAATGGAAATTTTACAATCATTGAAAGCCCATGGACATGATAAAGAAGATCACAGTGCCATTGCACGTTACTACGAATTAATTAACAATCAAAAATTACAATAATCATTAAGATTGACATGAATAGGGAGCTCTGTCTCCCTATTTTACTTAAACACAATGTAAACTCTTACATTTTCGGAAGGAGAGAACTCAATGGCTAACGTTCCAAAAGTAAAAGATATGAAAGTTTACCCAGTTGCTGGTCATGATAGTCCCACCTTAACGTTAAGTGGCTGTCATGCCCCGCATTTCACTCGTAATATTGTTGTTTTAGAAGACGATACAGGTGAGTATGGGATAGGTGAAATTCATGGTGGCGAGCATATTACTGACCAATTAAAGCGTTTTACGCAATATGTCATTGGCGAGCCAATCAGTGAATATAGAAAAGTATTAAATAAGATTAAAAATAGACACAGAGTTCACGTGGCCGATGAAGGGGAAGGGCTACAAAAATTAAATATCGCCAACTTAAAATATGTGGTGCAATCTGAGGCTGCCATTGAATGTGCTATGCTCGATTTATTGGGGAAGCATCTGAATCAACCAATGGCTTCATTGTTAGGGGATTTAGGTCAGCAACGCGATGAAGTAGAGTTTCTGGGATATTTATTTTACAGTGCAGATGCTAATAAGATAGACTTGCCCTATGAGAAAGCGCCAGCAGGCGATTTGAATGTTTGGGAAAACTTGCGCCGGACTGAAATGATGACTCCGGAAGCAATTGTCAAACAAGCCAGCGTATTACATGACAAATACGGTTTTACACATTTTAAATTAAAAGGTGGAGCATTAGACCCGAAGATTGAAATTGACACCGTGAAACAATTGAAGGCAGCCTTCCCCCAAGGACGCATCAATATTGATCCCAACGGGGCTTGGACGCTTGAAGAAGCGATTGAACTCACTAAAGATTTAGGGGATGTACTCAGTTATGTGGAAGATCCATGTGGACCTGAAGGAAGTTTATCCAGTCGTGAAATTAACGCCGAATATAAAGCGGCCACTGGATTCCAATTAGCGACAAATATGATTGCAACTAACTGGCGTCAATTTTATCATGCCTTAATGCTACGGTCAGTTGATATCGTTCTGGCTGATCCTCATTTCTGGACCTTAAGTGGGAGTATTCGTATGGCTTATTTGTTAAATGATTTCAATTTAACCTGGGGCTCACACTCGAATAATCATTTTGATATTACTTTAGCCACTTTTGTGCAAGTTGCAGCGGCAGCACCAGGTCATATCACCCCTGTCGATACTCACTGGATTTGGCAAGACGGTGAGTCTTTGTTAAAAAATCCATTAGTGATTAAGGATGGGAAAATTAAGGTGCCTGATAAACCTGGTTTAGGGGTTGAATTAGACTTTGATAAGTTAAACCGGGCACATCAATTGTATTTAGATTCGCCGTTTAGTGATCGGGACGATACGATTGCCATGCAATATCTAATCCCAGGATGGCAGTATGATTCAAAACGCCCGACCATGGTGCGGTAAGGGGATATTTATTTAGAGCATTCTAGTGTAAAAACTAGGATGTTTTTTTATTTAAAAAAGTGGAATTTGACATTTTTTACGTATATATAAGTAGGAGGTGTCAAAATGGAAAAAAATATCGAATTAGTTTTCTTAGAATATAAAGAGAAACGGGGTGTACTCACTGAAACGAATCGCTTAAACAATTTGCAACGTGGCTATGAAGGGGAAAGGGAGTTTGTCAAATGGTACAATGACTATGTTAATTCGGACTGGTTATTTATCGAAGATTATTGGTTTGATTATGAAGGGGTGATGCAAACGGATTTTATCTTAATTTCCCCCAAACAATGGCTGGTGATTGATGTCAAAAATTACGATTGTTTGTTTGAGTATCGAAATGGCAAATGTTATTACAATCAAAAGCCCAGTAAAAAAAATATATTTAACACCATGATTGATCGCACCGATTGCATCCGTAGCATCGCTGAATCCATCTATTACAATGTCAAAGTCGACCCGGTCATGGTCTTCATTAATCCACACGGCAAATTCATCTACGACCAGCTACCTGCGTTACAAATTGTCACCCACAACGACCTGCGTGACTTCATCAAATACCTACCCAACCACACACCCCTTCAAAACTGGCAAACCACTAAAATCCAAAACACCCTCAATAAATACCGCACCGACTACAACGCCAAATTCTCCCGCCTACAACCCCAAGACTTCAGCCGCTTAAACAAAGGCATCTATTGCAATCATTGTGGGAAATTTGAGGTGGAGAGAGGACGCTACTCAGTAAAATGCAAACATTGCCACACTAGCGAGAGCTTAGAGGCTACTATTTGCCGCCATGGGCACGAACTCAATAGCTTGTTTCATGACAATCCAGAATTTCTAACAACTCAGAACGTATTTGAGTTAATGGGACAAGAAATAAGTAAGCGTACGATAAAGAGACATCTAGGAACGAATTTTACTCTAATTCCAAAAAGCCAATTATCATATTATGTTATTAATTCTTAATCAATTTACTTAGCGCGTGCCATCCAAAGTTTTCGAAGGCATGCGGAGAAGGAGCGCGTGCCATCCCAAGTTTTCGAAGGCATGCGGAGAAGGAGCGCGTGCCATCCTGAATTTTCGAAGGCATGCGGAGAAGGAGCGCGTGCCATCCCGAATTTTCGAAGGCATGCGGAGAAGGAGCGCGTGCCATCCCAGGTTTTCGAAGGCATGCGCCCCCCTCTCTTTTCATAATCGCATCCAATATGTCATTATGTTACCTAAATTCGCTAAAGTTGTTCACATAAATCTATTTAGTAAGTTGTCTGAATACGGTATCATTAGAATGAAAGGGGAGATAGGATGCCAATTATAAAAAGTGAGCAACAATTTTACTTACATGCAGACAATCTGACAATGATTATCGAGGAAGCAGATGGCTATTTGTTTCTTAAATACATTGGTCGCCAGGTTAAGCAGTATCATGGATCGAATGCGGTTATCTTAAAAGATCATGCGTTTTCAGGGAATCCCAATCCGCATCAACGCGAGTTTTCGATGGATACGCAAAGGCTGTTGATTGGGCAACATGGCTTAGGTGATTTTCGCCAGCCGAGTATTCGTATTCAGCATACTAATAATGAAACAACGGACTTCCGCTATGAATCTTATGAAATTACGCCCGGTGTCATTACTGCCCAAGGACTCCCTAGTCCATACGCTAGTCCGGAGGAAGCAACGACACTAACTTTGACCTTACGTGATCAAGTCGCTCATTTAATGCTCAAATTGTATTATACGGTTTACGAAAACAGTGCGACCATCACGACATTTACCCAACTAATCAATAGCTCTGCGGAAGACGTGGTGGTGCATCGGCTCCAAAGTGTCATGTTAGATTTACCGACGGATAATTATGATGTGATAACTTTTCAAGGGGCATACGCTCGTGAAAAAACGGTTAGACGACATACTATTGATCAGGGGATATTTATTGTGGGGTCTAATCGAGGGGCTTCAGGGCATGGGCAGACACCAGCGGGGATTATTACGCATCCGACAACGACCGATGATTTTGGCGAGGCGCTATCCATTCAGTTGATGTATAGTGGGAATTTTGAGTTTGGTTGTCAACAGAACCAGCTGAATGAGCTGCGGGTATCGATGGGGATTGCGGCTGATAATTTTATGTGGCAATTAAAGCCACAAGAAAGTTTTGATACGCCCGTTGCCGTGCTTAATTTTAGCTATCAGGGTTTAAACAAGCTGAGTCAAACCAGTCATGTCTTTATTCGCCAACACATAATGCCTGCGAATTTTGCTAACCAAGAAAGACCGATTTTAATTAATAATTGGGAAGCGACTTATTTTGATTTTAACCGGGATAAGTTGCTAGCGATTGCGGATAAGGCGAGTGAGTTAGGGATTGAATTGTTTGTTTTAGATGACGGATGGTTTGGGCAGCGTCACGATGACAATTCCTCATTAGGCGACTGGTATGTGAATGAAGCTAAAATACAAGGGTCTTTGAGTGAGTTAATTGCGCAAATTAAAAGTCGTGGGCTTAAGTTTGGGATTTGGATTGAGCCGGAGATGATTTCAGAAAATAGTGACTTGTACCGTAAACATCCGGACTGGGTCATTCAATTGCCGAACCGCGAACACACCTATTCACGGAATCAACTGGTTTTAAATTATGCGAACCCTGAAGTGGTTGAGTATATGCGATATTTATTTGATGGGTTGTTAATGGATTACGATATTGACTATGTCAAGTGGGATATGAATCGGAATATGACCAACATTGGGAATGGGGCAGATTATACGCAGACCATGATGCAGTCGCACCAATATATGTTAGGTTTGTATGATTTGATGGCCTACTTAACGACTAAGCATCCGGAGGTTTTGTTTGAGAGCTGTTCAGGTGGCGGTGGTCGTAATGATTTAGGTATGATGCGCTATTTCCCACAAGTTTGGGCGAGTGATAATACGGATGCGGTGAGTCGATTGGACATTCAACATGGCAGTAGTTACTTGCATCCAGTGATTTCAATGGGGGCGCATGTTTCGGCAGTGCCTAATCACCAATTGAATCGTGTCACGGATTTGAAAACACGTGGGGATGTTGCTATGATGGGCAATCTTGGCTATGAGTTGGATTTAAATGACTTGTCGCAAGCTGAACAACAGCAAGTGAAAGACCAAGTGACACGCTATAAAACCATTCGATCAATGGTACAATTGGGTCAGCAATACCGCGTGATGCATACGGCCAATGAAACAGCGGTTCAATTTAAATACGGTGATCAAGTTTTATTGACCTATGTCAAAGTGTTGTCGAGCCATGAAGAAATGGAAACTATTGTGAGGTTAAAAGATTTAGAAGAAGAAGCCCTCTATCGGGTGGAAGATAGCAGCGAAGTGTATTCGGGGGCTGAATTAATGTATGCCGGTTTGACGATGGATGTGGCCAAAGGGGACTTTAAATCGATACAAATACTGATGACAAAAGTTAGGGAGGATCATTGATGGATATTTTTGATAAAATGAAATCTGGCGAGATATATAATCCAGGTGAGGCGGATTTGCTGGAAATGCAAGTCAAGGCTAACCAACTGATTTTTGATTACAATCATACGCCGTTAACCGAACGTGGCAAACGTCAAACACTGATTAAGGAAATTTTTGCTTCTGTGGGTGAAAATATCACCATTGAAACACCCTTTCATGCTAATTGGGGCTTGAACACGAGCTTAGGCAGTAACTTTTATGCGAATTTTAATATGACTTTGGTGGATGATGCGGATATTACGATTGGAGATTTGGTGAAGTTTGGACCAAATGTTGTGTTAACGACTGCTAGTCATCCAATTGATCCTGATTTAAGACGTCAGTCGCTACAATTTAATCGACCAATCGTTATTGGAGACAATGTTTGGATTGGTGCCAATGTCGTTGTTTTTGGTGGTGTCAGTATTGGTGAAAATAGTGTTATTGGAGCTGGTAGTGTGGTAACTAAGGATGTTCCGGCAAATGTGGTGGCTTTTGGGAATCCTTGTAAGGTCATTCGTCCCGTTGATGCATAAAAACATAAAAAGGAGAAAAACATGTTATTAACCAATTATTTTGAAGATTTACAAACTTTTCATGTAAATACCTTGCCGCGTCGTAATTATTTTGTGCCTTTTACTTCGTTCGATGCAGCTAAAACGACTTTAGACCGTCGGCAGTCAGAGGCTTATACGGATTTAAATGGTACATGGAATTTTCACTACTTTGAGAATGTGCGATTGATTGACCAACCTTATTGGTTAGCCGAGCATAAGAGTGATTTATCTTATCGTCAAATTCCGGTACCCAGTTGCTGGCAACTAGAAGGTTACGGACAAATTCAGTATACTAACACGGAATATCCGATTCCTTATGATCCACCCTATGTGCCTTATGACAATCCTGCCGGTTTGTATAAACGGACCTTTGAAATCAACGACCTGTCAAAAGGTGAAGCCTATCATTTAAATTTTGAAGGGGTGGACTCTGCTTTTTATGTATGGGTCAATGATACGTTTATTGGCTATTCGCAAATTTCACATAGCAATCAAGAATTTGATATTACGGCCGCTTTAAAAGTCGGTGAAAATCAACTTTCCGTTTTAGTGCTGCAATGGAGTGACGGGACTTACTTTGAAGACCAGGATAAATTTAGATATAGCGGCATTTTTAGAGACGTCTATTTATTAAAACGTCAAGCTAACCGAATCAATCACTTTCAAGTAACGCCGGATGTAGCAGCTGATTTACAAACGGGAACCATTGCATTAGATATTGTTGATGCAGAAAATGTCGATACGATTAAAGTTAGTCTCTTCGATCCTGCTGGTGACTTGATAGAAGAGCGTGAACTGCCAGCAACCGGAAAAACGTCCTTTGAAATCAAACAACCCCAATTATGGAACGCAGAAGTGCCGCAGTTGTATGTATTAGTGGTTCAAGCAGGTGAAGAATTTTACCGGCAAGAAGTGGGACTGCGTAAGGTTGAAATTAAAAACAAGCAGTTGTACATTAATCATCAATCGGTGAAGTTGGTTGGGGTCAACCATCACGATACGCATCCGAATACAGGTGCGACGGTTAGTTTGGCCAATCAGATTCATGACCTTGAACAAATGAAATTGTATAATTTCAATGCGATTCGGACGGCACATTATCCTAAGACGGCAGAGTTTTATGAATTAACTGACCGGATGGGTTTTTATGTGATGAGTGAAGCCGATGTGGAAACGCATGGGGTCGTTGATTTATATGGTCTTGGTGGCAATGCTAACTATAATATGATTGCTGATGATCCACAATTTGCAGCGAGTTTTGTTGACCGGATGGATGCAAGCATCGTGCCGTTTTATAATTATTCGTCCATTATCATTTGGTCCGCTGGGAATGAGTCGGGCTATGGTGTTGGTATTGAGGACATGTTGCGTCACGCCCGCGCTTTAGATCCCAATCGTCCCCTACACTATGAAGCTTATTGGTATCGTGATCGTTCCATTGATTTTAATGATGAGTATATTGATATGTATAGCCGGATGTATCCATCGGTGGCTGAAATTGATGAACTGTATTTCAAAGACGGCATTGATCGACCATTCATTTTGTGTGAATACATTCACGCTATGGGTAATGGTCCTGGTGATATTAAAGAATATTACGATTATATGATGTCCAAAGATGAATTTATTGGCGCTTTTGTGTGGGAATGGGCTGATCATGCGGTGAATATTAGACGTCGGTATAGTGATGATGTAGTTTATCATTATGGTGGCGACCATGGCGAGTACCCACATGCCGGCAATTTCTGTATGGATGGCCTCGTTTATCCTGACCGCCAACCACACACTGCTGTTTTAGAACACCGCCAAATTTTTAGACGCGTCATGCTGACCCATGCGAATATTGAAGCTATGGAATTTACCTTTAAAAACTTATACGACTTTGTCAATGCAGGTGAAAAAGTGGCGCTATTCGTGGAGTTTTATGATGAAAAAGGGATCTTACTCACAACAACAGAGGTAACGGATTTTGACATCGCTCCTTTAAGTGAGGCCACCTTTAAAATCCAAACCCCACCCCAACTAAATACCCCTGTCGGTAGCTTGCGCTTCGTAACAAAGATGGTTAACGCAGGTGAATTTAATGGCGCTGAACTTGGGTTTGACCAAGTGATTCTTAAAGAGTTTGAATCAGATTTGAGTCTAAGCCATGTTTCTAAAACTATCCGCGTTGAGGAGACTTTGGGTGATTTTGTCGTCCATATTGATAATGATACGGTTGCTTTCAGCAAACGCAATGGGGCTATTAGCCAAATCATACGTAATGGCAATAAAGCTTTGATCAAACCCGGTTCTTGGACCATTTGGCGTGCGCCGATTGACAATGACCGAAATATTAAAAAAGAATGGTACCAAGCCAACTACGACCGCGCCGTTACACGAATCCATAGCTTTGATTACGTAGAAGCAGTCGATGCCCACGTGATAACATTCAAAGGAGTTATTAATTCGGTCGCTCGCCAAACTATCATTAACATGGAGTTTAAATGGTTCATTTATCGTGATGGCACCATTTATTTAGATATGGATGCAGCTAAAAATCCTATCATGCCATTCTTACCGCGTTTTGCCTTGTTGTTACCATTAAGCCGTAACTATGACCGTGTGCAATACTATGGCAACGGACCTTACGAAAGTTACGAAGATAAACACCACGCCAGTTACTTAGCAACCTTTAAAGGTGAACTATTAGATTTCTATGAACCTTATGTGACACCACAAGAAAACGGCAGCCACAATTTTGTGCGCGAACTTTCGCTAACTAACTTCTATGAAGGAGGCACCCTAGCGTTCACTAGCGCCACCCCGTTTTCATTTAATGTCTCAGATTTTTCAGCCGAACAGCTAACGGAAACCACGCATCGAGATGAATTACTGAATGAAGACGTCACATACTTGCATCTAGACCTCAAACAAAGCGGTTTAGGCAGCAACGCCTGTGGCCCTGAACTCGCTGAAGCTTACCGCTTCAATGACGCAGAGTTTACCTTCGACCTTTCCATCTTCCTCAACTAAATATCTCTGCTAAAAAAACGCGCCAGCTGAATTAATCATCAGTTGGCGCGTTTTTTAGTAGGGTGCGTTTTGGTGTAGTGCCATTGGAATAGGTGGAAGTGAACGAACCGGCATTACTCCAACACTAGTCCTCGGACGGTTGGGTTACATTAAACGCAATATTTCTACTTTAGCGCAATTGTTTACAAGCCGAATCCGATAACGCCTTGAGTCGAGCACAATAAGTGGGTGCTTCAGACGAATAATCCCTATTTATCGTAAGGCAACTTGGAGAATACACTGCAATTTGACAAAATAACCTTACAAGTGGAATATTCTGGGTGGGTTAATTCCACTTAAGCAGTTATGTGGAATATACTGGACGACTTTGTTCCACTTAACGCCAAATGTTCCACTTAACGCCATATGTGGAATATCCAAGTAAGCGGGAAATGACGGACCGTCAGCTTAAGATTGCTTGCTAAATGAGGATTAATACCTATACTGGCCAATTTTCTACTCAATTTGGACAGAATAACTCTATTCTGTCCTTTTTCTGATCATTTTTGGACAGAATAATTAACCTATCAATTTTTACTCATTTGTGTTTAATATCATTGGAAAAAATCTGAGTAACAATGGGCGGGTTTATTGTCGTGAGAAATAATTGTATGACAATAACCTACTATTTGGAATCAAACAGCTGTGAATCATTCTTCCAACCTCCAATGAACTAGCTGAGAGGCGAAAGGAAGCTCCAAACCGCCTCTTAAGGGTAAGTGAGGCGTAAAGTACTGTATTTATTTTAAAGAAAAGCAAACGTATTATAGTAAATCCAAAATACTATAACGCGAATTGCAAACGTATTATAGTAAATCCAAAATACTATAACGCGAATCGCAAACGTATTATAGTAAATCCAAAATACTATAACGCGAATCGCAAACGCATTATAGTAAATCCAAAATACTATAACGCGATTCACAAATAGATTGAAAAATACATAATTTACCATAGAAAAAGTCATAAAACACAAAAATTCGGTTTGTTACTTCCCCTGAGAAGCGGATGGGCAACTCCAACAATCACACCTCTTGCTTCTGATTAATTATTTGGCGATAATGGGTGGGACTCATGCCGAACTTCTTCTTGAAATTTTTAGAGAAGAGGAGTTGGTTATCATAGCCAACGGAATAAGCCACTTCATTAACACTGAGATCTTGGTTTTGGAGAAGTTTTTTGGCAGTTTTCAGACGTTTATCTTGCAAATACTCTTGTGGGGATACTTCATATTTATGTTTGAATAACCGATAGAGATAACTTCGGCTAATACCAATATAGTTAGCGACGTCTGTGATGGTCATCCGTTTAGTATAGTTGGACTGGATGTAATCTAATGCCACCTCCTCGTAATTGCGTTGTGGTAGTTCGAGTGTGTGGTCTTTATCTTGAAATTCAGTGGTTAGTGCCCAAATAAGTTCATATACCTTATATTTATACCAGACCATGTTGTTGGGCGTATCAAAATAATCTTTTGTAAAAACACAAATATCCTTAATTGTTTTACTAGATTGGCTGTCTTCAGGAAAATGAATGACGGACCCGGAATTTAAGGTGGTAAGTTTGATATAACCGTCTAAATGTCGGCCATTTAAACCCACCCAATAATATTTCCAAGGGTCGTCGTGATTGGCATAATAATTAACTTTGGTTCCACGTCGAATAATAAATCCATCCCCAGCGCCTAATTCATAACGTTGGTCGTTGACTTCATAAATACCGCTGCCCGATTCGATATAATGGATAATGAAGTTTTGATAGGTGTTATAAGCATAAGCTTGACTGGGAAAGAAATGTTGAATTCCACATTCATCGATACTGATATCATGATCATTTTTTTCGAAGTATTTCCATAATTCTTTCATAACAATCTCCATTCATGAAACATTTTGACATATACTGTAGTCATTATAACATATAATACGATGATTAAAAAAGTTTATAATATAGTTAATAAAACCGCTTACAGAAAGGGAGATTAAGTTGAAAAAATTTTTAAAGCTTTTCGCTGTCGTTGCTTTACTGTTTAATGTTGGAGGGTTTGCTAGTCAAAAGGTTGATGCACAAGAGGAAATTACGGTATGGGCGTGGGATCCACAGTTTAATATTAGAGCATTCGAAATAGCCAGAGATATTTATTTAGAGGAGAATCCCGATTTTAATTTAAATATCGTTGAAAGTGCGCAAGATGACATTGTTGCTCGTTTAAATACATCATTAAGTTCTGGCGTAACAGTTGGGTTGCCAAATATTGTGTTGATTGAAGACTATCGTGCTGCTAGCTTTTTACAATCTTACCCTGATGCTTTTTATCCATTGACAGATTACTTTAATGCCGAAGATTTTGCCCCATATAAAGTAGAAGCAACGTCACTTGATGGTGTCAATTACGGCGTGCCATTTGATACTGGTGTAACGGGATTATATATTCGCGTTGATTTATTAGAAGAAGCTGGATACACCCTTGATGATGTTACAGATATTACTTGGAATGAGTTGATTGAAGTTGGACAAGGTATTTACGATGCCACAGGGGTTAAATTATTATCCATGGATTTAAATGACTTAGGTCTTTTACGGGCAATGATTAATGCGAGTGGCGTTTGGTATACCGAGGAAGATGGTCTAACACCAAATATTGCGAACAATGATGCCTTAAAAGAAGCTTTCGTTACTTTCAAAACGATGAACGATGCCGGATTAGTTAATATTCATAATGACTGGGCTCAAATGTTACAAGCCTTCAATACGGGCGTTGTTGCCACTGTTCCTCAGGGTAACTGGATAACACCATCAATTACAGCAGCAGAAGATCAAGCTGGATTATGGGCTGTTGTGCCATGGCCTCGTCAAGATATCGAAGGATCAGTGAATGCATCAAACTTAGGTGGTTCATCTGTTTATGTACTAAATGTTGAAGGTGCAGAGCAAGCGGCTGAATTTGTTGGTGCAATTATTGGTGGCAATGAAGAATTTTATCGTTCAATCATGAATGAGATTGGTGCGTTAGGGACGTATTTACCATTGCTTGAAACAGATGCCTATGATATTGAAGTTGATTACTTTGGTGGGCAAAAAATTTATGCTGATTTTGCCGAATGGTCTGGTGAAATCCCAGCGACAAATTATGGTTCTCACACATATGCCATCGAAGATATTATGAAAAATGCCTTACAACAATACTTAAGTGGTAGCGATATTGACGAAGTCTTTAATGCAGCTCAACAACAAGCTGAAAACCAATTACAATAAATATCTTAACTAAGTGCTTTAACACCTAAAGTTTTTGAGTTGCTGACCAAATATTGCTGGCAATAATCTTGATGGCAATATTTGGTTTCTTTTTTATAAACACCTTAGATTAGAAGGAGGTTATACTATGTATATGAGTAATAGTAAAAGAAATAAAGTTATGGGTTTGTTATTTATTGCACTTCCTACTTTATTAATTATTTTATTCTATTTTTACCCGATGTTTAGATCCTTTTTACTATCATTACAAAGTGGGATGGGTGTCAATTTAGAGTTTGTTGGCTTAGATAATTATCGGCGTTTGATGAATGATCCGGTATTTAGACAAGCTTTTAGCAATACGATTATTTTCTTAATATTCCAAGTACCCATCATGGTAGTATTAGCTATGTATTTTGCCGTTTTATTAAACAAAAAAACATTGAAACTAAGAGGGTTGTTTAGAACCATCGTATTTTTACCATCTGTTACATCACTTGTTGCCTATTCATTAGTATTTAAATATTTATTTTCGAACACAGGTATTATCAACCAGTTTCTACTTTCTATTAATATAATTGATTCACCCATCATGTGGTTATCGGATCCTGTATTAGCAAAAGTTGTTATTATTATTGCTATTACTTGGCGTTGGACAGGCTACAATATGATTTTCTTCTTATCTGCCTTGCAAAATATTGATCCAAGTATTTATGAAGCAGCGGATATTGATGGCGCTAATAGCAGACAACAATTTTTCAAAATAACAGCGCCACTTTTGAAACCAGTTATATTATTTACGAGTGTTACGTCAACAATAGGAACGTTACAATTATTCGATGAAACGATGAATATTACCCAAGGTGGTCCAGGTAATGCAACCTTAACCGTTTCTCAATATATTTATGATTTAAGCTTTAAGTATACGCCTGATTTTGGCTATGCCTCTGCGGTTTCATTTGTTATTGCCGTAGTTATCATAATTCTTTCAGCTATTCAAATGAAAGTAGGTAATCGCGATGACTAAAAATAAAAGCAATCTTGGTACCTATATCTTTTTAATCTTTATGTCAATCATCTTTGCTTTCCCATTTTACTTCTTAATTGTTAGTGCGACTAACACCAGTGTCGATGTTACCAGTGGAAGTTTGTCGTTTGGCTCTAACTTAATTGAGAACTGGCGTGCGTTAACTAGTCAAACGGATTTGGTGAATGCTTTTAAAAACTCAGCTATCATCGCTTTTTGGCAAACAACCTTAGCCTTATTTCTAGGGTCGTTAGCCGGGTATGGCTTTGAAATCTATCGAACGAAGGTAACCGATGGCATTTTCAATTTTCTAATGACATCCATGATGATTCCATTTGCAGCCATAATTATTCCATTGTTTCAATTATTTGGTTTCTTTAGTAATATCAACCCAAATATCGGAATAAATTCATATATGTCTGCCTTTTTACCTTATATATCAACGGCCTTTCTCATATTTTTCTTTAGACAAAACACAAAGATGTTCTCAAAGGAATTATTGGAAGCGGGTCGGATAGATGGACTCAGTGAACTAGGGTTATTTTTTAGAATCTATATGCCGACCATGAAGAATACTTTTGCTGCAGCTGCTATTATTACATTTATGAACAGCTGGAACAATTACCTATGGCCGTTAGTTACCTTATTGACCCCAGATAAACAAACCATCCCATTACTGCTCTCAAACTTAGGTTCAAGTTATGCACCAGATTATGGAATGATGATGTTAGCCATCTTGCTATCGATGATCCCTACCTTGATTATCTTCTTTACCTTACAAAAATACTTTGTGGCTGGAATGTTGGGTTCAGTTAAATAAATACCTCTGCGCATCTACTTCGGATGCGCTTTTTTTGTCTAATGAATTCACTAAATATTAAGACTATTAATATGATTTATTTTAGCTATAATTAGTAGTATAAGTGTCGCAGAGGTATTTATTTGGGGGTGTGAAGTTGAACTTGTTTGTTAGTATGTTGGCGTCAAGTGCCTTGCAATTAGTTGTTTTCAATGTGATTCCTTTTGTGTGGTGGTTGGTGACCGCCCGAAATGAAGTGAATTTTTTTGAGTGGATTGGGTTGAAGAAAGTTCAAAGCGATGATAAGCCCAATCTATTGCGGATGATTGCTTTAGTATCGGTGGTGTATTTATTAGTTGCCTTGTTTATGTTGTACCTAGTGAGAGGGGCACAGACTGCTACGTCCGTTTTTGAAGGGCAAGGATGGAGGGCTTTGCCTGCTGGCTTAGTCTATGCATTTTTGAATACCGCTTTACCAGAAGAAATGCTATTTCGAGGCTTTCTTCTCAAGCGTTTAGCCGCAAAAGTCGGTGGATTAAAGGCGAACTTCATTCAAGCGTTATTATTTGGTCTACTACATGGGCTTATGTTTTATAAGGCGGTTGGGTTTGGTGCGGTTGTGGCCATCGTTATTTTTACGGGCTCGATTGGTTGGTTTATGGGTTACATTAATGAAGAGGCTGCTGGTGGATCTATCTTACCGAGTTGGTTGATTCATGGTATATCAAATACTTTTTCAGCCATCTTAGCTATGTTTTCGATGATTTAAAAAATATAATAGTAGAAAAGATTGATGCTAAGCGCTTTAATGAAGTGCTTAGCCATTTTTTTTGGAAAAAATAATAAAATAAACAATATTTCATTGAATAAAATATATTTTAGTGTATAATGCATTATAGTAAGTGGTTACAATTTATGTCATGACGGTTGTTTAACCTATTCTTATAGGTAGGTGTTACAGTTTGGTAATTTCAAAATGGCCATTGAGATTAAAAGACTGTTGAATAGAGTCGTAATTTTGGATGAAAATTATTTGTATGTAAGTTTAGTGAGGAGGCTAATCAATATGAATGCTATTTATGCATTTACAATTATCTTTATCGTTTATGCGGTAGGTGATTCTATTGCGACGAAAACAAAAGGGATTATATCCATGATGTTATTCGCTTTTGTTGTATTTTTGATTGGGTTTTGGACAGTTTTACCAGATACATTTTTTGAAGATTCAGGTTTCTTATTAATATCTGGTGCATTAGTCGGGCTTTTAATGGTACATATTGGAACAACAATTAATATAGTAGATTTCTTCAAGCAATGGAAAACAGTTATTATTGCTTTCTTAGCTTGTGCTGCTACCGCATTTGGTACGGTATTTATTGGGCAATTATTTGTTGAAAGAGGGTATGCCTTAGTTGCAGGACCAATTTCTTCTGGTGCAATTGTAGCTACTTTAATTATGCAGGAAGCTGCAGAAGCTATTGGAAGAACAGATTTAGTTGTTTTTGCTACTATTAAATTAGTTTCACAAAATTTAATTGGGATTCCAATTGCATCTTTAGCTCTTAAAAGTGAAGCGAAACGGTTGTTGGCTAACTATTCTTCTAATAGTGAACTTACAGAAGAAGCTAATATCGATTCAAAAACAGAAAATAAATCGCGTAGTTTGAAATTCATACCAAGTATTCCTGATAAATATCTTTCAAATAATATGATTGTAGCTAAATTAGCTATTGTTATGTCATTGTCAACTTGGATTTCGAATTTAACAAATGGATCATTAAACAGTTTAGTTGTCTGTTTAATTTTAGGTATTCTCTTTACTGAAATTGGATTTTTGGAAAAAAATAGTATTAATAAAGCAAATGGTGCGGTATTTGTAATGGCTGCTGCTCCAATTGCAGCATTTCAAGGATTAAGAAATGCGACTCCAAATATGTTTTTAGAGCAAATGACTCCATTAGTGATTGTCACTTTAGTAGGTGTTGTTTGTTTAGTCGTTGTAGCGGTAGTTGTAGGTAAGTTGTTAAACGTAAGTTGGCAAATGAGTATTGCGCTAGGTGTGTCTTGTCTTTTCGGATTTCCATCTACATTAATTGTAGCTAGCGAAGCAGCTCGAAGTGTAACGGATAATTCTGAAGAGATTAAATACTTAGAAGGTAAAATGCAGCCAAGTATGATTATTGCTGGTGTCGTTTCAGTTTCAATTTCGTCTGTAATTTTTGCAAGTATTGTTGCAAGTTGGCTATAAATAAGAGGAGAGAAAAGGAATGTTAGAAAATAAAATCAAACATGAAGTTGATAAAATTTACGATGAAATGGTTTCTTGGAGAAGAACATTACATCAATATCCTGAACTTAGTTTTAAAGAATATGAAACTTCAGAATTCATTTTTAATAAGCTAAATGAATTTGGTGTTGATAAATTTGAACGTTTAAGTGAAACGGCTGTTGTTGCACTAATCAATGGTGCTAAAGGTGATGGAAAGTGTATTGCTATTCGTGCTGACATTGATGCATTGCCCGTTGAAGAAAAAACGGATTATGAGTTTGCTTCAAAAAATCCAAATAAAATGCATGCATGTGGTCACGATGGACATACTTCAATGTTATTAGGGACTTCAAAAATACTAACTGAAAATCGTGATTTATTTAAAGGAAGTGTTAAAGTTATTTTTCAACATGGAGAAGAACTATTCCCTGGAGGAGCAGTAAGTCTAGTTGAACAAGGTGTTATGGAAAATCCTAAAGTCGATGCAATTATTTGTGCCCATATTGTTCCAGATAAAGATTCTGGTGCTATCAGAATCAAATCTGGCGATGTAAGTATTGGTTGTGACTTAGTTAATATTACTATCACCGGTCAAAGTGGTCATGGTTCAAGACCTCATGAAGGGAAAGATGCTATTACTGCTGCAAGTCAATACATTCTTGCTATCCAACAAATCGTAAGCCGCTACACCAATCCAAAAGAACAAGTTGTTTTAAGCGTCGGAACTTTAAAAGCTGGAACAGCAGTAAATATCATTGCTGATAAAGCTGAATTGTCTTTAAATCTAAGAACATTTGATCTAAAAACACTAGAAATAGCTAAACAAAAATTATTTGATATTGCAAAAGGTCTTGAAATAGCTACAGGATGTAAATTTGACTTAGATTATGTTGTAGGATATCAAGGCGTTAGAAATAATCAAAATATTGTAGATTTAGTAGCCGAATCAACAAAAAAATATCTAGGTGAAGATGCTGTACAAATTGGTGATTTTGATTTAGGAAGCGATGATTTTAGCTATTACATGAATGCGACCAATACACCAGGTGCTTATTACTTCTTATTATCTGGATATGAAACTGAAAGTCCCTATCCAAACCATCATGGCAGATTTACTTGGAAAGAAGAAGCGATGAAAACAGGTGTAGTTAGTTACTTAGCTTCAGCACTTGAGTTTTTAAATAATTAATAACGAAAGGAAATTTTCATATGGAACAAATAAATACCATAATTACTGAGAATGCTCCAGCAGCAATCGGACCATATTCTCAAGCCAAAGAACATAATGGAATTATCTATGTTTCGGGACAAATACCAATTAATCCAACAACTGGAAATATTGATGCCTTTGATATTGAAGGCCAAACAAGACAAGTTATTGAAAATATAAAAGCAATTTTAAATGAAGCCGGTAGCTCGTTAGATTCAGTTTTAAAAACAACCTGTCTTTTAGCAGATATGAATGATTTTGCTGTATTTAATGAAGTTTATGGGGAAGCCTTTATTTCTAAACCTGCAAGAGCTTGTTTTGCAGTAAAAGAATTGCCAAAGAAAGTTCTAGTTGAAGTTGAGGTAGTTGCGGTAAAGCATCAACGCATCTATGATTTTGATGAAGTTTTAGATAGAACACAATTAAGTACAAGTAAGTGGGAATCTGAAATTTTCCGTACGGGTAATAAAAACTTATTGTGTTTTGGAACTGCGGATATGGACTTTAAGTCATCTCCAGCAATCATAGATGCGTTACAATCAGTTGTTGATAAAGGTCATTTTGGATATCCATATAAGAGAGACTCTTACTATGATGCAATTATTGGATATTTAGATAGACATTTCAGTTGGAAAATAAGTAAAGAGATGATTGCTAATTCAGTTTCTATTTATCCATCGTTTCAAGGGATTATAGAAGGTTTGACTGAAGAAGGAGACGAAATTATATTCAATTCGCCCGTTCATCATATTTTTAAAGAAGTTGTTACTGCAAATAAACGTGTTGCAGTAGAATCACCCTTGAAACTTGTTGACGGAGAATATCAATTAGACTTTAATCATATTAAAGCTTCTATTACTCCAAAAACTTCAATGTATATTTTATGTAATCCACATAATCCAATGGGACGTATTTGGAATCAAGATGATTTAATTCAATTAGTTGATCTTTGCGCAGAAAATAATATTATTATTTTATCTGATGAAGTATATGCTGGACTAATATATCCGGGTGAATCATTCACACCTTTAGCATCATTGTCTGAAAAAGCTGCTATGAATTCTATTACTTGCATAAGCGCTAGTAAATCATTCAATGTAACTGGAATTAAACATTCATTAGTAATTTCAGAAAATCCAGAATTCATAAGTGTCTATAAAGAACAATTAAAGAAAAATAATGAGTATTATGGTGAAAGTATTTTTGGTCATCATGCAACTGAAGCTGCTTTTTCAAATTCTGATGAATGGTCAAATGAGTTAATGGAATATATTAATGGCAATTTTAATTTCTTGAAAGAGTATTTGAAAACTAATTTACCTGATGTAGGTATCTTTCAACCGCAAAGTACCTATTTCGCTTGGTTAGATTTTAATTACTTAGGATTAAGTGATAATGATTTAGTAAATTTATTTGAAAAAGAAGCAGAAATAATTGTTACTCATGGCTATGTTCTAGGAGAAGGTGGATCAGGTTTTATTCGTTGGAATTTAGGCTGTCCTCGTTCAGTTTTAAAAATGGGATTAGAGCGACTTAAAACTGCTATTGAAAATAAAAAATAAAAAGTATCCTCGAACAACGAACGTTCGAGGATACTTTTTTTATTCTTTCGTTGACCTTAGATGTAAGTAAACAGTGTTTTTACTTATGTTCAATAAATCAGCAGTAATCGTAACTGCGTCTTTGAAATTAAAAACGCCATTATCATATAAACGTGAAATGATTTCTTTGTTTTTGTTTGACGTTGAGACAGTTGTATCCTGTAGAACTTCTTCTTGTGTTTTTAAAATTCGTTTATTTATTGTTTCTCTACTGTCAGATACAAACTCTTCTTGTTCATCAAAAAAAGTATTAGAAACCAATGAAGTTTGGTTTGAATTAGAAAATGATTGAATAATATCATTAAAAGGAGTATTTAAAAAAAAGTTAATACATAATAAGCCGATAACTCTTTCATTTTCACCATAAACGGCGATAGTAGTTGATTTCATTGGTTCTCCTCGACTGTTTTCAACAAAATAAGTTACATCTGATCGATAGGAATTATTTTGTCGTTGTGATTCTTTAATCTCTTCTAACATGGTTAAAGCTAAATTAGTAATTGGTGCCCCTACTGATCTATTAGTATGAAAACCATTGAACACTTTAATCGCTGAATGATCATAATCTTCTAAACTATGTAAGACAATTTCATATGCGCTTCCGAGAAAATTACTCAAACCTTCCGCTAGAATTCCATAAGAATTTAATATTTTTTTATCAGTCTCCGTTAGTTTTAAATCCATTGAAACACCTCAATTATTAGAAAGTATAATGAAAAATACTTTAGTGATAATACTATTTTAACAAATTAATGAGTACACTACTACAGCTTATAGCGTTTAGTATGAAAATTTACGATATAATATAAATCTCTGAAACACTCATTCAAACAATCACTTGACAATTGTTCATCCTAATGTTAGGATATAGATATCCTATTTATAGGATGAAAAAATAATGAGATAAAAGGAGAATGAATATGATTGCAATTTTGCCAAGAATCAATGAACTCGCTGCAAAAAATCGTGAAGTAGGTTTGACACCTGAAGAAATAGTTGAAAGAGATGAATTAAGACAAGCATACTTGCAAGAAATTCGTGGTCAAGTTATCTCTACGATGACAAGTGTGACGGTGGTAAATGAAGCGGGTGAAGATATTACTTCCAGTAAATTAGTGATTGAAAAAGCTAAACAATACCAACGGTTCCCAATGTTTAATGTTGAAGATGATGAAGCATAGATAGCTAGTTAGGGGGTTTTAAGATGGATGATGCACAGGTAGATTTGCGGTTATTTCGGACTTGGTTAAATGCGTCGAAATCCCTTTTTGAAAATGTGAAAAAAGATATCGCATCGCATGAATTAACCCTTGAGAATTTTATGGTCATGGAAATGATTTATAGTAAAGGACCGCAATATATACAGACTTTGAGTGAAAAGCTTAGTATTCCAAGTGGGAGTATTACTTATGTGGTAAATAAGCTGGAAAAGTTAGGTGTGGTTGTGCGTGAGTTGGATGAAGACAACAAACGCTACTGTAAAGTTGTTTTGACGGAGCAGGGGGAAGCTTTGTTTAATGAAGTATTTCCTAAACATGTAGCGGTGATACGCGAAAATTTTGAAGTGTTAACGGAGTCAGAAAAACTACAACTAACTAATTTGTTAAAAAAAATGGGTTTGAATGCCAAAGCGAAACAATAAAGGAGGCAGTTGATGGAAGCATATCGGATTAATCCTGCCAATGGGATGGAGATAGGTCTTTATACCATTGGGGAACATTTAAGAAATCCCTTAACAGGTGAGAGGATTTCAGCGCAACAACGAATTTTAGAAATTATTGAAACAGCCAAATTTGCCGAAGAGGCAGGGCTAGATGTCGTGGCAGTAGGGGAGAGTCATCAACGGCTATTTACCACGCAGGCACATACGGTTATTTTAGGAGCAATTGCACAAGCAACGACTAAAATTAAAATAGCTTCTTCAGCGACGGTATTAAGTACCTCGGATCCAGTGCGAGTGTATGAGGATTTTGCCACCTTGGATTTGATTTCTAATGGACGGGCTGAGATCATCGCTGGACGGGGTTCACGTTTGGGGGCATATGATTTATTAGGTGTCGATATTCGTGATTATGAAGAAATATTTGAAGAAAAGTTTGAATTATTATTAAAGTTGAACCAGGAAGAACGGGTTACTTGGTATGGTAATTTTCGTGCGCCTTTAAATGACGCGGAGATCCTGCCTCAGCCACTCAATGGGTCATTACCTATTTGGCGGGCAGTTGGTGGACCAGCTGCTTCAGCAATAAAAGCCGGTTACGCTGGAGCACCCATGACGTTGACCACTTTAGGTGGACCGTCTACAGCATTTAAACCAGCCGTGGATGGTTATCGCAGAGCAGCTCAAGAAGCAGGTTTTGATACCGCAACACTTCCGATTGCTACAACCAGTTTAATGTATGTGGCAGAGGATACCCAAACAGCTTTACGTGAGTTTTACCCGCATTTAAGTTCAGCCATGTTGCAATTGAAAGGTGAACCCTATCCAAAACAACAATTTGCAGCTGCCCCTGATTACCGAGATGCCCTAATGGTCGGTTCGCCCCAACAAATTATTGATAAAATTTTGTATCAATATGAAATGTATGGACACCAACGTTTCTTGGGTGAAATTGATATTGGTGGTATGCCTATGGATCAAATTAAGAAAAATATTGAATTGATTGCCACTAAAATTATGCCTGAAGTGAAAAAACATACGAAAAAATAAGGAGGTTGTGTATGAAAGTAGTAGGAATATCGGCTTCAAATATGGGCACAAAGACCCGTATTGCGATGGATTATACGATGCAAGTCATTAATGAAAAATATCCTGATGCGATAACTACTTTGATTGATTTGGCGGAGGTGGATGTGGTTTTTAGTGATGGACGCAATTATATGGATTATGAAGATGATACAAAAATGGTCACAGAAACCTTGATGGCCGCTGATGCCATCATTATTGGGACTCCTATATTTCAAGCCTCAATCCCTGCAACCCTAAAAAATATCTTTGATTTGCTACCTGAAAATGCCTTTAGAGATAAAGTGGTCAGCATTATTGTAACGGCCGGTTCAAGCAAGCACTTTTTGATTGCTGATCATCAACTAAAACCCATTTTAGCTTATATGAAAGCTCAAATTGTGCAAACTTACGTATTTATTGAAGATATGGATTTTTATCGTAAAAAAATTATAAATGATGATGTTTTGTTTAGAATTGATCGCTTGGTTGAAGATACTATGCTAATGGCGGAAGTTCAGCAAAAAATCCGTGAAGCCCAAGATTCCATTTATGGTTTTTAGGCTGTAAGAGACAGACTTGTTCGCAAGTCTGTTTTTCTTTTGGTAAAATCAAATCAAGTAGTTCATCAAAGCCTAGGAGCGTGTTTTATGAATAAGAACATTAGATGGTTGCTTTTTACTGTTATAACGGGTATTTTGTTAGCCAATGCCCACTCCTTACGTCCCATATTTTGGGTTAGCTGGCTGGCTGTCATTGCTTTTATTTACCTGTCTTTTAAAAATCTGCCACATAAAGCTGCGCTTTTAGGGTTAATCGCTGGTTTTATCAGCTCACTCTCGCTCTTTTTATACCTGTTGCAACTCTCCAATATCACCGTTGCCTTGCTCTTAACAGCCCTGCGATCGCTCCAGTACGCCCTTTTTGCCTACCTCTTTTCCCAAGCTTTTAAACACCTAAATAAATACCTGCTGTTACTCTTTGTGCCTGCTTTAGCTGCCGCAGTAGATTTAATAATGATACTATTTTCACCCCATGGTTCCGGTGGTTCAATGGCTTATAGTCAAATGGATTTTTCACCAATGGTTCAGTTAGCACGCTTTGGAGGCGTCCCCTTCATTGTCTTTGGGCTATTTTTGATGGGAAGTCTTGTAGCAGTTCTATTGATTGAGAAACATTTGGGGCTGGTTGTAGGGTTGGTAGTGCTGGTAGGGCTTATGTTTTTAAATGGACAGGCTTCTGGGAATGTGCAAGAGCCCACACTCCGACTGAATGTGATGGCGACGGATCGGTTTGAAAGTAGTGATGCGGATTGGGATGAAGTTTGGTCATATTATCGTGAGACCATCGAAAGCTCAGAGAATTCATATGATATTTTTATTCTAGCTGAGAAATTGTTTGAATTGAATGAGGAAGATGTGGGTATCTTGCTGGATGAGATTCAAGTGCTAGCAAAAAAGGTGGATGCTGCGGTGCTCATAGGTGTCGACGAAGTGCATGCTGATGCGGCTTATAATCGAGCTTATTTTGTGACTGCCGATGAAGTATATTCTTACGATAAGATTCATATGATTCCAGGATACGAAGATCATTTTGAAGTAGGTAGTGAACCCTTAGTTATTGATTTTCGTGGTCATAAGATTGGGGTCGCAATTTGTAAAGACATGGATTTTCCTGATACAATTCGTGCTTATGGAGACGCTGAAGTTGATTTGATGTTAGAGCCAGCTTGGGACTTTTACGATGATGATTGGTTTCATTCGCGAATGGCCGTGATGCGGGGTATTGAGAATGGCTTTTATATCGCTCGCAGTGCTCGCCGAGGTTTGTTGAATGTCAGTAATCCGCTTGGTGAAATAATAGTTGAAAGTTCTAGCACTTCGGATGAGATGGGGATGATTTCGGCTGCGGTTGCACCAGCCTTTGAGAGAACGGTGTATACGCGGTTTGGGTATTTATTTGGGTATTTGGCTGTTTTTATTGTGGTTGTAGGTGTATTAGTAATCTATAAAGAAAGGATCAATTCTAACGCCTAGATAGCCATGCGCAAATCCTTGCAAAAACTTAAGTTTTCACACCTTCTATCTTAAGAGTTGAAACGTATAATATCTATAAAGAAATAAAAAGGGATGGTCGAATGGAAGCTTGTTCATATCGAAACAGCGTATTTAACTATGTCGATGAAACTTACCAAACAAAACCTGCTTTTCTTTGGAATAAATATCCCAACTACGCCGTTTTGAAACATCATTCAGGCAAATGGTACGGGCTTATCATGGATGTTGAAAGAGAAAAACTGGGATTAGAAGGGCGAGAAAAACTGGATATTTTAGTGGTGAAAAACCAGCCTGAAATAATTGCAAATTATCTAGACCAGGATAAACGCTTCTTACCCGCTTATCATATGAATAAAACCCATTGGATAGCAATACCGCTTGACCTAACAGTAGGTGAAGCAGAGATATGTAGTTTGATTGATAAAAGTTTTGACTTGACTTAGAGAGGAGAACGAAGTTGCGATATTTTAAGGTGTTGCTGGTGGTAGCCGTTGTGTATTTGGTGTATGTTTTAGTCAGTGGTATCTTGGTTTTTTATATAATACGTCCTGAACCTGCTAAAGCGGTTGATATTCAATTTAAGGAAACCAATGAGCGGGTTTCGTTGATTGATAGGCCAAGTGATGCATGGCAAGCGCGCGTTGATTTGATTAGTCGTGCTCAAGAGACAATTGATATTGCATATTATGCCTTTCATGGGGGTGAAAGTGTTGATCTGTTTGTCGGCTTGTTGTTAGATGCGGCTGATCGTGGGGTTCAGGTGCGTTTTTTAATGGATGGGGTAGCCAATGGGATTCGTTTTGAACCGGAGATTTATCGAGTATTGGTGGCGCATCCTAACATTGAGTTTGCTTTTTATGAACCATTACATGTGTTACAGCCTTGGACATGGCATAATCGAATGCACGATAAAATCATTGTTGTCGATGGTGAAGTAGCTATGATGGGCGGGCGTAATATTGGGGATAAATACTTTACTGATGACGTGCCTAGCTTATCGATTGACCGGGATGTGATGGTGTTTAAAGGTGATACGGGTCAAGATGATACGTATTTACTTAGTCAATTAGCGAATCATTTCACCGATTTATGGACGTCTGATTATAGTGTTGTGCAAACAAGGACGTTTTCAGCTAGTAAACAGGAAGAAATTTTGCGACAACAAGCGGAATTTGTTCAAAAAACACATCAAAAGACCACAGCCGATCCAAATTTAACACAGTGGTATGCTAAGAGCCATCCCGTTCGTGGTGCCAGCTTTGTCACGAATCCCCTTGGACGGTTTTACAAAGAAGGGGTTGTTTGGGAATATTTGTTGGCGCTGACTAAGCAAGCGGAAAAATCAATCATTATTCAAACGCCATATATTATTCCTACAGTTCAAATGCGAGAAGATATGGAACAACAAATGCCAGACGATGAGGTTGCGACGAATCTATTAACCAATAGCCTGGCTTCAACTAACAATTTGATAGCCAATAGTGGTTATCAAAATAATCGCCAGGAAATAATCGACCAAGGCACACAGATTTATGAATTTCAACCTAACGAAGCGCAATTTCATACTAAAGCAATCATCATTGACGAAAGGATTTCAGCCATCGGCACGTTTAATATGGACAGTCGGAGTGCGTATTTGAATACAGAATCGATGTTTATTTTTGATAGTCCGTCATTAGCAGCCGAATTACTGAGCAATATTGAAGTCGACTATGGTCAACAAATTGTTGCCGTCGACGAAGATAATCCTGCTGATCAATCAGATTATTCTTCGGCCAAATATGTTGTGTCCCGTTTGTTACAGCCTATCGCCCGTTTATTTGCACCATTTTTATAGTCAATCGTTGTGGATTCGGACAATAGGTCTACCAGGAATTTGCCAAAGCGTGTCTGTATGAATCTAATTTTTGAACAGGTTATCTCTAATCTGTTCTTTTTTTATGAAAAATTGTGTAAATGGCAATCATTTTGAAACGGGTATAAACTTCTTGCTTTAAGGACAAAGCACACGTTTTAATTGACAAGCGAGATATTAAGCGATAAACTGAAACTAAAATGAATGAATAAAATAAATATTCATTCACAACCAAAAAAGGAGGCTATCATGGAAGAGAAACATCAATCGATTCTCACGGCAGCAACACAACTGTTTAAAGAGCAAGGCTACAAAGATACCAATATTTCACAAATTACACAAGCAGCTAATATGGCTGTGGGAACTTTTTATCGCTATTTCGACTCAAAAGAAGCGATCTTTTTAGAAGTTTACAAAGATGAAAATAGTCGCATGAGACAACAAATGATTGAACAAATTAATTGGGAAGGGGACGAATTACAGATAATTGCAGAGATATTTAGTTTGAGTAAGCAGTTAACTAAAGATAACGCGATTTTAAAAGAGTGGTACAATCCGACAATAGCTTCTTACTTAAAATCCTATTATGCCAGCGCTGAAGGGATGGAGAAATATAATTTTCATGCATTTTTACTTGAGCTTTTCAGTAAAAAGTTATTTGAGAGAGGATATTCCGAAAGTGACATCCAAAAGTTAGGGTATGCCATTGAACTGATATACAAAATTGAAGTCACTTCAGATAGACAAGATGCAACACATGCGGAAGCTTTAGAAACCTTAACCACTTATTTTATGAAAGGGATTTTATCGTAAAAAATTGATCATCCAAGGGGGATCAGCTTATGGCTTATATTGATTTTCAAAATGTTACCAAGGTATATGGGATAGGTGAAGCGGCTGTATTTGCTAATAAAGACATTGATTTTGAAATTGAAGCTGGCGAGTTTGTTGTTATTTTAGGGCCTTCTGGAGCGGGTAAATCGACTACTTTAAATCTATTAGGTGGCATGGATCAACTAACATCAGGGAAAATCATCGTTGCAGGTCAAGAGCTTTCGCGTTTGGATGATGAAGGCTTGGCTATTTATCGACGCGATAAAGTAGGGTTTATTTTTCAGTTTTACAACCTGATTCCTAATTTAACGGTTTTAGAAAATGTGGAAATGAGTGAACAAATATCTCATAAAGCCAATCAGGCGCAAAAATATTTAACGGCTGTTGGTTTGAGCCATCGCTTGCATAACTTTCCAGCCCAACTATCCGGTGGGGAACAGCAACGAACGGCGATAGCGCGGGCTTTAGTGAAAGAACCATCCTTACTCTTATGCGATGAACCAACCGGTGCTTTAGATAAAGCAACAGGCCAACAAATATTGCAATTATTACTGGAGCAAAATAAAGCATTATCGACAACGGTTATTGTGATTACGCATAATCCGAGTATTGCTAATATTGCGAATAAAGTTATTTCCATAAAAGACGGCAAAATTGAGTCGATTGAACTAAATCCGCAGCCTTTAACCGTTGCAGAAATCGATTGGTGATGTTATGACCATAAAAAATATCTGGCGACTAACGTTGCGTGAAATGACATCGAATTGGCTACGTTTTTGCATGATCCTAGCTATTATCTTCTTAGGGGTAGGGATATTTATTGGGATTTTGAATACGGGGTCGAGTTTACAACTATCCGTTGAGCGCTATTTAAACAACGTTAATGCCCAGGATTTAGTTGTTTATGCGACTTATGGGTTGAATGATGAGGATTTAGCGACGCTTAAGAAAGCTGAAGGAATTAACGCCTACCCCATTCAAACGGTTGAAGCGCAAATAGCTGACGCATTTATTAAAGTAATACCGACAACCGAATCGATCAATCAACCGCAAATTGTCGAAGGTTCTCTACCCATTCAAGCTAATGAAATTGCCCTTGATCGTGTATTAATTGATTTATACCCTGATTTGAAGCTTGGGGAAACTATGACATTAAATACGGATCAAAGCACGGCTCTACTAGGCTTACCGACATTGCAAAACACAAGCTTTAAAATCGTTGGCATTGTTGAATCACCTTTGTATCTTTTAGGCAGACAAAGGGGTTACACGAATGACGGGGCACATAGTTTGAGTGGTTTTGCTGTAGTTAATCCATCAGCGATAACGGGGACTCGTTATAGTGAAATAGCCGTGACGCTGAACGATTATGCGACCGACCCATCGGTAACTATCTTAAAAGCTGAACTTGAATCCTTGCTGGAGAGCCGTCCAGCCGCTGCACTCCAAGAGCTTAAAAAGACACTAACGCCTTATCAACAATCGGCCAATCTCTTCCGTGCCATCCTGCCCAATTGGCATAATGAGATGAATCTAGACATCGATCAACTAGAAGAACCGACGTATATGGTTAATGAACGGTCAAGCTTAATGGGCTATCAAGCCATTGATAGTTTTATCAAACAAATCCGTCGGATTGCCTTTTTATTTGGGGCACTGTTTTTTGCGGTAGCCCTATTAGTGACTTATGCCGTTTTATCACAATTACTAAACGATCGCCGGAACACCATGGGAACCTTAAGTGCACTTGGCTATTTGAAAAGGGAAATAAAATTCATTTACGTCATCTATGCGTTCATTGTTTCCGTATTAGGCTGCTTGTTGGGTTATGCATGTGGCACTTGGTTTATCCCAAGGATGATTTTAGGCATTTTGCCTTACTTTGTTGTCAAAGAAAGGGTTGTTTATTGGAATCATCGCGACTTGTTAGTTACCCTTGGCGTTGTCCTGTTAGCAACCATCGGAACGACTTTGATACTTATTAATCGCCAAATGAAAGATAAGACGGCCAACCTCCTGCTAGCGAAAATGCCCAAACAAGGCAACCATATTTGGATCGAGCATTTCCCAATTATTTGGAATAAAATTAGTTTTAAATGGAAAATTTCCATTCGTAATCTATACCGTTATTTGCCGCGTAATTTAATGACAATTATGGGGATGATGGGGTGTACGGTTTTGATTGTCGTGGGGTTTGGTATGCTAAACACCATTAAAGCAACCGGTCAACGTCAATATACTTACATTCAAACCTTTGACGGCTCAGTACCTATCGATGCCCAAACCGCATCTGCCTTGACGAACACATCAGCCATTCAAACCTTTGTCCCCATTAACCAATAACTCTTTCAAGTAAATATCACTGAGCAGAATACACAGTTTGTGACATTAAACGTTTTAGATTCCGCTACAAATTATCAAGCATACTATCATTTGGAAAATGTGGAAAGTGGGGAAACACTAGCGATTAAAGAGGGGGATGTTGCGATTAATATTCGCTTAGCTGAAATTCTTGGTTTATCAGTAGGTGACCATCTGCTTTTAAGGCGGGGAAAGCAAACATTGGAAATACCAATAACAGCGATATTTACTTCATATATTAATCATGATGTGTTTATGAATGAGGTGACTTATCAAAAGTTAACGGACGACGTCGCGACACCTACGCATTATTTATTTATGCTAGCTCAGAGGAGTGACAAAGCGTTGATCGAAGAGAACCCAGCTTTCAGGCAGGTGATATTTACTTCTGATAATTTGGAAGCAATTAATAACAATGCGCAATCCATGAGTAGTCTCACGGTGATTTTAATCGTATTTGCTTTTGTTTTATCCAGTGTGGTTTTGTATAGTTTAATGGCGATTAATATTGATGAACGTTACCGTGAATTGGCAACCTTGAAAGTTCTAGGGATGAAAACGAAGCAAGTTTCAGCTTATGTTTACAGGGAGTCGTTTGTTTTAAGTATGACGGGAGCCTTGATTGGTTTGTTTCTGGGTTACTATTTCACACAAATTGTTTTGAAAACCATTGAAGAGGATATGGTTTACTACCAAACGGTGATTCATCCGGAAAGTTACGTGATGGCTTTTCTCTTTACGATTGTATTCAGCAGTGTGATTATGCTGTATTTTCACTTTAAGCTCAAAAACATTCAAATGGTCGAAGCCCTTAAAGGTATTAATTAATCAAATTCCCTGCTAATGTTAGCAGGGATTTGCCTTTGTATTTAGTGGATGGTAAAATATTAGTACAACTATTAAGGAGGCACTTTAAGTGACAGCATCTATGAGATTACGTTAAGAATGGCAATAAAAGCAGATCAATCTTATTTATAAGATTGGCTTTTTTACCATGCTTAAAAATCTTAGTGACTTTCAAAGGTTATTTATGCTGACCTTTTATAGTTTAGTAAATAAGATTCTTTATGCAGATTAAAGTCAATAAGCTTTGACCTGTATTTTTTATTGCCTAATTTAATGAAAAAAAGGTATAAAAAATAGGAGGTATCTTATGAGTAACCTTATTATAGAAATGCATCAAATTGAAAAAAGCTATTTAAGCAAAGATATATTGTCAATTGATTATTTAACGGTTTATGAAAATGAAAAAATTGGAATTATCGGTCCTAATGGAGCAGGTAAATCGACTCTATTGAAACTAATAACTCAAGAACTAAAACCAGATAGTGGGCAAGTAAATACGAATACAACTTTTGCCTATTATGAGCAAATTGCAGAAGATTTACAAGTGAATTATGATCAAATTGACCCACTCTACTTATCACAACTACAAATCCCTTCACATTCGGTGAGTGATTTCAGTGGTGGGCAACAAAGTCGCTTACGTTTAGCGGCGTTTCTCTCTAATTATCATCCAGCGATTTTATTAGATGAACCAACGACACATCTTGATAAAGATGGGGTGGAATTTCTTGTTAATCAGCTAAAGTATTATTATGGGACATTACTCGTTGTTAGTCATAATCGGTATTTTTTAGATGAAGTTGTTACGACTATTTGGGAAGTAAAAGAGGGTAAAGTTAGGGTTTATCCTGGTAACTATTCTGATTATCAAGCTCAAAAAGAACAAGAACGTATAGAACAAGAACAAGCATTTGAAAATTTTACACGAGAAAAAACCCGCTTAGAGCAAGCAGCTAAGCAAAAACATCAAAAAGCCGAAAAATTAGCAACTATTACTGCTAAACAAAAGGGTAAATCTATTAAACCTGACCGTTTATCTTCGTCAAAACAGAAGGATTCTGTCCAAAAAGCTGCCCACAAATCAGCAAAAGCGATTCAAAAGAGAGCTGAACAGTTAGAAAGTGTCGCAAAGCCTTTATCTGAAATAAGTATACAGTTTCCAAAATCTAAAGTCTTAGAAATTCATAATCCATATCCAATTATGGGCGAAGAAGTGACTATTAAGAAAGGTGACCACTTACTTCTAGATAAAGCAAATTTTCAATTTGAATTAGGCAAACGCATCGGAATTATTGGTCCAAATGGTTCAGGCAAGTCTTCGCTTTTGCAACATATCCTTAATGGTGGTGAGGGTATCATCTTATCTAACAAAATAGTATTTGCTACTTATCAACAAATGTCTTATCAATTAAAAGATGATTTGCCAGTAATTGACTTTCTTAAAGATGATTCATATATGGAAGAAGGTGTCATAAGGAGTATTTTGAACAAACTAGGTTTTGATCAAACAGTTGTCACCCATAAAATAATCAGTGACTTAAGTGGTGGTGAAGCCACGCGATTAGTTTTAGCGAAGTTATTTACTAAAGCTAGTAATGTTCTTATTTTAGATGAACCAACTAATTTTATCGACATTCCAACTATTGAAGCATTGGAATCACTCATGAAAAGCTATCAAGGTACTATTATTTTTACTTCTCATGACCAATACTTTATGGATAATATGGCACACCAACAATGGGAAATTAGCAACCAACAACTTAATCGTATCTTTTAGTAAATATCCCTGCTAGGAGAGTGCCGATTAAAAATCCAGTCGCACCCACAAAACAGTATAAAAACAACCACACCCACTTTAAGACATAAGTAGGTGTGGTTGTTTTAATTATATATCTGTTCTTATAACAAGAATGGATCATCCATTGGGTCAATCAAGGATTTTGGATCCACATTCGTATCGCGACCATTGATCCCTAAATCACGCGCTGATTCTGGGTTAGCAGGTTCAGTTGGGTAATTTAAGTTTTCATAACCACGGGCATTTGCTTCATCGTTTGCAGCTTCTGAGTCACGTGGAGTTGGTGTTAAATCAACCGTCGCAATATCAATACCTAACGCTTTTGCGACACCTTCACCATAAGCTGGGTCGGCTTGGTGGCAATTGTTAATATGGCGGTGTTTGATTTGCATCGTTGAATCGCCTAAGTTACGGGCGGTGTTTTCGAACAAGACTAATTGTTGCTCAGCCGTCATGGCGCGGAACAATTGGCCGGGTTGTGAATAATAGTCATGATCATCTTCACGGAAATCATAGTATTTCACTTCGCCACCTTTTAAAGGCGGTTCTTCATTTGTTTTAGTGTATTTTAAGTTGCCATATGAGTTTGGAGTATAATGAACGGTTGAACCACCATTTCCATCCACACGACCTTGACCATCACGAGCATAAAAGTTCAATTCTTCTTTAACCGCTTTTGGATAGTTAACTGGAATTTGATGGTAATTCGCACCTAGACGGTAACGAGCCGCATCTTGATAAGAGAAAGAACGGGCTTGTAACATACGGTCAGGTGATAAACCAATACCAGGAACTTGGGCATTTGGATTAAAAGCGGCTTGCTCAACATCTGCAAAGTAGTTTTCAGGATTACGGTTTAATTCAAATTCACCCACTTCAATCAATGGGAAATCTTTTTTAGGCCAAACTTTGGTTAAATCAAATGGATTGAATGGCATATTATCGGCTTGCTCTTCCGTCATGACTTGAATGTACATTTTCCATCTTGGGAATTCACCTTGTTCAATCGCATTGTACAAATCCGCTTGATGTGATTCACGATCTTCAGCAACGACACGTTCAGCTTCTTGATCCGTTAAGTTTTGAATACCTTGTTGGCTACGGAAATGGAACTGTACCCATGTACGTTCATTAGCTTCATTGAACATAGAATAGGTATGTGAACTAAAACCGTGCATATAACGATAAGAAGACGGAATACCCCGATCACTCATCGTAATCGTTACTTGATGTAATGATTCAGGTAGAGACGTCCAGAAATCCCAGTTCGTATTTGGACTACGCAAGTTAGTGCGCGGGTCGCGTTTAACCGCACGGTTCAAGTCGATAAAATGTTTAGGGTCTCTATGGAAGAATACCGGTGTATTATTTCCTGCTAAATCCCAGTTACCTTCTTCAGTATAAAACTTCAAGGCAAAACCACGAATATCACGTTCAGCATCAGCAGCACCACGTTCACCAGCAACCGTCGAGAAACGTGCAAACATTTCGGTTTCTTTACCAATTTCAGAGAATAGCTTAGCTCGCGTATATTGCGTAATATCATGGGTTACTTTGAACACACCAAAAGCACCCGAACCTTTCGCATGCATACGACGCTCTGGAATCACTTCACGTGAGAACGATTGCAATTTTTCAACCAACCAAGTATCTTGTAAAACAATTGGACCTCTTGGACCAGCTGTCATTGTATTATCATTATCAACTACCGGAATACCATCCAGTGTATGGGCAATTTTTGTGGAACCCACACGTTGATTGCGACTTTCTTCATAAGGCTTTAGACCATTTTTGGCCATTGGACTCTGCAAAACTTCATCTTTGTTCATTTCTTCAGACATCTTATTCCTCCTTATTATTGAAAACAACTTCCGTAATAGAACCTTTTAAATAAATATCGCCTACTACTAATATAAATGTTAGCACAAAAAATTGAATGAAGCAACTAGATTATAATGATTATAATTAAAGTATTTGTTTGAACAATATGTGTGACTCACTAGACTACTTAATGACATTATAACACAATTAGAAACGCTTTCTTATATAAGACCCAGAAGACTTATATGAATTATTAATAAAATGAATAAGTTTAATTAATCATTTCGAAATTCTTAATTAAACTGTTATACTTATATTAAGACAGAAAGGTGTGAGAAAAGTTGAGCCAATCAAATAATTTACGTAGAAAAATACTATTACCAATAGCACTTTTGAAAGCGGATTATCAACGCAAACAACCACAAATAAGTTTAAACAGATATCTCATGTTATCCAAAGGCTTTATCGCAGAGTCAACTATTCTCTATAATTTAACGATGAAAAATTTTAATTATTATTTATCGGATTACCAAGCGATGAATACCCGCGATATAAATCATCAATCGGCTTACTTTTTAAATAATAAAGTAGCTTTCACGGATATGTTAGAGGGCTTAGCTGAAATGCCAGCCACCTTGGCTATTATCCAAAATAGAGAATTTATTTCACGCACGGAATTATTTTATGATGCTAAAACACTCGTCGACTACTTACAAGCAGATAGTCTTCGAAAAGTCGTCATCAAACCTATTTTTGGGATGGAAGGTCAAGGCGTGTGGGTCGTTAATTGGGAAGATGGCAAGGTGAGAATGAATGATCAATTGCTCTCTTCAGAAGCGTTCCAACGGTATTTATTATCATTAGAAGTTGGCTATTTTATTTCGGAATATATTTGTCAAGGGCAATTCTCCCAGTCACTGTTTCCGAATTCAGTCAATACTATCCGCATGTTGACCATGATTGATCCGGCCAATCAACAAGCTTTCATTGCAGCATCGACTTACCGGGTCGGCACTAACTTATCTGCCCCAACCGATAATTTTCGTCGCCAAGGCTTGAGTGTCGCAGTTAATCCTGTCTCAGGTCGGTTAGGGCGGGCAGCGATGATTCCGCAAAATGGCCAACTCCAGTGGTATGAAAATCATCCAGATACAAAAAAACAACTCACGGGTAGAATCATTCCCAATTGGGAACAGGTGACACGCTGTGTTTTAGATGTGGCCAACTATGTCTATCAAACGAAGCAAATTCATTACGTGGGTTGGGATGTGGTCTTGACGGATACGGGCATTTCGCTTCTGGAAGGCAATAGTATTCCAGGTGTCAGCCTGCACCAAGTGCACCATCCATTACTAACGAATCCCGACGTCAAACGCTTTTATGCGTTTCACGGAGTCGTTTAGAATAAATATCTCTGCTTCTTAGTTGCGTGATGGTAGGCGCTGCGTTTTCGAGTGGTGAATGACAAGTCCTTCGTGATAATTTTCGTCATATATCCCAAAAAGGCGGTCGTCGATTTCAAACGACATCCGGCAAGTGCGATTGCCGGTCTTCCCACAAAAACGACGACCGCCAACCCGTCGCATTAAGGCGTAAAAGCCAAAAAGGCGGTCGTCGATTTCAGACGACATCCGGCAAGTGCGATTGGCGGCCTTCCCGCAAAAACGACGACCGGCAACCCGTAAGCTGGGAGTGAGTAGACATTAAGTAAAGCTAATCGGTTATCAAATGACTCATTTTCGTGACCGAATAAAGCTATTCTGTCATCTGCTCAAGTAGCAAAAGACAGAATAGCTCTAATCTGTCATCTGCTCAAGTAGCAAAAGACAGAATAGCTCTAATCTGTCATCTGCTCAAGTAGCAAAAGACAGAATAGCTCTAATCTGTCATCTGCTCAAGTAGCAAAAGACAGAATAGCTCTAATCTGTCATCTGCTCGGGTAGCAAAAGACAGAATAGTCTTAACCTGCTAGATTAGGAAAAGACCAGAGTAAGCCTATTCTGTCCAAAATTCGAGTAAAAAAGGACAGAATAACCTGATTCTGTCCAAAATTCGATCAAAAAAGGACAGAATAACCTGATTCTGTCCAAAATCCAAGTAAAAAAGGACAGAATAACCTGATTCTGCCCAAAATCCGGATAAAAAAGTAATTGTTAAATGAGAAAACGTTATTGTCACTCAGATATTTCCATGTGACAATAACTTAGGTGAGCATTGAAAGACGGCTTATCACTTCCTGCTTACGCCAATCCGCTGCATTAAGGCGTAAATGTCAAAAAGGCGGTCGTCGATTTCAGACGACATCCGGCAAGTGCGATTACCGGCCTTCCCGCAAAAACGACGACCGGCAACTCGTCATATTAAGGCGTAAATGTCAAAAAGGCGGTCGTCGATTTCAAACGACATCCGGCAAGTGCGATTGGCGGCCTTCCCGCAAAAACGACGACCGGCAACTCGTCACATTAAGGCGTAAAAGCCAAAAAGGCGGAACAACAATTTCAGACGAGTACCATCAAAGTGATTTACCTGTCTTACCAACTTTCCCCGTAAAAACGCACCTCAAAACTGAGCAACAATTAAAAAACCTACTAAAACTTCTTAATTAATTGAATTTTACTAGTTTATAATGATAATCTATGAATAAGCAAATAGGATATTGTATACGCAGTATCCTTTTTACTCTATACTTGCTTTTAATAAAAGATGCGAGGCGATAAATTTGTTATTCAAAGTAGAAAAGGTTACAAACCGTATTTTCCGGCTAATCATGCCCTATGTTTGTTGTTATTTAGTTGTGGGGGATGAACAAGCCGTTTTAATTGATTGTGGTTGGGGCTATGGCGATATTAAAGCAGTAGCACAAACACTCACAAACCTTCCCATTACCTTAGTTTTATCGCATGGACACCCTGATCATAATGGGAGCGCAGTCCAATTCGACGACGTCTATCTCAATGAAAGAGACTTCAATATGATAGAGGCACAGAGTGAAATCGCCTTGCGCAGACAGCTAATGTTAAAATATGTTGCGAGTGATTTTGTTGAAAACCTTAACTTATGGCAGGCGCCACGGACTGCTCTTTACACACCACTAACGGAAGACATCCAATTTCACTTAGGTGGTCTGACCATTTTGCCATATGATTTACCGGGTCACAGTATGGGGTGCATGGTATTTATTATTCCGGAGGAAAGAATTGCTATTTTCGGCGATGCCATTTCACATCCAACACTTATGTTTTTGGAAAATAGTTCAACGATTCAAGAACATTATGAGGCGATGGTAAAATTTAGTGTTCATGCGCAACAGTATGACAGAGTTCTGGTCAACCACGAAACGTTTGAATTAGATAAAAGGGTTTTGGATAACAATATCCGTTTAGCTAAAGCCATCTTAGATGGGACAGATGAGAAAATTCCGGCATCCAAGCGGAACCAAAGATTTTCGGGACATACCGTATTGATGGCCAGACAGCGCGAGCCATGGCTCCCATCCGAACCGCATAAAATCGGCAATATTTATTATCGTGATGATAGAATACAATAAGTCCCCCAAACATAAATAAGGAAATGAGGTGACGGCATGATTGCAATCAAATATGTGCTCTTATTACTAAATTTATTTCAACTTATTCCCATTAGAACCTTTTGGCAGTATGCTTTTTTTTGGTTTTTCACCTGGGTCATTGCCAGCAACATTCAATGGTTTTTCCTCGACAACCCAAAATACAAAACCATCCAACTGCACATCATCAGCCTTTTAACGCTAATAAATATCGCTGTTTTACCAACTTTTCCTACCCTAATGCTTGCCGTTTTTGTCATGGATTTGCGCCAAATTTACTCGCGACGCGTCAGCTTATATTATTTAGCATTCTTGACCGTGATACTTTTACTCTATTATGCATTTAATACGCAAGCACACATACCCACAGTGGATACCCTATTAATTACCTTAGCCACTCTGTTGATTAGTCTGTTGTTAGTGGAACAAAATGTTAAAAATACCACACTACAAGCGCAACTCTATGAGAAAAGTAGACAATACGATGAACAAACCGAAAATTTACAATCTCTTAAATCCCAGATGCAAACCATGGAAGAGATTCATACCTTGAATGAACGTAATCGAATTTCACGCGATTTACATGATTCAGTTGGGCATACCTTGTCAACGATTGTCATCCAATTGGCTGCCATTCAAAGACTCACCGCCAAGACAAACCTGCAAGCTTCTGAAATGTTGAAAGAATTGCATTTATTTGCTAAAGAAGGGTTAGGCAATGTGCGTAAAGTGATTCATGAAATGAAGCCATCGCAATATCAAAAAGTCGCTTTTATCGATCAAGTGCAAACTATTTTGCAAGTTTTTGAAAAAAATAGTCAAATAATGGTTTATTTTAATCACAATCAATTATTGTGGAATTTATCACCTGAACAAGAACAACTCGTTATCCGGGCCGTGCAAGAGTTTCTTGTTAATACCACCAAACATAGTCAAGCTTCAGAAGTACGGATTGTTTGCCATTTTACCAATGATTCATTGATTCTTACCATGAGTGACAATGGACAAGGCACAGATACCATTAAACCCCAATTGGGTATTTTAGGCATGCAAGAACGGGCTAAGCTATTAGGGGGGAAAGTTCATGTTCAGTCCGCCATAAATCAAGGGTTTAAAATTAGAATTGTACTACCTAAAGGAGGATTTGCCTATGAGCAAGGAATCAATCAAAGTCTTATTAGTGGATGATGAACAGTTAATCCGGGGTGGCTTAAAGATTTTACTCAATGAATTCGAAAGGCTAGAAATCGTTGGTGAAGTTAAAAATGGTCGAGAAGCGCTCGCTTTTTGTGATCAACATCGCGTCGATATCGTACTGATGGATATTCGGATGCCAGAAGTCAATGGAATAGAAGGAACCGAATTAATCAAAAAGAAACATCCAAACATTAAAGTACTTATCTTAACCACTTTTCAAGATGTAGAATATATTTCTCAATCCATGCAAGTGGGGGCGTCGGGGTATTTATTAAAAGATAGTAGTCCAGAGGAAATTTATGCAGGGATTCAAATTGCTCTCAGCGATAATGTGGTGCTGGATGGAAAAATTAGTCAAGCTATGCTCGCCAACACAACCGCGCAAGCCAATACAGCTTTTTCGCCAGCAGCTTTTGACTTATCCGACAAGGAAATTGAAATTATTCGCTACATAGCGAGTGGCCTCAATAACCAAGAAATAGCGGGCAATATGTTTCTTTCGGTAGGTACTATAAAAAATAACATTAGTATGATATTAAGCAAACTTGAATTGCGGGATCGAACGCAACTGGCAATTTTTGCTTTTCAGAAGGGACTGATGAATTAGTCTCTTTTTTTGTGTGACTTTAGTCATGTTAATCCATGACCTTGGTGAATAGAAACTTGGTCTCAAAAAATCTATACTTAAACTATCAAAGAAAGAGGTGTATAAAATGAAGTTAATCAAAGAAGTTAATTTATTTGAAAACAAACGATTACTAATAGGCATCAACGTCGCAGCCATCGTCCTCATGTTTATCTTTATGGCCTTATTTTATGGGTTAGGCTCACAAATTGCACCAGATACCGAAACGAGTATTAATTTGTTTGATATAGCAGATAATTATTTTATTCCTATTGTACTGTTTCTTTTATTTTATCTACTGATGATTATTGTCCATGAGCTCATCCATGGCCTATTCTTTAAGTTATTCGCGCCTAACGGAAAAGTTTTTTATGGATTTAAATCGGGTATGGCCTATGCGACGAGTCCAGGTAATTTCTATAATAAATGGCAAATGTTTATTATAGCCATTGGACCTTTTGCGATTATTTCTATCGTTTTAACCATTCTGTTTTATATTTTCAATATAGAAGTTTATACCTACGCAGCTATTACAGGCATGCATGCAGGATCTTGTGCGGGTGATTTCTACTATATCTACTTAATTTTCACCTCACCTAAAGGAACACAATTTGAAGACACCGAAGTTGGCATTAACTTGTACTTACCAAATTAGGAAAGCGAGGTATTTGAAATGAGTTATGTGAATATCAACCATATTTACAAAAGTTATGGTGAAGAACAGGTATTGGATAATGTGTCGTTTGTTATTGAACGGGGCGAATGCTTTGGTTTAATTGGACCCAATGGAGCAGGAAAGTCAACCTTAATTGATATTATTACCGGTCTAACGCCCTTTAATTCAGGTAATGTCCAAGTCGATAATTTAAACGTCCCCACGGACATCGTCACCATCCGCAAACAAATTGGTTTAGTTCCACAAGAGATTGCCTTGATGCAAGAATTAAATGCGATCGCAAACTTAGAATACTTCGGGGGTTTGTACGGTTTATCTGGCAAGCTATTAAAAGAACGCATTCAGGAAGCGTTAGAAGTCATCGGTTTGACAAATCATGTCAAAAAACCTGTCAAAACTTTTTCGGGCGGTATGCAACGCCGCCTCAATATTGCAGCTGGGATCCTTCATCGGCCGAACTTTCTTATATTAGATGAGCCTACGGTGGGGGTTGACCCTCAATCACGCAACAAAATATTTGAATTTATTAAATACATGATCCATGAATATGGCACCACCGTTCTCTATACCTCGCATTATATGGAGGAGGTTGAAGCCTTATGTGACCGCCTTTTCATTTTGGATAAAGGTCATCAAATCGGTTATGGGTCGCAAAGTGAAATTAAGCAAATGGTGCAAGATAACGTCAAATGGTATTTGGAAATCGAACAGGCTCCACTCAATTTTGACAATCAACTCACCCAAAAGCTTTCAGGCGTTCAACAAGTTATTTCCAATCAAAATAAATACCACCTCATCGTAGACCCGCTTGAATTCTCTACCAAAGCTTTGTTGAATTTAATTGCTGACTTACAACTTGAATTAACTACGTTAAATAAAGAGGAACTTAGTTTAGAAGAAGCCTTTTTACAGCTGACCGGCAAAAGCTTACGCGATTAGGGGGGGCTATCATGAAACAGTTATGGTTTTACCTTAAGACCCAAATGAGACTGAACATCCAACAAACCATCACCATCTTCGCCACCTTTATTGTCTTGCCATTGATGTTCTCTTACTTTATTGGTTTTTCTTTTAGTCCAGCATTTATCCCAGAGTATACTTCTGAACCGATTGCTATTTATGTGAATAATCGCGATGAAGGGGAGCAGGGGTATTTATTAGAAGAGGTTTTGGGGTCTAAAGAGATGGTAGCTTACATCGAGCTCGTTGAAGCGGCGGAAGATTCGTCTTTCAATGTGACCTTGTTGGAAGGCTACAGCCAAAATATGGAAGAAACTTTGATTGAAATTGAACCTAAGGAAAATTCGTCAAGCCTTGAAGAAAGTATTTTGGTTCAATTACTCACAGAAATCCAGTCGTCGATCGTCAATCAAGAAGCTTTAGGGCAAGTGATAGGAGCGTTGGATGATCCGTCAGCCTTATTGGCAGAGTTGGATACGAGCTTTGGGGAAAGGCAGTTGTTTAACACGGTCGCCTATGATGAGACGCATGCATTGACGGGGATGCAGTTTTCTTCGGTATCCGGATTGTTGTTTATTTTTGTGATGATGTTAGGCTCAAGTGTAGGGATGAAAACGAAGGCAGAGTTCAAAGGTTTAAGAAAACGTTTGACCATTCTACCGCTAACGCCCGCTCAAGATGTGCTGTTTAGCATGATATCGGATCTTATCACTTATAGTTTAGTAGGGTTATTATATGTAATCATTTGGCGATTGATTGATCCCGCGACATTTAGTGGAAATCTTTTGTATTACTATGGTTGGATTATTATTTATACATTGGTGTTTTTAACACTCAACAATATTATGTTTTATTTCCTACCAAGTAAATATACGGAGTTATTTTATCAAGGTTTTACGGTGATTTATTTGTTGCTTGGATTAATTCCCATCGAACAGTTTTTAGGCGATAGTTTTAGAAGCTTTTTTGAAGTAAATCATTTCCGGCAAATATTCCAACAACCCATGTATGATTTTATTTTGACACAAGAATGGGGTCAGCATATTGGATTAGCTTTAGGCTTGTTAGCATTTGTTATTATTATGACTTGGTTGATTATTGCTTATCGAACAAGGAAGGAGTTGAGTCCACGATGAAATTTTTGCAATTGACTTGGTTTCATTTTAAACGGATTGTCTTTCAAAACCTTGGGTTATTCGTATTTTCATTTGTTTTTCCATTGTTATTGATTATCGGTGTGATTTTTATGATTTTTTCTAGTTCAACGAGTAATGTGGAAAGCTCACTCTTAATTGTTAATGAATCTGAGTTTGTGACGGAGGCAATCTTGCCTCATTTGAGTGCAAATTATCAAGCAAGTGTTACTGAGGATGCTGAAACTGCATTTGAGCAACTAGCCCAAGCTGAAGTTTCGATGGTTTACGCCATTCCAGCAGATTTTCCACAAGAGGGTAGTGTTGATGTGTATAGTATTTCAGGGGAAAATACCGATAGTATTTTTGAAACGGAATTTATAACCATCTTCAATGAACAAATGCAGCAAGCGACCTTGGCTCGTTTTAATTTAGATTTTGTACCGATTGAAGTAGCTGAACCAGCGATTATTCAAATCGATGCCTCCATGGATCCGCGTTTGTTCCTCACCATCTTTTTATCAGTTTTATTTATGACCTACACGAGTGGTTTTATTGCTAGCGATTTAAATAAGTTAAGAAACGATAGTGTGTTGACGCGAAGTGTGATTTCTAATGCCTTAAGTTGGCAGATATTAGGCAGTATCTTGAGTGCTTATGCGGTTTATAATATGCTATCAAATCTCTTGATATTATTAGTCGTCAGTGCCATTTATAGGATACAAATTACACATATACCAATGATTATCAGTATTTTTCTCTCCTTTAACATCTATACATTAGGATTAACCATGCTACTCTTTAGGATTTTCAAGTCGGAAGCCATCCTTAGTATGTCGAGTATTTTATTAATGGTTGTATTAATGTTCATAGGGATGCCAATGGTCGATTTAGGACCGCTATCTTTTATTCAGTATTTGTCACCCTTCTATTGGATGATAGAATCTTTGGATACAGGCATGATATTACCGAACTTGGCGATTGTTGCCCTGTATGGATTGGTGTTTTTCACGGCCGGAAGTTTTAAGGTGGAGCGTTTAGTGAAGGTATGATGGTATTTGGGTTTTAGTGTTGAAAGAGGAACAGGCGCTCTCGGTTAGAGCTTCTAAGTGGTAACGTGTAAGTTAAGTGGGAAGTAACGGACTGTCAGTTTAAGATTGCTTGCTAAATGATGATTAAAGTTACTCTGTCCATTTTTCTACTCATTTTGGACAGAATAACGCTATTCTGTCCATTTTTTGCTCATTTTTGGACAGAATAATCTAACCTACCTATTTTTAACTCATTTGTGTTTAATATCATTGGGAAAAATCTGTATGACAATTACTTACTATTTGGAATCAAAATATCCGTAAATCATTCTTTCAACCACCAATGAACTAGCTGCTAAGAGGCGGAAGGAAGCCCCAAACCGAAAGAGAGGGGTGGGAAGGCCCATCCGCCTCTCAGGTTTCTCTCTGGCGGTTTGGAGAGCCCATCCGCCTCTCAGACTTCTCTCTGGCGGTTGGGAAGGCCCATCCGCCTCACAGGTTTGTCTCTGGCGGTTGGGGGTTCCCATCCGCCTCTCAGACTTCCCTCTGGCGGATGGGAGTAAGCGAGAAGTGAACGAGCGGTTGTTTGCAATGCATCGACGTGATAAACGGCTGATTCTCTTCGGTGAATCATCTCAATTTGAGATTTTTCAGAAATCGTCAATTTAAGGTGATTATTCTAGCCACTGCTAACAGAGTATTGACCCGATCAAGCATTTGACTAATAATTTTTGTGGATTTCTTCCATTCCAAAATTGGTTTATCCTTATCTGACAGTAATTCACTTCCCACTTACTGCCAACTACACACAAATCGTCTTCATGTGGATGTCAGCCACAATCCTCATCCCAGCAATCAATAACTATTAAAAAACATAGTTTCTAATAAAATTGTTTAGGTATTTACTTCGAAAGAAAAAAAGTTAAAATAGAATTATACAGATTTATAACTCCTAAAGGTTATTTATCAAATTCTCCTCCCCGAAGATTGTCATCTCACGATCTTTGGGGTTATTTTTTTAAGGCAGCTACTAATTTGAACGATTAATTATCGCTTAATTGCTTAGAAATAACCGAACATTTAAATTAATCTATCCAACATCCAGACTTTAATTAATTCGAGCCATTCCGAACCAGACTTATTTTAAGTAGCTGGTTCGTCTGTAGCGTGATCAATAAAGTCTGGATTTTTTGCGTTCAAATTTATGATGATTAACACTCGTTATTAAATCAAGTTGTCCTCTGAAGGAGTTTTCATTTCAAATAAATCCCTGTGTAACAATAACTATCGAAAAAGATAGTTTCTAATAAATTTCATAAGGTATTTACAAGAAATTTAAGAAAGGTAATATTATAAATATAAGCTTTTGCAAGGGGTTACAATTAAACGTTACATGTAAGCTAACAATGAAGGCACAGAAAGGGTGTGAAGCTATGGTTAATACTCGAAATACGCAACAAATAATACCTATCATCGAAAAAATTAAGCTATTAAAGGATAAAAAGTCACAACTCATCCTTGCAATTGATGGGAGGTGTGGATGTGGTAAAAGCACCCTTGCAGACCAGTTAGGCTTGCAGTTAAATGCAGAAGTTTTCCATATGGATGATTACTTTTTACCAAAAGAAAGGCGGACGCCAGACCGTCTTGCCCAAGTAGGTGGTAATGTGGATTATGAAAGGGTAGAAATGGAATTATTACAACCCCTTAGAGCTGGAGAAGCAGTGTCTTACCGTCCTTATGATTGTTCAACTGGTCAGTATGAAGTTGCTGTCACACGCAAACCAACGCCTATTGTATTGGTTGAGGGTAGTTATTCGATGCATCCCAAGCTACAAGTATACTACGATCTAACTATTTTTGTTAATTGCGCAAAAAACATCCAATTATCACGCCTTAAAGAACGCGAATCAGCTGAAAGCTATGCGAAATTTATTGAAAAGTGGATTCCATATGAAGAAAAGTATTTCGCAAGCTTTGATATTTTGAACAAAAGTGATTTTGTTATTGACACACAGCCATTGGTTGAAAATTATGAATGAAATTAGCATGAAAGAACTCTCGCATACCTATCAATTCGAAGGAGGCTATACACATTCATTAACAGGGATTACACTTAACGTTCAAAAAGGTGAGTTTGTCAGTCTTTTAGGACCGAATGGTAGTGGAAAATCAACGATTTTAAAGCAAATAAATATCTTATACCCCATCCAAAAGGGGACACTGACCGTTGCCGGCTTTGATGCTAGCAAGCCAGCAAATGTAAGTGATATTCGTAAGCACTGTGGCCTTGTCTTTCAAAACCCTGATAACCAATTTGTTTCAACGATTCTAGAAGAAGATATTGCTTTTGGTTTGGAAAATTATGATTATCCAGATGAAGCGATTCCTCAACGCGTTAAGGAAGCATTGGAAATGGTTGATATGGCAGGTTATGAAAAGAAATCGCCACATATGTTATCGGGTGGACAAAAACAACGGATTGCTTTAGCAGGTGTTTTAGCTATCAATCCTGAAATATTGTTGTTTGATGAAGTAACATCTATGCTTGACCCACAAGGTCGTAAAGAAATATTGGCCATGATACAAAAGTTACATGTTGAGTATCATAAAACGATCTTGATGGTTACCCATAATGTTGAAGAGACTTTGTTATCAGACCGAATTGTTGTCATTCATCAAGGGAAAATTTTAGCACAAGGCTTACCTAGAGAAATTTTGACGGATACTAATTTGTTGAAAAAAGCTGGTTTAAAGCCACCCATAGCAGTCCAACTGTATGATGATTTAAAAAAAGAGGGCATTGATTTAGGTGACTGTCCCTTAACTGAAGAGGAGTTGGTCGAAAAAATATGTCAATTCAATTAGAGAAAGTATCCTATATCTATTCCAAAGATACTCCTTTTGAAACGTTGGCATTGAAAAATGTAAATGTAAGTATTAACGATGGAGAATTTGTCGGTGTGATGGGACAAACAGGCAGTGGGAAATCGACTTTCCTACAAATAATTGCTGGCCTCATGGAACCAACTCAAGGGATTGTCCGGATCGATAACGAAGATATTGCAGCTTCAAATTACGATCGCCTACGGTTACGTGAAAAAATAGGTTTTATTTTTCAATATCCTGAATACCAATTATTTGAAAAAACAGTAGCAGATGATGTTGCCTTTGGTCTTAAATATTCTGGCTTATCTAAAGTAGATAAAACCCAAAGGGTTAAAGAGGTATTGGAACGAGTAGGCATTGATTACGAAAAATATAAAGACACCTCACCTTTTGCTTTGTCAGGCGGTGAAAAACGTAAGGTAGCGATTGCTGGCTCTATTATTCGACGCCCCAAAATACTAATTTTAGATGAACCGATTGCGGGTTTAGATCCCTTAGCACGTGATAGTTTTTTGAGCTTATTAAAACAATTAAACGAAGAAGGAATAACGCTAGTCATGGTTTCTCATGATGCTGATTCATTAAGTGAGACAGCAAAACGTATCATCGTTTTTGATCAAGGAGAAATAATCATGGATGGAGCAACCCAACAGGTTTTTTCAAATGTTAAGCGGATGGAAGATTTACATTTATCCGTCAGTCAATCTAGGCATGTGGCTGAAGCCTTAAAAAAAGCAGGATGTCCGATACAAACGGAACTTACGACTTATAGTGAATTGTTGACGAGAGTCAAACAATTTTTAAGGGGTGAGTAACATGCGGATGCCATCGGGACACTATCTCCCACTGAATACTTTCTTACATCGATTAGATGCACGCACCAAAATTATTGGGTTATTTATTTTAATTTTAGCCATTGTACAAGCAGAAAAGTTGTGGAGTTTTATCATTTTGTTCGTTTTTGCCTTTATCTTAATTAAAATCGCCCAAATAAATATCCGTATCATCGTTCAATCGCTAAAAAACATGCTTATTTTTCTTACATTCATTTTAATAATGAATTTTATGTTTTATGAAGGTGAAACTGTTTTATGGCAATTTTGGATAGTTACTTTTTCACTTGAAGGACTCCAACAAGGTGCGATGATTGCTTTACGGATGATTTACTTAATTTTGGTCTCAAATGTTTTAACAACGACAACTGCACCGATGGAAATGACAAGTGCGTTAACCTATATGTTAAATCCTTTACGCTATTTAGGAGTGAATGTTAAAAATGTTGCTTTAATTTTAAATGCTGCCATCCAATTTATTCCCACACTCATACAAGATACGGATAACATTCGCAAAGCACAAATTGCCCGAGGGGCACGCTTTGAATCTAAAAAATTAAAAGATCGTATCGTGAGTGTGTTAAATCTAGCTACTCCTATCTTTATTGTCGCCTTTAAACGTGCGGATGAACTAGCAATGGCTATGGAGTCAAGAGGATATACTGGACAAGGGCAAAGGCGGTTAAAGCCGTTGAGGAAATTTAATGGGCAAGATTATATTGCTATAAGTATCAATATCGCAGTTTATATTGTATCAATATATATTATAAAAAAATGGAGTGATTAAAAATGTCTACAGTAAAAAAATCAATGATAACCGCAATTAATATTGCTTTATGTGTCGTTTTACCGATGGCCTTTCATGCCATTGAAAATGGCGGGCGAATTTTCTCTCCAATGCATATTCCCGTTTTACTATGTGGTTTAATTTGTGGTTGGCCATATGGTTTATTAACAGGGATAGCGGGTCCGTTACTTTCTAGTTTATTTACAGGTATGCCACCGATGGCGATTCTTCCACAAATGATGGTTGAATTAGCCACTTATGGTGTCGTTGCCGGTTTAATGATGGAATATGTTCATACTGGTAAGGTATTTGCGGATTTATATATTAGTTTAATTACAGCTTTAATCGCTGGTCGTGTGGTAGCAGGGTTAACTGGGGCATTAATCTTCTCACGTGGGAGTATTACGATGGCTTCATGGGTGACCAGTTATTTTGTCACCGCATTTCCAGGAATCGTCTTACACTTAGCAGTAATTCCTCCAATCGTTTATATGTTAATGAAAGCCAATTTGATTCCAAACCGTTATCCTTCACAAAATATCGCCGCTGAATAAGTAACAATATTTATTAAACAATAAAATATTAAAATCGTCTTAAAATTGGAGTTTATTCTAATTTTAAGACTTTTTTTGTTGTAATTATGAAATTGCGTTGTATAATTGATTTAGATGTTTAACATTCAATCAGGATGTTGAACGTAAGAGCTGTTTAACTTTGATAAGCGAGAATTCTCTTAAACGCTTCTTTTTGAAAGGATGAGTTAGATGTATGAAGCGAAAATAAAGAAGGAAATTAGATGTCCCATTGAATATGGATTGGAAGTTATTGGTGGCAAGTGGAAGACACGAATTATTTGTATGTTAGTTATGAAAGATACCCTGCGATACAATGAATTAAAAGAAGAAATGCTCGATATTACAGATGCTGTTTTGTCAAAAGCACTAAAAGAGCTAATCGAAGATGATATTATTGAACGACAACAATATAATGAAATCCCGGTTCGGGTTGAGTATTCTTTAAGCAACAAAGGAAAGAGTGTTGTCCCAATACTAGAACAGATCTATGATTGGTCATTAGAATTTGTTTCCGACGAGTTGATGCCTGTAAATTATTATGATAGTTACTATGCTGATGAAAATTAAATATTATATGTGTGAAATCTACCAATTTTCCTATAAGAGGTTGGTAGATTTTTTTGTTGACTACTTACTTCTTACTGTATATACTGTATATGAACAGTAAGGTGGTGGAAGAATGAATATTAATCTGTCAATGTATAGTAAGGATCCTCTGTATGAACAGATTATTAAAGAAATTAAGCGGAATATACTCAATAATGAAGTCGTATCAGGTGAGCAAATGCCATCGATTCGTCAATTAGCTAAGGATTTGGAAGTCAGCGTTATAACTGTAAAAAAAGCCTATGACTCACTCGAAAGTGAAAACTACATTACAACCATACCTGGAAAAGGAACTTATGTGGCTGAATTAGACACGAGTAAAATTCGAGCCAAGAAAATAGTAAAAATAGAACAAGAGTTAAAGCAACTGGTTGATGAGGCTAAATCGATTCAACTATCAGAAAGTGAATTGATTAACTTGATAAACAAGGCATTTAAGGAGGAAGAAAATGGGTGAGTATGCAATAGAATTACATAATGTGAGTAAAAGCTTTGACGATTTTTCAATTAGACAGCTTAACTTAAGTGTTCCTAAAGGATATATTACGGGTTTTATTGGCCCAAACGGAGCAGGAAAATCGACGACCATTAATCTAATCATGAATTTATTAACACTGGATGAAGGTACGATTGAGGTATTTGGTAAAGACATCAATGAGGATGGAAAAGCAATTCGTGAACGCATTGGATTTGTCTATGCTGAAAATGTATTTTATGACCACTTGTCTATCCAATTAACAGAGAAATTAATTAGTAATTTTTACAAAAATTGGGATACTGAGGTATTTAATCACTATATTGAACGGTTTCATCTACCAGCCAGGAAAAAAGTCAAAGACTTATCGACGGGGATGAAAATTAAATTGTTTCTTAGCATTGCCTTATCGCATCAAGCGGATGTCATCATCCTTGATGAGCCAACATCTGGTTTGGATCCCGTTGTTCGTTCTGAAATTCTAGATATCTTATACGAAATTATTCAAGATGAAAATAAAACGATTTTCTTTTCATCACATATAACAAGTGATTTAGAAAAAATAGCGGATTATATTGTCTTTATTCATGACGGTGAAATTATTATGAATGATAGTAAAGATAACATCATGGAAGACTATAAAATCATTAAAGGTTCTAAAGATTTGTTGGATAGGGATACCCGGTCATTACTTATTGGTATTGAGGAGAAAGCGACCGGTTTTGTAGGAATGACAAGAGATAGTGCGACATTTATTGAGCTTTTCGGCGATCGTATCATTGTTGAACCTGCAACGTTAGATGATGTGATGTTATATTCGATTAGAAAAGGAGGGAAAGCCATTGCTAGCTTTACTTAAGAAAGAATTTATCGTTAATTTACGCATTATTTTAATTTCAACAGCAGTATATATTCTAATAAATATCGTGATGTATGAGAATCAATTTTCCTTGTATCTGACGATACCTTTTGTCTTATTAGTCTTAGGCAATAGCGATGGGATGGATGAGTTGAATCATTCTGAACGGTTGATTGCTAGTCTGCCTGTTTCAAGAGACGAGGTTGTTATGTCAAAAGTTATCTTTGGATCGCTGATTGGGTTTTTCTATATACTGATTATAAGTAGTTTAAATTTTATTCTACCTAATTTGGAAGCTAATCAGATTGGGGAGTTTATCGCTAGTTTTATTTTAATCATATTTTCCATTGTCGTTTATCAATTATTATTTTTATTATTTGGATCTCGTGTTATGAAATATATCATCATACTTATTTATTTAGCTTTTATTACGATTATTCCGATGATTGTTAATACAAGACAGTATGAACACTTATATTCATTGTTAAATAATTTTGACCTGAACTTAATCCTAAGTGCGTTGGCTATCATCTTTTTGATATTAGCCGCTTTAATTCTCAGGATAAATCTTAAATTGTATCAAGCTAAAGATCTATGATACTTCTCACAGCTATCATAATTATGAGTTACTCATTCGTTTGTTAGTGTATTTATTCACATAGTTATATATGTTAACATATTATTTGGCAATATCGAATAAGTAATTAATAAATAGATTGGAGAATGTAAAATGGCAATTGAAATTTATAAATCAGAGTCAACGCTGTTAAGTGGGTTAAAAGTACAAGGTAAGAGTCGTGATTTCGAACTACTTATTGATGAACCAAGAGATAGTGGTGGTACGGACAAAGGGATGAATCCCGTAGAATTATTACTTAATTCGCTTGGTGCTTGTCTAGCAATTGTGATTAAATCATTTGCACGCTCAAAACACATCAATTTAAAAGGATGTACGGTCGTTTGTGAAGGTGAATTGGATCCTGATGGATATAAGTATATTAATCCAAATGCGAAAAAAGGTTTTTCAAAAATAACAATTAATATTCATATTGATGCTGATAACACAGATGAAGAAATTAAAGAGTATATCGATTTTGTCATTGAAACTTGTCCCGTTCATGATACAATCACAAACACACCAGAATTTGAAACAAACATCATTAAAAAATAATTCAGTTAAAAGCTCAAAACTAAGGAGAATATTCTTGTTTTGAGCTTTTTGCATTGCTTTTTTTAAGTGGGAAGGTATAATAATACATAGCATCATTCAATTAATTAATTGAATGTGAATAAATTAATTAAAAAAGAGGAGTTTTTATTATGTCAGATTCCATCCAATTTACATGGGCAGGCGGTTCAAAAGGTAAAGGTCAAATAGATTTTGGGACATATTCAGTTGATATCGCAATACCAGAAGCATTACGTGGGAGTGGAGAAGGTTTTGGTCCCAAAGAACTACTTGCTTCAGCAGCACAAGCATGTTTTGGTACGACTTTAGTTTATGCATTAGAAGCCAGAAAAATTGAAACAACGGATGTCAGTGTCACAACTGAAATTACAACTAATGAGACAGGATTATTGTTTATTCATCACATTAAAGTATTAACGCCAACGGATCTGACTGATGAAGTGGAGCGTGCGATTGCGTACTCAGACCGTAAGTGTGACGTGGGTAATTTACTAAAAAGTGCTGGTGTTACCATCAATGTAGAAAGTGAAATTCTAGTAGGATAGATCGACTGGTTTTTAGAAAGAAACTTCCGTTGCTAAATAATCAGTCCTATGAAAGGATGACAAACATGTATGAAGCAAAAATAAAAAAAGAAATTAGATGTCCTCTTGAATATGGTTTAGATGTATTTGGCGGTAAATGGAAGGCAAGAATCATCTGTATGCTGAATCAAAAAACGGTTCTTCGCTACAATGAATTAAAAGAAGAAATGATTGATATTACGGATGCAGTTTTGTCAAAAGCCCTCAAAGAACTGATGGAAGATAACATTGTTGGTCGAGAGCAATTCAATGAGATTCCCGTTCGCGTCGAATATTCACTCACTCCAAAAGGCTTATCTGTTATTCCGATTTTAGAGCAAATTTGCCATTGGTCAGAAAAGTATGTGACGGAGGAATTAATGCCATTTAACTTTTTTGAAGGGTATTTTGATGAGGAGAAATAGTTAACAAAGAACACAAACTGATTAGTCTGTTTGTGTTCTTTTATGTGCAAATTAGGATGGATTAATTTGGTGACTAAAAGTCCGTGCAGTTTGTCTTGGACGGAATTGACTAAACATCAATCAAGTGACACAAGATAAGTCGTAACTATATTTTTTAATAAAATAAAGCTCTTAATCACTATTATGACAGTTATTAGGGCTTCGTCACCTTTGCAAAGAGTTAAAGTCAAGTAATTAGATTTTAGGGATACAATTATATAAATGTTGACCTGGGAATTTTTTCTAAAATTACTATTACAATAAATATCAAAGCCGATAATACTGAGCATAAAATTAAAGACTTTGTCAATTTTATGATTGAAAACAACTCTGTTTATGATACGAATATGAAAATTCTGGTGTTTGAGACGAATATTGCAAGTAAATTATTTTATGGAATCATAAACCAAAATTGATTTATTTTATGTTAAAATAGAATCGATACCAATTACCAAATCTGTTAAAAATAGTTTATACTTGAATATAATTATCGCTGTTATACAGTGTAAATTTAGTATATATGTAAAGGTAGGAGAACGATGGCAGAGAAAAAAGTAACTGGTACTAAAGATTTGTTTCAAGTCCTCTGGAATTCCGCAAATATTTTGCGATCAAAAATGGATGCTAACGAGTATAAAAATTATACATTAGGATTGATATTCTACAAATTCTTGTCAGATAATCAATTAGTCCATGTAGCTAATTTATTAGAAGAACCATACACTAATTTATCAGAAGCACAAAAGATTTATGAAGAAGCATATAATGATGTTGATCTTAGAGAAGAATTGTATGAAAATCTTCAATATGACTATTCATATACAATTGCTCCTGAATTAACTTTTCAAAGTCTTTTAAATGATATTCATAAAGGTCAATTTCAAAGAGAAAAATTAATGCAAGGATTCCGAGATGTAGAGACATCGGATGAAACATTTTTTGGTTTGTTCTCTGATATTGATTTGGATTCTAATAGACTAGGAACAACGCAACAGAAAAAAAGTGATACTATTGCTTCTGTCATGAAAGAATTAGATGGATTAAATTTAGCAGAAACAAGTTCAGATGTTTTAGGGGATGCATATGAATACTTAATTAGTCAATTTGCTTCTGAGTCTGGTAAAAAAGCTGGTGAGTTCTATACGCCACAATCCGTTTCTCAATTAATTACCCGTATTTCAATGTTGGGTAAAGAAAATGTCGCTGGTTTTACCGTATATGACCCTACAATGGGATCGGGATCTTTGTTGTTAAATGCTCAGACATATTCTAATGAACCAACAAAAATCCGTTATTTTGGACAAGAATTAAATACCTCAACGTATAACTTAGCTCGAATGAATATGATGTTGCATCAGGTACCAGTAACGAACTTTAAATTGAGGAATGCAGATACTTTGGATCAAGATTGGCCAACAGATGAACCTACAAATTTTGATGCGGTTTTAATGAACCCACCTTATTCAGCAAAATGGTCTGCAGCAAAAGGGTTTCTAGATGATCCCCGTTTTTCACCTTATGGAGTATTAGCACCGAAATCTAAAGCTGACTTTGCTTTTTTATTACACGGGTTTTATCATTTAAAGAACGATGGAGTTATGGGAATTGTCTTACCACACGGAATTTTATTTAGAGGTGGTGCTGAAGGTAAAATTAGACAAATTTTACTTGAAAGTGGATATATTGACACAGTAATTGGGTTACCAGCAAATCTATTCTATAGTACCTCTATCCCTACAACAGTGGTAATTTTGAAGAAAAACAAACCAGATAAAACAGTCTTCTTTATCGATGCATCAAATGATTTTGAAAAAGTAAAAACCCAAAATAATTTAACTGACGCACACATTGATAAAATTATTGAGGCGTATATTAATAAAAAAGATATTGATAAGTACGCTCACCTTGCTGATTTTGATGAAATTAAAGAAAATGATTTTAACTTAAATATTCCAAGATATATAGATACTTATGAAGAAGAGGAACCTATAAATATCGTTCAGGTTTCGAAAGAAATACAGGAAATTGATAAACAGATAGCTGACGCAGAAAAAGAATTACTAGCTATGCTGGATCAACTTCAAGTTACTGATGAAACAAAATCAATAATTGAAGCAACAAAGGCGGTGTTCCGTCATGACTAAATCCAAAAATCAAAATGAAAAAAGAGTTCCAGAATTGCGATTTAAAGGGTTTAGTGATGATTGGGAACTGTTTAAGTTTTCTACCTTTGTAAAAAGAGCTAATAAAACGTCAAATTCGGATTCACTCCCTAAAGTAGAATTTGAAGATATTGTGGCTGGAGAGGGCAGGTTAAACAAAGATGTTAGTCATAAATTTGATAACAGAAAAGGTATTATGTTTAATAACAATAACATTCTATATGGAAAATTGCGTCCCTATTTAAAAAATTGGCTACTTCCAGATTTTAAAGGAATTGCATTGGGTGATTTTTGGGTTCTCGAACCAATTGATGTTGATATCACTTTTTTATACTATTTAATTCAATCAAAAAAATTTCAAAAAGTTGCAAATGATACTTCTGGAACAAAAATGCCTAGATCTGATTGGAAAAAAGTATCTAACACCTACTTTTTCATTCCAAAAATTGAAGAACAAAAGCTGATAGGCAGTTATATAAAAAATTTAGACAACGCAATCACCCTTTATCAGCAAAAATTAGATAAACTAAAACTGCTTAAAAAGGCTTATCTTCAACATATGTTCCCTGAAAAAGATGAGGTTGTTCCTCGATTAAGGTTCGTTTACTTTAACTACGAATGGGAACAGTGTAAGTTAAGAGATGTATCTACAATAGTAAGTGGTGGTACACCAGATACTAATAATATAGCTTTTTGGAATGGAGATATTAACTGGTTTACTCCTGCAGAAATTGGTTCGGAACGATATGTTTCTTCTAGTTTAAGAAAAATAACTAAACTAGGATTAGAAAAAAGTTCTGCAAAATGGTTGCCTGAGGGCACAATATTATTTACATCTAGAGCAGGAATTGGGAAGACGGCAATTTTATCAAGATCAGCAACAACAAATCAAGGATTTCAATCAATCGTTCCAAAAGATGATATATTAGATAGTTACTTTATATTTTCAATGACTGATTATTTAAAAAAATATGCTGAAAAAGTTGGTGCAGGATCAACTTTCACTGAAGTTTCTACTAAACAAATGTCCTCAATTGAAATAAGTATCCCAAATCTCAAGGAACAAATTAAAATTGGATCTTTCTTCATGTTAATAGATGATTTAATTGTATTGATTGATGAAAGAGAATCAACAATTATTAATATTAAACAATCCTTGTTAGATAAAATGTTCGTATAACTTGCTCCTTCTATATTATTCTTAAACTCTAAAGAAAATATAGGAGGAGATTTTTATGAATAAAGTAAGAAAAGCAAAGCAATTATTTTATGATTACTTTGAAGAGTGGATTGAGTTGTATAAGGTAGGAGCAATTAGAGATGTTTCATTAGGTAAATATTATATTGCATTGAAACATTTAGAGAAGATTGCTCCGAGCATTAGAATGTGTGATTTAGATCGTCGAACCTATCAAGAAATATTAAATGAATATGCAAAGACTCACGAAAAACAAACTACGATGGATTTTCATCATCAAATAAAAGGAGCGGTGCTTGATGCAATTGATGAAGGAATTCTTGATTCAAATCCAACAAGAAAAGTAATTATTAAAGGTAAAAAAGCAATTGAAAGAAAGCAGAAATTTTTAAATCAATTTGAAGTTCAATCACTTATACGTCAAATGGACTTAGGAAATGAAATTAACTGGGATTGGTTTATTTTGTTAGTAACAAAAACTGGCTTAAGATTTTCTGAAGCGCTTGCTCTTACACCAGAAGATTTTGATTTTAGTAAACAGACATTAACTATAAATAAGACATGGGATTATAAAAAAAGTAATGGTAGTTTCCTACCAACAAAAAATGAATCATCCAATCGAAAAATTCAATTAGATTGGCAAACAGCAATGCATTTTTCACAACTATTAAAAGAATATCCAACTGATAATGTGATTTTTGTAAAGAAAAGAGTTTTCAATTCTACAATTAATAAAAGACTTGAAGTATTATGTAACATGGCTAATATACCAGTTATTTCAATTCATAGTTTAAGACATACACATGCTTCTTTATTATTATATGCTGGTGTGTCTGTAGCAAGTGTTGCAAAAAGATTAGGTCATTCTAATATGTCTATAACACAAAAAACCTATCTTCATATAATCACTGAGCTTGAGAATCAGGATAATACAAAGATAGTGCAGTTTTTGTCAAATTTAATTTAGTAACTCATTAGGAACTCACTGATAAAAATAGACATATGTCCCCTATAGGTCATGTGTCTTTTTTATATAAACATTATAGACAATAGCTTCTCTTTAACTCTAGTTATTTTTTCTAAAATTTTTTCATTATTTTCAATTAATTTATCGAAATTTTTCATTAACAATATAATTTGTTTTTGCTCACTAATGGATGGAACCTTAATAACTAAACATAATAAAGATTCTTCATGTAATCTTTTAGAGCCAGTCCCAGTAGTAAATGATAATGTATTTGAATAAAAAACTTTTCTTGTTATATACATTAGTAAAAATAATGGTTCGATATTTCTAATATTTAGACTCGGAACGTCAGCTGAAGTAGCAAATCCATCATATTTATCAGGGATTATAGCTATTGATCCATTGTGAAAATTTTGTTTCCCATAAATTAATTGACCTTTAAGACGTTTGAAATATTTGGTAGCTCCTAGACTTAATGATAAATTTTGAGATACTTGCGATACACCACTTCCATTCAGTTTTACTGACAATAAGTGTTCAGTATTTGATATAATTATTTGTTCTTTTTGGGGAATTTCTAAATATTTTGCTAATGTATTTTCTTCCCAATTTTGATTAAAGTTAGCAAACCTTAATCGAGGAACAACCTCATCTTTTTCAGGGAACATATGTTGAAGATAAGCCTTTTTAAGCAGTTTTAGTTTATCTAATTTTTGCTGATAAAGGGTTATAGTCTTAGATAATATCGCAAAGAACTTTCCAATTTTCATTTGTTCTTCTTTATAACTGGGAAATCTGATAGTGGTTTCCGATAAAGAGCTCTTTGATATAGATGATATCTTTGAACCTTGAATTAAAGGTAGTAATTGATCATGATAAGAATTAGAATTCAAATAATAACCTAAATAGTTAGAAGAAAAATTTAATTTAGGTCTACATGGAATTGTGTGTAAACCAGATACTATTATTGTATTTTCAGAATTAGATAGCTCAACACATTTACCTACAGTTTCATCTTCAGCAGCATCTGCAAATATGATATCACCATCTACGAGTAGCGTACCACCGCTAATTATATATTTAGAATTTGTGATAAATGGTATTTCATCTTCCTTAACATCTAATATCTCATTATACTTTATGAGAATATCACCATAATGAATATTTTTTATATTTCCAGAATCTAAGTTTAGTTCAGCACGAGGTAGCGAGTTGTTTTTCAAGTAATTAAATACAAATGAAAATTCACGCTGTTCCCAAGTATTAGAAAATTATTTATATCATTAATTCATCTATATGTTACAATAGAAATATCTATATACAATACGAATGGAAGGGTTTTATTATGGTTAATCAAAGTATACTTGAGAAACAAATGGAAGATAACTTAATAAAACAGTTAACTGAAGGCGAATCAAAGTGGAAGTATCGCGACAACTTAAAAACAGAAGACGATTTATGGAATAATATTCGAGAAAAAATAAACATTAATAATCCGCGTGATTTGAAAGAAAACCCTTTGACTGATCAAGAATTTGAACAAGTGAAGAACAAGCTCATCTTTACTACTTTTTATGATGCAGCTGTTTGGTTGCAAGGTGAGAATGGTATTTGTCGTATTGCATTACAACGGGAAGATGCAAGACTTGGAACAGTTCATTTAATGATTCTTAATCAAAATGATATAGCCGCTGGTACTAGTGATTATGAAATTATTAATCAATTTAGAACTGGTAAAGCATCTGAAGATGATAGAAGTAGACGGTTTGATGTGACCATGTTAATCAATGGCTTACCAATGATTCAGATTGAATTAAAAAGTCGTTCTGAATCATATATGGATGCATTTAGACAGATATTAAAATATCAAAAGCTAGGTGCCTATAAAGGTGTTTTTTCAACTTTACAAATGTTTGTAGTATCAAATGGAACTGATACACGATATATTGCACCAGCATCGGAATCGAAGTTTAATCCAAAATTTTTAGCTCGATGGGTTGATAAAGAAAATCGACCAGTAACTAAACTGACAGAATTTGCTGAACATGTTTTAACATTCCCTCAAGCGCATAAGATGGTTGCTGAATATACTGTTTTAGATAAAGATAGACGTTCTTTAATTTTATTGAGACCTTACCAAATACATGCTCTCGAAGCAGTAAAAGCAGCATCATATCGAAGAGAATCGGGGTACGTTTGGCATACAACTGGTTCAGGAAAAACACTGACTTCGTATAAAGTTGCTAGAAATCTCTTAAAGATACCAGCTTTAGATAAGACGATATTTATTGTTGATAGAATCGACTTAGATCAACAAACGACAGGTTCTTTTGAATCATACGCAAATGATGACTCTATTGAAATTGATAGTACTAGTAATGTCAATGATCTAATTAAAAAATTGTTATCAAATGATAGATCTTTAATCGTTACTACCATCCAAAAATTGAATTTTGTAATGAAGCGATTTGAAGGGAAAGAAGATACTCCACGGTATAAAAAAATCACTAGTTTGAATTTAGCTTTTGTAGTCGATGAGTGTCACCGTGCAGTGTCACCAAAGAAAAAACAAGAAATTGAAACATTCTTCTACCAATCAATTTGGTTTGGTTTTACTGGTACGCCTATTTTTGCTGAAAATGCTCGATCAATTCTTGGTGATTTAGCTAGAACCACAGATGAATTATATGGAAAATGTCTACATCAATATACTGTAAAAGAAGCGATTCATGATGAAGCGGTTTTAGGTTTTAATGTAGAGTATAAATCTACAATTAATGAAGATGTGCTAAATGATATAGCTGATAAATCAATTTCAAAAGTAAATGTTATGTCGTTGACTAATATTGAAAAAGAAAGTTATATTGGAAAAGAAGTTTTTGAACATGATAATCATATGCTAAAAGTTGTCGAATCTATTGTCAATGAATCAAGGGCAAAGTTAGGTATTGGCTATGGTCAAAGTGGAGAAAGCTATACGGCTATTTTGACAACCTCTTCAATATCTAAAGCACAAAGATACTATGATTTGTTTATGGAAGTAATTAATGGTAAATCTGAAGTAAAAGTCAGTAAATATGTTAAGGAGTATTTACCAGATTTTCCAAAGGTAGCTATTACTTATTCAATTAGTGAAAATGAAGAAGCTTCAATTGATAATCAAGCAAAAATGGCTGAATCAATGAAAGACTATAATAAAATGTTTAATACCGCGTTTACTATGGAGACAATTCGAGGATATAATTCCGATATTAATAATCGTTTAGCCAGAAAACATGAATTGTATCAATATCGAAAAGAACAGTTGGATATTGTTATTGTCGTGGATCGTTTATTAACTGGGTTTGATGCACCTTGTTTATCAACGATCTTCATTGATAGACAACCAATGAAACCACAAGATATTATACAAGCTTTTTCTAGAACTAATCGATTGTTTGATTCATATAAGAAATATGGACAAATTGTGACATTCCAAACACCAGCTACATTTAGTCAGCGGGTAGAAGATGCTATAATACTATATTCTAATGGTGGAGAAAAAGAAGTATTAGCTCCAAAATGGGAAGAAACTCAAAAGGTGTTTGTTCAAACCTTAAAAGAACTAAAAGAAATTGCTGCTACACCAGAAGCTGTTGATGAAATTCCAAAAGAAAAGTGGAAAGTTTTCGCAAAAGCTTTTCAACAATTTGATAAAAATTTTGCTTCTTTACAAGTTTATTCAGATTTTAATGCAGATAAACTGGAAGAAAAGTATGGAATATCTTGGAATGAAGTCGAGGAGTTTAAAGGAAAATATGAGAATGTACTTGAAAGGCTAAAAGCTGAAAGAGGTGATTCTGGAGGAACTGAAGAAGATGATTTTGATATTGCCTATGAGCTAAAATCCGTCCAAACAACTGAAATCAATTATCAGTACATTTTACGTTTAATGCAAGCATTCACGCCATCTAAAGAAAATCCGAATTACAAAGAGAATCAAACTGAAGAGAATATCCATGAGATCCGTACATACATTGATCGATTTAAGGAAACAAATCCTAAACTTGGGGAAATGATGGAAATTCTACTTAATGACTTATTGGCAGATTCTGAAGCTTTTATCAACGAGGACATTATTGCAGTATTATTTGATCGAATTGAAAAACATCGTACTCATGAAATTAAAGAATTTTCGAACCAATTTGGTGTGTCTGAAGATGATTTACTTTATGTTGTTAGCAACTACAATGCAAATAAGACTCGACAAATTGGTGAAAGTGAACTGATTAAAAATAGTGATATTGAAGTGTATAAGAAGCAAGCGAACACTTCGATTAACAAATTAAAGTACAATAGTTTACTTAGAAAAGAATATAAAAAGATGATTGAAGAAGAAATTGAGCCTTATGAATATGAAAGACTATCATAAAGGTAGGGTGGACCTAAATATATGACAAACGAATCACTCAACAAAATCAACGACTTCCGCGATGAGCGCAACTGGCGACAATTTCATAATGAAAAGGATTTGGCTTTATCTATTTCTTTAGAAGCCAATGAGTTGTTGGAAATTTATCAGTGGAAGAGTGCGGAAGAAGGGAATCAAAATAGAGAGGCCATTGCTGATGAATTGGCTGATGTTTTGATATACTCTTATATGATGGCTAGTAATTTAGGCTTTGATATTGATGAAATAATCGAACAAAAACTAGAGAAGAATGCAACTAAATATCCCATTGATAAAGCAAAAAATTCCAAAAAGAAATACAATGATTTGTAAACAAAAAGAGTGCCTCACTAGCACTCTTTTGTTTTTATTGAAAAAGATGTTTTTCAATATAATCTACAGTGGCTGATTCCATCATATCATTCCAGTTTGCAAAAGATGAAAACTTATTTACATACTCATCTAATTCTGAATCATTAATTTCATCAAAATTATTTGTATCAAATTGTGAATTATTAAAGAAGTCATCAATAGAATTAAATTTAGTGTAGGTCATCATAAATGTATGATTAAATAAATCGTCAAACGGAATACAATTTAATCCTTCTAATTTTTCAGCGTTTTTTTGTAAATTAGCAAATTCTTTTTGCAATTCATTCAAACCACTAATTTTCAAAAAATCAATCCCTTCGTCTTTGGATTTTGAGAATAGAAAGCTATTGATTACATATCAGTATTGATTTTAATCTAAAGGAATAACTTAACCTTTTGGTGGATGTGGATCGTTACCGTAACTATTACGTTCACGAATTTTACCTTTTCTATCATGAATAATGAGTTCTGATTGTTGGTTGATAGATATTTTAGTAGCTCGATCTATAGCTTTTTTTTGAGTATCAAAAATAGCAGTAGCTTTTGAATTGCCTTCGCCTTTGACATTCCATGTTCCATTAGAATTTGGAGTTACATGTTGATTCTTCCCCATATTATGAAATCCTCCTTTCGCAATATTTATTAAAGAATGATTTGAGTTCATTATTACCACACCTGCAACAATGTAAGATTTCGTGAGATCAACCTTTAATGATATTAGCTTATCATGAATAATAAATAAAAACAACAAAAAACACAATATATAGGTTTAAATATGATTTTATACACTATATATTGTGTTATATATAATACGTATCAATTTAAATAGAATAATTATTTATATTAATTTCTATTTTAATATCCAACTCATGCGTTTTCTCAATTCTTCAACCCCGTTGTCTTCAATCCACTTCCCGTGCGCAATGATGATGCGTTTAGGTTGCCAGGAAATAATCTTCTCTAATGATTCTTTGGCAGCTTTTTTATTTCCAATAAACGACATTCGATAGTCAATTGGAGTCGTACCGTTTGGTGCAGAAATTTTTGCAATTTTGTGAACGGTCTTCCAAAGGGTACTCTTGGTTTTATCTGGTTCAAAATTTTCTATCAAATCCGTTAGGATAAGTGTTCTACTTTCAATATGATAGAAAATCACTTCTTGTATAACACGACCGCCCTTAAAAATAAGTTGTTTGATGTCATTCTCCCATTCTTTTGGCGGGGTATCTTCTAGTGCTTGATCAAAGTTTATTTCAATATTTTGGCTTTGTGCACGTTTTTCCACACCTGGACTCGACCAAGCAAGTGCATCTGGGAAATGCTGTTTCCATTCTGCAATATAGGCATAGTGGATAGCATTAGGTGATACCAAATGCTTTATCGGACCTAACGCTAGAATCTCATCAGCTAAATCAGCATCAAATGCAATGGGCGAATGCAACCACATATCTCCATTATTAAGTCTTACCACTGTCATTCGGGTTGAAAAAGGCACTTGTATAAAAGGAACGGACATATGTATGATATCACCATCGACAATCCAAATGTTATTAGCAACAGCTTTCAAGGTGTTTAGCGGAGGGTAAGTGGGTATGTTCATAGCAGTCTCCTTGTCATGTAGCAGAGGTATTTATTAAAAGAATTAAAACATAAATTATTAGTAATTACAATTGATTGTTTGGCAAGGCTTGCGTACAATAAAAGAGACTAAAGGGAGTGGGCAGTTTTGGATAAAAAAATAAATGATTCGGAAATTAAAGATTTTAGAATTATTATTCAGTACTTGGATTTAGCTGAGTTTTATGCTAATCGTGGTATGTATGATCGTGCTTTAGAAATCATATCGGCGGCTATGGAAGAAATGAATTATGGTATTTTTTTGGTGTTCGAATTTTTACTTAGATATGAGTATTTTGCTAAAGACTATGAATTGATGGAAAAATTTTATCGTGTGGCACTCAAAAAAGGTAGAGATTTAGATGAGATTTCTATGATTATGCATAATTATTATAAAGAGACAAATCAAGTAAGTCGGTATATTAATAATTTTTTGAATTTATTTAAATATCATGATGCTAATAATTTAAAGGTTATTTATCGTCAAGCACTGGATTTTTTGAAAGAAAAAGAATTGAAAAATCTTGAACCAGAAATGCTTAAATTTGCTAAAGAACGTGATTTGTATACCTATATTATGATATTATTGCGTGGTTCATCCAATGAAACCAAAAGAAGCGCTATTTTCAAAGCCCTCAGAACCAATTTGGATTTTGATCACTTTTTATTAAATGAACATTATGAATTAGCAAGACCGATTATGGATATTGATTATATGAGTGTGGCAGATAGGTTTTGGCTTGAAGCGGATTACTATGTTTCGAAAAAGACGAAAAAGGATTATCAAAATGCGGTCAGGGTATTGGAATTCATTAAAGAAGACTTATATGGCGATGAGCTTAGACCTGAATGGCGAGAAGAATTTAAGGAATTTAAAGCTAAACATAAACGGAAATCTTCACTAATGGCTGAAATTAAAACTAAGCGTCTATAATCAGAAAGGTGGGGCAATGATGCGTTATGTCCTTTTACTGCGAGGCATCAATGTTGGTGGTAAAAACAAAGTATCCATGGCTGAGTTGAAGGAACAACTGACAGCAGCCGGTTTTGAAAATCCGAGCTCGTATATTAATAGTGGGAATTTGTTTTTTGATTCGGAGGATAAAGTGGAAAATATAAAGGAAACGCTTGATGCCCTTTTTATGCGCCATTATGATTTTGATGTCGTGTATAGTTTGTTTTCAGCAGAGGCTTTACGGTTGGAAGCAGAACAGTTGCCAGCTTGGTGGCAAGAAGAGATGGGGCGAAAAGATGTGCTCTTTTTTACCGATGAAGCAGATAAACAGGCTATTAGTGCTAGTATCGTTGAGATGGATTTAGTAAATGAAATTGTACATTTTGGGTCACTGGGAATCTTTTGGGGTAAGTATGATGAAGATGAGTTTTTAAAAACAGCCTACCATAAGCAATTAATCAAACAGCCTTACTATAAACGGGTGACGATTCGCAATGGGAAGACGTTTGAGAAGTTGGTGGGGTTGGTGGGGGAATGAAAATAGTCATTAATAAGGGGGTATGGACCTTGAGTTCATATCCCCTTATTTTATTTATTTCAAGTATAAACAATCAATATTTTAAAAATTCAAAATAAAAAATATTTTATATACGTATATTAAGTGTTTACATTTTTCAAATGATAGAGTCTATCGTGTAAGTATCTAATTGAACTTTAGTGTTAACAGATAAAATAAGTATACATTTAAAACCTTAATGAGAAGGCTTTCTTCCGATTTGAAAGGGATTTCTGTAAGCGGTATTATACTGATTGAGAGCAATAGGTTGCGCAACCGACTCTTAAACAAATCGTGTAAATGGAGGGGAAATTGTGACCCTGAACAAAAAAAATATCATCCTATCGATTATCTCTGTGTTAGTTGGTATTGCTATAGCGATGGTCCCAGCACCTGCACCAATGGGTGAAACAGGTATGATAACACTAGGGATTCTTATTGCTGGTGTACTCCTAATGCTATTTAATGTTTTAGATGAATATGTAGCATTTTTATTTGTAGTCGCTTTTTGGGCAATATTTCAAGTTACAGATTTCGGTATTATCTTCTCAGTGTTTAGTTCAACAACCACTTGGTTATTAATCGGCGCATTAGGAATTGGTGCGGCAGCATCAAGCTCTGGTCTTATGCGTAGATTAGCATTGTATCTTATGAGAATCTTTCCTACTACTTTTGTTGGACAATCAACAGCATTATTAGTATCAGGGATTTTAATTGGACCTTTTATTCCAAGTACAACAGCTAAAGCTGCTATTGTTGGACCAGTTGCACGTAGTGTTAGTGAAGCAATGGGGTATGAACCTGGATCAAGAGGAGCTGGTGGGATTTTTGCATCATTCTATACAGGATATATCTCAACAGCGCCGGCGTTTCTTAGTGCATCATTCGCAAGTTATGCCATTGTTGGATTATTACCAGATGATATTGCAGCAAGATATACCTGGATGGGATGGTTTATTTCTGCATTACCTTGGGCAATCGTTTTTACAATTCTTGCTTATTTTTCAATTATTTTATTATATAAACCGAAAAATGAAGTAGAAATATCTTCAGATTATGTTGAAAACGAATTAGCCGAAATGGGTGGTTGGTCTTTTAACGAGAAACTTGTTGCAACTGTATTAGTCGTATGTTTAGCTTTTTGGATGACAGAAACAGTTCATGGAATTCATGCAAGTATGATTGCTTTAATAGGATGTGCCATAGTATTAGGTGCTGGTGTTGTAACTCGTAAACAATTTCGTTCTGAAATTGCATGGGATCAAGTTGTATTCATTGGATGTATGTTAGGTATTGGTTATGTTTTCCCAGCAGTCGGGATTAATGACTGGATAATTGCAACGTTTGGAGAAATGATTGTTCCATTAATGTCTAATCATGTTCTGTTCCTTGTAGTATTTATGATTTTTGTTCTAATCATTAGATTTGTCATAGTATCATGGACAGCTGCATTTACTTTATTAACGGTACTACTTGCACCTTTTGTTGATGCAGCGGGTATTAATTTATGGATAATTCCATTTGTTACATTTGTCATTAGTAATACTTGGTTTGTTAAATACAATAGTTCACCATATGTTGTTTCTTTAACTGCAGCTGGTGGTGATGGGGTAATGGTTACTCATAATCAAATGGTGAAATATTCAGTATTACATACGATAGCAACAATGATTGCCGTTTTAGCAGCAGTGCCATTTTGGCGAATGATGGGATTATTATATTAAAAAGTTAGAAAGAAGGAAAATATAAAATGGTAAAGAAAAATTATTTGATTAATCCACAAACTTTTACTGGTGAAGGATTAGATGAAACAACTAGAGAACTAATTCAAAGTAATATCGATTTTTGGGAAGATAGAGGCCTTCGCTTAATTAAACAAAATGAGATGAATCGTGATTTTGATTTTAAATGGGTTGAGCATCAAAAAGAAAATAAAGTATTAGCTACCTTATATACACCTAAAGGATATGGTCCGGAAGATTCAAAATTCGATTTAAGAAGAATAACTAATTACAATGAGTACTTGGCGTTTTACAATGCTTCAGCCCGATATATGTGGCAAGCTTCCTTAATTGGTGCGATTCCAACATGGTTTAGCGATAACGAGCCGTTGAAACATCGAGTAGCAGAGTATTTACAAGAAGGCCGCTTATTTGGTTTTGGTACTTCAGAAAAAGATCATGGTGCGGATTTGTATAAAACAGAATCAATGGCTATACAACAGGAAGATGGTACTTACCGTTTGAACGGGTCTAAGTATTACATTGGAAATGCAAATATTGGGTTGATTTCAGCTTTTGTGAAATTTAATAATGATGACAATGATTTTGGATTAGTTTTAACTGATGCGTATGATCCACACTTTAAACAAACCAAACAAATTCATAGTTCGTATATTAACACTGGTTATGTTGGTGCATATGATTACGCAGATTATCCTTTTAAAGAAGAAGATATAATTGCTAGAGGTAAAGAAGGGTTTGCTGCAGCATTGAAGACAGTCAATGTAGGTAAATTCCAAATAGGGTGTTCATCATCAGGAATTTGTACGCATGCTTTTTATGAGTGTTTAAACCATTCTTATGACCGTTGGTTATATGGTGCTCGTGTAACTGATATGCCACATGTACGTCGATTCTATGTTGAGGCGTACTTGAGAACAGTTGGTATGCGTTTATTCTCTTATAGAAATATCGACTACTTCAAGAGTTGTACACCAGAAGATCAAAGATTCCATCTATATAATCCTGTAGCAAAAATGAAAACACCAGCTGAAGGCGGACGCATTATCGATATATTATGGGATGCAGTTACTGCTTATGGTTTTGAATGTGAAACTTATATGGAAAATGCTACTAGAGATATAAAGGGATCAGCTAAATTAGAAGGAACAGCTCATGTTAACTTAAGTCTTATTCTTAAGTTTATTAATAGTTACTTACTAGAACCAGCAGATCTCCCAATTATCGGATATATTGAAAAAGAAGATGATTCAAATATTTTCCAAGATATGCAACATGGTGGTTTAAGTAAAATTAAATTTGCTGATTGGAGAAAATCATTTGAATTACGCGGAGATCTACCTAATGTTAAAGTATTAACTAAACAAGCAGAAGCGTTGACTAAACTATTCCGTGAATGTCCACCTTCGAAAGAGAAATTAAACGATAAAGATTATATGTTAAATTTAGGTATGATGTTTACGATGGTTCCATATGCTCAACTAATCATTGAAGGTGCCGATTTATATGAAGTGGACGATGCGACTTTAAATCAAATACTTGGGTTATATGTAACTGACTTTGGTAAATATGCCATTGAACAAATGTATACATATTCAAACACTAAAGAAATTGAAACAATTTTGGCAGAAATCATTTCTTACAAACCTGCAGTCAATGAGGATGAATATCAATCAATATGGGAAGAAAATATCGTTCCACTTGTTGGTGTTTACGTTCAAAATAAATAATCTTAGCAATAAAATAGCCGTATCATTCAAACGGTACGGCTTTTTCATTGGGATGGGAGTACCGTATGCGTTATAAAAATTTTATTTTAACAGTTGATGATTCCGGAATTGCTACCTTTAGTGTTAATCGACCAGAAGTTAGAAATGCATTGAACGATGAATGTTGGCAAGAAATAGGAGAATTTGCAAAAGAACTTGATGAATCTCCAAAAATTAGAGTAGCGATTATTACTGGAGTTGGAGATAAATCGTTTGTTGCTGGTGCTGATATCAATATTTTAAAAAATCGGACAGTCAACTTAGCGTTAAAAGGACCAGCTCAACAAGCCTTAACATCCTTAGAAAATGTGCGGAAACCAGTAATCGCTGCAGTTAATGGATATGCATTTGGTGGAGGATGTGAGTTAGCCTTGGCGTGTGATATCAGAATTGGGTCTACGAATGCGACATTTAGTTTACCTGAATTAGGATTAGGAATTATACCTGGGGCAGGTGGAACCCAAAGATTACCAAGAATTATTGGTCAAGGACGTGCCTTAGATATGATATTAACTGGTCGACGTGTTAAAAGTGAAGAAGCATTAATGATGGGGTTAATTAGTCAAGTAACTGAACCAGAGGAATTGATGGATAAAGCATATGAGTTAGCAAAAACTTTAAGTGAAAAATCTCCTTTTGCTATGAGCTTGGCAAAAAAAGTTGTTAGAAAAGCGACATCATTAAGCTTATCTGATGGTTTACAAGAAGAATTATATGCATATGCATTATTAATCGAGAGTGATGATAAAAAAGAAGGATTGGATTCATTTTTTGAAAAAAGGAAACCAAATTTCAAATCATTAGAGGAGAATGAAAATTGATTAAAGCAGTTATTGTATCAGCTGTTCGTTCAGCGGTTGGAAGGTATGCCGGAGAATTATCCGAAATAGAACCATATAAATTAGCAGGTAAGGTTATAAAAGAAGCGGTGAAACGATCTACAGTGGATCCCAATGATATTGAAGATGTCATTATGGGGAATTTATATGGACAACATGGAAACATTGCACGTGTGGCGATGTTAGAAGCAGGGTTACCAGAAACTACATCTGCATATACTTTAGATCGACAATGTGGTTCTTCGATTGAAACAATTCATAATGCTGCAATGAATATAGAATTAGGTTATGGAGATGTGTATGTAGCTTGTGGGTTAGAACATATGACTAAAGAACCTTGGCAATTGGAGAAAACATCAAAACCATATTCAATTGTTGGTCCTAGTGCTATGCGTACTAGGTTGACCCCAGAAGATGATGGATCAGATCGTGTAGGAATGACAGCAGAAAAAGTTGCAAAATTATATAAACAAACACCTGAAGAACTAGATTTGTTTGCTTATAATTCCCATAAAAAAGCTACTAATGCAATCAATAATGGTTATTTCAAAGATGAAATCCTTCCTATTGAGGTTCCGGTTAAGCGTGGGTCTAAAATTGTTGATCAGGACGAGAATGTTAGGATGAATCAAGAATTAGAAGATTTAGCCAAACTAAGACCAGCATTTATTCAAGATGGTATTGTTACTGCTGGAAATTCATGTCCTAATTCAGATGGCGCATCAGCTGTTGTATTAATGTCTGAGGAAAAAGCTAAAGAACTCGGTGTTGAAATTTTAGCTACAGTGATTGGGTATGGTGTTTCTGGATTAGATCCAAGTGTGATGGGGTTAGGCCCAACGAAAGCTGTCCCAAAAGCCTTAAAACGTGCAGGAATAACGATTGAAGATGTTGATGTTATGGAATTGAATGAAGCTTTTGCCTCACAAGTTATTGCCAGTATTCAAGATTTAGGAATTGATCCTTCAAAAGTTAATCCCAATGGCGGTGCTATTGCAATCGGACATCCTTTAGGTGCAACTGGTGGGGTATTAACTGCTAAACTAGTTCATGATATGAAACGAAGAGATTTACGATATGGAGTTGTTACAATGTGTATCGGTGGTGGACAAGGGGCTGCATTGGTACTGGAGCGCGAGTGATATTTTTCGTATAAATTTTCGTGGAAAATTGGGTCAATAATTATCACTAATATTAACCTTGATTATATAAGGAAAGGAAAAAAATAATGACAAAGAAAGTATATGAGGGACTGCGTGTTCTGGATTTTACTGCTAATGTAGCAGGGCCAATTTGTACTGGATTTTTAGCAGACTTTGGTGCAGAAGTAATAAAAGTTGAACGTCCTAAAGTCGGCGATGATTTAAGAGGATATTCTCCTCAAGTAAACGGTGTATCTGTAATGTTTGAGTATCCAAACAGAGGAAAGAAATCACTAGAGATTGATATGAAAGATCCAGAAGGTCGTGAAATTATTACTAAATTACTAGAAACAACTGATGTTTTAGTAGAAAATTTTAGACCAGGAACATTGAAAAAATTCGGATTCAGTTATGATGATGTAATTAAAATTAAGCCTGATATTGTATATTGTGCTATTTCATCATTTGGAGCTGAAGGTGAATTGAGTCAATTGCCAGGTTTTGATTTGTCCGCCCAAGCACTATCTGGTTTTATTGATATGACTGGATTTCCTGATCAAGCACCAATTAAAGGTGGCTTTGTGTTAGGTGATTATGCTGCTGGTAATGCAGGTTATGCTGCGATTGCAACAGCTCTATACCATAGAGAAAGAACTGGCGAAGGACAATTCATTGATATTTCAACGTTGGATTCATTATTAGCTCAAAATGGACAGTTAGAAGTTGCAGGAATGGGATATGAAGTCACTAGAACGGGAAATCATCATGCATCACTTTGTCCATTTGGGATATATACTGGGAAAAATAATCAAAGTCTGATTATTACAGCGCCAAACCAAGGATTATGGAAGAAACTTAGTGAAGCTATGGGGCACCCTGAATATGTTGATGATGAACGTTTTGTATCAATGGTTTCAAGACGAGAAAACATTGATGATGTTACTAATGTAATTGAAACTTGGTTATCTACATTTGAAAACATTGATGATGCAAAAGATATTTTGATGGAACATAATGTTCCATGTACAAAAATCGTATCTACTTATGAAATTACTCAAACTAAAACTAATTGGGATAGAGGAAATATCATTCGTTTAGAGTCTGATATGTCTGAAGATGGAATTATTTCTAGGGGACCTCATTTACGACTAACTAAAACACCACCTGTGTTATCCAAAGCTCCTAGTTTAGGGGAACATAGTGTGGAATTATTAACTGAACTAGGATATTCAAGTGATGAAATATCAAGGCTAACAGAAAAATGGAGTTAGAAGGATGAAGCAAATAAAAAAAGTAGTTGTTATTGGAGCAGGTGTCATGGGACGCCAAATTGCTTTACATTGTGCAAAATTTGACTTTAAAGTTAATTTGGTGGATGAATTTGAAGAATCTCTGCAGACAGGCAAAGATTGGATAAAGGAATACTTTAAACGTTCAATTGATAATGCAAAAATGGATCAAGCATCTGTTGATCAAGCTAACGAAAAATTAACTTATAGTAATTCTTTAGACTCATCTATTACTGATGCCGATTTAGTAATCGAATCAGTAATAGAAGATGAAGGCATTAAAAAAGATATTCTACAAAGAGTAAGTAAAATTGTTAATGAAGACACGATAATAACCACAAATTCAAGTTTTCTTGCTTCATCATTATTTGCAGATGTTGTGGAAAACCCTTCACGATTAGCAAATCTACATTTTTTTACACCTGTATCTCGTATGTCTCTAGTAGAAATTATCAAAGGACCACATACAAGCGATGAGACAATTGAAACTTTACAAGAGTTTGCGAAAAATATTGATAAAGATTCGGTTGTTTTACAAAAAGAGATAGATGGATTTGTAGTTAATCGTTTATTAAAAGTTTTAATGGATGAAGCTGTCTATTTATATGATCAAGGATATGCAGATTTTAAAGATATTGATATTGCGGCAGAAAAAGGATTAAATCATCCTGTAGGTCCATTCCGTTTAATGGATATGACAGGGATTGATATTTCGTATCTTAATCGTTTGCATCGTTATGAGAAGACTAATGATTTAAAAGACAAACCAGCTGATATTTTGAAAAAGAAATATGAATCAGGTGAATTTGGCCGTAAAACTGGTAAAGGTTGGTATAATTATGACTAGTAAATTTAACAGTAATTAATGTTTCGTTTAATTTATATTGAAAAAGGAATACTCTTTATTAAGCATTCCTTTTTCTTATCCATTATATTAAAAGTCTATGGTATAATTTCTTAAAGCGTTTTCGATAAATCATTGTTAAAGGAGGTTGATTTTATTGAAAAATGCATATTTCCCTTCAAAACTCAAATATAAAATCTTAGAAGAAGCGAGATTAAATGGGAATGTAACGGAGACTTGCAATAAATATGGAATTTCAAGAACAGTGTATTATAAATGGAACAAACGGTTTAATTTATTAGGTATGGAAGGACTACAAGATGTTAAAAGAACTAAACGTAAAAAGTCGCTAAATAAAATAGATTTAGAATACTACATAATGAGTTATGTTTTGAAAAAACCTGAATATGGTGCAAGACGTATCTTCTATGCTTTAGATGAAGAAGGTTTTATTGTTAGTGAAAGTAGTATTTATAATTTTTTAAAAGAGAAAGGGCTTAATAGTAAAGAGTTACGTTTATCATATGTAAAGAGGGAAAAAGTAAAAGATGTTGGGCCACATTCAGTTAGAAAAGTTGAAAATATCCTAAGATTTTCTGGGAAAGAAGCAGGGTATGCGATATTACAACGTACACTTTTCTTGGGAAAAAATAAACATCTAAAAAATATCTATATAACTTTATCGATAGATTTGTATAGCTTATATATGGTTGGGACAATTTCGGAGACTCGTACAACAGAGTGTATAATTAAACATACCGAGCGAAGATTACTTCCAACTTATAGATCATTTGGTGTTCCAATAAAAAATATTATTACTGACTCTAGTTTAGCATATGCTTCGCATTGGCAAGGGAGTGTTCATGAATATTATCAGTATTTAAAGAAAAATGGAATTATTCAAAGGGTTATGCTTAGGAAAAATATAGAAGCATTAAAAGTGACCGAAGAAAATATTTTGCTTGTCAAAGATAGACTCTTACAAAATATTTTTCAATTAACTAAAGATTATGGATTTGATGAATTAGATATTGAACTTGAATTTATTCTAAGAGAATATAACAATAATTTTCTTCATTTACATGGTAAAACTAAAGGGAAGACACCAACTAAATTACTTTATGCTGCGAATCAAGAAAAAACGCCATTGCCACTATGGGTAGAGTTGTTAGATTTATCAAGTTCTTCAGGAAAGCAATAAGAGGTTGAGTTATGCGGAAACAAGATAAGAAAATTGCGATTATTGGTGGAGGCATTTCTGGTTTATCTGCATCTTGGTTCTTGAAGAAAAAAGGTTATACGAATGTTACGTTATTTGAGAAAAATAATCGTGTTGGAGGTCAAGCAGAAACCTTTTACTATGATGAATCTAGTTATGAACTCGGAGCATTTTTAGGATTATCAACACAAAGAGAAACATTAAGTATCATGAACGAACTAGGGATTGACGATAATAAGACAATGATCGAATGGCTTTTTTATGATACTAAAGGGAATCAAATTTTCCAATTATTTGATGGTCAAACTCAAGCTTTCCTTAATGAGTATCAACACTATAAAAAAATTTACATAGACTACCCAGAAATAGAGGAATTCGGTTTTTTTAATATTCCACTAACTTTCGAAAAGCCATTTTATCAGTGGTTTGGGTTAAATAATTATGATAATATGGGTAAAGTTTTGAGTCAATATATGGCACTATTTGGTGTTTCAAACTTACAAAAAATTCCAGTGTTTTACATTTTGCAAGTCCTGAATTATAAAACACTAAGGGATTTATTAAAAATAGAAATAACTCCAGTATTAACATGGGGCGGTGGTCTTAATGTATTTACATCAAAATTATCTTTCCAAGTACCTCACTTGAAGTTATCATCACCAGTTACTGAAGTTAAAAGAAATTTTGATGGTATTTATATAAAAACTCCATATGAAACTGATCGATTTGATGAAGTAATTATTACAACAAACCTAAAAGATTCACTTGAGTTTTTAGATGCTGATGATGAAGAATTTAATCTATTTAATTTAATACAAACTAAATCAATGGCAAGTTATTTATTTAGGGTCAAAGCAACTACAATAAAATCAGGTATCATACGAGAAAATCTTTTTCCAAACCGAAATGGACATGTGTTTGCTTGGTGGAAACAAAATCCAAAAACAACAAATAGCTTTCAAATAATTTGTGTCTATGCCATGGACATATCATCTATGTCTCAAAAAGAGAAAGTAGACATCGTCATCAGTGATCTAGCAATGATAGGTTTTACAGAAATTGATTTTTTTACCTATAGACATTGGGATGTTCTACCGCATGTAGTAACAGAAGACATACTTGATAATTTTTATAATCGTCTATATAGTTTGCAAGGTAATCATGGAACATATTATTCAGGTGAAATTCTTAGTGGTATTACAATTGAAAAAGGTATTCAATTCTCTAAGTGGTTAATTGAAAAATATTTCTGAAAATATTTAATGGCAAACTCACAATTATTTTCATATTGTGAGTGCAAGTCAATGGAAGCGATTACATAAAATGTGTTGTTTTACTGTAATGTATTAAAGAAAGAAGGTGTAAAATATTGGATGATAGTATTCTAGCTCTACTTATTTTATTAGTTATTATTATTTCATTCTCTTTTCAAAAAATTCCTATGGGTATTACAGCCGTTTTAGGCTCTATTGCAATGGCGTTATTTGGTTTAATGGATTATGAAGATGTTTTTTCTGGTTTTTCCAATGATACGGTATTAATGGTAATCGGAATGTTAATTTTAGGTAATGCCTTTACAGAAACTGGCTTATCTCAAGTATTAGGAAAAACGATCCTTAAAATAAAATTTGTACAAAATAATGAACGGCTTTTTTTAGCGGTTGTACTTATTTTTGTATCTATCTTTGGGTTTTTTCTACCTAATACAGCCGTTGTTGCAATATTTCTTCCTTTAGTCGCGTCAGTGGCGCAAGCTTCAGGTGGTGTCATAACAAAAAAGAATACTTATATGGCTATCGGTATTACGGCGGTTGTATCTGGTAATTTGACTTTGATCTCATCAACACCACAAATGGCTGCTCAAGCTATTTTAACTCAAACTGAAGGTGTACGTCCTTTAGAATTTTTTGACTTGACAAAAGCTGCAGTACCCATGGTAATCCTAACCATTATCTATTTTTGCACTATTGGTTATGATTTGTCCTTGAAAGTATTTGATTTTGAAGAAGTTGATGGGGCAGTATATAAAAGCAAAGAAGTCACGATAGATAGAGAACAAATAATAAAAATGGTCATTTGTGGCGTAGTGTTTATAGTAACTTTAGTTTCGTTTATTTTAAATAAACTTCCTTTAGGAATTATATCCATTTTAGCTGCTTCTATATTAATTTCTACCAAATGTATTAGTTTTAATCGTGCAATGGAAACATTAGATTGGAATACAGTTTTAGTTATTGCTGGTGCATTAGGTTTTAGTACCGGCATTGAAAAAAGTGGTGCAATTGATTTGTTAGCTTCGGGCATTATGTACCTAGCAGGTGGTGATTCTGCGAGTCCTTATTTAATCTTTGCCGTCCTGGTTATTGCTTCATCCTTATTGAGTACCACAATGTCAAATACAGCAACAGCTTTAATTATGACACCAATGGCTATAACTATCGCATCAACTCTAGGATTAAACCCAACGACCTTAGTTATCGGTGTTATCTTTGGATGTAATTATGATTTTGCTACACCGATTGGAACTCCACCTATGACCATGACCTTAACTGGGGGCTACCGATTTAATGATTATGTCAAAGTCGGCGGAACTTTTAACATATTAGTGTTAATAGTTACCATCATTTTATTACCACTTATTTATGGCTTCTAACGAAAAACTCCTCAGTAGCACAAGCAACGGAGGAGTAGAAATATTATATTATTTGGCAATCACTGAGATACGTTCTTGAATGTGGTTGCCTTTTTCAATTTCATCAACAAAGGCAATGGCGTAGTCTGCATAAGAGATTGTGCTTTCGCCTTTGTCGTTTACGAAGAATTCTTCGCCGCCCAATAGGTATTCGCCTGTTCTTTCGCCGTCTGCTTGGAAGTCAGCAGCTGGGCTGATGTAAGTCCATTTAACGTCAGTCGCTTGGCGTAAGGCATCTAAGCCTTTCCCCATGTTAATGGCTGTTGGCATAAATGCGTCAGGAAAGTCGGGTGTGTCCTTTAATTCTACGGTATGTGTTTCGTCCATATATAAACTTCCAGCACCACCAACTACTATGAAACGTGTGTCGCTTCCAGCTAACAATTGGGTTAAATGTTCAATTGACGTTAAGTGACCTGGCAAGGTTTCCGGTGTAAAGGCACCAAATGCTGTCGCAACAACATCAAAACCTTCTAAATCTTCTTTCGTTAAGTCAAATAGATCTTTTTGTAAGTATTCTGTCGCCTCCGTTTCGTTTTCTCCACGTGCAATGGCGGTTACTTCCATTCCTCGGCTGAGGGCTTCACTCACGATTAATTTTCCAGCTTTCCCGTTGGCAGCAATAACAGCTAATTTCATCTTGCATGTCCTCCTTGATATTTTGATTAACTATTATTATAATAAACATCACAGTATTAAATGTAAAGTAGGCACAATAAAGTGCGCTAGGAACCAAAAAGATACTATTGGAGGAAAGACGATGATGATAGAGACTGTTGCTTGTCCGGTTGAGACGACTTTATTACTTATCAGTAACAAGTGGAAGATTCTTATTTTACGCGATTTAATGGATGGCACTAAACGATTTGGTGAGTTGAAAAAATCGATTGGACATATTTCACAGAAAGTTTTAACGTCTAATTTACGTGATATGGAAGAACATGGTTTACTTACACGTGAAGTTTTTGCTGAAGTCCCACCACGTGTAGAGTACACTTTGACGGATTTAGGGTATAGTTTAAAAACTGTCATTGATGCCATGGGTGAATGGGGTCAAACTTACAAAGAACAGATGGCTTTTGATGCATGATGGAGGCAATCATGTTAAACTAAAATAAAAATAAATGTTTTTTTGGAGAGGAGTGTTTTATCTGAATCGATTAGTTGAAAATTTTAAAGAAACATCTACCTCTGTGTTACCGATGGTTGGAGTGATATTATTAGTTCAAATTTCTCTTCAACCCGTATCTTGGTTGTCAATTTTGCGGTTCGTTATCGGGGTTATTTTTCTTTTAATTGGGATGCCGTTATTTCTTGTCGGCGTTGATATGAGTGTTGAAAAAATGGGGGATATGTTTAGCCATTATTTCATTTCTCATGATAGTAAACTAATTGCGGTATTGGGGATATTTGGCTTAGGTTTTATTTCGAGTATTGCTGAACCGGATTTAACGATTCTGGGGACTCAAGTGGATACCATGACCTTAGGTGCAATAACTCAAGAGGTTTTTGTGGTAGCTGTCTCGGCTGGGGTTGGTGGTATGTTGGCTTTTGGCGTGTATCGGATATTGCGTGACTTGAATTTGCGGCATAGCTTTACTATTATATATAGTTTAATTGGCGTTTTATGCTTATTTTCAACTTCTGAATTTATTGCAATAGCTTTTGATGCATCGGGTTCGACAACGGGTTCAATAACAGTACCTTTTATTTTGGCTTTTGGAGCAGGTGCAGCTTCGCAATCGCGGGAGGAAGGTGACACAGGCGCTGATAGTTTTGGTTTACTGGGGATTGTTTCAACCGGGGCTATCTTTGCGGTTATTTTATATGGTGTCTTAGCTGGTGTGGATAGTTTAGCGACTGATGTAGAAACTGTTCGTGTGGTGGTCGATCATTCATCAATTTTGATGGATTTTATCACTGGTATTGGCTCGTCATTTTTTGATTCGTTAATTGCTATTTCTCCCTTAGTTATTATTTTCTTGGTATTAGTTTTTACGAAACAAATTAAAGTACAAAAACGGCGTCTACAAAATATGATGCTAGGTGTTGGTTTAATTATTGTCGGTTTAAGTTTATTCTTAACGGGTGTTAACCAAGGCTTTCTGGATGTTGCTAATGAAATTGGCTACAATTTAGCCGAACAGTACAGTTCGTGGGTTATTTATTTAATTGGCGGTATTATTGGGATGGTCAGTATTTTAGCGGAGCCATCCGTGCATGTGTTAAATGATCAGATTTTAGATGAAACGGCTGGGATGATTCCAAAGGGCTTAATTACGATTAGTTTATCCCTAGGGGTAGGTTTGTCTGTAGTACTCTCATTATTACGTGTCATGATTCCAGCATTAGAAATATGGCATATCTTATTGCCTTTAGTTGTGGTTGCTATTGTTTTACAATATTTTTCATCGGATTTATTTGTTGGAATTGCGTTTGATTCGGGTGGCGTTGCAGCTGGGACAATGACAGCGACATTTATTTTACCCTTCACTCAAGGGGTGGCTACTTATGTGCCAACAGCGAACGTGATTACTGATGGATTTGGCGTCATTGCGATTGTTTCATTAACGCCGATTGTTGTTTTACAATGTGTGGGTATTTTTTATGATTATCAAGTTCGAAATAATTAGGAGGTTTAGAATTGATTAATACGGAGCAATTGCATAGTGATATTTATTTAGTGACTATCATTGCGCGAGTAAAAGTGGCGGATAAAATCGATGATTTGTTCCATAAGGCTGGGACGAGTGGTGCAACGACTTTTTTGGCGGCATGTTATGATGAGGATGACCGTCGTTCTTTGATGGCTATGGACGGTCAACGTAAGGAAATTATTATGAAGGTAACTAAACGTGAGCGTTTAGATATGATTATTAATTATGTTCAAGAACGTTATCCTGAAAATAAGGAGGGTGAAGGTTTCTTGTTAGTCACGCCTTTGGCGGGATTGGCTGGTTTGGATGGCTATGGGGATGTGAAGGACAATCCTTCCTTTATTAACCCGCCTAAAGAGATTGAAACGCCCTATAAGATGGTAACGGTAATTTGTAATCATGGTGAAGGTGAAGATTATATTGATGCCACTCAAAGAGAAGATATTTTACAACATATTTTAGTTAGAGGTCATGGCTCAGCTAATTTTTCGAATAAGGTAACGGGTCGCTCGGTTCAACCGGAAAAAGATATTGTCATGCAAATCGTTAAAAGTGAAAATGTTGATGAAATAAAAGAGTTTAACCGCGTTTATAAAGCCATTCAGTTTAATGAAGCAGGGGCTATCTGTTTTACGCGTAATATAGCTTACTTATATCGCTTTTAGGAGGGCAATGATGTTCTATTTAATTTATGCAATCGTACCTAGTGGTCGTGCGGGCAAAGTTATTCATGCTGCTGAAGCTGCTGGTTCGCTAGGTGGAACAATTATTCACGGAAAAGGGATTGGGCGCAAGCCGAAACGTTTTCTATATTTTGAAGTTGAACCGATGCGGGATGTGATTTGGATTATTGTTGAAGAATCGCGTTATCGGGAAGTCAGTCAATCTATTTATGATGAACTTGAACTGGAAGGTGAAGGGCAAGGGATCTTGTTTGTTGAACCTTTGGATGAAGTCCATGGTTTGGTTGATCAGTTGAGTGAATGAAGATGAAAAAACGAGCTACTAAGCAAAGGTAGGGGTGCTTAGTGACTCGTTTTTTGAGTGTTGGAAGTGGCGTGGTCTTTAGAGTCGGGTAAATGGGAAGTTTATCACCAAATGTTATTTGATTTAGCATAATCGTATTGAGGAAAAAAGCAAACGCATTATAGTAAAACGAAATTACTATAACGCGGTCGAAAAAGCTAATCCGCTAAACGCCTACACTAACCCCTTAATTGCTTCTTCCAAAATTTCCAACTGTAAAATGGTCTCTTCGTCTTTAACAACTTTTTCCTTGCCATTCACCATCGATTGGTAGACTCCTTCGTAAATACGGCTGTAATCCCCAACTTCAGAAACAACTTTTTCTTCATGATAACCGCTAGCTTGATCCATATAAGTTAAAGTTCCGTAATGTTCTGGGGCATCGACGCCAAAGTCAGCTTGATCAGGCATATAAAACATTTTTAAGTGTTCTTCTTGGCGGTCTTTCGTTTCCTTGACGAACACGCCACGTTTACCATAAACAATAAAACTAGGTCGAGGTTTGAGTCGGAAAAAGCTTGATTTGATAGAAACTTTCAACGCACCGTAGTATAAATCCAAATCAAAATAATCATTCATCTTCCCCGCACCCAGCAATTGGCGTACATCCGTATGAACGCCATCAGGTTGACCAAAATAGGCAATCGCTTGGTCTAACGTATGGCAGGCATGACCATATAAGAAACTATCACTGATCGAGAAATGACTATTAGTCGGGGTTTCAGGTCTAAAATAATCAAAGTGCATTTCAACTTCTAACAAATCACCTAATTTCCCTGATTCAATCACTTTTAGCACCGTTAAATAATCGGAATCAAAGCGGCGATTTTGGTAGCACTGGATAAATAAATGATTGCGATTAGCCAGTTCAAACAATTCTTTCGCTTCTTCACTCGTCTGCGTGAAAGGTTTTTCCAGTAAAACATGCTTGCCATTTTGTAAGGCTTCTTTTGCCAAGGCATAATGCGAGGCACTTGGTGTGGTAATCACCACCAAATCAACTTAATTATCCAAATAAATATCGTTGATGTTCGTCGTATACTGTATCCCTTCGATGGCTGGCCAAGGACTTTGACCACTTCGAGAATAGATGGTTTTAATTTTAATGGTGTCATTCAGTTGACGTGAAAAAGGTAAGTGATAACGGTTGGTACTTTTCCCATTACCGATATAAGCAATTGTTAACATGGACATCCTCCTTTGCATCTACGTATACTATAGATGAAAAACGGACAGAATCCTAGACTTAAGATTAATTTATGCCATCAATTTAATACAGTGATATTTATTAAAAAACGCTAAAAATTAGTTTTTTCCTACCATAGGAGGAGAAAGAAAGTACAGGAATATGATAGAATAGATATGATGAGGTGATTATAATTGAACGAACAAGAAAGGTTAAAACAGAAAACAATTGGATTGAGTTTCTCGGGCGGCGGAGCAAAAAGCTTTGCTGAAGTTGCCATTTTAGAAGAATTAGAGCGGAAAAATTTAAACATTTCGTCGGTAACGGGAACTTCGATGGGGGCTTTTATTGCGGCAGGTGTTGCTTACGGTCTGTCGATTGAAGAAATAAAAGATTTAATCATCGCAACGGATAGCGCGTTAGCTGAAAGTGAAATATTTAAGAAGAGACAAATGGTGACCAACTTCTTGGTATTAAATTATTCCAACGGATTTGTTCCGGTCGATAAAATTAAAGAAGTAGTTGTGGATATCCATCCTTTGTTTCGTGATGTCATGCTATCGGAATTAGAGATGCCAATTGCGATTCCAGCCGCTGACTTAATCAGTGGCAAATTAGTGGTCTTTTCAAATCAACCGAACCAATTCATTGATGATGATGATAAAATTGTTTATTTTCATAAAGATATTTCAGTGATTGATGCATGTTTAGCTTCCTCTTCTTATCCGTTTGTGATTCAACCCATGATGGTCGAACAGTATCAATTGGTTGACGGGGGCTTATTGTTAAATTCCCCAGCTAATTTGTTTAAACGTGCGCCTGAAGGTCAGATTGAGTATGTGATTTCAGTCGGCTTAGAAGCCAAAAAATATATCCAACCGGCTATGCGAACCAACGATGTCATCAACCGTTCCTTGAGCTTGATGCGGAGTCAACAGGTCGATTTGTCCATTGCTTTGGCAGACATCCATTACGGATTTCCCGTTGGTTCAGCCTCGACCTTTGTTTTTGGTCATGCCGAAAGAACCATTGAATCAGCCAGTGAACATCTGAAAGACAATCCTTTGACTCTCGTCAATGTTTACCATCGTGAAACCCGCCAATCAAGAGCCATTGATCGCTTAAATGAAAACAAAACCTTCCAAAAAGTCAAAAACTTTTTTAAATAAATATCACTGCTTGTAATGAGTAGATGAAGTTAGGAGTTTTTTCCCGTGTTGGATCAAACCATTGAAATTACTGCTTCAGATTCTGCTGCTTATAGAACGGAGCAAACTGATGAGAATCATTGATTTATCCAAGGATATTTATTCGGGGATGCCAGTGTATCCAGGAGATCCAGAGGTTTCGATTGAACAAGTGAGTACGGTTGGGGCTGACGGCTGGCAAGTGAGTCAGTTGAAGTTAGGGACACATACGGGCACGCATGTGGATGCTTTTTCGCATATGCATCCAGAGCTGGCGAGTATTGATGCGATAGCCTTAGAGCAGTTTATAGGGCCAGCACAGTTGGTGCGTGTCCATGATGGTGCTTTTCCCAAGGGTCTTGGATTGGTCTTTGATGAAACGGTGGATGAATCGGTTTTAGAAAGCGTCATTGTTGCCAATCCTCCTTTTGTAGCTGGCGATGTGAGTGAAGACTTGGAGCGGGCTTTATTAGGACGTGGCATTGTGACGTTTACTGATTTGATAAACTTAGATCAATTGCCTAGGGGAGAGACGTTTTTATTTATTGGACTGCCATTGAAAATTAGGCAGGCGGATGGATCGCCAGTGCGAGCGGTAGCTGTGTTAGATTATTCATAGAAAGAGCCTAAAAGCATTCAAAAACTGAATGCTTTTAGGCTCTTTTTTCGTGCATATTTTATCTCAAATATAATTCGTAAGCATACCTTATTGGTAATACGAAAAGAAGGTCATATTTTACTGCTTATTCCCGTCTTTGGTATACTGCACAACTTGTGTTCCCTTATTCGCGGCAATTTCTTTGGCACGCTTAACCGCTTCGGCTTTGGTATCAAATAATTGATCGGCTCGCTCAGCTTTCACGGTTTTCACCGCCCATTTTTCATCATTAAAAAACACTTCAACATCTTCATCTAATAAATCAGGATTCCCACTTATTTCGTGAGTATCATCTTTTTGTGGATTGGCTTCCTTTTCTAAGGCACGTTTTTCCTCTGCGTCCGCGTTTTCAAACCATTCCTTGGCCTGCGAAATAGCTATGGGAATCGCTTGGTCTTCCTCGTAGCCATTCGCCACCATCGCATTGGCCATATCAATCATTTTCTTTCGCAACAAGGGTTCAAAATTCTTCATTGAAGCTGGATAATCCGAAATATTCCAAGGCATTTCTAAAACCTCCTAATAAATATCACTGTATTTACCCAATATTATGACAGTTTTTTAAGTATTTTTCAAAGTTCACGCTTGGGAGAGAATCAGGGATATTTAGTTAAAAAGGTTGCATTTTTCATTCGTATGGTATATACTCATATATATAAGTATAGGACTATATGACCGACAGAAGAAAGAGGTGGATTATGTGGCCAATCAATTAAATGACAAACAGCCCATCTATGTTCAGATAAGAAATTTGTTAGAGGATATGATTGTCAAAGGGCAGTTGAAGGAAGGGGAGCAAACACCGTCGACGGCTCAATTGTCGGAATTTTACAAAATCAATCATATTACTGTCAGTAAAGGGGTTAATCAGCTGGTGGACGAGGGGATTTTAATGAAAAAGCGAGGTCTTGGTGTGTTTGTAGCCGAAGGTGCTAGAGAAAAATTATTGGAAAAGAGACGACAGGCTTTTGTTGCGGATTTTATTCGACCTCTAATTACCGAGGCTAACAGTTTAAATTTAAACGAAGATGAAGTTTTTCAATGGATCAAACAAGAAATGGAACAAGGGGAGGATGCATAATGGAAACTAAAGTAGCATTTAAGCAAGTGAATTTAACGATTAAACGCCATCAAATACTTGAGAATATTAATTTCACCTTACCTCAAGTAGGTATCGTAGGTTTGTTAGGTAGAAATGGTGCCGGCAAATCAACTTTAATGGCGCTATTAGCTGGCTATCGACTTCAAACCAGTGGGGAAGTTTTAATCGATAAGCAAGTGGTTTATGAAAACCCAGCGAGTATGCAACAAGTTTCATTTTCTTATCCAAGGGATTGTAGCGGTGAATCGGAGAAAGTGATGGATTATGTCGAATGGAATGCCCAATATCGCGCGTTTTTTGATATGGAATATGCCATCGAGTTATTGGAAAAGTTCGAACTTCCAGACAATGAAGTGATTTATAATTTGTCTAAAGGGATGCAAGCGGCATTAAATGCTTCGATTGGTTTAGCATCGAACGCACCCATTACGGTTTTTGATGAAGTTTATTTAAGTATGGATGCACCTTCCCGTGACTTATTTTATAGCGAAGTTTTGCGTTCGCAAGCAAAGCATCCTCGTTTAATAATTATGTCGACTCATTTAATTTCTGAAGCAGAATACCTGTTTGATCATATTCTTATTTTGGATAAGGGACGATTATTGTTTGATGAAAGTTATGGTGATTTAATTGAACGTGGTTGCCAAGTATCCGGTTTTACGGAAGAAGTGGTTGAATTCTTAAAAGATTATCCTATTTTAAATCAAAAAGAGATGGGGAATCTCACCACGGCGACTGTTTTTGGTGTGAGTGTTGAAGACTTGCGGGCTAAAAATACCCATAGCCATCTTGATATTCAACCAGTTGCTTTGCAGGATTTATTTAATTATTTGACGAAGAAAGGAGCCCACCATGATAGCAAATAAAAAGATTATCAAAATGCTGACCAAGGATAATGCGCTGACCTATCTAACTTGGAGCTTAGGCACGTTAGGGGTAATGGGCGTTATCTATCTTGCTTATCTTATTTTAATGTCTTTAATCAATATCCCTGTTACTTTGAATTTTGCAAATTTTTCCATCCAAAGTGCTTTATTTGCCTTTGTCATTTTCGGAATTATTAGTGCGATCTATGTGATTCCTGATAATGTTCGATTGGGTTTGACACGCCGGCAATCGGTTATTGGAAATTTGACCGGTGTGATGGTGGCGACCGCTGTAACGATTATAGTGATTTTGCTTATAAACGGTTTGTTTGATGCGGTAGTCAGTCGTGTGTTTGATGACTATGTTTTAGAACAGACTTTGTTTGAAGAGGCACTTATGATAAAAAGCGGAATGGCTTCCCAGTGGTTAGGCGATACCTTTGGTTCTAAGTTACTAGAATACGGTATGGTTGCGATGACGTGGTTTATTAATCTAATGTATGTGTTTTCTGGAGGTTGGCTGGTGTCGGTGGGCTTTCTAAGGTTTGGTTTTTTTAAAGGTTTAGGTGTTTTGTTGATTGGTTTGCTGTTAGCTAGCATAAATCTCTTGGTGCGAATAAATATTTTCGCTATGTTTCCAATGAACCATTTCGTTCTGAATTGGTTGTTAGCCATGTTCGTCAGTAGCCTGTTAATAGGGATTAGTTTGGTTGTTACTTGGCAAATTACCTATAAGATGCCAATTAAATTAGTTTAGCTTTCTTGGACAATCGATCTAGACGGGGTTTTTATTGGGACAGTTTCTTATTACGAGGAGGATGAGGATCATCATGGCAGGTTGAAATTTTTCAACCTGTTTTTGTTATTTACTTAACTTCCTTAATTAAATGAGTTATACTATTAAAGCAAATAAAATTTATTTTTTGAAAGGGTGGCGTATGTTTAATTTATTATTAGCCATTATTTATTTAGCTTTTATTTCATTAGGTTTACCTGATGCTTTATTAGGCGCAGCTTGGCCGACGATGTATTTAGAATTTGGCGTAGCCGTTTCGTATGCCGGAGTCGTTTCCATGATTATTGCATTAGGGACCATTCTTTCAAGTTTACAAAGTGATCGTTTGACTAAGAAATTGGGCACAGGTCGCGTCACCGCCCTGAGCGTCTTGCTAACAGCTATTGCTTTATACGGTTTTTCAATGTCAGACTCATTTTGGATGCTTTGTTTGTGGGCAATTCCTTATGGGTTAGGCGCTGGTAGTGTGGATGCTTCGATTAATAATTTTGTGGCTTTAAACTATGCGAGTAGTCATATGAGCTGGTTGCACTGCTTTTGGGGAGTAGGCGCGTCATTAGGACCTGCCATTCTTGGTTATGTCCTAACCAATGAGGGAACTTGGAACAATGGTTACTTCTATATTGCCGTTTTCCAATTTATTTTAACCGCCATTTTATTTTTGTCGCTACCTTTATGGAAAGATAAAAAAGGGGAAGACGCATCGGATACAGCCCCAACACAAAATCTTAGCCTAAGAGAAATTTTGGCATTACCCGGTGCAAAGGCTTCGATGATTACCTTTTTATGTTATTGTGGGATAGAAGCAACCACCGGTTTATGGGCAAGCTCCTATCTATTTTTATATAAAAATATCCCTGAAGATACCGCCGCAACATACGCCAGCTTGTTTTTCATTGGTATCACGGTCGGCCGCGCTATAGGTGGTTTTGTCACAATGAAATTCACGGATGATCAAATGATTAAATATGGGATTAGCATTATTTTAATCGGGGTGATGGCACTGCTAATTCCTTTGGGAACAACCTTATCCGTCATCGGCTTTGTTCTAATTGGTTTAGGCTGCGCACCGATTTACCCGGCTATTATTCATTCGACCCCGGATTATTTCGGAGCCGATAAATCCCAAGCCGTCATCGGCGTCCAAATGGCCAGCGCCTATGTCGGAACCATGTTGATGCCACCTATTTTTGGACTGATCGCTAATCATATTCATGTAGCCTTATTACCTATCTTTTTAGTTCTTCTTTTGGGCCTAATGTACGTCATGCACAATCAAAAAATGCAATTCAAGGTGAAGAGCTATTCGGAAACAATTTAGACCTTCCAATTAAATAAATATCACTGCGGAACTACTGATTTTTAGTAGTTCTTTTTGTTTACAGGAAATTATTTAATCAAAAATAGTGGAATCGGCGATAAATGGTGTATTTATTAATGACGAACTAAAATAGGAGGCGTGTCATGACGGGTATGATAAAAGCACAAGAATTTCAGTGGCTAGAGGAAATGGAAGTAAGGGGTGTCTTAGACAAGGAGGAAAATACGGAGATATTTATTAAAAGGATGGGGTTTGAAGGGGAAGAGGAAGCGTATGGGTTGCTTTCGTTGTATAAAAATCCCGAATGGCGATTGTTACGGGATTTGCGATATGTACTGCAAGCGGGTGAGATTCAAGTGGATTTGTTATTGATTACGCAGCTGGGCTGGTTGGTGTTTGAGGTCAAGAATTATGACGCAGAGTATCGGTATGTTGATGGGGTGTGGTCGGTAAATGGGACAGTGAAAATGAAAGACGATTTTAAGCAGTTAAAGCGGATGTTGGACATTTTTGCTGGGGTTCATCGAAGTTGTGGCTCAGGCGGGGAGTTGTCAGGGAAGTTATTGTTTATTAATGAGTCGGACAGTGTTGACATAGAAGGGGTGGATGCAAGTTTGTATTTGAAGCGCGCAAAGTTAAAGCGTTTCATACAAGGTTTGTCGAATGAGTGCCAGCATTTGTTTGTGGACGACTCGTCGATGGATTACGACGCCGAGTGGTTGTTAGCACGAAGTGTGGAAGATCCGCGGAGGAAGTCTTTGACGCAAGAACGGTACAGTAAGCTGAAAAAAGGGGTGTATTGTGATAGTTGCAAGAGTTTTAATACGAAATTCCAACGCTATCATCTTAAATGTCATGAGTGTGGTTATAGTGAAAGTTCTGAAAAAGCCATTTTACGCACAATTTGTGCCTACGGGGTGTTATTTCCTTTTAGAGCATTAAAAACAAGTGAAGTATTGACGCTGTTTGGTGGACAGGTGAAGTATGTTAGAGTAAAAACCGTTTTAATGAAATTTTTCGAGTATGATTCAACAACATTATTGTTTAAAAATCCAGTTAATTCGTATGAATATCAGTTTCCGCAATATAAACCCTATTATCGAGATAAAAATGTCATAAAATGATGAACGGCTAGTCGACGAACTATAAAAATGTAGTTCGTTGAACTGACGAACTATAAAAATGTAGTTCGTTTCCTCGACGAACTATAAAAATGTAGTTCGTTTTCCCAACGAACTATAAAAATGTAGTTCGTTTTACCGACGAACTATAAAAATGTAGTTCGTTTTCTCAACGAACTATAAAAATGTAGTTCGTTTTACCGACGAACTATAAAAATGTAGTTCGTTTTACCGACGAACTATAAAAATGTAGTTCGTTTTACCGACGAACTATAAAAATGTAGTTCGTTTCTTCAACGAACTATAAAAATGTAGTTCGTTTCTTCAACGAACTATAAAAATGTAGTTCGTTCACCCGACGAACTATAAAAATGTAGTTCGTTTCTTCAACGAACTATAAAAATGTAGTTCGTCGGGTCAAAGATAGATAAACTTACTTAGAAAATGTAGATATTTTAGTATGTTCATATATTTATTGGATGGGTCAATTGTTTTAAACTTCAAATTTTGTGTGGTTAATAATTTTAATTGGTTTACAAATGTAACCAGAGGTGCTATAATAAATTCGAGTTAAAAAACATCTTATTTTTGGAGGATTTATTATGACAGAGAACAATGATAAAAAAGCAACGCAACATTCGGATGAACATAGTTCACATAATCACTCTGAACATCATGTTCAATCAAGTCATAATCACAGTACCGAACACAACCATAGTGAGCATCAACATAATGTAGAGCATAATCATGATCATTCAAGTCACGACCACAGCGGTCATAGCCATGATCACATGGACCATTCCGGTCATGGCCACCAACACAATCATGATGAGCATAATCACGACCATTCTAACCATGACCATTCTAACCACGATCATAGCCATCACCAACACGACCACTCCGACCATGACCATAGTGGCCATAACCACGACCATATGGATCATTCTGGTCACGCCCATCATCACCACGGGAACTTTAAAGAAATTTTCTTGAAGTCGTTACCGCTGGGGATAATCATTATGATATTATCACCTATGATGGGGATAACCTTGCCGTTTCAGTTTACTTTTCCATATTCAGACATACTCGTAGCCATCTTAGCAACGGTGTTATTTATTTATGGGGGTAAACCTTTCTATCAAGGGGCGATTGATGAGTTCAAACAAAAATCACCAGGAATGATGGCGTTAGTCACTTTAGGGATTAGCGTTTCATACATTTACAGTCTTTATGCGGTTATTGCCAGGTATGTGACGGGTGAGCACGTTATGGACTTCTTCTTTGAATTTGCGTCACTTATTTTAATCATGTTACTTGGACACTGGATTGAGATGAAAGCCGTTGGAGATGCCGGGGATGCACAAGCGTCATTAGCAGCCCTTGTTCCTAAAGAAGCCCATCTTGTATTAGCAGATGGCACGACCGAAACAAGACCCGTTGCCGATTTAAAAGTCGGGGATCACGTTAGAGTACAGGCTGGAGAAAATATCCCAGCCGACGGAAAAATTATTCGAGGCGAATCACGTGTGAACGAGTCACTTTTAACGGGAGAGTCAAAACCTATTTCTAAAAAACCGGACGACACCGTTATTGGAGGGTCAACAAACGGTGATGGGACATTACTGGTAGAAGTTCAAGAAACAGGGGATCAGTCCTTTGTTTCACAAGTACAAAATTTAATTAGTCAGGCACAAAGTCAGCCATCACGTGCAGAAGGTTTGGCACAAAAAGTAGCAGGTTGGTTATTCTACATTGCTGTTGGGGTAGCCGCTATCGCTTTTGTGGTTTGGTGGTTAATTGCTGACTTACAAACAGCGATTAATTATACTGTTACGACCTTAGTTATCGCCTGTCCTCACGCACTTGGTTTAGCTATTCCGTTAGTGGTTGCCCGCTCAACCTCTTTAGGTGCGAGTCGAGGCTTATTAGTTAAAAACCGCGAAGCCTTAGAATTAGCTGACAAAGCCGATGTTATGATTTTAGATAAAACTGGAACACTTACAACAGGTGAATTTAAAGTTTTAGCGCTTGAATCTGTTACCACCAACTACTCAGACGAAGAAGTATTAGCTTTAATGGCTGGTATTGAATCAGGATCAAGTCATCCGATTGCACAATCTATCGTGCAACACGCTAAAGAAAATAATGTTAATCCGACCAACTTTGATTCGATTGAAAATATTTCAGGATCCGGATTAAAAGGGCAAGCAAATGGTAAAGAATACCAATTAATTAGCCAAAAAGCATATAATCAAGAGTTAGACTTTAACCGACCAGCCGGGGCTACCATCAGTGTTTTAACCGAAAACAATCAAGCCATTGGGGTTGTCGCCTTAGGTGATGAGCTAAAAGCAAGTAGTCGCGACCTTATCAAGGAACTAAAAGAACACAATATCCAACCAATTATGGCAACTGGAGACAATGAAGAAGCAGCAAAAGAAGTAGCGGCAGAATTAGGTATTGACTACCTTGCTAACCAATCACCACAAGATAAATACAATCTTGTTGAAAAACTGAAAAATGAAGGCAAAACGGTCATCATGGTTGGTGACGGAGTGAACGATGCCCCATCCCTTGCATTAGCCGATGTTGGGATTGCGATTGGAGCAGGTACACAAGTGGCCATCGATTCAGCGGATGTTATCCTAACCCAATCTGACCCTGCCGATATTGCCTCTTTCTTGGAATTAGCCTCTAAAACGACGCGTAAAATGAAAGAAAACCTCGTTTGGGGTGCGGGTTACAACTTTATTGCCATTCCTTTGGCGGCCGGTCTGCTTGCACCAATCGGTATCACTATTACACCAGCCGTCGGCGCCATTTTAATGTCACTTTCAACGATTATTGTTGCGATTAATGCTATGACATTACGTCTTGACGATCGTAAATAACCCAATAAATATCACTGCCTTGTTCATGAACATTGAGCAAGGCATATTTATTTTCAAAAACGGTAGTTGTCATTTTGACTTTAAATCAGTATGATTAGCAGTATAAAACGTTGGAGGTCATGAATGAACAAAGAAAATATCAACTATGCTGGACTTACCGGTAGTTTTGACATTGTTGTGGGGTCGGTTTCAGCCTATAGCTCGGTCTTTCTGATGGCACAAGGCCTTGATGAGTTCGCCATTGGTATACTTACATCAACAGCCAATCTGTTGGCCAGCTTTCTTCAACCTTGGCTCGGCGATAAGGTTGATAAAAGTATCAAACTGAATTTATGGCATGTTAATATTTTAATTATTATCCCTAGTCTTTTACTTTTAGTCGGTATCCTATTAGCAAGCCGCTGGGTGGCCCTTGTAGCCTTCTTTTACACTTTAGTCTTAACGCTTCAAGTCACTTTGTCACCCTTTTTAAGTGCTATCGGCGTTTACATAATGAATAATGGGGTTAAAATAAATTATGGCGTCAGCCGTGGTGTTCAGAGTTCGGCTTTTGCTATGACATCAACGACACTGGGAATTCTTGTGAGTCGCATGGGGACGCAAACCATCATTTATTTTGCCATTTTTGGCTACCTACTTTATTTAGTGATGTTATTTATTTTATATCAAAATGTCCTGAAAAGCCTGTTTGCTGACCATTCCCAAGCCGTTAAATTAAACCCCGTCGATGTTGCTCTAAAACCCACTCAAACCCCTTTCTTTAATAAATATCCCCATTTTAAATATATTATTTTTGGATCATTCTGCTTTTTTATTGGACATAATTTTATTAATTTATTTATGATTCAAATCATTGAAAATGTTGGGGGGACTACGGAAAATATGGGAATTGCAGTTGGGTTATCTGCGATAGCTGAAGTTCCCATGATGCTATTATTTACGCGAATTAATCAACGGGTATCCATTAATAAACTTATGATGACCGCAGCGATATTTTTTTCCATCAAAACAATCTTTACCTTATTGGCGAGTTCGGTTGTGGGGATTTATATGGCACAAGTGATGCAGCCATTTGCTTTTGGCATTTATATTGTGGGCTCTGTTTACTATACCAATAGTCAGATGGATGCAACCGACAAGGTAAAAGGGCAATCACTTGTTACAACGGCGCATACACTTGGTGGTGTCGTCGGTAGTTCCGTTGGCGGTTGGCTAATCAACCATTTTTCAGTCGAATATGGCTTGATTTTCTGCATTATTATGAGCTTATTAGGGGTTGCTGCTTATTATATTGGACTGTTCAACCATCGTTAGAACTGCGATATTTATTCAAAGATGGTATAATGCAATTGTTAGAAGTCGCATGGGTTTTTAAGGAGGATTAACATGAAAGTTGTGCCGTATTTGAATTTTCCCAACTCATTGGAAGTACTCGATTTTTATAAAAAATTAGGTGCAGAAAATGTTCAAATTTTGCTCGGTTCTGATGAAATGTTTGCTGAAATGCCTGAAGAACAACGTCCAAGTAATCCCTCTGAATTTGTCATGAATGCTGGTTTTGAAGTGTTTGGCAATGTGATTTATTTATCTGATACGTGGAATAAAACAGCTGTTGATCATGATGGTAGCAATTTGTGTTTTACATTCGATCAAAAGGATGAAGCCGAAGTGACTAAAGTGAAAGACTTTTTCCAACATGCGCTTGACTTAGGCTGTACCGTTGAAATGCCTTTAGGCCCGTCTGAATGGTCTGAACTCTTTGGAATGTTTAAAGATCCTTTTGGAATAACTTGGATGTTTAGTGGTGAATAGTTTAAAGGATGAATCGAATCTTTCGGATAACATGAAAGATTCGATTTTTTATTGTGAATATTTCCTTGAAAGCTATTAAGGTGTAATTTTTGAAAACACACGGTAAATACGGTAAAATAAGCGTGTGGATGGAAACAAAATGCAGGATAGTTTTAATAGTATTTTAGACAATATTATTACAAAAGAAAGGAAAGGTGATTCAAGATGCAAACAAAGAAGCGATTAGTATTAATTGTAATTACCCTCTTTTTGCTTTCACTGGGAATACAGCCACTTAAAGTAAACGCACAAACTTCGGTAAATGCCGTTGATTATACCCCTGGTTTATTTTATCAATTTTATGATTATAGTGGCGAAGGCAATGAGTATGCACCATTTACAATGACGCTGGATTATATACCAGATGAACAAGGAATCTATCAAGTAAGTCGAGCAACTGCAGGGACAACCGTCTCATATGTATACCAACTTACCGAAGAGGGTATTTATGAGTTGGCTTATTTTCCCGAATCTTACGACCAGGAAGATTTCCGTTATCACACCGATGCGACGGATGAGAGCAAGTCTTTGTATTTTCCCTTAACGTTAGAAGTAGGGGCAACGTTTTCTAGAGGTTATCAAGACATGCAAGACTATGTAGTCACCGATATTCTACCGGTCTACAACATTGAAGATATTGAGTATTATAATGTGGTTGTTATTGAAACTACTTTTGATTCAGGTGAAATCCAAAGATACTACTATGCACCCAAAATTGGCGAAATATACTCAGAGTATCTTATGAGTGATGAGATGGGTGGTGTAACCACTTGGCTTAATATTTTACGTGGACCAAGTTATCAATAATTAGAAAGAAGTGTAAAAAATATGCAATACCAAAGAAAAGATAAACAAATCTTAGTAAGACTTGATAAAGGCGACCGCATTATGGAAAATTTGTTAGACATTGCAAAAAAAGAGTCCATCCATACAGCTAGTGTCACTGGTTTAGGTGCTGCGGATATAGTCAACATTGCTTTTTTCGAGACAGACACTAAAGACTACCGTCAACAACAGTTCAACGAACCATTCGAAATTCTTAATTTAACAGGCTTTTTAACACATAAGGATAACGAACCACATGCCCATCTTCATATAACGCTTGGACGGGAAGACTTTTCCGTTATTGGGGGACATTTAATGGAAGCCCAAATAAATATCACTTGTGAGATTGTACTCAATATCATTGATATTCCTATTGATCGACAACACAATGAAGAAATAGGGATCGATATATTTGGTTTCACACCTAATATGAAAAAACCTAGTTTTACATAACATAAATAATGCAGCTATCCATTTTTCTATAGATGATAGCTGCATTTTTTTATTTTCTATCATTCGGCTCATGCGCATTTTGTTAAGATTATAAAATTATCAAATAATAACTATTGATAACACAACCTATCTGCATTATCATTATCAGATAGATCGTGATACTTATATTGATTAGAAGAGGAGATTATAAAATGATTATTGATACGATGGATCATTTAAAGCATTATCCAGAAATTTTTGAAAAAATAGAAACAGTTTTAGAAACAATTTTAAAGCAAACAGACTATGAGCTTGGACAACAATTTCCATTTGAACATGGCTTTTATTTCTTCGGAAAGGATAAAACGTTAGCGGCTGATTTGGGTGACTATGAAGCCCATAGAAAGTATATTGACATACAAATTTTATTAAAAGGTAACGAATTGTTATATTGGAATCCCATTGAAAGCCTTGATGAAGTGATACCTTATGATGCGGAAAAAGATATCATTTTCTACGATGGTTCAGTTGACAATCCTTTTTCAATAACGGCAGGAACAGCCTATATTTTATTCCCATGGGACGCACATAAGGCAGCCCGTCATATTGATCAAGCAAGCGATTATGAGAAAGTCGTTATCAAATTGGAAATCGTATAAAGATAAAAGGGGACCTGCATTTATTTAGGTCCCCTTTAAATGTTTAATCTAAATTGTACTTGGCGTTTTCTAATTTGCCAATGTCTAATTTTTTCATTGGGAGCATGGCTTGTGTCACGCGATACTGTTCTTCTTTAGTTCCGCTCGACATTATTTTGACTAATTGTAGCGGGATTATTTGCCAGTATAAGCCGTAAGGGTCTTTTACCCAACCACAGGCTTCTTCATCACGAAAATAGGATAACTTTTCCCAATAATAATCAATTTCAGCTTGAGTGCTACATTAGAGAATGAATGAAAATGCTTGGGTGAAGGTTTCTTTACCATCCATGCCATGATCCATCAAAATAATCTGTTGAAGGTTAAGGTTTAGCTCACTATAATTTATTTTCGCTTGGTTATTAGTTGCTTCGCCATCTTTATAGTTAGACACAACACCGATTTCGGATTCTTCAAAAACGTTTTGATAAAAACGTAAAGCATCCTCAGCTTTACCAAGTTGGTCACCAGCAAACATTAAATTTAAGCGGATTTTTTGCAGTTTAGCTTTTTCTTTGTCTAACATTATTTGCCAACTCAAACCATATTTATCTTGTACAGACCCAAATTTGTCACTAAAGGGATAGCTGTCTAATGGGATTAGTACATTGCCTCCATCGAGTAATTGATTATATAGTTTTTCAACCTCTGGTGCTGTTTCTTTAGCAACCATAACGATGGTCGATGTATTTAGCGGATAACCCGGCCCGCCATTAAAAGCACTAAATGCTTGATTTTCTAATCTAAAATCAATGGATAAAACATCTCCGTTCGGTGTGCCACGATAAATTTGCTCAAATATTATTTCAGAATCTTCGAACAAGGACAAGTAAAAATCAACAGCTTCTTTAGCTTCCGTATCAAACCATAAAGCGCCTACAATGGGTCGCATAATCACACACTCCTTAAATTTTTTCAGGTTAATCATACATAAAATTGATCTTGCTGTCACGCAGATAGACTTATATTAAATTGATGGCAATTAAAATCAATATATTTAATAAGGATACAAAATTGTTTTGTCATGAAAAACGAGCTATTCCAATGCTTTACAAATATACTAAGAACACTTACGATATAAGTAATAGCGTAATAGTAACATTGGTGCAACCAATACAATCTAACATAATCACAGGAGGTAAAATATGCATCCTTTATTAAGAGAATTTTTAGAACAATTAGCGCTTTCGCAAGACGATATAGATGCTATGGGGAATGATTTAGTCGTGGAAGATTTTCCTAAAGGAACCGTGTTGTTAGAACAAGGTGAGGTTTCCAATGATTGTTACTTTGTTTTAAAGGGGTGTGTTAGGCAGCATGCGGTTGATTTTGACGGGAAAGAAAATACCGTTAATTTTTTTACAGAAATGCAAACAGCGATGGTTTATAAAAGTTATAGCAAGAGAGTCCCTTCGGAATATTCGTTAAGTTGTACTGAAGATTCCGTTTTGTTAGTGGGTGATTTTTTTAATGAAGCCGTTATGTTTGAAAAATATCCTAGTTTAGTCGGTATCACCCGCGAGTTTATGGAAGAAAATTTAATGACTGAACAGGAAGATAAAGCTAGTTTTGTGACAGCATCACCCAAAGAAAGATATTTAAATTTAGTCAAAACACGCCCGGAATTAATCGAGCGTGTTCCTCAACATCAATTAGCATCCTATTTAGGTATGACCGCTGAATCGTTAAGTCGTATCAAAAAACGTGTAAGTCAAGATTAAGCCTTATTTCTTTCTAAACGAGCTCCTTTCACTAAGAGCCAAAGCCCAAACCCTAATTCACCGACGGTCATTGGCAATAGTAAGATGGTTTCGATGCTACTTGCTACGAAATGGCCTTGAGGTAATATTAAATCCAAACTGTGAACGAGACAGTAGGACAAGCCAGCTAGAATAACTAAGTAGCTAATGATTTTAGGGATGTGTTGTGTTTGGCGTGCAATGTATCCTATGAGGATTAAGTGAAGACCGAAAATAATTAAGCCGAATGACCAGACTAAGTTAAAATTTTGTTCTAGTAATTGGATTTGAGCAGACGGGTCGGCAATGATATGTATTTGGGTGAGGTTCAGGATTTTGATTAATTCGCTGACTGCCGTGGCTAAAATGCTTGTATAAATGAGGCGGGTCCAAGCTGCGACCAGAGACAGGTCGGGATTGATATGGCGTAAGTAGAGGTGGAGAGCCCAACTGACGATGATATCGGTCACTATCACCATTAGCCAGAGAAAAATATCTAGTCTCAGTAGGTTTGAGGTGGTTTGTAGGTGACTGAATAGGTTGGCTGTGTCTGTTTGAAAGAGCTGGGGATGTAAGCCGCCAAAGGCTATGCCAGAGATGATTGCCATAATGATTAAAGTGATACCAATGATTTTGCCTAATGTGTTTAATGAAATGGTTGTGTTATTCATAGTTAACGCCTCCTTTTATTTTCATCTTAAGTATAAGATGGTGAGAAAGGTGGCGCATTGACTTAAGTCAATGGATGGGGATATTTATTCAAAAAGTTGACCTGTATCAAGTTATTAAGTTAGACAATATGTTAAAGTGGAAATATATGTAAAGGAGGATTTTGCTATGACAACACATCACCATCATCATGATGCGCTAGGACACCATCAGTGTGTGCGTTTGGTTCCGATATTTAATCATTTAGAAGACGATCAGATGAATGAAATTATGCAAGTGGCACAATCTCGCCAATATAAAAAAGGTGAGATGATTTATATGGCGGGGGATGAATCCGATGCCTTGTACATTGTTAGTAGTGGAAAAATACGGATTTATCGGTTATCGGAATCTGGAAAAGAGCAGTTGGTGCGGATTTTAACGCCGGGTGAATTTACGGGGGAATTAGCTTTATTTAGGGAATCCATTCATACCAATTATGCGGAGGCCATGTCGAATACGCAAGTGTGTATGATTACACGGGCGGACTTGCAGGAATTTTTGTTAAAATATCCTTCGATTTCTTTGAAGTTATTACAAGAATTCTCGAATCGGTTAGATCAATCAGAAACACAAACGACGCGGTTTGCGACCGAAAAAGTGGATACACGGATTGCGTATTTTTTATCGGATTTAATGGAAGATGAAGGCGGGTCGATGATTGTGGATTTGCCGATGACCAAGAAAGATATGGCCTCGTATTTGGGAACAACACCCGAAACGATTTCGAGGAAATTAGCTGATTTTGAAGATGCCGGTTATATTCATCAAATCAGCAATCGTAAAATTGAAATTCTAGATTTAGATGAAATGTTGATGGTTTAAGGGATGGAACGTTCGAGCAATCGTGTGAATCCTTTACTTTTTCTTAACGCTCCTTTGCAAGGCTTTTTCTTTTGGGATAACATGATATAATACTAAAAGAATCTGACAAAGTATCGTTTAGAGGAGTGACAAAGTGCCAACAACATTAGAATCTGTTTTACAACAATATTTTGGCTATGGTCACTTTCGGCCAGGCCAAAAAGAAATCATTACAACTTTGTTAGCGAAGCAAGACGCGTTAGGGGTACTTCCAACTGGTGGAGGTAAATCAATTTGTTATCAGTTACCGGCTCTCATTATGCCAGGTTTAACCGTTGTGGTATCCCCACTAATTTCTTTAATGAAGGATCAAGTTGATACACTGCAGCAACAAGGGATTGCTGCAGCTTATTTGAATTCAACGATTTCTGAAGGGGATTTTCAAGCGATTATTGCTCAACTTAATCAAGGTGCTATAAAGTTATTGTATGTAGCGCCAGAAAGATTAGAAAATAATGGCTTTACTGAATTTCTCAGTCGACAAAATATTGCCATGGTGGCTGTCGATGAGGCGCATTGTGTATCGCAATGGGGCTTTGACTTTCGACCGTCTTATCGTAATATTCATCAATTTGTACAACAGCTTTCGCAACGGCCGGTCATTGCGGCTTTTACAGCAACTGCCACAACGGTTGTCCAAGAGGATATTGTGAAACAACTTCATTTGCGGGAACCGAAGGTCTTTATTAATTCGTTTGATCGTCCCAACATAAAATTTTCGGTCCTTGAACCGGCGAATCGCGATTCAGCTCTCTATAAATTGATAAATCACGATGAGGCGATTATTATATATGCCAATACGCGTAAACAAGTGGATAAATTATATACCGATTTGCGCAAAAATGGCTATGCGACGGGACGTTACCATGCGGGTATGTCCAATGAAGAACGCTTGAAATCGCAAGATGCTTTTATCAATGATGAGACCAATATCATTGTGGCAACCAATGCCTTTGGTATGGGGATTGATAAAACCGATGTCCGTAAAGTCATTCATTATAATCTGCCTAAAGATTTAGAAAGTTATTATCAAGAAGCAGGCCGTTCGGGGCGTGATTCATTGCCTTCGGAGGCTATTTTACTGTATAAAGCCCAAGATATTATGACTAATAAATTTCTGATTGCCCAAAGTAATGACGAAATGGCACAAAATAGGCTTGATATTATGATTCAATATGCGAATTTTACGGGTTGTTTACGTAATTTCACCTTGCGGTATTTTGGGGAAAAGCCGAGTGAACCTTGTGGGAATTGTTCAAATTGTGTGGACCCCGTTCAACATTTAGACGTCACCAAAGAAAGTCAAATGATTTTATCAAGTATGCTACGTATGAAATACCATTTTGGGATGACCTTAATTATCGATGTTTTGCGTGGTAGTAAAAACCAACGGGTTTTAGAAAATCATTTTGATCAATTGTCGACCTATGGCTTGATGAAAGATTATTCGACCCAGCAAATTCGAGATATTATTTCTGCGATGGTCGCCCACGGCTATATTGGCGTGACGGAACACCGAGGGCTGTTTGTCACCGCCAGTGCCAAGGACATCTTAAAAGGGCAACAGCAATTAACTATTAAGCAACGAAACTATCAAAGTGAAAATCAACAAGCAACGCGAACGCATAAACGTTCTACGGCGGTTAATTCTGATTTGTTTGAAGAACTGCGTCAAGTACGCGCCGAGTTAGCCCGAGCGGAATCTGTCCCTGCTTACATCGTTTTTTCAAACAAATCCTTGGAAGATATGGCCAGTTCGATGCCGCGCAATTACGCAGAATTTTTGCAAGTTGAAGGCGTGGGTACCGTTAAAGCCGAAAAATATGCAGGGCACTTTTTACCCGTTATTGAAAATTACCAAACCCAAACCCCTCCAAATAAATACCACAGTGAAAAGCCAAAGGTTTCAGCTGTTGTTTCGGAGGAAAAACCTCAAGGCCAGGCTTCTTATTTAATCAGTGTGGAATTAGCCAACGAAGGTTTAACCCCATACGAAATAGCGATTGAAAGAGGCTTTACTGAAACGACAATTTTAAAACATCTAACAGAGGCTGCTGAAGAAGGGGAGCTTGAGGAATTTAAAGCAGATGTCCCAGCAACAGTTAAAAGACAAATTAAGGAACAATTTAATAAAATTGGCACCTCGTCTTTATCCGCCGTCAAAATTGAATTGCCAGAAGAAATCTCTTATGACGAAATTAAATATGTGTTGATTGATTATTTAGTCAATGATAGGTAATTTATTTGGCAGGCGAAATAAATGCCAAGATATATTTAGCAGCAGCATCATGTGTTGCAGGGGTATTTATTAGAAGCGGCCGCAGGCATGGAAGAAGGCAACTTTTTAAGCAAAAACATTCCAATATTAGTTAGAATGTAGTATAATAGCTATATTAAGTTTTTTTTGAAAGGAATTGGAATCGATGGCTACAGAAAAAGACACCATCCAAATGTTTAATTTCATGGATGAAAGTGAATCGACTGCATACGTTTGTGATATTGAAACAGGTATTTGCGGTCCTGCAGAAGTAAATAATACAAGTGAAACAGATAAAAATATAACAGTTTTGAAAGGCGATAATTAATGAAAATTACGATTTGGTCGGATTTTGTGTGTCCGTTTTGTTATATTGGCACAACTAATTTAAAAAATGCATTAGAAAAATTTGAACATAGTGATGAAGTTGACATTGAATACAAAAGCTATGAGCTAGATCCTAATGCTGCGCATGTCCCTGGTGAAACGTATGTGGAAACTTTAGCCGCTAAAAAAGGTGTTTCAGCAGCAGAAATGAGAACCTCTTTCAGTCAAGTTGAAAAAATGGCGAAGGAAGCTGGATTGGATTTCAATTTTGACATAGTGAAAGAAGCAAATACCATGGATGCGCATCGGATTTTCCAATATGCCGCTGGCGAAGGTAAAGGCATCGATTTTTAAAATCGTTTGTATAAAGCTGTCTTTGAAGATGGTTTAGTCGTGAGTGATCATGATACGTTGATTGATTTGAGTACTGAGGTTGGTTTAGATGAAGGAGCTGTCCGTTCCATTTTAGATAATCCTGCTATTAATCGTGATCAAGTGCGTCAAGACGTTGCAGTGGCGAATCAAATCGGTGTTCAAGGTGTACCTTTCTTTGTCTTTAATGACAAATATGGCGTACCCGGAGCTCAACCCGTAGATGTGTTCGAAAAAGCTTTAAATCAAATTTACGACGAAACGCATGCTTAATTAAGTTAGGCAAGCGCATAGTCGCCCCAAAAAATCCAGATTTTTAATGATTGTGGAATGCCCTAGGTAACATTGCCTAGGTGGCAACCGGCTACACACTCCTTACAGGGAAGGTGTCTGCCGGTTTTTTTACTATGCTTGAAAGTCTGGATTTTTTTTTTTGATGTTATTAGCCGAGCTTGATGTTACTTGGATGGGTTGCTATGACATTAGACAGGTTAAACGTTTTTCCCATACCTATTTAAAAGGCTCTAGTGAGTAGCGCATGCCTTCGAAAGTTTAGGATGGCCCGCGGTCAAGAAGCGCGTGCCTTCTAAAATTCGGGATGGCCTGCCGGTTATAGGCAAGAAGAGATAGCACATGAGTTAACTTGCTAAACGAAGATTATATTGATATTTCGTAATCACTTTAACTTCTGAGTTGTTAGAAGTACAAGAGAACTTCATTCACTTTAACTTCTGAGTCATTAGAAGTACAAGAGAACACCTATCACTTTAACTTCTGAGTCGTTAGAAGTACAAGTGATCTCCCATCGCTTTAACTTCTGAGTCATTAGAAGTACAAGAGAACGCCATTCACTTTAACTTCTGAGTCATTAGAAGTACAAGAGAACTTCATTCACTTTAACTTCTAAGTCATTAGAAGTACAAGAGAACGCCATTCACTTTAACTTCTAAGTCATTAGAAGTACAAGAGAACGCCATTCACTTTAACTTCTGAGTCATTAGAAGTACAAGAGAACTTCATTCACTTTAACTTCTAAGTCATTAGAAGTACAAGAGAACGCCATTCACTTTAACTTCTGAGTCGTTAGAAGTACAAGTGAAGTCCCATCGCTTTAACTTCTGCGTCATTAGAAGTACAAGTGAACATCAAATGACTCGGCTTTTAGTCGTGCAAGATAAGTTTTAACAAGCCTTCGCCCTTCGCCCTTCACAGTATGGGTACAGTTTAGTTTTCGTTAAATACCTAGAAAGCCGGCTATCAAAGCAAATTTAAACTGCAACCTTTCTATCGATTGGGAACGTCTACTCAACAATAATTCAATGCTAATTACACCAGATTTAATTGTTATCTCAAGAAATTACAAAAAGGTGGCGCGATTTATTTAGTGATAATTTGAAAAGGGTTTTAATTTCGTTAAATTTAGCTTTCAAAAAAGGGTAGAATAGTCTACAATTTTAACTATGGAAAAGAAATCTGAAAAGGTGATAAAATGGAAGAAAAAAAACAAATGGGAATTATATTTAGTTCGTTAGCCCTTTTAATAGTAATAATGATTATTATATGGGTAACATTTCAAATACAATATACTTCGCTGAACTATACTCCGGTAGATATGGCAGATGTGCCGGATGGGGTATATACGGGTAGAACCGAAACAATCTTGCTTACGGTTGAAGTTGAAGTCGAGGTCAATGATCATAAAATGACAGGCATTGAGTTTCTAGAACATGAAACAACTTATGAAGAAGCAGGGAATCATATTAAAAATATGATGGTTAAAGAAAACACGATTGATGTGGATACCGTTTCGTCGGCAACGGCATCTACGAATGTGATTAAAAGTGCGGTAAACAAAGCCTTGTTATCGGCCGTTGAAGAGTAGAGGTATTTATTGGAGGGTTTGTGGTTGGGTTTAAGTGGATATGAATTATGGCTGTTGGCTTTGGTGGCCTTGATTGTTGGGTTTTCAAAAGCGGGCATTCAAGGAGCGACGATGCCGGCGGTGGCCATCTTAGCTGTTATGTTTGGCGGTAAAGCGTCAGCTGGGATCATGTTGCCGATGCTGATTGTAGGGGACATAGCGGCGGTCTATCAATACGGGAAAGCTGCAAATTTCAGAGATGTGTTGAAGTTAATGCCGGCTTCTGTGATTGGGATAATTTTAGGTGCGTTAACAGGAAATTATTTGGATGATCAACAGTTTAAATTTATCATGGGTATTATTGTATTAATTTGTTTAGCCCTATTAGTTTTTCGTCAATTTCAAAAGCAAGCCGTAGAATTGCCGAAACGACCCTGGTTGACCCAACTAGTTGGTGTGACCAGTGGGTTTTCATCGATGGTAGGGAATGCAGCCGGACCCATTTTCAATGTGTATATCCTGGCACAAAATTTAAATAAAAATGCGATGATTGGGACAACTGCCTGGTTTTTCCTGATAATTAATTTGATCAAAGTGCCTTTTCATGTCTTTTTATGGGGTACAATCACTTGGGATACGCTGAAGTATACCTTATTTGCTATTCCGTTTATTGGGATTGGCGCTTTGATTGGGATTTGGTTAATTAAACGTATTAATGAAAACCCCTATAAATATCTCATTATTATTTTAACGGCTATCTCTGCTGTTCGACTGATGATTTAGGGATATTTATTGAGGTTTATACGAACAAATGTTTGGTTACAAGAAAACTATATGGTATAATTAAGGCACATGTTTAAGAAGGAGTGGACTTGATGGCGGTTAATCGTAAAGATGCAGATAGTATTGTGAAGGCATTAGAAGCAGGGGTTGTTCCTAAACGAGGGATTCAATATTTGCTAGTTGGACGACGTCATGAGGTAGAGGAAGTTATTCGCATTTTGGAATCAGTCAGTCAAGGACGCAGTGATTTGCGTATTTGGGTGGGGGATTTTGGAAGTGGGAAGAGTTTTATGTTGCAAACCATTCAGAATTTAGCGCAACAAAAAAACTTTGTGGCTTCTACGGTGGATCTAACCCCCAATCGTCGTTTATATGCGACAGATGGTAGCGCGAATGCCTTATATACGGAAATCATGGATAAATTAGTCACCAAATCCGCGCAAAACGGCAATGTGTTGAACACCATTGTTGAAGAATGGCTAACCCAAATCATGCAAACCCTCGCCAATAAATATCACATTAGCCAAGCGGAAGTGCTACAAGAACAATACAGACTTGAAATTGAAAATACGATTTTAGACACCTTTGATAAATTTCAGTCCGTAGCCTTGTCTTACGAATTTGGTCAAGCCATTATACAATATTATCGAGGTTTGCAACAAAATAATCGTCAACAAATGTTACAAGCTATTCGTTGGTTGCGTGGGGATATTCGTACCATGACGGAAAGTAAGCAATCCTTAGGGATTAATCGTGTGATTCGTGATGATAATTGGTATGATGCCTTGAAAACAATGTCTGAATTATTTATTGAAATTGGCTATAGTGGTTTTGTGGTGAATTTAGATGAAGCGGTCAATATTTATAAATTATCGAATAGTGTTTCACGAGAACGGAATTATGAACGGATTTTGAATATTTATAATGAATGTAAAGCAGATGTTGCTCGTGGTTTGTTTGTTAATTTGGGTGCAACCCGTAAAACGGTGTATAACAATTTACGTGGGATGGCATCGTATGGTGCTTTGCAAGGGCGTTTAGGTTTAGAGGAGCGGATGGATTCTGATTTGGTGAATACGAATCGGACGACGCTGCCTTTAAAACCCTTAACCAATGAAGAGATATACACTTTATTAGCCAATTTAATTCACGTTTATCAAGTGAATTATCAAACGGATATTACGATGTCTAATGAACAGATTGTGCAATATATGGAAATCCAACTGAACCGACCGGGTGCGGATGAGTTTCTGACACCGCGTGCGGTCATTAAAGATTTCATTGAATTGTTAGACTTAATGCGGCAAAACCCTGGCATTACGGCTTCAGATGCCTTGCATGATAAGTTTGGTGATGTGGCAGCGCCGATTCAAAAAGATCAAGCGAATACGGATGATGATCAGATCGAGGTGTTTTAACGATGGATGCTTTTTCCTTATTAAAACGCCCATTGCGAGAGTATATTTATGCAAGTGGCTGGCAAGCCTTACGGCCGATTCAAAAGCGAGCCATCACTTTTAGTCAAGAAAGTGATAATAATTTTATATTAGCGGCACCTACTGCTTCGGGTAAAACTGAAGCGGCTTTTTTGCCAGCGATTAATCAAGTGGATGACTGGACCAATGGGGTTAAGATTCTTTATATTTCGCCTTTGATTGCCTTAATCAATGATCAATTCAAACGGTTGGTTCAATTATGTCAAGATTTAGGGATTAATGTCACTAGTTGGCATGGCGAAGCGAATCAAGCTAAGAAAAAAGAGCTAATCAAACATCCGAATGGGATTGTTTTAATTACCCCTGAATCGATTGAAGCGATGCTGGTTAATCGGCCCCAGCAAGCAAGGCATTTATTTGGGCAAACTGAGTGGATTATTATTGATGAAATCCATAGTTTTTTAGGTGAAAATCGCGGAATTCAAGTGATGTCTTTGTTGAATCGATTAGGTTTCTATATGCAAAAGGACCCGCGCTGTGTAGGTCTATCAGCTACTTTGGATAAGGAGGATTATTTTACTGCAAAATTATTTTTTCAAAACAAGCGTGAAACCAGTGTGATTGTTGATCGCGGACAAAATGAGCGAATGCATGAAATTTTTTACTTTCCCAAGCAAAAAAGTGATGAATCTTCTTTTTTTAAGGGGATTGATGTCATTTATGCTGCGGCTCAAACTGAATCAATGCTTGTTTTTCCCAACAGTCGTAATAAGGTTGAAGAAATTGGATCATCACTTAATCGACGGGCAGAAAAAAATAAGCAAAATCAGGCGAGCTTTTTTGTGCATCATGCCTCTTTACCTAAAGATACGCGATTGTTTGCGGAGCAGTTTGCCAAAGAAAGTCGCGGTCGAAAGTTTACCATTTGTTGCACTTCAACCTTGGAATTAGGGATTGATATTGGTGCTGTGGATAGTATTATTCAATATGGACCGCCGCCTAACGTCTCTACTTTATCGCAACGGTTAGGACGCTCTGGGCGCCGGACCGGTGTTAATAAATTGCGTTTTATTGCTCATGAAGCTTGGGAATTATTGCAAGGGATTGCCTCAATCCAGCTATTAGATGAAGGTCAGTTAGACACCAGTCCACAAATTACACAACCCTTTGATGTGTTAGCACACCAGATTATTTCTCTAGTGATCGAGCATAATGGGTTAACCAAAGAAGCCTTACATCAACATCTAAGACGAGGTCATGTTTGGCGAGCGATTAAAGATGAGCATTTGGATTATTTAATTGATAGTATGGTTGAACGGGAATATTTAGAATTAATGGATAATTATGAAATGATTTCAGGCTATAATGCGCAACCTTTGTTACGTATGGCTGAGTTTTATACACAATTTTCGACTGAACCAGAATTAAGTGTGTATCATGATTTAAAAAATATTGGAACGATAGCGATTGAACCGGGTTTAACGAATGGAGACAACATCTTGTTGAGTGGGAAGGTCTGGCAAATTTTATGGATTGATTTACCCAAAAAACAAGTCCATGTTATACCTGCTAATAAAGGTGAAGCCTATTTTGAATCCAAGGATCGGCAAGATGTTTCTTCTTTAGTCCGTGAGCGGATGAAACAAATTTTATTAACGGGTGATTGGATGCACTATGAACCGTTAATTCAAGAGAGTTTTGACAATTTAGCGGGTAGTATTATGAAAAAAGATGGCTATTATTTCCAATTAACCGATAATGGTGATCCTTGGTTAGTGAGTTTCCTAGGGTCTAAAGCTAATCGGACGTTGGTTTATTTATTGGGACTTGTGACGGGACGTGTATACAAACAAGGTGTGACCTCTGTTTTTATTGTCGGGGACCACATTCGGGAATCTTTGATTGAAGCACGCGAAGCCAATGTAAGTCGCGACGACTGGATTCATTTCTTTAAACATAATGATTTAATTTTGCAGTCTGAAATTGCGCATCTTAAATATCACAAATTAGTACCGAAAGATTTGATGATTGAATATGTGATTGACGAAGCCTTGGCTATCGATGAAGTGAATGCCTTTTTACAGGGCGATTCATTTATTGCCTAGACAGGTATTTTTTGATAGACTTTTACCATGCTATACGCCCAAGCATAATTACGAACAGAATTGAGGTGAAGATGAATGAAAAAAATTAATTATGAAGCGTTAAAAAACTGGTTAACTAAAAATATAGAGGATATTATTGATGTGACATTTGATGTGCCAGAGTTGATTCCGGTGCAGGAACATACTGAAAAAGAGATTGATTGGGTGAAGTATATTGATCAATACTATTATGCGGATCAATATTGGAAATCAAAAGAATTGGCAGAGCTTGTTTTAGCACTCTATTTACGGTATATAGATGTATTAGATTGTCATTTTAAGCAAAAAAATTCATCTTTATTTCAATATATTCGTTCTATGACGCGTAGTGGATATGAAGTCAGACGCTTTCTGCAAGCTCTACATGCTTATGGCCGTGATCGAATTTTAGACTATTATGATGATAATTATTGGGGGTTTGACTATGATTTTTCAATCCTTAATTATCAATTGAACCCTGCGGAAAGAGACATCCTTCGAAAAGAAACAAAATCATTTTTAGCCTTTTTACCGGAACCATCGGCGGAACTTAGACGCTTATTTCATCTAACAGATTATGGAACGAAGGCCGTTTGGTGGGATTTAGATGGAAGCTTTCGTGATACCTTTGAATTAAATGAGCTTCAATTGCGCATTCTTTTCGCGACCAAAAGTCGAACGACTAAGGTTTGGGAAGAACCATTTAAAAATGAAATTATCCATTTATATTTTGACTATTGGCAAATTATTATGGACGCGATTAATGATGAGGGTGGGCCAACTCCTAACAAATCACGCAATCAATTTATTAGCCGATTATCGTATTCGACGATTCAACCTTATGAGGAAGATAGACATTTTTATTTTATTAGCTCGTTGATTAAAGTCGCTGAAAATACCATTCGCCAAAAACAGGGTGTGCGTCAAATTAAAGTCGACTCCGATATTACTAATATTAAGAAGCGTTTCAATCCTTGGGTGGCTGAGAAAATAAAAGCTGTCACTGAAGCTGAACTGGCTAAAGGTCAACGTGAAAAAGAAGCTGCTTCCATACCTGAACGTAAGACCATCGATTTAAACTTGGAGAAGTTAACTTCTTCACAAAAAGAATTAACCCAAATTGTTGATATGATTACCGACTTTGTTGGTGATGAGAACGTTGAAGATGAGCTAATTATCGAAGCTGCTGATGTGGTTGCCGAGCCCGTTGAAAAGGAACAGCTTACGGATGAGGCAGCGGTATTTATTGAAAAGGGTGAAAATGATCTTCAAGTCGTGTTCATCCAATTAATTATTGATAAGAATGGCTTGACCACCCGTGAGGCGGAGGCTTTTAGTCTTGAACACGGGCTCCTTTTAAATGCGTTTATCAATGAGATTAATCAACGTTTGTATGATTTGGTTAGTGACCAGGTTGTGGTTGTTGAAGCCCATCAAATAACGATTGATGCGTTTTATTTGGAGGAAGTCAAGGCATGGCTGAGTCAAAAGGGGAGTGACCAAGAGTGAATTTTCAAACGGAACGTTTACAAATCCGTCCAATACTAGAAAGTGATGAAGCTGAGATATTTGCTATACATTCTGATGCAGAAACCTGCCGTTACATGTTACACGAACCTTGGACGGATGCTACTCGGGCTGAGGCGTTTAGTAAACGTTTAAAACAAAATCAATTAAGTCAAGCTTCGCCGGTTACTTTGGCCGTGGTTTTGGATAATCAAGTGATTGGCGAATTATTTGTTTGGTATACAGAAATGAAAGAAACCGTTGAGATTGGTTATGTGTTTAATCGGGCTTTTCATGGTCATGGTTATGCTTTTGAAGCTATCAAGGCTTTACTAGAGCGGCTATTTACGGATTTTTCTATCCATCGGGTGCAAGCCAACTTGGATGCGCGAAATAAGGCTTCGGAAAAATTATGTTATCGATTAGGTATGCGCAAAGAAGCCCATTTTTTGCAAGACTATTGGACTAAAGGGGAATGGACGGATAGTTTTGTTTTTGGTTTGTTACAAGAAGAGTTTGTAAGCAATAAGAAAATAGAAAGCTGACAAGGCCATGTGTGCGCTTGTCAGCTTTTTGTTGTTATTTATCTTTAGAAAGCCTAACTATGGAGAAGGTCATGATGCTATTATCATCTAAAGTTACTTCGGCTGCATCAACCATGGTAGCGAGGACTTCTACGTCAAAGCGGTGTTCGCGTAAACCTAAGAGATCTTCATAGTAGTCTTCCATTTCAGGTTGACGAGGGGTATTGAGTTTATTGAGAATTTCATCCATATCGGCGGGTAGTTGCTGGACCGGGGCAGATAAGGTGATATTTATTTGGGTGGGTTGTTTTTGAATAGTGATATTAAGGTTGTCGATGTTTTGGTTTAAGAAGTAGTCGAGTAGTTCACTGACAATCAGTTTAATTTTTTTCTTTTCTTGAGGCATGATTAGCTTTCCTTTCTTTTAACATATCAAAAATAGGAGCTAGCGTAGCGGCAACGAAACCACCGGTAAAGCCATTGTTGTAGAGGTTTACGCCGGCATGAACGATTCCGATAAATTGAACCAGTGTAGCGTGGAGTGCTCCTGCAATCAAGCCTGCCAAGGGACCAAATGTTCCCGCAATGGGTGCGACGGTCGTACCAAAGAGGGCGGCAAGTAAAGAAGCAGTCGACCCTGGTGAATCAGTATGCATGAAGAGCTGTGTAATAAATACCCCTGCAACGACCGGGGTGACATTTCTAGGGTGCTTGCCAAATAAACCAAAGCCAACTACAGTTAAAATGCCTCCGATAACGGGTCCATTTATGACACCGCCAACCAGAAAAACATAGCCCATACTCATTAAACCTAAAACCCCGGCGTTAATTAGAGCTAAGCCAGCGCTGTGGGATTGGACAAAATCACTGATGAGCACACCCGTCTCATTCATTAAATTACGGTAAGATGCTTTGACGTGTCGATTTCCAAACCATCCCAAGCCGATCAATAATAGATTATATAAAATGAAAAAGACGTTGACGGCTATGGAAGGTTTAAAGTAGTGAGCATTGTCGATATCAACCTCCCAGTTAAAGGCACGCATGGTGCTTATTAAAAGCATACCGATAACCCCGGCAGTAAAGCCAATATTATATAAGTTATAGCCTTGATGAAATCTTAAAAAGGCGGATGCAACCGGCGTAATAATAAAACCGATTAAAATTCCGACTCCATAGGCAAGGGGGATGGCATAGTATAAAGGTAAATTTTGACTGAAACTAATTAAACTAACGATAGGGCCTAAAGCAGTTGCAAACAGCGAGGTTAATAAGGCACGATTGTGGTTTTCGCCAACGAAATGACTATAAAAGACGGTTCCCAACATAATCGGCAAGGTATTAAAGAGGTTCTTCCCAAAAAAGGCGAAACCTAAAATGGTAAATAAAGCCGCACTCAATGGTCCGGTTAACCCATTTGTATACCGCTGAACGTAGTAAGTGCTAAAAAGTAAAACAATACCGGCGTTCACAAAGGTAGCACCTATACCGCCGACTTCAAAATAATCTGTGATTAAGCTGGAAGGAGAGACCATAATCTCCCAAAAGCCATTCCAAATCATGGTAGGGCTATCGACTAAAAAAGCAAAAAGAATAAATAGAATCCCTGTAAAATAAAATACATTGGGTGAAATTTGGGTGTCGTTCATGATATAAGTCTCGAAAAATAAGTCTATTGGCTTCTGCCTTGGGCGTTCGGTCTCCATCTTTAACCTCCAGTTAAATTTCCTAGTAAAATTAATTATAAACAAGAAAGACGTTAAATTCTATATAAAATCGACTTAATTGAAAGTATTACAAAATATGAGATAATTAAGCTATTAAGATAAGATGGGAGACATACATGAAAGTTATATCTTGGAATATTGATTCATTAAACGCTGCCTTAACCAGTGATTCAGTGCGGGCGCTATTATCGCGCGATGTGTTGCAAACCATTCAAGGTCATCAAGCTGATATTATTGCGATTCAAGAAACAAAATTATCCGTCAAAGGCCCAACGAAAGCTCATTTAAAGATTTTGGAAGAATTATTTAGTGGTTATGCTGTTATCTGGCGTAGTTCAATAGAACCGGCGCGTAAAGGTTATGCCGGCACCCTTTTCTTGGTGCGTGATGGTCTTGATGTCATTGTTTCAGTGCCAACGATTGGTGCACCTACAACAATGGATGCCGAAGGGCGTATTTTGACACTCGAATTGGATGATCTATTTGTTACACAAGTTTATACACCGAATGCGGGTGATTCTTTAGCACGCTTGCCAGAACGTCAATTATGGGATCAACGCTATGCCGACTATTTAAGTGAATTGGATCAAACCAAGCCTGTTATAGCCGTTGGTGACTTTAATGTTGCGCACAAAGAAATTGATTTGGCGCATCCAGACCGCAATCATTTTTCGGCAGGCTTTACCGACGAAGAACGCTTGGGCTTTAGTAATTTGCTAAACAAAGGGTTTGTGGATTCGTTCCGACATATTCATGGCGACGTCGAAGGTATTTACAGCTGGTGGGCACAACGCGTTAAAACCAGTAAAATAAATAACTCCGGTTGGAGAATTGATTATGCTTTAGTCAGTGAAAGAATCATCAATCAAGTAAATACCTCTGATATGATTGATTCAGGCACACGTCAAGACCACACACCGATTATTATCGACGTCGATATTTAGTGATTATCAAGAAATGAGGTTTCATTTATGGCATTTGAAATTAGACTCGCAACACCAGATGATAATCAAGCTATCGAAGAATTAATTTTCCGTGCTTTCGAAGGGATGGAATTAGAAGGTCGAACTGAAACACGTGAACATTACTTGGCGCATTTATTAAGAAATGACCCGGCTTATATTCCGGAATTGGATTGGGTTTTGATGGAAGATCAAAGGCTGTTTGCTCATATTATGTACAGTCAAGCAAAAATTATTCATGCTGATTTATCTGAAACCGAAGTGATTGTATTTGGTCCCTTAAGTATTGATCCAGATCATCAACAAAGAGGCATTGGACGTCAATTAATTGCTGAATCTATTTATCGTGCTCAAACATTAGGTTACCAAGCGATTGTAATTACTGGACATCCAGCGTATTATCAAGCTTTGGGCTTTGTTCCGGCAAGTCATTATGGGATTACTTTTATGGATGGTAGCCAATCCGATGCTTTATTAGCCTATGAAATCGTAGCAGGTGCATTAACAAACAAAGCGGGTAAATGGAAATATGCTGACGTATTCGATTTTGCCGAAACAGATGATGTAGGATTCAACGTTTATCAGCAAGAATTTGTGAAAAAAATGGGTAATTAGTTTAATGATGAAATATTTATTATCGTTGAGTTTGTAAGCTTTTTCATTTGATTTAAAATTTAAGAGGCGTATAATTAAGGTATAAACAAAAATAGAAAGAGGGATTTTTAATGTCAGATACGATTGATTTCAAAGATCACGGTAAAGAACCTTATGTGGTTAATATTGAAAAAGCAACGGTAGAAAATAAAAATTACCGGACGACGTTATGGACTGGTGAAAAATTACAAGTGACTGTAATGACGATTCAACCTGGTGATGATATCGGTTTAGAAGTTCATCATGGAATTGACCAATTTCTACGTATTGAAAGTGGCCAAGGCATTTGCAAAATGGGTCCTACAGAAGACAATTTAGACTTCACTCAAGATGTTTATGATGACGATGCTATCTTTGTTCCTGCAGGCGTATGGCATAATGTAATAAATAACTCAAGTGAACCATTACAACTTTATACTGTTTACGCTGGACCTGACCATTTACCTGGTACGGTTCACGAAACACATCAAGATGCAATTGACGATCCAAACGAACATTAATATTTAACCTTTTAAAGAACAGCCTTATGGGGGCTGTTCTTTTTGTATGCATTAGGTTGGGTAAGTGAAAAAGGAAAGGTATTGAAAAACTTAATTTACCAATGACAAAGTCATTCTTACACAAACACGCGGTTCGTAACCTCCCGCTTACTTGTATCGCCGAATTAGCATCTATTTTGAAGCTAACTATCTAACACGGAGGTTTTCGTTGTGCCTTTTTGAATGAAATTTTGTAGTTGGTCGGTTCAACGAACTACATTTTTATAGTTCGTTGATGTAACGAACTACATTTTTATAGTTCGTCGAGTGAACGAACTACATTTTTATAGTTCGTTGGTGTAACGAACTACATTTTTATAGTTCGTTGGTAGAACGAACTACATTTTTATAGTTCGTTGGTGTAACGAACTACATTTTTATAGTTCGTCGGTAAAACGAACTACATTTTTGTAGTTCGTCGATGTAACGAACTACATTTTTATAGTTCGTTGGTGTAACGAACTACATTTTTATAGTTCGTCGAGTGAACGAACTACATTTTTGTAGTTCGTTGGTGAAACGAACTACATTTTTATAGTTCGTTGATGAAACGAACTACATTTTTATAGTTCGTCGAGTGAACGAACTACATTTTTATAGTTCGTTGGTGAAACGAACTACATTTTTATAGTTCGTCGGTAAAACGAACTACATTTTTATAGTTCGTCGAGTGAACGAACTACATTTCTGTAGTTCGTTGGTGAAACGAACTACATTTTTATAGTTCGTTGATGAAACGAACTACATTTTTATAGTTCGTCGAGTGAACGAACTACATTTTTATAGTTCGTTGGTAGAACGAACTACATTTTTATAGTTCGTTGGTGAAACGAACTACATTTTTATAGTTCGTTGATGTAACGAACTCCATTTTTATAGTTCGTCGGTAAAACGAACTACATTTTTATAGTTCGTTGGTGTAACGAACTACATTTTTATAGTTCGTTGATGTAACGAACTACATTTTTGTAGTTCGTTTCCAATTCGAAGCTAACTTTCTTCAAAGAGCATTCGTTATTAAGGCAGAAGTGAAATGGGATTTGTTTTCTGCTTTTAAATCCTTACAAAAGGTGCAGTTGATAAAACATTAAAACACAATTTTCCGCCATCCCATCAATCGTTCACACATTCACAGAAGCTATTGATTAGATTACAAACAATTATGAGACTAACCGTAAAAACAGAAACACAAACTGAACAATACAACGTTTACAAACCCATAATACAAATAACGAATAAAAAATATATAAAATATTATATAAATCATTGCTATTAATATAAACTATATGTATAATATCAATCGTAGTGAATCGAATCACATAAAAGTTAAGTTATTGGAGGTGAAATGTGAATATTGAAAGATTTGTTGAGGCAAGAAAGGCGAAAGGACTCAATCAAAATGAATTAGCTGATGGTATTTGTACTCAAGCAACATTGAGCCGTTTTGAGAATAATGGGCAAGCTCCTAGTTTGAAAATTTTAATACAATTATGCCATCGATTGGATTTACCATTAAATGAATTATTTCCTAAAGTATCACCCAAATATTCCGATTTAATTGAAAAGATGGATGAAGCTGAGTTTGCTTTAATCGTTAGTGAATATGATAAAGTGGAAGCCATCATACAAACAATTGACACTGAAGCCATTGATAACGAAGACATACGGCTGCGCTACCACTATTTAAAAGCTTTTAGTATGATTTATCATCAGAAAGACCCGATGCAGATATTATATGAATTCGATCAAATTAATTTAAGTGAGTCAACAGAAACAGCATCCATTTATCGGTTGTTAGCACATACAGGCACCGGCATGGTTTACCAGCAAATGGGCGAATTAGAGAAAGCGGAATTTTATTTTTCAAAAGTATTAGACAAAATTTATGATTACACAACTGAAACAATGGAAGACGTTTGGCGTGTGCTCCATATCGTGTTTCAAGGCAGTCAGTTTTATGCGTCGATTTCGGAGATCGAAATTAGTAATGCTTTGGCTGAACATGCGATTTCAATTTGTGCGGATAACCATGTGACGTATTATTTAGCCCGAGCGGCACTTCAATTAGCAAAAAATGCTATGGCGACCAATGAACCAACGGAAAAAACACTCGAGTTGATTTATGATGCCCGAGCTTATTCAAAAATCAATCGGAATAAAATTGCTTTAGCTGAATTAGAAGTAATGGAACAAAAAATAAAACAGCAGTGATATTTATTGAAAGAGGGAAGAAACGTGAAAAAATTATTAGGGATTGTTGGAACGAACTCAGATCAATCAACCAATCGGAAGTTGTTGCAATTCATTCAAAGACAGTATGCAGATTTAGCGGAGATTGAATTAGTAGAGATCAAAGATTTGCCGTTATTTGTCAAGGATAATGAGATTGAACTACCTGAAAACGTCCAAATATTATCGGACAAAGTAGAAGCAGCGGATGGGGTAATTATTTCAACGCCAGAATATGACCATTCTGTGCCGGCGGCTTTAATGAACGCTTTAAGCTGGCTTTCATTTAAAACCCATCCATTTGTCGATAAGCCCGTTATGGTTGTGGGGGCTTCCTATGGTACCTTAGGTTCGTCACGGGCACAAATGCATGCGCGCCAAATTTTAGATTCGCCTGAATTAAAAGCACGCATTATGCCAAGTTCTGAATACTTGTTGGACCATTCTTTGCAGGCTTTTGATGCTGAAGGGAATTTAATTTCGCAAGAAAAAGTGGAGTTATTAACGGGCTTGTTCAATGACTTTTTAACGTTTGTGGAAATCACGGAGCATTTGACAGCTGCGCATGCCGCTAATGTGAAAGAAGCAGATAATTTCACTTGGGAAGATAAATAAGGGGAGAAAATTAAAATGAAACTTGTTGGTATTGTTGGTTCTAATGCAAAACAATCATATAATCGCTTGTTGTTACAATTCATTCAAAAACATTTTGCAGCTTTAATTGAGTTAGATATTATTGAAATAAATGAAGTGCCTTTGTTTAACCAAAGTAATGATCAAACAAATTCACCGATCATCCAAGATATTGCCCGTCGCATTGAAGCAGCTGAGGGTGTAATTATTGCGACTCCTGAACATAATCATACGATCCCAGCGGCATTAAAGAGCTTGATTGAATGGTTATCCTTTAAAATTCATCCTTTAGAAAATAAACCCGTCATGATTGTTGGGGCTTCCTACTTTAGTCAAGGATCTTCGCGGGCTCAATTGTCTTTGCGTCAAATATTGGACTCACCTGGCGTGAATGCGATTGTTTTGCCAGGTAATGAGTTTTTACTAGGTAATGTTAAAGAGGCGTTTGATGAAGAAAATAATTTAAAAGATCAAGTCACGATTAATTTCCTTGCCTCATGTATTGAGAAATTTATTCGATTTATTGCGGTTGTTTCGAGTTTAGATGAAAAACCTAAAGAAACAGCGACAGCGATTGAAGAAGATTTAAATGCCACTGGGAAAATAGAATCGACGATTGAGGGCATTGATATGCACGCAGCCGATTGGGTTGAGCAAGCATCCGAAAAAGTTAATGCGGCTTCTGGCAATGATTATGTTAATTTAAACCGTGGGGTTTTAACCGTTAATCAAATTGATCAGTTCTTGCGGTCTATGCCGATGGAATTAACGTTTGCGGACAGTAACAACCAATTTCTGTACTATAATAATGTGGCTCCAGCTGAGGAAATGTTGGCCAAACGCTACCCTGAACAACCTGGAAACCCTTTAGGAGCCTGTCATCCTGAAAGAACCTATAAAAATGTTAAATGGGTGATTTCGCAATTACGTTCAGGAAAACAAGATATTGTCCGTGTTCACGTCCCTACGCATGGTCCGGAAAAATATGTGGTGCATAATTATCAAGCCGTTCGTGATGATGAAGGCAAATACATGGGAATTAATGAATATATTTTTGATATGAAACCCATGATTGATTGGTATTTAAAACAAACGGGTCAAACGCTAGTGGGTGGCAATGATGCTACTACGTCTGCGACACAAAAAGCCGACGCAACGAGTTCTGCAACTCAAAAAGCTGAAGCCGTTGATGACGTTACTAGCGCTACAACCCATTAAAACCCTAATGAATAAATATCAATTTAGAGCCATGGGTACCACGATAACATTGGAAATTAACCATCTCTTTGCGGACTATTTGTTTGAGGAAGCTAAGGAGAAGTTGCTAGATTACGAAAAACGCTTTAGCGCGAACGATCCAAATAGTTTATTAATGCAAATTAATCGTTTTGCTGGCCAGAAAGCTGTACAAGTTGATGCCGAATTATTTGAACTGATCAAATTTGGAAAACGTCATAGTTTAAACCCAACCACCACACTAAATATCGCTATTGGACCTTTGGTTAAACTTTGGAAAATTGGCTTTGAAGGTGCTCGTTTACCGCAAACAAGCGAAATTGATGCACGTCTCGAATTAATTGATCCGCATTTAATTACTTTATCTGAGGAAGATTCTTCGGTATATTTAGAAAAGCAAGGGATGGAAATTGATCTCGGGGCACTTGCTAAAGGTTATTTTGCTGATAAAATAAAAAGCTTATTTGTTGAAGCAGGTGTAACGGAAGGCTTGATTAATTTAGGTGGGAATATTCTTTTGATTGGTTCACATCCTTTACACAGTGATGGTTTGTGGCGCATTGGTGTTCAAAATCCCAAGAAAGATCGACATGAAACGATTGGAATGTTATTTGTACGTGACCAATCGATTGTCACGTCAGGAATATATGAACGCACATTGGAAATTAAGGGTGAAAGCTATCATCATATTTTTGATACTAACACGGGTTATCCGGTGAAAAATGATTTAGCCAGTTTAACGGTAATCACTAAAAAGTCTTTGGATGCTGAATTATATACGACGCTTTATTACAATCGTATGAGTGATGAAGTGATTGCGTCCATTGATGCGATTGCTGGTGTTGAAGCGGTTGTGATTACTAGAGCAGGTGATGTGCTGTTATCAAAGGGAGCGGCAGAGATATTTATTAAAGGTTAAAAGACTTGTGTTGCAAGTGGTGCCTGAACCGTTTATGATAAGTTTATCGAATTAAATGGAGGCGTCTAATGGCTGATAAACCGATTTATATGCAATTAAGTGAGCAGCTGATTCAATATATCAATAAAAATCTTAAGGCGGGCGACTATTTGCCTTCGGAACGGAAAATTGCTGAGCAATATCAGATTAGCCGTACGACCGTGCGGTTGGCGTTAAAGCAACTTGAGGATTTGGGTTATATTGTTGCGCGGCCAGGTAAGGGGAGCATGGTAACGGACCACTATCAACGAGCGATTAATATTGGTTCCATGTATAGTTTTACGGAACATATGAAACAATTAGGGCGTGTACCCAAAACCGATATTATCGATAAACGCTTAATCCCGGTGACCAAGGCGTTGCAGGCGATATTGCCAGTGGGTGACGATGAGCAAGTGGTTTATCTTTACCGCCAGCGTTTAGCAGATGGTATTCCGATGATGATTGAAGAGACTTATTTACCTGAGCGGTTGTTTCCCGGTTTTATCGATAAGGCTTTGGACAAACGGTCGATGTATGATGTGTTGCGTGAAGATTATCAAACGGTCGTGAAACAGGCCGAAGAGGAGATTGTTGCAACCTTGGTTACTGAGAAGGCTGCGCGCTTTCTTGATATCGCGCCTGGCAGTCCCGTATTGGAAATTACGCGGAAAACCTACAGTTCCAAAAATGATGTGATTGAATACACCAAGAGCATTGCCCGTGCTGACAAGTTTTCATACCGGATGGTGCATGTGAATCGAAATTAGAAGAGACATAAGTCTATACCTAGCGTGGTCGTTGGGTGTAGGCTTTTTTTTTGGTTGTAGTGGAGATGTTTCCTCAACGCTTTAACTTCTGAGGCGGTAGAAGTTAAAGTGTTTGGCGATTAGTTTAACTTCTGAGTTGGTAGAAGTACAAGTGTTTGACGTTCAGTTTAACTTCTGAGTTGGTAGAAGTACAAGTGTTTGGCGTTCAGTTTAACTTCTGGGTTGGTAGAAGTTAAAGTGTTTGGCGATCAGTTTAACTTCTGAGTTGGTAGAAGTACAAGTGTTTGGCGTTCAGTTTAACTTCTGGGGCTTTAGAAGTTAAAGTGTTTGGCGATCAGTTTAACTTCTGGGGTGGTATAAGTTAAAGTGTTTGACGTTCAGTTTAACTTCTGAGGCGGTAGAAGTACAAGTGTTTGGCAATCAGTTTAACTTCTGAGGCGGTAGAAGTTAAAGTGTTTGGCGTTCAGTTTAACTTCTGAATTGGTAGAAGTACAAGTGTTTGGCGATCAGTTTAACTTCTGAGTTGGTAGAAGTACAAGTGTTTGGCGTTCAGTTTAACTTCCGGGGCGGTAGAAGTACACGTGTTCATCAAATCACTCGAGTTAAAACCAAATGCCTGTTGCTTGCACACCCAAAAGTCTAGGTGTCAAACCAAACCTAACTAAACAGGGTTTTAGTCACAGCAATAAGCAACCTCATTGCTCTACCAACACGAACCCAATAGCAAAAACACAGCTCATGGTTATACAATCACTCCCCATCCTAGCCATTTCCCAAAAAACCAACGCAAAACAATTGACATAAACAATATATCTTTTATAATTAAAGTGGTTACTACCAGTTGCGTAAAAAATTCAAACAAAATCATACAGAAAGTTGGAATTATTGTGGGTAAAATCAAATTAACGGCAGAAAAACTCGATGCCATTAAGCGTTTATCAAATGAAGAGGATGTCATTGCGGCTTTAGCGATTGATCAACGGGGATCACTGAAGAAAATGTTAGCTGAAGGGGCAAATGTGACTGACCCGGAAGAAACGATTGTTGAATTTAAGAAATTAGTTTCAGCAGAACTAACCAAATATGCGAGCTCGATTTTACTAGATCCAGAGTATGGCTTACCAGCCTCACAATTACGTGATCAATCAGCGGGACTCCTGATTGCTTATGAAAAAACAGGTTATGATGCGACTGAAATCGGACGATTACCGGATTTATTAACTGAGTGGTCAGCTTACCGCTTAAAAGAAGCTGGGGCAGATGCGGTTAAATTCCTACTATATTATGATGCGGATGAAGATGAAGCCATTAATGACTTTAAACATGTTTACATGGAGCGTGTTGGCCAAGAATGCAAAGCACTTAACCTACCCTTTTTCCTAGAAATCCTTACTTATGATGCTGGTATTAAAGACGATAAGAGTGCTGAATTTGCACAACTTAAACCTGCAAAAGTCCTAGCAGCCATGAAAGAATTCTCTAAAGCAAAATACCAAGTCGATGTCTTAAAAGTTGAAGTTCCTGTTAACATGAATTACGTTGAAGGCTACACTAAAGACGGTCAAACGCCCCTTTACACTCGCGAAGAAGCTAAAGCCTACTTTAAGGAACAAAGTGATGTGTCGGATATTCCTTACATTTTCTTAAGTGCCGGAGTCAGCATGGAGTTATTTAATCAAACGCTTTACTTAGCAAAAGAAGCTGGAGCGGTCTTTAACGGCGTTCTTTGCGGTCGCGCAACATGGAAAGATGCGATTGCAGTATATGCAACCGAAGGCGAAGCGGCTACCCTTGAATGGTTGACGACCCAAGGACGCGCCAATATCGAGTCTCTCAATGCGGTCCTGAAAGAAACCGCGACACCTTGGACAAACGACTACGAAGTGATTGATTAACCCAATAAATATCACTGCATTTTATCAATACGAGGAGGAATAAAATGTTTGAATTAGATCATTCACAATTAACGGAATTAGGAGCGGAAATTACAACACGCGAAATTAAACAACAACCCGAATTGTGGCAAGAAGCTTTTAATAATTATCAAGCAAAAGAAGCAGATATTAAGCGATATTTACAAAAGATTAGTGAAAAACATCAATTTGTACAAGTGATTTTTGCTGGAGCAGGTACGTCGGCTTTTGTTGGCGAAACCATCACACCTTATTTAAATAAAATTCATAATCAAAAAAAGATCTTTTTTAAAGCCATTGCGACAACTGACATCGTCGCAACCCCTGAAAATGCCTTTCAAGCGGATGTTCCAACTATTTTGGTGTCCTTTGCACGAAGTGGTAATTCACCCGAAAGTGTTGCGACGGTTAATTTAGCTAAGCAATTAGTCAATGATTTGTATCAAATTACTATTACATGTGCAGCAGAAGGGAAGTTAGCCCAAGCCGCGCAAGGTGATTCAGAAAACTTATTATTATTGCAACCAGATCGTTCAAACGATGCTGGCTTTGCGATGACGGGTAGCTTCACCTGTATGTTATTAACAGCTTTGTTAGTCTTTGATCCCCGTGATAACCAAGCTGACATAGTTGCTGATGTGATTGCCATGGGTCGTCAAATGCTTGCTGATGAATCAGTTGTGCAAGAAGTGGCTGATTTAGATTTTAATCGTGTAATTTATTTAGGAGCAGGAGGTTTCTTTGGCTTAGCTCGCGAAGCGCAGTTAAAGATTTTAGAATTAACCGCTGGGAAAATTGTTACCATGTACGAAACACCTCTTGGATTCCGTCATGGTCCCAAGTCATTAATTGATGAAAAGACCGTTGTAATAAATTTTGTATCCAATGATGCTTATACACGCCAATATGATGCGGATTTAGTCAATGAAGTCTATCATGATCAGATTGTTCGCCAAATTGTCTCCTTATCTGTTGGCAAGGTTGAAGGGACTGACAATAAGCAATACAACTTTGATGCCAAATATAGTGATTTGGAAGATGTCTACTTGAGCTTACCGTATATTTTATTTGCGCAAACTTTTTCCTTATTAGCCGCTATTAAAGTTGGGAATCGACCCGATCAACCCTCACCGACCGGCACCGTAAACCGCGTTGTTCAAGGTGTTATCTTACACGATTACCAATAAATATCGTTAATAAAATAATCCGAATGTTTCGTGAAAACATTCGGATTATTTATTGCGTATTGTTATTTTTGTGTATTTGGGTTTTGCTCAAGATAATGGTTTAATATAGACATACCGGCTGTCGTAAGATTCCCCATGACAAAAGCATCATCAAGGAAACCCATCGGTCCCAAAAATTCAGGAATAAAATCAACCGGTGAAAGCATGTATAAAAGGGTAGCGCCACTGAGTAATTTAATCGATGTGGGCGTTTCCTTTTTAAATAGGGCTTGAACATACTTTAGCAACGATAAATGATTCGTTTTTTTCGGCAATCTGCATCACCCTTTCTTTAAGTATATTGATTATATATTGTTACAATATATAATCAATCCTACTCAAGACCTATCTTTATTAAGCAGGGGTATTTATTAAAAATAGATTGTTTGGAAAGGGGTTTCTGGATTATAATGATGTAAGAACGAAAATAATTTCGAAAGTGGTGATCTTATGCCAAGAAGTAAACGGCAGGCCATTCATTCGGCGGCTGCACCCCAAGTGATTGGGCCTTATTCACAAGCGATTGTATCAGGAAACACCGTTTATGTTTCTGGACAACTACCCATTAATCCAGACACCCATCAAATAACTGGGACGATTCAGGAACAAACGGTGCAGTGTTTGATGAATATCAATGAAATTTTACATGAATTAGAAATGAATTTATCCCATGTTGTCAAGTCAACGGTGATTCTTAGTGATATGAATGATTTTGAAGCCTTTAATAAGGTTTATGCTGAGTATTTTTATGAACCGTATCCAGCTAGAGTAACTTTTGGTGGACAATTAATCAAAGATGCCAAATTACAAATTGAAGTTGTCGCAATCAAATAGAAAAGAGGGTTTTAATGGGTTATAATTTTGAAGATTATGTTAATCGTAAAGCTACCGCAGCGAAAAAATGGGAAATCATGTATATGCAGAACCCAAATGTTGACGCGGATGTCGTTCCTCTATCGGTGGCCGATATGGAATTTAGAACAGCGCCTGAAATAACTGAAGGACTCAAGGAATATTTTTCACAAGAAGATTTAGTCTTAGGGTACAATGGTGCCACCTCAGAATTTTATCAAGCCGTCATCGACTGGCAATTGAAGCGTCACAAGTGGTCAATAAAAAAAGAATGGATTATTTCCACACCTGGGGTCGTCGCCGCTATGTATGCCAGTGTTAAAGCCCTCACTGAACCGGGAGATGGCGTTATTGTTTTTAAACCGGTGTATCATCCTTTTTCAACGGCTGTTACAGATAATGACCGCCTTGAAGTAAATATCCCCTTGCTCTCAATCGGTGAGGATTATTTCATTGACTACGAGGCTTTTGAAGCGGCTGCTGCCAAAGCAGAAAATAAAGTGTTGCTTTTCTGTAGCCCTCATAATCCTGTAGGACGTGTTTGGACGAAGGAAGAGTTAGAAAAACTAGCCGATATCTGTATTCGGCATCAGTTATATATAGTGTCTGATGAGATTTGGAATGATCTCATCATGCCAGGCTTCGAACATACCGTTTTAGCCACCGTGAATCCGGAATTAACACCTTATTTAATCACTTGTACGGCTGCGACCAAATCATTTAATTTAGCTGGATTAATGGTATCGAGTATCATTATTGAGGACGCATCTTTACGGGCGAAGTTTGAAAACGAAATTATTAAATCCCATCAAAATGTCATCAATGTGACAGGTTTCGAAGCCACGCGCATCGCCTATACGAAAGCAGAAGCTTGGCTTGATCAAGTCATTGACATCATTAACCAAAATCAAAAGCTCGTCAAAAGCTTTTTCGAAATAAATATCCCTGCTATCAAAGCATATCCCATCCAAGGCACCTATGTTCAATGGATTGATTGTCGCGCTTTAGGGATGAATGACCAAGCGTTAGAAAATTTTCTGCACCAGACCGCACAATTTTTCCCCAACCAAGGTTACATTTTCGGCCAAGAAGGTAGTGGCTTTATCCGTATTAACTTAGCCTTGCCAGCTGATGTGTTGCAAACGCAACTAAACCGCTTGTTACATGCAGTCAACCAATTATCCATCGGTTAAAGTAAGTGGGAAATGAAGAACCGTCATTTCGGACTTACGCTGTACCAGCGCACACAACAAGCGTCCGAATATGTGAGCGCCCCGGTTCGCGCACACAACAAGCGTCCGAATATGTGAGCGCCCCGGTTCGCGCACACAACAAGCGTCCGAATATGTGAGCGCCCCGGTTCGCGCACATAACAAGCGTCCGAATATGTGAGCGCCCCGGTTCGCGCACACAACAAGCGCCTGAATATGTGAGCGCTCTGGTTCGCGCACACAACAAGCACTAGAATATGTGAGCGCCCCAGTTCGCGGTAAGTGGGAAGTGAAGAACCGTTGAAACTAACTAAATTATCCTGCCAAATGAATTATGGTTTGGCGTTCTCTCACTTCCCGCATACTCAGATACTCAAGAATCTGACGCCAAACGCCTAATTTCCCGTCAGATACTCAAGAATCTGACGCCAAACACCTAATTTCCCGTCAGATACTCAAGAATCTGACATCAAGCAACTAATTCTCGTAAATGGGTAATGGAAGTCCGTTGAAACTAGCTAAAAGTGCCCGCCGAATAAGCTGAGGTTTGACGGTTCCTCACTTCCCACTTATATGTGAGCGCCCCGGTTCGCGCACATAACAAGCGTCCGAATATGTGAGCGCCCCGGTTCGCGCATACAACAAGCGCCTGAATATGTGAGCGCTCTGGTTCGCGCACACAACAAGCACTAGAATATGTGAGCGCCCCAGTTCGCGGTAAATGAGCAATGACGGTGCTTCACTTCCCGCTTACCTTTATTGTCATGGGAAAAAATCTAAGTGACAATGGGAGGCTTTATTGTCATGAGGAAAAATCTGAGTGACAATGGGAGGCTTTATTGTCATGAGAAAAAATCTGAGTGACAATAAACCGGTCCGTCACTTCCCACTTACGTTAAATAAAAAAAAAAGCATTCCACAAGAGGTCACATACTCCTCATGGGATGCTTTTTTGTGCGTCAATGTTTCAGCTTTCTGGCAAGCCAGCCGCTTCATCAGGGATGCCTAAGTGGGAAATGAAATAAAGCAAAACAGAGCCAAAATGAGCCACCTTTGCCAACCCCTCTAATTTAATTCCAGTCGGAATAAACCATAATCTGTATGTTTTACTTGCATTTCAGCAGCGTAGTTGTTGGTGATTTTACCTTTGTGAATCAAGGCTCCAATAGATTCGGCTTGGCGATATTTAATTTGGGTAAAAAATTGATAGGACAAGGCGGCACCTAATCCTAGGTGGTTGGAATCGGCGCCTAAATACAGCAAGATATAGCGTTTGGCTTTTTTACGACGTCTCAGTATACGCAAGGTATTTATTGGGGTGAGGGTTTGATAAACGAGCGTTCCGTAGTCGGGCAGGGGAATTAAAAAGCCCACTAAATAGCCTTGGAAATAGGCTAAGGTTACCATTGAGAAATCTAGGATCAGGCGATAAGAGGCGAAAATTTCAGAAAATTGTTGGCTTGTAATGGGTTGATAAAGTGGGAAGTCGGCATATAATTGGCTTAATAAATTAAACACTTCAATAGACACCGTGTCCCAATGAGCCTTAGAAGGGTGCGTAAAATGATAGCCTGCCTGAACAAATTGCTGGTAACGTTTAGCCAGTCGGTCTGCTCGGTAGTCTAATGGTGATTGCACATAATAATTTGACTGATATTCCTCAAACAACTGAAATCCAACCGACCGCCATAAGTCAGGATAATAATCTAAATTATGCGGTTCCCCAGTAAAAGGAGGCGTATCAAAATTGGATAATTTCATGCGATATCCTAACCAAAAACTTCCGTTGACAGGTCCCACCAACGCCTTAGCACCCAACTTACGGGCTTCAGCATTAATCACCTGCATAAATTCTGCCATCACGGATAAATTATTTACAGCTTCAAAAAGACCCAGATACGTTAGCTGTGATTGCTTGTCTTGAATTAAGGCTGCACGAATCACTACCGAATCATTTTCATATCCAACAAAGGCTTGAAAAGAAAACGTGGTACTTAAAGGATGCGAGCCAGTTAATAACTGTTCAATCTCTTGAGTAGATTGCATCCGTTCATCCTTGGCGTACAAACGCCAGGCTAACAACAAAAAATCGAAAGCTTCCTTAGAATTCGGTTGGACTTTTTTGATAAGCATCTTCACATTCACTCCTTTTCTAATCGTCGAATTTGACCGGTCAAGCCATTCATTTCAACCCAATCGCCTGTTTTAAGGCTACGCGTGACACTTGCGACATTAACAATCGAAGGAATGCCTAATTCCCGTGAAATAATCGCGGTATGCGATAATAAGGAACCTTTTTCGGCAATAATACCTTTGGCCGATGTCAATAAATACACCCAGCCTGGATCGGTCATCCGCGTAACAATAATCTTGCCCTGTGAATCAAATTCATTCACCTTCTCTAAATCTTCTATCACAAGGACCTCTGCTTGAACCACCCCAGCTGAACATCCAATGCCTTGTAGGATAGTAGCTGCATTGATTTCAGCATCAAACCCTTGAATATTCACCGGATGCCGATTAAAAATCTCACCTACATAAACAAGCCGATTGAAGGCTGGTAGTTGTCTATCAATGGCCATTTGATACTTTCGTTCCGCAATTAACTGAGGCAAGTTTTTAGCCGCATCGCCCGAATCAACCATTGCAAAAATCTCTTCCATCGTTAAATAATAAATATCACTGACCGTATCCATCCACTGCGCCTCAACAAAACGTTGACCGATGGTTAAGAAAATCGTTCGCATCATCCCATAAATCCGTGTGCGATTCATGCGCGATGACTCGCGGTTTTTAATACCTTTCAACGCTTGTTTTTTGAAAAAACGGGCCATAAAATTCAACTTATTATTGTCAACTACCGCTTCACTGTCATCATCAATATCTTTCACCAAGTCATTATCTAGCCGTTTTTGCAATAACTTAACTAACTTGCTAGGCTGACTTCTAAACGTTGTCGTTTCAAGTTTCAACTCTCCCGGCGCTCTGTCACCATATGAGTCAATAAAATCGCGTATCATTAAAGTCACTTTATGTGAATCCTTATTAAGAAAGTCCCGTATGTCGTCGTCCTTTAATGCAAACAGTCTATCTTGGTAAGCCTTGTTTTCATCCTCGCGCAACGCTTTAACAATTTCATTCAAACTAAGCATGGGTTTCATGGATTCAATCTGTGTAATTCCCGCGATTTCGGCTTGAACACCTTGATTTGCGGTTGCTTTATTCAACAAAGCTGTATAAATAAAAGCGTACAAGTCATTAACTAAAGTGATGTCCCATTGCTCTAAAACAGCCACTTTTATTTCATCAAACAACCGACGCAACTCAGATAAATTAGCTGATGGCCGATAATTCGCCTTGAAACGCTGTTGAATCTGTTGGAAATCATCTTCTAATTGGTCCATCGCTTTAGGTGAATTGACAAAAGCTTTTATAATCCCCAACATAACACGCCCCTTATCACGCCAGGTTAAATGGACAGGCATTAATGGCACCTCAAGATGATGTACACCTAACATTTCCTGCCATATGGGAATGATTTTCTTGGAAAAAGGCAACAACTGCAATAGTTGATACCAATTTTGGATTTGATAGTAAATTCGTCCATTGACCTCAGCTAGCATATTGGCAAAGGTTGGTTCATAAGCTTCTATTTGCGAATCAGATTGCTTTAAAACCCTTTTTGCCAACCCCCGAAACACCTGCCGGTAAGCTTCCTTAACAAAACTAACCGTTAATGGACTCGATACTCCCGGATAACTCTCAACAATATTGCTGTTATCTAAAATAAATATCGGTGCTTGAGGTAATGTCGTGATAGGACGAGCTTGCAAAACATATAAAGTATTTTCAAAAAAAGCAAATTCAATATCTAAGTATTTACCAAATAAGGACTCTACTTTAAAAGCCATGTGCGTCAACGCTGTCATTTGTTCAAGACTTAATTGGGGAGCACCAGGGCTAGTCTCAGTATATGCAGTGTCTAAATTTACTTGAATCGCTTTACTTTCATCCATACTCGGATGTAAGACAGTCATACTGGTAGGAACTTTATCTTCAACAACCCCACTACCGACACCATAGCCACTAACAATGACATGTTCATTTAGAATACCTTGAGGATTAGCTGTAAAATAGACGCCAGAAAGTTCACTGTCAATCATCTCTTGAAGCATAATCACCATTTCTAAACGTTCTAAATCAATTTGGTGCGTCAATACATAATTTAAAGCCGCTGGTTGATACATGGATTGCAAGGTATTCAAGATAGCTTGTGGTATCCCATTAGCCGTAACATTTAGTTGTGTTTGAAATTGGCCAGCAAAAGAAGTATCTGCTTGATCTTCAAGACTCGCCGATGATCGAATTGCAAATTGATCGTTATTATCGTAGGCATCTAAAAATGCCTGGACCGATTCAAGATTCTCACCGGTAAACCGTTTCTTAGCCCAAGCGACTAAAGCTTGACTGAGTTCACTTAAGTTAAGCTGATGACGATCAAATTGCTGTTGAAAAGTCCTTAAAGCTTCTAAAGCAGCTTGATCACTAAAAAAATCAAACCGAAAGACCGCAAAAGGAGGGACATTTAAACCAGCCTGTTGCATCAAATAAGCATGATAGGCTTTGTTGCCAATTTGGGTTTGAGCGAGATTCGTTACTTTAATCATAAATTTAACCTCAACTGCAATAAATGAACAATAACCGACACCACCATCGTCACTTCGGTAATATAGGTATACCGTTCCACACGATCGATTAATTTAAAGCGGTCGGGGTTATCAATGAATTGCTGAAATTGAACCACTATCCAAATAACATTTATGACTAAAACAGCCACCCCTATTTTTGAAATTTGCCATAGTAATATAATATTCGTGACAATATCAAGCAAGATAATATTGCGAACAAAACGGCTAGCTTTTTCGTAACCAAACAATTTTGAATAGGTAACATACTCGGTCTCATCTTTAGGCGCACGAATTTTGCGCGCAATTTCCCAAATTAAGCTTGGAAAGTACATGGTAAAGGCCAGTAAAAAGGTTGTCCATGACAGCAGTGGCAGATCATACTTATAACAAACAAATGAAATGACATAAATATTCAATACCATCATAACTGGGTTGTGGGTGATTAATGCCAGGGTTAAAGAATTTTGTATTTTGTCTTTTTGAAAAAACCATAAAGACATTAAGGTCCCATAAACAAATAAAAATAAATACCAGCCAAAATTATTCATAAAAAATAAATTTAAACAAAATGAAAGACCTATAATAAATACCAACAGAATGACTAAGTCTTTTTTATAAACTTTTCCAGCCGGTAGGGGACGTTCGGGAAAAAGGCGTTTATCGTGCTCATAATCCTTAAAATCATCCGCAATTCTTAAAACCATCAAGAAAATAAATATCGTTAAAACCCCAATCCATTCCTGAATGCCAATGGAAAAAGCAACGATATTTACATTAAGAAGTAGAACAAAATAGACTTCAAAAAAGTAGATGATGGCTAAAAAGAAGCGGGGTAGTAAGGGATACATTTCTTTAAAATAAATGCCTAAGCGATTAAGCATGATGCACACCAATCCTTTCACCAATTTGGACCTGTGTTTCAATACCTAAATTGGAGTAATATAAAATATCTTGATCAAATTGAAGGGTTTGAGCCGGGTAGGCCACTAAAATTGTCGAACCACCTAATGAAAAGTAACCTTTTTCTTGGCCTCTTTCAAGTTGGACGCGTGGGTGATTGTTGATTTTACCAACAAGCAGGGCACCTATTTCCATTTGCATGACTCGTTGACCGTCCTCTGTTTCAATGATTGTATATGAACGTTTGTTTTCTTTGAAAATAGCAAATTTTGAGTGGACCGCATCTCTAACGGAATGCAACTTACCTTTTATTTGTTTTTCAGCAACTATTGTTCCACTCTCTGCCACTAGATACCGATGATAATCCTCTAAACCCAGCCGATAAACACACAGCATGCCACCAACAAAAGCTTGAGCAAGTGTAGCATCCTGAAGTAAGGCTTCTAATTGGTAATGTTGCCCTTTAATCGTAAGACCTAAGTCCTTTGAAATAGGCAAAACAAGCAATTTTGCCTGTGCGACCGCCAATATATCAGGAGGAGAGACAAGACTTAAAGCCTTAGGAGTCAATTTACGTTGGAAAAAGGCTGCATAATGTTGATAAGTCTGTTTTTCATAAAGACTTAAATCCATTTGATAATTATCCACAAAGGCTTGTATTTTCTTTTGGGAAGTGGGTAAGTAATCAGCCAAAACATAGATAGTGGAAAACCAAGGATGAGTAACTATTGGCAATAGTTTTTGGCCTCTTTTTGATTGGTATAAAAATTGAATAAGATTGGCTTGGTATTCAGCGACTTCTTCAACCCTTTGCCTATGACGTTGATAGATTTTTACCATTGCAAAAACCCCAGACCAACTAGGGTCAATAGAGCTAAAAGGACAAAAACAGCATAGGCTATCCCATTGGGTTTAGGAATCGGCCGCTTCCAGATGAATAAGAAGGCTAGGACTAAAGCCATCACATGACTCAAAATAGGAAATAAGTCCATGGCAAACCATTGATCAAGTAAATACAAGAGCGGGAAAAATAGGGCACTATAAGTCACCGGCAGTCCAATAAAATATTGACCATGACCTTCCGCTTTCGTTGAGCTATTAAAATAGGCTAGCCGATTGGTAGCCGCTAAAGCATAAATAATAACAACAAGCACCGAAACATAATTATTAAAAGCTTGTGTTAATAACATAACCGTCGGAAAGGCGACAAAATTCACCATATCACTGAGCGAATCAATCTCAATTCCGTACTGCTCTTGTTGAGGGGTCCGAACAAATTGCCGGGCAAAACGTCCATCAAACAAATCACAAACACCACTCATAATAAATGCCATCATCGCTAGGGTTGGTTCCCCATTAAGCGTTAAAGCCATAGCTATTAAAGCAAAAATAACACCTAGATAAGTTAAATAGTTAAACTTGCCATATTCACCAATAAACATTGGGTCACCTACTTTCTTGAATTATTATTTCACCTGTATGACCATCCATGCTGATGGTCATCCCCGTTTTCAGCTGTGTTGTCGCACCTTGGGCAGCGACAATGGCGGGAAGATCAAATTCACGTGCCACGATGGAAGCATGACATAAAACCCCGCCCGTTTCAGTAATCAAACCCGCAATCCTACTAAACGCATACGACCAACCCGTATCCGTGAAGGTGGTAACTAAGATTTCACCGGCTTGTAAATGATGAATGTCATTCAAATCACTCAGCACCCGAACCACGCCTGTGACTATTCCATTACTAGCGCCAAGGCCTTTTAGCCTTGCTAGGCCATCTGTAGGCTCCTCCGATTGAATTGACTCAAACAAATCGCCTGGAGGATTATAATTTCGATAGGCTTGCGTATACTGCTGATTTTGTTGGATTTCCTCTTGCAGCTGCATAAGCGAACACTCCTCTTTAATAAACGCCATTATCATTTCTTTTGTGGCATAAAATAAGTGATGGCTTTCTGCTATAAAACCTAATTGTTGATAGCGTTCTCCTAATTTTAAGGTGATTTGACGAATCATATGGTAATAACGTGTGGAGATATCTTTAAATTCTTCACGCCACCACATTAAATTTCTTAAATAGACGACTTGCTTGACGACTTTGTTGACTTGATTCGGTTTAACCATCTTACTGACTAATTGTTTAATATCATCTAGTGTTAAAGCTTCCACCTCTTCAAAAGCTTCTTTTTGTAATAAATACCACTGCAACATGTCGACAATCGTTGCTAAACTTTCACTATAGGAAGGTTCAAGTAAATTCAATTCACGTTGGGAATGATAACCGAATTCGGTTTGAAAATTTAATATGGCTTTAACGATAGGGTGTTGGGGATGTTGCTTAATCCATTCCTCTAAAAAAGCTGCCTTATTTTCCCTCCATAAATCATGGATATCTGGATCCTTTTTAATCAAAGCGACAATGTCAATCAAGGCTTGCCTTGGTTTTAAATGTGAAATATTTCCGATATGGGCTAACAATTGAAATAGCTGTTCTTGGGTTAATATGTTTAATAAAGCAGTTTTCTTCATTGAAAGCTGAACCGTATTTATATACACTTGTTTGAAATAATTCGTTTCGGCTTCCATGTAAGCATCCTCGATAATCATTATCCATAATAATTCTATGGCTTGTCGCGGAGACTGAGCGGACAGACTCATAATTGCTTGATTTAGTCGCTCATAATTGTCCAATAAAGCGGTGTGGATCTTTTGACTAGAAGCTTGATGCAACTTGGTTGTTTGATTTAATTTAAAGGCCACTTTTAAGGTATACAATAGGCTACTTAAGGATAAACGACTTTTGCGGCCATCGCCAGAATAATTTTTTTGAACCCCTAATTCTTCATCAAATTCTCTTTCGATAAAACCAGGAATTTTTTGCATAACCGTTTTAACAATACCAATATTCCAGTAGGGACGTGCATATTTTTCAATCATTAAATGGGGTATTTGGTCAGCTTCATATAAGTTGTTATCAATTAAAAACTGACTGAGGGCTTTTTGCCAAGAGGCATGATACAACGACCCCATTAAATGAGGGATAACCTGAGCTGCAACCCCACCGTCTCTAAAATTAGCGGTGGTCCAACTGCCTTGTGTTGTAATCGCTGGAATGTAAGTAATCGGCCGCACTTGTAAAAGATATAATTGTTGTTCGTAAAAAGCAAATTCAATATCAAGGGGGAACCCAAAATGCCTACTCAAATTAAGCACGGCATCCACTAAGGCTTTACTTTCTTTTAAAGATAAGTCAGCCATCACATATTCAGCTGCTCGCTTCCATGGAAGCCTTACTTGCACAGGAGTTATTTGACCTTGAACGAGCTGCTCATTAGAGCCTTGAGTATACTCGACAACTATCGCTTGATCATCATTTGTCACAGGATCCATTGAGAAAGCAACGCCAGCCAGGCTAGCTGGAATTTGTTCTTGGATAATCAGTGCCATCCGCAACTGATCAAGGGGTAGTTGTTGCTCCTGCCAATATTGCAAAACGTCTTTTTTGAAGAGCGAAGCCAAGCTTCTTTTAATGCCAGCAATAATAGCGTTAAGTGACTGACAATTTAACGTCGAATCAAAAAATCCCGCTAATGAGGTTTGAGCTTGATCCTCTAACAAGCCACTTGACCGTACAATATAGGTTTGACCAACTTTAATAAAGTTTTTAAGGCTATTTATCAGTGTTTCCGGCAATACAAGTTGATCTATCCTTGCACGTATCATTTCATCCCTTAATTGTCTCAAGGCAGCTACATCATTCCATTCTGGAAAATGGCTCAGCCACCAAGTAGTTACTTCAAGGGCATCAATAACCATACCATTAGGCACCCGAAAACCTAACTGTTGAAGCTGAATTAAACCATTAATTTTACCACCTAATGATTCATTTGTTGTTTGTATATGTTTAAGTTGTTCAATCACGCTTAACTACCTCCTATCAAAAACGATTACGCCGCCATTTAAGTTGATACAGCAGACCATTGATTAAAATATGTGTGAGTGATCCGAGCACAATGAAACCAGCCCATTCCAACCCACTTAAATGCACGTACAAAGAGATAACCCATGTGCATCCAATAATCGAATCTGCTTGATCCACCCAAATAAATATCACTTTAAGGATTTTGTTTGTGCTAGTTTTACCTGGTAGAATATTCAAACGGCGTTTAATAAAGCTATTAGGAAGTTCAAATAAGACGTATGCCAAACCAAGTTGAAAACCAAACCCAATATTTAATGTTAATTGATTGGGATAATCGGCATATATGTAATGATATTGATTCATTTGGGGGATTAAAAGAAAGGGGATAGACCATAAAAGTTGGAATATAATCCCAAAAACAATCATGCCCAAAAAACCTTTCCACGTTTTATTATCACCAAAAAGCCTATTGCCATCCCATAAGCGTTTACCCCGATCCATCGGTACCGCCCATTGAGCTAAGACATTAGACTTACAAAAAAGCATGTTAGCTACCCCTGCAAAAATAACAGGCATTAATGTAGCATACATTTTCAAAACAATAGACATACAGCTCTCCTTATAGCTAAAATTAGTAATTATTCTCATTATAAAGATATTATGCTAGATATGAAAGTTTTATGAGATTTTTTCAATCAATCACATCCCACTGCTACTCGTATTGTTTTAAATCTAATTCGGTCAATGATATAATTAGCCAACGAGAAGGGGTGTGTATAAGTGACAGATAAAGATAAGAAAATCGTTAGTTATATAATACTTGTCGCTGTGTTATTTTTAGCCGTGTTAAATTGGGATATTGTCGTAGGGGCTGTGCGTGTTGCATGGAGTGTTGCTTCGCCATTAGTAGTAGGTGGCGTTTTGGCTTACATCATTAATATTTTGATGATGCGGATTGAGAAAATATGGTTCCCGAAAACGACTAATTCTACCTTAATTAAAATGCGGCGGCCGATGAGTATTTTTCTTGCCATTATCACTATTTTAACCGTCATATTAATTATTTTAGGCTTAATTATTCCACAATTGATTTCAGTTGTTTTAGGCTTAATTGAATCCATTCCCATACTAGTTGTATTTATTGAAGATCTTGCTAATGAGTATAGCGAATATTTCCCTCAATTGTCGGCTATTGTTGATGGATTGGATATTGATTGGTCTAACATGGTCCGTAATATTGTCAATGTTTTAAACAATCTTTCATCAAGCTTGGTTGGATCGACTTTATCAACGGTTGGCTCCATGTTTTCATTTATCGTTAATGGCTTTTTATCTTTAATGATTGCCATTTATATTTTAAGCTCAAAAGAAAAATTAGGCGCTCAATTTAAACGCTTGATTCGAATTTATTTTTCTGAAAATGTCTATAATAAAATTTTCTATGTTCTATCCGTAACGGATGAATCTTTTGATCATTTTATTACCGGGGAAGTTATCGAAGCCTTTATTTTAGGTTCTATGGTAGCCGTTGGTATGTGGATTTTAAGGATGCCTTACGCCTTGATGATTGGTGTTTTAACAGGTGTGACCGCTTTAATCCCATTGATTGGGGCTTATTTATCCGGTGCCATTGGTTTTATACTGATATTTGTTCAATCGCCGATGCAAGCTCTTGGCTTCTTGGTCTTTATTATTGTGATACAACAAATTGAAGGCAATATTATTTATCCAAAAGTTGTGGGTAATTCACTAGGTTTACCTGGTTTGTGGGTTCTGGTAGCCGTAACGATTGGTGGAGGTCTACTCGGGATTCCCGGTATGTTGATTGGGGTGCCTTTAGGCGCAACCGTTTATAAATTAGTTAAATTTGATATGCGACGTCGCGAAGAAAAAGAAGCTAAAGCAAAATTAAATGTTTTAGAAAATCATAAATAGCATTAAATTGAATTGTTAAAATAATCCTAATTTAGACTGAAATTGTCAATTATATTATGCATGAAATCAATAAAATGGTATAATGGTATCAGAAAGGGGGAAATGACATGTTTTTAAATATTGCCTTATTAGTTTTAGGTGCCGCTATCTTAACGACAGCTGTGTTTATGCGGCATTCGATGCTATATGTAGGTTTAGGTTTGGTCGTTTTTGGTGGTTATTTCGGACTACCAGAGAATAATTGGTTGATTTATTTGCTTTTTGTCCTTGGACTCGTTTTAGTGATTATTGAGTTTTATGTTCCAGACTTTGGAATAACAGGTCTGATCGGCTTAGTTGTCATGGTCATATCGTTTTACCTTGTCCATGATGATGTTATTTCTGTTCTCATTGCAGTTATTGCCTTTTTAGCCACGACACTCATAACAGGAGCCATCCATTTAGCTATGGGTAGGGAATTACAAATAAGTCCTCAATTTATTTTAAATACATCGATGAACAGTGAGAGTGGCTATTCTAGCAGTAAGAATTTTGATTATCTGATTGATCAAAAAGGGGTCACTGTGACTGCACTTCGCCCCGTTGGTAGAGCTAGTTTTGATGGTGAGTTGTTTGAGGTCGTAAGTAATGAAGATATGTTGCCTGCCGATACACCCATTTATGTTGAACGTGTTGAAGGTTCAAAAATCTATGTAAGAAAAGAGGGATAATATGTTCCAAAGTTCATCGTTTTCAAATTCTGATATGTCATATATACCTGCGATAATTATCGCTATCGTTGTTATTATACTGATTGCTTTGTTTTTCCGCTTTGTACCTGTAGGCTTATGGATTACGGCTTACTTCTCAGGAGCTAAAGTTAGTATTGGAAATTTAGTTGGAATGCGTCTACGTCGCGTTACACCATCTGACATTGTTAACCCCTTAATTAAAGCGACTAAAGCAGGGCTAACCTTAAATACTGATCAACTTGAAGCCCGCTACTTAGCTGGCGGGAACGTTAACTTGGTTATTGATGCTTTAATCGCCGCGCAACGTGCTAATATTGATTTGGAGTTTGAACAAGCGGCAGCCATCGACTTAGCCGGTCGGAATGTGTTTGAAGCAGTTCAAGTGTCAGTTAACCCTAAAGTTATTGAAACACCTGTGATTGCTGGTGTTGCTATGAACGGGATTGAAGTAAAAGCCAAAGCGAAAGTTACGGTTAGAGCTAACATTGAGCGTTTGGTTGGGGGTGCTGGTGAAGAAACAATTATTGCCCGTGTCGGCGAGGGGATTGTTACCACCGTTGGTAGTGCTAAATACCATACAGAAGTATTAGAAAACCCTGACTCAATTTCACAAACCATTTTAAGAAAAGGTCTTGATTCGGGGACAGCCTTTGAAATTCTATCGATTGATATCGCAGACGTTGATGTCGGTCGCAATATTGGGGCGAAATTACAAGCCGATCAAGCCGTAGCGGATAAGAAAATTGCACAAGCGAAAGCCGAAGAACGTCGTGCGTTTGCGGTCGCACAAGAACAAGAAATGATTGCTGAAGTCCAAAGAATGCGCGCTAAAGTTGTGGAAGCTGAATCAGAAGTACCATTAGCTATCGCCGAAGCCTTTCGCAATGGTAATTTAGGTGTGTTTGATTATTACAGTTTAGAAAATATCCGCTCGGATACAGCTATGCGTGACTCAATTGCTAAGGATGCTCCTCAAACCGATGGAGAGGAATTGGAATAATGGAAGCCTTCGTTGATGTCATTCAGGCAGAGAGATGTATCCAAAAGGGTGGTTCGCCTCAAAATAACGTAGAGGGGTGATGCATGTGGAATTTTTAATCTTTTTGATCTTTTTATTGGTAGGTCTTCGCACTTTGTCAACGGCAGTATTAAAATCTAGTCCTAAAACACGAGCCATGACACGTAAAGAAGCAAGGCATGCAGCGCAACAACAAACTTATGCGGCAGCCGAAGAGTTACCTTATCAATCAAGTAGAAACAAGCAAAGTCAACCTTTAACCAAAGGATCATTAACTAAACGGTTGACTATTGCTTTAAATGAAGCGGCTGAAACTAAAAAGCCTGAGTCTTCAAGACAACGAAACCAAGGGAAGCAAACGCAGCGTGTTTATCAAACGGCTGTTCCAGCTAAGACTAGGCGTATAATGACCCAAGAAGACATTGAAAGTTTTGAGTTATCTGAAGATTATGAAGCACATGATTTTGAAGCGGAGTTAGATGCGGTTGAAGACTACTATAATGAAATTGATCAGGACATGCCTGATTTTATAACAGATGATGATTTAATCCAGGTGGAATTTATTGCTGATAGGCGGAAATCTTCCAAGCAAGGCAACAAATATCGCAATATAAATGCCAAAAAGTTGCGTCAAGGTATTATCGTAGCTGAAATCCTTGCTAAACCGAAAGTGATGCGTAAACACTCTAAATAATGAGCCAATAGAACCGAGCGTCTAAATAATTGTGTTGTCATGATCACACAATTATTTAGACGCTCGGTTTTTATTTATTATCATACTTCCTCTTGCTCATTATCTATGGGTTGATTTTGTGGTTTTACAGGAATAGAAATTTCTTCTTCTTTGTTAATTAAACTTGGGAAATTGGTTGTAAAGTATTCCAAGAAAGTAATGGGCTTGAACCATTGAATGGCTTTATCTTTCATGTCAACTAATGATTGGTTGCGGTATTCTTTAAACAAATTACGGAAGATTTGAACAAGTTGCATGACAATTTCATCGATAAATTGTCGTGATTCTACATCTAATGCATTCATGTAGGTAAAGAAACTACGAAAGAAAGAGACTTTATTTTGATTAATTTCTTCCAACCGTTGGATTTGTGTTTGATCAATTAAATCAAAAATTATATCGATAAAACGCTTCATATCCTCTTCATTCAATTGATTTGTCCATTCTTTAATCGTCAGATCGACTAATCGACTGAAATCCGAAACCGAATCAATGACTTCAAAATGATTATCGACTATAATCCAATTAATAGGATCGTGTTGGACAAAGGCACTATTTCTACTTTTTATGACAAGAGCGGGTACGTTATGTTCTAACATCATACCCACGATGGAATCTTCAGGAATAATGTGAATGAGTTTGCGACAAATCGCCTGCATTTGTTGGGTGTTATTTATTTGGGGTTGAAAGCCGGGACCATCGAACGAAAAGATGACTTGGATTTGGTTTTGTAATTCAATGTTTGCTTGAGAGGCTGCATAAACCGCCAGATTACCCCCTTTTGAATGGCCACTCAAAAGAATGGGTTTATCGTTTTTGATGGGCATGGCGTTTAAATAGTCAGCGGCCATTTGTTGAGCAGGGATTACTTGTTGGAATGCCATGTAGGCATCTTCTTTCCAACCAATAATCGAATCATCCGTGCCTCTAAAAGCAACAAGGGTGTACTGATTAGGAATATCGAAGCAAAGCGCTGAAAATTGCAATTCAATATCAATTGAAATTTGATTATAAAACGCATACAGTTTAATATTAGAATAACGGATAGAGTTTGCCATGATATTGAATAATTCAATCCGATCCCTAGTTAAAATCAGCGATTGATATTGGTGGAGACGGGGTAGGCTGGGACCAAGGACTTGAGCGAGTTTACTAAGGGTAAATGCTTGTGCCACATCAAATGAGTTTGTGACGTAATGATCCAAAGGAAAATAACTTAATTCATTGATAAGGAGTAGATCAACTTCATTAAAATACATATCGTCAAATGATTTTTCTTTGTTCCGCAAAAGGTAATTAAATAATGTGGTCATAAAAAGGCTCCTTAATTTAATTATTCTTACTCACATTAAAGCATAAATTAATGAATTGAACAATTGTTGTTAGCTTACAAACATAAAGGAGGAACGTATGGTAAATACAGAAGCGAAATACATTATGTCGATTGATCAAGGGACGACAAGTTCGCGAGCGATTATTGTAAATCACGATGGGGAAATTGTTGGGTCAAGTCAAGCTGAATTTGAACAATTTTATCCGCAACCTGGATGGGTTGAACACGATGCCAACTTAATTTGGAATAATGTGCAACAAGTTATCGCTGGAGCCTTCATTGATGGGGGAATTAATCCTAGCCAAATTGCAGCCATTGGTTTAACCAATCAACGTGAAACGACGGTCGTTTGGGACAAACAGACAGGCAAACCTATCTATCATGCGATTGTCTGGCAATCGCGGCAAACGGCTGACTTAGCTGAACAACTTATACAAGATGGCCATCAAGAAATGATTCAAGCGAAAACAGGTTTAGTGATTGATGCTTATTTTTCGGCAACAAAAATCCGTTGGATTTTAGATCAAGTTGAAGGCGCACAAGCACGGGCTGAAGCCGGGGAATTATTATTTGGAACAATTGATAGTTGGTTGTTGTATAAATTAACGGATGGTGACGTCCATAATACCGATTATACCAATGCGTCACGCACCATGTTATTTAACATTCATACTCTCGAGTGGGACCAAGATATTTTAAATCTATTAAATATCCCTAGACAAATGTTGCCGGAAGTAAAATCCAACTCGGAATTATTAGGAACGACAAAGAGTTATTTGTTTTTTAATTATGAAATTCCCATCACGGGGATGGCAGGTGACCAACAAGCGGCCTTATTTGGGCAATTAGCCTTTGAACCAGGAATGGTCAAAAGTACTTATGGAACAGGGTCATTTATCATAGCCAATTTAGGGTCAGAAGCATTTCTATCCAAGCATAATTTGTTAACAACCATTGCTTACGTTTTAGATGGTGAAGTGACTTATGCCCTAGAAGGTTCTATATTTGTGGCAGGTAGTGCCGTTCAATGGTTAAGAGATGGCTTGCAACTCATTGAAAACTCGGCTGAAACAGAAGCTTTAGCTTTTCAATCCGATAATGAAGATCAAGTCTACTTAGTCCCTGCATTTACAGGTTTAGGCGCTCCTTATTGGAATTCACATGCTAGAGGTTCCCTTTTTGGGCTGACAAGAGGGACGACTAAAGCCGATTTAGCCCAAGCGACTTTACAATCCATTGCTTATCAAGTTAATGATATTATAGATACGATGCGTTTGGATACGGATGTAGCGATTACAGAACTTCGCGTTGATGGCGGGGCATCGCTCAATGACTTTTTGATGCAATTTCAAGCGGATATAACGGGGGTTAAATTAACGCGTGCTAAAAACTTAGAAACAACGGCTTTAGGGGCAGCTTATTTAGCAGGCTTAGGCATAGGTTTTTGGAAAAACCGTGAGGATTTAATGCAATTTGTGACACCCGGTAATGAGTATTTTGCAAACATGTCAGATGAACATCGTCGACGGTTAATAAAAGGTTGGCAAAGAGCGGTTAAAACAACCGAATATTATGCAGAATTAGTTAATGAAGATAGTTGAGTGGGGGAATAGGTTTGACAGCTTTATCCATAAAAAATCGACCGATGACCATCGAGTCGCTACAAGAAACAGAGTTTGACATCTTAATCATAGGTGGCGGCATTACAGGCGCAGCTATTGCCCATCAAGCGAGTGTCAGTGGTATGCAAACGGCACTCATTGACATGCAAGATTTTGCTGGTGGCACTAGTAGCCGTTCGACGAAATTAGTGCATGGCGGTATTCGCTATTTGAAGCAATTTGATATTGATGTTGTTTCTGAAACGGTTAAAGAGCGGGCTGTTATACAACAAATTGCCCCCCATATTCCTGTACCATCCTTGATGATTATGCCCATTTATGAAGAAGTTGGCGCGCCGTTTTCGCTATTAGAAATTGAGACCGCTATGGCTTTATATGACCAACTCGCAGGTATCACTGAGGGACCATGGAAACATCGGATGCTATCCAAAGAGGAGACAATGGCTTTATTACCTGAAATCGATAGCCAACGTTTAATCGGTGGAGGCATGTATTTAGATTTTCGAAACAATGACAGTCGACTAGTGATTGAACATTTAAAAACAGCGTATCAAAATAAGGCCACCATCCTTAATTATGTCAAAGCTGTGGAATTAGTCTATGCAGATGACCAAATTGTCGGGGTGAAAGTTCAAGACTTAATAACGCATGGGGTATTTATTATAAGGGCTAAAGTAGTTGTGAACGCTGCAGGACCATGGAGTGATGAATTGCGGGAAATGGATCCTTTAGACCATAAGCCGAATCAATTGCGTTTAACTAAAGGCATCCATTTGGTGGTGGATAAGAGCAAATTAAACGTCAGTCATCCCGTTTATTTTGATACAGGATTGGCTGATGGCCGCATGATATTTGTCTTGCCTCAAGGCGATAAAACCTATTTTGGTACCACAGATACGGATTATCGTGGTGACTTGAATCAGCCTTTACCTACACAAATCGATGTTGATTACTTAATTAATATCATCAATTCACGTTTTCCAAAAGCCCACATTCAAATGAAAGATATTGAAAGTTCTTGGGCTGGCTTGCGACCTTTGATTCAAAGTTCAGCGATAGTTGACTATAATGGTAGCCGTCGGCAAACTTTGGATGATGCGACTTTCGATTTGTTGAATCAACTATTTACTGATTATCACCAAAATAATTTAAGTCGTGAAGAAGTGGAGCAAATTTTAGCCAATAGCAGTTTCTTTAAACAAGAAACAAAAGATAGTCCCTCCTCAATATCCCGCGGTAGTCACTTGAGCGTGAGCCCATCAGGTCTAGTGACAATCGCAGGTGGTAAACTCACTGATTACCGGCAAATGGCTAATGATGTGATGAAAGTGGTCATTGAACGACTAAAAACCTTCTTTCAAATAAATATCCCTGCCATAAACTCAGCACACTACAAAATATCAGGTGGTGAATTTGAGGTTGAAGACTATGATCAAGTGATGTTAACTAATAAGTTGTTGTTTATCGAACTTGGAATGAATGAGCAAGAAGCCGATTGGTTGGCCAAACTGTATGGGAGTAATAGTCAAAAAGTGATGACATATATAGACAAAGCCTCCCATTATGCTGAGCGTTATCATTATCCGCTAGCCTTAGCCTTGGCTTTGATTTATGGCATCGAAGAAGAAGGGGTCTGTACAATAAGGGATTTCCTTGTCATGAGGACAAGCTTAGTTTTGTTTCATCTGATGGAAGTTGAAGTATACATCGATAGCTTGTTGCAGACATTGGCAGAAGAATTAACCTTAAGTGCTGAAATACTTCAACAACAAAGAAACTTGATTTGGGAAGATATTAAAGAAAGACGGTTAGGGTATTTGGAAGATTAATTTCGAATTCATAGCGTTATCTCAAGAAAGAGGTGACGCTTTTTTAGGTGTTAGACAAAGTAAACTTAAATAAGCATTAAATGAATAAAAAACGATTAATTTAGATTTAATCCTTGTATCTTATGCGAAAATCATGTACAATAATAAACGGTGTAAAAACCAAATTCACACGATTATGGATAGGGGCTAGGGTGCTTTCTCACGGGAGTCTAGTTTTTAAATGAAATAATCGGAGGAAAATAGAAAACCAAATGGAGGAAAAAATTATGGCAGTTATTTCTATGAAACAATTGTTAGAAGCAGGTGTACACTTTGGACACCAAACACGTCGCTGGAACCCGAAAATGAAAAAATACATCTTTACTGAACGTAACGGTATTTATATTATCGATTTACAAAAGACAGTAAAATTAGTGGATGAAGCATATAACTATATGCGTGAAGCCTCTGCTAATAATGGTGTTGTCTTATTCGTTGGTACTAAAAAACAAGCACAACAGGCGATTGAAGAACAAGCTAAACGTGCGGGTCAATACTACATTAACCATCGTTGGTTAGGTGGATTGTTAACCAACTGGGATACTATCCAAGGACGTATTAGAAGATTAAAAGATATCGAAAAAATGGCTGAAGATGGAACATTTGATGTTCTACCTAAAAAAGAAGTTTTAGAAATCCGTAAAGAACAAGATCGTTTAGAGAAATTCTTAGGCGGAATCAAAGATATGCCAAGAATCCCTGATGTTATCTTCATTGTGGATCCTCGTAAAGAACGTATTGCTGTTAAAGAAGCACACAAATTGAATATTCCAATCGTAGCTATGGTGGATACAAACTGTGATCCAGATGAAATTGATGTCGTTATTCCATCAAATGATGATGCGATTCGTGCAATCAAATTAATCACAACAGCAATGGCTGACGCTATTATTGAATCAAACCAAGGCGCAAGTGAATCTGAAGATGAGGTTTCGGATACAGAATTCTTTGATAACTTGTTTGAAACAAATGAAGCAACTGAAGAAGCCGAAACAACTGAAGCTTAATCAGATTAATATTATTTGAATTTTAAATGTAGTATAATATAAAAGACGACTGTCTTAATTCAGATTAACCATAGGCTCTAAAAGCTTGGATCCTGTTTTAAGACAGTTTTTTTAAGAGATAAATACCAAGGAGGATGCAATAATATGGCAAACGTTACTGCAAAAATGGTAAAAGAATTAAGAGATATCACTGGTGTAGGTATGATGGACGCTAAAAAAGCCTTAGTCGCAACGGATGGTGATCAAGATAAAGCCATCGACTTTTTACGTGAAAAAGGTTTAGCTAGTGCAGCTAAAAAAGCTGACCGTATCGCTGCTGAAGGTATGACAGCAAGTTATATTGATGGTAATACAGCTGCCATTATTGAAATGAACTCTGAAACAGATTTCGTTTCTAAAAATGAACAATTTCAACAATTAGTAGCTAATGTTGTTAAAGCAATTGCGGAAGGTAAACCTTCTAACTTAGAAGATGCTTTAGCTATGGAAGTTAATGGAAAATCTATTTCAACAACTATTTCAGAAGCTACCAATGTTATCGGAGAAAAACTTTCTTTACGTCGTTTTGAAGTTCTTGAAAAATCAGATGCTGATGCATTTGGTGAATATTCACATATGGGTGGACGTATTGGTGTCTTAACATTAATCGAAGGCGATACTGATGAAGAAAAAGCTAAAGACGTTGCTATGCACGTTGCAGCTATTAACCCTCGTTATGTTGATCGTACTGAAGTATCAGACGAAGAATATGCCCACGAAGAAAAAATCCAAACTGAAATTGCTTTAAACGAAGGCAAACCAGCTAATATCGTTGAAAAAATGATTAAAGGTCGTATGAACAAATTCTTATCAGAAATTTCATTAAATGACCAACCATTCGTTAAAGATTCTGACCAAACAGTAGCTCAATATGTTGGCTCTTCAAATGGTAAAGTTAAAAAATTCGTCCGCTTTGAAGTCGGCGAAGGTATGGAAAAACGTTCAGAAAACTTTGCTGAAGAAGTAGCAGCTCAAATGAAAAAATAATTTTATATTTTGAAGCCCCATCTTGGGGCTTTTTTAGAAGAAAGAATCCACCTAAAGGAGTGAGCTACGTGGAAGAAGTAAAGTATAAACGAATCGTGTTAAAATTAAGTGGAGAAGCCATGGCTGGGGAAGACGGTTTTGGTATTAACCCTAAAGTCATCAAAGAAATGGTAGAAGAAATTAAAGAAATCTATCAATTAGGTGTTGAAATTGCTATCGTTGTCGGTGGTGGAAATATTTGGCGCGGGTCAGTTGGTGAAGAAATGGGTATGGAAAGAGCTCAAGCAGACTATATGGGTATGCTGGCTACGGTTATGAACGCCTTAGCTTTACAAGATGTCCTAGAAAATAATGATGTACCGACACGGGTTCAAACTTCCGTTGAAATGCGTCAAATAGCCGAGCCTTTCATTCGTCGCCGTGCTATTCGCCATTTAGAAAAGAAACGGGTTGTCATTTTTGCAGGTGGGACAGGTAATCCTTATTTCACAACTGATACAACCGCCGCTTTGAGAGCTGCAGAAATTGAAGCCGATGTGATTTTAATGGCTAAAAATAATGTGGATGGGGTCTATAATGCCGATCCTAAAATTGATGCCAATGCGGTTAAATATGATAACTTAAGCCATATGGATGTTATTGCTAAAGGGCTTAAAGTGATGGATTCAACAGCCAGCTCCTTGAGTATGGATAATGATATTCCATTAATTGTCTTCAATTTAAATAAACCTGGCAATATTAAACGGGTTGTTCTTGGTGAATCAATCGGAACCATCGTTCAAGGCCACTAACATAACCATCCGGATATAATCATTGAAAAATGCTTATATCCGGATATTTTCGCCCTTAAGCATACAAGATGCCTTAAATTCAAATATGGGTTATAATGATAGCTAATAAAAGAAGGAAAGGACTCTAAATCGATGAATGAGTCGCAAATTATGCAACTAAAACAATATATTGAAGAAGCCCATATTACTACATTTTATGGTGGGGCAGGGGTTTCAACGGAATCTGGCATTCCTGATTACCGTTCACGCGAAGGAACCTACACTAAAATGGAAGCAGCTAATCAGGATCCTAAGAAAATCATGAATCGTCGTTATATTAAAAATAATCCGATCGAATTCTTTAATCGTCCTGAACCGGAACGTGGAAAGGTCGAACCTAATTCAGCCCATAAAATGCTAGCAGCCTTAGAAAAAAGTGGCCATGATATACGTGTAATAACACAAAATGTAGATGGTTTGCATCAAAAAGCTGGACATCGCTGGGTTCTTGAACTTCATGGCAGTGGGCGTACGTGGTATTGTATGGATTGTGAGCGGGTGTATTTACCGCATGAGTTACAACGTGATAAAGACAATGTCCCCCGTTGTTATGTGGATAATGGTATTGTGCGTCCTGGTGTGGTCTTTTTTGGTGAAAATGTTCAACCAGAAAATTTGACTAAAACGAAAGAAACTATTCAAAAATCCGATCTATTAATCATTGCTGGCACTTCCTTGACAGTCTTTCCAGCCAATCAACTTATTTATGAATTCAAGGGACGTCGGGTGGTAATGATTAACAAGGAGAAACTCCCCATCCAACAACTCAACGTTGATTTATACATTGAAGCGCCTGTCGGCGAAACCTTCGCAGCGCTTAACGCGCATTACAATTTTAATCTCTAACCTTACAAATACCCCTGGAACAGAGCAAAAATGGCTTTATTCCAGGGGTATTTATTTTAGTTTAAAAGAGTTTGGAGTTTTTCTTGAATGGTTTGCAAGTCGGTCACTTCTTTGGTTACAAGTTGGTCTAGCAAAGTCGTTTGATTAGCGATAGCATCTGATAGAACGACTAATTCTTCGGTAAAATCAGCATCAGGATTATTAACCTTAGCCTGTAGTTGATTGATTAAATCATACAAATTTAGATGGCCAACCACACGACCAGCACCCCAGAATAGGCGTTCATCTGGTTGATCCATCACATAGTTCGTTACATGGTCATAGACTTCACGACTGAAATCATAAGCGTACCAATTGTTATCGACCAACCATAAATGTTCGTCTAAAGCTAAGGAAGGATTGTTTGCTTCAAGCGCCGTTTGGCTTTGAATCAAATGATCCAAGTTGTTGGTTGCTAATTCATGTGGAAATTGTTGAACATCTTCCCAGGTTAATTTAGCAAAATTATCTTGAATGTAGCGATAAACGTCTTTCATGCTGCGATTTAATTCGCGTGTTTCATTATAAATGGCTTCGGCATCTTCCATTTGATTATTGTTAAGTGCCTCGAAATATGCTTGGTTTTTAGTGGCAATGAGGACATTTAATTCGGTCACTAACGGACGGATTTCATCAATTGTAGTCTGTAAAGCTGTGTCATCCACTGAAACTTGTGCAAAAACATCTGATTGGATTGATTCTTGTAAGGTATCCAAAGTGCGATTAAAGTCTAATGGAAGTACAGCTGTCCGGTCATATTCTAAAGCCAATAGTCCGTATAACATATGATTGAATTCAAAGATTGCTTCATCATAGGTATCTTTATTATCAAATTCAGTATGGTAGGTAGTCACCCCAAAATCAGCATCTGTGAAGTCATTTCTGACAGATGGAATACCTGCAATGGAGAATGACCAATCATCTGCCCAAGTGGTTAAAGGACTAACAATTTCAATGCCTTTTGCTGAAGCCTCATTTAATTCAGGCAAATCATCCACAAAAGATTGAATAAAGGGTGTCAATTCAGGGACCGTCAATAATTGATGGTAATCAAAGAAATCGACAGCGGGCATTTCAAAGTTTATATTATACATGGCTTGATCTTGCCATTCTGGTCGCACGCTGAATAATTGATTGTATGCACCATTAGACCAATCATAACGCGTATCAACAGCACCCCATTCTTCGGCAGCAACTGCAAAGAAGATAATATTTTTTTCAGGTTGATAGTTGCTGTCTAACATGGCTTTAGCAATGCCCAACATTAAGCCAACGGCGATGCTGTTATCTTGGAATCCTTCAAAGTATGCATCGTAATGTGCCGAAATAATAATTGATTCATCTGTATTTTTACCTGGGATCTCACCCACAATATTGTAGGCTTCTCCATCTCGCTCTACAGTTGATACGGCATCTAAAGTAACGGATATTTGGTTATCATTAGCAGCTAAAACATCTTTTAAGGCATTCGCATCGGTTTGCGACATCGAGAATGCAGGGGCATCATCGGGTCCACAAAAATCATTAGCATTTAAAGAATCAGGACTGATTTCACTAAAACTGGCTTCTTGAACAACGATAATACCAGCTGCACCTTTATACTTGGCTTGTAGAGCAGGGTAAGTTACCCACCATTCTTCACGTTGGTTAATATCAACCAATAAGAATTTTCCTTCGATATCTAAGTTGGCTAAGTCATCTTCGGTGCCTTTACCAGCATAAATGATGTCAAATTCTTTTGGTCCATTTGTGTTAAAGTTAATTTGGTAGCCACCCATCATGGCTTGATGTTCATTCCCATTTATATCAGTAAAGGTTAAGTCAGCCTTTTCAAATGTCCATGCATCGACTGGGAAAACATCTTTTGATACATTAGACAAACCTAAAGCTTGCATTTCATTAAATAAATACTCAGCCGCATCATGTTCCGCTTGTGATCCTGCTGGACGATAACCTAAGGTTTCGTGCGTTCCAAATTCGCCTAATTGAAGAGCAATATTGTAACCATATGTTGGATCAACCGCATCCAGGTAGGCTTGGTTAATACTATCGAAGGTGTCTGTTGCTTCTTGTGCATTGAAATGTGGTAAGGGGAACAAGGATAAGGTAGTGACAGAGACAAGTAATTTTTTGATAAAAGTGTTATTTTTCATTTTTACCTCCTATGATTGCGAATCGTCCATGAAAGCAAAAAAACTCCTAAAATAGGAGTTTGAATAATCAACATAAACATTTCTTTTGTGCGCATCAAAAGAAAGCCTGTACCTCTGTACACCTGTGTTGACTATTCATGGGACTCCATGAACTCATCTAAGTAAGTTAATACTTACAAAAACTTCTGGATTTTTCAATCCATTACAACACGATACGAATATCGCTAAGTCGGCATTTACCCTGGCTGTCCGTATGGCCATTAAAAGTAACAGTTACTCTAGGTAATTCAAAGCTTAGTGATTTATTCGAAAGAGGTCTTTCTTTTAAATCATATTTTATTTTAGCAAGTATTTTTCAAATTGCAAGAAATTAATTAATAAATTTGTGGTTGAAAATAATCAATGCTATATGTGACATGATAATCTTACAAATGCATCTAGCTTAAGGCTATCGTTAAAAATTGACTTATGTTATACTAATAGTATAAACGTATAGCACAGGAGGATTCCAAGATGGCATCAGACAATTTATTAAAAGAAGCACGCCAAAGAATGCAAAAATCAGTTGAGGCGTATCAAAGAGAATTAGGCACAATTCGTGCAGGAGTAGCTAATGCTAGTGTATTAGATCGTGTAAATGTTTTATATTACGGTATTCCGACTCCCTTAAATCAATTAGCCAGTATTACTATTCCAGAAGCACGTATGCTACTCGTGACACCGTATGATAAAAGTAGTTTAAATGATATTGAAAAAGCAATTTTACAAAGTGATATTGGCATTAATCCATCCAGTGATGGAAATGTTATTCGCTTAGTCATTCCAGCTTTAACCAAAGAACGTCGTGAAGAATTAGTAAAAGTAGTCGGAAAAGAGCAAGAAAATGCTAAAGTAAGTGTACGTAACATTCGACGCGATATACTTGACTCAGCTAAAAAAATGGAAAAAAATAATGAAATTACAGCGGATGATGTTCGTGGCTATGAAAAAGATATTCAAAAAATAACAGATGATTTCATTAAAGAAATTGAAAATATAACCAAAACCAAAGAAGACGAAATTTTGAATAATTAGTTTCAAACATGTAAGAACATTTTAAAAGACAACAAATACCTATCATGTTATAGTCTTGTTGGCTTATAAATGTTCTTTTTTAATTCTCTTCTAAAATTGTAAAAGATTAAAAATTCGCTAAAGAAATTAAATCTTGAAAAAACGATAGGTATCATAGGGTGAGTTTGCTATAATTAGTTAGAGAATAATTCAGTGGATTAAAGGAGAAAGTTATGGCATTCGATAAGGAACGTGTCCCAAAACATATAGCAATTATCATGGATGGAAATGGGCGCTGGGCAAAAAAACGCTTTTTACCACGAGTGGCTGGACATCGTAAAGGCGTAGAGACAATCAAAAAAGTAACGATTCGTGCAAATGAGTTGGGTGTTAAGTTATTAACTGTATATGCTTTTTCTACAGAAAATTGGGGACGACCTCAAGATGAAGTCAATTATTTAATGAGTTTACCAAAAGATTTTTTTGATTCATTTTTACCCGAATTGATTAAAAATGATGTTCGGGTTGAATGGATTGGCGATATTACAGCTTTACCTCAACAAACCTATGATATAGTTGTCTCTGCCGTTGAACAGACCAAACATTGTCAAGGGATGGTTCTAAATTTTGCATTAAATTATGGTGGTCGTCAAGAAATTACTGATGCCGTTGTTGCTATTGCCCAAGCAGTGAGCAATCAAGAATTGGAAACGCATGACATAACCCCTGAACTCATTGAAAGTCATTTATCAACCGCTCGCTATGGACAATTAGCAGCGCCTGATTTACTCATTCGAACTTCGGGTGAACAAAGATTGAGCAATTTTTTATTATGGCAGGCTGCCTACAGTGAATTCTATTTTACAGACGTTCTCTGGCCAGATTTTGGTGCTAGCGACTTAGATGCCGCTGTTGAAAGTTACATTCAACGTGATCGCCGTTTTGGAAAAGTGAAAGGCTAATAAGGAGACGACTAAGATGAAGACAAGAATTATAAGTGCCATCGTTGCCTTTGCCATCTTTATACCTTTTCTATTTGCTGGAGGATATTACTTTGCTTATCTGATGTTGGTTCTAGGTGCCATTGGCTTATACGAATTGGCTAGGATGAAAAAAATTGAGTATTTTAATATCATCGGCATTATCTCTACCATAGCGCTAGCTTTTGTGCTTTTACCGGATCATTATTTTTTAAGTTTTTTAGGTAGGGGACATCAGCAATTTATTTTTTATATTTTTTGTATTATTTTGTTGGTTTTCACTGTCATTAGGCATGAAACCTTTAACTTTGAAGAAGCGGCTGTATTAGTTTTTAGTATACTTTATATCGGCTTTGGGTTTCGGTTTTTAATTTCCATCCGTGATATGGGGGTTGAAACGATTTTTTACCTCTTTGCTGTTATCTGGTCGACAGATATTGGGGCTTATTTTATTGGAAAAGCGATTGGTAAAAATAAGCTAGCCCCTGCTATTAGTCCGAATAAAACAGTAGAAGGCTTTTTAGGTGGTTTGCTTTCGGCTTTTATTGTCGGTTCGCTATATATTTGGATTGTTAATCCCAATCTTGGTGGAGCCAATCATGTTTGGATTCTGACGATTGCCTTGTCTTTAGTGGGGCAATTAGGTGATTTAGTGGAGTCAGCTTATAAGAGACATTTTGGTGTCAAAGATTCGGGTAAATTAATTCCTGGTCATGGTGGTGTATTAGACCGATTTGACAGTACCATTTTTGCTAGTTTTATGATGATTATTTGGTTGAATTTTTTTAGATAGGAATGTGAAATCAAAATGCAAACGCTAATTGTTTTTTTAATCGTGTTTTCAATAATTGTGGTTTTCCACGAGTTTGGACACTTTTATTTTGCAAGACGTGCTGGAATTTTAGTGCGTGAGTTTTCGTTAGGTATGGGCCCTAAATTATTTGCTAGACAAGGAAAAGACGGAACGACCTATACCGTTAGAATGTTACCTCTAGGCGGATATGTTCGCTTAGCGGGTTTAAATGAGGAAGATAATGTCCATCCGGGTATGGAAGTTGGCTTAACTTTTAATGATGCTAATCAAGTATCGATGATTAATACGAGTGACAAACCAGAACTTAATGAAATGCCTGCACAAGTAGATGAAGTAGATTTAGCTGAAAATATGACGATTCGTGTTTATCAAACGGGTCATGAAGAAGCGCAGACATTTGATGTTTCCAAAGAATGTCGGATTATTGAAGAAGATGGGACCAATGTTAAGGTCGCTCCTATAGAAAGTCGATACGAATCAGCCTCTGTTTGGAATAAATTGTTGACTAATTTTGCAGGACCCATGAATAATTTCATTTTATCCATTGTTTGCTTTATTTTGTTTGCTTTTTTAGTACCTGGTATTCCATCAAATAGTAGTACGATTGGAACGGTTGTGGAAGATAGCCCTGCTCAAGTTGCTGGTTTAGAAGATGGGGATCAAGTCATTGCCATTAATTATAACGCGGTTGATACTTGGACCGATTTACAGCAGTATATTGCGTCATCACCGGGTGAAGAATTAGTATTTAGTGTCGAACGCGATAACCAAGTAATCGAATTACCCGTTCAAGTCAATACCGTTACCAATGAAGATGGTACCACCATCGGTCAAATCGGCGTGTCAGTTGCTATGAAAACAGGCGTTTTAGATCGCATAATGTATGGATTTTCTGAAACCTGGCGTATAATCACAAGTATATTATCTGTTTTAGTAGGTATGATTAAAAATGGGTTTGATATTAATCAATTTGGTGGTCCTATTGCTATGGCTCAAATGACTAATGAAGTCGTTGATTACGGCTTTACCGTTATTATAAGCTTTTTAGCGATGTTAAGTGCGAATATCGGTCTTTTGAATTTATTACCTATTCCAGCCTTAGATGGTGGGAAAATAATCTTGAATTTAATTGAAGCGATTAGAGGAAAACCGTTGGCACAAGAAAAAGAGGGGATTATCACACTCATTGGAGTTGGGATTATGTTTGTCTTTATGATTGCTGTAACTTGGAATGATATTATGCGAGCCTTTTTCTAATAATCAGGTGAAATGAGACAATAAAGGATGACTTCATTTATAGAAGGGCATCCTTTTTGGTTGAGGAGGAGTAAGATGGCGGATCAACGTCAACTATTTGAAATATTATTGGAACAAATCCAAATTACAGATCAAGATATACTTGCACATTTAAAAGATATTGAGATAGATCATGTAGAAGTCTATGCACAGTCTAGTCAATGGCACTTCTATTTAACAGGTCGTAAAAGAATTCATCCGGATGCTTACCAAATTTTTCTACGTCATATGTTTAAGGCGTTTGAAGAAATTGCCCATATTGAGGTTTGGTGGAACTTTGAAGATGACCATATTGATAGTGATGTCATTTCGCATTATTGGTTTGCTATTTATTCAGTGTTAGCATCTGAGAAACCTTTTTTGAAAGCGGCTATGCTACAAGCCAGTTATGAACTTGACGGTCAAACGCTACATGTTGGTTTAGCTTCAGAGCATCAAGTCGATACGGTTCAACAAAAGTATCATGACTTATTTGTTCAACGTTTAGAGCAAGTTGGCATTTATGATTTGAATTTTGAGTATTCAGTTGATTTAGACATACTGGAAAAAGAACAACAATTTCATGAACAAAGACAAAATGATGAAGTTGAAAAAAGTCTAACCGAAGCGTTAGAAGCTCAAGAGGCCCGTAAATCTCAACAAAAAGTTCAAGATGTTACGGATGAAATTCCGCCTATTGGCAAAGACATCCCTCATACAGCAATTACACCTATTGTAAACTTATTAAATGATCAATACCGCCAAACCATCGAAGGCTATATTTTCGATTTAGAAATTCGTGTGACAAAAAATGGGATGTCCATTTTAATTATGAAAATTACCGACTATACAAGTTCAGTAACGGTTAAAGTCCTTTCCGGTCGAGGCATTAAAAAAGAATCCTTGGAACAGTTTAGTGTCGGTGAATGGATACGACTCGAAGGCGACATGCAACCGGACTATTATACCTCTGAATTGGAGTTCAAACCGCGTAGTATTCGAAAAATTACAAAAGCGAAAAAGGTCGATAAAGCTCCAGAAGGTCAAAAACGTGTGGAACTTCATGCGCATACCCAAATGAGCACCATGGATGCAACCAATTCAGCGAAAGATTTAATCAAACGCGCAGCTGAATGGGGACATTCTGCCATTGCAATCACCGACCATGCAGGCGCACAAGCCTTTCCAGAAGCCTTTAGTGCGGGTAAGGAATATGGGGTTAAAATTTTATATGGCATAGAAGCCAATGTTGTTAATGATGGGGAGCCTATCGCGTTTAATTTACAGAATATTGATTTACAAGAAGCAACTTATGTAGTCTTTGACGTTGAAACGACTGGCTTATCATCTGTTTATGATAAAATCATTGAACTCGCAGGGGTTAAAATGAAAAATGGCGAGGTGATTGATCGCTTTGAAGCCTTTATAAATCCCGGTCATTCATTAGCTGCCTTTACAACGGAATTAACTGGAATCACGGATGAGATGCTAAGAGATGCACCTGATCTTGAAACAGTTTTGCCGAAGTTTGCTGAATTTTCTAAAGGGACAATTTTAGTTGCGCACAATGCTACATTTGATATTGGCTTTATTAATCAAGGGTACAAGCAAATTGGTTTAGAAAGCGTTAAAGAAGGTGTTATTGATACACTAGAATTATCTCGTTTAGTCAATTCTAATTTAAAAACACATCGGTTAAATACGTTAGCTAAACATTATAATATTCAATTAGAGCAACATCACCGAGCAATATATGACTCTGAAACAACGGGTTATATATTATACAAATTACTCGAGCAAGCTAAAGAAATGTACCAGATGAGTTATCATAATCAATTAAATGATCAAATGGGTCGGAATGATAGTTTCAAACAATCTAGACCATTTCATGCAACCATTTTAGCAAAAAATCAAGCAGGCTTAAAAGATTTATTTAAGTTAATTTCAGAATCGAACATTAATTATTTCTATCGTGTGCCACGCGTTCCGCGCAGTCTTTTAAATAAATATCGCGAAAACCTATTAATCGGTACGGCTTGTCAAGATGGCGAAGTTTTTACGGCTATGATGCAAAAAGGCTATGATGAAGCAGCAGATTTAGTTGATTTTTACGATTATATTGAGATTCAACCCAAATCCGTATATGCACCGCTCATCGTTAATGAAACAATCAGTAATGAAGCGGATTTAGAAAAAATTATGCAAAACATGGTGCGTTTAGGTGAAGAAAAAAATAAACTAGTCGTAGCAACGGGGAATGTTCATTATTTAGACGAAAAAGATAGTATCTATCGGGAAATTTTACATCGTTCCATGAAAATAAATGCTAATCGACAATTAACCATGCCTGAAGTGCATTATAGAACGACGGATGAAATGCTTAATGAGTTTGCCTTTTTAGGTGAAGCAAAAGCTTATGAAATTGTTGTCGAAAACTCTCAAAAGATTGCCGATTCCATCGAAGACATCGAAGTAATTAAATCGAAATTATATACTCCCATTATCGAAGGTTCTGATGATCAAATCCGTCAGTTAAGTTATGATAAAGCCCACGAAATGTATGGGGAAGAATTACCTGAAATAATTGAACAACGTATTGAAAAAGAATTAAACAGTATTATTTCTAATGGATTCTCTGTTATTTATTTAATTTCACAAAAATTAGTGCAAAAGAGTAATGAAGATGGTTATTTGGTTGGTTCGAGGGGGTCTGTTGGGTCTAGTTTAGTGGCGACATTAACTGGAATAACGGAAGTTAATCCTCTACCACCGCATTATTATTGTTCGGATTGTCAAATAAGTGAATTTTTTACGGATGGTTCAGTAAAATCAGGTTATGATTTGCCGGAGAAAGCCTGTCCAAATTGTGGAAAACCGATGTCCAAAGACGGTCAAGATATCCCGTTTGAAACCTTCCTTGGCTTTTATGGCGACAAAGTTCCCGATATTGATTTGAACTTCTCAGGTAGTTATCAACCAAAAGCACATGCTTATACCAAAGAATTATTTGGTGAAGATTATGTTTATCGTGCAGGGACGATTTCGACGGTTGCCGAGAAAACGGCTTTTGGTTATGTTAAAGGTTATCTAGAAGTTGAGCCCCAACAAATTCCTCAGGCTGAAAAAGAACGTTTAGCCAAGGGGATTACAGGGGTTAAACGAACAACCGGTCAGCATCCGGGTGGAATTATTGTTATACCAGATTACATGGATGTTTATGATTTTACCCCTATCCAATATCCTGCTGATGATGTGAATAGTGAATGGAAAACGACGCATTTTGACTTCCATTCGATTCATGATAATGTTTTAAAATTAGATATCCTTGGACACGATGATCCGACGCATATTCGGATGCTGCAAGATTTAAGTGGTATTGATCCAAAAACAATTCCACCTACTGATCCGGAAGTCATGAAAATTTTTAGTGGGACAGAGGTACTCGGCGTTACACCCGAACAAATTTTTTCAGAAACGGGAACGTTAGGTGTTCCGGAATTTGGAACCAGCTTTGTGCGAGGAATGCTGGCTGAAACAAAACCGAAAAACTTTGCGGAATTATTACAGATATCTGGGTTATCACATGGGACGGATGTTTGGTTAGGCAATGCACAAGAATTGATTAAAAAAAATATTGTTCCTTTATCAGAAGTTATTGGTTGTCGGGATGATATTATGGTGACTTTACAGCATTATGGCATTGAAGATGGGATTGCTTTTAAAATCATGGAAAGTGTCCGTAAAGGAAAAGGAATTCCTGATGATTGGCAAGCAATCATGCGTGAACACAAAGTACCCGAATGGTACATCGAATCCTGTTTAAAAATTAAATATATGTTCCCCAAAGCCCATGCGACTGCCTATGTTTTAATGGCTTTAAGGGTTGCGTATTTTAAAGTGCATTATCCCCTTTATCACTATGCTGCCTACTTTTCGGTCCGTGCAATCGACTTTGATCTGATTGCCATGTATCAAGGAAAAGAAATGGTCAAACGCAGAATCCGTGATATTCAAGGCAAAGGGTTGGATGCTTCTGTTAAAGAAAAGAGTTTGTTGACTGTTTTAGAAGTGGCTAACGAAATGCTTGAACGAGGCTTTAAGTTTCAAATGGTTAATTTGGATAAATCTGATGCTGAGAATTTCATTATTGAAGGAGATACGTTAATTCCCCCATTTCGAGCTATCCCAGGTTTAGGTTTAAGCGTTGCCCAACAAATTTGTAAAGCACGTGAAGAAGCTCCGTTTTTATCCAAAGAAGATTTACAAAAAAGAGGCAAAGTTTCAAAAACCATTATTGAATATTTGACCGAACACGGAGTACTCAATGATTTGCCTGATGAAGATCAGCTGAGTTTGTTTTAAAATAGAGTATGAATTTTCGCTTGCTATTTATATGAATATTTATATAATAAATTGTGATATTTTCTGGTTTGAATAGAAATAATTAGCTGATAATGCTAAGATGTATTAGCAAAACCAATTATATTAAGAAGGGTAGTGATTGAAGATTAATAATAAAATTAAACATTATCTTACTTGGCTGATTTTAATAATCATTAATCTGTTACTCTTATTTTACATGTGGACCGACATGAAAGCCCTCGAAAGGGATAAATTGGTAGAAAGTGCGCAAACGGACTTAAATCAATTGTATTTTGATCATCAACATGATTTTCTTGATGAAAATATCACACAAAAAATAATTGATGATAAAGTCACTCAATATTCTAATATTGATGATGACCAAATTAGGGATACGCTTAATGATATTGAATTACGCTATGGAATGATCCAAACTTTGAATCAAATTTATGTTGACGATGAACCTATGATTGTAGGCAATCGTATTAATGACAGTAATATAATCAATGAAAATTTATCATTAGATGAGCTTAAACACTTACAAAATGAAATGGATGCTGCTCTTCCTAGAACGGAAGATGACCGCTTATTTCTAGTTTTTAATGAAAAAATGACTTTTGCAGAGCAGACTTTACAAACAATTGAAGATATAGAAATATCTTTACTGCGAATGGATAATCAGATGACGACTGAATCAATTAACCAAGATTTAGATCAGATGAAAGCCATTCAAGCACAGTATGAAAAAGTGAGTGGGCAGCCAAAAGCACAAAAACTTGAAGTATCATATTATCAATTAATTGACCAAATAACACAATTAGTAGAAAATAACATTTCATTTTTTAATGAAAATAAAGAAGTAAATCATAAAATTTTTGAAAATGAGGCCTTAGCTGACCGTTTGCTGGGAACGGAAGTTGATCACCGGCCACTGATAGCATTGACTTTCGATGATGGACCTAATGAGACGACTTTACAAATTTTAGATGTTTTGGAAAAACATGAGGTGCATGCAACGTTCTTTCAATTAGGTATGAATGTAGTTGAATATCCCGAGATTAGTAAAAAGGTTTATGAAAAAGGGCATAAAATAGGCAACCATTCTTTTTCTCATGCTAACTATGCGACTATTTCTGATGATGAAGTGAAAGAAGAAATGCGTCTGACACAAGAGGCTGTGGCAACTGCGACAGGAGCAACGCCCAAACTTTATCGTATGCCGTATGGGATTGGTGGACAACGTGTGGTAGAAATGTTTCCTGATTTGCAAACTGTTTTTTGGAATATTGATTCTTTAGATTGGGAGTTTCGTGACTCCGATAAAACCGTAAGCGAAATTATGAATACTGTCAAACATCGCTCAATTGTATTAATGCATGATATTTATCCAGAAAATGTTGAAACTTTGGATCGGATTATTCCGTATTTAAAGGATCAAGGTTATATCTTTTGTTTCCCTGATCAAATATTAGATGCAGATACGTATTTGGATTAATCAAAAAAATGGATATGAATTGAGATAATTTAAAATATGAAAAAATCCGGACGTTTAATGATTGTGATAATAACAAGCTGTCACACAATCATTAAACGTCCGGATTTTTTTGTTAATTTAGATTAATGCTTATTTGGTGTTGAAATTTTGCTATCAGTAAACGAGATTTAGATAGCAAAACTAGTATCACTAAAACCACGGATGAACTGTTGTGTTCGTTCCATTTGGGGGTTATCAAAAATTTGACTAGGTGTACCTTCCTCCAAGATGACCCCTTTATCTAAGAAGATAACTTGGTCAGAAACGTGTTTTGCAAAATTCATTTCATGGGTTACCAAAATCATGGTGGTATCTTGATGGGCGACTTGTTGAATTAAATCTAAAATACCACTGACCATTTCAGGGTCTAAAGCAGAGGTTGGTTCATCAAAGAGAATGACTTCGGGTTGAATTGCTAAGGCTCTAGCAATTCCAACACGTTGTTGTTGACCACCCGATAAACGATTCGGATAATAATTAGCACGGTCTGACATACCAACTTGTTCTAAATATTTTTCTGCAATTTCTTTGGCTTCATGTTTTGGTTTCTTTTGTACCATGATTAATTGTTCCATGACATTTTCCAAAGCTGTCTTTTTAGAAAAGAGCGCATAATTTTGAAATACCATGGCCGTCTGTCTTCTTATTTTGAAGATTTCTTTTTCAGGAATATGGCTAACTTCTTGTACGATATCTCCAATATGGATGGTTCCTTTATTTGGTTTTTCTAAAAAATTTACGGTTCTGAGTAAGGTAGATTTTCCCGATCCACTAGAGCCAATAATCGTAAGTACATTTCCAGTCGGCACGTCAATGTTAATATTATCTAATACCAAGTGGTTACCATAACTCTTAGACCAATTTTCGAGTTTTAACATATGAATGGCCTCCTATTTCGTTTTAGAATCTAATGCTAGCGCGTCAGATGTTGTTCCATTATTTGATTGTTGAATTTGACTCTCATCAATTAAATTGACATTTAATTTTTTCTCAAGCCATTTAACAAAATTTTCAATAATGATACAACATACCCAGTATATTAAGGATACGGCAATATAAGCTTCGAAGAAACGCAAATTACTTCCTGCAATAATTCTTGCTTGCCCCATAATATCAATGACTGTAACGGTAAATGCAAGCGAAGTCCCTTTTAGTAAACTAATTAAACTATTACCTAAGTTTGGAATCGCAACGATCATGGCAGATGGAAGTATAATCCGTGTCATTGTTTGGCGATTGGTTAAACCAATCGATTTAGCTGCTTCGATTTCACTTTTATCAACAGAAAGAATGGCTGCACGTATCGTTTCAGAATTGTAGGCTGCTTCATTTAAACCAAAAGCAATAAATACATATAATAATGCAGGAATGTTATTCACATTGATAGACGTATTTAATTGTTGATTAATCCAAGCGACTACAAGTGGGAAACCATAGTAGGCTAAGAATAATTGTACTAATTGAGGTGTACCGCGCATAAATGAGACAAACAAGGTGGCTAATTGTTTTAAGATGGGAATATCATAGATTTTAATTAGCGCAATTAGGAAACCTAAAAGCAAACCAATCACAGCAGATACGACAGTCATTAAAAGTGTGATCGGTAATTTTTCAAGTATAGTTGGTAATATTTGAGGGATTATTTCAGGTGCAAATATTTTACCATCCGTACTTGACGTCGTTGATTGTGCTTGAGTCACTATTTGAGTGGATTCAATATCAGATTGCGCCAAACGTTGTTCTTCGAAATTATCATTGCGAGCAATAATTTCCTCCGTTAGTTGAGTATCATCTTGCCCCATATATTTTTGGCTGATAGCTGCAAGTGTCCCATCTTCTCTTAGTTCAGCAATCGCAGCATCCATTTGATTTCTTAACTCAACATCTTCTAAACGGTAAATAAAGTACGAACCTGGTAAACGAATGGCATCTTCGTTTTCGATTGGATGAGCTTTCAATTCAATACCAAAGGTTTGTTGCACATCATTTAAGTATGTCGTCGCGTAGATGGTTGCGTCAAAGCGACCGCTGTATACATCACGAATTAGGTTTGAAGGATCAGAATCGACATATTGAATATCAACGGCTAAATCAGGGTTTTCTTCATTCCATTTTTCTAGGAACATGGATTGAGGTGAAGCCGTAACGACGCCAAATGACATGCCTGCCATATCTTCCATGGTCAAATTGTCAGCTTTCTCTGTATTTGTGATAATGACATTATGGGTAATAACGTAAGGATAAAGTGAGAAGAGGAATTTTTCTCTTCGTTCTTCATTTTCACCTAAGTTATTAGTCACTAAATCAAATTGACCAGAATCAAGTCCAGCAAATAATGAAGCAAATTCAGTTATTTCATATTCAAAGGTAATATTATCAAGTTTTTCATCAATTGCAGTCAGCAAATCAATCTCAAAGCCAGTTAATTCATTGTCTTCAAAGTAGTTGAGAGGTTTGGTTTGTCCTGATGTACCTACAGTCACTACTCGTTCCGTTTGGTTACTATTATCTTGTGCTTGATATTCTTCATTAATCGCATCATTTTTATCAATAATAGCTTGGGACAATTCTGTATCATTTTGCCCAAAGTAGGTCATTGAGATGTCTGCCAAAGTGCCATCTTCACGCATCTCGGCTAAAACGTCATCGATTTGATTACGTAATTCCAAATCTTCTTTGCTGTACATTAAGTATGATCCAGGCGGATTGATTTCATCTTCGTTTTCAATAATATGTTGTTTTAACTCGATACCAAAGGTTTGTTGCACATCATTTAAGTATGTCGTCGCATAGATGGTTGCATCAAAGCGACCACTGTGAACATCACGAATGATGGTCGATGGGTCTGAATCGACATATTGAATATCAACGGCTAAATCGGGGTTCTCATCATTCCATCTTTCTAAGAACATGGATTGAGGCGAAGCCGTTACAACACCGAATGACATCCCCGCCATGTCTTCCATGGTTAAGTTATCGGGTTGGTCCGTTTGTGTAATAATAACATTATGCGTGATCACATAAGGATAGAGCGAGAAGAGGAATTTTTCACGCCGTTCAGCATTTTCACCTAAGTTATTGGCGACAATATCGAACTGGCCAGAGTCAAGACCGGCAAACAATGAAGCAAATTCGGTGGTTACAAATTCGAATTCGACATCATCCAAACGTGCATCGATTTCATTCAACATATCAATTTCAAAACCGGTCAACTCATTATCTTCAAAGTAGTTGAGGGGTTTTGTTTGGCCGGAGATTCCAATGGTGACATTACGAGTGTCTTGTAAGTCGTTTTCAATAGTAGCAACACTTTCGTCACTAGCGATATTTACTTGATTAAGAGTGTCATTTTTATCAATAATAGCTTGGGACAATTCTGTATCGTTTTGTCCAAAGTAGGTCATTGAGATTTCTGCCAAAGTGCCATCTTCACGCATCTCGGCTAAAACGTCATCGATTTGATTACGTAATTCCAAATCGTCTTTGCTGTACATTAAGTATGATCCAGGCGGATTGATTTCATCTTCGTTTTCAATGATATGTTGTTTTAACTCGATACCAAAGGTTTGTTGCACATCATTTAAGTATGTCGTCGCGTAGATGGTTGCATCAAAGCGACCACTGTGAACATCACGAATGATGGTCGATGGGTCTGAATCGACATATTGAATATCAACGGCTAAATCGGGGTTCTCATCATTCCATCTTTCTAAGAACATGGATTGAGGGGAAGCCGTTACAACACCGAATGACATCCCCGCCATGTCTTCCATGGTTAAGTTATCGGGTTGGTCCGTTTGTGTAATAATAACATTATGCGTGATTACATAAGGATAGAGCGAGAAGAGGAATTTTTCACGCCGTTCAGCATTTTCACCTAAGTTATTGGCGACAATATCGAACTGGCCAGAGTCAAGACCGGCAAACAATGAAGCAAATTCGGTGGTTACAAATTCGAATTCGACATCATCCAAACGTGCATCGATTTCATTCAACATATCAATTTCAAAACCGGTCAACTCATTATCTTCAAAGTAGTTGAGGGGTTTTGTCTGGCCGGAGATTCCAATCGTTATCGTTTCTTGTGCATCTATAGGCTTAACCGTAAGATTGATGCCTAAAAAAACAAAGAGTAATGCCAAGGCACTATATAAAAACCATTTTATTTGTTTTATCATAACTTTCACCTTTCCTTTTTGACAAGTGCAGTAGGGCAACAAAAAACGCTCAATTAGTATCATACTAAATGAGCGTGTTATTGCATAAAATATTTATGCTTCAGCCATTTAGAATATGATATTCTATGTGGCTAGAAACAAGCAAATGTGCTTTAGCCATCATAGATACAAACTAAGTGTTTTGTTTGTATCTACAATGAATTGTAAATACAAACTATCTAAAATAGCTAAAGTAATATAATTGATTTTGAATTGCATGTAAGTTACGTATTGAATGTTTCTTTTTCTTCATTACCCTTACCTCCAAAGTCATTACTTGCCTACAATCTTACTCTGACTTTCAACGATTGTCAAACATTTATTAAAATTAGATGAAAAAAGATAAAAGATGATAAAGCTAAGTTCATAATTATCTTTGTAAAGTACTAGTTAAATCACTCTTTCAAAGGGAATAGCTTTCTCATAAAAAATATATTTAGAATTAGAGATATTTTTGCTTGTCTTTTATCTGTTTATAAGTTAAAATGATAATACAACAAGTATTTGAATGATATTTGTTATTTATTAAACAAAAAGGAGATTTTATAATGACAAAATTAGGGGTAATCGTAGGTAGTATTCGTAAAAATAGTTATTCTGGTATGGTAGCCAATGCTATCGCTAAGTTATATCCTTCAGATTATGAAGTAGAATTTATCGAAATTGCTAACTTACCATTATATAATCAAGATTCTGATGCAAATAGTCCAGCAGAATATACTGATTTTCGTGCTAAAGTTGCTAGTCAAGATGCTATCTTATTTGTAACACCAGAACATAACCGTTCAGTTCCTGCAGCCTTAAAAAATGCTTTAGATATTGCTTCTCGTCCTTGGGGTGAAAATGTTTGGGCTGGTAAGCCAGCGTTAATTGCTAGTCAATCAATTTCAAATTTAAGTGGATTTGGTGCTAATCACCATCTACGTCAATCGCTAGCTTTCTTAAATATGCCAACGGTACAACAACCGGAAGTCTATTTAGCTAATTCACAAAATCTATTTGATGAAGATGGTCAATTAGTTAACGAAGGGACGTCTGATTTCTTACAAACAGCTGTGGACGCTCACGTCGAATTAATTAACAAATTAGCCTAATCATCATTCTAAAAAAACACGACTTCAAAATCGAAGTCGTGTTTTTGTGTGAAAATAATTATTCTGCAGATTCTTCTGAAGACTCTTCGACTACTGATTCAGTGGTTTCTTCTGTAGATGCTTCAGCTGAATCAGAACTTTCTGGGTCAGATTCTTCAGTATAGAATTCACTATCTTCTAATGGAGCGAATATAACAGCGGCTAACATACGATCCCCAGCATCACCTGTTGGTTGTGATACATAATCATCTGCTTGTGTATGGATAATTAAAGTCGTTCCATCTGTTCCGTTAAGGGTATTTTCACCTTCTGGGTCTAAAGTCACGTCGGGGATTTCGATGGTTTCATTGACTGTCCCATCTTCTCCAACTACCAAGTTAGGTAAGTCACCAGCATGTGGTCCAGTTTCAGATTCAGTCCCATGTTCTACATCAGTTGGATTAAAATGAGCGCCAGCATCTTCAAACGTTGGTGCAGTTGCTAAACCAACTTCATGAATATGCATCCCGTATTCACCAGGTTCAACACCTTCTAATTCTAATTCTAATGTTACTAAACCTGCTTGGTCTTCTCTAAAAGTAGCTGTTCCCATAACTTCTTCTTCATTGTTAATCACGTCAACAACAACTTCGAATGCATATTCTTCGTCGGTAGCTGATTCGTCGGTTGATTCAGAATCAACAACTGATTCACTTTCAACGGCTGAGTCGGTCATTTCAACGGATTCGCTTATTGCTTCACTGCTAGCCTCTTGGGCTAAAGCAATTGATCCGTAAGAGACAAATCCACCTAATAATAAGCTCGCACTTGCTAATGAAACTAATTTTTTCAATGACATAAAATTGACACTCCTTTTCATTTGATAAGTTAACTTTAGCATATCACTTTTTAGATGTCACACAATATGATTATAAAATATTGGTTAAATTACGTTATAAAAATTTAATAAATATCACTTTATTAAATCTATTTTATTTTATAAAAGCATGCTATATTGAATATGAATCTTATGTAATATTGTCCTGTGGTATTGTTTTTGGGGTATTTAACCATTAAAATAGTAATCAAGTTTGCATAAAATTGTAGTTTATGTTATAATTACTAAGGTATAGTGGTGAGGGTAGTGAGCGGCAACGCTCGCTTTTTTCATGCTTTATGACTAAAATTGAAACGCACTTAAGGGTTGAAAATTAAAAGAGGTGAATAATGAGTTCTATTGTAGAAAAAGTCCGTCCAATCATTGAACCAATTGTTGAACAATTTGATTGTTACCTTGTAGATATTGAATATGTTAAAGAAGGGCCAAATTGGTTTCTACGTATTTATGCAGATAGAAATGAAGGAAATATTGATTTAGATGACTGTGCCTTAATTAGTGAAGCTGTAAGTAGTCATTTGGATAATATTCAACCAGATCCTTTTCCAGCTGCCTATTATCTTGAAGTTTCTTCACCGGGTGCAGAACGACCATTAAAAAATGAACAAGCAATTAGGGATGCTGTTGGATCGTATATTCACTTTGATTATTATGTTCCTCAATTTGGTGAAAAAAGCCATGAAGGGACATTAGTTAAGGTAAACGATGAAGACTATGTCATTGAAGTAAAAATTAAGACGGTAACCAAGCAATTAGAAATCGCTAAATCAGCTGTTTCTAATGCCCGCTTAGCTATCAAGTTTTAACATACATTTGAGGTGATAAAATGAGTACAGAACTTGTAAAAGCCATGCAAGTACTTGAAGAAGAAAAGGGTATATCTAGAGATGTTATTAAAAGTGCTCTAGAAGATGCCTTAGAATTAGCTTATAAACGTAATTATAATCAAGCACAAAATGTTGAAGTATCTTTTAACAAAGAGACGGGTGATATTAAAGTATATTCCGTACGTGAAGTTGTTGAAATAAATTATGACAGTATGCTTGAAATAAGCTTAGAAGAAGCATTAAAAATTAGTCCCCATTATGAAATTGGTGATAAAATAAAGTTTGAAGTGACACCAAAAGATTTTGGACGCATAGCCACCCAAACGGCTAAACATGTTATTATGCAACGAATCCGTGAAGCTGAACGTGAAATTATTTATGAGGAATATAATCAATATCAAGATGAAATATTAACTGGGATTGTGGAAAGACAAGATCATCGATTCTTATATGTCAATCTTGGTAAAGTAGAAGCCGTTATGCCAGTGAGTGAACAAATTCCTACAGAAAAATATCATATGGATGATCGCATAAAAGTCTATGTTAGTAAAGTTGATAAAACCAGTAAAGGGGCGCAAGTGATTGTCACACGTGCACAACCTGAGTTTTTAAGAAGATTGTTTGAACAAGAGGTGCCTGAAATTTACGAAGGAATCGTGGAGATTGTCAATATTGCTCGTGAAGCGGGCGATCGTTCTAAAGTAGCCGTGCGATCAAGAGATAAAAACGTTGATCCAGTGGGTACCTGTATTGGACCTGGGGGACAAAGGGTACAATCAATCGTTCGTGAGTTAAATGGTGAAAACATGGATATTATCGAATGGAATGAAGATCCGGTGATATTTATTAAAAATGCCATGAGTCCTGCGGATGTTGAAGAAATCATTTTTGATGAAGCCAACCATTCGTGTATTGTGGTCGTACCTGATCACCAATTGTCACTGGCCATTGGTAAAAAAGGTCAAAATGCTCGTTTAGCTGCTCGGTTAACAACCTATAAAATTGATATTAAATCCGTTTCCTCTTATGCTGATTATGTTGCAGAACAAACAGCCAAGGAAATCGAACAAAAGGAAGCCGAAGGATTGGAAGATGATACCATCGATGAATTGGCAGTGACCGATGAAGTCGAAGTGTTAGATGAAGATACAATTGCAGCTGATATTGATGTTAAGTCGGAAGATTTATTTGCTGATCCTGACGTCTCCATCGCAGCCGATGGTGATGATTTCTACCAAACAGGTGATGTGGAAGATTTACGGAATGCGCAAGATATCGACGAGCAAGAATACACACCTGAGGCTGTCGAAGATGCCATTGAAGCCGTTGAAATTGACGGTGAACAAGATTATGATGAGCTTGTTGAAGAAGTTAAGTATGAACAATTATTAGAAGATGAAGCGTTTTAATTTTTAAAGTAGGAGGTCGACGAATGAAAACAAAACAAACACGTAAAGTTCCTATGCGCAAATGTGTTGTGTCACAACAAATGTTCCCTAAAAAAGAACTTGTTCGCATCGTTAAAAATAAAGAAAATGAAGTCTTTATTGATCCTACAGGACGACAAAATGGTCGTGGTGCGTATATTGGTCTAGAGCCAGAATTAGCTATAGAAGCTAAACGCAAACGGACCTTTGATAAAATATTTGAAATGAAGATTACGGATGAATTTTATGATGAACTTTATAACTATATTGTACACCAGAAAGCGCGCAAAGAGCTACTATGAGCAATAGACAAAAACAATTGAATTTATTAGGACTTGCTACAAGAGCTCGAAACTTAATTTCTGGTGATGAATTAGTAACGAAGGCAATCAAGCAAGGGAAAGTCCACTTAGTCATATGTGCAAATGATGCAAGTGCATCGACACTTGAGCGATATGATGCTATGTGTCAGCGATATAATGTAGCATTAGATACGTCATTTAGCCGAATGGAGATAAGTCAAGCGATTGGCAAATCACGATCGATTTGTGCAATGAATAATCAAGGGATGGCTAATAAATTTCATGAATATAATACAAAGTGATCATCACCACATTTAAAAATCTACCTTTTTTAAGGTATACAGGAAGGTGATATTATGACAGCTATTCGTGTATATGAATTTGCCAAGAACCATAATATGAGCAGCAAAGCTGTTCTAAATTTAGCTAAGAAAAATGATATTGACTTTAATAGTCATATGTCGTCAATGACTGAAGAACAACAAAATAAATTGAATCAATTGATCAATAACCGTAAACCCGTTGTGGAAGCAAATGATTCAACTACAAATACGCAAGCAACTAAAAAGGATAGTGCAAAATCAGCTAATCCAAATAAAGAAGTACAACATAAGCAGCGTAGTCATTCGAACAAAAAACAAACAGAGGATGATATTGAAACGAAAACTTCAAGTAATAACTCAAAACATACTGACAAAGCCTCGAAGAAGCGTTCGATGAATAATCAATCTGAGGAGCAAGAACAAGGTAATCGTTCCAATCGTCGTCGTGGAAGAGGTAACCGTAATAACCGTAACAATAAGAATCAACCTGTTTCCAAAGGAATTACGGCTAGAAAACACAAAGATTTACCTGAAAAACTTGTCTATACTGAAGGAATGAATATTCAAGAAATTTCTAAAATTTTCCACCGTGATGCCTCTGAAATTATTAAAAAATTATTGCTGTCAGGTGTGATGGCAAACCAAAACCAAGCTTTATCTAAGGAAGTTATCGAGCTAATTGCTCTAGAGTACGGTGTAGAACCTGAAGAAAAAGTCGTTGTGGATAAAGCCGACTTAGAAATCTATTTTGAAGATAATGAAGATGAAGAATTATTAACATCACGTCCACCGGTTGTGACTATTATGGGGCATGTTGACCACGGTAAAACGACTTTATTAGATCAATTACGCCACACACGCGTGACTGAAGGCGAAGCCGGTGGTATTACTCAACATATCGGAGCCTATCAAGTTGAAATTGAAGGTAAGCCAATTACTTTCTTAGATACCCCTGGTCACGAGGCGTTTACGACCATGCGTGCGCGTGGAGCGGACATTACGGATATTACAATTATTGTGGTGGCAGCTAATGATGGCGTGATGCCACAAACAATTGAAGCGATTAATCACGCTAAGGCAGCTAACGTTCCTATTATTGTGGCCATTAACAAAGTTGATTTACCTGAAGCCAATCCTGATCGGGTGATGCAAGAATTATCTGAATATGGTTTAATTCCTGAAGCTTGGGGTGGCGATACAATTTTTGTTCAAATTTCAGCTAAATATAATCAAAATATTGATGAACTTTTAGAAATGATTTTATTAGTTGCTGAAGTTGAAGAATTAACCGCTAATTCAAATCGTTTAGCTGTCGGTACTGTGATTGAAGCTCGTCTTGATAAAGCTCAAGGTGCAACGGCAACTTTACTGGTTCAACAAGGGACCTTACGTATTGGGGATCCAATTGTTGTGGGTAATAGCTATGGTAAAGTTAGAACGATGTTAAACGATAATGGTCGTCGCATCCGTTCGGCTGGACCAGCAACACCGGTTGAAATTACAGGCTTAAATGATGCTCCACAAGCAGGTGATTTGTTTGTTGTATTTGAAGATGAAAAATCAGCTCGTATGGCGGGTGAAGAACGTGCTCAACGTGCCCAATTAGAACAACGTGACACTAAGAAAAAAGTGACTTTAGATAACTTATTTGAAAGCTTAAGCGAAGGAGAACTTAAATCTGTTAACGTCATTATCAAAGGTGATGTTCAAGGATCGGTTGAAGCCTTATCAGCTAGTTTACAAAAAATCGAAGTTTCTGGTGTTCGCGTTAATATCATCCATCAAGCGGTTGGAGCTATTAATGAAAGTGATATTACCCTAGCTGCAGCTTCTGGTGCGATTGTTATTGGCTTTAACGTACGACCAACCCCTCAAGCAAGAGCACAAGCTACGGAAGAAGAAATTGATATTCGTCAACACCGCATTATTTATAATGCCATTGATGAAATTGAAACAGCCATGAAAGGGATGTTGGATCCAGAATTTGTGGAAGAAATCCAAGGTCAAGTTGTGGTTCGTGAAACCTATAATGTCTCTAAAGTTGGAACGATTGCAGGTGCTTATGTTTTAGAAGGTCACATTACCCGTAATAGTAAAGTGCGTGTTATTCGTGATAATATCGTACGCTATGAAGGTGAAATAGCTAGCTTAAAACGTTTCAAGGATGATGCTCGTGAAGTTACAAAAGGCTTCGAATGTGGTATCATGATTGAAAAATATAATGATATTCACGTTGATGACATTATTGAAGCTTACCATATGGTAGAAGTCAAACGTTAATTTATTTGTATTTTGATGAACGGAAGGAGCATTCTCATGGCAAACTATCGTCATGGTCGTGTTAGACAAGAAATTCTGCGTGAAGTGAATAATATTTTGACGCGTGAAGTAAAAGATCCTCGTGTACAAGGCATCACGATTACAGATGTTGAAGTAACAGGTGATTTACAACAAGCCACGATTTTCTATAGTTCCATGGATGATAAAGCAGGAGCACGTCAAAAAATTGAAGCAGGACTTAAAGCTGTAACAGGTAAAGTCAGAAGTGAGTTGGGTAAACGTCTTACCTTGTACAAGACACCTGAAATTACTTTTGAACGTGATCGTTCAGTGGATTATGGGTCACATATTGATGCTTTATTAAGCCAGATTAATCAATCATCTGTGGATGAAACTGACTTAGAATAATTTGTTTTCTAAAAGTCCGAACTTTTATTAGCTCGGACTTTTTTTACTGCGGTTAATGCTAACGATTTTGAAGGGAGATTTTCACGGTGGTATTTTTATATTCAAGCAATCCACAGGCGAGTTTAGAGAAAATCGATGCGTTGATTGATGCTCATACCTTGGCAACCTTTCCTGAATTAAATGAGGCAAACTTGTTTTCGCAGCAATATGCCATTGAAATAATTGTGTCGCAGCAATTTGTTGGAGGGGTAGCCTTCACTAAACAATATGATTCGATTCATGTTAATGCTTTGGCTGTTGACTCACATTATCGCCAGCAACAATATGGAACGTTATTAATGCAGGAATTAGAAAAATATTGTGAGGATTTGGATGTTCACACTATTTCATTGTCAACTTTGAGTTATCAGGCCTTAGGATTTTATCAAAAATTAGCCTATCAATTAGCAGGTCAAATCCCTGATTATCCTACTCAAGGAATGACAAAATATTTTCTTTTTAAAAAATTATAATAAATAGCGCTGAACATAAGGGAATAGTTTAATCCCTTATATTCAGCGCTATTTTTTACTATTTAAGGCATAATCCAGTTGGCGACAATATCTTCACTGCCCTGATAAATAGCATCTTTTGCGTCTTCTTGTGAAAGTTCCAAGTCTTCGAGTGATTGTGGGACTAAATACTTCAAATAAAATATACGGGATTCTTCAGTAAAGCCTAAGTCTGCCATTCTCTCATCAATCAGCGTATATTGAACGCCTTCACGATAGGTTTTGTTATCGGTCGTGAATTCTACATTTTTTATCGAAGTGTAGTAGATACGATCATTGATTTTAAAGTAGTAATAGGTATTGTATCGCCCCATATATTCGATTTCATCCAAATGGGTGTTAGCGTTATAGAGTTCAAGGTTTTCAAATGACTGCGGTAAATAGCCGACCCGATAAAATTGTTCTTCTGATATAGAATAAGGTAAAGGATCACTAAATGCATTAAGGGTATAGGAACGTGTTAAGGGATTGGTAAATTGTAATTTATCAATTAAATCGGAGTGGATTTGGTAATTTGAATATGCCCAATAACCACTTGCGAGAATGACAAGTGTAGAAAGGCTAATCATGATTTTACCTATTTTTGTGTTGAAATGTGAAATCGTCGATACGAGTAGCACACCAGCAATAACAGCAATTATAATAGCAACCCACATATCATTATAATAAAACTGCTCCATAGCAACCCATTGTTCATACATAATTTATAATAACTCCTTTAACATTGTAAAACAAATACATTATGTTAATAATTATAGCACAGTTTAGCATAAGCTAATAACAAATTCGTCGAAATTTCGGCAATTGGAATGCTATTTTTCATCTGTTATAATGGTACAGAATGTATTGAAAAAGAGGGGCGAGTTCATGTTAAATGGCGTAATACCAATTTGGAAAGAAAAAGGGTTGACCAGTCATGATGTTGTCTTTAAATTGCGCAAAATACTTAAGCAAAAACGGATTGGTCATACAGGGACGCTCGATCCTCAAGTCGAAGGTGTCTTGCTTGTTTGTTTAGGTGAAGGTACTAAATTGGTTGAATTACTCATGGATGGCGAAAAAACATATGTAGGGGAAATTACCTTAGGTCAAGCAACTGAAACTGAAGATCGGTATGGAGCGATTATTGCCACTAAAAGAGTGCAACCCATGGTAGAACAAACAATCATTGATGCGACGATGGAGCAATTTAAGGGTTGGATTAATCAAATTCCGCCTTATTATTCGGCTGTTAAAGTACAGGGGAAGAAACTTTATGAGTATGCTAGAGCTGGAATTGAAGTTGAAAGACCTAGTCGCCAAGTGTTTATTCATGCGTTTGAGCGGACGAGCGAAATCAATTATGATGAACAAAAGGGTATCCAGTCTTGGACGTTTGAAGTGATATGTGGAAAAGGGACCTATGTAAGGACATTGGCGGTTGATTTAGGTAAGCAATTAGGTTATCCCGCACACATGTCAGCCTTAACGCGTAAAGCAACGGGAGGCTTTGATGAAGCTGATGCAGTGACCTTAGGAGAAGTACAACAAGCTATGGATGAAAATCAAATTGACCGTTTTATTTTTCCAATTGAAGCACTTTTGCGTAACTTTCCAACAATTGATTTATCTCAAGAAGAATATCATGATGTTCGGCATGGTAAAGTTTTAGCTGAAGATTATTTTGGAAAAGAAAATCTACTTCACGAGATTACAGTATTATGTTATCGTAATAAAGTAGTTGCCTTATACCAACCCCATCCAAATAAAGAACACTTAATAAAACCCTATCGTATGTTCACCCATACGATAAATGAATAGAAAGAGCGGACCTATGCAGAAAATATACTTACATCATCCTTATGATAAAACACAGATAATTAATGAACCCATTGTGATGGCACTAGGTTTTTTTGATGGAGTCCATTTAGGTCATCAACGTGTCATTAAAACAGCCATTGATGAAGCCCGCTTACGTGGCATTAAAGTGGCTGTAATGACATTTAGTCAACATCCTAAAATTGTATATCAAAAATTGGATCCTAAGGAAATGACTTATTTATCGACCAATGAACGCAAAGAAGAACTATTTGAGCAATTAGGTATCGACATCATGTATATGATTGATTATACCTATGATTTTGGGATGCAATCACCCCAAACCTTTGTGGATGATTATATAGTTGCTTTTAATGTAGAAGTAATTGTGGCTGGCTTTGATTATACCTATGGTAAACGTGAAGTTGCTAATATGCAGACCTTACCCGAACATGCAAAAGGGCGCTTTGAAATTATTGAGATACCCGAATTGATTTTACATCAAAAGAAAGTGGGATCATCTAATATTAAAGATTTAATCGAAACGGGAGAAATTGAAACAGCGAATGAAGAGTTAGGCTATATTTATCAGACTAGTGGGGTCGTTATTCATGGAGATAAACGTGGTCGCTTGTTGGGTTATCCAACAGCGAATATTTTGACCGATGATTTAGAACTTATCCCCGCTGTAGGTGTTTATGTAGTTGAAATTGAAGTGGGGGATCATTGGTATCAAGGTATGGCTTCAATTGGGTATAATATTACCTTTGAAGCCAATCGAAAAATGTCTTGCGAAGTATATATTTTAGATTTTAATCAAACCATTTATGGTGAAAAGGTAAAAATTAAATGGCATCATTATTTAAGGCCGGAGTTAAAATTTGCAAGCACCGATGATTTGATTCACCAATTGGATGAGGATTTAATCGATACACGAGCTTATTTTGCTACACTGGGAGGTTAGAATTCATGTCTGTTTTAACGCAAACGGTTGACGCTGCCTATATACATATTCCTTTTTGCAAGAAAATTTGTCATTATTGCGCCTTTAATAAATATTTCTACGACGGTCAACCTGTTGACCGTTACTTGATAGGATTAAATAACGAGATGCGTTTGTATGAGATAAATAAAAGCCAACCTTTAGATACGATTTATGTCGGCGGTGGGACGCCTTCTTGTTTAAATATGGAAGAGTTAGACATTTTATTAAATAGTATTCACCAACATTTACCCTTAGATGAAAAAACGGAATTTACCTTTGAGATTAACCCTGGTGAACTCAGTTTAGAAAAATGTGCCTTATTATATGATGCAGGTGTTAATCGTATTTCTATGGGTGTTCAAACCTTTAATGATAGCCTATTGCGTAAAATAGGTCGCAATCATCGCCAACAACATATTTATCAATCGATTGAGTGGTTAAGACAAGTCGGTTTTACCAATATTAGTATTGATTTAATTTTTCGACTTCCTGGACAAACCATTGAAGATTTTGACGAAAGTCTCGACAAAGCCTTAGACTTGGATTTGCCACATTACTCCTTGTATTCGTTGATTATTGAAAATCAAACAGTGTTTCAACAGTTAATGCGTGAGGGGAAACTACCTTTACCTTCTGAAGATGTTGATGCTGATATGTTTGAATTAGCTATTAAGCGTTTAGAAGAAAATGCTATCCATCAGTATGAAGTAAGTAACTTTGCTAAAGAAGGTTACCAATCAAGGCATAATATTAAGTATTGGCAATATAAACCCTATTATGGTTTTGGAGCAGGTGCACATGGGTTTGTAGATGAGACACGGTATTACAATCATGGTCCCGTTCATCATTATTTAAATAAAACGGAGCAAGATGAAAAACCAATCATTAATACCACACCACTTAGCCAAAACGAACAAATGGAAGAATATCTATTTCTGGCTTTACGAACCAATCAAGGTTTTCGCTTAAGTGCGTTTCAAGTTAAATTTAAGGTGTCGGCACTTGATTTATTTGGGGATTTTTTTGATTTACAAAACCAACGGGGTCTCTTAATGATTGATGCTGATCGTGTGTTTCTAACACAACGTGGACTCTTTTTAGCCGACACGGTCTTTAGAGATCTTATCGGTTGGTTAAGTAATAAAGGAGGGAATGAATGAAACTCAATAAGAGTACCTTTATTTCGGTTTTTTTAGTCTTGTTGGGGACCTTTATTATGTCGATTTCGATTAATTCAATTGTCATTCCTAACAATCTGGGTGACGGTGGTGTAACGGGCATTTCAGTCTTGCTATTTTATTTATTTGATATTAATCCATCAATTACCAATATTGTTATAAATGGTTTTTTGTTAGCCATCGGCTGGCGGTATTTGTCTAAAGAATTAGTGATGTATACGATACTTTCGATAATTTCTTTATCCATCTTTATGAATTATCCCGTTTTCGACCCCTTTATCCCTGAAAATTCTTTAATACCACCCATTATTGCGGGTGTTTTAACCGGTTTTGGCATTGGGTTAGTGGTTTTAGGTCGGGGAACGACAGCAGGCACAGATATTATTGCTATGTTATTAAATAAATACTTCGGAATACGTGTTGCGACAGGACTGGCCATGTGTGACATTGTGATTGTGTCCTTTAGTTTATATGTGGTTGGTTTAGAAAGCGGTATTATGACCTATATAACGATCTTTGTAACTAATCAAGTATTAAACTTTATTTTAGAAGGGTTTAATCCAAAAAAATCATTGTTGGTCATTTCTAATCACTATGAAGAAATAGCTGAACGTGTAATGAAAGATGTGAATCGAGGTATCACGGTCATCAATGGCTATGGTTATTATTCACAATCTGAAAAAAACATTTTATATGTCGTTGTTAACCGCCAACAATTAATGCCGATTCAACGGATTATTCATGAAATTGATGCAAATGCCTTTGTTGTTATATCGGATGTTCAGCAAGTTTTAGGTGAGGGTTTTACCTTTTATTTGGATGATTTACCTACGGAAGGTTAGAAAAAGGTCCTGTAATTATAATGAAAATTTAAGTAAAAATTTCTGATAAAGTCGTGTATAATACCTGTAAGATAAGCATAAAAGGGTGAGAAGTGTGAGGAAAATAGGTAATAACTTAGGTAAAAATAGATGGGTCGTAATTGCATTAGAAATTGTGCTATTAGTCATTTTGGTTGTATTTATTTTTAATCAATTCAATTCAACCATCGGTAGTTTACGCCGAGCGCAGGCCTCGGTTCAAAAGCTATATGTCGATAATGATTTCACTGAACTTAACCTAGATGTTACCCAAGCAGAGATTGATCAGGCAACGGAGCAAATAAATAATGTTACAGGATCCAATCAAGATGTTTTACTCTCACAAATAGAAGTCGCTCAAAATCAATATTATGCTTTAAATCAGTTGTCACAATATTATGAAGTTTCGCATCCCAAGGAGTTAATTCAATCTGCTGAACCTTTAAAATTAAAGGCAGAGGTTGCGCCCCAACAAGTAGCAGAATCGAAACAAACTTTTATGGCAAATTTAACGGATTCCGATTCAGAGTTGGACCAACATTTCCTTCAATTGTATGATCAGGCTTATACACAAGGGACTGAATTACAAGCTTTAGAGGCTTCGTTCACTGATTTACCCACGGATCTACGGACTAAAGAGGAACTTTTAAATGCTGTCGAGGGTGTTCAATTTATAGAAGAAGAACTGGATCGTTTAGATGACACGATTAATTTGGATGCAGTTCAATCAGAATTCGACGTATATTGTCAGGATTTGAGTCAAGACATTGTTGAATGGGACCATTCAATCGAAAATTTAACCGAAGAAGAATTAGCCTATATTGGTAAAAGTCCCACTTTATCACAGTCATTTATTGGCACACCTTTAAATTATTTATCAAAAAGAGTGGCTTTAACTTTTGATGATGGCCCCAATGAAGCTTATACCTTGCAAGTTTTAGATATTTTAGATCATTATGATGTCGTAGGGACTTTTTTTGTCATGGGTGCCTATGTTGATGAATATCCGCAGGTAGCCAATGAAATCGTTAAAAGAGGTCATGTCATTGGTAACCACACTTACAATCATTTTGATTTAGGAACATTATCGGATGCACAAGTTATGGAACAAATTAACTGGACACAAGATTCGATTAAAGAAGCCACAGGCGCCACGCCAGAATTATTACGTTTTCCGTTTGGTAAGGGAGGTCCACATATTTTGAGTCTAACCGAGGACTTGGATTCTATTTTGTGGACGATAGATACATTGGATTGGAAAACACATGATGCTGAGTTAATTCACCAAGAGACATTGGCTAATTTGCAACCTCAGTCCATTATTTTAATGCACGATACTCATCAAGCCACCCCTGATGCTCTAAAAACGCTCATTCCTATTTTGTTAGATATGGGATACACCTTTGTGACACCGAATGAAACAGGAGTGAACATTCCTTATTACTCTGACAACAGCCATTTATAATAAATATCTCAATGTCATGATGGAATCATTGGTTAGTACTTATATTTATTAGCAAGAAGTTTGGCTTTTTTAGTATTGGCGAAGTGAAGTTTGGCCGTTTTAAATAAAGCACCTTCACCATGATCGCGAATAAGTTCAGCAGCAAAAAGATCCACGTTTTTACCTGCACCACTGGGTAATTTGCGACCGTAAGGTTTTCCTAAGCGAACTAAGGAATCTACAAAAGCAGCGCGTGCAATAATCGAAGCACTGGCTACAGCTAAATTATGACTTTCAGCTTTTTCCATAAAATGAATCTTACCCGAATAGGGGTGAGGTTCATTTTTTAAATAGTGATAAAAATTCTTTTCGCTCGTAAATTGATCGATTAATACGCCGTCAAATTCAGCCTTTTCATTGTCATTCATTTTTTCATTAATTAGAGCTTGCAAGGCTTCATTATGTAAGGCAACTTTTATCTGATTCGCATTCATCGTAGAAGTCATTTTGTTATAACGAATCGGAGGACATTCAACCAATTTATAAGTCAATGTTACTTTCAAATCAGCTGCGATTTGTCTAATTTGTGTATCCGTTAAAACTTTTGAATCACGTACACCCAATTCTTTAACCAAGGCCTGTTTATCTTGAGGTAAGTATACTGCACAAACAGTGAGTGAACCGAAATAACTGCCGTTGCCAACTTCATCACTACCTATTAGGTTAGCCTGGTGAAGTTTTTTGACTAAGGGAGTTATTGTTGGTGATTCTTTCTTTGGGGCTTTACTGTCAACAGTTGTAGCCCTTGCTTGCCATTGTTCAGCTTCTTGTTGAGCATCATTCCCTTGAAACAGCACTTTTCCACTTGTATAAGCCGTGATGGTTGTGTTGTTTTTTTTAGCTCTAAAGACGCTATAAGGGACTGTATTTAATAAATAATCCTGATAAAAAGCTTGCATTTTTTGAATATCTTGGTCTGTCATTGTTAATGTAATAGAAGTCATAGATATGTCCTTTCAATTATTCTTTAACTATTATACGAAGTAAATGTGAATAAACCTAGTAAAATAAGGTCATGGATGAAATTATACAATTTATTTGTTAAAATATGTAGGAGCAATTATTTCAATTTACCATATACATAAGGAGAATGACCATGGATGAAAAACGTCGTTTTAAAGCTGAGATAGCTGGGAAACAATATACCATAGTAGGTAATCGTAGCGCAGAACATCTAAACACGGTTGTCGATATTGTCAATCAACAATTAGAACAGCTTGGCGAATTAGATGATAATTTAAACTATGCAGACCGTAGCATTTTGATGGCTATTAATGCGATTTCCGATCAATTAGTTAAAGAATGTCGCATTGTTGAGTTAGAGAAAGAAAATGCCGCTTTAAAAGAACAGTTATCTAGACAGGCAACCGTAAAACAACATAATGTACGTTCAAAACAAAATTATACCTCAAAGCAAAGTACAAGAAAACCCGAGCAAACGCCCCATCAAAATAACACAGTCAACAACCAACCTAGCAATAGTTAAGGTAGTTTGTCTCGTAAAGGAGATTGTTAATGTTAACGATACTTATTTTTATTATACTAGCATTTAGTTTTTATACCGGCTTTAGACGTGGTTTGATTATGCAAGCCATTCAATTAATAGGCTATACTTTAACGGTGATATTGGCAACACAATATTATGAACCCTTATCGGAATATGTTGAAATGATTATCCCATTTCCAGCCATCCAACAAAGTAGTGAGTTTGTGTTTTACAATGAATCACAAAGCTTCTTTTTAGACCAAGCGTTTTATCGTGCTATTTCGTTTGTTATCATCACGATTATTGGTTGGATATTAACCAAAATATTATCCTCATTCTTAACTAAAATTATTTATTATGATGTTTTTAAAACCATCAACCGGGTCATTGGTGGGTTGATTAACTTATTTGTGACCTATGTTGTCGTATTTGTGGTGTTGTTTATCGCTTCATTAATTCCGATTGAATTCGTCCAACAACAATTTGTCGACAACCCTGTTGCTTACCAAATAGTAGCCAACACGCCTGTACTGTCAGACTTAGCTACTGAAACATGGCTGAATGTCAATCCATTACAATCTAACTAACGCCATCCAATCCAGTGATGGCGTTTGTTCTTGCCACGCTATCACCCTGATGAAAGGACAGATCGCTGAATGAATTCTGAAAAGATTTATCAGACCTTAGAGTTTTATAAAATTCAACAAACACTCAAGCAATCGACCCAGACCGATTTAGCTAATACGAAAATCGATCAAATGAAAATTGAAACGAATATTGATATTATTAACCGTCTACAAAATGAAACCGATGAAGCCTATAGCATAATTAAACAATCAAAAAATATCCCCATTCCTAGGCTGGCTAATTTAAGTACGGCTTTAAGACGCTTAAAAATTAGTGCCAGTTTAAATGGTATAGAAATAAGCCAAATCGGGAAAGTTTTAAGTACCGCTAGACAAATAAGTGATTTCTTTGAAGATTTAGCGCAAGAAGATAAATTTTTCCCACAATTAAGTGAATGGGCGGATCAAGTAGTTATTTTACCTGATATTGAAAAATTAATTCAAGTATCCATTGCTGAGGATGGCAGTGTGCTTTCTTCGGCTTCAGCTAAACTAGGTCAAATTAGACGTCATCAAAGTAACACCGAAAACCAAGTACGAACCCAACTGAATCAATTGTTAAAGACTAAAGCCAATGAACTATCCGATAATTTAATTACCATGCGTAACGGACGCTATGTCTTACCCGTTAAAGCTGAATTTCGACATCGCTTTGGTGGGACCGTACATGATCAAAGTAGTACGGGGCAAACACTTTACATCGAACCACAATCGATTGTTCAATTAAATAATAAGCGCACAGAACTCCAAGCCGAAGAGCAACGTGAAATTGAAGTGATTTTAAATGATATTTCATTGCAGTTAGAACCTTATCAGCATGATATCTCTTTAAATGAATCCATTATCGCCGAGTTGGATTTTATTCAAGCACGGGCAATGTATGCTAAAGCCATTAATGCCGTTAAACCGAAATTTTCAGTTGAACAAAAAATTGCTATGTGGCAAGCACGTCACCCCTTAATTGATGCCGAAAAAATTGTTCCTAATGATATATTGATTGGTGACCAATATCAGGCATTGATTATTACCGGTCCAAATACAGGTGGTAAAACCATTTTACTTAAAACGTTAGGTATTATTCAAATGATGGGCCAATCAGGTTTACATGTACCTTGTGAGGAAGGTAGCCAGCTTGGCGTCTTTGATCAAATATTTGCCGATATTGGAGATGAACAATCCATTGAACAAAATCTAAGTACTTTCTCTAGTCATATGACGAATATTGTAAGTATTCTTAATCAAGCTACGCACCAATCACTGCTTTTATTTGATGAGTTAGGTTCGGGGACCGATCCTCAAGAAGGTGCCTCATTAGCGATGGCAATCTTAGACTATGTTCGTAAACTGGGAGCGACAGTGATGGCAACCACTCACTATCCGGAACTAAAAGTTTATGCGCATGAAGCGCCAAATACCATTAATGCGAGTATGGAATTTGATTCTGACACCTTGTCACCAACCTATCGCTTACTGATTGGCGTCCCAGGTCGCAGTAATGCTTTGGAAATTTCCAAACGTTTAGGGTTGCGTGAGGATATTTTAGAAAATGCTCGTTCAGGAATTTCTCAAGATAACCAATCCATCAATGAAATGGTTGCTAATTTAGAACGTGAAAGACGTCAAAGTGAATTAAATGTGGAACAAACACAACGTGAGTTAGACGAAGCCGAAAAATTATTAGATGATCTTCGAACGGAATATCAAAGATGGATGAGTAAAAAAGAAACCATTGAACAAAATGCCATACGTCAAGCTAATGAAAAAGTTGCACAAGCAGAAGAAGAAGCTGACAAATTAATCCGTGAGATCAGGGACTTACAACTCCAACAAGGCAATGATGCGACCATCAAAGAGCATGTGTTAATCGATAAAAAAGCCCAAGTTAGCCAATTGAAACAAGCGGAAAAATTAAAGAAAAACAAAGTGTTACAGCGAGCTAAAAAACAAGCGAGTTTTAATGTGGGCGACGAAGTGGAAGTTTTATCTTATGGTCAGCGCGGTACAATTATCGAACAAGTAGACAAGGATACTTATAACGTACAGTTAGGTATTCTAAAAATGAAAATAGATGCCAATGATTTAAGGCCACTTGAATCTGTAGAACCAAAAACGACCGTCAATGTCCAAAGAAAAGCGGGCAACAAAGTGCAACCAACCTTAGATATTCGGGGTGAACGCGTTGAAGAAGGGATTAATCGCTTGAATCAATATTTAGATGCCGCTTTACTTTCCAATCATCCGCGTGTAACCATTATTCATGGTAAAGGCACTGGTGCTCTACGTAGTGGGGTTCAGCAAGTTTTAAAAAACCACCTCCAAGTGGATCATTTTGAATATTCACCTCCTAGTAGCGGTGGTGATGGTTCAACTATCGTCTATTTTAAGTAAATATTTTTTGCGACAAGCAATTAATTAGCAACATTCAAAAGAGTATGATAATATAGATTACGAAATAAAAAGGAGGACTTTAATATGGTTAAAGATATTACGGATGCACAATTTGAAGAAACAACTGCTGAAGGTGTAACTTTAGTGGATTTTTGGGCACCTTGGTGTGGTCCTTGTCGTATGCAATCACCTGTCGTTGAGGAATTAGCAACAGAATTGGATGGACAAGTAAATTTTTATAAAATGAATGTTGATGATGAGCCTAAAACAGCTCAATCATTTGGGATTATGTCAATTCCAACATTATTAATTAAAAAAGATGGTCAAGTTGTTGACAAATTAGTTGGTTTCCATGACAAAAACCGTTTAAATCAAGTTTTAAGTCAATATATTTAATGGACTAACTTAGTTAAATTTCATTTAAAGCCAATTTTTCAATGTGGGTGTTTTTTCACATGTAACATTGAAAAATTGGCTTTTTTTGTGTGTTAAAACTGTATTAGTCTTAAAAAACAAAAGACTGTTAGTGCCAATTTTAACTAAGTTTATACTGTACTGATTTGTTTTTTAAATAGCCTTTATCGATTAAAATAATTCCTAGTATAAACGGTTTTGCTTAAAATATAAGGTGTTTTATGGTAGTATAATAAAGTAACAGCAAAGATTTTACATTGATTCATTGTTTAGCTGAAAGAGGTCAGAAGATGAATGAATGCACAATATCTACCAAAAAATAAAACGGAGTGATTATATGAAAATTGGTGTACCTAAAGAGATAAAATCATTTGAAAATCGTGTAGCATTAACTCCAGCTGGAGTCGCTCAATTAGTTGAAAAAGGACATGATGTCTATATTGAGGCCGGCGCAGGCGTGGGATCGGGTTTTCTGGATGACGATTACCGTAAAATGGGTGCTGTTATTGAAACGGATGCCGCTAATGTTTGGGATGTTGATATGGTCTTTAAAGTAAAAGAACCTTTGGAAAGCGAGTATCAATATTTCCGGAAAGATTTAATTATTTTCACTTACTTACATTTAGCTAACGATGAAAAATTAACCAGAGAATTACTTGAAACAGGAACAATTGGGTTAGCCTATGAAACAATGTCATTAAATGGAAAATTACCCTTGTTAACGCCGATGAGTGAAGTAGCTGGTCGCTACGCTGTGCAAGTAGGTTCACAATTATTAGAAAAACAATATGGTGGTAAAGGTATTTTACTTGGATCTGTGCCAGGCGTCCCTGTAGGTAAAGTTGTTATTATTGGTGGGGGTGTTGTAGGAATTAATGCGGCTAAAATTGCCATTGGATTTGGTGCACAAGTAACCATTATTGATTTAAATCCGACACGCTTAGCCGAATTAGCCGATATATTTGGCAATCAAGTAGAAACAATCATGTCAAATCCAGCCAATATCGCTGAACAAGTAAAAGATGCGGATATTGTGATAGGGTCTGTCCTAATCCCTGGAGCCAAAGCGCCTGTCTTAGTTACTGAGGAAATGGTTAAATCCATGGAAGCCGGTTCGGTCATTATTGATATTGCCGTTGATCAAGGTGGTAATTTTGAAACCATCGATCATGCAACAACACATGAAGACCCTTATTATATTAAACATGATGTCCTACATTATGCGGTTGCGAATATTCCAGGAGCTGTACCACGTACGTCAACCTTAGCCTTGACCAATGTGACTTTACGTTATGCCATGTTAGTTGCTGATAACGGTTTGGTTCAAGCAGCTAAAAGCAATTCAACTATTTTAACAGGTATCAACACCTATCAAGGTAAGATGACCAATAAAGCCGTAGCTGAATCATTTAATCTTGATTATACGGACATAGAAAATTTACTAAAATAGAATAACATGTTAAAGTGTATGCAAGGAAGACTGCATACACTTTTTTTAAAGGAGTTTATCTGATGAAGTTATTAAATGTTCGAACGCAACCTGTTTTGAGAGATTTTACTGGTCCTAATAACCCTCAATTATTGGAACCAAAGATAGGGCAAAGCTTTGAATCAGAACCAGCTTTTCATCCTGTTCTAGAACAATTAAACCAATGGAACATCAAGACGGCTGTAAAGCAATTAGATCACATCATCCAAAATTATCCAGATTATCGCATACAAGCTATTCGTTTAAAAGCTGAAGTTTACGGCACTTATGATTATTTTCAATCGGCTTGGGAACAATGGGATTTAATTCTTGCCGACTTACCTACTGACCGCCAAGCTCTTTTCTTAAGCACGATTTATGCGCATATTCTCAACTCATCAACGCACTATTCCGAACGCTTTATTCAATTAAATAAATACCACCCCAACGACGCTAAACGGTTAACGCAACTAATTACTTTCATTGACCGTTTTAAAAGCAACAAAAATTTATGGCGAACCATTCAGTCCTTGACGACCATCGATGCTATTGTAGTCTTTGGTAAAGGTTTAAAAAGTGACGGAAGTATTCCAATTGCCTTGGAAGCACGACTGCAAGCAGCTAAAAAACTCAGTCATAGACATCCTGAAGCAAAAATTATCGTCAGTGGTGGCGCAGTTGCCAATCAATATAATGAATCAGAACATATGGCGAAATGGTTCGTAGAACACCAAATTGATTCGTCAACCATTATTCGTGAGCCCTTAGCTAAAGATACGGTTGGCAATTCGATTGAATCAAGTAAAATTATTTTAGAAGAAGGCTTCAAAACAATCGTAGCGGTTAGTTCAGCCATTCACTTGCCACGTGCATGGATGAGTTTAAAAGCTAACCCTGATTTACTGTTAAATCAAATAAATATCGCTGCCTATGCACCTATGGAAGAAATAAAGACAGCGATTACTTTAAAAGAACAACAACTGAGCTACACAACCGTACTAAGGGTATCAAAACATTTTACCTATGCTGATTTCTCCTAAAATCTATTTTATAAATATAATTGACTTTTTACGCATAAAGAAGTAAGATAGACGCTACAAGATTAAAGCAATTAAGCGACTCTAGGGCGGTGAAAGCTAGAGAAACGAATTTGGCATTTTTTAACATACTATATATTTTTTGAGTGCCAGTATCACTGGAAATAGGGTGGAACCGCGATTAAATCGTCCCTATGATTAGATGTTTATCTAATCATAGGGACTTTTATATTGTCAAAAATTATTTATTAAGGAGATTTACAATGAAAAAACCAACGATTCAATCCATGATTAATACGTTGCAACAGTTTTGGTCAGAACAAGGTTGTTTGGTATTGCAAAGTTATGATGTTGAAAAGGGAGCTGGAACAATGAGCCCCTATACTTTTTTACGGGCTATTGGACCTGAACCTTGGAATGCCGTTTATGTCGAACCATCAAGACGGCCATCCGATGGTCGTTACGGACAAAATCCTAACCGTCTATTCCAACATCATCAATTACAAGTGGTCATGAAACCTTCACCTTTAAATATTCAAGAACTCTATTTAGATAGTTTAGTGGCACTTGGAATTGATCCTTTAAAGCATGATATCCGTTTTGTGGAAGATAACTGGGAGAATCCTTCCCTTGGCTGTGCAGGTTTAGGCTGGGAAGTTTGGATAGATGGAATGGAAATTACTCAGTTTACATATTTTCAACAAGTGGGTGGCTTGAAATGTCATCCGGTGACTAGTGAATTGACCTATGGGATTGAACGTTTAGCCATGTATCTATTAGATGTCGACAATGTTTTTGATCTTGAATGGGTTGAAGGTGTAAAATATGGCGAAATCTTCCTGCAACCAGAAAGAGAACATTCTACGTATGCTTTTGAAGAAAGCAACACGGAGATGCTATTCAACCAATTTAATCAGTATGAAACGGAAGCGCAACATTTAGTGGATTTAGGTCTTGTTCACCCAGCGTATGATTATATTTTGAAATGTAGCCATACATTTAATCTTTTGGATGCTAGAGGGATGATTTCTGTGTCTGATCGTGCAGGTTATTTAGCTAGAATTAGACACTTAGCCCGTTCAGTGGCAAAAGCTTTTGTGGCAGAGCGTGAACGCTTAGGTTTTCCTTTGTTGAAAAAAGACCAAGTAGAACAGACAGCCGTTAATGAAGGGGTGGAGAAATAAATGAGTCATCAATATTTATTAGAATTGGGAATGGAAGAAATTCCAGCAAGATTCTTATTAGATCTCTCGAATCAATTACGCGACAAAGTGTCACAATTTTTAGATGCAGAACGAATCAGTTTTGAGACAATCCAAGCCTATGCGACACCACGACGTTTAGCGGTTTTAGTGTCTGGTTTAGCTAGCAAACAAGCTGATTTAGAAGAGAAGGCAAAGGGTCCTGCTTTACGCATCGCCAAAGATAATGAGGGCAATTGGACGAAAGCCGCAATAGGTTTTGCAAGAGGTCAAGGGGCAACGGTAGACGATTTATATGTTGAAACAGTTAAAGATGAAGACTATGTGTTTGTCGATAAACATTTGAAAGGGAGTGCCACGCAAACAATCCTAACGCAGATTAATGATGTTTTAGCTAGTTTAACTTTTCCTGTTACGATGCATTGGAATAGTTATGAAGAAGAATTTATTCGACCTGTTCATTGGATTGTATCCTTGTTGGATGAAACGATTATTCCTTTTACTTTCTTACATGTGGATGCTGGCAACGAATCAAAGGGACACCGCTTTTTAGGCCACTCGGTTGTGATAGATTCAGCAACAAATTATGAAGTGCTACTGGAAGAACAAAAAGTCATCGTTGATTTTGCTAAGCGTCAAAAGCTGATTGAAGAACAAATTCAAGCATTAGCCACTGAAAACAATTGGCAAGTACCAATGAATCAGGATTTGTTAGATGAAGTTACTTCTATTGTTGAATGGCCAACAGCCTTTTTCGGAACGTTTTCAGATGATTATTTAACCATGCCTGACTTAATCTTGACGACAGCCATGCGTGATCATCAACGATATTTTTATGTTTTAGATCAAACAACTGATGAACTATTGCCTTACTTTATTTCGGTACGTAATGGAAATGCGGAATTTATTGAGAATGTTGTTAAAGGGAATGAAAAAGTTTTAAGAGCCCGCTTAGAAGATGGTTTATTTTTCTATCAAGCCGATTTAAATCAATCGGTTGATATTTTTAATGAAAAACTAAAAACGGTTAAAGAACATTTTAAATTAGGTAGTCTGGCTGATAAAGAAGAAAGAGTTGCTTATTTAGTTAAACTGATTGGGGATGCCTTAGGTAGCCAATTACAAGCTACGACGGTAGCGAAAACCGTTGAAGCCGCACATATTTATAAATTTGATTTAATGACGCAAGTTGTAGGCGAATTTCCTGAATTACAAGGGAAAATGGGGCAAATTTATGCAGAAAAATTTGGTTTAGATACTGATATTGCCCAAGCTATTGGCTCGCAATATTTACCGACGACAAGTGGGGGAGCTTTACCTCAAACCGAAACAGGGGCATTATTAGCGCTGGCTGATAAATTAGATACTTTAGTAAATTATTTTGCAGTCGATTTAATTCCGACGGGATCAAATGACCCATATGCTTTAAGAAGACAAGCAACGGGTATTGTTGAGATTATTGCCAACCAAAATTGGTCACTTAATTTATTAGATATTATTAAGCCGTTTATTAATAAATTACCTTTTTCGGGTGAAGAAGATGAATTGCTAAATAAATTAGCTGATTTTATTAAAGCGCGTATTCAGCAATATATTGAGCGTCAAGGTGTCGAATATGATATGATTGAATCAGTTCTTGAAAGTTATCATTTAGATATTAATCGCCATATTCAATTTGCCAATGGTTTACAATCTTTAAAAAATAATGCAGCGGAAAATTATCGACTCATGGTTGAGGCGTTATCGCGTGTGGTGAATTTAGGGGTTAAAGTGGAGTCATCTACGGAACCTTCATTAGCTTTAGCTCAAACTGAATCGGAACAAGATTTGATTCGATTAAGTTTACAAGCTAATCTTAATGACTCAGTCGAAGATTTATTAAATTATTATCAAAGTTTAATTCAACCTATCGATCGCTATTTTGAGAATAACTTAGTAAATTCTCCAGATGATTCAATTAAAACGAATCGACAAGCAACACTTAAGCGATTAACTCATACCATCTTAGGTCTATTTGATCCAAGAAAATTAATCAGTAAATTTTAAACGCATAAAGTGAGAAAATTTAGTAAGGAAGGAGAGTGTTTATGTCTACATTTTTAGATCGTGCAACAGTTTCTGTTAAAGCTGGAAAAGGTGGAGATGGAATGGTTGCTTTTAGGCGAGAAAAATATGTTCCAGACGGAGGTCCAGCAGGTGGTGACGGCGGTAAAGGTGGCGATATTGTTTTTCAAGTCGATGAAGGTTTGCGCACATTAATGGATTTACGTTATACCCGTCATTTTAAAGCCAAAAATGGTGAGAATGGCATGAGTAAAGGGAAGTATGGCGCTGGGGCAGATGATTTAATTGTAAAAGTGCCAGCTGGCACCATTGTTAGAGAACTAGAAAGCCAGCAGCTAATTGCTGATTTAGTTGAAAATGGTCAGTCAGTTGTGGTTGCTAAAGGTGGTCGTGGTGGCCGTGGCAATATACGCTTCGCTACCCACAAAAACCCTGCACCTGCTATCGCTGAAAATGGTGAACCTGGTGAAGAAAGGGAGCTTTCATTAGAGTTAAAATTGTTAGCTGACGTTGGACTTATTGGTTTTCCAAGTGTAGGTAAATCGACTTTATTATCTGTTATTAGTAATGCAAAACCTAAAATAGCCGATTATCAATTTACAACATTGGTACCTAATTTAGGTGTTGTCAAGCTAGACATTAATCGAGAATTTGTCGTAGCTGATATGCCTGGACTTATTGAGGGCGCTTCTGAGGGTGTTGGCTTAGGAATTGATTTTCTAAGACATATTGAAAGGACTAAAGTTTTACTTCATGTCATTGATATGTCGGCTGCTCATGGTCGTCATCCATTTGATGATTACATTAAATTATTAAATGAATTAGAAGCCTATAATGAAAAATTACTCGATCGGCCAATGCTAATCGTGGCGAATAAGATGGATGCTGAGAATGCCGATAGTCATCTAACAGAATTCAAAGAACAGTTAGCTGCCTATTACAAGGATTCCCCCCGACCAGAACCAGAAATTTTCACCATTAGTGCTTGGCAAAATCAAGGTATTACGGATTTGCTTGAAGCTACTTATGATTTAGTTGTTCATAGTGACTTTGTTCCTTTAGAGACTGAGGATGAAGCCAATTTCGTTTATTATGGACTTGAAGAAGATGCAGTACCATTCACGATTACGCAATTAGATGATAACTATTGGTCCATTTCGGGTGAAAAAATTGAAAAATTGTATAAAATGACCAATATGGCTCATGACGAAAGTATCGCTCGTTTTACCCGTCAAATACGTGGCATGGGAATTGATGAAGCCTTACGTAATTTAGGTGCTCAAACTGGAGATATCGTTGAATTACTGGACTTTCAATTTGAGTTTTTAGATTAGGTGAATCAAAATGAACGATCAAAAGAAAGTAAATCGTATTCAGCTATTTGATGGGTTGAAAGGAGTAGCAATTATTACCATAATTGCTTACTATCTTTTTCAACATTTAGTTCCAGGCGGTTTTTTAGCTGTCAATCTTTTCTTAGTTATTGCAGGTTTCTTTAATTTTCGACATTTTACGACGCTTAATTTAAATCAGCCTGTTAAAGTTATTAAAAATTACTATGCATCGCGTTTTAAACGCCTTTTTTTCCCAATGTTAGCCATGATTATGGTGACAATTACGTACATTATGCTTTTTCAAAGAGACTTTTTCTATAATATACGCAACATGTCACTGTCTTCTTTGTTATTTGTCAACAATTATTATCAAATTTTTAATGAACAATCGTATTTTGTCCAAGCAGCTAATCCAAGTCCATTTACGCATTTATGGTATGTATCCTTATATGCACAATTAGTATTATTAACCCCCTTAATGGTCTACTTGTTTTATGCATGGCATCGTAGACCGTCTATATCGGTTAATATGCTCTTAATTGTTTCAGCCATCTCAGCTATTTTAATGGCCTATTTATACGATGGTGGCGATCCTACACGTATTTATTATGATCTTTTAACGCGTTTATCTGCTTATACTTTTGGTGGCGCTATTGGCTATTTGTATCCTATTCGACTAAAACCAAAACCGATGAAGCGAAATGTTAAGTTAACGTTTAATATGATTGGTACGGTAGCTATCTTGTTGCTTTTTGTTATGGTTCGTTTTATGTATGGCACACAAGCTTTTGCCTATCGATTTGGTTTAACCTTATTTTCTATAGTTTGTGGCTTGTTTATTATTAGTTCAATTCACCCGGAAACCTTATGGAGCAAAATTATTTCTTTTCCTGTATTTACTTGGTTAGGTAAGCGGAGTATGTCTTATTATCTCTGGTTTTATCCTGTTCATTTAATTATCCCTAGTCAAATTACCTTTATTAATGATAATGTCTGGTTACATACCTTGGTTCAAGTGGTTATCATTATGGTTCTGGCTGAGATTACTTATCAATTATTTGAAAAACAAGCGATTGTTTTGCCGATTGGACAAGATTTTAATTGGAAAAAAATGAAGTATCAAGTGCGGTATTTAATTGACCACCCGCAAGCACTCATAAACATTAAAATAATTACGGTTATTTATTTGTTGTTTTTTGTTGGGGGTACGGTAGGATTGGCGATTACACCTGAAACACGTGATACGGATTCAGAAGATTTGCAAACGTTGATTGAAAATAATCAACAACTGGCTCAAGACACGATTGCAAACAACACCCAGAACAATAAAGTGATTAATAATATTGAAGGCTTAAGTCAAGAAGAACTGTTATACGCTAATGGGTTAGATGTAACCTTTATCGGTGATTCAGTCTTACTGGCTGCCGCTGAACAGATTAATGAAGTCTTTCCCAAAGCAAAATTGTCAGGACAAGAAGGGCGTCAACTGTACAATAGTGTGGATGTTGTTAAAGAATTAGAAAGTTTAGATCGGTTAATGCCAACGGTTATTGTTGTGTTAGGTAGTAATGGGACCTTTACGGAAGGTCAATTAAATGATTTTATCAATGCTATCGGACCAGACCGCTCAATTTATTTCTTAACGAGTAATGCTGATCGTTCTTGGGTCAGTGATGCAAATAGTCAATTGGAAGCTTCAACTCGACGCTTTGGTAATGTCAATATCATTGATTGGGCTAGTTATGCTAATGATCATCCTGAATGGTTAAGAGATTATGCCCATCCAACAGTAGAAGGGTCCTTAGAAATGGCTAAGTTAATTGCCAAAGATTTGTATCGAACGCGATAACATGTGTCATAGAAAGAGAGGCTTTGATGCAATTATTTTTTCTAGGAACAGGAGCAGGTGTTCCGGCGAAAGCAAGGAATGTCAGCTCACTTGTTTTAAAATTATTAGATGAATTAAATGAAATGTGGTTATTTGATTGTGGTGAAGCCACTCAACACCAAATTTTGAAAACATCTTTGAAACCCCGTAAAATTTCACGGATATTTATTACCCATATGCATGGTGATCATATTTTTGGATTACCCGGATTATTAAGTAGTCGTTCGTTTCAAGGTGGTGATACGCCGGTTACCATTTATGGACCAAAAGGGATAAAGGCTTTTATTCATGCCACCTTAAGTTATTCAAAAACGCACTTAAGCTATCCGCTAGAAATTGTTGAATTAAATCCAGAGGGTGGTGTCATTCAATTACCCAAAAATTGGCAAGTAAAGTATTTACCGCTTAATCATGGCATCTTGAGTTTTGGCTATCGAATTATAGAACCCGATAAAGAAGGTGAATTACTGGTCGATAAACTGGCTAGTTATAAAATCCCCAACGGACCCATATTTGGACAACTTAAACGTGGCGAGCAAGTTCGTTTAGCCGATGGGACGGTTTTAGATGGGAAAGATTATATTGGGCAGTCTCAAAATGGACGTGTCGTTACTATTTTAGGCGACACGCGTCCATGTGATCATTTAGCCCTGCTTGCTAAAGATGCAGATGCCTTGGTACATGAATGTACCTATCAAGCGGAAGAGACGCAACTCGCCTACAATCACTTCCATTCAACGAGTTTGCAAGCAGCGCAAGTTGCCCTTAGTGGCAATGTTAAAACATTATATTTAAATCATATTTCAGCCCGTTACCTAGGATCTGATGCTAAAGCTCTAGAAGCGGAGGCACGTTCAATTTTTCCAAATAGTCATTTAGTTTATGACTTGAATGAATTTGACATCAATTATCGGGAGTAGGATGAAAATGACAAAAATTGTTTTGATAACAGGTGCTTCTAGTGGGATTGGACGCCAAGTGGCTATTAAAGCGGCTGAACAAGGTTTTTCACTTATCCTAGTCGCAAGACGCATGGATCGCTTAACTGAGTTAGCCAATCAATTATTTAAAATGTATCAGACAAATGTGTTGGTTATTAAGTGCGATTTAACGGATTCAGCTCAAATTGAACGGATGGTTGCTAAATCGATTGAGCGTTTTCAGCGGATTGATGTACTGATTAATTGTGCGGGTTATGGGTCTTTTAAATCGTATGATCAATTTTCGTATGCTGATTATGAGTTGATGTTTAAAACGAATACGTTGAGTATGATGTATCTCAGTCAATTGGTCGCTAAACAAATGGAATTACAAAAAGCGGGGCATATCATAATTATAGCCAGTGTAGCGGGTAAAATTGCTACAAAGTCATCAACCGCCTACTCGGCAACTAAATTTGCCATGATTGGATTTGCCAATGCTTTACGTTTAGAACTTGCTTCTAAAAACATTCATGTAACAACAGTGAATTTTGGTCCCGTAGCCACAGAGTTTTTTGAACATGACAGCGATTCAAAATCATATTATAATAAAGTAAAGTTGATGGCTTTGGATGTGGATAAAGCAGCACAAATTATTTCAGATCAAATAGATGGGAAGCATTTAATCCAACGTGAAATAAATAGCCCTGCCTATTTTGGTATCCTTTCTAATTTGTATCAGTTATTTCCAAGAATAGGTGATAGTATTACGCGACATCTTGTCAATTTAAAATAAATTTATTAGGAGGTGCTACTTTAATGAGACAACAATGGCGACTTATTTTAACGATTGTCCTAATGATTATTATTGTTATTTTCGCTTTACAAAACACGGGTTCAGTCGAGATCGATTTCTTTATTGGTGCAATTCAAGCTCCCATGGTTATAGTTATCTTAGTAAGTGTTCTAATTGGTGTGATTGTTGGCTTAATAGGCTCAGTCTCAACTATTAAAAATAATCATAAATCAAATAAAGACTTACAAAAAGAAATCAAACAACTAAAGGATGTCCATAATAGTGAATTGATTGAAAAAGATCGACAATTATCTAGTTTAAGAACGAAAATACGTGAGTTAGAGCAAAGTAAAAAGAATATTGTTATGTATACCGAACCAATTATGGAAATTGCCGAAGATACACAAGAGCGTGCAACAATAGACGAATTACCAACAGATGATCCATATGTTGAAGTTGAAGAGACAGATAGTGAAGCTTTTACTGACCCAGGCGATGAAGAAGCTGAAGATTATGCAAACGTATAACGCTTACTTAGTAATAAACAAGTATTGGAGTTTTGAGTTTAAATGAATTTATCAAAATTTGATTGGCAAATGGCTGATGAATCTCCGGCATCACGACAACAAATCGTAGCTTTACAAGAAGCGGGACTAAATTATACTCCCGCTTTTTTGCGTTTATGTATACAACGAGGTTTAACTAGCCCAGAAGCAATCAGAAGAGCAACCGATCAAGCACCACAAACATTTCATGACCCGTTTTTACTTTATCAAATGGATAAAGTGGTTGAACGCTTAGAACAAGCGATAGGGGAGCAAGAATTAATTACGATTTATGGCGATTATGATGCTGACGGTATTACGAGCACCTTAATTCTGTATGAAGCACTCGAGTCGATAGGGGCAAACGTTAATTATTATTTACCTAATCGATTAATCGATGGCTATGGACCGAATATCGAACGCTACAAGCAATTGATTGAAGAGGGGACTCAACTGATACTGACGTGTGATAACGGTATAGCTGGCCACCAGGCAATCGATTTTGCTATGCAGGCGGGTGTCGATGTGATTGTAACGGATCATCATCAAATGCAAGAAAGTTTACCGAATGCCTATGCGATTATTCATCCTCAGCACCCTCTCGGGGATTATCCCTTTAAGGACTTAAGTGGTGCGGGCGTTGCCCTTAAAGTGGTTGCAGCTTTAACCGATGAAGTCCCTGCCGAAGCCTTAGAATTAGCGGCTATCGGGACAGTTGCTGATTTAGTCTCATTAACGGATGAAAATCGGACGATTGTGATAAATGGCCTTAACCGCCTTCGTGTCACGCAACGTGAAGGTCTAAGACAATTATTTAAGGAACAATCCATGGCTTTAAGCGAGATTCAAGTAGATGAAATAGGCTTTATCATAGCGCCTAGACTGAATGCGGTTGGTCGACTAGGAGACCCAACCCCTGGCTTAGAATTACTGAGAACCTTTGATCCCGATGAAGCAAGGCAATATGTTAATTTAATTAATGAAAAAAATGATGAACGAAAACAGATTGTGAATGCCATTGTTAATGAGGTCGAACAACGCATAGCTAACTATGATGAAATACCTGCCGTCATTATCGAATACGACGAAAAATGGCCTGCAGGTGTCCTAGGGATCGTCGCTAGCCGCTTAGTGGAACAATATCAACGACCAGCCATCATTTTTCAATATATTTCTGAACAAAATGTTTACCGCGGTAGTGGCCGCAGTATTGAGTCCATTAATCTATTTGAAGCCTTAACGCAAGTATCCCAACATATAAAATATTTTGGTGGGCATAGTCAAGCGGCCGGTTTAACCATTGATGCAAACACATGGACCGTATTTAAAACGGCTTTGATGGCCTTAGATGTATTTAAAAGTGACCTCAAAGAGCAGGCGCCTGCTTTAAAGATTAGTTTAGCGTTGACTATCGATGAGATTAGTAATCAATTGATTGAAGAAATTGATTTGCTTGGACCGTTCGGTACAGATAATCCAAAACCGATTTTTGTGATAAAAGAGGCGTCCATTGATCAATTACGATGGATTGGAACCCAGCAACAACATTTAAAGTTATTATTATCACAAAAAAATAAAGACGGTATTCTAAGTACCTTGAATGTGATTGGCTTTAACTGTAAAACGGACTATCAGCATTTGCAACAGACAGATTTAATTTCAATTGTCGGTGACTTGACAATTAATGAATGGCAGCAAAACAAAACCCCTCAATTAAAAATAAAAGATATTGGTTTTGAAGGCAGCCATTGGGTAGATAAAAGAGGCAGCCAAATACCTGACGATTTTTTTAGCTATGAAAATACCGTTTATTTGTTCGAACATACCAGTATTTATCAAAGCTACCAAAAGCGAATAAGCAAGTCGTCCGTCGCCTTGTTATACAAAGACGTGGAATTGATTACCTTACAACAACTTAATGTTCAACAAACCCTATCCAATGTCGCCATTGTCGAACCCCCGTCAACCTTTAAACCTTTAAAAAACATAATAAATATCGCTAATTGGCAAACTGTTTATGTTGGTTCTTATATTCAAGAATCGAAATATCTCTTAGGGGTTCCTTCGCGTGAGGAAACAACCCGCGTTTACCGTTGGATTCAACAATATCAACCGCTAGATATGAAAAATCAAATGGGACGCCTAAGTCAACAAACGCAATTACCTAAAACAAAAATTAAGTTAATTCTTAAGCTGTTTTTTCAAGCTAAGTTTGTTACAATACAAGATGGTCATTTATTTTTAGAAGTAAATACTAAACAAAAAGTGGATTTACAAAAACTACCTGCTATGGATGAATTTCGCGAATCGATGCAAGTAGAAGCTTGTTTGAATTATCAATCAATTAATCAAGTCAAAAACACATTAGAAAAGGAAGAATCTGAATGAATTTAAAAGATTATATTGCCCGTGTCGATAATTATCCTGAAGAAGGGATTGTTTTTAGAGATATTACCCCTTTAATGGCTAATGGAGAAGCTTTTGCAGAAGCAACCAATCAAATCGTTGATTATGCAAAAGAATTAGAAGTGGATGTTGTTGTAGGACCAGAGGCGCGTGGTTTCATTGTTGGATGTCCTGTAGCCTATGAACTAAATATCGGCTTTATTCCGGTGCGTAAAAAAGGGAAGCTTCCTCGCGAAGTCATCGAAATTGACTACTCGTTAGAATATGGGACAAACACGTTAACGATTCATGCGGATTCAATTAAACCGGGTCAAAGAGTTTTGATTATTGATGATTTATTAGCCACAGGCGGTACGGTTAAAGCATCGATTGACTTAGTCGAAAAATTAGGTGGTATCGTTGTAGGCTGTGCTTTCTTGATTGAATTGACAGACTTGAATGGCCGTGAAAAAATCAAAGGTTACAATATTAAAGCCTTGATGGATTATTAATAGACTAAAAAGTCGAATGAGCCATCTTGGTATTCTCATTCGACTTACGATTATATTTTTACATTAAAATTTGCGGTATAAACTAACAACACGTCCTAGGATGGTCACTGACGGAAGAATAATATCTTCCATATGATCATTTTCGGGTCTTAAAATATAATAATTATCGCGTTTATAGAATGTTTTACAGGTTACTTCATCAGTATCGGTCATAGCGATTACGATTTCGCCATTATTAGCTGAGGATTGCCTTCTTACCGTGATGTAATCACCATCCATAATACCGATATTAATCATACTTTCCCCAGCGATTTCAAGCATAAATAATTCACTGGCATCATAAGGAATATCTTGAGGTGCTGGATAGTAATCAGTGGCTTCTTCAACGGCTAAAATAGGGGACCCAGCAGCAACACGACCCAACAGTGGTACTTGATTAGATTCAAGGCCCAGTGCGTCTATAGCTAACGGTGTTAATTCAATTGTCCGTGTCTTACTCGCGTCCCGTTGAATATAGCCAGCTTTTTCCAAGCGGGAAAGATGGCCATGTACAGTGGATGTTGAAGATAAACCTATTGCACTGCCAATTTCTCTAACGGTTGGGGGATAACCATTTGATTCAATTGCTTCAGCAATTGCTTTAAGAATGTTCATTTGTTTTGTTGATAAGGTATTCATTTGAATCAACTCTTTCACTTAGGTTAGTTTTATTGTATCAAACCTTTTTTGAAAACACAAACAAATGTTCGCTAAACTTAACTTTTATATGATATTTGAAAATAAATATGCCAGCAGATTAATTTTTAGAAATGAGGTGGCTGTTATGATTGATCAAAAGCTTATTGCACGTATTAATGCGTTAGCAAAAAAGAAAAAAACATTGGGTTTAACAATTGAAGAAGAAGTAGAGCAAAAAGCATTAAGAGAAAAATACTTAAGCTCATTTCGTTCAGGCTTAAAAAACCATGTTGAAGGTATTAAAATCATTGATCGTGAAGGTAATGATTTGACGTCAGATAAAGTAAAACATATTCAAAAAGCGAAAAAACTGCATAATCGACATTTAGAAGATTAGTTCTTTCACAGTTGACTAGTCAAAACCGTATTTTTTTAGTAGAATAACAATACATATTGGATGAAAGCGAGGGATAGATATGCCAGTTTGGGGATGGCTATTAATAGTAGTAGCAGCTTTAGTTATTGGTTTTGTAGCCGGCTTCTACATTGCAAGACGTTATATGATGGACTATTTTAAAGAAAACCCACCGATTGATGAGCGAATGATAACACAAATGATGACGCAAATGGGTCAAAAACCTTCTAAAAAGAAAGTTCAACAAATAATGAACTCTATGAAACAGAGTAAATAGACTGTTTGGAGACTATCTAGCTTTTTAGCTTAGGTAGTCTTTTTTTATTCAATCAGACCTTAAGTTTGATTAAAAAATTACTAAGAAAAATATAATCAAACATTTGGTTTATAGGATTAAAAAGTGGTAGACTATAGATTAGAGTTTTTAGGAAAGGGTGCAAGGATGGAAATTTTTAAACGTTTAAGCTGGTTCTTTAAGCAAGAAAGAAAAGCTTATATTTTTGGTTCAACATTGTTACTTCTCGTGAGTATCCTATCGGCGATTGTTCCAATGATTGTAGGTAACATCATTGATGATTTAACTGCTAATACCTTAACCGTTCAGCAATTATTATTTTGGGTTTTTGTAATATTGGCTATTGCGCTTGCTCAATATGTTATGCGGTACTTTTGGCGTACAGCCATTTTTGGTACATCGGCTAAATTAGAAAAAATATTAAGACGTCGTTTATTTGTCCATTTTACAAAAATGGATGCGGTCTTTTTCCAAGAACATCGTACAGGTGATTTAATGGCGCATGCGACCAACGATTTAACGGCAATTCGGATGGTCGCAGGTGGGGGGATCTTAACCTTAGTTGATTCACTTTCACAAGGTATTATTACATTAATAATAATGTTTGTTGTGATTGACTGGCGCTTGAGTTTGGTATCAATTCTGCCATTACCTTTATTGGTTGTCCTCGTTCGTTTTAATGGTTCACGAATACACCATCATTTCAGACGTGCTCAAGAAGCTTTTTCTTCGATGAATGATAAAGTTCAAGAGAGTATTGGTGGCATGAAAGTTATTAAAACCTTTGGCGAAGAAGAAAGAGATATTGATGATTTTAAAAAGATGACAGCTAATGTTGTTGATAAAAATCAAGCGGTTCACTTTTATGATGCTATTTTCCGCCCGGCTATTCAAATGATTATGGGACTTTCGACGGTGATTGGTATATTTTATGGCGGTCTTTTAGTTGTTCAAGGTGAAATTACCTTAGGGCTTTTAATTGCCTTTCTTAATTATATTGGTAGTATGTCATGGCCAATGGTTGCGATTGGACGTTTGTTCAATATTTTGGAGCGTGGTTCAGCTTCTTATAACCGTGTAGAAGAGCTCCTACGCTATAAAAGTAATATTGTTGAAGATCCAGATGGAATTAACGAAGCTATTGATGGCGATATTGAATTTAATGTTGAAGAATTTAAATATCCAAATAGTAACCAAGTTGTTTTGAGCAATGTTCACTTTACGATAAAACAAGGTGAAACCTTAGGTATTGTTGGTAAAACAGGTTCTGGGAAATCAACCATTTTTAAATTATTAACGCGTGACTATGATTGGTATACAGGTAATATTGAGTTCAACCACCATAATATTAAAGACTATACACTCAATGCTTTACTAACCAATATTGGTTATGTTCCGCAGGATAACTTCTTATTTTCAACGACTGTTAGAGAAAATATTCGTTTTGGCCTTCCAGAAGCTTCGCAAGAAGAAGTAGAAGCGATTGCGAAAGTAACGAGCGTTCATGAGGATATTATCGGATTTCCTAATGGATATGATACTTTAGTGGGTGAACGTGGGGTAGCCTTATCAGGTGGTCAGAAACAACGGATATCAATGGCCAGGGCAATGATAATTGATCCTTCGTTACTAATATTGGATGATTCATTATCTGCTGTCGATGCGAAAACTGAGGAAGCTATTTTAGGTTCAATTAAGGAAACACGCAGTAATAAAACAACGATTATTGCCGCCCATAGAATTTCAAGTGTGATGCATGCTGATAATATTATTGTGCTCGAAGATGGTAAGATTGTCGAACAAGGTAATCATCAAAGCTTAATTGATAATGATGGTTGGTACAAACAAATGTATGAAAAACAACAATTAGCTTTAGAAATTGGTGAGGAGGGGTTTGAACATGTCACAATCTAATGATGCGCAACAATCCGTTTGGGCAAGAAAAATGCCGATTCGTGAACAAATTGAAGTGACTAAAAGAATGTTTGCCTATGCTATGCCTTTTAAATGGCGCTTCTTAATTGCCATAGTCTTTAATATTGGAATGACAGCTATCGGTGTGTTAATGCCACGGGTTGTTCAATCTTATATTGATGTCTATCTAGCTCCTCAAACAGCGACGGTTAGAAGCTCTTTAATTTTTGCTGGGGTTTATCTGTCACTTATCTTGATTCAAGGGATTTGTTATTTCTTTTCAACGTATCTTTTTGGGATGGCTTCTGAAAAAACGGTTGAACTAATTCGAAATACCGTATTTACAAAATTAAACTCCTTAGGAATGCGTTATTTTGATCAAACCCCTTCCGGTTCAATTGTTTCGCGGGTAACCAATGACACGGAAACACTGAAAGATTTTTGGAATGTCTTTTATGCACTCTTTGAAGGCATTATTACATTAATTTCTGTATTTATTGGGATGTATACCTTAAATAGTCAAATGGCTCTTATCTTTCTATTATTTGTCCCAATCATGGCGCTATTAATTTGGTTTTATCAATCCTATAGTTCTAGAATTTATCGTTCCATGCGTGAAAGTCTTAGTCGACTAAATACTCGCTTGAATGAATCAATTCTAGGGATGTCCATCATTCAAAATTTTCGGCAAGAAGAGCGATTGATCAAGGAATTTGATGATGAAAACGAAGAACAATACCGTGGACGTCTTGCTATGGTAAAAATGAATGCTTTACTATTAATGCCTGTCATTAATTTGTTAGAAGGCATTTCACTAGCCTTAGTGCTTTGGGTTTTAGGTAATCAGTTTTTTGACGGATTCTTAGAAATTGGGATAATTTATGCTTTTACACAATATAGTACTAGCTTTTTTAGACCAATGGGTATGATGATGGATAGTTTGAGTTTGTTACAAGACGGTGTTGTTTCTAGCTCACGTATCCTGCGTATCATGGACCATCAGGAAAGTGTGCCTGAACAAACGGTTAACCCTCAAGCTGCGATTACAGATGCAAAAGTCGAATTTAAAAATGTCTCTTTCTCTTATGACAATGAAAATTATGTGTTGAATGATATTAGCTTTACCGTTAATCCAGGTGAAACGGTCGCTTTAGTAGGCCATACCGGGAGTGGTAAAAGCTCAATCATCAATGTGCTGATGCGCTTTTATGAGTTCCAAAAAGGTGAAATTTTGTTTGATGGTTATAGCATTCGCGAATTTTCATATGAATCTTTGCGGAGTGAAATAGGCTTAGTTTTACAAGACTCCTTCCTATTTCATGGTGATGTTGCGCGAAATATTCGTTTGTTAGATACGTCGATTTCTGATGCCACCGTGCGGAATGCGGCTCGTTTTGTCCATGCAGATACATTTATTGAAGCTGATCCTGAAAACTATCATAAAAAGGTTATTGAACGGGGCGCTAGTTATTCAACGGGACAAAAACAATTGATTTCATTTGCTCGTACGATGGCTAGAAATCCTAAACTATTAATCTTGGATGAGGCAACAGCTAATATCGATACGGAAACAGAAGAATATATTCAAAGTGGACTGAATCGTATGCGTGAAAACCGCTCAACCATTGCAATTGCTCACCGCTTAAGTACCATCAAAGATGCTAACTTAATTATCGTATTAGATAAAGGTAGGATTTTAGAACAAGGTACCCATGATGAGTTAATAGAAAAACAAGGGACCTATTATCAAATGTATCGTTTGCAAACAATGGAATAATCACAAAAATACCTTTCAACTTAAGTTGCAGTTGAAAGGTATTTATGATTAAATAGCAAATGTAATTAACTTATTTTTCCGTTTTAGTCGGAACTTGATAAACATAAGTCGGATCCAATTGCTTATCCAATTCGTCAAAGCGTTGACCTATTAGAGCATCAATTTCCGCTAATTCTTCTTTAGTATATTTCTTGCTGGGATCATATTCAATTGGACTACCAATAGCGATTTTAGCCTTTTTACGACTTATAAATTGCCAGAAACCAATGGGTGGCTGAATGGCAATCGGTATGATATTTTTTTTACTTAAACGTTGAATAAAAGCTGTCCCGCTTTTAATTTCGGTACTATAGCGTGACCCTGTGGCGAAGATGCCTAAATGACGATTGTGTTCATTTAATTCATCGGCTGCATGACGAATAGTTTTTGTTGAGGGTTTTTCTCGATTAATGGGAAAAACATTTGCTTTTGTCAGTAAATAGTTTAATAATTTATTTTGGAAAAGTGATTGTTTAGCCATAAAACTTACTTCATGAGGTGCAGCAACAAACGCTACGAAAAACGGATCTGTCATCGAGCGGTGTGTTGAAGTGAGGATAGAAGCATCGATATTTTCAAGATGTTCTTTTCCTTCAACATGTGGTTTCCCATTAAAGATAATAAAAAGTACATAAAAAACTTTAACCATAAAAGTATAAAAAGACATGAACTTGCTTCCTTTCCTACTACAATATGCTTAATTGTACCAAGTAATGGTTTTATTTGCTAGTCATAATTGTCAAGTAGGGATTTTGTTATGGTTGAAAAAGGAGATATTTATTGAAAGTAAAAAGGTTTGGTCTTAAACATAATGTGTTTTTGATGGTGTTGTTTTTAAGTTTTTCGGTGCCTGTGTCGGCTAGTAATGAGCGGGGGAAGGTCACGGTCGTCGATACATTTCCTAGTGATAATCAGGCCTTTACACAAGGGTTTGAATTGTCACCGAGCAATGATTTGGTCATAGCCACGGGTTTGTATGGGGAATCTTATATTGGCGAATTGGATTTGCAGACCGGTCATGTTGAGGTTTACGATGTATTAGATGAGGCATTGTTCGGAGAAGGCATTACCTTCACACCTGATTATTTATGGCAAGTGACATGGGAAAATGAGCAAGCATTGAAACGTGACATTAAAACCTATGAAGTTGTTGACGTTGTGGATTATGATGGGATGGGTTGGGGCTTAGCTTATGATGAGCAAGCAGATGTTATTTGGATGTCAAATGGGTCCAATCAATTATTAAAAAGAAATAGTTCAACGTTTGAGTTATTAGGCTCTGTGGATATTTATTTTGAGGGTGAGCCGTTGGATCAGTTGAATGAATTGGAATTTGCTAATGGTTGGATTTATGCCAATGTTTGGTTTCAAGATACGATTTATCAAATAGATCCCACTACCGGGCAAGTTGTCTCACATTATGAATTTGGTCCAATTATTGATGCTTTAGATTTAACCGATGAACAAATTGAATCGATGAATGTTTTAAATGGCATTGCACATATTGAGGGGGATAATTTTTATATTACAGGGAAAAATTATCCATTTGTGTTAGAAGTTACATTAGAAAGTCAATGGCTAGTTGAGTAGGAAAGGAATTTAAAGATGACACAAGCAGCTGTACATTATGAATTAATTAAGGAAGAAAAACATACTGGTGCACGTTTAGGTAAGCTACATACACCACATGGGACCTTTGATACCCCCATCTATATGCCGGTAGGAACATTGGCGACGGTAAAGGGTTTATCGCCTGAAGAGTTAAAAGATATGGGAGCTGAAATTGTTTTAAGCAATACCTATCATTTATGGTTACGTCCTGGCGAGGATATTGTTGAGGAAGCGGGTGGCTTGCATAAATTTATGAATTGGGATCGGGGTATTTTGACCGATTCAGGTGGTTTTCAGGTTTTTTCACTCAGTGATCGACGTCGAATCGAAGAAGAGGGCGTGCATTTTAGAAATCATATCAGTGGTGAGCCCTTATTTTTATCACCAGAAAAGGCGATTGATATTGAAAATAAATTAGGCGCTGATATTATTATGAGTTTTGATGAATGTCCTGATTTTCATCATACGTATGATTATGTTAAACAGTCCGTTGAAAGGACCGCTCGTTGGGCGGAAAGAGGGTTAAAAGCTCATAAAAAACCTGATACACAAGCCTTATTTGGGATTATGCAAGGGGCAGGTTATAAGGATTTACGTATTTGGCATGCGCGTGAAATGGCTCAAATGGACTTTCCTGGTTACTCCATTGGTGGTTTATCGGTTGGGGAAACAAAAGAGGAAATGAATCAAGTGTTGGATTATTTAACTCCAGAAATGCCTAAATATAAACCCCGCTATTTGATGGGTGTTGGTTCACCCGATGCATTAATTGATGGGGCAATACGCGGAGTCGATATGTTTGATTGTGTGCTTGCGACACGCATCGCACGCAATGGAACATGTATGACTACGAATGGGCGTTTGGTGGTTAAAAATGCTAAATATGCACGAGATTTTACACCCATCGACTCGCATTGTGATTGCTATACGTGTAAGAACTATACGCGTGCTTATGTCCGTCATTTATTTAAAGCGGATGAACTATTTGGGATGCGTTTAGCATCTATTCATAATGTTCATTTCTTATTAAAATTAATGAAAGACATTCGTGAAAATATCATGAATGATTCCTTGTTAGAATTTAGAGAAGATTTCTTTGAACGTTATGGCTATAATAAGGCAAATGCACCACAGTTTTAATATATTTACTAAAATTAATAGCTAAACCCTTTTAACTTTGGTAGAATAGGAACAGATAATTTTGGAAAGTAGGAGAAATAATGGATGTAATCTTAGTAAATTTATTACCTTTTGTACTTATTATGGGAGCGATGTACTTCTTAATGATTCGCCCTCAGAAAAAACAACAAGAGAAAAAACAATCCATGTTGGATGCCATGCAACCAGGTAATCATGTTGTAACGATTGGTGGTTTACATGGTGTTGTTGACGAAGTGAATAAAGCTCAACGCACAGTTGTATTGGATTGTGAGGGCGTTTATTTAACCTTTGAAATTTCAGCAATTTCTACTGTTAAAGAGGGCGTTGCAACCGCAACACCAGTTGAAACTGAAACGGAAGCTGAAGCGATTGAAGATGAATACGAAGAATATGATGACTATGATGAAGCCAATGAGGTTGAAGGGGAATATACTGAAGAAGATTTTGATGATGAGAAAGAATACGCTCATCACAATTCGTAATTAACCGAATGATTTTATAAATTGGAACGTACCATTATAGTGGAAATCGACTATAGTGGTACGTTTCTTTTTTGTATATAAATGAGGGGGTGGTGTGCTTTATATTTGGTGGGGAGTGAATGAGAATGAACGTGGGCGGAAAATGTATTACCGTAAAATAGCTTATATTAAGGCTAATCGGTCATGAAATCAGGTATTTGGTGACTGGTTAGCTTTATTCGACTGCCTTGCACTCCCTGCTTATAACGAGCGGTTGTTGATTGCGATATAGCAACGCGATCAACGGCAGATTTTCTTCGATGAATCATCACACTTGGCTATTTTTGTTGGTATCTCTAGTTTAAAATGATTTATCTGGTCACTGCTAAAAGAGCAGTGACCCGCAAAGTGCTTATCAGGCCATTGCTAAGAGAGCAGTGACCCGCAAAAGTATTTACCTAATAATTATTGTGAATTTCCTCCATTTCAATGGTGGTCTATCATAAACTGAAGGTATCTCATTTCCCACTTACCGGATGGCAAACCCCAACCGCCAGAGAGCGACGTGAGAGGCGGATGGCAGGTCCCAACCGCCAGAGAGTGACATGAGAGGCGGATGGCAAGCCCCAACCGCCAGAGAGCGACGTGAGAGGCGGATAGCAAGCCTCAACGTAAGTAGGAAGTGAAGAACGTCATTTCTCACTTACGTGAGCGCACACATATTCGGGCATTTGTTGTGAGCGTGAACTTAAGCGGAAATGTGTGACCATAAATAAACTACAAATTAGGCTATTCGGTCATGAAATTAAGTATTTGGTGACTGAATAAAGCTAATCGGTCATGAAACGATTGAATTCGTGACTGAATAAAGCTAATCGGTCATCTGCTCGAGTAGTAAAAGACAGAATAGCCTTAATCTGTCATCTGCTCGAGTAGCAAAAGACAGATTAATTTGATTCTGTCCAAAATCCAATAAAAAAGTAAATGGCAAATGAGAAAACGTTATTGTCACTCAGACATTTCCATGTGATCATAACTTAGATGAGCATTGAAAGTCGGTTTATTACTTCCCGTTTACCTGAGAGGCGGATAGCAAGCAATCTTAAGCTGGCGGTTACCGAGCGCGCGACTACTTCAGCTAAACTTGTCTGGCGGTCCCCCAACTACTATTGAACGCATATATACATCAGCTTCGCTTTAATTATATCTACTTGAGTATGCGAACAAATGTTTGTATAATGTTTATAAGGGAGGAATTGGGATGCAATATGGAATTTTACAGTTTGATGATCCACAACCGGATACATCGCGAAAAATATTACACGTTGATATGGACGCTTTCTATGCAAGTGTTGAGATAAGAGATCAGCCTCATTTAAAAGATAAACCTGTAGTCATTGCAAAACATCCTAATCTGACTAATGGGCGGGGGATTGTAACGACATGTAATTATATCGCTCGACAATATGGAATTCATTCAGCCATGTCATCCATGGAAGCATACAAACGCTGTCCACATGCGGTATTTATTTCGGGAAATATGAAACATTATCAAGAAGTGTCTAATCAAATACGAGCTATTTTTTATCAATATACAGATTTAGTAGAACCACTTTCTTTAGATGAGGCATATTTAGATGTAACAATAAATAAAAAAGGAATAAAAAGTGCCACCATTATTGCCCAGCAAATTCAACAACAAATTTTGCAGGAATTAAATTTAACTTGTTCCATTGGAATTTCATATAATAAATTCATTGCTAAAATAGCTTCGGATTACCATAAACCTTTCGGCTTAACCTTAGTCACGCCTGAGGAAGCCTTAATGTTTTTAGAAAGACTGCCCATCGAGAAATTTTATGGTGTGGGTAGGAAATCTGTGCCCTATTTTCATGATAAAGGGATTAAAACAGGTAAAGACTTAGCCAATAAATCACTTGAAGAATTAGAACGTGATTTTGGAAAAATGGGTCATTCGCTATTTTTCAAAGTTAGAGGCATTCATAATTCACCAGTTAGACCTACTAACGAGCGGAAATCAATAGGAAAAGAAACCACTTTTAGTCAATTTTTGGAGTTTGAACCACAAGTTTTAGAGATTTTTGATCAACTTACAACTAAGGTGATTGACAAAATGCAATCTAAAGGCTTGAAAGCCCACACGATAACCATTAAAATAAGATATGAAAACTTTGAGACAATCAATCGTCAAATGCAAATGAAAATTGCATTTGATGATAGGGTGTTAGCTTATGAAATGGTTCAAAACCTTTGGGCTATTCATGGTCACTTAGATTATCGGATACGTTTATTAGGCGTTTCCGTCTCTAATTTTGATAATCCAGACTATGAACTTATTCGTTTAAATTTAGAAAGTTGAAAGGGTGGTGTGTTAATGATTGATTGGTTTCTAAATGCGGGACCTATCACGCAAGCGTTTTTGGCAGGGGTATTTACTTGGTTGTGTACGGTAGCAGGCTCTGCTGTGGTGTTTTTAGTCAAAGAAATTGATGCGAAATTTCTTGCGGCTATGCAAGGTTCGGCGGCAGGTGTTATGACGGCTGCAACGTTTTGGTCTTTATTATCACCGGCTATTAGTTATGCAGAGAGTAGCGATAGTTCGCTTCCGGCTTGGTTTCCAGCAGCGGTTGGCTTTTTAGCTGGGGGTGCATTCTTGCGTTTACTTGACGTTGTCGTACCACATATCCATTTGGCAGAAGACCATGGTGATACAGATGTTAAAAAAACAAAGCTTTCAAGAACGACGATGTTATGGTTAGCTGTAACGATTCATAATTTCCCAGAAGGGATGGCGGTCGGTGTTGCTTTTGCCGCTGCAAATCTTGGAGTAGAAGGTGCCTCTATAACCTCAGCTATTGCTTTAGCCATCGGGATTGGTTTACAAAATATCCCTGAAGGATCCGCTTTATCTTTACCTTTACATGCTGAAGGTAGGTCCAAATCAAGAGCATTTAATCTAGGTCAGTCATCAGCTTTAATTGAAATTGTGGGAGCTGTTCTTGGTGCAGCCGCGGTTATTGTCGTTCGTCCTATTTTACCATATGCTTTAGCTTTTGCTGCGGGTGCGATGATATTCGTTGTAGTAGAAGAATTAATTCCTGAATCACAATCAGGTGATAATACTGACGTTGCTACGATGGGATTCATGGTTGGGTTTGTTATCATGATGATTCTAGATGTGGCTTTAGGTTAAGCAATTATTTTTAAGATCCAACTATTTAATGAATGTGAACGATTGAGTTTTTTCGGCTCTTGATTTTTTAGTGTTGGTAAGTTTGTAGGCCAGCGTGATGCAGTCACGCCTGGCTGTTTTTTTAAGTCACAATTTTTTTAAGCGATTCTTTTGTTATTACTTATTTCATCTTTAAACAATAATGGCCGTATTTCTTTATCTTTTTTAATGAGATTTTGTGTGATTAATATGCGATATCTTAAGTTTGAAAAGTTACGATAACCATAACCACTCCGCTTGATATTTTTTATCTTATTGTTCGTTCCTTCGATGATACCATTCGATAACGTATAAGTTAAACTGTTTTTAATCGCTGGTAAATAATAAATGAAGGTTTGGATGGTTGTTCTGACCTTACGAGGTAATTGATACTTTCGTGTTTCATATAAATCACGTTCAAACGCCTTATAATTGTGTTGTGCTATATCTGACTTGAGGTCGTTTACTAAATGATAAACTTGTTCAAATCGTTTATCAAGATTGAGTAAATAGTTTACCATACTTTTTTCAGTCACTAACCCGTCATATAACCGATGGGTTTGATAGGTTGTGAATTCTAAATCATCTCGATTCTTCAGAATGAGTTTCCATTGTTGTTTAAGTTTCCGATAGTCTCTTGGTCGACGGTTTCTAATATCATTCATCAGCCGTATGCGTTCTTGATTCAGTGTGCGATTCAGTAATTGAACTAAGTGGAAACGATCGATAATCATCTTCGCATTTGGGAAAATCTGCTGTAAGAAGTGATAATATGGCCCATACATGTCCATAGTGACTGTTTTGACTTGTTGTCGACTTTCATATGTGAAACGCATAAAGTAATCACGTAAGGCGTTTTGCGTTCGATCAGGTAGAATATCGACTAAGGTATGGTTGTGGGTGTCCATTAAGATGCAGCTCATGGACTGAGTGACACTATTCACTGATTTGAATTCATCAATCCCTAGATGTTCCGGTAGATAGCGTTTTTGGGCAGCTAATGAACTCCCAACGCGTTTTAGTTGAGTCGCTACCGTATGTCGTGAAACAAATAGATGTTGAGCGATTAATTTCATCGATTGTACTTGGGTCAATTCCATGACGATTGTGCGCTTAATATCATTTGAAATAAAGCAGCCTTTATTAACTAAAGAGGTCGTCACGGTAGAGGTTGTTGAGCAATGTTGACAACGATAGCGCTGTTTCTTTAGTTTAAGGAGAATCGGTTGAAAATTAATATGAGTTAAAGTAATGGTTGAGGTATCAAAACCATATTTAATCATATCCTTTGTGGATCGGTTGATAATGCCACAATTTAAACACGCTTTTAATGGATAGGATAATCGACCTTCAAGTACTTTACAATGGACATTGCGTTTCATTTCGTGCGTAATTGTATCAGAAAATTCAATTCTTTCGTCTGTAATATTAAGTAATTTTGCGATATAATGAGCATTAGCCAAGTGAATTCTCCTATCTATGATTTTGAGTCGTGACTTAATTATATAGGAATTCACTGGCTTTTTCATATGTTTACATAAAAAGAGGTGTCAGTGAGATTTCTCTCACCAACACCAAAAATTCTTGAGCCGTTTTTTCACGCACATTAAATAGTTGGATTTTTTTTCTGCATCTACCTTCAATGGCATACTTATCTTCTCAAAACAATCTATTATTTAGCAATTAGTATAATTTTCTCAGCCTACATAAGGTTTATCTGTTTCAAATCTGTTATAATATATAGTGTAAAACAACTAACTGTCATTATAACTGTGTTATAGTGAAGCAAAAAATGGGTCGTTAAATGATTCACAGTTTGTGTTCAATGATATTTATTAAAAATACTTTTGATTTGAGGGGTGTTTTAATTGACAAAAAACGAGCAAATTATTCAGTATATTGAATCGTTACCGGTTGGAGAGAAAATTTCGGTTCGTGGTATCGCTAAACAGCTTCATATGAGTGAAGGCACGGCTTATCGTGCGATTAAAGACGCTGAGTCTTTGGGGATTGTCTCCACCATCGAGCGGGTTGGTACGATTAGGATTGAGAAGAAAACAAAATATTTACCAGAAATGTTAACCTACGAAGAAATTGTCCGTATTATTGATGGAGAAGTGTTAGGCGGACATAGCGGGCTCAAAAAACATTTAAATAAATTTATTATTGGTGCTATGACGGAAGATGTGATGGTGCGTTACTTCACGCCTAATTCCTTAATACTGGTAGGGAATCGTAGTGGTGTTCAACAATTAGCTTTGGAGAATGATTTGGCTGTCTTAGTGACGGGTGGCTTTGACGTTGATGATCATATAATCGAGTTGGCAAATGCAAAAGAACTTCCCTTAATGGTTTCATCTTATGATACTTTTACAGTCGCTATGATGATTAACCGTTCGATGAACGATCAAATGATTAAAAAAGATATTTTAACGATTAAAGATGTCTATACGCCTATCGAACAAACCGAATTTTTAACGCCAACCGATACGGTCAATACGTTCCATCAAATTTCAGATAAAACGGGCTTATCGCGGTTTCCAGTAACCTATAACAATCGATTAATTGGTGTTGTAACAGCCAAGGATTTAATCGGTAAAAGTGAAAATACCACCATAGAACGTGTTATGACCAAAAACACGGTTACCGTTCAACTTCACGTTAGTATAGCCAATGTGTCACATCGCATGATTTGGGAAGATATTGAAATGATTCCGGTGGTTGCTGATAATTTACAGCTGTTAGGGGTGGTATCCCGCCAAGATGTGATGAAAGCCATGCAAACTGTACAGCAACAACCACAAACCATTCATACCTTTGAGGATGAAATGGCCTTAGCGATTGAAGAATATCCTGAGCATCTTGAGAATACCTATGATTATCGTGTGTATATACAACCGCAAATGATTAATAACTATGGGACCATTTCGTATGGCGTTTTATGTGAATTGGTGACTCTGGCTGCCAAAACCAAAATGTTAAGCGAGTCAAATACGAATGGAATCATTGAAAAGATTCAACTAGATTATTTTTCCTTGATTCAAATAGGCAATGAAGTGAATTTTAGAGTTGATATATTCCATCAGACAAGACGCTCATCGTTAGTTCAAGTAGATGTTTTTCATGAAAATAGTATGGTGGCAAAAGCCATTATATCGACACAAATTATTGATAGAAATTAAGAAAGAGGACTAAATAAAATGGATTATATAGCGAGTGAATTGGTTGAAGAGTTATACAAATTAGTGGATTCTAGCGATAAAATCATTATCCATCGACATGTAAGACCCGATCCTGATGCCATCGGCTCCCAGCTAGGACTGAAAAAGCTGATTCAAAATAAATATCCTCAAAAAACGGTTTTAGCTGCTGGTTCAACGACTAAAGGCTTAGCTTGGTTAGGTGAGATGGATAAAGTATCTGAAGACGATTATCAAGATGCCTTAGTTATCATTGTTGATACAGCGAATCAACCCCGGATAGACGGTAAACATTATAACAAGGGGAAAAGCTTAGTTAAAATCGATCATCACCCTGACGTTGATGATTTTGGTGATTTGCAACTGATTTACCCACAAGCCAGTTCAGTGAGTGAAATCATTACACTCATTTCTGTCTATTTAAGTGACCGTTTACCGATGACGAATGCAGCCGCTAGATTGTTATATGCTGGTATTGTGGCTGATACAGGTCGCTTTAAATACGATGCAACATCCTTATACACATTTAGAGCTGCCAGCTTCCTAAAGGAGTTTGAATTTGACGCATTTGAAATTAATGACCGCTTTGAATTAATGACACTCGATCAAGCTAAATTCCATGCTTATGTGTATCAACATTTAACCATAACCGACGACCAAGTCGCTTACTTAATCATTACACGGGAGAATTTAAGTGAGTTTAACATCAGTGAGGAACAAACAGACAGTGTAATCAATTTAGCCTCGACACTTGAAGGTGTTTTAAGTTGGGTGACTTTTGTTGAAGGGGATGGAGCTAATACCCGTTACCGCGGTCGTTTACGTTCAAAAGGTCCCGCTATTAATGAGATAGCCAGTCGCCATGATGGCGGTGGACATCCTAAAGCGAGTGGGGCGAATGCATATAGTGAAGCTGAATTAGTGGAAATAATAGCTGAAATGGGCGAAGCTAATAGGGTTTATTTACAAGAAAAACAAGAAGAACAGGCTTAATAACAGCCTTTCTTCTTGTCATAAATAATGTATTAGTCACTCAACCAATGATGTCCATCTTTTTTAAGTAAATCATCGGCTTCCTTAGGTCCTTGAGAGTAAGACACATAATTTGGGAAAGTCGGTGGTTGGATATTTTCAGCTACTTCAAAAATATGATCGATAAAGTTCCATGAGGCTTCAACTTCATCGTAATGAGCAAAATTTTCACGTTTACCTAAAATACATTCGAAAATTAAGCGTTCATAGTCTCCGGGTAATTTTCTTTCTTCCTCTTCATTGAGATAGTATGAGAGGGGAACAGACTCCAAGTGGCTAGCATATGCTTTGTTTTTATGATTAATATATAATTGATAGCCTTGACGAGGGGCAATTTCGATGAGTAAATGATTCATCCAATCACACGTATCATCTTTAAATGTCACATAAATATTGGTCGCTTTGTTTGCCATTCGTTTACCTGAGCGAATATAAATAGGGACACCTTGCCACTGTTCTAAGTCTATGGTTAATTTGGCGGCAAAATAGGTTGGTGTCATTGAATCTTCAGCAATTCCCTTTTCATCACGGTAAGCCGTTACGGTTTGATTATCATCCGAACCATATTGACCAAAAACCGTATTGTCTTTTAGCTCTTGGCCATCTTGATACTGATGTATATGGGATAACAAATCAATTTTGTTTTGATGAATTTCCTTTGAATTGAAGTTCTCTGGCTTGTTCATCGTTAAGAGGGATACAAGTTGCAGCATATGATTTTGAATCATATCTCTTAAAACACCACTGGTATCATAATATTCTGCCCGATCTTCAACCCCGACTTCTTCATTTAAGGTGATTTGGATTTGTTCAATGTGTTGATTATTCCAAATGTTGGCAAACACAGGATTATTAAACCGTAAGGCTTGAATATTTTGAACGATATATTTACCTAAATAATGATCAATTCGGTAAATTTGATCTTCCTCAAAGGATTCCTCCAATTGATCTTGGAGTTCTCTGGCTGAAGCTTGATCATGCCCAAAAGGTTTTTCAATAATTAAACGGTTAAACCCATTGGTGGTTAACACATTTTGATCTTTTAAATTACCTGTAATAATTGGAAACAGACGCGGTGCTAATGAGATATAGTAAATCCGATTGCCTTCAATCGTATATTTTTGATCTAATTCATCCGCTAAATGTTTTAGTTTCGAGTAATCATTTTTTTTATTCACATCATGAATCAAATAATAAAAGTGAGATACAAATTCTTCTGCATGTTCTTTTTCATCAATTTCATTCTCAATGCTATCTAGAACCACAGCTCTTAATTTTTCATCGTTCCATTGGCTGCGTCCCGTACCCACTAAAGCAAAATGTTTTGAAATATGCCCATATTTGTATAAGCGGTATATGGCAGGATATAATTTACGCGAGGCTAGATCACCTGTCGAACCAAATAAAGTTATTAATAATCGATTATTTTCCATGAAATCCCCCCAATAAATTAACCTAATTATACTTTAAACTAACGTTTAACACAATGAATTGAAAAAAATCTATGAATTCAGAGATATTTAGTATATTATAAGCTAGCAGCAAAGACCTATAAAACCTCAAATAAATATCCCTATCGAAAAAGGAGTAAGTATGACGACTATCCAACAATTAGCTGTAGATACCTATATTATCAAAGCCCTTGAAGCTTTGAATTTTACCGAACTAACTCCCGTACAAGAAAGAGTTATCCCAAAAGTCTTAGATGGAAAAAGCTTAATTGTACAATCACAAACAGGTTCGGGGAAATCACATAGTTTTATCGTCCCTATTATGCAAAAGATTAATCCTAAACGTAACGAAGTTCAAGCGGTTATCACTGCGCCTAGTCGTGAATTAGCTACACAATTATACCAGGTTGCGGTGCAAATTAATCAATTTGCGCCATCGCCCATTCAAATTGTCAATTATATTGGTGGTACGGACAAAGCTCGCCAAATTGAAAAGTTGCACCATCAACAGCCCCAATTGGTGATTGGAACCCCTGGCCGTATTTTTGATTTGATGAAAGAAAATGCTTTATGGGTTCAAACAGCCAATATGATGGTTATTGATGAAGCTGATATGACCTTAGATTTAGGCTTTTTGACAATTGTCGATGAGATTGCTTCACGACTCAGTAAAGATTTACAATTGATGGCTTTTTCAGCCACGATTCCGCAACAGTTGACTGTTTTTCTTAAAAAATATATGGATCAACCTGAAACGATTATTGTAGAAACGAAAGAAATAATTGCAGATACCATTACCAATTATTTAATTCAAACCCGAAGTCGTGATCGCAAAGAAATTATTTATCAATTATTAACTATTGGGCATCCCTATTTAGCTTTAATATTTGGTAATACCACGGAATATGTGGATGAGTTAAGTTTGTATTTGAAGGAAAAGGGCTTAAAGGTTGCCACAATCCATGGGAATATTCCTCCCCGCGAACGAAAAAAAGTTATGAAGCAAATTCGGGATTTAGAGTTCCAATATGTTGTCGCTTCTGATTTGGCTGCGCGAGGAATTGATATTCCAGGTGTATCGATGGTTATTAATAGTGAAGTACCAAAAGAACTTGAGTTTTTCGTGCACCGAGTAGGTAGAACGGGCCGCAATCAATTAGAAGGAACCGCTTATACCTTAGTCACTCCAGATGATGATGAGGCAATTGCTCAGTTAGAAAATAAAGGCATCGAATTTCAAACGGTTGATATAGTTAACAATGAAATAGTTGAAGTAACCGGTAGACAACAAAGGAAAAGACGGAAAGAAGTCACTAAAGAAGTGGATCCAACCGTCCAAGGAATGATTAGCCGTAGCAAAAAACAAAAAGTCAAACCTGGCTATAAGAAAAAGTTAAAATATCAAATTTCGGACCATAAACGTTTAGAAGCCAAACGGACTAACCGTTTGGAACAAAGGGCTCAAAGACGTAAAAAACGAGACCAACATCACCCTAAATAAAAAAACATCCATCTCTGAAGTAGTTAAATCAGAGATGGATGTTTTCTATTTTTTACGTATATTAAATTTTTCCATGAGACTCCGGATAAAACGTGAATGATCTTTAAGAGCCATATAATAGATGAATAAGGTAATTATTTGAAGTAAATAAGTACTATATTGGATGGTAGGGAATAAACTGTTAATAATTTGAATCAATATCAAAGGGACAAAAGAGATGATAACCGTTAGTTTCAACCGCGTTCGGTACTTTAATGGTTGCGTTAAGCGCATATTAAATATCCCAGCTAATAAGGCGATGACAAACATCTGAATCCAATAAAAGATAGTGGCACTAACGAAATAACTGATAAAAACAGCGCTAAGTATTGAAAATTGTTGATTATTAACGGAACTCATTAAACTCGTTAGACGATCATTTGACAATAAGGGATTGGAATAGTCCAATATATTATGAACGCCTCCAATCATAGCGACCGCCTGGTTTTTAAACAAAAACAAGTTTAAAGGGGTATCATCAGAAATAGCAGCAGCCTTTTCGTTTGGAATGGGAATATTCATCTGAATCCCACGGTTTTCAATCGTATCATCGATAACTAATTGAAAAAAATCAGATTGGTAATAGAGTGGTTTTTCGGCTTCATTAAGCGTTAAAGTAGCCTCTTCAATCGTATATTCTGGCACATATTGCGTAGCCATTGAAATATCTGAGAAAAACCCCTCTAAAATGGTATCCGTCAAGACTAATAAATTCATGGTAATAACGAGGGTTGCAATCAGGGGTAATATCAGAATTGTCCGCCATTTCATATTAATTGTTTCGATATAATGACGTGGATTTCTTAAGGCTTGGAATAATAATTTAAATAATTGTCTCAAGAGAGCTCCTTTCTAGTCGAACCGACGACTTGAATGTTATTATACTATTTTAATCAAGTTAGTCAGAATTTGCAATGGTAGAACATTTTCCGCCTTTAACAGCAGGGGTATTTATTAAGAGGGGTCTTCAATGTTTTCATCGATTGAAGGTCGTTCAACTTCAATGCGATTTAATAATTGGGCTAATTTTTCTTTGTTTTTGCTCTCGACATATGAGACTGCCAGCACCCCAGCTAAACCGAATATCGTCGCTGCTAAGCCTACCCAAATGCTATTTGGGAAATAGTGCAGTTCAATGTTGTGATTGCCTTGTGTAATTGGTATGGCTAATAAGGTGCCAGATAAAACACTCATAGGCTCAACTTTTTCATTATCTACCGTAATTTGCCAGTTTTGGTCATAAGGAATTGTAAATAAGACATGGGCTTTTTCCTGTTGGATATTAATCGTTCCTTTAATGCGATTTTGCGAAAATTCGGTTACTTTGAGTTGATTATCTTGCTTGCTAGCAATCATTTGATTATAGCGTTCTTCATCAAATTCATAAAGGTTAACCATATTTGCCTGTAATTCAGATTCTAATAAACGATAGGTAAATGTTTGATTGTTTTGAATGGTTTGATAACTCGCATTCGTTAATTGTCGACGTCTAAAAGGAGCATAAAAACGATAGCGCTCGCCATTCAGTTCTAAGGCAACATTTTCATCATCGAATTGACTTGGAATGGAAAAATAATACGGATTGTTGGATGTTGTACTAAACTGCATTTCAACGGTAGCGTCTGCATCCGAATCGATAGGTGTGTATGTAAAGTAATCGCCATCACCTTCATCTGTAATGGTAACATTATCTAAATTCGTTATTTCAATGGGTACACTTGTGAAATAAGGCGTATCATTGCCATTAAAATCGATCAGGGACAAGAGTGTTTCCTGATTTCTAATCGGTTGATGGCGAATAAAGGAAATGTCTTCGCTGGCAATGTCTGAAGAGACTTCCATACCTAACCCAAGGCGACTCGTATTTTCATGAACCAAGTAACGGTCTGATTCTTGAACAACGGGATGCGCTTGAATATCCAAATCAGTTGCTTGTGGAAATAACACATATTCTTCGGTTGCGGTATGATCCGCTGAATCATCAGTAACATCAATTAAATAACGGATATTAAAGAAATCATCGGTAAATAAAGTCCCGTTTGTATAAGTGACAAAGCCGTTTCCTTCCGGTAAGCCTAAATAGCCATATAAATCAGGCAGGACTGCATCTAAAGTTGAACCAAAATGATCAAGTCCATTATAATGGGCAAACATGGCTTCGTCTTTTGTGCGCATGTAGGTTTTATTTATTCGATAAAAATCGTTATTGTCATGCCTTAAATCAGCGACAGCTTCATTTAAGGTTGCCGTATAATCATTGAATTTGCTGACATCCACATAACTCATTTCATTCAGAATTAAAACCCCATTAATAAATAACTCACACGAAACAATGGCTAACAAAACGATTTGGCGTAAAGCGGGTTGAAGCTGCTCCATTTGTAAAATTAATAAGAGGACTAAAAAGAATGCCAACGAAACAAACAAACGCATTTCATCTAGAAATTCGTATTCGGTGAAAAAGTAATAATAAAATGTATAAGCAGCAAAACCCAACATTAAACTAATTAAAGTGAATGCGGAATAACGTTTAGGTTGGTATTTAAAAGCTTTTAAAGCTAAGACGATGATTAAAAAAGTATGCGTAAATGAAAAGCGGAAGTGATACCAAATAGGGAATTGACCGCCATGCCAAATACGATCCAAGACGCGATAATGATAAGTAAATAAAAACACCGTCGTAATGATAATAGCAATTAATTTTTCAGACCATTTAATTTTACGATTGGTAAAATACAAAACGAACAATAACAAGACCAGCATACCAGCATATAAATTAGGTGATCCGGAAGACATTTCATCAAAATTAAAACTTCCAATGAATAATTTTGACCCAATATCATTGAGTTCGTGTGCAACATCTAAATTGAATTCAAAATTCATATGCTCTGCTTTACTTGATGAAAGAGAAACAAATGTTGGAATTAAACTGATGCCACTTATTAAAACAGCTATAATTGAATAGAGGATAAAGCGCCCGTATTGAATGGCAGCTTTTTTCCATTGGCTAAAGTCATAATGCTCGAAGATGACAAAAAGGGCATATAAAGCCAAAAACAAGGAAATCATATAACCAATATAATAATTGGCGATGAGCATTAAACTAAGTGAAACGACATATAGATAAGGTTTTTCTAAGGTTACTAGCTTATCGAGTCCAAGGGCAATTAAGGGTAAGAAGACTAAGCCGTCTAACCACATGATATTGAGTAAATAGACCATCACATAACTCATTAAAGCATAAGATAGACTAAAGATGAGACTGGTTGTTGTGTTTACTTGGTATTTTTTACGTGCAAAATACATGAATGAGAGACTGGCAGCGACTATTTTTAAATAGGTAATGATGGTGACGGCTACAGCCAGTTGATGTTCTTCAAAAAGTAAAAAGATTAAGTTAAATGGACTCATTAAATAATAAGCCCACAAGCCTACCATTTCGCCACCAATGGCTTTTTGGAATGAATATAAAAGCATTTCGGGTTGATTAAAGAGGGTTTCACGATATAAACTGTAAAAATCAATATATTGTTGACCTAAATCGACCGTAAGCATCGTTTCTTTTCCAAAAGGCGTAAAATCAAAAAGCCAAGCTAGACCAACGAGTATGACGGTGAGGTATAAAATATTAATGATATAAGGTTTAACCTTTAATAACATGTTTGGACTCCTTTAACGATAAATTAAGCAGTGAGGATAACAAGTGAGCTGTCATTCCTTGATTGGTTAACATTATTAATTAGATAAATGTTGCATCAATTTTATTAGCATGCAATCTATATATTATCAAATTATAGTAAATAGTTCATTAAACACACCTAATTTTTATAAATTTAAAGATTTTATTTACAAGTGAATTTAGATTATCATTGTATCAAATGTTTGCTATAATAGCATAAGCAATTATTTTAAAAGTGAGTGATTAAATGGCGAGGTACAAATTGAAAAAGAAAAAGCAACGATCTCATATTCCTAGAAGATTGAATTTATTATTTTTTATTGCTTTTTTATGTTTTGCAGCATTATTTCTACGTTTAGGCTATCTTCAATTATATAGTGGAGAAGCATTAAATGATATGGTTCAAAGAACTGAATCAACTATTTCTACGGGTGCTGTTCCAAGAGGGATGATATATGACAGTAACGGAAGAGTGTTAGTTGGAAATAATCCCGAGTTAGCTATTTTATATACGCGTGATCGTGATTCACAAATTTCCTCACAGGATATTATAGCGGTTGCCAAAAACTTGGCATCATTAATTGAAATTCCGACTCAGGATTTAACTGAACGTGATATGAAAGATTATTTTATAATTGAAAATACACAATTAGTCAATGATCGTTTGACTGAAGAGCAATTGTTGTTGCCTGGACCACAGTTATATCAAGCGCAATTAGAAGCTGTCACATCCAATGACTTAAACTATTCGGCAGCCGAACAAAAAATCATTGCCTTATTTAAACGCATGAATAGTGCATTTGCTTTATCGACTGTCACGGTTAAAAATCAAAATGTTACCCAAGCAGAAGTCGCAAGGGTCAGTGAACAACTCCACGATTTACCTGGAATTTCAATTGGGACGGACTGGCAAAGAACTTATCCAGCCGGTGAAATGTTACGTTCCATCTTAGGCCAAGTATCAACTGAACAACGAGGTCTTCCAAGTGAAAATGCGCAATATTTATTAAGTAAAGGTTATGCTATGAACGATCGCGTAGGGGTATCTTATCTAGAATTACAATATGAAGATGCCTTAAGAGGGTCTAAATCAGTTCATAATATTGTGACGGATTCAACCGATGATATTTTGTCCAATCAAGAACTCTTTGAAGGGGCAAAAGGGGACAACCTGATGCTTACGATCGATACTGAATTTCAGGCTAAAATTGATCAAATTGCGATTGACGCACTAGAAAATATGACTAATCGTGGTTACAATGATCGTGTTTATATTGTTGTGACTAACCCACAAAATGGCGATATTTTAGCCTTAACGGGTAAACGATTTGATTATAATGAGAATACTGACTCTTACAATTATGATGTCATCATTGATGATGCCTTAGGGGCAATCAATACAAGTTATGGTATGGGATCAAGTATTAAGCCTGCGATGGTTAGTATTGGTTATTTAGAAGATGTTATTTCCATCGATGATAATATCATTGTTGATGAACCTTTAAAATTTCAAGCATCCCAAGAGAAAACATCTGTGTTTAATCGAACAGGCCAAATGCCTATCAATGACATACAAGCCTTGCAAATGTCATCGAATATCTACATGATTAGGATGGCGATGATGATTGGGGGTCAATATGAGTATGAAGAAGATGGGCAATTAACCATTGATGAGAATACCTTAGAAACTTTAAGAAATTATTTTGCTGAATTTGGACTTGGAACGCAAACTGGGATTGATTTACCAAACGAATCTTCAGGCTATAGCCCTGAAAGTACCCAGTTAGTTAGTGCGCTCGACTTATCGTATGGTCAGTTCGACCTATACACACCTTTACAAATGGCGCAGTATGTATCGACAATTGCCAATGGCGGCATACGATATGCACCGCGCTTAGTCAAAGAAATTCGTGGAACAGATGCAAATGGTGATCTAGGTGACGTTAAAGTTTCCTTAGATCCTAAAGTAATGAATGTGGTTCAATTAGAGGAAAGTGAAATGGCTCGTATTCACGAGGGGATGTTACAAGTTTCACATACAAACGAGGGGACAGCTAGATATTACTTCCAAAATTATCCTATTCAAGTTGGGTCAAAAACAGGAACAACGGAAGCCTTTTATTCAGGTCCTATCCAATATGTCCGCAACCAACCAGTTACGAACGCAACTTATGTTGGATTTGCACCTTATGATAATCCAGAAATTGCCATTTCGGTTGTAGTCCCATATTTATTAGAAGAATCTTGGGGTAGAGAAAGTACTCGGATTGCCCATCAAGTGATGAATGCTTATTTTGAAATGCAAGATGATACTAAAGAGTTAATTGAAACCTATATGGAAACTTTTGTCGAACCAAGTTAAGTTTTAGAATATTAGAAAGCCCTTCTTGTATAGAAGGGTTTTTTACTAAATTGAAGATAAGGAAGGTGATTTTAGTGGAAGAAACGTTTGCTATGTTGAAACCAGATGCTATTGAGCGAGGTTTGGTTGGAAATATTATTAGTCGTATCGAAAATAAAGGTTATAAAATAATTCAAATGCGAACCAGTCATTTAACGGCTGACTTAATTAAAGAGCATTATCAACATCATCTTGGAAAAGCCTTTTATCCAAAGCTAGAGGCTTTTATGATGCGTGACCAAGTGCTATTCATCCATCTTAGTGGACCTAATTGTATTGAAGGGATGCGCTTATTAGCAGGAGCTACGAATCCAAATGAAGCTTTACCAGGGTCAATTAGAGGCGATTTTGCCTTCGATATGACAGAAAATCTTATACATACATCAGATTCTCCAGAAACAGCCCAAATAGAATTAAGGCGCTTTGCTTTAATATAAAGCGATTATTTTCGAAACATAAAAACCGTAAGTTTCTCTATTTATTTTCAGAGAAAACTTACGGTTTTATATATATATGTGTCTCTTTTATGCAAGTTAGAAGTATAATCAATCACTATGGAATGTAGTAGTATTGACCATTGGTTAAAATTTCAGCTATTTGATTAATTGACATATCTGAATTCAACTGATAAGAGTTTGCTTGTAAAATAGACTCTAAGCCCCAATATTCTACAAGGTCTTGGAATTCAGTTGCTGAAGTGATATAGCCTTCACTTTCTAAACGGTTAGCAATATCGGTTGACGCTTCGCCAGAACTAATGGTAAATGTGCCACTAATAAAGTCACCCGTTGTATTTGTGGCTGTTTCAATCGTGTCCGTTGTTGTATCAGTGGTAGAATCACTCGTTTCATTCTCATCAGCACTGACTTCTTCAGCGGTTGATGTTTCGTCTGCCGTGTTTGATTCGTTATTTGATAATTCATTTTCTAAGGAAGAAATAGTACTGCTTTGCTCTTCGTTTAAATCATTTAAAGATGCTATCGAAGTGTTTAAGGTATCACGAGTTGATTCTAAGGCATCACGTTCAGAAATCATTGAACTCATTTCTACACGATATTGAGACAACTCATCTTCGTACTGTTGATTATTATTTAGGATTGAAGAAATTTGAATACCTTGCACCGGTACATTGCCTTGGAAGAAAATAGCAAACGCGCCAGTAAGGACAGCAGCAGCTAAAAACCCCAATCCCATCGACCGTAAAGTATTTTTATTCATTTGTAGTCCTCATTTCTAACGGTTTTCGATATAATCATCGATGATATCTTGAATCACGCGCGTATTCAATGCCACTTCATGGCCAATCTCGTGCATTGTATACCCTTGAGAGTAAAGACGGATCACTTCTTCACGTGTTTCATTTGAAACTTCAGCTAAAGTGGTTTCCTCAGTGGCCGTATTCTCTGTAACAACTACAGTATCTTCACTGTAATTTATAACTTCATTTCCTTCAACTGGATCAACTAAATCAGAATCATTAAAACGGTAACCTTTTTCTAATTCAGATAAACGACTTTTAATACTATACATTTCTTGTGATTGCTGTGTCGTAAATTCATTTAATTGTTTTTCAATATCTTTTGAATCATTATTATACAAGGATAAAACCAATAAAATGACAGCAATTACTAATAGAACGATTACTAAAATCCAAATATCCATTCTGACACCTCTTTCGTCATTTGTTCATTTATTTATTTTATCAAAACAGAGAAAACTTTCAACCGTAAACGTGTTACATTATGATTAATATTTTAGAATATTATTCAAAAATTTACAATAAAAGAATTTTTGCAAAAAAAGATAGATAAACCGTTAAATCAATGCTATAATATCACAGTGTTGTTCGAAAGAACATAATTTTTATTGCCAGTAGGGAGGGAATATCATGCGTATTAACATTAACTTAGAATGTACGGAATGTGGGGAACGTAATTATTTAACTAACAAAAATAGACGTAACAACCCTGACCGCATTGAAGCGAAAAAATATTGTCCACGAGAAAGAAAAGTCACTTTACATCGTGAAGTGAAAAAATAATTAATCTTAGTAAGCAAAAGGGTGAACCCCAAAATTTTCTAATGATTTTATTTACCCAATTAATCCTAACTTTCAAATATATTAGTAGATTCGTTCAAACCTGTGCTTGTTATGTATTCTTATACTTGATTAGCTAGTGTTCAAGCAGCTACAGCATTAGGACTAACTTGACTACTCAAATCCTTACGATCATTAGCTCTAAGGGTTTGGGTAGTCATTTCGTTTTTAAAGGATAAAATTGTAAGTGATTACTATAAATTCCTCAATCGATTAGGTATAATAGACCTATCTGTGATAAAAGAGGTGAAAAAATGAATAGACGATTTAAACGAACGAATAAGCCGATTGAGATTAATCGTAACATGCCATATATGACTTATTTATTTTTATTAATCTGTGTAGCTGTATACTTATACACGCTTATTCGTTATCGAACGACACAAAATACCTTAGTATTAATCGCTACTGGGGCAAAAGTCAATGAATTAATGGTTTTTGGGAATGAATGGTGGCGATTAATTACGGCTGCCTTTGTCCATATAGGCTTTGAACATATTTTAATGAATGGTATTTCCATTTATTTTATTGGTAGTGAACTAGAACAAATTATGGGACACTGGCGTTTTGCGATTTTGTATCTTGTTTCAGCTATCGGAGGAAACATTTTATCCTTCGCTTTTAGTCCGAATGTATCTGCAGGTGCCAGCACCGCTTTGTTTGGTACGTTTGCGGCGTTTTTAGTTTTAGCTTATCTTTATCCAAATTATCGTTATTTAACGGTTCGAGCGAGATCTTTTGCTATGTTACTCTTAATTAATTTAATTATGGGGTTATTTAGTACAGGGATTGATTATTGGGGGCATATAGGGGGAGCGATTTATGGTGTTTTGATTACCTTTGTCTTAGGCTTACCTCAAAAAAATGATTTTCCTAAACGCTATAAGGCGATTGCTTTGTTAGTCATTATTGGTATTTCAGCTTTATTAATTTGGTTTGGTATTCAAAAAGTTTATGCTAATTATAGATAGTTAAAATAATAAATGTAGAGGATGATAAACTTGAGTAAATATATATTGGGTATAGATTTAGGCGGGACTTCCGTAAAAATGGCAGTTGTTACGCCTGAAGGCGAAATTATGAAAAAGTGGAGTGTCGGCACAAATATTATTAATGATGGCGAAGCCATTGTCCCAGATATTATTAATTCAATTAAAGAACATTTAGAATTATATCAACTTGAAGTGGCTGATTTTTTTGGCATCGGAATGGGTTCACCAGGAGTAGTTGATGCCGAAAATAAAACGGTTGTTGGCGCTTATAATCTAAATTGGACAAACGTTCAATATGTTGGTAAACAAATCGCTGAAGCCTTCAATATCCCATTTTATATTGATAATGATGCCAATGTTGCTGCGTTAGGAGAACAATGGAAAGGTGCCGGAAATGGTGCATCTAATGTGGTCATGGTTACCTTAGGTACAGGTATTGGTGGCGGCGTTATTAACGAAGGTAAAATTGTCCGCGGCGAAGGTGGTGGCGGGGAAATTGGTCACCTTCAAATCACCACGGATATGGGTGTTCAATGTACGTGTGGAAAAACAGATTGCTTAGAAATTTTAGCCTCTGGTAAAGGCATTATTAACTTAGTTCGTTATTTTGCCGACCGTTATGAAGGCGATTCTAAATTGAAGCATCAAATTGATAATGGTGAAGATATTGGTGCGGAAGATATATTTTCGGAAGCGCAAAAAGGGGACTTCTTCGCTAATGAAGTGGTTGATCAATGGGCTAAATACATGGGGTTGGCTTGTTCGCATATTGCCAATGTGGTTAATCCTAAGTATATTATCTTAGGCGGTGGTGTTTCAGCGGCCGGACAATACCTGATTGATGTCATTAACCCCTATTTCAAAAAATATGTTTTCCCGCAAATTTACGAAACAACATCATTAAGATTAGCCTCTATTGGGAATGATGCAGGGGTTATTGGTGCTGCAAGATTAGTGGAAGAAGCATATAGTTAGGAGTTAGAAATGGATTTTTTAATTGGATTGAGCGCAGTCATTGTTTTAGGTTTTTTGGCGTATGGAATTTATAAACTATATTTATATATAATCCGTCGTATGAGTGCTAAAGTAGTTGATGCTAGTGAAATTGAAGATAAAATTCGGCGTGTGCAACTAGTCGATGTTAGAGAGCAAGCTGAATTTGATGCCAAACATATTTTAGGTGCTCGGAATATCCCAATGTCACAATTTTCGATGCGTCATAAAGAATTACGTAAAGATCAACCCATTTATCTTTACGATGATTCTATGAGTTTTGCTTCTAGAGCAGCTAATATACTCAGAAAAAGTGGCTATAAAGATGTATACATCCTTAAGGGTGGCTTTTCTAAATGGTTTGGAAAAGTAAAATCAAATATAAAATAAATTAGGTTTCACTTAGCGTAAAAGTTTAAATCCATCAACTTAAAGAGGCTGTAGCATTTTTATGCATACAGCCTCTTGTGTGTTACTCTAATGGATAGTATGTTGTAAATAACGATTACATAAAAGTTTGAATGCTTGCTAAAACACTGATAACTAAAGATACGATGATGACCGTTACCATGATAATAGCCGTCGTTTTGACAAGTTTATCCATTTTACTCGTCGATTTTTGGGGTTTATGTGAGTTCATTGTTGGCTCCTTCAAACTGCTTAATAATAATATATTAACCAATATTCTAAGTTCTTTCAATGTTTATTATGCTGAATGCTTTAAACTAGTGTTAAAATTTGTTAAAATTAATATGAATAAGAATGAGGAGGATATAATAAATATCAGAACAACAAATTGGTGTTGTTGATAGGATAGTTAGTGACGATTAAATATGATTGCCTTGAATATTGAAACAGATAGATATTCATGGCTTTATTTAATGTGACTTTCTTGCTGTTTTTATTAAAATGTGATTAAATAGTTTTATGATTTATAATTTTATTTTTAACTTATTCATTTAGCTTTTAATGTTGGCGTAAATAGCTTACAATATAAGTATAGAATAAGTGATATAACTTATTAAATAGAGGAGGACAGTAGATGTCAGAGGAACGTAAACAACGGATTTTAATTATTGAGGATGAAAAAAATTTAGCGCGTTTTGTCGACCTTGAACTTCAACATGAAGGTTATGAAACAAAGATTTGCTATGATGGTCGCAGTGGATTAGATGCTGCATTAAATGAGGATTGGGATGTTATATTACTCGATTTAATGTTACCAGAATTAAACGGTCTTGAAGTGTGTCGACGCATTCGTCCGATTAAGGATACACCCATTATTATTATGACAGCCAGAGATTCTGTCATTGATCGCGTGTCAGGTTTAGACCAAGGGGCAGATGACTACATTGTTAAACCATTTGCCATCGAAGAACTATTAGCTCGCTTAAGAGCCCTGTTTCGTCGCATCGATACGGAAGAAGATCAAAGAAATGCGAATCAGCCAACCGTTAAATACCGTGATTTAACGATTGAAAAAGCCAATCGTATCGTTAAACGCGATAATGAGGTTATTGATTTAACCAAACGCGAATATGAATTATTGTTGTATTTAATGGAAAATCTAAACATGGTAAAATCGCGTGAAGTATTGCTAGATAAAGTTTGGGGCTATAAATCAGAAGTAGAAACGAATGTCGTTGATGTGTATATTCGGTATTTACGTAACAAAATTGATGTTCCTGGTAAAGATAGTTATATTCAAACCGTTCGCGGAACGGGATATGTCATGAGAACATAATTATGTTTAAAAAGTTATTTGAAAATCAACAACCCATTTCCTTAAAATGGAAATGGGGTATTTTAATTTTTGTGACCTTTACCTTATTTGCTTCTTTGAGCAGTGTGATTTATTATCAACGTTCTTTAGAGAGTCAATTTAATGAAATCCAAGCAAATCATCAGCACTTTTTTGAAGCAACCGTTGATTACTTTGAAACAATGGATCAACCTTTTCAACGAACATATTTTCAATCGATTATTTCCGAAGCCTCTAGCGGAGAATTGGAAAATACGCAGGATTCAGTGATAAGTTTTTTAACTTTCTTTGAATCCAATGATATTGTTTATCGTTTTTTTAATGAAAAACAGCAATTAGTTTATGAAACGCAACATGTCAATATAAATCCGATGGAATATTCCGATCAAATAAAACGGACTGAAGTAAATAATCAAATGGCTATGGTTGGGAACATCAAAATTAAATCGGCTACGACAGGCGATGATGTTGGGTCCTTCCAATATATTGTTATGCCAGATGTTTTTAACCGTATTACGACTAACATGCAAAGCAATTTATATGGTATTTTGTTTGGCATCATCATTGTAGCTTTAGTCATTACGTTTATATTGGTACGTATTTTCTTAAGACCGTTGACTTACTTGGTCAATTCATTAGATTTAGTTGAAGCTGAAAGTTTGTCGCAATTACGTGTTAGAAAACCACGTTCATCTGACGAATGGAGTGATTTAAGTGATCATATTAATCGTTTACTCGACAAAATTGATAACTATGTAAAAAATCAAAAACAATTCGTCGAAGATGTTTCACATGAATTAAGGACACCTGTCGCCATTGTCGAAGGCCATTTAAAAATGTTAAATCGCTGGGGGAAAGAAGATCCTGAAGTGTTAGAGGAGTCTATATCTGCTTCATTGCAAGAAATTGTGCGTATGAAGGGACTCGTTCAAGAAATGCTTGATTTGATGCGGGCGGATCATGTGGATGTTGATTACAAAGATGAAATTACGGAAGTCTATTCAACCATTCGACAAGTTTTTAATAATTTTGTGATGTTATACCCAGAATTTCAGTTTTATTTAGATATTGAATCCGATCCAGACGAATTATATGTAAAAATCTTCCGCAATCATTTTGAGCAGATATTTATTATTTTATTAGATAATGCTGTGAAATATAGCACGGATCGTAAGGAAATTCATGTCGCTGTAAGTACTAGCGTTACAGCGGTTAGAATAGCTGTTCAAGATTTTGGTGAGGGGATGTCTGCCGAAGATAAGGAACGTGTGTTTGGACGTTTTTATCGGGTGGATAAAGCGCGTTCGCGTGATAAAGGCGGTAATGGTTTAGGGTTAAGTATCGCACAACAATTGGTCAAGTCTTATCGTGGAGAGATTTGGGCCGATAGTGTTTTGCATCATGGATCCATTTTTTATGTTGAATTTCCGACATTAACAGATACTAGACAAATTTATAAGAGTAAGCAAATTGCTAAACACAAGTCTATATCTTAATTGGAAGTCTATTTTTACAGTTAGAGAATCCGGATAATCAATGCCTGAGGTAAACTAAACAACTAGTAATTAACTTGTTTACCGTTCACCACAGCATTAAACGTTCGGATTTTTTATTTAAAAAAACAACTAACAATCAAATAAATGACTTGATCGTTAGTTGTTGAAAGTGGGTATCATTTAGTTAAACACGTTTTTGTTTGCCGGAATTTCTTTGTTTACCAGCATTGCGATTGTTTGAGTCAACAGAGCGAACTTCATTTTTGGTAGGTACTAAACGCTGACTATCCGTCGTTGTTGCTTTCTTAACTTTTTTATTTCTTTTACGTTTAGGTGCATTCTTATGTTTCTCAGCTTCTTCATCAATCATTTTTTGAATTTTAGGTCGAACGATATAATTCGAATAAGCTTGTTGCACAATCCCGAAAATAGCTCCGGTTAAGAAATAAAGACCTAATCCAGCTGCAGAGATGTAGGTAATCCAACCAATCATTAATGGGTTCATTAACATCATTGTTTTATTGGTTTGGGCAGCTGTATCATTTTGACCTTGGGGTTGTTGTGGTTGTGATTTTTGCATCATCCAACCTTGTAAGAAGGTGAAAATAACAACTAATACAGTTACAACAATACTTTGTTCACCTAAAGATATACCTAAGAAGGTAGAATTTAAGATTTCTTCCGATGAACGTATGGCTGCATAAACAGCTGAAATGATTGGCATTTGAATGATTAATGGCAAGCAACCTGATAAACCGCCAAACATACTAATATCGTATTTCTTATAGACGGCCATTAACTCATTATTTAAGGCAGCTTTTTCTTGTGGATCTTCTGTGGCTTCAATTTCTTCTCTAATTTCATCAATTTCTGGTTGCGCAATTTTCATTCTTGCTTGACTAATCATCGAATCTTTAGTCATTTTTAAAGATGAAGGCAACATTAATATTCGTGTAATTAATGTTACAATGATGATGGCAACACCATAACTACCTCCAAAAATACCTGCTAAAAAGTCAAGAAAATTCGAGGCAGGAACTCCTAAATATTGATAAACCCAACCGGTTGGATTTCCAGCTTCATCATAACTAACGCACCCACTGGCAATTAGAACGACGAAGATTAATAATCCAATCATTTGGATTCTACGTTGTTTGTTCTTCATTTCTCACGCTCCGTTAAATTTTCATACTCATTAACTATAAAAGACTAGGAGCTAAAATTCAACCAAAAAATGAAATACCAAGGGATTTAGTGAAAAATTTAATAATTTAGTTAGTATTCAACTGAAAAACGGTTAAATATTTGACTTGAAGTTAAGGGGGATGATTTAATTTGATCTATTTTCATATAACGATGTTGTGGTTGCTGAATGGCGTGAACAAATTGTTTTAACTGATCTTCTTGGGCTTGGGCAATAATTTTAACATCGCCCGAATACAGGTTTTTAACATTCCCATGTATGTCGTATTTAGTCGCCAATTGTTGGACATAATTACGATAACCAACGCCTTGAACTCTGCCAGACACAATTATTTCTAAGGTTTCCACCGTTTACACTCCTTTCAAAAATCTAATCTTTATTATTATGTAAATTACATGGTATAATTAACTTTGGACTTATTATACAATAGATTAACTCAATGAGTTAAAGAAAATGCATACGATGCCATGAGTTAAGGAGGAAAAGTTTTGTCCAATAAAAAAACAACAACTCAATCCAAACGAACCAAAACGAAAACGGGCAAAAAGCGTCAGTCTTCCAACTATCAAGTAACATACTTAGTTTTAGGGATATTTATTAGTTTTTTTGCTGTTATTGGTTTGTTTAATTGGGGCTTTTTGGGTTTACTAGTTGCCAATTCAATCCGTTTGTTTGTTGGGGAAGCCTATGTTTTAGTTTTAGTTTCTTTTTTATATCTCGGTCTGTTAATGATTTTTTCTGGAAAAATATTTACCGTTGATATTAAAAAATTATTTGGCTTTATTTTAGTGATTTCAAGTATTTCGACTGTCTTACATTTTCAACAATTCCATACACCTGGGGAAATAAATACAGAGGTTTTTCAAGAAACCTTTGCTATTTTTCGTAATGAATTATTAACTAGTCAAAATCGTTTTAGTTTAGGGGGTGGCTTGTTAGGTTCGTTACTATATAGTGGTTTTGCGTATTTATTTGGTTTTTGGGGTGCCCATATCTTCTTAGTTATTATCTTTTTCATTGGTTTATTTATGATGGTTGGTGTTACAATTCCAGCTTTTCAACAGTCTGTGAAGGATATATGGTCGTATTTGATGCAAGGCTTCCGTCATATCAAGCAATCATTCAAAAAAGCTAGTCAAACGATCAAGTCTGAAAAACCCGCGCCAAGCAAAAAACAGGCATCGACAGCAGAACAACTAGATATTTTTGAAAGTGTCGAAGAGGACATTGAACCGCAACAACCTAAGACAAGCCATAGTGTATTTCGTCGCCTTCGAAATACCATGAATGATTTAAAGCCAATAAATACCCCTGCGGTGGACAAAGAGTCAGCCTATCAACCGATTAAGTTAGAAAATGAAAAAACATCATTTGAACCTTTTGATGAATCCGACCCTTATGCTTCAACGGCTTCTGATAGTCGAGAATTGTTTTTAGAAGGAAAAACATTAGATTTGGATTATTTTGATGAAGCGAATCATCTTAACAAGCCTTCTGTAATCATTGAAAACAAGCCGCCCGAATCTCAAATGCATGTGGATACAAACATTGAGGCGGAAGTTATTGAAAACCATCCGGTTAGTGTAAAGAAAGCAGAGGAAGTAGCGGAAACGCAAACGAGTGCCGTTGATTTGGATATAACGGCCTTGGATAATAATTCAGCCAGTCATTGGCAAGATCAAGCAAATGAACATCAATCTTTGACGAGCGATGCGCTTGAAAAGACACTCACTTCATCTGACGAAATGTTTGACACCCAAGGCAAAAAAACACCGCCTAAGTTGAAGACAAAAGAGTATCAATTACCGCCTAAATCATTATTGAATAAAATTCCCCCTGTTGATCAATCTGAAGAATATGCGCGTATTAACAAAAATATTGTTAAATTAGAAAAGACATTTGAGAGTTTTGGTGTTAATGCTAAAATCGTCAAAGCTAATTTGGGTCCTTCGGTCACTAAATACGAAGTTCAACCTGCTATTGGGGTTAAAGTAAGCAAGATTGTTTCACTCTCTGATGATATTGCGCTAGCTTTAGCGGCTAGAGATGTCCGTATTGAAGCACCCATTCCAGGCAAGTCGTTAATTGGGATTGAAGTTCCTAATACACAAATCAGCACCGTTTCATTTGGGGAAATTATTGATGCGGCTTTAGCAAGTTCCAATTTATTAGAAGTACCTCTAGGTCGTGATATTTCTGGAACGGTTTGTTTAGCTGATTTAAGCAAAATGCCCCACTTATTAATTGCAGGAGCAACAGGAAGTGGTAAGTCTGTTGGGATGAACGTCATCATCGTCTCATTGTTGATGAAAGCCAAGCCTGAAGAAGTGAAATTCCTCATGATTGACCCTAAAAAAGTTGAGTTGACCATGTATGATGGCATTCCTCATCTGTTAGCACCTGTAGTAACCAACCCTCGCAAGGCCGCTCAAGCTTTAAATAAAATTGTACAAGAAATGGAACGAAGATATGAGTTATTTGCTGCTAGCGGGGTTAGAAATATCGATAGTTATAATGAAAATTTTGATCAGTGGAATAAGGAAGAGGGCTTAGCGCTTGAACCTTTACCAAAAATTGTGGTATTTATTGATGAATTAGCCGATTTAATGATGGTGGCAAGCAATGATGTTGAAAATGCTATTATTCGGTTGGCACAAATGGCTAGGGCAGCAGGTATTCATATGATTATTGCTACCCAAAGACCCTCTGTGGATGTTATTACTGGGATAATTAAAGCGAATGTTCCATCACGCTTAGCTTTTGCCGTGTCAAGTGGTACCGACTCAAGAACCATTTTAGATAGTGTCGGGGCTGAAAAATTACTCGGTCATGGTGATATGCTATTTCAACCTATGGGCAAAAACAAACCTATTCGCGTTCAAGGCGCTTACATATCTGACCGGGAAGTCGAACGGATTACCGATTTTATCAAAGAGCAACGTGACGTCGATTATGATGAGAATATTTTGATTTCTGAAGAAAATGAAGCGGAAGCTAATGTATCGGATGATGAATATTATCCTGAAGCAGTTGAAATGCTATATGGATTAGAAACCATTAGTATTTCGCAATTACAAAGAAAATTTAGAATTGGATATAACCGGGCTGCACGCTTAGTGGATGATTTAGAAGCACAAGGACTAGTCAGTGAACAAGATGGAAGTAAGCCACGGCAAGTGCTAGTAGGTCAAATGGCATTAGATGAATAAATATGAACAATTAAAAACACTAATCAAAAAGCATTCGTTTTGAACCGATTACATCTTGCTTTTGATTGCTATATCAACTATAATTATTCATGAAATAAGGAATAAATATTTAGGAGGAAATGTTTAATGAAGAAATTTTTTGGTTTGGCAGCATCTGCTTTAGTCTTAGCTAGTGCTATAGTACCAGTCGCTACAACCGTTTCTGCACAAGAAGATGAAAACTTCTCTGTAGTTATGATTACTGATGTGGGTGGCGTTGATGACCGTTCATTTAACCAAAGTGCATGGGAAGGTTTACAAGCTTTTGGGGAAGAACAAGGAATAGAACGCGGCGTTGATGGATATGAATATTTACAATCTGATAGTGACTCCGACTTCATCCCTAATTTAAACACGGCTCTTCAAGCTAATTTTGATTTGATTTTTGGTATTGGCTTTAAATTAGAAGAAGCTATGGCAGAAGTTGCTGCACAAAATCCAGATCGACACTTTGCCATTGTTGACTCAGTTATTGATGCTCCTAACGTTGCGTCTTTAACGTTCTTAGACAATGAAGCAGCTTTCTTAGCTGGTGTTGCTGCTGCTCATACGACTCAAACGAATCATGTTGGATTTATCGGTGGTCAAGAAGGCTTTGTTATTGACCGTTTCGAAGCTGGATTTGTTGAAGGTGTCAAAGCTGTCAATCCTGATATTGAAATTACGGTAGAATATGCTGGTAGCTTTGGTGATGCCTCTAGAGGACGTCAAATTGCTGCTGCTATGTATGCAAATGGTGCTGATATTATTTATCATGCTTCAGGTGATACGGGTAATGGTGTGTTCTCTGAAGCTAGAGATTTAGTAACGAATGATCCTTCATTAAATATTTGGGTAATCGGTGTTGACCGTGATCAAGTCGAAGAAGGTCAAATTGAAATTGATGGTGAAGTGCGTAATTTAACTTTAACTTCAACACTTAAAAATGTTGGTGAATCTGTGAAATTATTCTCTGAAAAAACAATGGCAGGTAACTTCGAAGCGGGTACGACTATTTATGGTTTAGCTGATGGTGGAGTTGGCCTTACAGAGGGTGAATTATCAGAAGAAGCACTTGCAGCTGTTGCCGAATATACGCAATTAATTATTGATGGTGAAATTGAAGTTCCAGAAGCTCCAGTAGAATAATAAGCTTTATGTATTAATTTGAAAAAAGGGCTGATATTCAGCCCTTTTTTTTGCCAATAGAAATGTGTTGGCAAATAGGTCTGTAAAGGTTAAAATAAAGAAAATATCTTTTTGTAGCAATATTTGTTTGGAATTATTATTAGTATAATTTGGCTACAATAGGTAAAAAGACAGAATTGGAGGAGTGAAATGGAAGCTAGTACAAGCCCTGTTATTGAGATGCGTCAAATTTCAAAGCAATTTGGCGATTTTTATGCGAATAAAAATATAAATCTGACGTTAAAAAAAGGGGAAATTCATGCTTTACTAGGAGAAAATGGGGCAGGAAAATCCACTTTAATGAACATATTATCTGGATTGTTACAGCCAACTTCTGGGGAAATTTTAATGAATGGGTCACCCGTTACAATCGATTCGCCTACGAAGGCCAATCAATTAGGGATTGGAATGGTTCATCAACATTTTATGTTGATTGATGATTTTACAGTTCTTGAAAATATTATTTTGGGTAATGAACCGGTTAAAGGGATTGTTATAGATAAAAATACGGCTCGAAATAGAATAATGGAATTATCTGAGCAATATGGATTAGCGGTTAAACCAGATGTGAAGGTCGAAAGTATTAGTGTAGGCATGCAACAAAGAGTGGAAATTTTAAAAACATTGTATCGTGGAGCGGATATTTTAATTTTTGATGAGCCAACGGCTGTATTAACCCCCCAAGAAATCGATGATTTAATGTTAACCATGCAAGCCTTGGCAAAAGAAGGAAAATCAATCATCTTGATTACGCATAAGCTGGCTGAAATTAAAAAAGTAGCTGATCGTTGTACGGTCATACGCCGTGGTGAATCAATCGGCACAGTTGATGTGGAAAGCGTATCTACTAGAGAGTTAGCTGATATGATGGTAGGCCGTTCTGTTAGCTTCAAAACTGAGAAATTGCCTGCTAAACCGAGTAATGTTACTTTAGTTGTAGAAAAACTATTTGTTAAAGATAGTCGTGATGTTATGGCTGTAGAAGATTTAAGTTTTGAAGTCCGTAATGGTGAAATCGTTGGAATTGCCGGTATTGATGGAAATGGTCAATCGGAATTAATTTTGGCTTTAACAGGCTTACTTCCTATTGAGAGTGGAACAATCCACTTTAATGATCAATTACTTAATGGGAAAACAACACGTGAAATCACTGAAATGGGTACCGCCCATATACCGGAAGACCGACATAAATATGGATTAGTTTTGGATATGAAACTTGAAGACAATATGGTATTGAAACAATATTATCAAGCACCCTATTCAAAAAGTGGTTTTCTAAACTTTAAAGAAATTAATGATAAAGCCCTACGCTTGATCGAACAGTATGATGTTCGGACTGTTTCAGAAAAAGTTCCAGCTCGTTCACTTTCGGGAGGAAATCAACAAAAAGCGATCATTGCAAGGGAACTTGATTTGCATCCTAACTTGTTAATTGCTGCCAATCCAACACGAGGACTAGATGTGGGAGCGATAGAGTATATTCATAAAGCTTTAATTCAACAAAGAGATGAAAATAAAGCGGTTTTACTGATGAGTTTTGAATTAGATGAAATCTTAAATGTTTCCGATCGAATTTTAGTCATGCACGATGGACAAATTGTCGCGAATATGCTTGCTGACGAAACGAATGAACAAGAAATTGGTCTATTAATGGCAGGTACTTCATTTGAAGAAGTCTTAGCTCATCGTAAAGAAGGAGGCGAACAAACGAATGAACAGAAAATGGATTAATTTATTGGTTCCAGTTATTTCCATCATAGTTGGTTTTCTTGCTGGTGCTATCATTATGTTAATTTTTGGTTTTGACCCAGTTGCCGGCTATCGCGCATTGTATCAAGGTGCTGTTGGGGATGCTTATCGGATTGGAGAAACACTGAGAGCAGCAACACCTCTAATTTTTACGGGATTAGGCTTTGCTGTTGCCTATACAGCTGGTTTTTTTAATATTGGTCTCTCTGGTCAAGCCTTATGGGGCTGGTTAATTTCTGTTTGGATTAGTCTTCTATTGCCGGATGCTAGCAAGTGGATTGTCTTACCCTTAGCAATTATTGGTGGGGCTTTAGCCGGTGCCTTATGGGCAGCGATTGCTGGGTTTCTAAAAGCCTATTTTGATGCCAGTGAAGTAATTGTGACTATTATGCTTAACTATGTCTCCGTATATGTTTCGGATTATTTAGTTCGGAACGTCATTACAGACCGAGCGGATAGAACACCTACAATTGGAGATAACGCTAGTTTAAGGCTGGATTGGCTAACCGAAATTACGAATAATTCACGACTGCATGCGGGCTTTTTAATCGCCTTGGTGATGATTGTGGTTGTTTATATTTTTATGACGCGAACAACCTTAGGCTTTGAATTAAAAACGGTTGGATTAAATCGGTTTGCGGCACAATACTCCGGGATGAATGCCAAAAGAAACATTATTTTAGCTATGGTAATTTCAGGAGGACTCGCTGGACTAGGCGGGGTTATGAATGGACTAGGCGAATTCGGAAATATTTTCCTGATGAACGGTGTGGCGCCTGCTATTGGATTTGATGGGATGGCGGTAGCTTTATTAGGAGGCAATAATCCATTTGGTATTTTGTTTGCTAGTATATTATTTGGTGGATTAAAGTCTGGTGGAGCTATGATGCCTTTAATGGCTCAGGTACCGTCTGAAATCGTAAGTATTGTTACTGCCATAATTATTTTCTTTGTAGGCTCTTCATATATCATTACCTATTTCTTTGATCGTCGTCAACAACATAAACTGGCAAATACAGAGATAATTACACAAGGCGGTGATGATTAATGGTTAATATATTAAGTCTAATTGTCTCATCTACTTTAGTTTACTCTGCTCCTTTGATTTATACGGCTCTTGGGGGTATGTTTTCAGAGCGAAGTGGGACAGTTAACGTTGGTTTAGAAGGTATCATGGTCATGGGAGCTTTTAGCTCGATTGTAATGAATCTCTTGTTAGCAGATACTTTAGGTGATTGGACACCTTGGGTTGCTATGCTATTTGGCGGTTTAGCGGGTGTTATATTCTCACTGATGCATGCTGTGGCAACGGTTAACTTTAGAGCCGACCATATTATATCAGGGACGGTTTTAAACTTAATTGCACCCTCTTTAGGTGTATTCTTAACGCGTATACTCTTTGATGGGGCTGGCCAAACGCCGATTATTTCTGAGTCATATGGGTATTTTACCTTTCCTGTGTTGAGTAATATTCCTATTATTGGAGAAATCTTTTTCAAATCAACATCACTCCCAGCCTATGTTGGTATACTTGCAGCCATTATTTGTTGGTTTGTTATTTACAAGACAATATTTGGATTGCGTCTACGTTCTGTCGGTGAACATCCTCAAGCCGCTGATACCTTAGGGATTAATGTTTATAAAATGCGGTATGCCGGTATTTTATTATCTGGTTTCTTTGGTGGTTTAGGGGGGGCAGTAATGGCACAGTCTATTACAAATACCTTTTCAATTACAACCATTACGGGACAAGGGTTTATGGCCATGGCAGCGATGATATTTGGAAAATGGAATCCAATTGGCGTTATGTTAGCCGCTATCTTCTTTGGTTTTGCACAAAGTATCGCAGTGGTTGGTTCTCAATTACCGCTTATTAGTTCCATCCCTTCTGTTTGGTTGCAAATTGCGCCATACATTATTACGATAATCGTATTAGTCAGTTTTGTTGGAAAATCAAGTGGACCAGCAGCCAATGGAACTACCTATGTTAAAAGTAAATAATATTTAAGTAAATATAGTGTAAAATCACGTTGGATATCTTTTATTTCCAACGTGATTTTTCATTTAATCGCTAAAGAATCTTCACACAAAATCCTTATTCATTGTCAAAGTTAGAAAATATTGTGATTAATAAATGAAGGAAAACATTTATATGAAAAATGAAAATAAAGTACGAATAAATCATGTTTTAGAGTGTATAGTATGCTATAATTAATGCGTGTATTTTTCTAGTAAAAGGGGTAACGACAATGAGTGAATTAGGTAATAAATTAAGAGATGCTCGTATACAAAAAGGGTATACATTAAATACATTACAACAAATGACAAAAATTCAAAAAAAATATTTGGTTGCCATTGAAGAAGGAAACTTTGATGAAATGCCGGGTAATTTTTATGCGAGAGCATTTGTGAAGCAATATGCTGATATGGTGGGATTAAATGGTGATGAACTGTTGGAAACTTATCAGCAAGAATTGGATGTTCATCCTAAAGAAACGGATTATATTGAACTAGATGAACCCGAAGAATTACCAAGTCGATCAAGTAATCGGAGTAGTGGTGGAGAACAAAATACATTAGAGGTAATCCTTTCTTATTTACCCTTAATTTTGTTGATAGCAATTATTGTAATGATCATGATTTCACTCGTTATTGCAATTACAAATATTGGTCAAGGTGAAGATCAAACATCGAGTAGTCAAACGTCCATCGAAAATTCAGTCGTTAGTTCAGTAGAGCCTGATAGCGTGGTTGTTGAAACTTCAGAGCCAGAATCAATATCTGAAGTAAGCTCAATGCAAGAATTAGGTGAAAACGATATTCGGGTTGGCAGAGAGGTAATTACTTTAATTGATACTGAAGGCGCTGGACCGGTATACGCATTACATTCAGGTTTTTCGAACTATGAATTCAGTATTGAGGCAAGTGGTTATGTTTGGGTAGGTATCTTTGAAGATGGCGTACTAGTAGTTGATACAACCATTTCTGCGGATGAAACGTTTGAGCATACCGTGAGTTCTGGCGTTGAAACGTTACGAATGGATATGGGTTATCCTGAAGGGGGCGTATTCAAAGTTAATGGTGTTGAAATGGATATGACTGATTTTTATGGTGATACAATCTCCTTTGTCCTTGCTGATGATGTTAATGTAGAAGATGAAACGATGGAATTAGATATCAATACATCAGATGAAAGTGTCACAGAGGAAACAACTGCCGATTTTCAAGGTCCAGCAGTCCTTGATCCGGCCTTCAATTCAGATGCCGAGTAAGGTGGGAAAGAATGAATATTGCTAATAAATTAACAACTATTCGCGTTTTGTTAATACCTGTATTTATTCTCTTACTTGTATTACCTTTAGATTGGGGTCAAGTAGAGTGGTTTAATACAGTCATACCAACTAATCAAGTTGTTGCTGGTTTTATTTTTGCGTTTGCTAGTAGTACGGATTATTTAGATGGCTATTTAGCTAGAAAATATAATTTAGTAACTTCATTTGGAGCCTTTTTCGATCCGATGGCTGATAAATTATTAGTGATGGCAGCCTTAATTTTACTTGTCGAAGCACAAGTAATTTGGGGATGGACAGTCTTTATTATTCTTGGAAGAGAACTTATGGTTACTGGGTTACGCGTTTTATTGGCGCAATCAGATGGGCAAGTAATGGCAGCGAAAATGCCAGGAAAAATCAAAACATTCACACAAATGTTTGCCATCCTGTTCTATTTATTTAATGATATTGGATTTAGTCAATTTAATATTCCAATGGCAGATATTTTATATACTATATGTTTAATATTTACCGTTTATTCTGGGATTGACTATTTTTACCAAGCGCGCTTCTTGTTTAAAGATTTTTAGTTTTACAATTATCCCTTGATAGTACATTTACCTTTATATTCTCTTTTTGTATAATTAGAGTGATTGATGAAGAAGGTAAAAGTACTATTTTAATTGCAAATAAAAAAGTGGAATCGCCTATTTTTTACGTATATATATAGAGAGAAGGAAAATAGTTGAAAGCTGAGATTATTGCTGTAGGAACAGAACTGTTAATGGGTTACATTGTTAATACCAATACAGCTGTTGTGAGTCAAAAACTGTTGGATATGGGTATTGGTGTCTATTATCAGCAAGTTGTAGGAGATAATGAAGAACGTTTAGTGGAAGCTTTAAAATTAGCTGATAGTCGGAGTGATTTAATTATTTTGACTGGAGGAATTGGTCCAACGAGAGATGATATTACTAAGTTTGTTGTTGCAAAGTACTATCAAACTGAATTAATTCAAGATGAACGACAATGGGAAAAGATACAATCATATTTTGCTTCACAGAATCGTCAATTGTCAGAAACGGATTATTTTCAGGCGTTAACGTTTAGTGATGGGACAAGTTTTTTTAATGAAGTAGGTTTAGCGTGTGGATCAGCCTTGCATTTAGAAATAAATAATAAAAGTAAAGTTGTTATTACTTTACCGGGGCCGCCATTCGAGATGGAGCATATGTTTGATCATTATGCACGTGATTACATTAATGCGATTTTTCATCCAAATAGTGTGATTGAATCATTGTATTTAAACTTTTTTGGTTTAGGTGAAGCTCAGATTGCGATACAACTGGATGATTTGATTACTAGCCAAAGTAAACCAACGATAGCGATTTATGCTAAACCAAAATTAGTTACGGTAAGGCTAACGGCTAATGCGTATCTAGCGCAACAGGCTCAAGCCCTTAATCAAGAGTTAGCTAATATCATCATTAATCGATTATCTTCTGCTTTTTTAGGTTATGGCCAAAATTACACCATCGAAGAAGATGTTGTTCAATTACTTATTCAGCATAAAAAAACATTGAGCCTTGCTGAAAGTGTAACAGGTGGCTTAGTTTTAGAATCACTAACGGATATTGAGGGTGTTTCGAAAGTTTTAAAAGGTGGATTTGTTACTTATACAAATCAAGCTAAGATTGATTTGCTTAAAATTAGTCCTCAATTAATAGAGGATAATAGTGTCGTTAGTCCGCAAGTTGCGCAAGCTATGGCAGAAGCGTGTATAAAGATTTGTGGTACCGACTTTGCTTTGGGATTAACGGGGGTTGCAGGCCCAGATACCTTGGAAGGTCATCCTGTCGGACAGGTCTTTATTGCCTTAGCACAAAAAAATAGCGAAACCCAAGTTATTGAACTTAATATCCCAAATAAACCCAGACATGTCATACGTTATCAAAGTAAAAATGAAGCTTTAAACTTAATTCGCGAATTATTAAAAAAATAGAACAAATGTTCGCATTTTACTTGATTATTTGTCAAAGTTTAGCTAAAGTATATATACAAGAGATTGGAGGAGTATTATGGTAGACAAAGATAGAGAAAAAGCACTAGAAATGGCTATGAAAAATATTGAAAAGAGTTTTGGTAAAGGGTCAATAATGAAATTGGGACAAAAAACAGACACCAAGATTTCGACTGTCCCATCTGGATCATTGGCTTTAGATGTTGCTCTAGGTGTTGGTGGATATCCTCGTGGTAGAATTATTGAAGTATATGGACCAGAATCATCAGGGAAGACAACCATTGCGTTACATGCCATCGCCGAAGTACAGAAAAAAGGTGGAATTGCAGCCTTTATCGATGCTGAGCATGCCTTAGACCCAGATTATGCAGCGAATTTAGGTGTAGATATTGACGAACTACTCTTATCACAACCAGATACGGGTGAACAAGGATTAGAGATTGCAGATGCTTTAGTATCCTCAGGAGCAATCGATATTGTGGTTATTGACTCTGTTGCAGCCCTAGTTCCTAGAGCTGAAATTGAAGGAGAAATGGGAGACTCACATATGGGGCTACAAGCTCGCCTGATGTCTCAAGCTTTACGGAAGCTCTCTGGATCAGTTAACAAAACAAAGACGATTTGTTTCTTTATTAACCAAATTCGTGAAAAAATTGGTGTTATGTTTGGAAATCCGGAAACGACCCCTGGTGGTAGAGCCCTAAAATTCTATTCTACTGTTCGATTAGAAGTTAGAAGAACTGAATCGATTAAAAATGGCTCAGAAATTATTGGTAACCGCACACGGTTAAAAGTAGTTAAAAATAAAGTTGCGCCACCATTTAAAGAAGCGATGGTTGATATCATGTATGGGAAAGGTATCTCGCAAACGGGAGAATTAGTCGATATGGCAGCTGAAATTGATGTTATTAATAAAGCTGGCTCATGGTATTCTTATGGCGATGATCGCATCGGACAAGGTCGCGAAAATGCTAAACAATTTTTAGAAGATCATCCAGATATCAGAAATGAAATAGATGTTAAAGTTCGTGCGCATTACCAAATAGCTGGTGATAATGGACAAGCAGTTGAATCAAATATAGCTGAAGAAGAATTAGTCACAGAGTTACCCTTAGATTAAATAAGGGTGTACTGCTTAAAAGATTTAACATAATAATAAATTGCCATTGTTTACATTTGATTAATTTATCAAATGCAGACAATGGTTTTTTATAATGCGATTATATAAGCGTATTTGTTAACCCATTTGTTTGACATAGAATATTGAATTGCAGAAATAAGTTTATTCTATTTAGTATTTCAATCATTACAAACTAACTAATAAGTGCAAAATAACTAATATATCCAAAACTTTAAAACTGTTTAGCATAATAAACGTGTTAAAACAGACAAGTATAATTGTCTTAATTAGTCAATGTGCTACTAATTAAGATATGCAAATTCTGTTTTTGTTGACTACGATTTCATGGATATATTGACAGTTTTGAAATAAAATACTATTATAAAAGTGTGTGTATTCACACTATTTATTTTACGTCAACTTTTAAAATGAATACAAAAATTAAAGAAGATTCGGAGGTGAAATTATGGACTTAGTATCATACGCCTTCGCGATAGTTGCTTTAATTATTGGTTTTATTGTCGGATTCTATGTGAAAAAATCTTCAGATGATAAAAGAATGTCTAGTGCAAAAGAGAATGCTGAAACCATTGTTGATGATGCCATTCAACAAGCCCAACTTCTTAAACGAGAAGCGCTATTTGAAGCGAAGGAAGAAAATTTAAAGTACCGTAATGAAATTGAGCAAGAGTTGAAAGATAAAAAAGCAGAAACGACTTCATTGGAAAAGCGATTAATTCAAAAAGAAGACAACTTAGATAAGAAAAGTAGTATTCTTGATAAACGTGAATCAAATATTGAACTAAAAGAAGAAGATTATATCAACCGAAATAATGCTTTAATTCTCAATGAAGAGAAAATTCAGCAATTGATTATTGATCAGCAGAATGAATTAGAACGTGTTGCGATGTTAACTAGGAGTGAAGCTAAAGAGATTATTTTGGAAGAAACTGAAGCTTCCTTGTCACAAGAAGTAGCCGTTTTAATTAAGAATGCTGAACAAAAAGCAAAAGATGAGTCTGATCGAAATGCAAAAAATATCATCTTACAAGCCATTCAAAGAAGCGCATCTGATATTGTCACTGAAAATACTGTAACGGTCGTTCATTTGCCCAATGATGAAATGAAGGGACGTATTATTGGTCGTGAAGGTCGAAATATTCGTACGTTAGAAAGCTTAACCGGGGTGGATTTAATTATTGATGATACCCCTGATACAGTTGTTCTAAGTGGTTTTGATCCTATTAGACGTCAAATAGCTAAAATTGCCCTTGATAAATTAATTCAAGATGGGCGAATTCATCCTGCAAGAATTGAGGAGATGGTTGAACGTGCGCGTAAAGAAGTTGATGAGAAGATTCGTGAAGTAGGGGAAGAAGCTACTTTTGAAGTAGGTGTACATCAACTTCATCCTGATTTAATTAAAATTCTCGGTCGTTTAGCTTATCGTACCAGTTATGGTCAAAACGTTTTGCAACATAGTATTGAAGTAGCAAAACTCGCTGGTGTAATGGCTGCAGAATTAGGGGAAGATATTGTCTTAGCTAAACGCGCTGGATTACTACATGATATTGGTAAAGCTTTAGACCATGAAATAGAAGGGTCACACGTCGAAATTGGTGCTGAAATAGCTGCCAAATATAATGAGCCTGAAGTAGTGATTAATGCTATTGCTTCGCATCATGGGGATACGGAACCAACTTCAGCGATATCCGTTTTAGTTGCTGCCGCTGATGCCTTATCGGCTGCTAGACCTGGAGCACGTAGTGAGTCACTTGAAAACTACATTCGACGCTTAGAAAAATTAGAAGAAATATCTAATAGTTTTAGCGGAGTGACTACAAGCTATGCCATTCAAGCGGGACGTGAAATCCGTGTTATAGTACAACCCAATGAAATCAGTGATGCTCAAGCTGTTCAACTTGCTAGAGATATTCGCAAACGCATAGAAGAAGAAATGAAATACCCTGGAAATATTAAAGTAACCGTAATTCGCGAAACGAGAGCCATTGAGTACGCGAAATAATTGCAAAAACAGTTAGTCAATGACTAGCTGTTTTTTCTTTTTCAAATGGGAAGACTTTCAATTTGTTAGATTGATTGTTAAAATAAGTTTTAGACAAAAATTAGGAAGAGGATTCTATGAGGGTTTTATTTATTGGTGATATTGTTGGGACAAGTGGGCAAAGTGCAATTGAAAAATATTTACCTCAATTAAAGAAACATTATCGGCCTCAATTTACCATTGCAAATGGCGAAAATATAAGTAACGGTCGTGGGATTTCTGAAAAGTTATATAAATGGCTCTTAAATCAAGGCGTGAATGCTATTACTTTAGGAAACCATGCTTTTGATAATCGCGATATTTTTAATTTTATAGAAGATGCTCAAAGTCTCATTAGACCATATAACTTGCCTAAGAAAACACCCGGACAAGGTGTACGCTTTATTAAAGTAAATGAGATCGAATTGGCTATTATTAATGTGTTAGGTAACGCCTTTATGAATGCCTCACAGGAAGTGTTTCAATCACTCATTGACTTAGTCGATACAGTCAAGGAGCGGACAAAACACATTATTATTGATATTCATGCAGAAGCTAGTAGTGAAAAACAAGCTATTGCATGGCTTTTTGATGGGAAAGTGACAGCTGTCTTAGGGACGCACACACATGTTCAAACGAAAGATGCTCGGATTCTTGATGGAGGAACCGCTTATATTACCGATGTCGGCACGACTGGATCCATTCAAAGTATTATTGGCTTTAAGCCTACTGATGTGATTCATCGCTTTGTCAGTCAACTGCCTGTTCGTTTAGAAGAATCTATTTCAAATCATGTCTTGTTAAGTGCAGTCTACTTAGATATTAATGATCGGACAGGACTCACTACACGAATTGAACCGATTTATCTGACGGATAAAAAATATACCCATCAACCAACCAGTATGAAAGCAACTGAAATTTAACTTTGTAATAAATAACTAAGGATAAGGTGAAAATAATGGCAAAAGCTACAACAACGCCAATGATGGAACAATATAATCAAATAAAAGCACAATATCCTGATGCTTTTTTGTTTTTTAGATTAGGTGATTTTTATGAAATGTTCAATGAAGATGCCTTAAAAGCTTCGAAAATCTTAGAAATTACCTTAACCTCTAGAAATAAGAATGCTGAAAACCCCATCCCTATGTGTGGCGTTCCTTATCATTCGGCTCAAACTTATATTCAGAGATTGATTGAGGCAGGACATAAAGTGGCTATTTGTGAACAAATGGAAGATCCCAAGGCAACAAAAGGCATGGTAAAACGTGAGGTTGTCCAAGTGATTACCCCCGGAACGATTTTACAAGATGAGGCGTTAGAATCAAAAGAGAATCATTATTTAGCCAGTGTAGCCTTCATTGACGATTTGTATTATTTGGCCTATATCGATGTTTCAACTGGTGATGCAATGATAACATCAACGCCGGACCGCTTGTCTTTAATCAATGAAATTCGAACGCTAGCAATTAAAGAATTGGTCTACTACCAACAAGACGCTGAATGGGTTAAAGAGCTAAAAGAAAAAGTGACAACGCATTATAGTTATTTCCCATACAATGAAAAAGAGGCTAATGTAGAATTTTCTTGGGATTTAAAAGATGCCAATCAGGCTGAGCGGCATTTATTGGATTATTTATTTGGCTATTTATTTAATGTTCAAAAAAAGGCAGCTCAACATGTTAAGCCAATCGAACGTTATGAAATAAGTTCTTTTTTACAAATGAATTATTATGCAAAAACGCAACTTGAACTGACACGTTCTTTAAGAACACAACGGAAAAAGGGTAGTTTGTTATGGTTATTGGATAAAACCGAGACAGCCATGGGAGGGCGCTTATTACATCAATGGTTAGATAAACCATTGCTATCTATGCAAACTTTGGAAAAACGTCATGAGCGGGTTGAAACACTGATCAATATGTATTTTGAACGGGTTGAGTTAACTGAATCATTTGTTAAAATATATGATTTGGAGCGATTAGTCTCAAAAATAAGTTTAGGAACGGCAAATGCTAGGGATATGGGTCAGCTAAGACAGTCCTTGAGGCAAATACCACTTATTAATGATATTTTAGTCCGAATTAATCAAGAGCAAATGAATGGTTTGAACGATCATGAACCACAGTTTCTTTTACTGGATGAACATACTGCTTTAGAGCAACTATTAGAGGATGTGCTTGTAGAGGATCCACCCATCAGTTTAACTGAAGGTAATATTATTAAGTCAGGCTATAATGCAAAACTTGATGAATACCGTGAATCGTTGGAAAATGGCCAACAATGGTTAATGGATTTACAAAAAACCGAGCGTGAAAAGACTGGTTTAAAAACATTAAAAGTTGGTTATAATAAAGTGTTTGGTTATTATATTGAAATTAGTCGATTACAAGCGGCTCAATTAAATGATGACCGCTACCATCGCAAACAAACTTTATCGAATAATGAGCGTTATATAACGGATGAACTGAAGGCGATCGAAGAAAAAATCATGGAAGCTACCGAGAAATCGACCGATTTAGAATATCAAATCTTTTTGAGTTTACGTCAAACCGTGAATGAATCGATTAAGACCTTACAAACCTTAGCCCGACAAATAGCTGAGTTGGATGTTTTGTGTAATTTTGCAAAAATTAGTGAGGAAGAAGGCTATGTGCGACCCATTTTAACAACCGACAACCAAACGATTGAATTAGTTGAAAGTCGTCATCCCGTTGTTGAACATTTGATAGGGTCAACCAATTTCGTCGCTAATGATGTTAAGATTAACTCCGATCAGTATCTATTGTTATTAACTGGTCCCAATATGTCAGGGAAGTCTACCTATATGCGTCAAGTAGCTTATGCGGTTATTTTGAATCAAATAGGTTGTTTTGTTCCGGCAAAAAAAGCCATTATGCCTATCATCGATAAAATTTTTACGCGTATTGGTAGTTCGGATGATATTTCAAGTGGTCAAAGTACGTTTATGGTGGAAATGATGGAAACGCAACAAGCTTTAAGTCAAGCAACCTCGCGTTCTTTGTTGTTATTTGATGAAATTGGTCGCGGAACAGCGACCTTTGATGGTATGGCATTAGCGGAGGCAATTATTCATTATATAGCCAAAAAGGTTAAAGCTACGACCATTTTTTCAACTCATTATCATGAACTAACAGCCCTTGAAAATTCGATTGATACGTTGAAAAACATCCACGTAGGCGCGACGGAACATGAGGGAGAGTTGGTCTTTTTACACAAAATTTTTGATGGACCAGCCGATAAAAGTTACGGTATACATGTAGCGAAATTAGCTGGCTTACCTGATGAAATTATTCAGCATAGTCAAGCTATTTTAATTGAATTAGAGTCGAATGCGGCTTTACTACGACAAACAGAAGCTGTTCAATTGGATTTATTCAAAGTAGAAGAAGAAGCTTCAACGATGAACAAAGAAACGAATTCGGTTGACCAAGAGGTTATCGCACGTTTGCAGAAACAAAATTTAAACCAGACGACACCAATGGAAGCTTTACAGCTGTTACAAGAATTACAAAACGAACTTTCTTAGATTGAAGGGAGTGATAGTATGGGTAAAATCAAACAAATGGATGAGACGTTAGCTAATCAAATTGCAGCAGGTGAAATTGTCGAAAGACCCGCCTCAGTCGTTAAAGAATTGGTTGAAAATGCGATTGATGCAGGCAGTACTGACATTGTAATTTTATTAAAAGAAGCTGGTATTCAGCAGATTATCGTTTCTGATAACGGTGAAGGGATGGATGAAAGCGACTTAGAAATGGCTTTTCTGCCTCATGCGACGAGCAAGATTTTTCGACTGTCAGATTTACAACGAATTCATTCTTTAGGGTTTCGTGGGGAAGCACTAGCTAGCATTGGATCGGTTGCTAAAGTAAGGATTGAATCAACGTTAAAAGAGTCAGCTGATAAAGGACACTTTATTGAAGTTGAAGGCTCATCCTTAAGCAATAAAGGTATTACAAAAGCTAAAAGCGGGACTACGGTTATTGTTGATAGTCTGTTTTATAATACACCTGCGCGTCTAAAACATTTAAGTTCAACTAAAACAGAATTAAAGCATATTTTGAATTTTATTCAAGATACATCAATGGCGCATCCAGAAATTCGTTTTCAACTAACTAATAATGATCAACGTATTTTTTTAGCTTATGGAAATGGCGATTTGCGTCAAACCATTGCGAATGTCTACCAACCTCAACTAGCGCGTGAAATGATAGCCATCCAAAATGAAGATAATGATTTTAACTTGGAAGGCTTTATTTCGCCCCCATCGATAACCAGAACAAGTCGGCAATATATCCATTGGTTAGTTAATCATCGTCCGATTAAAAGTAACCTATTGACACAAGTCCTCATTAAAGCTTATGGCAAACAATTGATGATTGGGCGCTATCCCATTGCCGTTATCCATATCCACTTAGATCCACGCCTGGTCGATGTAAATGTTCATCCGAACAAGCAAACGGTCCGTTTTAGTAAAGAAGAAGAATTAGCTCAATTAATCACCGAAACCATCCAGAAACAATTAATGCAACTGAATCCCGTTCCCAAGGCTGCTTTTAATGAACTAAATCCCCAGCAAGTACCAACTTCAACGGTTGAAACCATGCCTTTGGATTTTAATCAGTCAAGCCATGGATGGGGAAATCCTCAAATTAACGAAAATAAAACGACAGACCCTAAGGCTGATTTTAGAGTTTCAAATGATGAAAACCCAAATTATCAAACCGCAAAGCCAGTCAAGAGCCAAAACACCTTTTCTGACACGGTCTCAGCAACTGAAGATAATTTTAACGAGTCACAGCTTGTCAATCCTAGTCAAGCACGTGTGGATTTTAACCAATTACGGTATGTGGGTCAAATACATGGGACCTATCTAATCGCCGAATATGAAGACGGTTTTTATTTAATTGATCAACATGCAGCCCAGGAAAAAATAAGATATGAACAAATGATGGCAGATGAATACGGAACAGATGATCAGCAACAATTATTGTTTCCGATTGTTTTTAATTTTAGGCAGAGTGAAATGGCTGAAATCGAAGATGTCTTGCCCCGCTTAGCCAATATTGGGATCGAATTGCAAGCTTTTGGTCCTAGCAGTTATCAACTCGAATCTTATCCTAATTGGTTAGATGCCGATCAAGTTGAGAAAATTGTGGGCGATATGACAGAATTACTGATTGAACAACCGACTTTAACCATTGCACAAGTGAAGGAAAAGTCTATTATTATGCAAAGTTGTCGAGGAGCGATTAAAGCCAACCATTATTTGGATAAAGCACAAGCTATATCTTTGATTCATCAAATGGCTCAGTTAAAAGATCCTTATTTTTGTCCCCACGGACGCCCAGTTTTAGTAGCCATCACTAGCAAAACACTCGAAAAACTCTTTAAACGTATTCAAGACCCTCACGAAACCCCCACTTTTTTCTAATTAAATAAGATATCCCTGCAACAATCAACCGCACAGAATGTGTCTTGTTTGCTTATAAAAGTGGACTTAGTTATGATAAGATATATTGATGATAGAGAAAGAGGTAATACTATGAGTCAAAATAAATACACTAAAGAAATCGATGCTTTAAATCCAATGCAATATAAGGTGACACAAGAAAATGCCACTGAAAGACCCTTTACAGGTGAATACGATGATTTTTATGAAAAAGGGATTTATGTTGATATTGTGAGTGGTGAGCCTTTGTTTGCATCAACCGATAAATATGATGCAGGTTGTGGCTGGCCATCATTTTCAAAACCCATTAATCAAACAAGTGTTGTTGAGGAAGTTGATGCAAGTTTGGCTATGGTACGGACAGAAGTCAGAAGTTCCGATGCAGACTCCCATTTAGGTCATGTTTTCGACGATGGCTTAGAAGAATTAGGTGGTTTACGTTACTGTATTAATTCAGCCGCTTTGAAATTCATCCCTTATGATGAAATGGATGAAAAGGGGTATAGTGAATATAAAGCTTTGGTAAATTAACGATGATGTACGAGTATATTAAGGGGCAATTGACAAAGATTGCTCCTACTTATATTGTTATTGAAGCAGCTGGCATAGGCTATCAAATTCAAACACCCAACCCGTATCGCTTACAAGACTCTTTGAATCAGTCATTGACCATGTTTGTCGAATTAGTGGTGCGGGAAGATGCTATGATCTTGTACGGTTTTATTAATTTTTTTGAAAAACAGTTATTTTTAAAATTAAACCGTGTATCAGGGATTGGTCCTAAAAGTGCTTTGTCGATTTTGGCAGCTAATGATCATGATGGCTTAGTGACTGCCATCGAGACAGGCGACAGTGATTATTTAACTAAATTTCCTGGTGTGGGTAAAAAGACAGCCCAACAAATGGTGTTAGATTTAAAAGGACAATTAGATTTTGTTCCTGAAGTGGCTGAAGATGCCACCAATGAATCCACAACCGATAGCTCGGTCATCAATGAAGTTGTTGAAGCTCTCTTAGGTTTAGGCTATTCGCAAAGAGAAGTAAAACGTATTGAAAAACCCATTAAAGAAGCAGGCTTAAGTACAACCCAAGAGGCACTTAGTTTAGCTTTTAAATTATTATTAAATAAATAAAACGAGGTGATTAAACTTGGAAGATGAAAAACGTATAGTTGAAGGTCAACTTCATCCAGAAGATGTCCAGCAATTTAGTTTAAGACCTCGTTTTTTAAAAGAATATATTGGTCAAGATAAAATAAAAGAAGAGCTCAGTATTTATATTCAAGCAGCTAAAATGCGTGATGAAGCGCTAGACCACGTATTGTTTTATGGTCCACCTGGACTAGGTAAGACAACCTTAGCTATGGTGGTAGCTAATGAGCTCAATGTTAATATTCAAACAACGAGTGGACCTGCCATCGAACGTTCTGGGGATTTATTGGCTGTTTTAAATGAGTTAAATCCTGGAGATATTTTATTTATTGATGAAATACATCGCTTACCACGGGTGATTGAAGAGGTATTATACTCTGCTATGGAAGATTATTATGTTGATATAGTAATTGGACAAGGTAGTGGGGCGCATGCTGTTCATTTTGAATTACCACCTTTTACCTTAATAGGGGCAACAACCCGTGCAGGTATGCTAACGCAACCCTTACGCGATCGGTTTGGGATTTTAGCCCATATGGACTACTATACAACGAATGATTTGTATCATATCGTGGAGCGGAGTGCGAAAGTTTTTAATACAGAAATTGATGCTGAAGGTGCTTTGGAAGTGGCTTTAAGAAGTCGAGGGACACCAAGGATTGCTAATCGGATTTTAAAACGGGTACGTGATTATGCGCAAGTAAAAGCTGATGGGCGTGTGACCAAAGAGTTAACGCAAGAAGCGTTAAGTATTTTGGATATTGATGAAAAAGGCTTAGATGCCATTGATCGAAAGTTATTATTGGCTATGATTGAGTTATATGATGGCGGTCCAGTAGGCATAAAAACGATATCCGTCAATATTGGCGAAGATACGGAAACCATTGAAGATATGTATGAACCCTTTTTGCTTCAAAATGGTTTTTTAAAACGAACCCCTCGCGGAAGAGTTGTCACGGACTTAGCTTATGATCATTTAGGAATTGATAGAATGTATAGATTGGATGAGAACCTTTAATGTATCAAACAAAAGATTTTGCTTATGATTTACCTGAAGAATTAATTGCGCAAACACCTTTACAGGATCGTGCTTCATCACGTTTGTTGGTGGTTGATCGTCAAAGTCATCAGTTAACCGATACACACTTTAGTCATGTTTTGGATTATTTAAATCCGGGTGATGCCTTAGTGGTTAATGAAACCCGGGTATTACCGGCGCGTTTAATGGGTGTTAAAGCAGAGACCCTTGCCCATATCGAAGTATTATTGTTAAAAAATACCCAAGGGAATCAGTGGGAAACGTTAATTAAACCGGCTAAACGGACCAAAGTAGGGACAGTTATTTATTTTGGGGATAACCAACAGTTAATGGCTAAAGTTATTGAGATATTACCTCATGGCGGTAGAATCATTGAGTTTTTCTATGAAGGTGTCTTTTTGGAAATTCTTGAGCAATTAGGTCAAATGCCGCTACCACCATACATCAAGGAAAGATTAAATGACCCAGATCGTTATCAAACTGTGTATGCCAAAACCAACGGTTCAGCCGCTGCGCCAACAGCAGGTTTGCATTTTACGCCTGATTTATTAGAAAAGGTTAAAGAAAAAGGTATCCACATCGTCCCTTTAGTTTTACATGTTGGATTAGGTACGTTTCGGCCTGTCTCAGCTGAACGCATTGAAGACCATCACATGCATGCCGAATTTTATCAATTAAGTGAAACATCTGCCGACACACTGAGACAAGTACAAGCAGCTGGCGGAAAAATTACAGCTGTGGGCACAACGAGTGTGCGTACGCTTGAAACTATCGCTTCTGAAAACAAAGGTAAAATTGTGGCAAGTTCAGGGTGGACATCCATTTTCATTACTCCTGGTTTTAAGTATCAAGTAGTTGACCACTTAATTACGAATTTTCATTTACCTGAGTCGACCTTGATGATGTTAGTCAGTGCTTTTTATGATCGTGATCATATCATGGCTGCTTATGAACATGCGGTTCAAGAAAAATATCGCTTCTTTAGTTTTGGCGACGCGATGCTGATTGTATAATCGATAAAACAAAAAGACACTCAGAACGGTTGGTTCTTGAGTGTCTTTGCATTATAATTGTACTAAAGACTATGAGTGATCAGATGAAGCTTTGTTTCCATCCTCAACATTTAATAGGATGTGCCCCAAAACAAATGTGGCTATAGACATTACTAAACCTAAAATGGATGCCAAGTTAAAATCATAAGTTGTACTTGTTAAAGAACTACCTAAATAGTAAACAACATGACCTAAAATGAACCCCCAAAACATGGTGACAATATACTTCATATATTAACCTTCTTTCAGAAATTAATTCTATCACTTTTTTTCTAAATAACAACTCTTTCTTACGCTTTTTGACAAAATTTTATTAGTTGGAGGTGATTCTTTTGTTATTAAATGTTCATACTGTTTTTACTTTGTTGAAAAGTAGTTTAAAAATTGAAGAATATGTCCATACAGCTAAGGACTATGGTTATAGCAGTATTGGAATTGCCGATGTGAATGTTTTACATGGTGTGTTTACTTTTTACCAACAAACCATCAAACAAGGCCTTAAACCCCTTATTGGAATGACCTTGCAAATGCCAGGTTTTTACGATAGCTCACAAAACTATGCTGTTTTATTATATGCCAAGAGTATTGTTGGCTACCAGCATTTAATTAAAATTTCACGTCTAGTCAATCAAACCAATGACTCGCAAAAACAGCTATGGGATTATTTTGAACATGAAGCAGAGGATCTTGTTTTAATTTCGTTAGGGAAAAAAAGTGAGTTAGAACAAGCCTTGATTCATGATGATATAGCCTTAGCTGAAGACGTCTTAAGCCGTTGGGTGACGCTAGTTGGCAAGGAAAATATATATATAGGGGTTTCAGCCTATCCTTATAATGAGCTAGAAATACAAGTAGTATCTCAATTTGCTGACCAACATCAAATACCCATGGTGATTGGACAAGAAGTAAATACCTTGCATAGCGATCAAGCGTTTAGTTTAAAGGTTTTAGAAGCTATTGGCAATAATGAGAGTGTTGATCGAACGCTGATGAATATGCAAAGTGGGACGTATTTATATACATTTTCAGACTTACAGGAACTATACCAAGCTAAAGGGTTAGGTTTTTGCGTTGAAAATAGTCAACGCTTAGTCGACCAATTAAATGTCGTTTTTCCAAAGAATACGAGTTACTTGCCACGTTTTAAAGCGCCTGAACCATTAAATGCCGATCAATATTTGCGACAGTTAACGTTTCAGCAATTGGAAAAACTTGGTTTAAGTGAGTCACAAGAATATATCGATCGACTAAATTACGAATTAGACACAATTAAGCAAATGGGCTTTAGTGATTATTTTTTAATTGTTTGGGAAATCGTGGGCTACTGTCATGAAAATAATATCCGAATTGGACCTGGGCGAGGTTCAGCTGCTGGATCGTTAGTCAGCTATTTGTTAACCATAACGGCGCTTGATCCGATTAAATATGATTTACTTTTTGAACGTTTTTTAAATCCTGAGCGGTATAATATGCCCGATATTGATATTGATATTATTGATTCTAAACGTGATCAAGTGTTAAAATTTTTAGCTGAGCGTTATGGTTATAATCGGGTGGCTCAAATTAGTACGTTTGGGACATTTGGCGCTAAATCCGCTATTAGAGATGTATTAAGAGTTTTGGACTATGACAGTCAGAGTTTGAAACGTTGGTCAAACGCCATCCCTAATGAATTAAATATTAATCTAGAAAAAGCCTATGCTTCTTCCAGTCAATTGCGCGAACTTGTTAATCAAAATGCTGAAAATCAACAAGTCTTCCAATTAGCAAAAACGATTGAAGGGATTCCACGCCATATTTCGACACATGCGGCAGCGGTAATTATTAATGATTTTAACTTAGATGAAATTATCCCAGTGATCGATCGTAATGATCAGTTAATGTTAACCCAGTTTACCATGTACGACATTGAAGAAATTGGCTTACTTAAAATGGATTTTTTAGGTTTGCGTAATTTACAAGTATTAGATGAGATTTTACAACATGTGAAAATCAACCACCCAGACTTTGATATAGAAGCCATACCCTTGGATGATGCGGATACCTTTGCTATCTTTAGCCAAGCTAGAACCAATGGGGTTTTCCAATTTGAATCAAATGGTATGAAAAATGTTTTAAGGCAATTAAAACCGGATAATTTTGAAGATATTGTAGCGGTCAATGCCTTATTTCGGCCTGGTCCCATGAAACAAATTACGCATTTTATTAATCGTAAACATGGAAAAGAACGTTATGACTATATTCATCCCATGCTTGAACCTATTTTAGCTAAAACGTATGGGATTATTGTCTATCAAGAACAAGTGATGCAAGTCTGTCAAACGATGGCAGGTTTTACATTGGGTGAAGCTGATATTTTACGACGTGCAATGGGGAAAAAGCAAGAAGATGTCATGTCTGAGAAACGACAAGCATTTATTGAAGGGAGTTTAAAACGGGGTGTCAGTCAGTCGGTGGCTGAAAAAACCTACGCTTATATTTATGAGTTTGCTAGTTATGGTTTTAATCGTTCGCATGCGGTGGTTTATTCCTATTTAGCCTACCAATTGGCTTATTTGAAAGCACATTATCCGGTCGAATTCTATTTAGCCATCCTAAATACGGGGAAAGCCGATTTAAATTATTTACATGAAGCGCGGCAAGTAACTGGTAAAATACATGGTATTGATATTAATCAAAGTCAAGTTGGTTTTTCAATGGTTAATCAACAGTTACAATTAGGTTTTGAATCCATTAAACACATTCCTCGAGATTGGATTAATGCGATCTTAGAAGAACGTAATTATGGGGGACCTTTTAAGGATTTTATTCAATTTTTACGTCGCATTCCGAATAAATATCTGCAAATAAAATATATAGAACCCTTAATTTTAACGGGAGCGTTTGATAATTTAGGGTATAACCGTAAAACATTAAAAGAAAATCTGGATAGTCTTATTAAAAATGTCCAATTTAGTGGTGGAAATATCAGTTTGTTCAATGAACTGGAACCTAAAATTATTTGGCAAGAAGAATACAGTTTTTTAGAGTTAATTAATATTGAAAAAGAATGGCTAGGTTTTAGTACCTTAGGTCATCCAATTGATAATTATGCAGATTGGTTTAAACAAAGTGATTTTACACCGATTGAGCAAATATCCTTGTTTAAAAAGCGTGACCACATTAAAACGATTGGTTTAATTGAATCTATCCGACTAATTCAGACCAAAAACAATGAACCCATGGCTTTTGTTGTGATTGGAAACGAAGTTCAATCCATTACGATGGTTGTTTTTCCAAATGTGTGGCAAAAATCCAATTATTTATTAAAAGTAAATAATCTTATACAAGTAACGGCTAGCGTAGATGTTGATAAAAAAGATGAACTAGTCATTATTGCTAACCAGATCCAAAGTATGGAAAATCAAAATGAACATATTGAAAAAAAAGCTTATCAAGCCTGTTATATCCGTTTAAATCGCATGGGAGATCAAACTCAACAAATTGAATGGATTAAACGAATAGCCAGTCAGAACCCTGGCCCTTGCCGGATTATCGTAAGTATTGCGAGTGATAATCATTGGGAATTAGCGTCGCAATTCAAAATTTCCTACAGCTTTAAAGTACAAGAACAATTGAAACAACATTTCGGTTATAAAAATGTTGTTTTTAAGTAAAAAATGAGTTTATTCTCATAAAGTTAATTAAAATGAATAAAGTATGACTTATAGAAAAATTAATGGTAAAATAGCAAAGGATAGTGTAGATTTACACTGCTTATTTTAAAATTAGATGTTTTGAGGTGAAATGATGAAGCGTATCGCAGTTTTAACCAGTGGTGGAGATGCACCAGGTATGAATGCAGCTATACGTGGAGTAGTAGACCAAGCCGCACACCATGGGATTGAAGTGTTTGGAGTTTTTTATGGTTATAAAGGTTTGGTTGAAGGAGACTTCCGTAAACTAACAATAGAAGATTGCCAAGACAAAATTCGTCGGGGTGGTACTTTCTTATACTCTGCAAGATATCCTGAATTTAAAGAGGAAGCCTACCAATTAAAAGCGGTAGAACAAATGAAAAGTAATGAAATCGATGCATTAATCGTGATTGGTGGAGATGGAACGTTTAATGGAGCATTGCAACTTCAGAAAGTAGGATTCCCTATTATTGGTATTCCAGGGACGATTGATAATGATATTCCTGGTACTGAATATACAATTGGCTTTGATACGGCTACAAATGTAGCGCTAGAAGAAATTGATCGAATTTCTGATACAGCCGCTTCGCATAATCGGACGTTTGTTGTTGAGGTTATGGGTCGACATGCGGGCGATATCGCTACGTGGGCTGGAGTTGCCTCTGGAGCGGATTCAATAATTATTCCTGAAGCTGATTTTGATATGGAAGATGTTGTTAGACGTGTGAATAATGGACGTAAAAGTGGTAAAGATCATTCGATTATTGTATTAGCTGAAGGTGTTATGGGTGTGAATGAATTTGTTCGCAACTTTAAACTTGTGGATCCTGAACACAGTATTCGTGGTGTAACGTTAGCACATATTCAACGTGGCGGTAGTCCAACAGCACGTGACCGTGTTTTTGCTACCTTAATGGGTGCTAAGGCTGTTGATGCTTTGTTAAACGGTCAAAATGGTATTTATATGGGTATCCGTGGCGAACAATTAGCCACCTTTGATATTGCTGAAACTTTGCAAGAAAAGTCTCATATCGTTCGTCACGACTTATATCAATTGAATTTAGATTTAACTGATAAATAAAGCTTTTACTCAATTAAAGGAGACAAATTTTAATGAAGAAAACAAAAATTGTATGTACCTTAGGACCTGCTACAGATTCAAAAGAGATGATGGTAAAACTAATTGATGCGGGAATGAACGTTGCTCGTTTCAATTTCTCTCATGGTGATCATGAAGAACATTTAAATCGTTTCAATAATTTAAAAGCTGCAAGAGAAGAAGCTGGGCGTCCTTACACAGCAATTATGTTAGACACCAAAGGACCTGAAATCCGTACACATGATATGGAAAATAACTTAGTTGAATTAGTTCGTGGTAATGAAGTCCGTATTTCGATGAAACAAGTTTTAGGTACATCGGAAAAATTCTCTGTTTCTTATTCTGAATTAATTAATGATGTTGAACCAGGTAGCCATATTTTGTTAGATGATGGTTTAATTGATTTACTTGTTACTGGAATCGATCATGAAAATAATGAAATTATTACAACCGTAGAAAATAGTGGAATTATTAAATCTAAAAAAGGTGTTAACGTTCCAAATGTATCGATTAACTTGCCTGGAATTACGGAAAAAGACGAAGCTGATATTCGTTTTGGTGTTCGCAATGGAATTGATTATATAGCAGCCAGCTTTATCCGTCGGGCTTCAGATGTCATGGAAATCCGTCGACTATTGGAAGAAGAAGGTAAACCTAAAGTTAAAATTATTTCTAAAATTGAAAACCAAGAAGGGGTTGACAATTTAGATGAAATTTTAGACGTTTCTGATGGTATTATGGTAGCCCGTGGTGACTTAGGGGTAGAAATTCCTACGCATGAAGTACCTATTATTCAAAAAGTTATGATTAAAAAATGTAATGAAGCAGGCAAACCTGTTATTACTGCAACGCAAATGTTAGACTCTATGCAAAGAAACCCACGCCCAACGCGTGCTGAAGCAGGTGACGTTGCTAACGCTATCTTCGATGGTACAGATGCCGTTATGTTATCTGGTGAAACTGCCGCTGGGGATTTCCCAATTGAAGCTGTTACAACAATGGCTGACATTTGTACACGAACGGAAGAAGCATTAATAGGTCAAGACGCTATGACCTTAAAACGTTATGATCAATCCGATATGACGGAAGCCATTGGTCAAGCGGTTGGACACACGGCTAAAAACTTAAATATTAAAACAATTGTAGCAGCAACATCATCAGGTCATACCGCTTTGATGATTTCCAAATATCGTCCGAATGCGACCATTGTTGCAGCAACCTTTAGTGAAGAGGTTGCACGTTCGTTAGCTTTAGCTTGGGGTGTTGAAGCCTTTGTTATTGGTCGCCCAACTTCAACAGATGAGATGCTCGATTTAGCTGCTGATTTAGCAACTAAAGAAGAGTTTGCTAAAGAAGGAGACTTAATCATTATTACAGCAGGTGTGCCTGTGGGTGAAGCTGGTACAACTAACATTATGAAAATCCAAATTATTGGCACCCAACTTGCTAAAGGTGAAGGGGTAGGTAATGCCCACTTTATCGGTAAAGCCGTTGTTGCAGCCGATGCAGAAACAGCTAACAAAAATGCTGTTATTGGTTCAATTTTAGTTACTAAATCAACCAACAAAGATTATGCTCCAGCTTTAGAAAAAGTAGGTGCTATTATTACTGAAGAAGGTGGCATTACCTCACATGCTGCTATCATTGGTTTAGAACGTGGTATTCCTGTTATTGTAAGCACTAAAGATGCTATGCAAAACATCCAAAATAATGAATTAATTACTGTGGATGCTCGTCGAGGTGTTATTTTCCGCGGAGCGACAATCAGTATTTAAACAAATAACTATCACCAAAGCTATCCTTTTTACAAAGATAGGTAGCTTTGGTGCTTTTTTGATTCAATCTACAAATAATAGATGCCTTTCTAGTTAATTTTATGAACATCTGGGCCAAGATATATTCCTCACAAAGACTTACAGCCGCTTGTATCTGTGTAAGTCATTGATTGAACGGAGTAGGTGAGTATGTTATAATAACAAACGAAATCATAATGAAAGTGATTAGACGACATCCTTGTAAGCTGACTGCGTGTACAATTTCTTGGCTTCTATTGCTTTCACTGACACATAACGCGTCGATGACTTAAATAATTGCGGCGGTTATGTCTAAAAGTATGCGGATGAAACCAGATTTACACCGTTAAATTCGCCTCTGGGCTGATTCCAGAGGTTATTTTTTTTGAAAGAATGGAGAGACATAAATGCAAGGCAGACAATTGATAGTAGATACATTATTACCCTTATTAAACGAACATTTAAGCGCTGAAGAAATTGAGCGAATGATTGAGGTGCCAGCTAATCCCGAACACGGGGATTTAGCCTTTCCCGTGTATACATTAGCTCGTACCTTCCGTAAAGCACCTAATTTAATCGCAGCTGATTTAGTTGAACAAATTGATTCATCAAAATTTGACCAAGTGGTCGCTATTGGTCCTTATATTAATTTCTTACTGGACCGTAATGAAGCATCCAATGAAACCTTAAAAACGATTTTAGATCAAGGATCAGCTTATGGTTCAACTGACATTGGGACGGATAAAAATGTTCCGATTGATATGTCATCACCCAATATTGCTAAGCCAATGTCGATGGGGCATTTAAGATCAACCGTTATTGGAAATTCAGTGGGCTTAATTTTAGAAAAATTAAATTACAATGTTATCCGCATCAATCACTTAGGGGATTGGGGAACGCAATTTGGTAAGTTAATTGTTGCCTATCAAAAATGGGGCGATGAAGCGGCTGTCATGGCTGATCCTGTGAATGAATTAGTAAAATTATATGTTGATTTCCACGAAAAAGCTGAAAAAGACCCAACCTTAGAAGATGAAGCACGCGCAGCATTCAAAAAATTGGAAGATGGCGATCCTGAAATGATTCGTTTATGGACTTGGTTTAAAGATGAATCTTTGAAGGAATTTACCAGAGTTTACGAAATGTTAGATGTGCAATTTGATTCATACAATGGTGAGGCGTTTTATAATGATAAAATGCAAGCCGTGGTCGATGAATTGGAAGAAAAAGGTGTCTCTACCGTTGACAATGGTGCCACCATTGTTGATTTAGAAGCCGAAAACCTTCCACCAGCATTAATTAAAAAGTCAGACGGTGCGACTTTATATATGACACGTGACTTAGCAACGGCTTATTATCGCTATAATACCTATCATTTTGATCAAAGCTTATATGTGGTTGGCAATGAACAATCGAACCACTTTAAACAATTAAAAGCTGTCTTAAAACGACTCGGTAATGACTGGGCGGATGATATGCATCATATTCCATTTGGTTTAATCACCTTAAACGGAAAAAAACTATCTACCCGTAAAGGGCAAATTGTCTTACTCGAAAAAGTCTTAAATGAAGCCATTGAATTGGCTATGGAACAAATCGTTAAGAAAAATCCTGATTTAGAAAATAAAGAAGAAGTTGCTCATCAAGTCGGCGTAGGTGCCGTTATTTTCCATGACTTGAAAACCGACCGCTTAAATAGTTTTGACTTCAATTTAGAAGAAGTTGTACAATTTGAAGGTGAAACAGGACCATATGTTCAATATACCCACGCACGTGCACATAGTATTTTAGAAAAATACAATCAAGCACTCGATGACCAAGCTGCTTTTACGCTTGACGATGATTATGCTTGGGCGGTTATTAAAAAACTAGATGATTACCCAGCCATTGTTCAGCAAGCTGCAACACGCTATGAGCCTTCAGTTATTGCCAAGTATGTTATTCAATTAGCTCAATTATTTAATAAATATTATGGGAATACACGTATTTTAGACGAGGATGAAGCGATTCAATCACGCATTGCCTTAGTTAAAGCTGTAACAATCGTTTTAAAAGATGGCTTAGGCTTATTAGGTATAAAAGCACCGAATAAAATGTAATATTTATTAAATGATTTTCGTAAAAGGAGGTATGAACTTAAATGAATAAATGGGGACAAATTGTTGAAGCGATTATTACCGACGAAAATGACAAAAGTTACTTTGCTCAGGTTCAAGGTGAAACCTTTGCGGTTGATAAAAAGCATTTAGACGGCGAAACCTATCAATTGGGGGAAACCATTGAAGGTTTAATTTATGAAGATATGAATCGCCATAAGGTTTTACAAAGTCAATTACCTGATATTCGACCTGGCTATTTTGGCTGGGGAACCGTCACACAAGTGCGTAAAGATTTAGGTGTTTTTGTTGACGTGGGACTAATGGAAAAAGATGTGGTTGTATCATTGGATGATCTGCCCGAAAACAAAGATATTTGGCCACGTAAAGGTGATCGACTGTATTTAACTTGGGAAGTGGATGCTAAGAACCGACTATGGGGGAAACTAGCAACAGATGAACAATTAGCGACTTTATATAAGGCTGCCAAACCGAATACAAAAAATCAAACGATTGATGCAACCATTTTAAGAGTCAAAATGGAAGGTTCTACCGGTATTTCCATCGAAGGTTATCGCGTGTTTATTCATCAAAATGAACAAGTGGAACCCTTAAGAATGGGGCAAGTTGTCCGTGGACGTGTGATTGATGTTCATCATGAGGGTAGTATGAATCTTTCTTTAAAACCACGAGCACATGAAATGATTGATGATGATGCCCAAATGTTGCTGGTGTTATTAAAGCGACAACCTAATCATTTTTTGCCTTACCATGATCGTTCAGATTCTACCGTGATTCAATCTAAATTAGGCATTAGTAAAAGCCAATTTAAACGCGCAGTGGGTCAATTAATGAAAAAAGGCTTAATCAAACATGAAAAAGGCGAAGGTATTTGGTTATTGTCAGAAGGTGACAAGGGTGGCAACAAATAATTTTCTTGATAGTTATTTTATCGACTTTAAAAACTATCTAATTATCGATCAAGGCAAAGCTGAAAATACGGTAACTAGTTATTTGCGTGATTTAAATAAATTTCAACAGTATCTTCAACAGCAAGCCATAACATCGCTTAATGACATCGACCAATCGACCATTCAACTTTATTTAGCTAAATTAAAGGCTGATAATTATGCGGCTAGTTCAACGAGTCGAATGATTTCGGTTTTAAAGCAATTTTTCTTATTTCTGCTTAAAGAAGGTGTTATTTCAAAGAATCCGATGTATATGATTCAATCGCCCAAAAAAGCCCAGCATTTACCTAAAGCTTTATCGATGAAACAAGTGGAAGCAATCATTGAGGCGCCTGATATAAAAACGGCATGGGGTTTGCGTGATCGTGCCATTTTCGAATTAATGTATGCTTCGGGCTTACGTGTGAGTGAGTTAACGCATTTGTCTTTAGATGAATTGCATTTAGACTTAGGTTTTATCCAAACACTTGGTAAAGGTAATAAAGAACGTATTGTACCCATTGGGGATGAAGCTGCTTATTGGATTGAGAAATACTTAGAAGAAGTGCGACCCAGTTTTAGTAAAAAAAGTAGCAAAACAACTAATGCTTTATTTTTAACTGAACGAGGTGCGATGTTTACCCGTCAAGGGATTTGGAAAAATTTAAATAAATATGTCCAACAAGCTGGAATTACACAATCTGTTTCACCGCATATGTTGCGTCATTCATTTGCGACCCATTTATTGGAAAATGGTGCCGATTTGCGGATGGTTCAAGAACTTTTAGGGCATTCGAATATTTCAACAACCCAGATTTATACACATATTTCGAAACAGCGACTACAAGAAGTTTATCGTAAAGCTTTTCCTAGAGCATAAAAAAAGTGAGGAGAAATCGAATGGAATTTAATCGTATTCATTTAGTTGTATTAGACTCAGTGGGAATTGGGGAAGCACCCGATGCGGCAGCCTTTAATGACTTAGGGGCACATACTTTAGGTAATATTGCAAAAACAGCTGGCTTATCCTTGCCTAACATGGTAAAAATGGGCTTAGCAAACATTGAAATGATTGAAGGTTTAGATCCTGTGGAAGCCACCACGGGTTATTGGACCAAATTGGAAGAAGTTTCCGCTGGTAAAGACACAATGACAGGTCATTGGGAAATTATGGGTCTAAACATTCAAACACCCTTCCGTGTTTTTCCTAACGGATTTCCAGCTGAACTGATTGAAAGAATAGAAACACATACAGGTCGTAAAGTTGTAGGGAATAAGCCCGCATCTGGGACTGAAATCTTAGTGGAATTAGGTCAACATCAAATGGAAACGGGTGATTTAATTGTTTATACTTCAGCCGATTCCGTGCTTCAAATCGCCGCCCATGAAGAAATTATTCCTTTAGAGGAATTGTATGCTATTTGTGAATTTTGCCGTGAAATAACACTTGAAGACCCTTATATGATTGGTAGAATTATTGCGCGACCATATGTAGGCGAAGCCGGTAATTTTACACGGACTAGTAACCGCCACGACTATGCATTAAGTCCTTTTTCAGAAACGACGCTAGACTTCTTAAAAGAAGCGAATTATGATGTGATAGCTGTAGGGAAAATTGATGATATCTTTAATAGTCAAGGGATTACCCAAGCGGTTAGGACTAAATCCAATATGGATGGTGTCGACCAGTTGATAAAAGTAATGGATCAACCCTTTAAAGGGATAAGTTTTACCAACTTAGTAGACTTTGATGCTTTGTATGGACATCGTCGTAATCCACAAGGTTATGCGCAAGCCTTAGAGGAATTCGATCAACGTTTACCCGAAATTATTTCGCATATGCAAGACGATGATTTGTTGATACTTACGGCAGACCATGGGAATGATCCAACTTATGCTGGAACGGATCATACACGTGAATATGTTCCCATTTTAGTTTACGGACCAAAATTAACTGAACCAAAAGAATTAAATGCACGTTACTTCAGCGATATAGCAGCAACTATTTCAGAAAACTTTAAGGTAAGACAAACTGAAAATGGTCATTCATTTTTAGATCAATTAAAATAGGAAGTTGGTGAAGGTATGTATGAAAAAACAATCAATTTTTTAAAATATAAAGGGATGACGCAACCGGAAGTCGCTCTTATTTTAGGTTCTGGTTTAGGTGATTTAGCCGATCAAATTGAATCACCTATTACAATTCCCTATATAGATATCCCCGATTTTCCTGTTGCAACGGTAGCCGGACATGCGGGTGAACTGGTTTATGGTGATTTAGCATCTAAAAAGGTTATCGCTTTGAAAGGTCGTTTCCATTATTATGAAGGCTATGATTTAAAAACAGTTACTTATCCCGTCCGTATTTTTAAAGAATTAGGCGTTAAAACGGTTGTTATTACCAATGCGGCGGGTGGCGTAAACGAATCATTTACACCAGGCGATTTAATGATTATTACGGATCATATTAATTTAACGGGTGAAAACCCACTGATTGGTCAAAATATCGATAATCATGGACCGCGTTTTGTTGATATGACCGAAACATATAGCCGCAGAGGGCAAGCTTTATTAAAACAAATTGGGGCCGAATTAGGCATTGAATTAAAAGAAGGTGTTTATACCTGGTTTGCTGGACCAACATATGAAACACCTGCTGAAATCAAATTTACACGCACGATTGGCGGTGATGCCGTCGGTATGTCAACCGTACCAGAAGCCATCGTAGCTAAGCATTGCGGGCTAGAGGTCATTGGTATTTCATGCATCACAAACCTGGCTGCCGGTATGCAATCAAGCCTAAATCACGATGAAGTCGTAGAAGTGTCAACAATTGTGAAACCCAAATTCAAACAAGTAATTGAAAAACTATTAATAAATATCTGATTTTGCAAAGGTATATGATTAATTTGAATTATTTTTTAGATAATGTTATGATTCATCAAGTGAAAATGGCTAAAAGGAGGGAAATAGATGCTCATACCTTCAAAAAATAAAAATGAAAAAATCGTTATGGGATTGTTATCCTATACACTCGATCATTCAACCACTGAAGAACAGCGGAAATTACTTGAAGAATATCGTAATGATCCTGATAAAGAGATTTATTTATATAAAGATGATCAATCTGATAATTTTGTTGGGATTGTTACCATAGAACGTAATCATTTAGATAATGAATCTGAAGACGACATTGAAACTATTTTAGTACCAAGGATTGCCGTTATCCCTTCTTTTAGAAATGAAGGTGTTGGTTTTAAAATTTATTCAAATTTACGCAAGCTCTATCCAAATGCCACGTTAATTGGCTCAATCAAAACCAGTGATTTATTAGCGAAATGGTCAAAAAAATATCACGAAGCCGCCAGTGAGGTTGAAGAAGAGCTATGAGTCAAGAGGCATTAAAATTAGAGTTAAAAGCTTTTCAAGGACCTTTTGATTTATTATTACATCTTATTAAGCAATTAAAAGTTGATATTAATGATATACCTATGCATGAAATCACAACGCAATACATGGAATACCTTCATTCAATGCAGGAACTAGAGTTGGATATTGCAGGGGATTATTTAGTCATGGCGGCGACTTTATTAGAAATAAAGAGTCGCCTCTTATTGCCTATTGAACCCAACGAAGACTTAGAAGATAATTACGATCAACAAGATCCACGGCAACTACTGGTTCAACAACTATTATTGTACCAACAATTTCAAACGGTTGCGGATGAGTTGGAAGAAAAGCAAAATCAACGGTCTAAACTATATACACGACCAAGGACAGATTTAACCGAATATCAAACCTTTATTCCATTAAAAGAGAATGAATTGGATGTCAGTGATCTGCAGCAGGCAATGATGCAAGTTTTAGTTAATGCTTATGAACGTCAACCAAAATTAAAAGAAATTAAACATGATCCGATTACGGTTGAAGAAAAAATTAATGATATAAAGGGTGTTCTAGAGCAATTAGATTGGGATGATGAAATTGAATTGACCGATTTAGTAAACTCTTCGAGCAAGCAGGAATATATTGCTACTTTTTTGGCCATGTTAGAACTTGTTCGTAAACAGCAGATTGTTTTTTTTCAACCTCATGCCTTAGATGCTATTAAAATTAAACGGAATCAAGCACTTAAGGATGTGGATTTATGAACCTAAAAATGCAAATTCATGGATTAATTTTTGTGGCAGGTGAAGAAGGGGTTAGTCGTGAAGAATTGGCACAAGTTTTAAATGCTGACCTTGAGTCTATATCAAATGGACTGCAGCAATTAAAGCTTGATTTACAAGAGAATTTAGACAGTCCGATTGAATTGGTCAATTACAATCAACGTTATCGTTTAGTAACAAAAAAAGAATTGGAATCAACTCTAATTAATTTTGCGCGTTCGCCTTTTACCACCCAATTATCACGTTCAGCGGTTGAAACTTTAGCGATTATTGCGTATAGACAACCGATTACGCGAATGGGAGTCGATCAAATTAGGGGCGTCAACTCGGCAGCTATGATCCAACGCTTACTAGGTCGCGATTTAATTAAAGAAGTTGGTCGAGTGGAAGCGCCAGGCCGACCGATACTCTACGCGGTGACCGATTATTTTATGGATTATTTTGGCTTAAATTCTTTAGAAGACTTACCGGAAATTCAAGCTTTACCATTGAATAGTGAAGAATCATATAGTGATTTATTTAATATTAAAGAATGGGAAGTGGATTTTTTTGACGATGAAGCTTCAACTGATGAAGAATAGAGGGTATAAAAATTGGAAAGATTACAAAAAGTATTAGCCCATGCCGGCGTGGCTAGTCGTCGCAAGTCAGAAGATCTCATTTTAGCAGGTCGTGTCTCGGTTAATGGGATTAAAATAACGGAATTAGGGACCAAAGTGAATGCTAATGATTTAATTGAAGTTGATGGTGTCCCTATTTATAAAGAAGAACCGAAGTATATTTTGCTCTATAAACCTAAAAATGTTATTAGCGCCGTTTCAGATGATAAGGGTAGGGAAGTGGTGACGGATTATATTCATTTAGTTAATGAAAGAATCTACCCTATCGGTCGTTTAGATTATGATACAACGGGATTGTTGTTACTTACGAATGATGGTGAGTTTGCCAATTTGTTAATGCATCCAAAATATCAAATTGATAAGGTTTATGTAGCTAAAGTCGAAGGGATTCCTACGATGGAAAGCATCAAAAAACTGACACAAGGGGTAGTGATTGATGGCAAGCAAACGACTCCTGCACGGGTGTCTATCTTGCAACAAAATAAGAACCAAAATACCAGTGTTATTGAGTTAACGATTCATGAAGGCTGGAATCATCAAGTGAAAAAAATGTTTGAAGCGATTGGACACCCTGTGACTAAGTTAAAACGTGAAAAATTTGGTTTTCTTGATTTAGGTAAAATGAATCCAGGAGATTGGCGTGAATTAACAGCTTTTGAAGTTAATAAGCTAACACAAATGGCCAAGAATGTTTAACATCAACATTCTTATGTGAATTTTATAACTATTTAAGTCTATGGGCTTGTATTATTGTCAAAATATGGTAAAATGAATTTATAAATTAAATAACGTCTTCAGGGCAGGGTGAAATTCCCGACCGGTGGTAAAGTCCACGAACCTAAACATTATGTTAAGGCCGATCTGGTGTAATTCCAGTACCGACAGTACAGTCTGGATGGAAGAAGAATTTTGTGCAATTTATCTAAATTTAGATAATTAATGTACGCTATTTGCTGAGGACCCTTAGTAGATGGCGTATTTTTTTTATTGCATGAGGCTCTATTGTAAGACGAATAGAGGAGTAGAAAGTTTATGGTAAAAAGAAAGTTGTCGGTTAAAGCAATGGTTCTGTTGTCAATTTTAGGTGCGTGGGCAATCGTGTTACGGTTTATTGATTTTCCCATTTTACCAGCAGCCCCATTCTTAAAGATTGATTTTAGTGACTTAATGGCTTTAATTGGAATGTTAGCATATGGTCCTGTTGGTCTTGTTATTGTTGCAGGTATTCGTGATGTTGTTAACTATATCACCGGTGGTGGGGAAGCCGGGATTCCTATCGGGGTAATAATGAGTTTTATCGCCACTTTAGCCATGTTTTTACCAACCCATTTTATCTTGAAATATACGCGAGCTAAACGATCAACCTTTACAGCGATTTTAATGAGTATTACTTTAACAGCTTCATTGGTTGTATCCATGTCGCTCATTAATTACTATGTGGCTTTACCTATCTACACGACCGTTTTAAATTTCCCAATTGATGACTTTATAGCTTATATAATGTCAGTTATTATTCCTTTTAATCTTATTAAGGGAATTATTTTAAGTATCGGTCAAGTTATAGTGATACGTTCTATCGTCCCTATTTTGGAAAAACGTGATATGCTTTATCCAAGTTATCACGAAAAGGTTAGACTTGAGCGTCCGGTTCAACCATCTGAATCGCACGCGTAGGACATTCATAGACTACATTGCGACTAGCAGTGTGGTCTTTTTCATTGGCGGTTTCTTTTACAAATGCAATCCCTTCGTCAGTAGAGTCAAATATATCGGGATAATTTAAGTAGCAACGACCACATGCGATACATTTTTCCGTTTTAACAAAAAATTTCACAAAAACATCTCCTTATGTTACAATTAGCTTACAATTAAGCTTCAAATTAGTATAAAAGCGTTTAACTTTTGCTATTTTTAATCGATTTCGTGTATATTTATGTTAGTATAGTTCAGTAGTATATATTTATCAAACAAAACAATTACATACCTAAATATTGTAACACATGTAGGAGGAATTAGAATGTCAAATGATAATTATCCAAATCAAAATGAAGACAAACAAAATGAGCGTCAAGAAAATTCAAGCCGTTCTAACCAACAGCAAGGAGATAACAAGGCACCTTGGAATCGTGGTTTTGGACAAGATGAGAACCCTAAAAAACGGCAGTTTTCACGTTCAGCGCGTAATCAGCCAAACAAAGAAGCTACAACGCTTTCGAAAGTGCTGTTATTTCTGATAATTGCTGTATTAATTTCACCGTTTATGCTTTACTGGGCTGTTAATGCGACGAGACAGGATACAGAAGTGTCTACGTCATCTATGGAGAATCTTTCAATCAACCGAAGTATGAGTGAATCCGAAACGAGCGAATCTGAAAGTGAATCAGAATCTAGATCTGAAAGCTCATCTGAAGAAAGTGTGAGCTCGATCGAAATCGCTGAATCGGTACCTGAGGTTGTTGAATCAGTAGTCGAAACACCGACGACACCCGTCGAAACTCCTGAGGTCACGGTGCCGGAAACACCTGCAACGGGAAGTTATACGATTCAAGCAGGCGATTCTTGGTGGAGTATTTCGGTTAACTTTGGTATTAATGTTTATGATTTAGTCCAGATGAATGGAGCAACAATTGATACGCCGATTTATCCAGGTATGCAAATTGTTGTACCTTAATTATAAATAAAACATCATTGTTTTAGAAATTCGAACTTTCAATTAGTTACAGCGTCAGAATCATCTGATTACCCAGTTCCTAATCGACTGACTTTAGTCTTAGGGGTTGAATAAGTCAGTTCATTCTGGAAGGCTATAATTGAAAGTTCGGCTTTTTTATGAGTACATAACGGTTCTAGAAAGTGAGATTCATTAATTTATGGAAAATTTTGCTATTGCGATCGATGGACCTGCTTCATCGGGAAAGAGTACGGTGGCCAAAGCTATCGCACAACGATTAGATATTATTTATATAGATACAGGTGCGATGTATCGCGCGATTACTTTTTTGTTAATGGAAGCTAACATCGAATTTGATCAACTTGATCAAATTGAAGCGTTACTTAAGCAGGTAGATTTTAAATTCAATTATATTAATCAAGAATTACATCTATTCGTTAATGAAAGAGACGTAGCGAGTGAAATTCGCTCGGTTGAAGTTACACGGAATGTTTCCGAGGTATCCGCCATACCGATTGTAAGAGAAATTTTAGTTGAGAAACAAAGGGAAATTGCTAAAGGAGTCTCTGTGGTGATGGATGGTCGTGATATTGGAACAGTTGTATTACCAGATGCTAAGTATAAATTCTTTTTAACAGCTTTACCCAGCGTGCGAGCTGAACGACGATATCAGCAAAATCTAAAAAATAATTTAACAAGTCAAACACTAGAGGAAATTGAAGCGGATATTATTCGACGTGACCATTATGATTCAACTAGAGAGATCAGCCCTTTAAAAAAAGCGGAAGATGCGATACTAATTGATTCTAGTAAGATGAGTATCGAAGATGTTATAGAATTTATAATTCAAAATATTTATGAACTAAATCAATAAAATACTTATCGAATTTCTGAATATATCGAATTAAAGCAATCCTTTACTAGACGATAGTTAAAAAATTTGATAAAATATGATTATGTGAGCCATTATTTATTTTTGGCAACAATTTTAAGGCAATTGCTTAGGAGGAACGGGTACATGGCAGAGTTTGTTGAGAACAATGAATTGAACGAAGAAGTGAATAACGAAGAAACAGTTGAAACTACAGAAGAAGTGGTAGAATCAGCTGAAGAGGTAGTAGAAGAAGCTACTACTGATACTGAAGAAAATAATGCAGAAGAATCTGAAGTGGTAGAAGAGGCAGCTACTGAATCAGAAGAACCAACTGCAATGGAAACAATGGAAGATGCACTTGACAGTGTTGTTGAAATTAAAGTGGGCGATACTGTTTGGGCAGATGTGCTAGCTTTTGATGATAAACAAGTACGTGTTGCTATCAAAGAAAGTGGTGGTTTAGAAGGTGTCATTGAACGCCAAGAACTGTCTTCTACACCCTTTGAAGATCCATCTGAAATCGTAAATATTGGCGATGAAATTGAATTAGTGGTTTTACGTCCAATTAAAGATAAAGAAAATGGAAATTATTATTTATCTAAAAAACGTGTAGATGCTAAAAAAGTTTGGGTTGAAATCCAAGAAAAAGCTGATCGTGGTGAAACAATTGAAGCACCGGTTAAAGATGTTGTTAAAGGTGGTTTAGTTGTTGATGCTGGTGTACGTGGTTTTGTACCTGCATCAATGGTTGAAGATTACTTTGTGGAAGATTTTTCACCTTATAAAGGTAAAACATTAGAATTCAAAATCGTTGAAATTGAACCAAGCGAAAATCGTTTAATTTTATCACATAAAGAAATCGCACGTAAAGAAAGAGAAGAAAAACGTGCTGAAATCTTAGATAATTTAGAAGAAGGTTCAATCGTAGAAGGTACAATTGCTCGTTTAACGAACTTCGGTGCCTTTATTGACTTAGGTGGTATTGATGGTTTAGTTCATATTAGTCGCATTGCGCATGAACATATTGATAAACCAAGTGATAAATTAACTATTGGTGAAAAAGTTAATGTTAAAATCTTATCTGTTGATAAAGATAGAGGTCGTGTATCCTTATCAATCAAGGATACTTTAGCGGGACCATGGGATAATATCGAAGAAAGAGCTCCTGAAGGATCTGTTTTAACGGGAACCGTTAAACGTCTAACAAGCTTTGGTGCATTTGTGGAAGTATTCCCTGCCGTTGAAGGATTAGTTCACATTTCACAAATTTCGCATGATCATATTGCTACACCTCATGAAAAACTTGAAGAAGGTCAAGAAATTCAAGTGAAAGTTTTAAGTGCTGATCCACAAGAACAACGTTTATCATTATCGATTAAAGCTTTGTTAGATAAACCTGTTTCTGAAGAAGGACATACAGCCCCAGAATCAAACCGTAGAAATCAATCAAATAACAATCGTCCACGTAGTAACAAACAAAGTAATACAAGTTCATATACTTCAGAAGAAAGTAATGAATCTGGATTTTCATTTGCTGACTTATTAGGTAGCGATGAGTTAAAAGCTTTAAGATCTGAAAGTGATGATGAATAATTAACCATTCATTTTAATTTATGAAGACTGACGCTTGATGCATCAGTCTTTTATTTTGCTTAAAAAGAAAAAGAGGTGAAATAATGAGTATTCCTGTTGTTGCCCTTGTTGGTCGCCCCAATGTAGGTAAATCAACCATCTTTAATCGTTTAATTGGTGAAAGACTTTCAATCGTCGAAGATGTACCTGGTGTGACACGTGATCGAATTTATGCAACTGCTAGCTGGTTAAACCGTGAATTTCGTTTGATTGATACCGGTGGTATTGATTTATCCGATGAACCGCTGATGAATCAGGTTCGTTACCAAGCCGAGATTGCGATGGAAGAAGCGGATGTGATTATTTTTGTCGTTTCAGCACGTGAAGGTTTAACCGATATCGATGAAAATATCGCCAATCAATTACATCGGACTCATAAACCTGTTGTTGTAGCCGTTAATAAAACGGATAATCCTGAACAAAGAATGCAAACTTATGATTTTTATGCCTTAGGTCATGGGGAGCCATTTGCCGTTTCTGGATCACATGGTACAGGTTTTGGTGATTTACTCGATGCGGTAGTGGCTTCTTTTCCATCGGATGCGAGTCATGAGGATGACGATAAAACCATAAAATTTAGTTTTATCGGGCGTCCGAATGTTGGTAAATCGAGTTTGGTTAATGCTATTTTAAATGAGCAACGCGTCATCGTCTCAAATATTGAAGGGACAACGCGAGAAGCGGTTGACACTTATTTTACAGCTGCAGATGGTCATTCTTTTACAATGATAGATACAGCCGGTATTCGTAAACGTGGCAAAGTTTATGAAAAAACGGAAAAATACAGTGTTTTAAGAGCCATGTCAGCCATCGAGCGTAGCGATATTGTCTGTTTAGTTTTAGATGCCGAAACGGGTATTAGAGAACAAGACAAAAAAGTTGCTGGATATGCTTATGAAGCGAATAAAGGCATTATTATACTCGTCAATAAGTGGGATTTAGTTGATAAGAGTGATAAATTATTTGAATCATTTACAAAGGATATCCGTAAAGAATTCCAATATTTAAGTTTTGCACCCATTTTGTTTGTCAGCGCTGAGACAGGTCAGCGTTTAAATAAATTACCTGAAATGCTCGTTACGATTTACGAAAATCGTCATCGACGTATTCAATCGTCATTGTTGAATGATGTTTTAATGGATGCTGTGGCCATGAATCCAACTCCAACGGATAAGGGTAGACGGTTAAAGATTTTTTACTTGACACAAGTTGCAGTCAATCCACCTACATTTGTTGTTTTTGTAAATGATAAAGAACTCATGCACTTTAGTTATGAGCGTTTTCTTGAAAACCAATTGCGCCAATCTTTCTATTTTGAAGGAACACCATTACGCTTAATTGTTCGTGAACGAGAATAATCCGTTAAATTTAACGAATATCAAGTCCAAAATGTTGTATTATCAAGTCTGATATGCTATTCTTAGATATGAAATAATTGTTAGGAGTTCTAGCAATTGTATTTCAAAAATTTGCTGAATAGCAATCAATTGGGAGGAAATTATTTATGGCAAACAAAGCAGAATTAGTAGAAAAAGTAGCAGCAAAAACAAATTTAACTAAAAAAGATGTAACTGCTACGGTTGAAGCGTTATTTGAAACTGTGCAAGAGTTATTAGCAGACGGTGAAAAAGTACAAATTATTGGATTTGGTACTTTTGAAGTTCGTGATCGTGCAGCTCGTAAAGGACGTAATCCTCAAACAGGCGAAGAAATTCAAATCGCTGCAAGTAAAGTTCCAGGATTCAAAGCTGGTAAAGCCCTAAAAGATGCAGTAAAATAATTTCATCTATATGACCGTTGAGGCAAAAAGCTTCAACGGTCTTTTTGAGGTGCGCCCGGCATGGGTGACAACTTGGTGGTGAAAGTCCACTACAGGCTTGGCAGTAGGAACTGTTAGCTAAAGGCAAGGGTGTCCATCGTGAGGTGGAATCTGAAGGAAGCCGGAGGCAAACACTCGCACTGACGAACAGAAACTTCATATTAAGGCTGAACAGGGACGGACGAGCTTGCCTTACAAAGTAAAGTCCAATACTGCACGAATCCCATACAGTAGATGAAGCAGTGACATGAGTGGAAGGTTGTCATTCTTACCCGGGGAGGTCTCATCAACGATAGTTAATCGTAGTAACAACGAATGATGAGAAGTCAGCAGACGTCATAGTACTAGCCTATAGCTAGGAAGGACAGAACAATAACAATTTTGAAAATCAAGGAGGTGGATACGTCACCGATAACGCAGACAACATCGTGATTAAGTTCGAAGAGATGGCTGCCTACAGAAGGATATGCTGGAAGCAAAAAGATATGTAGGAGTGCGGAGGTGTCGTAGCACAGATATGAATAAACAAAATGATATCTTACTGATTGACCAAGTAGTCAGTCAAACAAACATGGAACAAGCTATCGCTAAAGTTCGCAAAAATAAGGGAGCACCCGGTGTAGACGGGATGACGGTTAATGAACTAGACGAACATATGGCGACTTATGGGTCAGCCATTGTTCGAAAGCTCAAGGCTGGAACCTATCAACCACAACCTGTGAAACGAGTTGAAATACCCAAAGCTAACGGTGGAGTCCGCCTTTTGGGTATTCCAACGGTAAGGGATAGAGTCGTACAACAAGCGATACTTCAAGTGATTGACCCGATAATTGACCCGCATTTCTCTGAATTTAGTTACGGTTTTCGAAAAGGTCGCAACGCTCATCAAGCGGTGGCACGAGTCATCAGTTACTACGAAGAAGGTTATCGTGTAGTAGTAGACTGTGATTTGAAGAATTATTTCGATACCATCAACCATCAAATTCTTAGAAATAATCTTGAATACTATATTCAGGATAAAGTTGTTTTAAGAATTATCTGGAACTTTCTTAAATCAGGCATCCTGGACCAAGGCTTTTATGTTGAAACGGATATGGGAACACCACAAGGAGGCCCCTTATCTCCGTTACTAGCGAATGTCTATTTACACCATTTAGACAGGGAGCTTGAGCGTAGAGGTCATAAGTTCGCTCGATACGCGGATGATTTTGTCATCTATGTAAAGAGTAGACGGGCAGGCGAACGTGTGATGGAAGGTATTACAGACTTTATTGAAGGGAAATTACGTCTAACGGTGAATAAGGAAAAAAGCCGAGTGACGACACCCACCCAATCTAAATTCCTGGGGTTTCATATTCATAATAGCACGGGAAAGTAGGATGCCGACCTAGTCAGTCGGCTAAACAAAAGTTTCGCACCAAGCTCAAGAAGTTAACTCGTCGTAATCGACCTGGGTCATTTGAAGATATAGTAGTAGAAATCAATCGAGTGACTGTAGGGTGGATAAATTACTACAAAATTGGTTTTATGAAATCTTTCATGATAGAAACTCAGAGCTGGTTGAATCATCGATTGCGACAGCTCATCTGGAAAAGATGGAAGAAAGTATCCACTCGGTATACACAACTTAGGCGACTAGGCATAGACCATGATGATTCGCTCAAGATGGCAGGGAGTCGTAAGGCTTATTGGAGACTTTCACGGAGTGAAATTTTACACCGAGCCATCACAAACAAAAGGCTCGCTATCTGGGGATTGAAGGATCTAACCTACTTATATGAGCGATAAAAGATATTTAAGTTATTGAACCGCCGTGTACGGAACCGTACGCACGGTGGTGTGAGAGGTCGACTAGTCAATTAATGACTAGTCTCCTACTCGATTTTTTTTTTTTTTTTTTTTTTTTTTTTATAATGATACAATTAGTTTTCAAACCCATTCAGCAAAAGAATACGAAATTTGTAACATTTACATAACGTTAGTTGCTAGCTTCATGTTATAATAGAGTTACTGAATCACTGGAGGTTATTGGATGTCGTTGTTCGAAGAAATATTAGAAGAAATAAAAGAGATTGAAACAGTTGAAGATTTAAATGAAACCCTATCTCCATTTTATGATCGGGCGCTAGATGATGAAGCCTACTATAATGCTTTAATCGAAACGGCTAAGTATTTGAATCGACTAGGGTATCGTGACTTTGGTATTATTGTATTGGAAACATTATATGAAATTAATCCCATAAGAAATGTTGGCTATCAAATTGCATTAGCTTATTATCAATACCAATATTATGAGCAAGCCTACGAATGGATCGAAGAAGTTTATCCAAATAAATTAACATTTAAATATGCTTTTTTAAAGGCGCGTATCTTAGATAGTCTTAATGACTATAATGAAGCCAGAGACTTATTAATTGAAATCATCAAAGAGTTTCCAACGCAAGCAGAGCCCTATATTGTATTAGCCAAAATGTATGAAAAACACGGTAATGTCGATCGAGCTGAATATTATTTAAAAGTGGCGTATGATTATTTTCCTAAGCAAATTGATCAATTAGCTATTCGTAAAGATTTAGTAGGTTTTGAGATTAATAAAGAAATGATGGATATTGAAAAAATTGAAAAGCTCTATGAAAATGAAGAGCTTGAAAAAGATGATGAAGATTATTATTTATTAGCGGTTGCTTATCAAAAAGCGAAGCAATTTGATACAGCCATCGAGATGGCGCAAAAATCGATCCAACTTAATGCCGATAACTTTAACAGTCATTTTCTTTTGATGGAATTGTATCAGGATACAAACAAAGCTTCCGCTTTAAAAAAGGAAATTACTTGGTTGGCTAAATCGTTACCGCCATTTGATGCCACTATTTTACGTTTAGTTGAAGTAGCTATTAATGTTGATGAAGTAAGCATTGAATTAATTAATAAACTTGAAGATTATTATTTATTAGCAGATGATGAAGCCGATCAATACCAGATTATCTCGGTTATTGTCAATTACTATTTGCAGCAAGGGGATTATGCTCATGCCTTGCATCAATTACGCACACTCGGTGATTCTTTTGAGGATCAAAGTTACCTAAGTTATTGGTATGCCAAAACATTTGAAGCATTAAATAATAAAGAAGAAGCCGATAAAAATTATCAAAAAGCGATTGAATATTTGGTCAATGAAGATAATCTGATTGTCGATTATGCGAACTTTTTGATTAATGATAACCGTTATGAAGAAGCCCAACAATTGGTTAAGCGCTTTGAAGATAGTATATATTCTTCAGAAGCATTAAAGACACTTTCGAAGCAAATTGATAATTACTTAGCAGAATAAGTATAAATACACAAAAAGCATAAATGGAGGTGCCAAATGTTGAATAAGAACCAAATGAAAAGAGAATTTTTAACTCAAATCGTCAATCGGTATGAACATGTAAACCCCTCTGTAACGTATTTAATGAATTATTTGATAAAACAACCGAATATTATGGATACGATAGTTTTTACGGATCAAGTCAAGTATGCACCAAGAGGCATTTATGTATCTTATCAATATAATTCGGCTGTACCATTTATATATTATAAAAATCAACGGACTTATACCAACTATGAGCAAGCTTTTCATGATATGCGCCTTAATATGATGTATAAAAAGGAGATTTTTTATATTGAATTAAATGTTCCTCAGTATTTTCAACTGGCATACGTTTTAGATGTTTTTGAAGAAAACCCCTTCGCTCCTGAGGATAAAAATTTATTAGAAAGTACCAATCAAACCTTAAATCAAATTAGTACTCAGGCTTATATTAAATATATAACCCAACAACTTGATGAGGCGCTTGATCAACATAATTATGAACAAGCCGATTATTTTGTTAACTTGATTGAACAATTGAAAGGAAGCGACTATGAATTATAGTTTGGCAAATCCACTTTTTCAAAAAGCTAAATCAGTTATGAAGCAAATTGAGTCTCATGGTTATGAGGCTTATTTTGTTGGGGGATGTGTTAGAGACACCTTATTGAATTTGCCTATTCATGATATCGATATTGCTACCAGTGCACGTCCTGAAGAAGTCGAAGCTATCTTTTCAAATACCATTGATTTAGGGAAAAAACATGGGACTGTGATTGTTGTCTGGCAACAAGAAACGTATGAAATTACGACCTTTAGAACGGAAGATACTTATAGTGATTATCGGCATCCGGATAATGTTAAATTTGTAAGGGATTTACAAGAAGATACTTTAAGACGTGATTTTACGATTAATGCTTTAGCTTTTGATATTAAGGGTAAACTTTATGATTACCATGGCGGTAAATTAGATTTGGATGCCAAGGTAATCCGAGCCGTCGGCAATCCGATGGAACGCTTTCATGAAGATGCGTTAAGAATTTTCCGCGCTATTCGATTTGCCTCGCAATTAGGCTTTGAAGTAGACGGTGAGACCTTTCGTTCTATGAAAGCCTTAGCTAAAAATCTTAATCAAGTTTCGATGGAACGAATTCGTGTTGAGATGACAAAATTTTTACAAGGTGATTATTTTGCTAACAGTTACCAGTTATTAATTGATTCACGCATTTACCAACATCTTCCCATGTTGAATATTTTAAATATTCAAGCGGTTTTAGACCAGCTATCCAATAAATATCAAGCGATGATTGATTATCCTTATGTGTTTTCGGAAGCGATGAGTTGGGCATTATTATTAATGGAGTTACCTTATCAATCTGTTGTTGATAAGCAACACTTTTTAAAAGTATGGACACATAGTAATCAGTTGATTAAAGATGTCAAGCATATCACTGAGTTAATACCTGTATTTGAGACTAATCAATTAAGCCCACAAATTATTTATCATTATCCCAACGATATCTTATTTGAAGTGGAGCAATACATGCAGGCGATAGGTGTAGTGATTCAACCATCCGTTCAACAGCGTTTGGATGATTTACCGATTAAGAGACGTAATGACATGGCGGTCAATGGCAAAGATATCATGGCTTTATTGAATCTAAAAAAAGGGCAACCTATTGTCGGTGAACTTTTAGCGATTATTGAAGAAAGAATTATACTGCGTCAAATGGAAAACACAAAAGATGCAATTGAAAAGTTTGTGGAGGCCTATGTAGCCGATCCAAAGAAATGAGGTCATCTTACATGCGCAAAATTGCTGTCGTTGATATTGAAGCAACGGGTCCTAATTTTGAAAAAGGGGACAGAATGATTCAAATCGCAGCGGTTATTTATCAAGAAGGTCAAATCCTTGGGCAACATAATATGTATATCAATCCTGAAATAACGATACCTCAGCATATTCAACAGCTGACAGGTATCAGTCAGGAAGTTGTTGAAAAAGCACCGACCTTTAAACAAGTAGCATCTTTATGGTATGAGCGGCTAAAAGACTGTGTAATTATTGCGCATAATTTAGCTTTTGACTTAGTTATGTTACAAGAAAGTTTTATGTGGGCTAATCAAATCGATTTCCAACCCATTGCTTTAGATACTGTAAAATTAGCGAAAATCTTGGTTCCATGGGCAGACGGCTTCAACTTAACCCAATTGGCTCAATATTATCAAATACCTTATACAGATGCTCATGACGCTGCCTCGGATGCTTTTCTTACGATGCAATTACTATCAAAGTTAGCCGATGAAGTTCTAAGTTTAGATAAGCAAACCTTCCAAAAAATGATGCCATATATTAGACAACTACCTAATGATGAACAGGCTTTATTTATTAATCCAAAAGAATTTAGGATAACAACAGATATTAACCGTGAAGTCATGATAGTCAATCAAGTCCCAAAAGACGCGGCTGATTTTTCATTACTCAGTCAATTGATTGTTGAAAACATGCAAAGGACTGACATTAGAATTATTTTTGAGAAGATGAACCCTTCAATCAAAAACACCGAACTTATCGAAGTAATCAGTCAAATTGCTTTAACTAAATCAATTGTTGTCGGTGTTGAATCGATGAACAGTTTAAACTGGTTTTCAGATCAGTTAAGTGGGTTGAAAAGACATAGGGAAGTCGTCGTCATAAAAAAGCCCAAAGAATTTATCCATTTAGCTGCGTTTGAAGAACTACTAGTGGAAAAAGAAGTCGATACACTCAATCAGCAGGAAATTATTAGTATTGCAGCTACCATTCGTTGGCTTAAGCAAACAAAAACGGGTGACTATGCTGAAATCCGTGAAGAATTAGTGGTCCAATCTTTATTAGAAAAATATTGTCGTTCAACCTTAGTTAATCAGACAAATTTTTACTATCAAGCTTTACTTAAGCGGACAAAAACGGCGGATGTTATTTTAATCGAAACCCAAATGCTATCAAAAGCGCTGTTGGAAAGGGAAAACTATTTAAAAAAGCGGAGCATACTGATTTTAAACTACGAGGATTGGATTGAGAAAGAGCGCTATCTTCAACAAAAAAAATTACCGGTGAGTCAATTGTTTACTGAACTTCAGTCCGTATTTGACTATTACGTTTATCAAGCAAGCATTCAAGCCGGTGACTCTGACATTGCCAGTCTATTAAATCAATTAATTGATGCTGTTTATCAATTGTTAGACATTTTAAAACACTATGTGTTGAAAGAAAAAGCCGTTTTTAGTTCGGTCAATCGGGTAGAAAGTTATTTAAGTCCAGCCGATGTTAGAGAGCTATCCATTGATCACACGCTCGATGTAATAAGCAGTATTGCTTTTGATATTCAAAAAAAATTAAAGCAATCGACAATGACAACGGACTACCGCTTACAACAATTAATGCAATTAATTCTGGACTTTAAATGGCTTGAAAATGGCGTATACTCTCTCGTTAAAGCGCAAAGCACGAATCAATTTATTCATGATATTGAATTGATTTCACGGCCGTTATTTATTGAAAATCCCTTTGTTCAACATCCTCAACAAGAAGTTTATTTATTTAGTCGACGTTTTTATGATTATAAACAAAAAACAGGTTCGTATCAGTGGCTAAAACAGAATGATTTTACGCCAATTAAGTTACCTAATCAACTGGAACAATCCCTAACGATTGAAGTACCTCTAGCTTATATGAATGAAGAAGGGGGAATGGGTGATGGGGTAGAAGATAATCAGGATTTACCCCTTGATCAGGTGTCTGCTATTAAGCAACAAATCGACTTTATTAATGATCAAAAAAACAAACTCAACCGGCGTGTATTAGTAATTGTGCCTAATCAACAAGCCAAAGAATTAACCTATCAAATGCTAAAACAATCCAGTAGCTTGATGAATCAGTTTGGTGTGCTGTGTCCAGGTATACATGGTAGTTTAAAGCGGGTTTTGCGACGGCAGGATGAGATGGAAAATAGTATTTTGATTTTAACTTCGGCTAATGTTTTTAGTCAACAGTTAGATTTTTCAGAGATAAAACGTTCGATTTTGATTCAGCGATTACCGTTTGTTAATCCTAAAATTCCATTATTAAACGCAATCGCCAATTATTATCACTTTGATAGCCATCTTGAATTTGATCAATTGCATTTGCCCTTAATGCAATCGCGACTGAATGATTTACTCTTACAATTAGCCATTAATTCTGAATATGATAAGGTGTATTTATTTGATGATCGGATCTATACAAAGTATTATTCTTATCAACTTAGGAATAATTTAAACCCTTGGTTAAATTTTTCGATTTCCGATGACTAATAGATTATTTTACGGTATTATATTAAATAGATTTAATGAAGGAGGCTAATAGCTTGAGTCGAAAAACAGTCACAACCATCAGTATTATTTTATTAGTCATACTCGTGGGCATGTTTTGGCTTTTTATGGAAAGTCAGGCTAGTATTTATCAAGCTGAAGACGAAGCTGTAGCTATCGTTGAAGTAGATTACCCTGTCAAACAAGTCAATGAATTCTATTGGGTAACCTTTGATGAAACATTTTTTAGCTTAGACTTTTTTGATAATCAAGAAGTCCAACGTTATGCAATTATTAGTCAAGAAGGTGGCGATACGGATTATTACACCTATGATGAACTTATTTCCGAACCACAAGCCAAAGAATTAACGCTAGCCAATATGGGTGAGGTTGATATTATCCAAGCTCGCTTAGGGAAGTTAGCCAACAATCCAGTATGGGAAATAACGTTGCGTAATGCCAATGGCACCTTAACTTATTACTACCTTAATGCCGTCAATGGAACATGGGTACAAACAATTGAGAATATTTAGGAGGATTTATGGATACAATTACGATGCGACAAGCAGCCGATTATGTTGAACAAGAAGTAACAATTTATGCCTGGGTCACTAATAAACGAAGCAGTGGTAAGATTGCTTTTTTACAATTACGTGATGGTCAAGCTTACTTTCAAGGTATTGTAGTGAAAAATGATGTTACTGAGGAAACGTTTGATTTAGCTAAAAATTTAACGCAGGAAACGAGTGTTCGTATAGTGGGCATCGTTCAAGTCGATGATCGAAGCAAACTGGGTTATGAACTTTTAGTTAAAGAAATCGAAGTCATTGGTGAAAGTCATGATTATCCAATTACACCTAAGGAACATGGGACAGATTTCTTGATGGATCATCGTCATTTATGGCTTCGTTCTTCCAAACAACATGCCATTATGACAATCCGTGATGAAATAATTTATGCGACTTACCAATTTATGCGCCAAGAAGGCTTTGTCAAAATTGATGCCCCGATATTAACCGGAAGTGCTCCTGAAAATACGACTGAATTGTTCCACACGGAATATTTTGATGAAGAAGCCTATTTATCGCAAAGTGGGCAATTGTATGCTGAAGCAGCTGCGATGGCTTTTGGAAAAATATTTACTTTTGGGCCAACCTTTAGAGCTGAAAAATCGAAAACAAGACGGCATCTGATTGAGTTTTGGATGATGGAACCAGAAATGGCTAACTATAACCATGAACAATCCTTAGCCTTGCAAGAAAAATATGTGGCTTATATTGTTCAATCGGTCATCGATAATTGTCAATTAGCACTAACAACCTTGGAACGTGATGTGGAGCAATTAAAAAAATATACACAATTACCTTATCCAAGAATTGAATATACTGAAGCGGTTGAATTACTACAAAAGAATGGTTTTGATGACATTCAATGGGGCGATGATTTTGGTTCACCACATGAAACGTTCATTGCTTCACAATATGAGCAACCTATTTTTATCGTTAATTATCCAAAATCAATTAAACCTTTTTATATGAAAGTTAATCCTAACGATCCACGGACTGTTTTATGTGCGGATATGATTGCGCCAGAAGGCTATGGCGAAATTATCGGAGGATCAGAACGTGAAGATGATTATGAAACATTAAAAGAAAGTATTATTAAATTTGGTTTAGATGTTGATACTTACCAATGGTATTTGGATTTACGTAAATATGGTAGTGTTCCTCACTCTGGATTTGGGATTGGATTAGAACGGGCTGTTACTTGGATTTGTGGTACCGAACATATTCGCGAATCAGCACCATTCCCACGCTTATTAAACCGTATTTATCCATAAGCCGTAGGATGTCTATTAAGGATAAGGGACAATTGGCTCCAGTTGTTCCTTTTCTATTGATGTAAAGGAGTTTAGGATGAAAAGTACGATTTACGATTGGTTAAAATCAGGACACTCAATGGTTCCAAATATCTTACTAAACCAATTTCATAAATTAAATGTTACTGGGGATGAGTTTGTACTGATTCTATATTTAATGACACAGATTTCAAATAGTCAAAGCTCTAATCAAATCGATCATATGTCTATTTCATTAGGTTGGGATCAACAAAAGATTTTTGACCATTTAAACAGTTTAATGGACAAAGATTATTTAGCGATTGAACTTGTTCCAGATCAAAATGGTAAGCAATCAGATCATTACACCTTACGTCCTCTGTTTGAGAAATTGGATAGTGTTTTTTTTCAAAAAGAAGAAAAAATAACAGCCGTTGCCGAAGATACGTCATTGGTTTCATATTTTGAGAAAGAATTTGGTCGCGTTCTATCGCCGATTGAACTGGAAGTTCTCAATAATTGGATTGTGACGGATAAATATCCAGAAGATTTGATTAAATTAGCGTTGAAACAAGCAGTTCTAAATCAAGCTTTTAGTTTTAAATATATCGAGGCAATTCTTTTAAACTGGCAAAAAAGTAATGTTCGCACAGTGCATGAAGCCGAAAAACAAATCGAGCAATTCAATCAGAAGCATCAAACAAGAGCAAAACAAGCTGATGATAGTCAGTATGATAATATTGAAATTCCTATCTTACGTTATAATCAAAAGGATCGATTTAATTCAGATAGCTAGTTCGAATTGATTGTGGGCGTTCGCTTTATACAAACAAATTAAAAACCGAGCCAATTCTATTGTCTGCATTTTACAGCAGACGTTAGAATTGGCTCGGTTTTTTTGATAGTTGTTAACCAGCTGGGTCAGATATTGACTCTTCTGGAAGGCTTTCAGTGGGAACTTCGCTTTCAGCTGGCGGGTCACTGGCACTTTCAGACAGACTTTCTTCAGAACTTTCCTCGGACTCAGGCGGGGCTTCTGTGGTTAATGTAACGGTAATAACAGACGTATCGGACGAACTATTTCCTTCAACGATGCGTAGACGGAAGACATATTCACCATCAGCAGCTGCTGAAATAGTAAAGCTCGTTCCTGTTCCAGTGTAAATGACTGTACCGTTTAATGACAATTCATATTGCGCATTACCATCTAACGCTCCAGACCAGCTCACATAAATACTTTGTGAATCTTCAATGTAACTAGCATCGAAAGCTGTCGGACCATTGAGATAACGTCCGTACGTTAATGATTGGGTTGTTGGTTCAGTTCCAAGAATAAAGATCTCTTCTGAACGCATTTCCGTTGGTGTATAAGGACCAGGCAAACTAATCGGATCCGTATATTTTTCAATTTCAACACGTTTTATATTGCTAGGCATGACCCAGTCGGTATTTGGCACGTCTTTCATTAAAAATGTCATCGTTTCACGATAAATACTTTGTGGTATCCGCGTTTCTTCTAAGGTTAAATAATTACCGGGTGATGTTGGGTTATCATAGCCGACCCAAGCAACCATGGCATATTGGGGTGTTATACCGGCATACCAACCATCAGGGGCAGCATAGTCGGTTGAATTTAAGCCTAATTGAGCGAGTTGTTCATCGGTATAGTTGGTTGTTCCGGTTTTACCTGCATGATTTAAACCTTCAATTTGAGCTGCAGAGGCAAAGGTACCTGGCACATCTTTCAGCATATCAACTAACATATAAGCCGTTGTTTCCTTCATCGCTTGACGACTTTGGCCGGTAAACTCTTCCACCGTACCACTTGAAGTTACCACTCGAATCACAGCGGTTGGTTCATTGTATTCACCATAATTTGCGATGGTTGCATAAGCAGCTGCTAGTTGTATAGGGGTTACTTCACCACCAATAGCATTGGATTCAACTAATTCTCTTTGGTTGTTATTCAAAATATTAATGTTCATTTTTTGTAAAAAGGCATAGGCATTATCTAAGCCGACATCTTGTAGCATTTTTAAGGCAGGGATATTTCTTGAGCCAGCGAGTGCTTCACGCATTGTTTGATTGCCTAGATAATTAAAGTCATAGTTATTAATAGGCGTTCCATCGGAATAGGTATAGGCTTCATCGACGACCAAAGTCCCTGTAGAATAATTTAAATATTCAATGGCAGGGCCATAAGCCGATAGTGGCTTCATCGTTGACCCAACACTACGATTTAAAGAATTTGCGCGATTTAACCCAAGAGCGACTTCAAGTTTACGTCCACCAATGACCGCAACTAAAGCACCTGTATCCACATCAACAACTGAAACAGCGGTTTGCATATTATCATCCGTAAAGCCTATTTCAGTATTATTATTGACTAAATCATAAATATGTCTTTGGGCATCGGCGTCTAAGTTAGTATAAACTTCGACACCATCGGTATAAATGTTAATATTCATTTTATCTTGAACTTCTTGGGCAACGACATCAATATAACCATTTAAAATAAATTCCGGTGCTTCACCTTCATTATTATCCAAAGGAACGAGCATGGATTCAATGGATTGATTCACGGCTTCATCATGTTCTTGTTGACTAATTAAACCATCATCAAGCATAACCGCTAAGACAAGATCACGTCGTTCTTTGGCTGCTTCTGGATTACTATAAGGATCATAATCAGAAGGTGCTTGAGGAATTCCAGCTAACAAGGCAGCTTCTGACAGGGTAATATCTTTGATATCTTTGCCGAAAAAGTTTCTTGCGGCCGTCTTGGCTCCATAGGTATTATTAGAATAGAAGATTTTATTTAAATATAATGCAAGAATTTCTTCTTTGGATAATTCTTGTTCTAATTGGAGGGCTAACCAAGCTTCTTGTGCCTTCCGTTCATAGGTTTGATCTTGAAAATCAGTTGAGAAGACTGATAGTTTAATTAACTGTTGGGTTATCGTACTACCCCCCTGGGTAATTTCGCCAGCGCGTAAATTGGCTAAGAATGAACCAACAATCCGAATGGGATCGACACCGAGATGACTATAAAAACGACTGTCTTCAATCGCAAGGACCGCATCTTCTAACACTTGCGGAATTTCATCAGGTTCAAGTAAATCACGTGACTGTCCACCTAATTCTAAAACTAAATCCCCTTCGTTATCATAGATTTTACTGGATACTTGGCCTCTTAAATCGTCCATTGTGACCGTTGGGGCTCCCATGGCATAGTAGCCAAATAAGCCTGCACCCCCAATAATGGTTAAGAAGGCGAGACCAATTAACACAATAAGCGTGGTTTTAATTATTTTTCGACCTTTAGGACGCGGAGTTTGCTTGCGATTTGACTGTCGACCGTTCTTTTTTTCGTATTTCTTTCTTTCGATACGACTCCCTGTAGCCATTAACATCATCCTTTCAGTTACTTCGCTCAAGTTTCTCTAAATAAATATCCAATGCTGATAAGTAGTCCAGCATGGGAAAGACACCTGTTTGGCAAAGATAACCATTATTTTGTATAAATTGATAGGTTAAACTTTTTTTGTTCGATGAAGCCATTTGGGTTTCAATGCTTTCATAAGGAATTAAATAGACTTCATTTCTCACTTTGAAAGAAATTAATAAGAAAGCAATGCCACCGTGTTTAATACAATTGGACATATGTTCCCGTTGGTGTTCGGGTAAATTATTGAGGGGAAAGCTCGTCTTATTTTTAGTTTCTTTGGCTTCAAAGTCGATATATTTACCTTTATATACTCCATTATAATCAGTGGTTGAAGCTTGTCTATAATAAGCCTCCGTAATTTTTACAGCACTTCGATGTGGATAGTCTACTTGTACCACTTGAATGGGCGTAGGTTTTTTATGAATAACAGCCCGTTCCTTAGTAAGGTAATAAGTATTGCTTTGGTTAATTTTTTCTTCTAGCGACATACCACGTCCGCCATAATTTGTTTTTGATTCATTATTTGAGGTATCACCATTTGGTTGGGGTGAATGACCTGATGGGTATTTTACCATAAAACCTCTCCTTATGTTTTATTATAGCGAAAGATTTAGCTTGATAATAGTAAAACTCATGAACAATTGGTTATAATTGTGTGAATTTACTGTAAAAAAATTGAGATATTTACTTAAATAATCCTTTTTACGACTTAAAAGCGCCAAATTAATCTAATAAATATCACAGGTCTACTTATTTTTTGAAGGTCAAATTATTTCGTAGAGATAAAGGGTTGAATCAGTGGGTTTTTATTTACAACCTACTTATTTTAAGCTATACTATTTAAGTATGCAAATATAAAATCGTAGTTTGGAGGTCATATCAGTATGACAGCGAATTTTGAAAAAACATCAGCTAACGAGGGAAAATTAACGTTTGAAGTTCCTACTGATGAAGTAAAAAAAGCTTTAGATAAAGCATTTAAAAAAGTACAAAAGAACTTGACGGTGCCAGGATTTAGAAAAGGCAAAGTGCCACGTCAAATATTTAATAATGTTTATGGCGAAGAATCTTTATATGAAGATGCTATTAATATGGTTTTACCTGATGCTTATTCAAAAGCCATCAAAGAAACAGCTCTTGAAGTAGTCACTGAACCTAAATTTGATATTGAGACGGTTGAAAAAAATAGTCCTTGGGTATTAACAGCACAAGTTGTTTTAAAACCTGAAGTTAAATTAGGTGAATACAAAGGTCTACAAGTTGAAAAACAAGATCGTGAAGTGACTGATGAAGATGTTCAAGCAGAAATTGAAAAAAAACGTCAAGCTTTAACTGAATTAGTGGTTAAAGAAGAAGCGGCTGAACTAGGCGATACAGTTGTTATTGATTATAAAGGCTTCGACGGTGATGTGCAGTTCGAAGGTGGAACAGCTGAAAACCATTCACTTGAATTAGGTTCTAATTCTTTCATTCCTGGTTTTGAAGAACAATTAGTTGGTACTTCAGCAGGTGATGAAGTTGATGTTAATTTATCATTCCCTGAAGACTATCATGCGGAGGACTTGAAAGGTAAAGCTGTTACATTTAAAGTAACTGTTCATGAAGTGAAAACCAAAGAAGTCCCTGAATTGGATGATGAATTTGCTAAAGATGCTGATGAAGAAGTAGAATCATTAGCCGAATTAGAAAATAAAATTAAAGTTCAATTAAGCGAACAAAAAGATAAAGCAGCTAAAGATGTTATCGACGACTTAGCGCTTCGTCAAGCGGTAGAAAATGCTGAAATTGTTGAATTACCTCATGAAATGGTACACGATGAAATACATCGTCAAATGGATCATTTCTTAAACAACTTACGTCGTCAAGGCATTGATGAAAAGATGTATTACGAAATTACAGGTACAACTGAAGCTGATTTACATGATCAATTTGGTGAAGAAGCTGAATTACGTACGAAAACGAATTTAGTGTTAGAGGCGATTGTTGCAGCTGAAGATATCCAAGTGGATGATTATGAAATCGAGAAAGAAATTACTGATCTTGCCGATCAATATGGTATGGATGTTGAACAAGTTCGTGGTATTGTAACAACCGATATGCTGGCTTCTGATATTAAAATGAAAAAAGCGATGAGCTTAATTATTGACTCAGTCGAAGAAGTTTAATTATAATAATAAGTAGATTAGTACATATGAATTGAGGGATTGCAAATGTCACGCACTGATACAGGTAGACAATTGCATCCCTCTTTAGCGTATGAATAAAAGATAAGAGGGAGGTAGTCAAATGGCTCGCAATATTAATCATAGGTCAAATGACTATTTTTGCTCGTTTTGTGGCAAATCACAAGATGAAGTTAATAAAATCATTGCAGGTCCAGATGTATACATCTGTGACGAATGTGTTGAATTATGTAAATCCATCATTGATGAAGAAATGAAATACGAAAAAACACATGATCCGATTAAAATCTTGAAACCAAGCGAAATCATGAGTATTTTAAACGAATATGTGATTGGACAAAATGAAGCAAAAAAAACATTAGCTGTTTCGGTATACAACCATTATAAGCGCATCAATCAAATCAATAAGGATTCTGAAATTGAGCTTCAAAAGAGCAATATTTTACTCATTGGACCAACCGGTTCAGGTAAAACCTTTTTAGCTCAAACATTAGCCCGCATCTTAAACGTTCCCTTTGCCATTGCTGATGCAACAACCTTAACTGAAGCCGGATATGTCGGTGAGGATGTTGAAAACATCTTGCTTAAATTAGTACAAGCCGCTGATTATGATTTAGAATTAGCGCAACATGGGATTGTTTACATTGATGAAATTGATAAAATATCACGTAAATCAGAGAATGTTTCGATTACACGGGATGTTAGTGGTGAAGGGGTTCAACAAGCTTTACTGAAAATTTTAGAAGGAACAGAAGCGAATATACCGCCAAAAGGTGGTAGAAAGCATCCTAACCAAGAATTTTTAAAATTAGACACAAGTCAAATTTTATTCATTGTGGGAGGGGCTTTTGATGGGATTGAAACCATCGTTAAAGAACGCCTTGGCAGTAAGGTCATTGGTTTTGGTAGTTCTAAAGGTAAGTTAGATGAAAATAAAAGTATCATGCAGCAGATTTCATCTGAAGACTTACTTAAATTTGGGTTAATTCCAGAATTTATTGGAAGATTACCTGTTATGGCGTCATTAGAGAAATTAACGAAAGAGGATTTAATTCGTATATTAACAGAACCTAAAAATGCTTTGGTGAAACAATATCAAAAATTATTTGAAATTGACAACATTGAGCTAGATTTCGAACAGGATGCTTTAGAAGCCATCGCCGAAAAAGCCTTAAGTCGTGAAACAGGTGCAAGAGGGTTACGTTCTATTATTGAAGAAGTTATGTTAGATATTATGTATGAAGTTCCAAGTCGTGATGATGTGGCTAAGATTATTATTACCAAAGAAAATGTTAATGGAAGTCAAACACCGAATTATTACGGTGAAGATAATCGAAAGATTTCATAATGGGGTGAGAAGATGCAAGTAACGCACGCAGAATTGGTTACTAGCGCAGTGAGTCCAAATCAATATCCTCAAGATGAGATCATTGAGATTGCTCTAGCTGGTCGTTCTAATGTAGGTAAATCGTCATTTATTAATAAGATGATTAATCGTAAAGGACTAGCTAGAACTTCTGGTCAACCTGGTAAAACACAAACACTAAATTTTTATAATATTAACCATCAGTTCCGTTTCGTTGATGTTCCAGGCTATGGTTATGCACGCGTAGCTAAAACACAGCGAGCCAGTTGGGGGAAGATGATTGAGAAATATTTAAGTCAAAGGGAAAACTTGCAACTTGTATTTTTACTTATGGATTTTAGACATCCACCCACAGAATTAGATATTGCGATGAAAGAATTTGTTGAAGAGTTAGATATTCCTTACGGTATTATTCTTACTAAGTCGGATAAAATTAAAAAAAGCCAATGGACACGTCACTTGAGTCTATTCAAAAAAGATTTAGATTTACCTTCTGTAGATGCCTTGTTCCCATTTTCAGCCGAAAGTGGCGAGGGTAGTGACCTAATTTGGGAGATTATTTCAGACATGATTGAAGCATAAGTAATTGGATAAAATAATAACTATCTTTATTAAGGAGTAACCAATGTTCAAAACGTTAAAAAATAAATTTTCGACGGTTGAGTGGAGTTGGATTATGCAAGACTGGGCAAATTCAGTTTATTCTTTAATGATTACAACTGCAATTTTTCCTATCTTCTATAAAGCGATGACTGATGCTGCTGGAATTGCAGATGCCGACTCAACAGCCTACCTAGGTTATGCTAATTCAATTGGGACAATATTTGTTGGGGTTTTAGCACCCTTTTTGGGTACAAGTGCGGATTATCGGGGTGTACGCAAGCCTTTGTTCACTGTCGGTACACTCATCGGAATTTTTGCAGTTTTAGCTATGATTTTTGTGCCAACGGGTAATTGGAATTTATTACTTGTTTTGTATGTTTTATCAGCCATTGGCTTTGGTATTGCGAATATTTTTTACGATAGTTCTCTCTTAGATGCAACAACGGATGAACGGCTTGATTTGGTTAGTTCAGCTGGTTATGGCTTTGGTTATATTGGTAGTGTGATTCCTTTCTTGATTTTTATGGTTATTCAACTTTCAGGTATTTTTAGTGCGACGACAACGGTTAATATTGGATTTATTATAACGGCCGTATGGTGGTTTGTGTTTACGATTCCCTATTGGAAGAATGTTCATCAAACGCATTATTTGGAAAGAACGGAAGGGATTGTTAAAACAACGCTCGATTCGTTGAAAGTTAGTTTAAGCGAACTAAAAAAATATCCACATATTTATTTATTTTTAATTGGTTATTTCTTTTATATTGATGGCGTGGGAACCATTATTCGGATGGCGACTTCGGTGGGTACGGATTTAGGTTTATCAGCTAATCAATTAATTATTATGTTACTAGTGGTTCAAATTGTTGCTTTTCCGTGTTCGATTATTTATGGTACTTTAGCCAAACGGTTTGGCAATCGCACGATGTTGTTTTTTGGAATCGGGACATATATTGTTATTTGTCTGATGGCCTTAGGCATTCGTACGTTTAATGATTTTCTTGTTTTAGCTGTTCTAGTTGGAACTGCTCAAGGCGGGATTCAAGCCTTAAGTCGCTCTTATTTTGGTCAAATTATACCTAAAGAAAAAACCAATCAGTTTTTTGGTTTTTACAATATCTTCGGGAAATTTAGTTCCGTTTTAGGAACGACTATTTTAGCTATTGTATCGCAACAAACAGGCAATTCCTTAAATGGTGTATTTGCAATTATTGTACAATTTATTATTGGTGCTTTTTTCTTATATAAATCTAAACCGAAAGAGACCAATTAAGCTTGAAATAGAGGTGATTTCATTTGCAAACAATACCGGAAGAAGTCATCCAAGAAATTAGACAAAAAATAGATATCGTTGATGTGATTAATCAATATGTCCAGTTAACTAAAAGAGGCAATAGTTATACCGCTTCTTGTCCATTTCATGAAGATCGCAACCCGTCTTTTTCAGTTCAAAGTCAAAAACAGATTTATAAATGTTTTTCTTGCGGACGTGGGGGGAATGTATTTGGTTTCCTGCAAGAAATTGAAGGTATTACATTTCCGCAAGCTGTCAAAAAGGCTGCCGAAATGGCAAATGTTTCGGTGGATGCTTATTTTGATTCCAATGACTCGCTGACTGGGCAATCAAAAGGTGAGCAAATCCTTTATTCCATCCATGAAAAAGTCAGTGAATTTTATCATTATTATTTGAATAATACGGTTAATGGGGAAGCTGCCTTACAATATTTGTTAAAGCGGAATTTAACCCAACAAACAATCGATGATTTTGCGATTGGTTTTGCTCCGGATAATAGTCAAATTTTATGGCAGTTTTTAAAAAAGGAACATTTTACTGACGATGAGTTGATTAATAGTGGTATTTTTTATCTTTCTGAAAATTCGCAACAATTGATTGACCGTTTCCATGGACGTTTAATGTTTCCCTTACGAAATATGCAAGGCAAAGTCGTGGGTTTTTCGGGCCGTTTAATGTCTGAAGATACGTCCAAGCGGTCGCCAAAATATTTGAATTCGCCTGAAACAATCATTTTTCAAAAAAATCAATTACTTTTTAACTTAGATCGTGCGCGTTTACCGATTAGACAATCGAATCAAGTGTTAATTTGTGAAGGGTTTATGGATGTTATTGCTTTAACGCAAGCTAATTTTGAGAATACGGTGGCGACGATGGGAACAAGTTTAACCGAATCTCATCTTAAGCAAGTCACTAAATTAGCTAAAGAGGTTGTATTTGTATTTGATGGAGATGATGCGGGACAAAAAGCGATTGCTCGTGCGTTTGAATTAAGTGTTGCTTTTCCTAATAATACGTTTAAAAGTTTGATTATTCCGCAAAAGATGGATCCTGATGAGTGGATTCAACAACATGGCAGTGAATCTTTTCAAAAATTAATTGTACAAGCCTTGAGTCCCTTTGAATTTCAAATGAATTATTTGAAGAAAAGCTATGATTTATCGAATCAACAAGAATTAGCTTGGTATATTGAAGCTTTAATTAAATTAATCGCTAATATTCAATCGCCGATTGAACAACAATTACGCTTAAACAATTTAATTCAAGAATTTAATTTAAGTGAATCATTAGTTAAAGAGCAACTCGCTCAAGCCAATTATATTAATAAAAAACAAAAAGCCAACCAATCCAGTGAACAAATGCAAATCGTTCAACAAGAAGCACCTCAACAAACTATTTCTGCCTTTAATATTAAGTCCGAAAGAGCTTTTCAAGCAGAAAAAACACTGTTGGCGTGTTTGATTTATTATCAAGAGGCATGGTCCTATGTAGAGAAAATGAATGATGAACTGATCTTTTTTCATGAACAATCGCAACAACTGTATTTTGAGTTACAACACTTTTATTATGATTTAGGGTACCCTATACCACTTACGGATGTTGTCAGTCAAATTACCAGTCCTGAGATGAATCATTTTTTAACAACGATTATTTGGGAAAAAGACCCCATGGCCTATTCCGATCAAATAATAAACGATTGTTTAAGGGTGATGAATGAAGAATTTGTCAATTTGGAGATTAAGGAACTTAGTCAGCAAATGGTTGTTTATCGTAAAGAACAGAAAAATAATGAAGCAAATGCACTCGCAATTAAGATATTACAATTGACACGTCAACTTAAATCAAACTCATAGGGGGAGACGTTTATGGCTAAAACACCAGAAAATTTAAATGAAACAAATACAGAATTAGACCAAACAGAGGATAGCAAACAAGAATTAACCGTTAGTTTTGAACAAGCAACCAAACAGTTAATTGCAGAAAAAAAATCGCTTGGTCAAATTCATTATGATGAATTAACGCAAAAAATTGCTAGTCCATATGATTTAGATGCAGATGCTATGGATAAGTTAATTCAAGAAGTTGAAGATAGTGGGATAGCTGTTGTAGGTGATGATGGTGGTCCTACCAAACAACAAATGGTTCGTGCAGACGATATAGCCATTGAAGAAGTCGAGGAATCAAGTGCTTCAAAAGTCGCTGCTTCAAAAATAAAAGTTAGTGACCCTGTAAGAATGTACCTTAAAGAAATTGGACGGGTACCTTTATTAACCGGTGAAGAAGAAATTGAGCTGGCAAAACGTATCGCTGATGGTGATGAATTGGCTAAACAAGAATTAGCTGAGGCTAATCTTCGGTTAGTTGTTTCCATCGCTAAACGTTATGTCGGACGTGGGATGCAGTTTCTTGATTTAATCCAAGAAGGTAATATGGGGTTAATGAAAGCAGTTGAAAAATTTGATTATACCAAAGGCTTTAAATTTTCAACCTATGCGACTTGGTGGATTCGTCAAGCCATTACACGGGCGATTGCCGATCAAGCTAGAACTATCCGGATACCCGTTCATATGGTTGAAACCATTAATAAACTTGTTCGTGTTCAAAGACAATTATTACAAGATTTAGGTAGGGAACCTACACCTGAAGAAATTGGTGCAGAAATGGATTTACCTACAGAAAAAGTACGTGAAATCTTAAAAATTGCTCAAGAGCCGGTTTCTTTAGAAACGCCTATTGGTGAAGAAGATGATTCACATTTAGGTGATTTTATTGAAGATGAAGGGGCTATGAGTCCTGAAGATTATACTAGCTCAGCCTTATTGCGTGAACAATTGGAAGATGTATTAGATACTTTAACGGATCGGGAAGAAAATGTTTTACGTTTACGTTTCGGTTTAGATGATGGTAATATTCGTACGCTTGAACAAGTGGGTAAGGTGTTTGGTGTGACGCGTGAACGGATCAGACAAATAGAAGCGAAGGCTTTAAGAAAATTGAGACATCCTAGTCGTTCTAAACAGCTGAAAGATTTCTTGGAGTAGGATTTAGAAAACGCTGCAAAATCCGACAGTTTTTAATTATAGTGGGACCGTCTTCCGCACGGCTCCAGACTCGCCCAGCGATTCGCTCCCTAATGGTTTATCAGCCAAAAGGGACCGATGTGAGCCGGTTTATCCTTGGCACTATAATTAGAAATTGTCGGGTTTTTTTGCTTAAATTGGCTGGTTTAGATAAGGTTATCTATTTGTTTGAAACAATGAACGCATAAGGCAAACTATTTTCTATTTTTATTTCTCTACATCTATCTAATTTGATACAATAATAGTATGTTTGTTAGCGTGAAGAGTAAGACCGAGAGATTTCGGAAACAGCCAAGTGAAAGGACGTTGAATAGCCTTATTACTTGTTTATTTTAGGGTCGTTCAATCCCGCTGACTATGTGTTTTTAGAGGAGGTTTTTATGAAGGCTGAACAATTATCGCCACGTTTGGAGCAGGTGGCGCAATATATCCAAACCTTTGGTCAACAACCCATTCGCTTAGCTGATATTGGGAGTGACCATGCTTATTTACCTGTGCACCTTGTTTTAAAGCAACAGATTGACTTTGCGATTGCGGGGGAAGTCGTTGAAGGACCTTTCCAATCTGCGCAAAGAGAGGTGCAAGCCCATTCGCTGGAAGCAACCATTGATGTGCGTAAAGGCGATGGCTTGGAAGTAGTTTATCCCCAAGATGCCATCAACACCTTCAGCATTTGTGGGATGGGTGGTAATTTAATTCGTGATATTTTAAAGCAAGGTTTAGACAAAATACAAATGAACGCGATTCTAGTGTTACAACCTAATACGTCAGAGCAGAATTTACGGTCTTTTTTAAATAAATACCACTTCGATATCCTTGCTGAGACGGTTCTGATTGATCAAGGACGTCTTTATGAAGTAATGGTCTCACAAAAGGTTGAAGAGACGCCCCTTTTAACTGAAGAAGAGCTAATGTTTGGACCCTTTAATTTACGTCAACAGACGCCAGAATTCTCTACTAAATGGCAACGCGAACGCCACAACATACAACGCATACTCGCCTCGGTTAAGCAATCAAAACACGTTGATGGGCAAAAACAAGCCGAATTAGAACATAAAATTAATTTAATTAAAGAGGTGCTAGCAGATGACAACAGCATTAAAGCAAATAATTGACGTCTTAGATAAACTTTATCCACCAGCCTTGGCTGAAGACTATGATAATGTTGGTTTACATTTTGGTAGTCAACACGCCGAAGTATCCAAAGTCTTGGTTTCATTGGATATACGTCCAAAGGTTGTTCAAGAAGCCATTGATAAGCAAGTGGATACGATTATTGTGCATCATCCACCCATTTTTAAACCTATCAAACGCTTTGATATCGATAACCCACAAATCAATATGTATTCACAACTTATCCAAAATCAAATAAATATTTTTGCCTTACACACGAATTTGGATAAAGCAACGAATGGCATGAATGATTGGTTAGCGGAAACTTTACAATTAAGCCATGTAGTCGCTTTAGCCACTGATCCAAATCCCGATAACCATATCGGTCGAATCGGTGCACTACAACAGCCGATGCCTAGAGCAGAGGTATTGGCTTATATTAAAAAGGCTTTAGATATTGAACGGTTGACCGTGATTGAAAAAAAACCAAAAACGACTTATCAGACAATAGCGGTTGTAGGTGGGTCAGGTTCAGAATTTGCTGAAGCAGCTGCCTTACAAGAGGCGGATATTTATTTAACGGGGGATATTACTTATCATCACGGGCATGATTGTTATGAGTATGATATGATGACCGTGGATGTTGGGCATTATGCAGAGAAGATTTTTATAGCTAAAATGGCGGCTTTGTTAGGACAATTGAATTTGGAACATCAGTGGTCGATTGACATTATTGCTAGTAAGGAAAACACTAATCCATTTCAATATTTGTAAAAAAGGGGATACAATTAATGAATTTATTTGAAAGAACGCAAACAAGATTGATTCGCTATGCCAAAATTAATACTCGCTCAGATGTTAAGCAGACCACGATTCCTTCAACGGCCATTCAATTGGATTTGTTGAATCTGTTAAAAGACGAATTAGTTGAAATCGGTATGGAAGATGTTGAATTCAATGCGAAAAATGCTTTTGTGACAGCAACTTTACCAGCGACAACGCATGAAAAAGTTCCAACGATCGGTTTTATTGCCCACGTTGATACGGCTGATTTTAATTCGGAAAATGTTCAACCGCAAGTGGTAAGCAATTATGATGGTAAAGACATTGTTTTAAATGCTGAAAAAGATATTGTAATGAAAACAGCTGATTTTCCTAACTTATTCGGTTATGTTGGTCAAACATTGATTACAACTGATGGCACAACTTTATTAGGGGCTGATGATAAAGCGGGTATTGCTGAAATTATGACGGCCATGGAATATCTTATTCAACACCCTGAAATAAAACATGGTAAGGTGCGAGTAGCCTTTGGTCCTGATGAAGAAATCGGTCGCGGTGCGGATCATTTTGATGTCGACCATTTTGGGGCTGAATTTGCTTATACGATGGATGGTGGTCCAGTCGGTGAATTAGAATATGAAAGTTTTAATGCGGCTGCGGCTAACTTGACGATTACGGGTAAAAATATCCATCCTGGAACGGCTAAAGGCAAAATGATTAATGCTATTACCATTATGAATGATTTTATGGATCATTTACCAGCCAATGAAGTGCCCGAGCAAACGGAAGGTCGCGAAGGCTTTTATCATATTGGTGATGTGGCGGGTACGGTGGATGAAGTTGAATTAAGCATGATTATTCGTGACTTTGACCGTGAAGCTTTTGAAAAACGCAAAGAATTTGTGGTTGAAGTAGTGAATACCATTAATAGCAAATACCCAAGCGAACCGATTAAATTAGATTTGTTTGACCAATACTATAATATGGCTGATGTGATTCAAAAAGATATGACTTCGGTCGAATTAGCTCAGTCAGCGATGGAAGCCTTAGATATTGAGCCTGTCATCGTTCCGATTCGTGGGGGCACTGATGGGTCGAAAATTAGCTTTATGGGTGTACCAACGCCAAATATTTTTGCGGGTGGCGAAAATATGCATGGTCGTTATGAATATGTAGCCGTTGAATCAATGGTCAAAGCAACTGAAGTCATTATTGAAATTATTAAACGGAACGCATTATAATTTAAGCTTGTTTAGCAGAAAGCCGAACTTTATAATTATAGGATGAAGGACGGTCCCACTATAATTTAAAAGTTCGGTTTTTTTGCGTGATAGGATTAAGTAAAGGAGGCAAAGATGGCTTTACAATTTGTTTTAGGTGATTTAAGTACCGATAAAAAAAGTATCTTAATCAACAAAATGCTTGACATTAAACAATCGAATCCTGAAGCAGTGATTTACTACATTGTCCCTGAACATATCAAATTTGATATGGAATCTTTGTTGTTGACGCAATTAGAACATTTACTAGGCAACCAACAACAAGCCATGCTGGATATCCAAGTGATGAGTTTTACGCGTCTGGCTTGGTTTTTATTGCCACCCAACACTAAAAACAAACCTCAACTGACGCAAGTGGGCTTAAGCATGTTGATTCGGCAGATTTTGCAAGATAAGCAAGAGGAATTATTGGTTTATCGCAATCAAATTCAGTATCAAGGCTTTATTGAAAAACTCTTGCAATTGTTTGAAGAATTGTATGAAGGTCGCATTAGCCCGGAAAATATAACCCCCAATCGTTTAGACACTTTTGATGGGGACTATGATGTCGAAGAACAACGACTTAAAGAACTAGCTATGTTGTATCAAGCGTTTATTAGTGCTATTGAAGATAAACAATTAGCCAACTATCAATCATACACTGATTTAATTCAATACATTCAAGCCAAAGAAAGTTTTGATAATCATTATATTTTTATTGATCATTTTTACTATTTTGATGCTCAACAGATGGCTTTAATTATGGAAATGATACGGTCGTTTACGGATGTTTGGATTACCTTACCCCTCAAAGATTCGGATATAGAAAACACCCTGTGGTTACCCATTGCGCAAGTTCCCAAAAATACCTATCTTCAAATTAAAGACTTAGCTAATTATTTAAATTTAGCTATTAAAAAAGATTGGTATATTCAAGGTCCTAGTTACAATTATAAAAAGGATATTTTGCAACTGGCCAATTATTTCCGGATAAATACACAAAATAATGAGCAGCAAGCTGGCACTGCCGTCATAGCAGTTGAAAACGTCTATTATTGGCAATCCGATACTTTGCAAACAGAAATACGTCACTTAAGCAATCAAATTCATTACTTAGTCCACAAACAAGGTTATCGCTATCACGATATATTAGTGGTCGCTAGGGATATGGATCGTTATCAAAGCTTAGTTAGGCCTTATTTTAAAATGAATGATATTCCATACTTTTTTGACCATACCTCACGTATGGATCAACATCCATTGATGCTATGGCTCGAATCCGTTTTAAATTTAAAACGCTTTAACTGGCAATTTAATGATTTAATGTATGTCTTAAAATCGGATTTATATTATCCCATGGATACATCAGAGGATGACTTGTTATGGACGGATGATGAAATAGATGAAATGAAGCATCAGAAGTATTTATTTGAGAATATTATTTTGGCTAATGGCTATCTGGGTTATCGCTTCACTAATCCTAAATTTATTTGGTCATATGATCAAGAATCCGTCGTTTATGAAGATGTCCATGGACGTAAGACACAACGAACGAATGAACAAATTACGACAGCGATTAGACAATGGATGTTAACATCCTTAGCTAAGCCATTAGATCAATGGCAAAATACATTTACCGGGGATGAAGCTGCGCAATGGTTTTATCATTTAGTCGATAAAAGTGGTGTCAAAGACCGTCTAATCTTCTTACGTGATCAAGCCATTGAAGAAGGGGATATAGAGGCTTCGCGGCAACACGAACAAGTTTGGCAAGTATTTGTGGATACATTAAATGAATTCCATCAATTATACCAAGATAAAACCATCGATTTTAATCTTTTTGCTGAGCTAATCCTAACGGGCTTGAATGAAGGTAGCTACCATATTATTCCTCCCACCATGGATCAAGTCACTATTACCAATATGGCCAGTCCGCAAGTAAAGCCTGCGAAAATTTGCTTTATTATTGGTGCGAATAACCAGGTTCTACCTCAATACCAAGAAAGTGACTCCCTTTTAACGACCGAAAACCGTCAATCCATTCAAGATAAGCTTGAAATTTATCAGTATTTAACCGATGCCCCACAAAAACAAACCCATCTTGAGTTATTGCTGATTCATCAGTTATTACTTAATGCAACTGATCAACTATATATAAGTTTTGCCAGTAACGTCAACGATCAACAAGTCGAATTGGCCCCTCATTTAAAAGACTTACAAAAAACCTTTAAAATAAATACGACTAGCTTTAATTCGCAAATGAATTACTTAACGCAGCCACAGTTGCATACGAGTGATGTGGGTAAATATGCGGTTCAATTAACCCCCATTATACAAATGATCCGCTATCATTTTGAAGCTAAATCGCCTATTTCAGATAACCTGCAAAGCCTCTTACATATAGTAGGGGAGTATCAGGAACAGCATCTCAGTGGACGTGTCCGTACGATTTATCAATTAATTGATGCCCTACTATATACCAACCCTTTGCCAGATTATATTCAAGCGGAGACAGCTAGAGCTCTTTATGGCGAACAAATTAATTTATCCATTTCGAAATTAGAGCAGTTTTATAAAGATCCGTATAGTCATTTCTTAACATATGGTTTGCGCATTCGCGAAAGAGAACAATTTGCATTAACGCCGGCTAAAACGGGGGATTATATGCATGAATTTTTAGATCAATGGATGACCTTGTTGAATCAAAATGATACACAGCTGGCCCAATTAGATGAGGCTGAGTTTATACAAAGCTATCAACAAACTTTAGCGCGCTTAAGCGAAGATAATCGCTTTAACTTATTATCCAGTCAACCGCGATTTGAAGCCATTCAAGGCCAACTAAATCGAACATTATATCAATTTGCTCAAATGACACAATTACAACAACAAAGAACGCGGTTTGAAATTTTAAGTACAGAAGCGACATTTGGTCTGCAAAGCCCGCTCAAAGGATTTGACTATCATTTATCCAATGGTAGTCGTTTAAGTATTAGTGGGAAAATTGATCGGATTGATAAAATTCAATTAAAGGGACAAGACCCTTTTTTACAAGTCATTGACTATAAGTCAGGGAATAAATCCTTTGACCCTTTAGACGTCTATTATGGCATTGACTTACAGATTTTAACGTATTTAAATGTTGCCATGCATAATTACAGCAATATTCAGCCTTTAGGCGCTTTTTATCAACCTTTAGTCAATAGTTACCAAAATGGGACTGCGCAGACTTGGCAAGAACAAACGAATCAAGCCGCTGTTATTGAGCAGTTGATGGAAAATAATCGTTATAAAGGCTTTTTAACCGTCGATGCTGCTACTTTAGGTCAAATTGAACCTTTATTAAGTGAAAAGAAAACAAGTCAAATTTATCCGGCGAGCCTACTTAAAAATGGTGACTATAATCGATTCAGCCAGTATTTTACGCAAGATGAATTTAAATTGTTGAGCCAATATATGCATCACTTAATTAAAAAAGCTGGCGAAGAAATAATGGAGGGTAAGATCACTTTACAACCCTTTAAAGAGGAGCACTTTACTTTATCGATGCAAGCCGAATATCGTGTAATTACAGGTTTTGATCCAACCATACACTATAATGTGTATCGCAACAAAACCGTGACTAAAGATCAACTGATTGACAAAATCCAACAAGAATTGGAGGGGGAGAACGATGCGTAAAATACCTATTAAGCCAGAACAATCGATGTATAATGATGATCAGTGGCAAGCCATCCATACAGCTGGCACCAACATACTCGTTTCTGCCTCGGCAGGTTCTGGGAAAACAAAAGTCTTAATCGAACGTATTTTGTATCATATTCGCGAAAAATATGCCTCCATTGACCAATTATTAGTGGTAACATTTACTGAATTAGCGGCTAAGGAAATGAAGCAGCGGATGGAAACAAGTTTACATGAGGCGGTTTCTGAGACTTTAGACGGCGAAGAGCAGCGGTATTTATTAGATCAGGTCAATAAACTATCCACTGCGCACATTCGTACCTTACACAGTTTTTGTTTGCAAGTCATTCAACAATTTTTCTACTTAATTGACTTTAATCCAAATGTTCAATTGTTGACCGATGAAACACAAAAACAATTGTTGTATGAAGAAGTTTGGACGGATGTCGTTAATGCGATTTGGGAAGGCAAGACAGACGCCTTTACGACAGCCATTGATGTTGCCTCTTTAAACGATTTACTGGGTCGTTTTTCAAATGCACGTAATGATGACGGCTTATTCAATATAGTCAAAGAGCTCTACTTATTTGCTAGTTCGCATACGGAACCAGCCATGTGGTTAGCTGAAATGGTCGAATCGACAGCCAACTTTTCCGAATTTGGACAATCAGAATTATTTAACAAAACCATAAAAAGCCAAATAAATACCGCTGCGCATAGTAGTTTGGCTTTATTAGAGCAAGCCTATGACCTGCTCCTAACCTTAAGCCAACAAACCATCACTAACTATGAAGGCACGCTTACGGATGATAAAAATCAATTGCTGATGTTGTTAGATATACTGGAAAGTGGTTCGTTAGAAAAAGTATATCAAGCTATTAATCAGCTGGCTTTTGGGAAATGGAAAAGTAATAGCAAGAAAAGTGACGATTATGAAGCTGTTAATGAACTCAAACAGTTACGTGACCAAGCCAAAGATCAAGTCAACAAACAAATCATAACGCTGTTTCCTTATGCCTACGAGCAAAGTCTGGAAATTGAAACACAAGCCCATCAAGTTATTGAACAATTAAGTCATTTAACCTTAATGTTTCAAGAAGGTTTAGAAGCTAAAAAGGCTGAGATGAATGTCATTGATTATAATGACTTAGAACATTTAACGTTGGAAATCTTAGCCCCATATAATACGCAGACACAGCTTAGGGAAGCGAGTATTGCAGCAACCTACTATCATAAATTATTTAAAGAAGTGTTAGTTGATGAATATCAAGATATTAATGAGATTCAAGCAGCTATTCTTTCTTGGTTAAGTCACGAACAGGTTGAATTGCAAAATAACCTCTTTATGGTTGGCGATGTAAAGCAATCTATCTACGGCTTTCGTATGGCTGAACCCAGCCTCTTTTTAAATAAATACCATAGCTACCAAGCTGATAATGAACACGAATTGATTATTTTAGGTAAAAACTATCGATCAAGGGCTGAAATTCTTGAGTTTGCTAACTTTATTTTTGAACGTCTAATGGATGATGCGTTCGGTGAAATGTCCTATGGTCACAATGAGTCCTTAAAAGTAGGGAATACAAGCTTTATTCCACCTGCGCCGAATGAAGACTTTAATATTGAACTATTGCTAAATGTTAAAGAAGGGGATTCAGTTGAAGATGACAGCTTAGAAAGTGACATCGATGAAGGTTTCGATGCAAGTATTGAAGCCGAAGCGCACCTTTTAGCTCAAAATATTAATGAGAAAATGGCTTCAGGTTTTTTGATTTATGATAAAGAACACCCGACCCAGAAGCAACGCCCCCTGCAATATTCAGATATTGTCATTTTAACCTCGACTAAATTTCCTTTTTTAACGGTCCAACAAGTTTTTGAGTCCTATGGTATTCCTCTGTATGCGCAAAAAGTAGAAAATTTTTTCCAAAGGCAAGAAGTCCGTTTGATGATTGCTTTACTGAAGATTATTGATAATCCCGTACAGGATATACCTTTAGTGGCTGTTTTGAGGTCTTATTTTGTGAATCTTTCAGACGAAGAATTAAGTCAAATTCGTATTCCACATACTTATGGCTCTTATTATCAAGCCGTTATTGCTTATATTGAAAATTATGCTGAGCACGAAAATCATCGTCAGAGTGAGCAAGATATTTATTCGAAGTTGACTGTTTTTATTCATCAGTTACATCATTGGCAAGATTTGTCTCAGACTGTCTCCTTGGTCGAATTGATTTGGACAATTTATCAAGAAACGAATTATCTTGATTATGTAGCGGGATTGCCCAATGGCGAGCAACGTCAAGTAAATTTACATGCCCTCTATGAACGAGCAGCGCAATTTGAACAATCATCTTACAAAGGGGTATTTGGCTTTGTCAATTATATTGAAAAAGTTATTCAAAGAGATAACGATTTAGCTGAACCTGTTTTATTGGATGGTAATCAAAATTTCGTCCGGATTATGACTGTGCATGCTAGTAAAGGGCTAGAGTTTCCTGTGGTGTATGTATTAAATATGGGGAAAAAGTTTAATTTAACCGATGTGAACCACAAGCGTTATATCGCTTCGAAAAATTATGGTTTGGGAATTGACTTATATGACTACACGTCTATGACCAAATACCAGTCAGTGATAAAACAAGCATTAAAAATTGAAAAGACTAATCAATTAAAAGCCGAAGAAATGCGGAAGTTGTATGTTGCCATAACGCGCTGTGAACAAAAGTTGATTTTGATTGGGACCGTGAAGTCTAAAGAAAAAGTGGAACAACTGCAAGAGCAAACTAAGCAGATGACCCCATCGGATCAACTCCTCATCCATACGCATGAACGGCAAAAGGCGCAAAGTTGGCTCGATTGGGTTTTACAAGCCATGGCAGTTCCTTCTAATCGTCACAGTGTGGCTAACTTTAATTTAAATCAGGTGACGACCACTTATTATACCTATGATGAGATTAAAGTAGCTATGCCACTGTTTGACACGCAAGATGCGCAACCAATGAACCATGTTTGGCGCCAACAATTGGTTAAGCAGCTAAGGTCACCGCAAAAAGTCGAATCTGATACCATTACGCATATTAATCAGATGATGCATACCAAATATGCTTATTTGTTAGCGACTAAGACATCCAGTTATCAATCCGTATCAGAATTAAAGCGACTGTATGAAGAACCTCGAATTGAAAAATTAAGTCATTATAGTGATCGAAGTCAGCCATCAACCTTATCCGTTTCAGCGGATTTTGAAAACAGTATGGAAGAAAATGTGCCAGAGCAAGTTGAACACATACAAGGGATCCGTTATACGTCAGATACCTTTGAAGCACCTGCATTTATGCAAGTGAAAACGGTAAACTATGCAGATATTGGGACGTATACACATTTCCTGTTACAACAACTTGATTTTAGTCGTTTTAGAGAGGCGCAAGATTATCATCTTGTTTTGGATAGTCAAATCAAAGAGTTGGTTAATCAGAAATTATTGAATACCCAACAAGTTGAACATATTTTACTGGATAAAATCATTTGGTTTTTAAACTCTGATGTCGGGCAATATTTGATTGATACCGATTATCCATTAAAACGCGAAAAAGCTTTTTCAATGTTGATGCCTGCCAAGCGTATTTTCAAAAAACAATTAGATGACTTAGAAGTGCAGGAATTAGCTGATGATCAATTATTAATCCATGGTGTCATTGATAATTATGTTCAATTAGACGATGGCAGTCTGTTATTAATCGATTATAAGACCGATCGCTTTCGTCCTTTAAGCTCTCAGAGCCGAGATGAACAGATTGAAACAATTAAAGCGCGCTATCGTTTTCAAATTAGTTTGTATCGTGAAGCCTTAGTTTCGGCCACACAAATTTCTGTGAGTCGTGTCGGTTTAATTTTGTTAGATTTTGAAAGCATTGTCTGGTTAACAGAAGCAGAATGGATACAATTTAGTTAACAAAAAACTGATTTAGACACATTGTTCAAAGTGTCTAAATCAGTTTTTGTTTAATCTTAAATGGTATTATTGGGCTGTTTCCTCGTAAGGTGTATAATCGACACCTTCCGTGTAAACACCCGCTGCATTCCAGAGTAAGAATTCATTGACGCCATGTTTGGTTAAAGCATCCACTTGTTCCTGGACTTCTTCAACGCCATAATATTGCCAGGCGCCGTCAGGATTAGAGTACATGTCGGTAAAATCTTGAATCCAAGGTCTAGATATGACATCATTTTGAACGTTAGCTAAAGCTGATTCTTCAGAATACATATATTCATCAATTGTTTCAAACGGATTTAAGTCGGGATATAGAATACCAAAAAATTCTGTTCCCCAGTGAGACGGATAGATCATTGCCGAAATGGCATCAACTTCTTCAGCCATACGCGCAAAGTTTTGACCAATGCCACGGACATCCGGGCTGTTACCGGCCACAGCTGTATAGCCAAAAACATCGGCACTCACATCGACGCCATAGGGAGCGAGTTGTTCTTTAGCATAGGCTAAAAATTGTGTGATAGCAATAACACGTTCTTCTCCATAATTTTCAGGATCATCTGATTGATAAGCACTAAAACGGCCTAAATCATAATCTAAAGTATCTTCAAAACTTTCAAACCCTTCAGGGAAACGAACGTAGTCAAATTGAATATCTTTAAAGCCCATTTTCGCTGCTTCAATCGCTATATCAAGGGTATAATCCCAAACTTCTTGTGAAAATGGATTAATGAAGCGAGCACCATTACCATCTTCCCAAATTTCACCCGTATAGACATCATGAAAACTATGTTCAGGAAACTCAGTGGCATACAGATGGTCTTTAAAGGTTACAATCCGTGCAATCGGATAGATGTTATTTTCTTCAAGTACTTTTAGCACCTCTTTATAGTCAAGGTATGCACTGGTATTCGATTGAACCGTTGGATTATCAGACTCATTGACCGATATAATATTGCCATAGTCATCTTTAAAGTCAATCACCATCGCATTTAAATCGGTACGATTGACAAAGTCAACCAAATAGTTAAAGTCCTCTGCATTAGCCACATTTTCAGCGGTTAAATAGATTCCTTTAACACCATCAGCAGGGTAAGCAATTTCAATGCCACTGTCGTAAAAGAGTGATGAAGGTAAATTATCGGGTTGTCTTAAAATTAATTGATTAGGAATCACTAAATTTTCATAGCGATTAGTCTGGCCTTGATTGCGCCGTGAATTAAAATCTTGAACTTCTTGGGCATCGTATTGTGCGGTTATTTGTGGCAATGTATAATATTGTGATGTTGGTTCTGTTGTTTCTTTAGTTTCTTGATTACAAGCCGAAAGGATTAGTGTGCTTATAGCAAGCAGACTCAAAGCATAGGCTTTTCTTTTATTATTTGAATTTGTCATTTTTTTCCTCACTTAAATGGCGTTGGTCATTAGTTCGATTCTTGTAAATTTACTAAGTAAACTTTTATATTGATGAGTAAGGCATTTAATGGTTCAAATTGGCCTAATACTTTATCCAGATTCATCAAATTATAGGTACTTATTTCATTGATATTATCGAATACACCAAAAAAAGACTGATATTCAGTATCTGGGTGAGCAATCGATTTAAACGTCATGGATTCTAATTCTAAATTTGATTGATAGTTTTCAATATAATAATTAATATCAACCGCTAGCTGATTAATCATTTGATTGACTTGTTGAAATTGAGAAGTAGGTAAGTCATTGGAATCCATTAATGTTTCCAGTTCAGGCGTTAAGTCGACAAGCTCTTGAACTTGGACTTTTAGTGTATCTAAATGTTCTTTACGGTTTTGGATATTTTGTTCCACTAAAGTATCAGGATTATTAAAAACAGCTAAATCATCGTTGGCCTCTTGAAGGGTTGTTTCAAAATCAGCTTGCAAGTTGGCCTCATAGGTTTGAATTTGGTTCAACTCATTGATGATCATGGTTACCTTATCCTGCATTAACCCAATAGTGTTATCTGCTCGATTAACTGAATTATCGCATCCAACCAGGATGAACGATAATAACATTAATCCAACAATTTTAGAAATTGACTTCATAGTGTCTCCTTTTATTAGCATAATTTATGCTAAAAATTAAATTTCATATTATACCAAATTTAGTATATAATATTAGTTATTATACTTACAAGGATTATACATAAAAAGAACCCACTTTAACAAGGAGAATATCATGATTCTTAGCTTTTTTATCACAATTTTAATCGTTTTACTTGACCAATTTCTAAAAAACTGGGTGGTTGATAATCTAGCACTCTTTGAATCTATGCCTGGTATCAATGGAATCTTTGATTTCTATCATATTCGGAATGATGGAGCCGGTTGGGGACTTTTTTCTGGGCAAATGTGGTTATTTTACTTAGTTACTATCATCATGATGATTTATATCGTTTACCTTATCTATAAAAATCGCCATAAGGGGTATGTCATATCCATTGGACTGGGTTTATTATTAGGTGGAACCATTGGAAATTTTATTGATCGTATACGTTATGGCTATGTCGTTGATATGTTTCGTTTGCTGTTTATTAATTTTCCGATTTTCAATATTGCAGATATTGCTTTAACGGTGGGAGTAATCGTTATTATTTTAGCTATTTTATTTCACAAGGATGGTGACACGATACTATGACAGAAAAACGACAATTAAAAGGTGAAAAAGGGCGCTTAGATACCGTGCTTGCGCAATTAATTAATCAAAGTCGTTCTAGCATTCAAAAATTAATCAAAGAGGGTAGTGTTCTGGTCAATGGAGTCACTGAAAAAGCTAATTTTCAACTTAATGGGGATGAAGAAATTACTTATTCAATCCCCACAGCAGCTATTTTAGATGATGAAACGATTGAGTTAGTTGGAGAAGACATCCCCTTAGACATTGTCTATGAAGATGATTCCGTCATCGTCATTAATAAAGCACGAGGTATCGTGGTGCATCCATCGAAAGGGCATACCAAAGGTACTTTAGTTAATGCCTTGATTTATTATTTAAGTCAAGCTAAATTATCCAGTGGCACAGACAATTATCGTCCGGGGATTGTTCATCGGATCGATAAAGATACGTCAGGATTACTGGTGGTGGCTAAAAACAATGAGACCCATCAAAAGTTAAGTGATCAATTAGCTGACCATACGATGGCGCGGATCTATGTTGCCTTAGTACATGGGGTGGTTCAAGCAGACGAAGGAACGATTGAAGTGCCTTTAAAACGCGACCCAAATGATCGCTTGCGTTGGTCAGCCCATAAAGAAGGGAAAGTAGCGGTTACACATTTTAAAGTCTTACAACGTTTTGAACAAGCAACATTAGTTGAATTAAACTTAGAAACAGGTCGCACCCATCAAATTAGAGTCCATATGGAATATATTGGTCATCCCATTGTTGGCGATCCAATCTATCGGCGGGGTATCGTCAAATCAACGAAACATCCCTTAACACAAATGGACCAAGGGCAAATGTTACATGCACAATCATTACGGTTTATCCATCCTAAAACCAATCAAACGGTGCAATTTACGCGTGAATTACCAGCTGATATGTTAACAATTATACACAACTTAGAGCATGGCAAAGAAGGTGAGTCAAATGTCAACAAACAATAAAATTTTAGATAAAATTAAAAATCTATTGTCTTTAGCAGAAGATGGAAACAATGATGAAGAAAGCCAAACAGCTTTATTGATGGCTCAAAAATTGATGCTCAAATATCGGATTTCTCAAAATGAAATTAATGAGCACGGTGAACAAAAGATTGTGGTTAAATCTTTGTCGGTCTATAAACGTATTTATTGGTGGGAAAAGATCTTAGTCCGCATCATTGCTGAAAATTTCCGGGTGATGTTTTATATTCAAAGTAATCGTCTGCCGCACCAAACAAGTGTTCAACGAAAAATTGTCTTAATGGGTTATCCAGAAGATGTGGAATTAGCCTATGAAGTATATCATTTAGCCAGTAAAGCCATGCGGTACCATGCCAGTCAATATATTGACAACCATGTTGACAAAAAACTAAAAAGTAAAAGCTATAGCAATCAATTGCGTCGGTCATATTACCAAGGCTTTTTGGACGGTTTAGATAATAAATTCGCTACACAACGTGCCCAGATGCAAAAGGATAATGATCAATATGCCTTAATTATTCAAACACCGCAAGATGTTCAAGAAGCTTTTCAACGTGAAGTCAAAGGTTCTTTAACATTTAGATTACCAGAGTCAAACAAAGATAGTGCTTCTTACACTGAGGGGTATTCTAAAGGCACCAACATTTCTCTTTCAAATAACTATCTCGAGTCCTCGAATTAGCTGAAATTAACAAACAATAGCACATATACCAAAAGGAGTATGACATGACGATCGAACGATATACACGACCTGAAATGCGCGACATCTGGTCGCAACAAACAAAGTATGAAAGCTGGTTAAAAGTTGAAATTGAAGCCTGTCAAGCCTGGGCTAATCTAGGCGAAATATCCCAAGAAGATGTCGATAAAATCCGTGAAAACGCGACATTTACTGTGGAACGGATTGCAGAAATCGAAGAAGAAACTCGTCATGATGTGGTGGCCTTTACCCGCTGTGTCAGTGAAAGTTTAGGCAATGAAAGCAAGTGGATTCATTATGGTTTAACTAGCACTGATGTGGTTGACACAGCATATGGCTATCAATTAAAGCAAGTCAATGCCATTTTAAAAAATGATTTGCAACATCTAATGGCTGTGGTTGGGAAAAAAGCCAAAGAGCATAAATATACGATTCAAATTGGACGGACACACGGTGTCCATGCTGAGCCAACGACCTTTGGCTTAAAGTTAGCTGGATTTTATGCCGAATTAAAACGTCATCAAGAACGCTTTGAACTAGCCAGCCAAGAGGTTGAAGCCGGGAAAATTTCTGGAGCTGTCGGTACGTTTGCTAACACACCTCCTGAAGTTGAAGCATATGTTTGTGAGCAACTGGGCATTCGTGCCCAAGATATTTCGACACAAGTCCTCCCGCGGGATTTGCATGCACATTATGTGGCTACCATTGCTTTGATTGGAACTTCTATCGAGCGCTTTGCCACTGAAATTAGAAGCTTACAAAAGACAGAGACCCGCGAAGTAGAGGAGTTTTTTGCTGCTGGACAAAAAGGTTCGTCAGCCATGCCCCATAAACGCAACCCAATTGGAAGTGAAAATGTGACGGGTTTAGCCCGCGTTATGCGCGGCTATATTATACCGGCATATGAAAATGTGAGTTTATGGCACGAACGTGATATTTCACATTCTTCAGCCGAGCGCATTATCTTACCGGATATTACGACGTTACTAAACTATCAACTCAATCGCTTTGCCAAGATTATTGAGCAATTGACGGTCTTACCCGAAAACATGTTAAGCAATATGGATAAAACTTATGGTCTTATCTATTCACAACGCGTGATGCTCTTATTAATTGATAAAGGTTTAACACGTGAAGAAGCTTACGATACGGTTCAACCGTTAACCAAAATCGCTTGGGATGAAAAACTATCCTTTATTGATTTGGTCCATGCGGATGAAACCATCAATGAAAAAATCTCTAAAGCTGAGTTAAATAAGTTATTTGATCCTAAATACCATTTATCGCAAGTCGACACCCTTTTTAAGCGTGTTGGTTTAGAAGATTAATGGCAATTTTGAACCCGAAATTAATTAAAATTTCGGGTTTTTTTCGTGAAATAAATGTCACTGCTAACGGAGATATTTATTAGAGGTTTTATGGGGTTTTTAATTGTTATTTTTCGGTGAATCTGTCATTATTAAGCTAGGAAGACAATTGAAATAGGAGGATGTTCGTAATGAGTCAGCAGGTAGATGTGAATGAGATTTTAGATTCTATGATTCTTCTATATAACGATGTTAAACATGTAGGTAGTCAATATTATCGACATTGGGAACCACAAATTGAAAAAGAAACTTTTTTTGAAAGCGCAGAGAATTTTAGCTATTACTTAGCTTTACGTAATCATGATATACGTGATTTGCAAGAACAACTTGTCCCCTTAGGTTTATCTTCATTAGGGCGTTTGGAATCAAAAACCTTAAGTACTTTACAGGCGGTGATTGCTAATTTAGCTTTAATTGCCGGCAAAGAAGTCGACATTTCGTTTCCGTCGCAAGAGTCATTTGTAGTCGGTGAAGAACGGTTGCGGGAAAACATTGATGAGCAATTTGGGGAAGAACCAGAAAATCGGCATGCTAGAATAATGGTTACCATGCCATTAGAAGCAGCAACGGATAGGGATTATGTTCAATCTCTGATTGAAGCTGGCATGAATGTCGCTCGTATTAATTGTGCACATGACACTGAAGAGATTTGGATGCAAATGATAGATTTGATTCGCGAAGTGGCTGATGAGTTAGATGCGGAAGTCAAAATCATGTTAGATATTGCTGGTCCCAAAATTCGAACGGATTGGGTCTATACGCAATTAAAGAATCCGAAACTAAAAGTGGATGACCGGTTAATCTTAACCAGTGACTATGAGCATTTTCCGCAAAGTTTTGAGGCGAATGTTGTTGCTGGCTTTGATGTCAAAGAAATTATTTCGGCGGTTAAAGTCGGTGACCCTGTTTTGATTGATGATGGCTCAATTGAAACGGTGGTTGAAGCTGTCGATGAGCATTCGATTCATTTGCTAGTGACGAAGGTTAAGGGGAAATCGATGCGTTTGCGGGCTGAAAAAGGCTTGAATTTTCCTAAAACCCAATTTGAACTCAATATCTTATCCGATAAGGATCGGCGTGATATAGCATTTGCTAGCCAACATGCGGATATTATTGCTTGTTCGTTTGTGCGTCATGGGCAAGATATTATTGAAATTCAAAAGGAGCTTACCAAGCATTTAGGGGATAAAGCCAATGAAAAAGCAATTTTAGCTAAAATTGAAACAGTTCAAGCGATTGAGAATTTACCGGAAATTATTATGACGGCTTCAAGTAAAAATCCATTTAGTATTATGATTGCGCGTGGGGATTTGGCCGTTGAAAGTGGCTATATTCATCTAACGGAATTACAACAAGAAATTTTATGGCTCTGTGAAGCAGCCAGTATTCCAGTCGTATGGGGAACGGAAGTTTTAGCGAATTTGATTGATAAGGGAATTCCAACTCGTTCCGAGTTAACCGATGCCGCTGAGTCTGCCCGTGCCGATTGTGTGATGTTAAATAAAGGTGAATTCGTGATTGAAGCAATTGACATGTTGGATCAAATTCTGGAAAAAATGCAGGAACACTTATACAAGAAAACCTCAAAACTTAGAGCACTCAATATCGCCAAGATGAAAGGTGTTACGATTGAAGAAAATTAGAAAAGATGAGTGTGAGCGGTTTAGTCGCTTGGCAAAATCTTGTCTGTATAATGATAGCGGAACCGGCCTGAGTTACATTGGCTTGGGCTTGGGCTTGACCTAGCTAATTTTTAAGTCCTTGCGGACTTAAGGAGAGATGGCTGCTAACTGGTTCTTAAAGTAATCATTATATGGACGGGATTTTTTATTTTGAAGCTAAATCGGACTTAATATAGTCGCTATCGAGTACATTTCATGGCTTTTCTATGAGAAATGTAAGCGGGACATGCAGGAATGGGTTGATTTCGGATAGCATATCATGTTAGACAAAGCATTCTCATTTAGGTGGCGAAGCACCTATCCTTCCTCGCCGTAAGTGGGAAATGAAGAACCGACTTTCTCGCTTACGTGAGCGCACACATATTGAAGCGTTTCTTGTGAGCGCGACCCTGGGCGCACACATATTGGAGTATTTGTTGTGAGCGTGATGGGGCGCGCACACATATTGGGGCACTTGATGTGAGCGCGATGGTTGGCGCACACATATTGAAGCGTTTGTTGTGAGCGTGAACCTAAGCGCGAAATGTGTGACCATAAATAAACTACAAATTAGGCTATTCAGTCATGAAATCAGGTGCTTGGTGACCGATTAGCTTTATTTAACGTTCGCTCTCTTCCCACTTCCTCGCCAGCAATCAAAATTAGGTGGCGAAACCCCCATCCTCTTTGGCGTTTTGGAAGAATGATTCACGACTATTTTGATTCCAAATAGTAGGGTATTGCCACTCAGATTTTTCCCAATTCCATTGAACACAAATGAGTTAAAAATAGATAGGTTAGATTATTCTGTCCAAAAATGAGTAGAAAAAGGACAGAATAGAGTTATTCTGTCCAAAATGAGTAGAAAATAGGCCAGTATAGCTTTAAGCATCATTTAGCAAGCCATCTTTTAGGCTGACGGTCCGACATTTCCCACTTAATTTGGCCACGCGACAAGTTTGTCTGAAGTTGTCGTGCGCTCCTTGGCCGCGCGACAAATTTACTTGAAGCTGTCTCGCGCTATCCCTTCTTACCTCCAATCCGCAGGCCATCCCAAGTTTCTGAAGGCACGCGCTATATAAGCGCAGGCCATCCCAAATTTCTGAAGGCATGCGGGCTGTTTAAATCATTTAAGTTGGAAGTGAAACTTCATTTATTGCGAGTTATTGGACTGAGCTTGTAAAGTAAGTGGGGTAGTTATGAGCTTGGTTGGCTAAATAGTCGATAGCAAACGCATTATCCAGAATCCATTGAGCTATTTTGGCTTCGGGAATAAAGACGGGCATGCGGTTATGGATGGTGCTGATGGCAGGGGCGGAGTCTTGGGTTAGGATAATGGATTCAAAGCTTGTTTGTTGGTTATGCGTGGTGCGACGGAAAAAACCAGCGGCAAAAATGAGATCGCCGGATTGGATATAGTGTTTCTTTTTGTCTTTATCCCATTCATAATAACCTGTCATGGGAAAAACGCAGCGGTATTTATTAAAAGGGGTTTTAAAAGTGGGTTTTTCGGTGACGGTCTCTGAACGTGCGTTGATGAGTAATTGCTTGTTGCGCGGGTTAGTAAAGCCCCATTTGGTATAACCGGGGCTGATTTCGCCTTGTTGGTTGGCGCCTAGCGATAGAATGGTGCTAGAGGGATAAATTTCTCCGGTCGCAAATACTTGGTCGGGGAATTTCTCCTGAGCAGATTCCAAAAATTCTCTGACTTTATCGTGGTAACTGTCTAAATAAAAACGGCCACACATCTTTTTTCCTCCTTTTTCACAAGCGTTTTCATTGAAGTTTTTCAACAGCTTAGGTATATTGATTATATAAAGAAGCACGTTATCATGCAATGGAAAAGGCTATCCGAATATTTTAGGTTAGTCTTTTTACATTAGAAGGGGCGGATTATGGCTGTCGTTATCAGTGAAGTTCAATACTACATTCAAGATAGTTTTACCTTAAAAGATAAACGACAAACGGTAAAAAGTATTATTGATCGGATGCAAAATAAATACCATATAGCCATTGCTGAAGTTGAGGATTTAGATATTCAAAATAAAGTCACTTTTGAAATGGCTAGTATATCAAATAATCGAAAATTGGCACGTTCAATTCTTGATAAAGTTCATCGCGAAATCGAAACCAATTATCCCGTTGATGTCATTCGAATTCAATGGGATGAAATTTGAAGTAACGGAGGGATTACATGACAAAAAAAGTGTATACGGTGTTTTGGGAAAATAATTTAAGTGGCGAACTGAAGCAACATGGGACATTTAAATCTTATGAAGATGCAACCGCTGCTATTAAAGCCTGGTGGGAAATGCATGAATACCAACCGACGAAATTTAAAGAGAAACCTAATGGTCATGTGACACGCATAGAATATGGTCACCGGGATTATGTCTATAAAATCGTTGAACATGAATTGGTTGGTAAATTACCGTCAACCTCTTATAAGCAATTAAAACAAGGACAAGTAGAAGACCAAAGAAAAAAATTAAATTTAAGTCATGATGATGGCTTACTCTTTGATCAATTACCTGAACCACGTCGCGACCGCATCATTGTGGCGATGGGAGATATTAATGCCGCTCGCAATTATACGTATGATCATAAAGGAAAACCTATTACAAAATTCAAATAAAACGCTCATTCTTTGTGAAATTTTTAATATTTGATTGCTATTATTATGATTTCTGATACAATCATATCAGTATAAATATTAAAGAGAAGGAGTCATCATGACAAATTTATTTAGTTTCGTAGAAAATACGTTTGCTCCGTTTGTTGTTCACTTTTTGGAAATTGTAGGGATTGCGATCATAGCTTATGGAAGTGTTAAAGCATTGTGGTTCTTCTTTTTAAGTAAGTTTGACTTAAATAACCGTGCTGTAAAACTTACCTTAGGTGAAGCGATGTCACTAAGTTTAGAATTCAAACTAGGGGCGGAGATTATTAAAACCGTTATCGTCCGCGATTTGAATGAATTATTTATTCTAGGATTTGTCGTTATTTTACGGATTGTGTTAACTTTTGTTATCCATTGGGAAATAAATGCCTTCAATGTTGAGGAAGATCGTCAAAAAATTGAAGAAAATCGACTAAGCAGAAAAGCCGACTAAGTAAAAAATAATTTATTTTTAGAAGCAGTAGATGGACACCATTTACTGCTTCTTCCATATTCAAAATACAATTAGGTGAGAAAAAATGTTTTATAACAAACAACAAGATAAGCAATTGGGTATTCGTACTACAGGCATCAATCGATTGTCCCCAAAAGAATACCCTGATAATTTTCAAACTGAATCGACCGATTATTATGTGCTTGACGAATTGTTTAAAGAATATCAGTTCCAAACCGAAGGCCGCTTTGTTGATTTCGGTTGTGGGAAAGGTCGCGTGTTGTTTTATGTCAACTATCATTTCAAGCGGCAAGTGGTCGGCATCGAACTAAATCCAACGAGTTACCGCCAACTGGAAGAAAACCGTCAAAATTATCTGAATAAATACCCCCACGCCCAAGACATGTTTACCTTATACCAAGGCTATGCTGAAGGTTATGCGATTGATCCTCTAGATACTATTTTTTATTTTTTTAATCCCTTTGCTTTGAACATCGTCAAACAAATTTTTAATAATATTATGTACTCTATAGAAACACATCCACGCTCGATTGAGATTATTTTCTACTACCCAAATTATGCCTTAGACAACTTTATTGAACAAATACCGCAACTTAAATTACATGCAAGTGTGGCAATACAAGGGACACATGATAAAAATGATATCATCAATATATACAAAAATATCTAAAAAACATCTCTTTATTGAACGAATATAATGCAAACTTCTGCCATTAAAAACGATATTGTTTTTTTATCATATAAGTATCCAAACAACTTACTTATAGTATTTTTATATAAAATAAATCTATACATTCTTGCAGTAAAATGCAAAATATTTAAGCGGTGATTGTATCCATGCTACAATTTTGTTAATTCAATCATGATGATTGAAAAAAAAAGCAAATGAGAGGATGTAGCATCAGTTATGCAAAACAAGAAATGGTTAACCCTTTTAAGTGGGGCGTTATTATTAAGTCATTTGGTTACTTTTCCAATTTCGGCCCAAGAAAGTGATACATCTGAAGCAGAGACGACAGAAGAATCAATCAGTGAGCAAACTGGAGAAGAAGTGACTGAAGAGACCTCTGAAGCAGTTGATTTATTTGCAATCGGAGCGGATAACCCATTTACAGAAGAAGAATTGGCAGAACGGATTGTTTTACTAACAGAAATTCCTGAAGAAAACTTATATACTTATGATGAAGTTTCGGAATTAACCAACACAGTGATTATGTCACTGCGCGAAGCGGCTGATAATAGTGAAAAGGTTACTTTGGAAGCTTACCAAGAATTAATTGGTGATTTCGAACCTTCAGAAATTACTGAAGCTGGCAGTAGTCAATTCCATCGTTTTGTAGCCGTAGAACCACTAAAAATCGTTATGACAACCATTCAATTTTATGACGAAGGCAATGGTATGGAAATGGCAAACATAGAAGTTGAACATAATATCCCTTCAAACTATGAACCTTTAGATATAACAGAAGATGAAATTGTTGAATTATCAGCAGTTGATGGATGGGATACTGAATTAGTCAATCGTATTGGCTTACCAGCATTACAACGATTTGTTCATTTATCAAATGGTGTAGAAACGACCTATACTTGGCGAGATGATGCAGCCAGAGAATTGGATACAGAAGATGGAACAATTGAAGAATTAATTATTAATGTTGATTCTGATTTACGCTTTGAATCCTATGAAATGTTTTTCGTAGGAGAGGATGCAACTGAGACAACGACTTCTGAAGAATCTACTGAAGAAGCATCTGTTGAAGAAGAGGCATCTGATGCAATGACGTCAGATGAAGAATCGGAATAATTCAGGACTTTTCTGACTATTCAAAAGTAACTAACAATTAAGCGACAAACGAAAAGAGACGGAACACCATTTAAATGTGTACCGTCTCTTTAATGCTTTAAAAGCAAAGTTTTCCTGCTAAAATAAACCCGCAGATATCAAAAAGATACCGAATCCGTGTGCGATACTAGCAGCGATTAGTCCATAACGTTCATAAAGAAAGGCACAGATAAGACCTTCCCAGAAAGTAAATAAGAGGACAATCACACCTAAATCAGTGACAGTTATTGCTAAAAAAATATGACCCAATGCAAAAATAAGTCCTGATAATACAATGGCGTGCCATTTATTTGTTATTAACTTTAACTGACTTTGTAAAAATCCTCGAAACAAGAGCTCTTCAAGAAAATTACCAAGTAAAGCAAATATTAATAATGGGAAAACGACTTGCCATGAAACATTTCCACCTCTTGCTTCGATGGGGGTATTCAGGTAAGGCAACATAAAAGGTAAAACAATTAAAATGGCTGCAAGTATACCGACTAAAAAAGCGTGATATTTATTTTTAGAAAACCACACAATGTCCTGATTTATTTGTGGATGAATAAAATATAAAACCAAGGCAAGGATCAGCGTTAGTACCGCCAAAATTATTAAAACTAATCCACTATCTATGAACCTTAACCATAGCAGGCTATCCGTCACGCCAAACTGCCAAATCCCTACGGGTGTCATAGCATCCCGCATGAGAATAAAGCCCAAAATCATCAAGAAAATTTTTATCCATACGTTTAAACGATAAGCTAATATGAAAGTAATGGTTAAAAGAAACAAGGCAGGAAAAATACGTATAAAATAAGTGGATAACATTGTCATTTTGAACGCTCCTTTTCTTAAAGTATACCAATAGGGAGCATGTTAACCTACTCATATCTATTTGCAATCACTTTAAGATATAATCGTGTTTTTTTGAAAACCATGTTGACAGCCTGAACAATAGGTGCTATGCTTAGATAGTAAAACTGAATACGATTTGTTAGGTGAGGCTCCTATACAAACATAGGCTATTGTCCAGAAATGTCGAGAGACGCTAATGGGTAGGACAGGAATTGATCGAGCTAAGGCTTTTCCCAAAATAGCTATAAACAAGTAGGTCTTGTTTTTTACGTTGTATAGTGCTGAAACTCCACGATGAAATCACAAAAGTCTTTTTTTGTGCTTATTTTTTGGGCTCTCACTTAATTGGTGAGGGCTCTTTTTCGTTTTACAAATAAATACCACTAGATAAAAGGAGGGTGAAAACAAATGGATGATCATTATCAGAGGGACATTTTAAAAAACTTAATAAAATTGGAAAAATGGCGCAGTTATTATCTATTTGTTTTCACCGCTTGGAAGTAGCTGCTGATTTTTCCAAAAGAGGAGGCATTATGATGCAATTTATTTTTGAATTCACATTATTTTTGGGAATTGCATGGTTCTTGCTTAACTATTTCTGGAGAAAGAAGGGCGAATAAAATGAAAAAAATAAACATTGACTATAACATAATTGCACAATGGACATTAGAAGAACTCAAACAAAACTATCAAGTAAACGACCAAGGATACACAACAGAAGCCGCTGAAATAATTAGACAAACACATGGAAGCAACAAAATCGAAGGAAGTAAAAAAACCCCCTTATGGTTAACGATATTAAAAGCATACATTACACCATTTACTTTAATTCTTATCTTGTTAGCGATGATTTCTTTTGTGACCGAATATGTGATGGTACCAACGAGTGAAAGAGACTTACTTACGGTGATTATCATTGTGGTCTTGGTTTTGATTAGTGGAACGATGACTTTGATGCAATCTGTTCAATCGAATCAAGCAGCCGAAAAACTTCAATCCATGGTCAATGTGACAACGGCTGTGAAACGCGATGGAACATTCCAAGAAATTCCAATGGAAGACGTGGTTTTAGGTGATCGTATTCGTTTATCAGCAGGCGATATGATACCAGCTGATTTAAGACTTATAACGACGAAAGATTTATTTATTTCACAGGCTTCCTTAACGGGTGAAAGTTATCCCGTTGAAAAGAAAGCCAATACCATCATTGAAAAAGAGGATGTCGCAACTAACCACCCTAATCTTGCCTTTATGGGCAGCAATGTGGTCAGTGGAAGCGCTGAAGGGATTGTCATTGCGACAGGGCAAACGACGCTATTTGGCCAAATAGCCACCGATGTGACCGCGACACCTCCTTTAACAAGTTTTGAAATAGGAATTAATAAGACATCCTTGCTTTTAATACGTTTTATGGCAGTGATGGCACCTTTGGTGATATTAATTAATGGCATGACCAAGGGAGATTGGCTTCAAGCATTATTGTTTGGTTTGTCTGTTGCGGTTGGATTGACCCCCGAAATGTTACCGATGATTGTAACGTCTAATCTGGTGAAAGGGTCTAAAACGATGGCCAAAGAAGGGACCATCATCAAAAACCTTAATTCAATTCAAAATTTTGGCGCGATTGATGTGCTATGTACAGACAAAACCGGAACATTAACCCAAGACAAAATCGTCTTAGAATATCACTTGAATTTAGAAGGTGAAACCGATAATCGGGTACTCCGCCATGCCTTTTTAAATAGTTTTTATCAAACGGGCTTAAAGAACTTAATGGATCGGGCGATAATTGAAGCTGCTGAAAAAGAATTGGATACGCAACAAATTAGCTATGAAAAAGTTGATGAAATACCATTTGATTTTGTACGTCGTAGAATGAGTGTGGTTGTTCAGGATACTTTTGGTAAAACGCAAATGATTACCAAGGGTGCTATTGAAGAAATGTTGGAAGTATCCACTTTAGTGGATTATAAAGGTGCCATTTTAGAGCTTAATCAAACAATGAAAGAAAAGATTTTAGCCGTAGTTACCGCTTTAAATAACGAAGGCTTTCGCGTAATTGGGGTGGCGCAAAAAACGAATCCTTCGACAATTGATGAATTTTCTATTAAAGATGAAGCTGACATGGTACTGATTGGCTACCTTGCCTTCCTTGATCCACCGAAAGATTCCACGGCTGAAGCACTAAGAGCCCTTAAAGATCATCAAGTGGATGTAAAAGTACTTACAGGGGATAATGCTTTAGTCACACAAGCCGTATGTCAACAAGTTGGAATTAAAGCAAATAAATACCTCAGTGGCGAAGCCATAACCACTATGACCAAAGAAGAACTAGCTATGGCTGTTGAAGATTATTCAATTTTTGTTAAATTAAGTCCTACGCAAAAAGCGGATATTACGAATCTATTGAAGGCAAATGGACATGTGGTTGGCTTTATGGGGGATGGAATTAATGACGCACCGGCTATGCATGCTGCAGATGTTGGTATTTCGGTTGATACAGCAGTAGATATTGCGAAAGAATCAGCCGATGTAATTTTGCTTGAAAAAGACTTAATGGTTTTAGAAAAAGGCATTATTGCTGGCAGAAATATTTTTGGAAATATCATGAAGTACATTAAAATTACAACTAGTTCTAATTTTGGAAATATGTTTTCTGTATTAATTGCCTCTATTTTCTTACCTTTTTTACCTATGTTACCTATTCAATTATTGGCTTTAAACTTAATTTATGACTTAGCTTGTATGGCTATTCCATGGGATAAAATGGATGACGAATACATCAGAGAACCAAAAAAATGGGATGCTTCATCAATTAGTCGCTTTATGATCTGGTTTGGTCCTGTTAGTTCGCTGTTTGATCTTGTGATATTTATTTTGATGTATTTTGTAATTGCACCCGCAGTGATGGGTGGCAGCTATACTCAATTAGCTGAACCGCAACAAGCGCTTTTTGCGAGTTTGTTCCATACGGGTTGGTTTGTGTTATCACTGTGGTCACAAACGTTGGTACTCTATGGCCTAAGAACGAATAAATTGCCATTTATTGAAAGTAATCCATCCTTCCTATTTATCTTAATAACAAGCTTAGGATTGATTGTTGGAAGTATTTTACCCTATACACCTATCGGAGAAGGAATTGGCTTAATACCCCTACCAGGCACTTACTGGTTATGGATGATTATCATTATTATTTTATACCTCGCCTTAGTTACGTTCGTTAAACGGATTTATATTATGCGTTATGGCGATCTGTTATAAATCATTTAAGTTAGGGCTTGAAATAAAAACATGGTATGATAAGGACATCAAAAAATAAATAAAGGATGAAGCCGTTTTGAGTTTATTACAACCTATCCTCGATAATTTTTTTAAATTTGATTTCCTTATCATATTAATTGCTGTATTTGCTTGGTTTATTTATTGGTATTGTATGAAGTTAAGCAATGAATTAATGACGATGTTAGAACCTAAGGGCGATTTGTCGCAAGGCAAAAAAACCCGTGAGCAACTCAATCAACATGTCGATTTTTATCTGGGTGTAGATGGGGAGCGACGCATCACTGAGAAGCTGAAACAAGTCAATCAGTATTATGTGATTTTTATTAATATTTGTGCGATTTTCCCTTTGATGGGTTTGTTAGGGACAGTTATCTCCCTTATTCCTATGGTTGGGACGATGGAAACGGCATTGTTTTTCGCTGCCTTAACGTCAACTTTTTGGGGTATCGTTTTTGCGATTATTTTCAAAGCGTTGAATGGTTTTCTACAGGCAAAGGTTGAACAGGGGAATCAGCAAGTAAATACCTATCTGTTGCGTTTAGATGCACGTCAAGCTCGCGAACTAGGTGATATAAAAAATGTTTAATCGTGAAATGATTGTTGATTTAACACCACTCTTAGATGTTGTTTTAATTTTACTATTTATGATTTTAACGACGCAAACACAAGCCAATCAAGATACTATCCAATCTTTAGAACACGAAGTTAGCCAATTAGAACAAAGTCAACTACCAACCACTCAGTCCGAAGAGGCTTGGTTAAGAACCTTCCAAGAATCGATTGGAAAAATAAATATCATCTTTCCTACAGACCCCACTGAAAATAATATTTTTGCGGTAGGTGAAGATGACTATCTATCCGTTAAATCAGATACAGAAGATTTAGCTACCTGGCTATTAGAAGAAGTAAGTCGGTACGCAGAAGATGTGATTATTGTGACTTTCAGTTATAATAATGATACGATTTATTATCAAGATTATTTAAACATGGTTAATGCTATTACCAACCTCGACGCATTGTCAGAGCAAACCATCGTTTATCGTGAAGAAATGGTTGAGGGCGAATTATTGAATCAACAAAGGAGTACAGCGGATGAGTAAAAATAATGGAAAAAAGAAAAGCAAAGGTGGTCTTGTTCTAACCGGTCTAGTAGCTATTGGGTTACTTGGATTTGGTTTGAATGAATTTGGATTAATTGGAGATGGGGGAAGTTTGTTTGGGACGAACAATAATAATAGTACACAACAAACGACAAATCCATCATCGAATGCGATTAATGATCCAAATGCGGTAGAAACAGTTCATATAACAATCAATGAAAATACGATTTTTTGGAACGATGAAGTGGTTGATGAAGAAACCTTAAACGACAATATTATTAATACCGATCCAGAGGTACAGTATACGGTGACGGATCAATCAGCTATTAAAGCTTCTTATGATGCGGTTATTGAAGCGTTAAATAATAGTGAACGGACCTATATCGAGACACATTTACAATAATAGTCATATTACGAAAGGAAGATGTTAATGTCATTATTTGATCGTCTAACAGGTCAAGCAGGGAAAGTTGATAATCAGCAAGCAGAAAAAATGGTTGAACGATTGTTAGTTTCAAATGAGGAGATTGTTAGTACTTATAAATTGGTCCGTGACTTGGTCATTTTCACTAATAAACGACTCATTCTAGTTGATATTCAAGGGGCGACTGGGACTAAAAAACAAATTCAAAACATTCCTTATAAATCCATCAGTCATTTTGTTATTGAGACTGCTGGAGTGAACGATTTGGATTCAGAAATTGAATTGTATATTTCTAGTGCTAGTGAACCTGTTGTTAAATTAGAAATGGGACGTAACAAGGATCATGTGTATAATATTGGTAAATTGTTAGCTGAAGAGATATTGAATTAGGTTTTGGAGGTTTACATGTGGCTAAGAGAAATACTACAAATAGTTTAGAGCAACTATTTGCGTCGTTAAAAGGAAATAAACGCAATAGTCTATTAATTGTCATTCTTTTAATCGCTGGTTTTTTAGGCATTTTTGATTTGGATGGTATTTTTGGAGATAATAATACGACGTCAAATGACCTCACAGTTGTAGAAACAAGTGCCTTTAATGGTTCCAACTTCGAGGTATTACCTAAAGAAATGTTAGTCCCCGTTGATTTTGTTTCAGCCAGAGATGGTGATACCATTGTGGTGGAGCTTAATAATCATCGTATCAACGTGCGTTATTTGATTATTGATACACCTGAGATGAATTATGACACCCATCAACCTGATCCCTTTGCGGAAGAAGCAAAAGAAGCGAATATCAATTATTTAACACAAGCTGATCAAGTCTATCTTGAATTTGATGTAGGTCCTTATACCGATAATTATGATCGTGCCTTAGCCTATGTTTATGCTGATGAAATTTTTGTAAATGAAGCCTTGGTTGAAGAAGGGTTAGCAACTGTGCGCTACTTAAATCCACCGAATGTTTCGCGAGAACAAGCGTTAAGAGAAGCAGAAAGAAACGCACAAGACCAGCAGTTAAATATTTGGGAATGAAGTTAAAATAAATAATGGTTGTCCGATTTCATTGTAAAAATTTCAATGTATCTTAAAAATTAAATGAGAATTATTTAAATTTCTTGTTGACTTTCTAATTTTAACCCACTATAATCGTTTTAACATTTAAATTATAACTTTATTACTTTGAAGAGAAGAGTAATTTATCGGATCAATTAAAGAGAACCCGGAATGGTGCGAACGGGTATTGAGAAAATAAATGAAGATGAGCTCGGAGTTACTAACAGGTTAACGCCTTTTAGTCGGTAGCAACCGTTACATTGCCAGGTTTCATAGGAACTGTTGAGGTGTTGTTTGTGAGAACAACATAAATTTGGGTGGTAACACGGATTAATTTCGTCCCATTGTAAGTTGCGATATTTAGGTATCAAGGCTTACAATGGGACTTTTTTTGTTGAAAAATTTATTTTTGAGGAGAATGTAACATGGGTCATTATGAAAAAATAGAAAATACGGTTGCTGAAAAATTAGACAAATATCAAGAATTGGCTTTAGCCATCCACGCTAAACCAGAAGTGAGTAATTATGAATTTTTCGCGTGTGAAACTTTATCTAATCAATTAAAAGACGAAGGTTTTGATGTGACGGTGGATGTTGCAGGACACCGTACAGGATTTGATGCGCGCTATAAAAGTGATAAAGAAGGACCGACGATTGTTTTCTTAGCTGAATACGATGCTTTGCCTGGAATTGGCCATGCTTGCGGGCATAATTTATTTGGTACTACGTCTTCTCTAGCTGCTGTTGCTTTAAAAAATGTCATTGACGACATTGGTGGCGAAGTTCGCGTCTACGGAACACCAGGTGAAGAAGGTGGGGAGAACGGCAGTGCGAAAGGGAGTTTTGTTCGAGAAGGCTTTCTAAATGATGTGGATGCTGCCTTATGTGTTCATCCTGGATATCAACATGGTTTAACTGGTTTGTCGTTAGCTAATGATCCAGTGGATGTGGAGTTCTTCGGAAAAGCTTCACACGCTTCAGGCGCACCTGAAAAAGGCATTAACGCTTTAGATGCAGTCATTTCGGTTTACAATAATGTGAATGCTTTACGCGAACATTTAACCGATGATGTACGCATCCATGGGGTGATAACGCATGGGGGTGACGTCGCTAATGTGGTTCCAGATCATGCCAGTGCTCGATTTTACTTACGGGCAGCGACACGGACCACTTTAAATGATGTCTATCAAAAATTTGAAAATATTGTAAAAGCAGCTGCTTTAGCAACAGGCGCGACTTACAAATTTGGTTTGTTCCAAAACAGTGTGGATAACACAATTCCAACACCAAGTTTTGATGCAATCTATGCTAAACATTTGAAAGCATATGGTTTTGAAGTTGCAGCAAATAAATTAGAAAAAGGAGCCGGTTCAACAGACGTTGGTAATATTAGTCAAGTTGTTCCAACCATCCAGCCGCATATTTCTATCTCAGATGACTATATTGCCGGTCATAGTATTGAATTTAAAGAAGCAGCTAAAAGCGAAAAAGGCTTAGCTTCAATCCAATTAGGCGCAAATATATTAGCTAAAACGGCTTATGATTTAATCGTTGATCAGACTTTATTAAATTCAATTAAAACAGAACATCAAGCACAATTAGAAAAACAAGCTGCAGGTGAATAGGCATGATTGAATTAATAAATGTTAATAAGACTTTTTCGACCAAGCAAGGCATCGTTCATGCCGTTCAAAATGTCAATTTAACCATTGAAACAGGCGATATTTATGGGATTATTGGATATAGCGGGGCGGGCAAAAGCACTTTAGTGCGATGCATTAATTTGCTTGAACGACCTGAAAGTGGCGAAGTGAAAATTGATGGTGAGGATTTGATGTTATATCCGGACAAGCAATTACGCCAAAAACGTCATAAAATAGGCATGATCTTCCAGCATTTTAATTTATTAAGTGCACGAACCGTGTTTGAAAATGTCGCTTTCCCCTTACAATATCAACAATTTTCTAAATCTGAAATTCGTGAAAAAGTGGAGTCTTTGCTAGAATTAGTTGGTTTAGCGGATAAAGCCAATGCCTATCCCTCACAGTTATCAGGCGGGCAAAAGCAACGGGTTGCTATAGCACGCGCTTTAGCCAATGATCCTACTATTTTACTATGTGACGAAGCTACTTCAGCCTTAGATCCTCAAACAACGCAATCTATTTTAACGTTATTGAAAGATTTAAACAAAAAGCTACAATTAACCATCGTTATTATCACGCATGAAATGCATGTGGTGAAGTCCATTTGTAATAAAGTTGCGATTATGGACAAGGGTCATGTAGTGGAAAAAGGTTCGGTACTTAATGTGTTTGTCCAACCTCAACAAGAAATTACCAAAGATTTTATTAATAGCGTGAATAATATGTCTAAAATTGATGATTTATTAGCAGAAAATTCCAATATTGTTAAGCTTGAAGATAATCAACGTCTCATTCGCTTTGATTTTTATGGTCAAAATACCAAAGAGGCACTAATTGCTGAAGCTTCTCTTCAATTTGGGATTAAAGCCAGTATTATTTTTGCGGATGTCGATATCGTTCAAGAAACAATTATTGGGAGTTTAGTCGTTATTATTGAGGGTGATATTCATAAGCAACGACAAGCGTTGGAGTTTTTATCTAATCAACAAATTAGAGTGGAGGTATTGAAGAATGCAGACAATCTTAGAACCGTGGGCGCCTAATTTAGTTACCTTTTGGGATGAATTTATTAAAAGTATTATTGAGACCATACAAATGTTTAGTCTATCAGGCATAATCTCATTTGTATTAGGTTTACTACTAGGTGTCATATTCGTCATCACTAAGCCGAATGGAATAACCCCCAACCGCTTAATAAATACAACCATCGATGTGTTTGTTAATGTTTTTCGTTCGATACCATTTATTATTTTAATTGCTTTTATGATTCCTGTAACACGGATGATTGCTGGAACTTCAATCGGTGTCAAAGGGGCCATTTTCCCATTGGTTCTTGGATGTGTACCCTTTTTTACCCGCCAAATTGATTTAGCCTTATCATCTATAGATCCAGGTTTAATTGAAGCAGCCAAAGCAATGGGTGTCTCTAACTTAGGTATTATCTTTAGAATCTATCTACCTGAATCGATTCCAGCCATTGCTCGTTCTACCACGATTACAGCCATTAGTTTATTAGGATTGACTGCTATGGGAGGGGCGGTAGGTGCTGGAGGCATTGGTTCATTTGTTTTGCGTTATGGTTATCAACGATACTATAACGACATAATGATTGTATGTATTTTGTTAATTTTATTTTTTGTTTTAATTATTCAGTTAATTGGCGATATCGTTATTGAAAAAACAACACATTAAAATGTGAAATTTGAAAGGATTGTTTATTGATGAAAAAATTTATTAAAAATATCTTTGTTGTTATCGTAGCTCTATTTTCTCTTATTGTCGTGTCGAATGGGACTGTTCAAGCACAAGATACTGTTGATGTTAAAATTGGGTTAACGGGTTCAGACTCCAAAGTATGGAATTATATTAAAGAAGAAGCTGCCAAGGAAGGAATTAATTTAGAATTACTTTATTTTGATAGTTACCCTCTACCTAACCGGGCTTTAGCCGAAAAGGAAATTGATATTAATGCTTTCCAGCATCATATTTATTTAGAAAAAGAAATTGAAGAGTTTGATTATGATATCACTGTCATTGGTGAAACTGTATTTGCTCCTTTGGCTTTCTATTCTGAAAAAATAACCGATTTATCCGAAGTAAAAGATGGCGATATTGTAGCTATACCTGATGATACGACGAATGGAGGTCGTGCCTTAAAATTATTAGAAACACATGGTTTCATTGAAATTGATCCAGCGGCTGAATTAACACCAACCATTAATGATATCACGAACTATTTGGTTGACATTGAAATTATTGAATTAGCAGCAACGAATATTCCAGCGACACTACCAGATGTCACTTTTGCGGCAGTCAATTCAGGTGTAGCATCTAATGCAGGTTTTACAGTTGATCAAGCACTAGAAATTGAAGAAGCAACAGCCGGTGAAAATCCTTATATCAATGTCATTGTTGTAAGAACAGAAGATAAAGATAACGAAGTTTACAACCGTTTAGTTGAATTATATCAAACGGATGAAGTTAAAGAGATAATTGCAGAGGAATCAAATGGAACATCTGTTCCAGCATGGGAATAAATAATTTGTATAGTTTTTTAAAGGCTTTTCAATTGCATCCTAGGACGCATTCTTTTATGATAATGTCATAATGAAATTAAAAAAGGAGATGGATAGTGTGAAAAAATCATTGATCAAATATCTATTAGTGTCTCTTAGTGCTTTGTCTTTAATGACTTATGCGCCATATGCCGTCAATGCTCAAGATGAATCTGAGGATACTACAGAAGAAGTTGTGGAAGAAGAAGCGACTGAAGAAGCTGAAGCAGATACAGAAGAAGCCACTGAAACAGAAGAAGACGCAGCTGAAGTTGAAGGCTTACCTTTAGTAACAAAAGCGGATCTAACCGCTGCTAATGGACAAGATGGCAATCCAGCACATGTAGCTGTTTTTGGTTTTGTCTATGATGTAACGGATAATGCAGCCTGGGAAGGTGGCGAGCATTATGGGGCTCAAGTTGGAACCGACGCATCCGCTATGTTTATTGAATCACCGCATGCATTAGATACTTTAGCAGGTTTAGAACGCGTAGGTATTTATGCTGATTGGGAAATTACAACTGATTTATTAGCTAATTTCAATGGTGAAAATGAAGAACTACCTATCTTAGTAGCTGTAAGAGGCATTGTCTATGATATGACTGACTCTGCTGCTTGGGAAGGTGGCGTACACAATGGGGTAGAAGCTGGAACTGATGCAACGGAAGCCTTTACGGGTGAATCGCCTCATGAAGATGCCTTGTTAGCGACTTTAAAAGTCGTTGGTCGTCACGTTGATTATGTATTCTCAGCTGAAGAATTGGCTACTTTTAATGGACAAGATGGTAATCCAGCATATATTGCGGTTGATGGCACTGTCTATGATGTAACGAATTTCGCTGCTTGGGAAGGTGGCGAACATCAAGGGAAGGTGACAGCCGGAACGGATGCAACAGACATCTTTAACGATGAATCACCACATGACACAGCCTTTTTAGAAGCTTTACCTGTTGCAGGTAAGTTTGAGTAGATTAAATTTCAAACGATTACTGAAGCAATAAATAGTATAAAAGCACTGGTTAATTTGCTTAATTTATCCAGTGCTTTTTTGTTTATTTTCATATTTGTTTGTGTAACTTAGGCATTTTTGTCACAAGCAAAACGATTAAAAAGACGACAAAAGAGGTTACGGCTACCATTGCCGAAATTGAAGTGTTAAAGTTAACTCCTAAATAATAGCCAAGGACGGAATTAAGCAGGGCAAACACCACAGATAAAGCGATGAAACTTGCAAAGTGTCTTGTCAATAATCTTGCTGTCATTGCTGGTGCTGCCATTAAAGCAATAACTAATTTAGAACCGACGCTTTCAAAAGAAGTGACTGCTGTTAAAGATACAAGACTCATCATTATAAGATCAAGCCATTTTACTTTGATTCCAATGGACTGAGCATAAATAGGATCAAATAGACGAATTTTTAATGGTTTGTAAAAGATGAGAATAAACAGTAAATTGACCAACGATATCATTATGCCCTGCAAAAGGGCCGTGGGTATTTGTATGCCTAGAAATTCCGTTCTCTTTAAAGGGGATAATTCTACTTGACCTAACAGAACCATGTCAATATCTAAATGCACATCAGAAAAATATTTGGAAATAATGACGACAGCGATGGAAAAGAAAAAAGGGAAAACAAGCCCAATCGACGCATCATTTTCAATTTGTCCCGTTTGGTTTAAGCCTTCAATAGTAATAACGGTAAAAAGTCCAAATGCAGCAGCACCAAAAATTAACCAAGGTGAAGATAGGTCGCGCGTGAATATATAGGCAAGAACGATACCTAATAATATGGTATGTGAAATTGCATCAGCAACCATTAAGCTTTCCCTTAATAGTAATAAGCTACCTATTAAACTGGTAGCAACTGAAACGGCTATCAAAACAAATAAGATTTGGATCATACGTTGCCTCCTTTGTGATGCTTGAAGTAAGAGAACAACCATCCGTTAGGTGACAATAAAATAGAAAATAAGCTAATTAAGGATAGGACAATGACAATCATAGGGCCAGTAGCAATTTTTGACACATAAGTACTAATAAGTGTACCAATAAAGGCTGCAACCATTCCAATTAAACCACTAATAATAAGCATTTTGGGATAACTATTTGTCCATTGTTTGGCAGCGGTAGCCGGTGCAACTAACATACTGCTGATTAAAATGGCACCCACTGCTTGTAAGCCAACTACGATAAGAAATAAGCTCATTAATAAGAGCAATTGACTAATCCGACGTTGATTAATCCCAATGCTTTGAGCAAAGACTTTATCAAATAAAGTGATTTTAATTTTTGGGTAAAACAGAATAAAAATAGCCAAAACAATTAGACAAACCATGATAATTAATTCAACATCAGAACGAACCATATAGGCTGCTTGTCCCATGATATAGTTTTTTAAACCTGCGAAATTGACGGTTTGAAATGCAGGATTGTTTTGAACCACACTATATAGTAGTAAGCCTAAACTAAAGAAAGAAGAAAGTACAAGAGCTAAGATACTTTCAAAGGCAAATGATGTATGCTTTTGTATGAATTGAATGAGCCAAAAAGCAATCAAGCCAACGACAATAGCACCTGCAAGTAACACGATCGTTTTTCTTGTTTGAAAGATCATAAAAGCTGCAATGATACCTGGATAGACTGCATGGCCAATTGTATCGCCTAATTGACTTTGTTTTTCAATCACAATGGTCGTACCAATCACGCCAGCCGTAAAGCCTAAAATCATTGTACCTAAGGCTACCACCCAAAAGAAATAGTCGAAAATCATGAGTGAATCACTCCTGTTTCTTCATAAACAGCGTCAACAATCTGGCGTGAACCATAATAGGTTTGATTAATATTTTCAGCTGTAAATGTCGTATCAATGGGACCATTTGCAATCAGTATTTTGTTTAGCATAATAACGGAATCAAAATAGCTTGAGACAGTGTTTAAATCATGGTGAACCGTTAGAGAGGTTTTACCTTCTTTTTGGAATTTACTAAACTGATCCATGATTATTTTTTCACTATACATGTCAACACCTGCTAAAGGCTCATCTAATAAATACAAGTCGGCATCTTGAGCAATTGCCCTAGCAATAAAGACCCTTTGTTTCTGACCACCAGATAGTTGGTTAATATTACGATGTTTAATATCGTATAAGGACATTTTTTGAATAGCATCGTCCACTTTTTCACGATCTTGCGCTTTAATTTTATGGAAAATCCAGCGGTTGGATGATATTCCCATTAAAACAACATCATAAACGGTTGTTGGAAAATTCCAGTTTACTTCTGAGGTTTGCGGAACATAAGCGATACGATGGAGCACTTTTTGGACAGGTGAATCAAAAATAGTTAGCTTATCCACTTGAGTCGGTATCAAATTCATAATGGCTTTTAACAAAGTAGATTTACCCGCACCATTCGGACCGATAATGGCAGCCCGAACGTGCATAGGGATGGCTAAGGTAATTTGATCGATAGCCCGTGTTTGTTGGTAATCAACACTTAAATTTTTGATTGTAATAATTGAGGTCAAGATTTAATCACTTCCTTAAAACGGTGTTATTTTGTTAGATTTTCGACAATTAAGTTAACATTATGTTGATACATTTTGATGAAAGTATCATTTTCTTGTCCACTTGGTGCTAATGAATCAGAGTAGAGCTCTTGGCCTTCACCCCCAACAATTTTAACTTCATGACCTTTTTGAGCAATGCCTTCTTGTAGCTTTGTCATTGCTTGAGGATTAGACGTAGTGTCCAAAAAGATGGCGGGTACTTGATGATTAACGACGAAATCAACCGTTTGAATGATTTGTTCGTTCGAAACTTCTGATTCTGTACTAATTCCTTGCGGTGCATAAACTTGAAAAGCATAATTTCTTGCAAAATAAGCATAAGCATCATGAGGTGTAACTAGAATCCGATTTTCAACTGGAAGTTCTTCTAATTTGTCTTCAACCCAGAGTTGTAGTTCATCTAGTTCGGCTAAATATTGGTTTGAGTTGTTTTGATATAATTCACTTTGATTAGGATATGTTTCTATTAGTAAGTTAGTAATTTCTTCAACCGATTGTTTATAAAGATTCAAATCGAACCAATAGTGAGGATCAACTTCAGAACCATCGTTGACACTAATTAAATCATCGGGATTAAAATTTTGTGTCACGGCATAGCCATAATCAGCAAGGACTTCTGCCATTTGGGCCTCTAGGTGTAACCCTTGATATAAAATTAAATCAGCATTCAGAATATTGTCTAAATCACTAGCTAAAGGACTATATAAATGGGGGTCACTGCCTCTTGGGATAATTAACTCAATATTAACGGAATCATCTGTTATTTTTTGTACGATATCTTCGATAAAACTTGTCGATACTGTAACCGTTGGTTTTTCTTCTGCTCGAATTGCTTGCAGAGGCAATAAACAAAGCATTAATAACAAACTAAGGCAACACGTTTTGATTGTTTTTATCATTTTCATTAAAACCACTCCTTGTAACTTTTTAAATGTTTAGGTATACCTAAAAATAGTCTAGCGGATTATTTATTTTAAGTCAATAGGCGCGCCTAAATTTATTTTGTTATACAGATAAAAACATGATAAAATAATTTTATAAAGAAAAGAGGTGAGACCATGTCGCAAAGTCGTGAAGATTATGTGAAATTTATTTATGAACATGGCAAAGGTGAATATGTGTCTAATAAAGAAATCGCAAAGGGGCTAGGTGTTGCGCCGCCATCGGTCAGTGAGATGATTTCAAAGCTTTCTGTAGAAGGTTTAGTTGAATATAAACCTTATCACGGAGGTGTTTTGACGGAATCAGGGGAAAGAATGGCAGTAGACTTAATTCGTAAACATGAGATCTGGGAATATTTTCTTGAAACAAAGTTGCAATATTCGAAGGATGAAGTTCATGAGTTGGCTGAAATACTGGAGCATGCTACACCCTTAGATTTAGCTGATCGCTTAGCCCGTTTTATCGACTATCAAAAGTGAAAGCTATTAAATAAAGTCATCTAATCGCAAAAAAATAATCCCTTGCCACGCTTCTGTATGTCAGAAGGGGACAAGGGACTAAAATGTGATTGCTATTTTCGTACAATGAGTTGAACCGCTTGTTCGATTTTTTGATTTTGTTTTTCTGGGTCTTCGGCTGGGTTATTCAAACATTCTTTTAAGTTTTCTGCGACAATGATTCCCATCGTCCGATCAATACTTGAACGGACTGCACTTAATTGGGTGATAATATCGGCACATTCTTTTTCATCTTCAATCATTTTTTGAATTCCGCGTAGTTGACCTTCTGCCCGTTTTAAACGATTAATTGTTTTTTTATCACAATGCATAAACTATACAACTTCTCCTTTCCAAGCTGACATGCCTCCTAAAACATTGGTAATATTAAAGCCATTTTTTGATAGAGCAGTAGCTGCCATATTGGAGCGGGATCCCGAAGCACAAATAAAATAATAATGAACATTTGTATCTAAATCATTGATATGACGCGCTAAACTACTTAAAGGCATATTGATGGCATTAGGAATATGTCCCGATGCAAATTCATCCGCTTCACGAACATCAATGATATTTAGTTGGTCTTTTTTGCTTTTTTGATAAAATTCATCAGCACTAATTGTTTGCATAAATGATTTCCTCCGGTCTTACTGTTTGATAAAGTGAAAAACCACCATCTAAATTAGAAACTTTAAATCCTTTTTGTTTTAAGATTCTTTCAGCAATATAGCTTCTTTGCCCACTTGCACAAGAGATGATATATTCTTGATTAGGGTCTAATTCGTGAATACGGTCACGCAATTCATTGACAGGGATTTGAACGGCATTTGCAAATTTTCCATTAAGCAATTCATCGTCAGAACGTACGTCTAGTATTTGCTTTCCATTAGCTAATTCGGTATTTAATTCATGCCAAGCTACATGATCACTTAATCCTTCAGCTATATTGCTTGCTGCATAGCCAATCATATTCACTGGGTCTTTGGCTGAGCCAAACGGTGGCGCATAGGTTAATTCTAATTCAGGTAAATCAAAAATAGTTAAGCCGCCTTTAATGGCTGTTGCAATAACATCAATGCGCTTATCAACACCTTTTTGACCAATAGCTTGAGCACCTAAAATTTTACCATCTTGTGGATCAAAAATTAATTTAAGTACGATGGGAGTAGAAGCTGGGAAATAACTTGCATGGCTTTTGCCTGTTGTATGGATAGCTACATGATTTAAACCACTTAATTTAGCCGTACGTTCACTTAAGCCAGTGGAGGCAGCTGATAAATTGAAGACTCTTACAATAGCTGTGCCAATGCTCCCTTTATTTTTACGATTAAGACCAGCAATAACATCTGCCACTTGACGACCTTGTCGGTTAGCCGGTGAAGCCAAAGCAATCATGGTATCTTCGCCCGTAATTTGTTGTTTAACGATAATTGCATCTCCAACAGCATAAATATTCGGCTGACTCGTTTGGTAGTTTTCATCTACGACAATTCCACCACGCATACCTAACTCTATGCCAGCTGAAGCAGCTAATTCATTCTCAGGTCTTACTCCAACAGATAAGATGGTTAAATCTGACGGTAAAACATCCCCATTCGTTAAGACAACTTCTTTTCCATTGTTTTTAAATTCATTGGCAGATTGTCCTGTGATTACAGTGACACCATTATTTTGGAGTTCATTTTGCACGTAAATAGCCATTTCTTCATCTAAAGGTGGCAATACATGCGGTGCCATCTCAACTAAAGTGATATTCAATCCACGTTTTGCTAAATTTTCAGCCACTTCTAATCCAATAAAACCTGCACCAACAACGACCGCTTCTTTGACATCCGCTTGATTAACTTGAGACATGATACGATCCAAATCAGGTACATTACGTAATCCAAATACATTATCAGCTTGATCCAAGCCTTTAATATCCGGGATAAATGGTTTAGCTCCTGGAGACAAAATCAGTTCATCGTAAGACTCTAAATAAATATCCCCTAAATGATTCACTTCAACCGTTTTAGCTTCTGGATTAATTTTAAGCACTTCACTTTCAGTTCTGATATCTAATTCAAAACGAGCTTTGAGTGCTTCAGGCGTTTGGACAATTAAATCTGAACGATCTTCAATTTCACCAGATATATGATAAGGTAATCCACAATTTGCAAACGAAACATAAGGACCTTTTTCCATAACGATGATTTCAGCATCTTCCATTAAACGACGTAAACGGGTTGCAGCAGACATTCCACCAGCTACACCACCCACAATAATTATTTTTTTCAAATCAATTCCTCCTATATAAAAATACCCTACGGGGTATATTAGACAATATAAAATAAGCTTTGTCAAGTGAATAGTTTTAAAAATCAAACGTGAAATTATGATTTGACTTAAAGATAGATTATAATAGAAGTAAGTAAAGCTGTGTGCGTTTACAATATGAAAGGAGAGAGTAACTATGACAAATATTTATAAAAACATCTTGATACCAGTGGATGGTTCGCAACAATCCATTGATGCGTTTAAAAATGGGGTACATTTAGCCAAAAAATTAGAGAGTAATGTCTATTTAGTGCGTGTTTTAAAAGATAATAAGGATGAGGAAGAGTTAGCTGAAAATAGAGAAACATTTTTTGCTGCCTTAGAAAGATATGCTAATGGAATTGGTGTATCACTTACGAAAGAAATAGTTTTCGGTGAACCACGGACACAAATTGCTGAAATTTTAGTAGATAAGTGGGATATTGATTTAATTGTAATGGGGGCAACGGGTAAAGGGAGAATAGCAAAGATGACCTTAGGTTCCATTACAGAGTATGTTGTTCGGAATGCTAAATGTGCCGTTCTAATTGGAAGAGAATAACAAAAAAGCTACCCCTTTGTGTTAAAGGAGTAGCTTTTTTTAATTGTTTACGCAAGAATCCATTGACCAGCCCATTGTTGGGTCGTTAAATTAAACAAGCGTTTATATAATTTACCGTTAATAATGGAGTAGCGCCATTCATATTTTGCAGCAGATGGCACAATAACTGTTTCTTCCATTGGAAATTCAGATGCATTGACGGTTTGAGTTGTTGTAGGAACTACAAGAAGAAATAAGCAAAATATTATTGTTAAAATATGTAAGGTCTTTTTATTAGTCATTAGATTCTCCTTGAGGTAATTCAAAAACTGGGATATCTTCAAAACCTGCTTGATGAATATTTTCAATATTGATTAAAAAGGTATCGTTACGGTAAATATCATAAGTGCCATCTGTTTTTTCAACAAAATAGCTATTTGATGGAGTAATGGTAAACGTTCCTTCAACTTTTTCCGAATCTAAGTATAATGATTCAAAAACAATTGAGGTTGTTAGCAGAAAACCAAGGATTGAAATGATTAATAAAACAAAGGTCGAATATTGCTTTTTTTTGCTCTTTAAAATATTTTGTGAGCGATGTAAAAGACCTTCTTCTGAATTATAAGAAAAATTGACAGTTACGGGATCATAGCTGGTAATTTGTTGTGAATTCTTTTGAACTTTTAAGAGTAACTCAACATATTCGATTTTCTCTTCTTTCGAGGAGTTTTTTAACAACGTTTCATCAACATTTAATTCAAGAATATGGGCTAAATTTTTTCTAAAGAGATAAATCATCGGATTCCACCAATAGACAATGATCATCATCTCTAACATTATTTTCAACAAGACATCTTGTCTTCGAATATGCAGCAGTTCGTGTTCGATAATAAATTGAAATTCTTCATCTGTAAACATCGTATCCGGTAACAAAATAGTTGGCTTAAATACTCCAATTACACACGGAGAACTGATAAGCTTTGATTGTTTAATTGGAATAGGCCTTTTACCATCATATACAACACTATCCTTGTTATTATCTAACAAGGATGATTTAAGGTGCGCCCGGCATGGGTGACAACTTGGTGGTGAAAGTCCACTACAGGCTTGGCAGTAGGAACTGTTAGCTAAAGGCAAGGGTGTCCATCGTGAGGTGGAATCTGAAGGAAGCCGGAGGCAAACACTCGCACTGACGAACAGAAACTTCATATTAAGGCTGAACAGGGACGGACGAGCTTGCCTTACAAAGTAAAGTCCAATACTGCACGAATCCCATACAGTAGATGAAGCAGTGACATGAGTGGAAGGTTGTCATTCTTACCCGGGGAGGTCTCATCAACGATAGTTAATCGTAGTAACAACGAATGATGAGAAGTCAGCAGACGTCATAGTACTAGCCTATAGCTAGGAAGGACAGAACAATAACAATTTTGAAAATCAAGGAGGTGGATACGTCACCGATAACGCAGACAACATCGTGATTAAGTTCGAAGAGATGGCTGCCTACAGAAGGATATGCTGGAAGCAAAAAGATATGTAGGAGTGCGGAGGTGTCGTAGCACAGATATGAATAAACAAAATGATATCTTACTGATTGACCAAGTAGTCAGTCAAACAAACATGGAACAAGCTATCGCTAAAGTTCGCAAAAATAAGGGAGCACCCGGTGTAGACGGGATGACGGTTAATGAACTAGACGAACATATGGCGACTTATGGGTCAGCCATTGTTCGAAAGCTCAAGGCTGGAACCTATCAACCACAACCTGTGAAACGAGTTGAAATACCCAAAGCTAACGGTGGAGTCCGCCTTTTGGGTATTCCAACGGTAAGGGATAGAGTCGTACAACAAGCGATACTTCAAGTGATTGACCCGATAATTGACCCGCATTTCTCTGAATTTAGTTACGGTTTTCGAAAAGGTCGCAACGCTCATCAAGCGGTGGCACGAGTCATCAGTTACTACGAAGAAGGTTATCGTGTAGTAGTAGACTGTGATTTGAAGAATTATTTCGATACCATCAACCATCAAATTCTTAGAAATAATCTTGAATACTATATTCAGGATAAAGTTGTTTTAAGAATTATCTGGAACTTTCTTAAATCAGGCATCCTGGACCAAGGCTTTTATGTTGAAACGGATATGGGAACACCACAAGGAGGCCCCTTATCTCCGTTACTAGCGAATGTCTATTTACACCATTTAGACAGGGAGCTTGAGCGTAGAGGTCATAAGTTCGCTCGATACGCGGATGATTTTGTCATCTATGTAAAGAGTAGACGGGCAGGCGAACGTGTGATGGAAGGTATTACAGACTTTATTGAAGGGAAATTACGTCTAACGGTGAATAAGGAAAAAAGCCGAGTGACGACACCCACCCAATCTAAATTCCTGGGGTTTCATATTCATAATAGCACGGGAAAGTAGGATGCCGACCTAGTCAGTCGGCTAAACAAAAGTTTCGCACCAAGCTCAAGAAGTTAACTCGTCGTAATCGACCTGGGTCATTTGAAGATATAGTAGTAGAAATCAATCGAGTGACTGTAGGGTGGATAAATTACTACAAAATTGGTTTTATGAAATCTTTCATGATAGAAACTCAGAGCTGGTTGAATCATCGATTGCGACAGCTCATCTGGAAAAGATGGAAGAAAGTATCCACTCGGTATACACAACTTAGGCGACTAGGCATAGACCATGATGATTCGCTCAAGATGGCAGGGAGTCGTAAGGCTTATTGGAGACTTTCACGGAGTGAAATTTTACACCGAGCCATCACAAACAAAAGGCTCGCTATCTGGGGATTGAAGGATCTAACCTACTTATATGAGCGATAAAAGATATTTAAGTTATTGAACCGCCGTGTACGGAACCGTACGCACGGTGGTGTGAGAGGTCGACTAGTCAATTAATGACTAGTCTCCTACTCGATCAGACTATTGGAACGGTAATAATTTTTTAAAAACAATAAGAATTTTATGACGCTACCGATGACCCAAATCATAAGCAAAATATTTAATAGATTGATTTGACTATTTCGAATTGGATTTAGGAGCAAATCACGAATATAAGGCATCGTCTTTGTAGAATAGATCGATATAGAATAAGGAAATTCTACAGGAATAAAAATTCTTAGTAAGAAGATGATGCTGATAATATTAAGCACACGGGCATTAATGATTGATTGCTTACTAAAAATTTTCATTATCCAATATAAAATGATGGATAAGGGAGCAGATAATAAAACAGCGGTTATGAAAGTGTTTAAAGAAAAAAGCATCTACACACCTCCAAAATCTAGTTTTTACGCATCTCTTCTAGTAAAGCTTCTATTTTACTGATTTCTTCATCTGAAATTGAATTATTTTGACCAACAAAACCAGTCATTAAGTTCTCAAGATTAATATTCTTATATTGATTTAAAATAAAATCTTCTTGAGACATTAATGGTGCATAACTTCTCGAAAAAGCTTTTCCAATCAGAACAATATCAGCCACTTTTATGAGTTTCTTAGTTTGTAAATTTCTAAGATTTGTTTGAACGGTACTCATAACTAGTTCAGGGTTGGCTTCACACATTTGGTTAGCCGTTAGTGGCTCACCAGCATTCCATAAGATGTGCAAAATTTCTAATTCTTTATTTGTTACTTTAATTTTTTTCATAAAAAACCCTCCTTTGAGTTTTAATTATAGCATTAAAAAAAGTATTTGAATATGGTTTTGCGGAATTTATAATAAAAAAATATTACATATACACAACATTTCCACTATTTGTAAACGGAATTGCGAAAAAGATATTATTCAAAATAAAATTAAAATATGATTAAAACAGTTGACAAATTTACCGTTGTATTTTATCATATTCTTATATTAAGTGAATATCTATTGAAATCGAATAGGACAAAGAGATAGGGTACTATTATGACAGAGAGTTTGCGGTAGCTGAAAAGCAAATCTTAATAGCCTATGAAGACACAGCCTAATTCCAATCGTATATTTACCGTTTGCTACGTTATAGCTCCAGTTATCGATAACTGAATGAGGTGATAGTTGTGAAACTATCATGAAAAAAGGTGGAACCACGTTTAGACGTCCTTTAATCCTAATTAATTTGGGATTAAAGGACGTCTTTTTCGTTTCTACTTATGTCTGTTTCCATGTCTCATGTCTGTTGCTTATATTAATCAAAAATAAGAAGTGAGGATAATAAAAATGAAAAAAATGATTAAAGTTTTAATTAGTATCTTAGCCGCTTTCTTTATGTTACAAAACACGGTTTCTGCACAAAGTGATAAAGTTATTAATAATGATGAAGGGGTAGTAATTGGATTTGATGATACTTTTGCTCCGTTTGGTTTTAAAAATGACGAAGGAGAATATGTTGGCTTTGACTTAGAATTAGCTGCTGAAGTTTTTAACCGTATGGGAGTCGAATACTCTTTTCAGCCGATTGACTGGAGTATGAAAGAGACAGAATTAAATACAGGCAATATCGATATGATTTGGAATGGTTATTCAATTACTGAAGAACGGGAAAAAGTCGTACTATTCTCTGATCCATATATTGAAAATCGCCAAGTTATTATTGTACCCGTTGATAGTGAAATTAATTCGAAAGCAGACTTAGCTGGTAAATTTTTAGCTACTCAAGAACAATCGGCCTCATTAGAAGCCATCCTTGCTGAAGAAGATTTTGTTAGCAGCTTAGCAGATGAACCGATTACCTATGCAACTTTCGTAGAAGTATTTAGTGATTTGAATAATGGCCGTGTGGACGCAATTGTTGTTGACGAAACTATGGCAAGTTATTATTTAGAACAAAGTGGAGATGCAGAGAACTATCGGATGTTAGATGAAAATTTTGGTGAAGAAGAATATGCGGTTGGATTTCGTCAATCGGATGTTGAATTTGTGGAAATGTTTAATACCATACTTAAGGACATGATGGATGACGGAACATTTGCTGAAATTAAGTCTAACTGGTTTAGTGAAATTGAAGCTGAATAATAATTGGGAGATTTAGGAAGGGTGTGCCAGAATGATTGAATCATTATCCATGTTTATCCCTTTACTGGAAGGGTTTAAAACTACTTTTCAATTTTTTATTTTAACATTAATTGGGAGTATCCCATTAGCTTTAGTGCTAGCGTTGGCTGAACAACGAATGCCTCAATGGGGGAAAAAAATCATTAGGGCATATGTCTATCTATTTCGTGGAACACCTTTACTGTTACAAATGATGTTTGTGTTTTTCGGATTACCTTACGTGGGGATTGTGTTAGGTCGATTTGAGTCAGCTTTAATTACGCTTATTGTCAATTATGCTGCTTATTTTGTAGAAATTTTCCGTGGTGGCTTAAATGCCATTCCTGCTGGACAATATGAGTCTCTCAAAGTCTTATCTATTAATCGTTGGACGGGACTTTATCGCGTGATCTTACCGCAATTATGGCAAATCGTTATGCCATCGGTTGGCAATGAAGTCATCAGTTTAATCAAGGATACATCTTTAATTTATATTCTTGGCTTAGATGAATTGTTAAAAACCGGTCGTACGTTAGCTAATCAATCAGCCAGTTTACTACCCTTTGTTTATGTTGGGATTATTTATTTAGTTTTTACCGGTATTACAACCTGGGTCTTACGTAAAATCGAACAAAAAATTGCAGATTAAGGAGAAATCAAATGAGTTTAAAAGTTAGTAAGCTTTCAAAGAAATTTGGAAAAAATCAAATAATCAATCAGTATGATTTTTCCGTAACGAGTGATGAAATTACGATTGTATTAGGTGAGTCAGGGAGTGGGAAGACGACACTTTTAAGAATGATCAATAATTTGGAAACTGTTGACGAAGGTTCGATTGAATTAGATGGGACGTTTTTGGTTAAAGATGGCCAATATCAATCTGCAGCCACGATTAAAGAATACCAACAAAAGATTGGCTTAGTTTTCCAAGATTATCAACTTTTTCCAAACTTAACTGTACTAGAAAATCTTTTATTAGCTCCTCTTTCAAATAAATATGACAGCCGAGACAACTTGCTTGAAAAAGCTAAATCATTGTTAAATCAAATGGGGATTGAAGGTAAAGAAGATGTTAAGCCTTATCAATTATCGGGAGGGCAAAAACAACGGGTAGCCATTGCGCGAGCAATGATGATGAATCCTAGTTTACTATGTTTTGATGAACCCACGTCTGCTTTGGACGATAAAACGGTTTCTAAAGTGGCAGAATTAATTTTGCAACTAAAAGCTCAAGGGATGATGATACTGATTATTACACACGATCGGACGTTAGTTGAACTGTTAGGAAATCAAGCAAAAGTGGTTGAGTCAGTGGATTTCGTGTAGAAAAATAAATACTAGCACTAAGAACATGGGGAATTTATAATTATAGTGAAACCGCCAGGAGCATAGTGCTATAGCATCTCGGCTCGTCCTTAACACTATAGATAAAAAATCCCTATGTTTTTTTCGCTAAATAATTGCTATTTTGTTTATATATATGCATTTCACTATACTATTGTAAATTGGTTTCTAAATGGCTATGATAGTTTTATTGTTATTTGTGATTTGGAGGTGTGCAATGGAGGGGATCTATGCCATTGTCGATTGGTTATGGTCAAATGTTATTGGGTATTTGCTATTAGGTATCGGACTGATTTGTTCGATTAAATTAGGATTTCCACAGATAAAACATTTCGGTCAGGCTGTCAACGTGATGAGAAAAAGTATGGCACCAAATGAAGAAGAGGGTGTTTCAGCTTTCGGAACGCTGATGGCAGCTTTAGGTGGTCAATTAGGAACAGGGAGTTTAGTCGGTGTAGCTAGTGCCTTAGTTACTGGTGGACCAGGTGCCATCTTTTGGATGTGGATGACGGCTTTATTTGGTATGACCATCTCTTTTTCAGAAATAGTTCTAGGACAATTGTTTCGAGAAAAAGATCCCCATGGTGAATTAACAGGGGGACCAGCTTACTATATTCAAAAAGGTCTTGGTAATCGGCCGCTAGCAGTAATTATTTCTATTCTTTATGTGCTGGGAATTGGATTAGCCATAGCATCTTTACAGACTCATTCAATCGCAAATGCTTTTACAGGTGTTGTAGATATCCATCCTATAGTACCAGGAATTATTGTTACCATTTTGGCTTTTTTTGTTATTGTGGGTGGTATGAAGCGATTAACCGAAGTTGCATCATTGATTGTTCCTGTTATGGTTATTTTGTATTTTTTGATTGTTGCTTTTATTCTTGTAACAAATTTTCAACACATTCCTGCAATCTTTCAAATGATAATTTCAAGTGCTTTTAATTTTAGATCTGCTATTGGTGGTGCTGCAGGATGGACAATTGTGCAAGCTTTTAGAAATGGTGTAGCTCGGGGGATGTTTTCCAATGATGCTGGTAATGGAGTGGTAGCCATTATGCATGCTTCAGCTGATGTAAAGCATCCTATACAACAAGGATTGTTAGGCATGATGGGAACATTCATCACTACGATTATTGTATGTACCTTAACTGCTTTAGCGATACTTATGACCGGTGTTCTTGAAACAGGCTTAGATGGCATACTTTTACTTCAAGCTGCTTTTAAGATTGCTATTGGACCTTTTGGTAGTTGGGTGGTATTTATTATGATCTTATCATTTGGTTTTACGGCATTGATTGCCGATATCCATTACGCTGAAGCAAGTTTAACGAATATTTTTCAAGAAAACGATCGCATTCCAATCAATATCTATCGCATTATTTTGGCTATCCTATTGATTGTTGGTAGTGCGGTTCAATTAGATGTGATTTGGGCTGCTGTCGATTTGTTTGTAGGTATCATTATTTTAATCAATGTGATAGCAGTACTAAGGTTGTTTAAGTACGTAAAGTATGCTTATGATGATTATTTCGATCAAATTAAGCATGGAGTAGAAGAGCCGATATGGGAATATGAGAAAAATATTGTTACTTAAAGCGTACTACTTACACTTATCTTAGTGGAATGGAAATTTATAACTATAGGTAGTAAAGAAGACTGAACACACTTTTTAGTGAAAAGTGTGTTCAGTCTTCTTTTTTACCATCGGATCATTCCTTGGTTGAATTAGTTTGCTTTATGAAACAATTGATTTGTCTCATGGTATTTCTTTAGAATCAGAATGGCAAGTAACATAATAATTGAGGATAATAATAATACATAAATCCCAGTATAAAATGAGATATTTACATTATTATTTTCAAAAGCTAATTGGTTGGTAATGACTCGAGTGGCATTGAAATAAGTGGTAGGTAATAAATGCAGTATATGACTTAAAGGAGCTATATTGCCAGTTAGTAAAATCGGACCTACAAGTAAAACCGTTGAAATAAACAAGGTAGATAGTTGATTTTTAACCAATATTGAAATTAAGTAAACCGTGCTTACTAAAAATAAGATGGATAAAATTTGTAATATAATAGTCTTGCTAATAACTAAACTTAAAGGTAAGGTATCTATATAAGAATCAGAAAAGATATTTATTGGATAATTTAATGAACCAGGTCCATTTAGTAAAGTAGACACTAGTAAAGAAACTCCATACCAAATCATACATAAAATAAAACAGATAAAAAAGCATAATAATATCTTTGAGATTTGCCATTTTACTTGATTAACTGGGAACATGTCTTCGATGTCCATTCGATCAACTAAATTTCCACCAAAAATATTACTCAATAATGCTATTAAACATGTTGTTAAAATTGCTGGAAATAGAATATCCATCATTCGAAAAGTAAAAGTGAATCCTTTGATTTCAATTCCAGAAAATTCTGGTTCAATATTATTCTCGGCTAAGATTTCATAGGTAGCTTTTCGATTATACATACTCCTAACATACGATTCATCATAAACGGAACTACCATTCTCAATATTCGATAATACATTATCTTGAAGTAATTGAAGTTGTAAAGTCAATGATTCTGTCCAATTACCATTTTTTGCGTATTCAATGGATTGGTTACTTAAATTTAAATTATCCCTTAAGTTATCAGCTGCTATTGATATGCCTTCAAAGTCTTCTTCTGAGAGCGTTTCATTCTCTAATAAATTCTGATAATCAGAGTATAAGTTACTCATAATTTGAACTTCTTGGTTAATGGAATTTATATAACTGGTATTTTCACTGGCGTTTGAATTCATAATAGCAAAAAATAATATTATAATGATAGGTAATAGTATTGGAATAAAATTTAGTTTATTTTTAAAACTAAGTTTAAATACATATTTTACATAACTCATTTAGAACCTCCCATGGAAAGTTGTATAAGATTTTGTTCATATATTGCATAGATCTTATCGCATATTTTGAAGAAATCTTCATTTTCATGAGCGGAGAAAAAAATGCATTTACCTTTTTCTTTTTGCCTTATTAGATAGATTTTGAATTTTTCAGCACTATCTTTATCAAGGGCAAGGGTAGGCTCATCGAATAAAAAGTAATCAGCATTTGAGACATGGTAAAGTGATAGCAATGTTTTTTGTTTCATGCCTAAAGAATATTTACTTATCGGTTTGTGTATGAAAGAATTTAGTTGCCAGTGATTGATTATTTCATCAATTAAATATCTATCAGTATGCCAGATTTCATTGATTAAGTATAAATAATCCATTCCCGATAATGCGCTATTAAACCAATTAGTAGACTCAAAATAAAAAATCTTGCTTTTAGTTTCAATGGGAGTTAAATCATGATTTTTTTGTTTAAGCTGAGCAAATCCATTTTTTTCGTTCCTTAATCCTGCGATTGTTCTCATTAAGGTTGATTTTCCACTACCATTAGGCCCAACCAATCCAACAATTGATCTTGGTTCAAGTGAAAAGCTTATATTGTTAACTAGGGGGAAATCGGTTTTTAAATCTAAGGTATTAATTATTAGCATACTGCTCTCCAAAATTAATTATTTTATGTAGGTAAGTATAAATGGCAATGAGGTAAAAAAAACTTAGGTAATATTGAGCTTACTCAAGATATGATCAGGGAAATTGATTAATACTAATATCAATCATTATTATACGAGGAGTAATAAAAAATTCAGTTGACAATAATCTATGCAATAGATATTTGATATCTTATGTTTGGCTAATGTACGTTATCTATAATAATAGTAACACATCAATCGGTCATAATGAATGTTAATCCTGATATTTATTTACCATTTAACGTATAATGTAGGTATGTTTCATGAACCCAATAATTCCAACCTCCACTATAAGAATTGTATGTTGTATAACTTACGTAGTAATTATCTGGAACTTCCCTAGTGTACTCAGCAATTTGTGTAAATGCACCAGTAAATTTATTTTCATGAGAAATAAAAAAATAAGGAACAATTTTAGCTGATACTGTAGTTATCGATAATATTGATAATAGTATTATGCTGCTAATCACAAAAAAATCATTTTTATGCTTTTGTGTTTTTTATTCATTATTCTAACTCCTTAAATATTAAGTAAATTTAAGCTGACATTCAGGGGTCTAATTTATTAGTTATTTGATATTTATTATTTCTATTATTTCATTAGGTGATAGCGCTTTTCTAAATGATACTTGTAAGCAATTGTCGAATTCAATATTTTTTTGAAATATAAATATAAAAACTATACAAACAACTTTAAGTAATTTGTTAATGTTTTTCATTGTTACTCACCTTTTCTGCATTCATATTGTCAACTTAGTTAATCATAACTAAATTAACAAAGCTCATGATTAATATTTAAATATACATTAAAGGAGATTTTTTATTTATGATAGGCCATAAATTAAGACAAATTAGAAAATCACGAAATTTAACTCTTCAAGAAACAGTTAACGGTATCGCTTCAGTTCCCTTTTTATCAAGTGTCGAAAATAATAAATCTGATATAACTGTGAAAAAATTTTCAAGAATAATAGAGAGATTAAATATAAGTGAATCCGAGTTGTATCAATTATTAATAAATCCGGAAGTTGATTCGCAAAGTGATTTTAATGAAAATTTGTTCACTATTCTTAAATCAGAAGATATATTCTTGTTTGAATTAACTATAGAAAAAGAAAAAAGATATTACTCAAAAAATAAAAATATGCGACACAGGCATAATATTATATTGCTTGAACAATATAAGAACTATTGCTTAAAATCACCTATTAATGAGCAACAAATTAAGAAATTATACCAGTATTTGTATAGTGTCGATCAATGGGGTATTTATGAATGTAATTTATTTGGAAATTGTGTGATTTTTCTTTCTGCTGAAAAAATAATTCAACTTTATCATATTGCTGGCAAAAACATTGCAAAGGTTACAGATAAAAAACAATATATTCAAATTATTAGTCGCATTGGATTTAATATTGTTATTAATTTATTGGATAAAAACGATTTTCCAAATGCTTTTGATGTTATTCAAATAATAAAAAAAAATCTTGAAGAAACTGATTTATACTATGAAGTTAATAAAATTAATTACTTATATGGAGTATATTTGTTGAAAACTGGTAAAAAAAGCGAAGGCTTAACTAAGATGGAGGAAGCAATCCATTTTATGTATAAAATGGGAGATAATACAAATGCTATAGTACATAAACAAAAGATGGAATCTTATTTGAGTTAAAGTATATTTAACATCAATCTAAATAAATTTCCGATTATATTATAATTATTACATGATATTGATTGTTTACTAATATGTTTAAATAGAATTTGTCTAACAATTAATTGATTGCTGAAAACTTACTATAAGTAAATAGTCAATCATCATATTATGGCTTGTATATATATTAAAGGGAGTTTATAAAATAGAGAAGAATACATTCCAATAGTACTACTGTTTGGGACACATGGGATCTTAGCGCTCCGCCAACTCAATTCTATTATAACTTTAACGTAGCGCCAGCTAATGCTTGGCCAATAAGTAGAAGTCATGATTTTGAGTGGAGTATCGAAAATACATTTGAAGTAGCTGGATATGAAATTTTAGAAAAATAAGAGGTATGTGTATGAAAACTAAAACTCCCTTTATTATATTTATATTGTATACGCTTACCAATGTATTTATAGCATGTATAATGTTTGAAATGAATCTAGTTGAGTTAAATTTATTCATTGATAACGCTTATATTATAACCAAAGAAGAAAAGATTAACCAACATCAAGTAGACAACATAGTTGAAGAAATGACCTCTGGAACATTAGTTATTCTCAATTCTTCAGAAAAAACGGCATATCTATATGATGCTGATGTTTTAGTACAAAAGTCAATGATAATTGGCAGAAGTTTTAGTAAACAAGAGGTTAAATCGAACCAGAATGTCCTTTTGCGGGGAGTAGATCCATATATTAATGAAAAAGATTTTGAAGATATTGATATTCAGAACGAACGATATGAAGCTGTTGGATTTTTTCTTAAAGATTACTTCTTAGGAATTCCGAATATCGAAATAATACTCCCCATTGGAAAATTAGATTTTTCGAAAACCTATTCATTATTTTTAATAAACCCAACAAATAATACAAGAGATATAATTCATAGCCAGTTCTCTATAAAGACAGACAGTAGTGAGCTCAATAAGATGGATGTTAAGTTTAAAGTACCATATGTTAAAAATCGTCCAATAATTAGTCAATTACTTATCACCTTTGGTTCTTTAGTTCAAATTTTTATATTCTTCCCTTTGATTTTTTATGTGATGTCGATTAGAGAATGTCTTAGTCAATATATTATATTTAGCAATTTTAGTGCATGTTATAAGAATCTAATTAACTTAGACACTCATCTTCCAAATATAATTCTTATAGTGATGTTCCTAATAATTTGTTTTTTTACTAATATAGTCTATGCCATTATTTTCACATTTTATACTGGAATTTGGTTTCGATTATGGTCTAAAGGAATTTTAATGATTATTCCGCGGCTTCAGACCCACCTATACGCTAGTTCGGAGCAATCGATAGCCATTTGAGAGCAGCCTATTCGCATTTGGAGTCCACTTAAAAAGCCACGCATAAAGCGTGGCGATTGTTTTATTTTTCAACTTCTTTATTTTGACCTAATTTCTCTCGCATATTCATTGTACCTGTTTCAAACCAAATCGCTCTATGAACAATTCGGTCCATTATAGCATCGGCATGAACACTCCCGCCTAATCTTTGATGCCAATCTCCTCTACGAAATTGTGTACAATAGATAGTAGAGTGAGTGTCGTGGCGACGTTCGACAAGTTCGAAAATGAATTTCAGATCATCTTCTACAAGGTCATCGAGAAGCCATTCATCTAAGATTAGTAGTCCATAGTTCGAATATTTTCTCAATAAATTTGTTATTCCTTTGTCTTTCAAAGTCGCCTCGTCCCGCTCGATTAATAAATCTGGTAATCGAATGTACCGTGTTCGGATTTCTTTTTTACAGGCTTCTTTACCTAAAGCACACCCAAGAAATGTTTTACCTGAACCCGTAAATCCTTGCATAATTACATCTAATTGTTGATGGATAAAATTACAACGACCTAATTCTTGTAAAATTTCGCGATTAATGTCCCGTTTTTCATAATAGATAGTAGCTAAATCAGCATCAGAAAAGCGAAGTTTCGCCCGATTAATCAAACCTTGAACGCGATGGTTATATTTCTCTTGATAAAGCGAATCTGTCGCTAACTGTATTCTTTCATCAAATGTGAGTTGAAGCGCGCTTATGTTCATTTCCTGCATTTCTAAGGCATCTACAAATCCATCTAAATCTAATTGTCTTAGTTTACGTATTGTTTCAGCATTAATCATTTTGGTTCCCTCCATAATATTCTGGACCTCTTAGGTACCCTATATTTGACGGTTGTTGATTCGTTTGTTGTTCAAAGAAACCTTTATTCACTTTACTTGATAAAATTGAATTCAGTTGGCGATATCTCGGAGAATGAATTTTGTCTAAAGCAATTTGACAAGCAATCTCAAGATGTTCTTTTGAGTATTTCTTCGTCAAGTTTAAAACGGATAAACAGGATTGATAGCCTTGTTCTTTAATTTGTACACTTTCAAAGATTCGTTGAATCACTTTATAGGTGCAAGGACCAATACTATGAGCCCAGCGTAGAATTCTTTGGTCATTCCACTCCGGCTGATTAAAATAATCAGGTGTATGTTCAACTTGGGTTGAATAAGCATACTCTCTATACATTGGAAAACGAAGATGACTAGCAATGCGTTCTTGTTGATAATAAATTTCAACCATTTGATCTGTTACCTTTAAATCAACACTTTTTCTTATATATTGGTAGGGGCAAGAATAGTAGTTCTTTTGAAAAACAATATGACAATCATATCTTACTTTACGTCCATAGACCCATTCAGCAATTTCGAATGGAACGACTGGTAGAGATCTTAATTTATCTTTTTCATTATTATCAAAAATGAGCTTTCTACTACCCTCCCTTGTTTGAAATGGTTTAGCGTTATAGTCATCTAACTTTTCTCTTACGGCTATTTTTAATTCTGGAAACGAGTGGAAAACTTGGTGGCGTAAGGTAGCGATAATAGCTGTCGCTATTTTACCAACCGCCCCTTCCACAGCTGCTTTTTGTTTTGGCTTCCTAATTTTTGTCGGCATAATGGCCATGACATAGTGATTGGCAAGCATTTCATATTGATGATTCAGAACAATATCACCTTCTTTTGGATGTGTAATCACGCCCGTTTTTAAGTTGTCACAAACGAGCTTTATTGGACTACCACCTAAAAAACTAAACATATTTACATGACACTTTAACCAAGTATCACTTTTCGTGTCTAAAGTAGGCTCAACATAGGTCATTTGACTGTAAGGTAACGTACCAACAAACAGATATACAGGTGTAATTTCCCCTGTATTACTATCTATTAGCTTCAAATGAGAGCCGCTCCAATCAACTTGTACACTAACACCTGGTTTATGTACTAAGTGATTCGTTAATCGATATTGATCGATATATTTTTGATAATCTTCACAAAATTTTGTATAGCCAACAGCTATTTCGTTCGATTTTCGACAATTATCGGTATACTCTTGCCATAAAAGTTTTAAAGTGACACCAACTTTCTGTAATTCTTTATGAATCACTTCGTAATTTGGATGCGCATACATTACTTCCGATTGATAACGATCTGGGAAAAAAAGACGATAGACTTGATTCTCAGACATTGATTCGATGTCTTGAAAAGACACATTTAGTTGACTAGCCCTTTGAAACACTTGACTGACTGAATTGCGACTGATATTTTGTGACTTAGCAATCATATTTCGAGATAAACCTTGATCTCGATACAGCATGATTACCTTTACAGGTATTTTTCTGGACATAAAAATATCCTCCCTTATGTATTTTGGAAGTAATAAAACTTCCAATTTAACTATACATAAAGCAGGAACTTAAGTGGACTCAAACCATGAATCAGTTGTCCTAAAGTGCGTATTCAATTTTCGTTTTACGATTATTTGACTTATCCACAGGTGGACTCCAAATGCGAATTGAGTGCTCTGATAGCGCGAAATAATCATTTTAATGTATTTTTGGAAGAGGGTGAAGTTACTTGTTTAGAATATTTACTGGAATTATAAAAGAAAACTCGCGGTATTTTATCATGCTTTTCATTTTTTTATTTTTCTTGTTGTCTTCTAATGTATTATATGGCACTCTTTTTTTTGAACATGTCAGTGATTTCACTGATTTACAAATTACTTCAAATTCTTATTATTTGAGTTCAGTCAATTCAGAACCTTTCTCAAAAGATATAATCAATGAGATACTTGATATTCTGGCTGATTATAATTATATTTCCTCAATGTCTTTACCACCTCGAGAAATTGAATCTGAATTTTTTGATCAGCAGCTAATATATACAAATACTTATGAGTATAGTTCAATATACTTAGCAGATAGTGATTTTGGGATACTAACTAACAATATCACATTATTAAATGATAATGAATATTCATTCATGCCTTTTAAAGATAGAGAATATATAAATTTATATTCGACCGAATATAATAATATATACTATTTTATCAATAAAGATGAATTAAACCTGCTTTTAATGGATGCGTATGGAATTGATGAAGCTTTTAATGAATTTTTGAATCACCTATACTTAATTAATCCCTCACTAGATGAAGTAACTCACCTTAAAAGTGAATTGAACAAGTTTGGTGACTTTTTAAACATCAATATTTTTTTAAATCCTAAATATAATTCACATATTTCATCCACTAGAACTATTTCATACATTTATTTTTTAACTATCATCTTAACTATCTTGGGATTGATTCTATCTCAAAATTTACTGTTAAGGAAAGTTAAAAATTCTGAATTTTCTTATGTGGGTTTTCACTTGCTAAAATCTTATGATAGCATTCAAAAGATGTGGGTTTTATTGATTTACACACTATATTTTTTTAGTTCAGGATTCTCAGTCATGCTAAACTACTATTTATTTGATTTAAGATTCAATAACTTATCTTTTATTTTATCATTAACCACAAATCTCATCTTTTTGTCTTATTCATTAACCTATCTATTTAAAAATATATCCAATATCTGGGGTCGAGAGGGGAGTGAGTTCAATGAATGAAACAATTTCAATCGAAATAAATAATCTTTCGCTTAATGATGAACAATATTTGAATTTTTCACATACATTTAGATTAGGAGAACCTACAGTTATCACAGGAAAAAGCGGTTCAGGGAAAACGACAATCTTGAAATATTTAATGGGACTTAAACAGAATCACAAAGTTCAAATTGCATTTAATGGTAATATAAAGGAAGAGTCTGCACCTATTTTTCAAGATTTTAAATTAGTATCATATTTATCTGGCTACAAAAATGTTTGTTTACCTTTCGAGCTTAATAAACTTGAAATTAATAAATCAGAATTAGAGAGATTAATCTCTCAATTACAAATTGATTTTTCTTTAAAAAAGAAAGTGAATAAACTTTCAGGTGGCCAACAACAAAAATTAGCAATTTTACGAGCACTTTTTCAAGATAAGGCAATTATATTAGGGGATGAAATTACCTCAAATTTGGATCAATCTTACTCAGATTTTATAAGTGATTTCATTTTGGAAAGGTATTCAAATCGAATAATAATTTTAGTCTCTCATGATCCAATTGTAAAAGAGAAATGCAAGCATCAGATTGAATTATAAGCGGGGTTATCATTGTTTAGATGTTATAATAAGGACCAAAAATTAGAGGTTACAATTGTACAGTAAATTAACACCGGAAGTTGTTGTAAATGATTGGAGTTACACCTGAAATGATTAAAATGGAATGAATTAGGATTTGGAAATGTCGATGTTGGTTTAAAAATTGAAGAATTCTATCTGCTATGCTGTGAAAGATAATGCGCCTAATAAGCCGAAATCAGCTATGTTACTGCGAAAATACTGAATGAGTTAATCAAAATCATTTAGAGGAGCGATAATGGATACGCAAAGACCTTCGATCTTAAATGAGAGAAGAGAGCGGATTAAGACAATGACAAGTCATTATCTTAATTTATGAATATTTATTCTTGTATATTTGGGTTTACATAATATATATTATATTATTTTTATATTAAAAAGAACTCAAACTAAAAAACTACCAAATAAATATCACTGTTTCTAAGCTCATTTCAAATGACTTTGTGGATACTAATCCACGAAATGAACTTTAAAACGGTGATATTTTTTAAATGGATTATTTATCTCGGATTACATCTTTTACACGGCACATATCCCATGCTAATAATTTGATCATAATCGTTCATTGGCATTTTATTATGTTCAGCCATATCATTGACACTTGAACAATCGGCATAATGGAATTTACCCGTGTTGGTATTTACAATATATGTAGCTGCTACTGGTGGTTCTTCAACTGTTTGAGGTTCAGATACTAATGATTGAGTGGCTGTTGGTTCATCTGCATTTAAACTACCATCACGATTATATGAATAATACAGAGTTGTTTCTGTCGGTTTATATGCCGAATTTCCAGTTACTGTTTGAGTAATTTCTGATCCTTCAATACTTAAGCCAGTCCCATAATCAATGGCAATTCCAGATTGCCGATTGGGTATATAAATATTAAATTCCAGGCTTTCTCCATTATCCTCTAATGAAAACCCTTCCATGAAAACGCCGCTAGCTAAGACATTCCCAGCTTCATAAAATGGAGTCACACGATATCTCACCGTTAAACCTGATTCAATGGTCATTGCAACAAAGTTTTCAAAGGGAATCATGCCGTCTGCATTAAACTCCCGTGTACCTGTCATCAAATTCAACTCGGGATTCCCATCACCAATCAACTGAAAACCAATTAAATGACTTCTATTATAAAGGTATTGGTTGTTGTATTTGACTTGCTGCCAACCACTTGGTTGAATATTTGACACATTTTCTCGGACCTGTGTCGGCATTAAATCACTGGTTAATACTGCATTGGCAGCACCAACACGTCTATATTCATCTAAAAGACTAAATTCAATCCAAGGATCACTATCCGTTAAATCCTTATCTGTAAAATAAGGAATATTATCATTAATTACTGTGTATAATTCCCCTTCAGAAACAACAGGTGACTTTTCAGGCAATTGTGTTGTTACTGAAAAACCCGCACTATCAATCACTTGATCTTGTGCCATAACTGAACTGACCGTTGGAAACAACAAACTAATCAAAATAAATATCTTCACTAAGTTCAGTTTTCTAAATATGTTCACATTACTCATCTCTTTCTATAAAACGATTGTTTAACTTATAATAGACAATCTTTCCTATATAATTGTAAAATAAGTTAATCGTTTGTGAACAAAATATTTAATGATAAATATTTTAATATATCAGTCATTCTATGCCCAGTATTTTTACTTACTCTGCACTCTGAATCTGATATAATCGACCTTGGTCTGTAATCGCATAAATTGCACCATCCGTCCCGACATGAATATCTCTAAAACGTTGCTCTTCATTGGCTAACAAACGCTCTTCACCAACAACCCAATTATCTTCAATCACTAACCGCGCTATATGACTACCAGCTAAAGCACCAATAAACAAATTATTTCCCCATTCAGCTATCACATCACTATCATAAAAAGCCATTCCACTGGGAGCAATTGACGGATCCCAGTAGTAAATCGGTTCAGTAAAGCTGTCCCCACTCGTCTCCCCTTCATTTATCGGTGCACCTGAATATTCAATCCCATAACTCACTCTTGGCCAACCATAATTAGAACCAGCTTCCAAACGATTCACCTCATCGCCGCCCTGCGGCCCCATTTCACTGATCCAAACCTCTCCAGTCTCCGGATGCATATCCATCCCTTGTACATTTCGATGACCATAAGTAAATATCTCTGCTAAAGCATGCGCATCATTGATATAGGGACTAGCTTCCACCGCTTGGCCATCAGCTGTAATATGAATGACCGTTCCTAAGTATGCTTCAACATTTTGTGCTTCTTCTCGAATGCCAGCATCGGAGCGTTCACCAAAACTTACGTATAAGTTACCCTCATTATCAAAGACAAGACGGCTCCCATAATGTAAATTTCCATTATAAGCAGGTTCCGCTCTAAAAATTACCTCTGTATTTTCAACTTGTGTTTCATCCTCACTTAAAAGACCACGACCAACAGCTGTTACCGTACCATCTTCAACATTTTCAGAGAAAGTGAAATAAATTAAACGACTTTCTTTAAAGTCTGGCGCTATCGCTACATCAAGCATTCCACCTTGACCACCGTTATTTACTTCAGGAAAACCAACAATGGGTTGTCCAAGCTCACCTGTTTCGAACGAATAAATAAGCATATTCCCATCATTTTTTTGTGTAATCAGTAATCGACCATCCGGTAATTCATCCATACCCCAGGGGGAATTTAACGCTTCCGTAATAACATTCACATCATATTCTGCTTCAGTTTCAACAGCTTGGGCGCGTGTTTGTTCAGGGAAACGCGGTTCATATTCAGTTACAGGAGGTTTTGTTTCAACGCCCTCTTGCGCTTGAACAAGCGTAACAATCATTTGGCTACCTAAGAAGGATAAAACAACCATGCTCTTGACTCGTTTCGATTTATTTTTCATCAATAATCCACCTTTCTTGAGCTTAGTAACATAACTAAATTAAGCGTAACATATTTGTATATGCTTGAAAAATATTTTACTCTATCTTTACAAACACCTAATCCGTGGTTTAAAATATACCTAAATCAACATTTTAGGAGGTGTCCTATGACTAAGTTAACCATTCGAACAGCAACAACGCTTGATGCAGCAGCCATTCAAAAAATCTATCAACCCTATGTAGAAGAAACTGCTATCAGTTTTGAATATGAAGCTCCCGACGCAGCCGAAATGACTCACCGTATTCAAACCTATTCAAATAAATACCCCTACATTATCGCATTTGATGAGAAGCAAAAAGCTGTCGGATTTGCTTATGCAACACCTTACTCATCTAGAGCTGCCTATGAACCAAGCTGTGAGGTCAGCATTTATGTAGCACAAGACTCTAAAGCTAGAGGTATTGGGCAACAACTGTATGATGTGTTAGAATACCAACTGACCATTCAAGGACGCCGAAATTTGGTTGCTATTATTACTGCATCCAATAAAGCTAGCCTTAACTTTTTTGAAAAAAACCAATATAAACAAGTTGGTTACTTGCCACGCATCGGCTACAAATTTGATCAATGGCATGATGTAATCTACCTAATAAAATCATTTTTACCCGAATAAAAAAGAAGAACTCTTGCTATTTGCAGGAGTTCTTCTTTTTTTGCAATCACAAAGGAAAACAAGCTGTTATCAAAAATCAGATAACCATAAAATCTTGGATTAATTCATTATAAATGGAAATTTCTCCTAATCCAATATTGTAATGCCAGCCATTTATCTTCAAAACACCCTCTTCTACTTTTTTGCGGATATTGACATATGACATCAAGTTATCTATTTGCTTGATAACATTTAATTTTTCTAGTTTACGCGATTTAAACTCTATCGACGCTTCAGCGTGAATTTCATTAACGTAATCACTTAGTTCATGCAGTTGAGAAATCCATGCGCCAGTAAAAGGTAATTTACCCGCATCAAACGAGGGATTTATTGCAGCGGCGCATCCACCACAATTTGAATGTCCACATACAATAATGTTTTCAACAGCTAAGACTTCTAAAGCATATTCTATTGCTGATGTGGTTGCTGTATTATCATTACTTTGACTCGAATGTGGCACAATATTAGCAATATTACGTATTTGAAATATTTCTCCTGGATACGCCCGCAATAAACGTTCCGGACTCACCCGTGAATCCGAACAAGAAATGAATAATGAATGTGGTGTTTGCGACTCACTTAAAGATTCATATAAGTCATGATTGGTTCGATAATCATCTTCTTTAAATAATCTCAAAGCTTGATACAAATCCTGCAATTTCTTCCATCCTTTCCATAATACTCACTATTCTAAGTCTAGTCTATTAATAAACAATAAGCAAATAGAAATATTTTTAGAGTTTCTAGCGAAGGTTCAATTAATAATATTTATATGATATACTAAATTTTCAAGTGAAATAAAACACAAAAAGGAGAAGTTATGAAAAAGTTCAAGTATGTATTACTGGGTGCGGTATTGGGAATTGCTTTATATATTGGGATTGGATATGGAATGGATAAACTTCCGATGGTGTTGCGTTCGATAGCTTCATCACAAGACGTGACGAGCGGTGCATCCGAGAGACCATCAGATACAGAAATGTATGGCGATTTTGGTGATACAAGCCCAGAAGAAGCTGCGGCACTAGAAGATTTATCTGCTTCAGGAAAAATTAATACGACCTTAGATATCGACCCTAAAGATTCAGAATGGATGGCAAAAGCAGTAGAAATGACGCAAGCCGTGAGTGGAGATACTTACGTTCAGTTAGATAGTGGTGTTCTAACCGTCAATCAAATAAATAACTTCTTAAAAACCATGCCATTTGAATCAACCTACGTTGATAGCAACAATCAATTTTTATACTATAATAATACAAAGAATCCTGAAGATATGTTTGTTCCAAGAACAATTGAAGAAGTTGGTGATCCTTTAGCGGGTTCTCATCCGGATATGGTTCATAATTATGTAGCCTGGGTGGTTCATCAGTTAAGAACCGGCGCTGAAGAAGTTATTCCTGTTGCCATGCCAACCAATAGTGATGATGAGTTTGTGGTTCATTATTACCGAGGGATGTATGACGAAAATGGTGATTATCAAGGTATTAACCAATATGTTGTGGATATCAAACCCATCGTTGATTTTTATTTAGAAAAATCAAATCAATCATTGGTACCGAATTAGAAGATACATAAAATTAATATAGTTAGTGAAGCTTACTTTCTTGCCAACCGAAATACAATCTATATATCAAGGAGTTATAAAATAATGGGAGTTACAACAATAAGATTAAATGAACAAGAAGAAGCTCTTTTCAATAGCTATGCAGAATTAACTGGGCAACCATTATCGACTCTAATGAAACAAGCACTAACTGAGAAAATTGAAGATTATTTTGATTTACAAGCTGGAACAGAAGCATTAAAGAATCTGACTGTTGAAACTGTATCCCTTCAAGATATGTTGAAGGCTGAAGGTCTATGAATTATCACGTAGAATTTGATAAACCAGCCTATAAAGAATTCATGAGACTGGATACATCCATTCGTAGACAATTATTACTTTGGTTGAACAAAAATATTGAAGGATCAGATAATCCGCATTGGACAGGTAAAGCTTTAACTTCTGATAAAAGTGGTTTTTGGAGATATCGAGTGGAAAATATCGAGTGATTTATACTATTCAAGGCAATCGTGCTCTTATTCTAGTTATTAATGTAGGGAAACGAGAAATAATTTATAACGATTAATTCAATTGAACTATAAAATAAGCAATATGCCAGAACTCATTTTCATTACTGTTCCGGAACATTGCTTATTTTATGTTTAACAGTATTCCCTTCTGTCATGAACCACGTTTAATTAAATTTCGATTGATGAGATATAGCACTACATTAGTCAGTAATAGAATACCTAACCCAATTAAGAAAGATTTTCCGAGTGAGCTAAAAGGTGATTGCGTTAATACTTCATAACTATTGAGATAAGTTAAAGGAATAAACCATTTCACTTGTGCCATAAATGGTAATTCAATGATTAAGTTGTAGCCATAGTAACCTAAAACTAACAAACCCGTCGTTAACAAATCATTCTTGGTTAGCCACCCAATTAAAATAGCTAATGATGCAAGCGTAATTAAAACGATTAAAAAATAGACTACAAATAAAATAAGGATTTGCCATATAGGAGCAACAATTGTTTCAGTCGCTCCTTTGATTGCAATGGGATAAAGTGGTGTTCCAAATCCATTGATGATTCCAAAAGCAAGGAAAACACCAAATAATATTAGCAAGATAATCATCCATAGGATAAATGTATTACTAAAAGTTTTTGACACAATAATTTTGCTTTTATCTTGAACAGTAAAATGAAATAATGAAAAACTATTGTTTTTAAATTCGTTAGACATAATGTCACTTAATAAGATGATAAACAATAACATGAAAATAGTTCCAGAAAACTGCCGCATAATTTGACCTAAAACACCCCAACCAGTTACAGGTAAATCTAAATTGCGTTCAAAGGGAAGATTTTTATCATTTAAATAATCTACAATCGCAATTCGATCAACAAATTCTTGGTTAATATTGCCATCACTCTCTAAATGAGCTTTTTGACCTTCAGTAGCAAGTGTCCAATATGTTTTATAGTCATTTGATTTAAAAGCTTCTTGCTGTATTTCTAAACGTTGGATTTGTTCATCAAAGTTGTTCATTACTTCAGATAGTTTTGCTTTATTTTCTTCGCTCGTTGTATTTTGATAATCATTCTCCACCTGAGCTAACGATTGATTCAATATTTGTATATTATCATTAATCAAATTTAAATTGTTATTCCAATGACTAGAAGATATATTTTGAAGAAAAAATAGATGTCCTATTGTCACTAGAATAAGAACTAGAATAAGGGATAGATTTTTAACTGAATTAATTGCTTTTAGAGATTCAAATTTTAATAATTTCATTACTTCACCTCTGGCATACTAACATGTTGAGCATATAATTCATTAACATCTAGCAGCGAAACATCATCATAAAAATAAACCGTTTGATTAATAATGAAAATAACAGAATCAGACAATTCCTTAACATCATGTAAAATGTGTGAAGAAAAGATAATGAGTTTTTCATTTTTCAACTGCGTGAGAATATTCATGACTAGAAGACGATTCGTTGGATCTAGTCCATTAATTAATTCATCAAATAGGATAATTTTGGAATCAAGAGCAAGTGTTAACAGGATGAGTAACATTTGCTTCATTCCCATTGAATAGCTTTTTACTTTTTTATCCAGCATATTTTTTAAATTAAATTGATGAATATAATAATCAGCTAATTCAAGTTGCGAATCTGTTAGAAGTAGTAAATGATCTTTGCCTGTCAGTTCGTACCTCAAGGTTTCACTTCCTAAAAAGTATGAAACATGATGAAAGGTATCTTTCGTTGAATGAATCGTTCGGTTATCAAGTTCTATCGTGCCACTTGATACTTTTTCAATACCTGTAATACATTTCAACAGTGTTGTTTTACCAGCACCATTAGGACCAATCAGTGCTACTATCCCGTGATCTGGGAGACTTAAATTAACCTGGTTGAATACCAAATGATTGTTATAGGCTTTAGAAATAGCATTAATTTTAATCATAGTGAGACTCCTTAACTTAAAATGTATCATATTAAAATAATAATTATCTATATCAGCTTTCGCTATTGTCGTTGGGGTTATAGTTATATGGTATAATCGCTTTAATCTAATCTATCAAAATTAGTTTGTCAAAGTCATTAATTATCATTTTCACCGATAACATCAAAATAGTCTGGTTTAGTTACTAGTTTATTGTTGCCCTTCTCTTCTACATTGCCTAGCAAAACAAAACAACCAATCAACACCAACACAACTTTAATATATTTTATCATAACCACCCCCATATTTGTAAGTTAACATAAAAAAAAATAAAAAGTTAAAAACTTTAATATACTTAAAAATAGTTCAGGACTGGAGAGATGTACATGAAAGGCTATGGAACAGCATTAAGGAATATTCGTGAAGCAAAAGGTATGACATTAGAGGTGGCTTCTAAAGGAATTATTTCAGATTCATTTCTATCACAATTTGAACGAGAAAAAAGTGATATAAGTTTAGATAATTTTTTTGACTTATTAGATAGATTAAACATTACTTATTCTGAATTAAGGGTTTCTTCTTTAGAATTAAATGAAAATACTCAACAAATATTTTTAAAAAAATATGCAAAAGCATATCGAAGTAAAAACATTGTTACTCTTAATAATTTAATTGAACAGGAGGGTGAACTATATCAAGGAAATCCAAATATTAGACATATACATAATACTATTCTCTGCAAACAAATGATTGATCATATTAATAAGATTAAATTTAACCACAAAAGAACATTAGAAATAGTACATTACTTACAAAATGTTGAATCATGGCAATACTATGAAGTTTGTTTGTTCGGAAATAGTATCTTTTTTTTGAAAAAGGGACAACTTGAAGACCTTTCTAGGATCGCATTCAGTAGGTCTGAAAAATATAATTCACTAGGAACCAATTCTTCCACATTTGCGTTAGTGATGATGAATGTTGTAAACAAACTCCTCCAACTAAATTGTTTTAACGCCGTTAGTCGTCTTTTGAAGGATATAGATAAATCGTTATTTGAAACCCATTTTTTCTATGATAAAAATCGGTTAAACTTTTTAAAAGGTATCTATAAAATCAAAACAGGATCTACTGTGGAAGGTGAAGACTTATGCAATGAGGCTATTAGATTGATGGTCCATTTTGAGGCATCCGATGTGGCTAATATCTTACAGACGGAATTAGATGAACTATTACTTGAAAATAAGAAGAAAATACCAAAAACAACGAAAGCGGAAAGCAAAAGGCCATCTAAAACAATTGCCGAATTGTCATAATTATCAGAATCGCTTATTAGCCTCTATTGATTGACAGTTTGTTACTTCCCACACGCAAAAAATAAAAGGGGTGAATAACTATTGTTATCTACCCCTTTATTTTTTATTATCGTTTTGCTGAAGTACTTATCAGTTATTCATTCTCAACGTTTACTAATTCAATCGTTACCAATTCTGGACGATTGAAAATTCTCGGTATTTTACTTTGGTAAATTAAGCCACGACTGATGACCAAATTTCGATTTCCTAAATCATATTCTCCGCCAGCATATTTAGGAAATAAACCTTGATCGGGAGCAAACAGTCCATTTATTAACCCAGGAATCCGCCATTGACCACCATGAGTATGTCCTGAGAGGATTAAATCCAGGGGTAAGTCATTAAAATCTTCAAATATTTCTGGACGATGACTCAATAAAATATTATAGCTTTCCATCGATGAATCAAAATTTTCATTTAATTGACGCATTTGATTGGGATAATTTGTACTATGTTTTCCATCGTCCATCCCACCGATTTGTAAATACGTCTCCCCTACTTTTAAAACCGCAACATCACCATCTAGTACCTTAATATGATAGCTTTCTACTAATTCCTTTAAAGGCAAGATTTCTTTTGTATAGTATTCATGATTACCCGTTACAAAATACGCAGGATAATTGGCTCCAACCCATTCCAATAGATATTTAGCATTATCTGTTCCATTATTTACTTCAAAAATATCACCGACTAACAGGATTAGGTCCGGATTAGTTGCTTTAATTTCTTCAATAAGTTCGACTTGTTCAGGGCCGTATAAATTATTATGCAAATCCGTTAATACAGCGATATGCACTGGGGTTTTGATGTTTTGATCTTGGAATTGGTAAGTAACATGCTTTAATTTTTTGTTGAGTGCAACGGTAGCTAGGCCGGTAATTGCCAGGATGCTAACGAGGCTAACAAGGAATTTTTTCATGTAAAGGGTCACCTCTTCTCTATCTATATTCTGAAAGTTAATTATAACCAATTTTAGAAAAAAGATACAAGGGTGACCACTTATTTAATCGATTTTTCACATATGTAACATTTATTATAAAATGTTTTATGCTTTGTAGCCGTGGTAGGCTTTCTTAATAATATCAGCCATATCACTGACTAAGGCTAGTCTTGGATTCACAGGTGTACATTGATCTTCATAAGCTAAGTAAGCTATTTCAGTTGCCTTACTTTCAAGGTCTTCTTGGTCAATACCTTGAGCTTTCAGATTCATTTCGATTCTTACACGGCATCCTAAATCATAAACAGCATCGGCTAATGATTTAACCCCTTCTTCTGGTGTTTCAGCTGGTAAACCAAGTTGTTTAGCTACATTTTGATATTTAACATCTGCTTGGTAATAATTATATTTAGGCCAGTTGGCTTGTTTGGCTGGTTTTTGACCATTATATTCGATGACTAATGGCAGTAAAATCGCATTCGTCCGACCATGAATCGTATGATAATAGCCACCTAATTTATGTGCGATGGAGTGACATATCCCAAGAAAGGCATTACCAAAGGCCATACCTGCTAATGTAGAGGCATTATGCATCTTTTCACGGGCTTGTGTATCGTTGCGTAAAACAGAGTCCTCAAGGTTTTCAAAAACCATTTGAATGGCTTGTAAAGCAAGACCGTCAGTAAAATCACTGGCCATAACGGAAACATAGGCTTCTAAGGCGTGAGTTAAGACGTCCATACCCGTGTCAGCTGCTACTGAGGCAGGTACCGTTTCAACTAAGGTTGGGTCAATTATAGCGACGCTTGGGAGTAATGAGTAATCGGCTAAAGGATATTTCATATTTTTTGACCGATCAGAGATTACTGCAAAAGGTGTGACCTCTGCTCCAGTTCCTGAAGTGGTTGGGATACCGACATATTTGGCTTTTTCACCTAACTCTGGAAAACGTACCGCACGTTTACGAATATCCAAGAATTTTTGGACCAGGTCTTTAAAGTCAACTTCCGGTCTTTCATAAAACAACCACATAACTTTCGCGGCATCCATAACTGAACCCCCACCAAGAGCAATAATTGTATCTGGTTGGAATTGTTTCATATCTTCGGCGCCTTTACGAACGGTTGTTATATCTGGGTCAGATTCTACATCATCAAAGATTTGATAAACAACTTCGTTACTACGAGCTTCCAGTTGACGAATGACCCGACTCACAAAACCGAGTTGAATCATGGATTTGTCCGTGACTATCATGGCACGATTCACACGTGGCATGGATTTTAAATACTTAATTGAGTTGCGTTCAAAATAAATTTTTGGTGGAATTTTAAACCATTGCATGTTATTCCGACGTCTCCCTACTTTTTTAATATTTAATAGATTAAACGCACTAACGTTGTCTCCAACGGAATTACCCCCGTATGATCCACATCCTAGTGTTAAGGAAGGAATAAAGGCATTATATACATCACCAATGCCTCCAAAGGTTGAAGGAGAATTCCAAATAACACGAATGGCTTTAACCGCTTTTGCATATCGTTTAACTAAATCTTCATCACTGGTATGAATGGCTGCCGAATGCCCTAAGCCATTAAAATTGACCATTTGAACGGCTTTTTGGATGCCGTCTTCCGTTGACTCGGCTTTGGCCATCGCTAAAACAGGTGACAATTTTTCGCGTGTGAGTGGTTCATTAGGTCCAATTTCTGTTACTTCAGCAATTAAGACGCTGGTTTTCTCTGGCACCTTAAAACCGGCTTGTTCAGCAATCCAATGCGCTGATCGACCGACGATGGAAGCATTTAATTTAGCATCATCAACCGTTTCGCTAAATGCTGTTGTATTAAAGCAAAATTGTTCAAGGAGAGCTTTTTCTTTATCGGATACGATATAGGCATGATAAGATAGAATTTCCTCTTTTAACTCCTCATAAATTTCTTTGTCAGCGATAATAGCTTGTTCTGAAGCACAGACCATTCCGTTATCAAAAGCTTTACTTAGGACAATATCACTGGCCGCTTGTTTAATATTGGCTGATTTCTCGACATAAGCGGGTACATTCCCAGCCCCAACACCTAAAGCTGGTTTTCCACATGAATAAGCGGATTTTACCATGGCATTCCCACCTGTTGCTAATATAGTAGCCACATCGGGATGGTTCATTAATGCATTGGTAGCGTCCATAGAAGGAACTTCAATCCATTGGATACAATTTTTAGGAGCACCAGCAGCAATAGCGGCATCTCTAACGACTTGGGCGGCATGAGCTGAGGATTCTTGAGCAGATGGATGAAAAGCAAATACAATGGGATTACGTGTTTTTAAGGCAATCAATGATTTAAAAATAGCTGTTGAAGTAGGATTGGTTGTGGGGGTGATGGCACAGACTACGCCAACTGGTTCAGCTATTTCAATTAAACCATTTTCATCATCTTCGTTAATGATGCCAACTGTTTTTTGTTTTTTAATATAATTGGTCACATGTTCACAAGCAAATATATTCTTTGTTGCTTTATCCTCAAAAACACCTCTTTGAGTTTCTTCAACTGCATGTTGAGCTAAAACACCATGTTGATCTAAGGCGGCAATGGATGCTTTTGCTACGATATGGTCAATTTTGGCTTGATCGTAATCGCTGTATGCTTCTAAAGCAACTAATGCTTTTTGTACTAGTTCATCAATCGATTCTTCGACACTTAAGACAGGAATTTCTTCTCTCATTTTCTCACTTATTGTCATGCAAATCATTCTCCTTTGTTTTCTTTACACCATCATGTTAAAACATTCACAAACGTTTGTAAAGTCTTTTTTGTTAAAAAAGATAAAAATATTTTATGCAAACGCTTATATTGTCGGTTTTATTAGAAAATAACTTTTTGAATATTTTCATCGACATTATTAAAACAGTTCGCATTGTGATATATTTAACAATGTAATAAAACAACTCAACGTAGACTGTTAGCTACGCTGAGTTGTTTTTATGCAGGGGAATTTATTTGAAGAAGTTTAAACTAAATGTGAGTGTAAAGTTGTCTTGATTAAGACGGAATTCTTCCGCTAGTTCAGGACCACATGCGGCACTTCCTAGCCATAACCTAAATATTCTACTGATTCAAAGTCATTCTCTATTAACATGACTAACGCTCTAGGTATCCTGCAATCCCTGTGTTTATACACACAGTGTCACCTCTAAATTCATTAAATTCAATCCAGATTTCATCTGTATAAAGCGTATCGAATTCAACTATTTTTTGATACCCAATCGTCCCACTACTTAAAAGCTGTTGTTTTTGATTATTTTTTCGGTAATAAATCGTAAAACGTTCCACGCGTTGACTCGCAAGAATATGTTCTTGTAAAATAAGCGTATTTATTGCTTGTTGCTCTTCAAATCTCAAGGTAATTGAAGGTGTTTCATCTGCAACAGCACTCTGCCAATAACTATCAGTTAAACGCTGCGTTTGCATCGTATCTTTGTTTAATCCTAATTGATTGGAAGAAACATAATATTTAAAATCACCTTTTGGACGCAAGTGTTTTAATTGCTTAATTTTCTTACCTAAAGCCTGCAGATTTTGAATATCTTGAGCTGCAAATAGCCCCTCTTTGTTTGGCGGTACATTTAAAATTAAAGCGCAATTACCCCCAACGGCGCCTTTATAAATATCAAAGAGTTCTTCTGCAGAACGCACTTGCTCATCTTGATTTTCATGATAAAACCAACCTGGGCGAATAGACGTGTCTACTTCAGCGGGATACCAGATTAATTCGCCTGTATAATTAGCCAAGCGTTCACTACTAGCTAAATCTTGATCGGTTGCATCAAAATGTAGTGGGAATGTCCCATCATCCACTTGTTGTGAATGGTCTGCTGTATAATTAGGATTACTATATTGAATGGGAACAACACTCCACTCGTTGTCTCGAGTTTTACCGGCTTCATTTCCTACCCAACGGACATCAGGACCACTAATGGCAATCACAGCCTTAGGTTGTAAACGATGGATGGTATCATAGTATCTTTGCCAATCATACACTTGGACTTTACCGTTGGGTCCTTCACCATTCGCCCCATCAAACCAAACTTCAAATACATCCCCATAATTCGTAAGTAACTCTTCTATTTGATGCACAAAATAGTCATCATAAGCTTTACCTTGACCATAAGTTGACTCCGCTCGATCCCAAGGGGATAAATAGACCCCAAACTTCATATCCAGATCATGGCAAGCTTGACTAAATTCAGCAACGACATCTCCCACTCCATTTTTCCACGGTGATGATGCGACGGAATGTTGGGTAAATTGGCTAGGCCATAAACAAAAACCATCATGGTGTTTACAGGTTAAAATGGCACCTTTCATACCTGCATCTTTAAACGTTTTTACCCATTGGTGACAATCAAGCTTAGAGGGATTAAACACACTTGGCGATTCAGAACCATCACCCCACTCGACATCATTCATGGTGTTAATACCAAAATGAATAAAGCCAAAAAATTCAACTTGTTGCCACTGATATTGGCGGGCGTTCGGACGAATAGTTATCGTTTCATTTATATTCATTAGATTACCAACTATAACGTGACCGTGACATAATACGTTCGGTACGTATATACGAAACCGCTTGGGGAATTTCTTTAGCTTGATAATGCCACGCCAAAGGATCTAGACGTTTTTCTTCGAGTTCTTCAATCACTTCAATCTCGTTATCAATATAGGCATTTAAGCGTTCAATTATCATCTCAGCGCGCATAATAACACCACCAAAACGTTGCTCAATGATTTCTAAGCCCATTGGGTTATTTTCGGCTAGCCAAATGGCACGTCTTTTTTGTAGCAATAAGCGTAAAGAATCTATATTTGGACGAATGCGGTTTACAATCAATTCACGTAAACTAGCTTTATCTTGTTGATGATACAATTCCCAAATTTTTAAAGGTAAATCCCAACGTTCTGCCAAAGTTCTTGCATAGACTGCATAAAAATCAGGTAATAAGCTAGTTGTTGACTGATTTTCTTCAAAATAAGTTGCGATTTCAATTAAGTGTTGGCCATAGTCAAAAGCTAATGATTCGATATAAGGCATAAAGACCGGCAACAACAAATCTTGGTACAATAGGTACTTTGAAGGATTGGCATCTAAGAATACCGCCTCATCTTGCCCAAGCGGAAAGTCCAATTCCCCTTGTTTTAACCAAGTGGTGAGGTTTTGATTAGTATAAAATTGTAACCATTGATCAAATAAAGCTTCATCGTAAGTATTGTTGACATCTAAGTAGGCAAACAAGGTTAAGCCAAATAAGGCGGTTTCAAATGGTGCCTCAGAACCATCATCGCCCCATGCGGTTGTGATGACACGTTTGACTTGTTTAGCTTTAGCCGCATTTAAAGCAGGGATGGTTGTACGTAAGGTCTTGATATGATGCGGCACATAACCTGTCCATCGCCAAGACCCACCCGCAAAAGAGGTTTCTTTGGCTATTTCTCTTCTTTGATCAATTTTTTCTTCATAGTGTTCTTGCGTTGTATGATAATAGTCCCAATACATCAAATCGATGGTTTCAGGGATTTTCACTTGTTGACCATTCGAGAATTTGGAATAATGTGAAAAGAACATATCATCCCACATTAAGGGTTGAACTTGGTATTTGTCACAAATTACCACTAATTGATCAAGGTAATCTAACATAATTTGTGTTTTATCTTGTAAGCCGTTCTCATCTAAAAAGGTTCCTCGGCCTAAATTATAAGCTTCATCCATACCCAAATGGATACGGTTAGAAGTAAAACACTCAGATAAAGAAGCAATCATCTTTTCAACTAATTGTAAAGTAGCCTCACGCTTAACATTAAAAATATCATCAATATCACCATACCGATGCATTTCATGTTCCCACATTAGAAATTGATTGACATGCGCTAAGGTTTGAATAGCTGGGAACAATTCAAGACCAAATTGAATGGCATAGGCATCAAGTTCTTTTAAATTAGCCTGCGAATATCGACCACGAAAGGCTCCAAAATAAGCTTCACCAGGTATTTCATAGACATCTTCGATATACAGCATTAACCAAGTATGCCCCATCACAACTGATTGACGAATAAATTTCTTTACCGTTGCGACATTGACAACCCCGTTACGCGAACAATCCAACATAATCCCATTACGTTCAAAGTGATAATCTAATTCAAAATTTAAAGGTTGCCTATTTTGTTGACGCATGACCACTTGAGCAAGTCCGGCATAAAAATGTGGTAAATCGGGTGCCGTGATTGTTATATCATTATCAGTCGTTTCAACCGTTACGATTAATTGATCTTTTTGAATATAATTAAGCAAGTGCCCTTCTTCAGATAGTTGAATATGTAAATCTTGACTAAGCAACTCTAAGGTCTTACGTAATTGAGGATCTTCAACGTGTACTTTAATGACTTCATATGACATTTAAAAATCTCCTTATTATTGTTTATAGTGAATTAACGGATTCAATAAATCGGTATAAACCAGCTCTACCTGATGCATCTAATTTAAATACACCGGCATCTTCTAAAACACGCTCAAATTTTTGTCCAACGCCAGCTTTAATAAACTGATCAACGGTTAAGCCAGAATTTTCATTGGCAAGTATCCACTCTTCTTTTAAACTTTTAGCCCATTCTTGGTGAATTGGAGCTACCTCATCTAATGTGGCGTTGTCTAAAATATACTGCTCAATAGTTGCTAATTCTTCTACTAACCGTGGGGGTAAAATAGCTAATCCCATCACTTCAATTAAACCGATATTTTCTTTTTTAATGTGTTGAACATCTTGATGCGGATGGAATATCCCATCCGGAAATTCAGTTGTTGTCCGATTATTACGTAGGACTAAATCCATTTCAAATTGATCACCCTTATTGCGTGCAATCGGCGTAATGGTATTATGTGGCACATCTTGGCTATAAGCTAATATATCCAATGATGCATCAGAATATTGACGCCAATGCTTAAGGATGATATCACTCGCTTCAACTAATTCGTGTTTGTTAGCTGAGCGTAACCGAATAACTGATAAAGGCCAATGGACTAATTCCACTTCAATCGTTGGAAAAGCCGTCAACTTTGTGCTTGCATATGGTTGAGCTTTTTCCATTGGAAAGGTATAGTGTCCCCCTTGGTAATGATCATGGGATAAAATCGACCCACCTACAATAGGTAAATCAGCATTGGAACCTACAAAATAATGGGGAAAAATTTCAACAATCGACAATAAATTATTGAAACATTTACGGTCAACTTTCATGGGAATATGTCGTTCATTTAAGAAAATACTATGTTCATTATAGTAGACATAAGGCGAGTATTGTAAACCATAAACCTCACCTTCTAAATCAAAGCGGATGATGCGATGATTTTGACGGGCTGGATGGTTAATTCTGCCTTGATAGCCTTCGTTTTCCATACATAAAGCACATTGAGGGTAGTTCGAACTAACGATATGACGTGCTTTAGCAATTTCTTTTGGATCTTTTTCTGGTTTTGAAAGATTAATGGTTATTTCTAAATCACCGTACTTGCTGGAAGTTGTAAAACCAATGTTGCGTGCAATATTACGGGTTTTAATATAGTCATTATTTTGAGATAAAGCATAAAAATAGTCGGTTGCTTCAATGGGACTCTTTTGATATGTTTGCCAAAAAATTTCATTCAAATGGGAGGGTGTAGGGGTTAACAAATCCATTATAGCCGCTTCCATTTGTTCTTTTTCACTTAAAGCATCCTCGATAATTTTTTGTTCAATGGCATAAGCAATCATCAAATCCATTAGTTCCAATAAACTATAAGCATTTTGTCTTTGTTCTGTTGGAGCATAATCACTTAAATGTAGTAAAGCTAATAATCTATTTGTAACATAAATTTTATCTAAGGCAGGTAATTTATTTTCTGCAATTGCTAAATCAACAAATTGTTGAATGGTTTGAGAGATAGGCATTTCCACTTACTTCACTCCTTATTTTAACTAATTAGTCAGTTCCTTCGAACCGTCACCAACTTGTGCAATATAAAAACTAGGTGGATAACCAATTTTGGCTTCATAGTCTTGCTTGATAGACTCACTGACTTCATCAATGGCATCTTTTTGAACTAAAGCGATGGCACAGCCCCCCATCCCTGCTCCTGTCATTCTTGCGCCCAACACGGCTTCATGTTTCCAAGCACTTTCGACTAAAGTATCTAATTCAATTCCAGTAACATCATAGTCATCACGTAAACTAATATGAGATTCATTGAGTAACTGACCAAATTTTTCTAAATCGCCTGCTTGAAGTAATGCTTTAGCAGCAATCGTCCGCGTATTTTCATAAACCGCATGTTTAGCCCGTTGAGCTAAAATAGGATCTTGAATTAAATAGCGATTCGCTTCAAAACTTTCATTATCTAAATCACCTAAGGTATTTATTTTTAATTCGGTTTTTAATTGTTCAAGAGCCGCTTCACATTGTGACCGACGTTCATTATATTTAGAATCGGCTAATTCGCGACGTTTGTTGGTATTCATAATTAATATGCGATAATCTTTAAAATCGGCTGGTATAAATTGATAGTCTAAAGTATTAACATCTAAAAATATCGCTTGGTCAACCTGACCCATACCAATAGCAAACTGATCCATAATTCCAGAATTGACACCAATAAATTTATTTTCTACTTGTTGTCCGATTTTGACCATTTTAATCCGGTCCATTTTCAAGTCGTAGATGGCGTCTGCGATGACACCAACTAGCATTTCAAGGGAAGCACTGGATGACAACCCTGCCCCGTTTGGAATATTTCCTTCAATCAGTAGATTAAAGCCGTGACTAAAAGGCTGACTGGCTGCTTGCATGTATTTCAACATACCTTTGACATAATTTGCCCAGCCATCCTGTTTAGCATACGCTAAATTTTCTAAATTAATTTGGATGATACCCGATTCAGAAAAGTTGGTGGAATAACAATGCACCCACTTATCTTCTCGCATAGAAACAAGTCCATAAGTACCGATAGTAATCGCGCATGGGAAGACATGTCCCCCATTATAATCGGTATGTTCTCCAATAAGATTAATTCGCCCTGGTGAAAAAAAGGTTCGTTCAGCTGATTGATGATAAATTTCCTCAAACGCTTGCTTTAAATGATCTATATTTGACATAACAACTACTCCTTTATAAGTTGATATTCTGTCCATGCATGGAAAGTTTGGTCTGGGTAAAGCGAAATATCATGAAAGTTAGTATGATTAATAGCATCAGGTTCCATTTGTGTTTCCAACGTAATGCCACCATATTTTTTAATCGCCTGCCCCCAAATAGCGATTGGTTGATCAACAACTTGAGAAGTATAAACGACAATACAAGGACTACTGGTTCGACATTCAATACGTATATTGTTTTCGTCTAGTGATAATATTGCTTTGGGATTTGACTCATTCAAATAAAATGGATGGTCGAAACCGTCTTTAATCGCAACTTGGTCAAAGTTACTATTTAAAACCGTGCCTAAGACAACCGCTTCACGCAAATCAAAAGGGGTCGCTGTGACTGATTCAATGGTACCTTGCGGCAATCCATCAGCTAATACAGGCAAATAATGGTCAGCATTGATTTGTAGGCTGTGCTTTAAAATATCCTCTTGATTATTACCGCTTAAATTAAAGTAGACATGATTGGTTGGATTAAATAGCGTCGCCTTTTCCGTATTCGCAACATACTCAATACGCCAAGTATGATTGAAGGTATAACTATATATAACTTTCATCGTTATCGGTCCTGGATAACCATTGTATCCATCAGGCCAAGTGTAGCTAAAGGTTACCTTAAATTGCTCGTCGGTTAAATCAACATCATAGTCCCACTTTTGTAAATCAACGGCTCTATGCCCACCATGTAAATGATTCTTGCCATCGTTAATGGTGAGTTGATAGGCATCATTATTCAAGGTAAATTGCCCCTTGTTTACTCGACCGGCAATCGGTGCAATAGTTGCCCCATAATAATAACCTTTACCTTCAACGGCATGGCTAGCATTATCGAAACCTAAAACGATACTTTTTTGCTCCCCATTGGAATCAGGTACTAACCAACGGTTTATTCGCGCACCAAAGTTGGAAAAAGTAATAATGACACCATCATGCTCCACCCATATTTCATCATAATCTATCCCTGCATATATACCAAACGACTTAATTTGATAATCCATGTTAACCTCCTAAGATTTATTAACTATTAATAGAAAAGTCAGCCTTAAAAACAGGTCTACTTATTAGAAAACCTTTACAAGTCCTATTATAGCGATGCCATTTTTGGTTTACAACAAGCGTCATCTGTGAAGAGGAAATTATTCCTTCATTTGTTTACCGATTGGTTAATAAATGATATGATTTAGCTATAATTAACCGTTTTTTCTAACTAAGGAGTTATGATATGCAAATAGAATTAAATAAAGAAAACCTCCCCATCCTTAAAGCGTTAACGAGTGAAACACGCATTAAAATTATCGAATTACTGCAACACCAACCAGCCAATATCACCACCATCGCCAATGAGTTAAAACTAACTTCAGCAATAGTGACACGTCATGTTCAACAACTTGAAAAAGCCAATATTATTACCACTTACGTCAATCAAAACAGTAAAGGCAAACAAAAATTTTGTAAGTTAAAAATTGACGAACTCCAAATAAATTTCCCTGCCAAAATCCATAAACCTTATAAAAAACACGAAATTGATATTCGTGTGGGTGATTTTTCCAATTATCAAGTTGTCCCAACCTGTGGTTTAGCGAGTCAACATGACTTCATTGGCCGTAAAGATGATCCGAAACATTTTATGAACCCTAACAAACATGATGCGCAACTTTTATGGTTTACTGAGGGGTTTGTCGAATATAATTTTTTAAATCCTATTGAAGAAGGTGATGAGGTTCAATTAATTGAAATTAGTTTTGAGATTGCCTCCGAATTTCCAGAAAATAATTTCATTTGGCCATCTGATGTCAATTTTAATTTAAATCAAGTAAATATTGGTCAATGGACCGTTCCAGGTAATTTTGCAGATGTGAGGGGTCAATTGAATCCGAATTGGTGGCCAAATGAATATAGTCAATACGGTCTGCTTAAAACCCTAAGAATTACACCGAATGAAACCCAAATAGATGGAGAACATATTTCGCATTACCGCATAGCTAACTTGGATTTTGATTCGACCTTTTTTACATTACGTTTTTCGGTATTAAATACGAGTGAAAATGTTGGAGGGCTCACCCTATTCGGCGAACACTTTGGCAATCATCCGCAAAATATTCGTGTCGTCTTTTACTATAAACATCGCTAAATATACTCAAGTGTAAGCTAAAAACCGTAAATTTATCTTCTGTCACTCGTACAGATAAATTTACGGTTTTTTAAGGCTCATATATTCTTAGTTGGTTATTTCACCAGAGGTTATATCATAATAATATTCACCAACCAGTTTTTCACTCGTTTCGCTACGTTCATAAATCTTAATACTAACGAAGCCATTGGTTTGTGTATCATCTAATTCGAAATAATGGTTGGTATTGAGATCAATTGCGGCTGTTTTATCCAAATAAGTCAACAAACGTTGAATGGTTGTTCCAATCGATTGATCATAGGCTAAATAATCGATTTGATCATAGTCTAAAAAGACTTTGTTTGTTTCATCATGTGCCATTTCAGCTTCATTGCTTTGAGAATCAACGGCTAACATCACGCGAACTAACGATTCTTGTTCATCTTGAATGGACTGATTATATTGCCCAGCGAAGCCAAAGGTTGTCACATACTCTTCAGTAATTGCTTCAGATTCAACGTCAGATTCAGTAACATTAAGTTGACGCATCTGATTAAAAATTTGAGCTTGCTCAGCTGGATTTCTCTTTGAGCTCGTGCTAGCACAGGCGGAAGTTAATAAGGTTAAAATCAACATAAGGGTGAATGTAGATTGTTTCTTTTTACCCTTCATATGAATTTACTTCTACAAAAGATAAAATTTCTTCTTTTGTCATTGAGCTATCGCAACGAACCTTAAGTTGATCGTTATTAGAATAAATAAAACCCGGCACGGTATAAATATTATATTTTTGTCTAAAGGCATCTACTTGATCAATTGTTTCTGGGTTTTGTGAATGTAAAAAATTAATTTTAAGGGGTGTTTCAGCTAGAACATCGGTTAATGTATTAGCAAATTTTCGACAATAGGAACATGTTTCACGACCAATAAATAGGATACTTTCATTTCCGGATTCAATTAATTTATCAGCTTCAGTCGGTGTTACATGGTTAAATGCTTTAATTTGTTTTAAAAAAACTTCTTCTTCCATTTACGACACTCTCATTTCTATTGATAAACTAGTTACATTATACAATAAGCTTAGACGATGTATCAAGCATACTTTCAAATAAATATTGATTTTAAAGCATTGTAAACGTTTGTGTAAATACTAATCTAAATCAATATCCTCAAGCTCTTCCTTATTTTTACGCTTTATGATGATGTTGATTAATAATAGGACCATTCCAAGCAGCAACAAACCTATGGCAATATAAGTTAGGCTTCGTTTTTCACCCGTAGAAGGTAGTTTGATTGGTTGATTTTTCAAATTATCAGACGTTTCATCGGATTCATTTGAAAGTTTATATGTGGATAAACTAGTAGGTTTTGGTAAAGATTGTTGCGAATAGGATTGTTGGTTGGAACGATTGATTCGATCTTGAATTTCATCTAAATTAGCGGTAAGTTTCTCATTAGCTTCAGGCAATTCCGGAACTTGTCGGTCAGGCGTGTTTGATTCCAGTTGTATGGGTTGTTGTTGACTAAATGGCAGCTGCGGATTGTTTAAATCCATTTCCCGATAGTCATATAAATAGCCACTGGTTAAATAATCGTTGGGCATCCATGTCTGTGTTGCTTCATCAAATAAGATGAGTTTAATTTGATAACGTTGATGCAGCGTTCTTACTTTTTCAATCGCTTCATTACTTGTCCAACCTTGTTCAGTCAAATAATTAGCTAGATCAACTTTTAATTGTTCGATGGCTTCTTCATTGATTAAGTACCAATAAATTAACTGACTTTCTTTAATTTCCAATATATTTTGATAATCTAAGCGATAAGCCTCAAAATCTTGTGTAGATTGTAAACTTGCATAAGCTTGATTAGCTAAAACGTCTATTTCTTTTAAACTTAACTCTCTGGCAAATGTATATTCCTGTAAACTAGACGCATCTACATAGACATTCATTTTAGACTCGTCATCTTGACTATTTTGGCTTTGATGGTAAAGCTGATTATAAATTCGAAAGATATCTGCAAAGGCGACTTTTCGATAAGCGCTTGGTACGATTTTTTGAAGCATTTGATCGGCTTGGAGCAAAATATCATCCAAAGAATCAGACTGGCGGTTTAACCAGGTCTCTTCACTAGCTAATTTACTGGCTGAATACGGAAAAAGGAGGCATTGATTAAGCTGCGATTCATTTAATTTGTCTTGATCCAATTGATGCAAGTAAATCTCATAGTTGTAATTCAATTGTTGATAGTAGTTCTCTAAGTCTGTTCGTTCTACAATAGCCTGATTAATTAAACCTTCTATTTGAGTAATGTAATCCAGCCATTCAATAACCGTAGGATGTTGTTGAATTAAAGCAATTTGTTCGTCCGTAGTCAACTGAGTAAAAGAGTCGTCCAATTGATATTCCTCATAGATTAATTCAATGACATAATCTAGTTGTGTATTTGCATATGCCAGCGATTGATCCTCACCGTAATACCATTCATTAATCTGTAAATTGAGAGCATCATAACTTTGGTTAATCAAATTTAGTTCTGATTGGATAGACTCTATTTGCGACACAATTTCAATTGATTCAAGTGACTGTGTATCACTAAGACTGGCCTGATATCGGATGAGTTGAATACAACTGTCCCGATCAATATTTTCCGTTTGAATATACTGAGAAACCATAAAAGGTTCAGCAGCTTGCACCGTGTGTTTGATAGGTAAGTGACAGAAAGAGACGAAAGCAACCAACGACATATAGGATATTTTTTTGTACATATTGCACCTCCTATATATATATACGTAAAAAAAACCTTAATCCACTTTTTTAGATTAAAGTTTTTTGATTTTTTTTGATTTTTTTAGTCTAAATAGTCTACAACCTCTATTTTATCCGAATAAAAACGAATTCGTTGACTGATTTCATCAAATAGAGCTTCTCCATCTGGAATGCCATATTCTGACCAAGCAGCTAAAGGTACAACTAGATAGCCACCTTCAGACGGTGTGCCAAAATTGTAGGTAGGCATATACCGGATCTTAGATATCTCAGTTTCATTTTCACCTTTGGTTAATTCAAATTCAATAATTCCGCCTAATTTTTCTTCAATTTGAATTTGGCCTGATAAAAAGTTTCCTAATGAATAGACCCCCGCTTGTTGGTCATTATAGGAAATAGCCGGTTGTAAAGCATGCGGATGTGTTCCTATGATTAAATTTGCCCCGGCATCACGAACCAATGAGCTAACAACTAATTGATTTTGATTGGGTAAGGTTTGTCCTTCTTCCCCATAGTGGATCATGACAACCGTAAAATCCGTTTGTTGATTCATATAATCGATTTCTAAAGGCATTAATTCTGAATCGATTAAACTAATCAAGTAACTTTCATCTTCAGGAATATAATTACCGTTAACATGATCAGCATAGGCTAAAAAACCTACCGAGATGCCATTTTCTTCGATAATTCTTAAATTGTTATAGTCTTGCCAATCAGCATAACTACCAACATACATCATGTCTCGCTCTTGTAAATTAGAAATAGATTGATGTGCCCCAGATGAACCAAAATCCATCGTATGATTCGTTGCATTAGAGACTAAGTCAACACCAACGTCTTGTAAACTATCAATAATCTCAGCAGGTGCATTAAAAACAGGATAAGATGAAAGGCCGTACTCTGATCCAGCCACTAGAACTTCAAGATTTGCTGTTGTTATATCTGCATTCTCTAAATAAGGTCTGACTGGTTCAAACATATAGGTAAAATCAAAGCCATCGGCAGTTCTTGCATCATTATATACAAAATCGTGGATTAGGATATCACCAATTGAACGTATCGTAATGGTATTCGTTGTAGACATTGCAATTTGATTGGAAGTTTCTGATGTCGCCTCTTCTGCTTGATTTTGCGTAATTTGGACGTCAGATGACTCACTGGCAACGGATTCTGATTCATTACTCATTTGAGCAGATGTATTTCCACATGCAGCGGTAAATGAGATAGCGGCAATGAATAGAAAAAATTTGATGAGTGTCTTCTTAATTTTAAAAATTGGTTTAATAATAACCACCCTTTCACATAAAATATATTGATTAATTTGTATGTATTTTAATAGATCTTAATTTCGTGGCTATTATACCATAATTCAAAGGATGAAATAAAGACAATTGTTGATTTAATAGGAACAGTAACTAATTAGCAGGAATTATATAAATTGTTTTTACCAATTAAGATAAACCAATATAGATATCATATAATTGATTAATATGACTAATCTGTTAAATCTTGTTAAAAATTTGATTTTATGTGGAGTTCACTTTTTAATTAAGCTATAATAGATTTAATATATTAATAGATACATAATTTGTATAAGAAAGGAGATATTATGTATAATCAATCTACTATAAATTGTCAATCAGACTATTTTAGTCTAGTTGAAAAACAACCCGATTTAAAATCCAAACCACTTAATGCACTTGTAGATATTCGTTCAGACTATACGGACACCTTATTTTCTTTTCGCCATCCGGTCACTGTAACCGCCAAAGATGGTCTTTCCATTATTGGTTTAACCAATAGTTTATCGCATCCATCACATATACAAACTTATCTATTAGAGGGATCCATCGAAATCCCACCATCTGTATATTTTAATGTTATTTCGCTTAACAAAAACAGTCGTATTTACTTAGAGTCGCAAGATAATGATGAACCAAAATTGTTAGCTGCTCCTCAACGGATTACGGTTGCTTTACCGTCACCGTCTATTGTCATTAATAATATTTTCACCCTTAATCACCAAGCAAAGTCTAGTCCATATGAAGAAACGGGAACAGATCATCCGTATTATGAACTTATATTAGTGGAACAAGGTGAATTAACCTTAACTATTGATGGAAACTCACTGACCATTAGCCGCCATGAATGTGCCGTCATCTTCCCTAATCAATACCTACATAAACAAATCAAAAATGATTCAATCACATCTTATATTTCAATAATTTTCGATGCAATAGGCATTCCTAAAAAAGTAAAACAGAATGTTTTTTCATTAAAAAATCAGTTAAGTTATGTATTTAATCAGTTGATTCATTTATCCAACAATGAGGTAGAACTTTTTTCTATGGATCGGCTATATCACTTGGTTTATGCTATTTTAATCCATATTGCTGCTGGTCCTTTAAAAACGGATAACAAACCGAGGTTATCCATGCGTGAAAATTATGAAAATGAAGTTTTTCAATCCATGGTTAATTACATTGAAGAAAATATTGATAAACCGGTACAAATCAGTGATTTAGCCGAACATTTTTCGTTATCGCGTTCTTCAATTCAAAAATATTTTAAAAAATATACCAATGAAACTCCTAAAGAATACATCAACACTATCAAGTTACAACATAGTAAAGAATTAATTCGAAACTCGCAAATGAGTTTGTCTGAAATTTCCAAGGCAGTTGGTTATGGATCGAGCCAGTATTTTTCCCGCGTCTTTAGTGAAAAATATGGTATGTCCCCTTCTAATTATGCCAAATCGGTGATTAAGTAAAAAATAAAACCGTTAATGATGACTAAAGCTGATCATCATTAACGGTTCTTTTTTAGGCTAATTTTTCTAATAAATCAGGTCTAAAACCGAAGAAAGGTTCTTCTCCTTCAATTTCAATTACGGGTAAACTTTGAAAACCTAGTTCTTTGACGCGATTTAATGCTGCTTCATTTTCATAAACATCGTAGTCAGTATAATTAATTTCTTTTTGATCTAAGAATTTCTTTGTAAAGTTACATTGCATGCAATTAGGTTTTGAATAGACAATAATGTTTTTCATGTGATAACCACCTTCTCTTTTTCATTACGTTATTATTCTATACGAATTTAAATAAAAAAACAACTATATATTGTGTTTAGGATAAAAACAAACACAATATATAGTTGTTTTGTATATTAATTAGTCAAAACTGATGGTTTAGCAATGATATTTATTATAAAGGAAAAATAAATAATATCAAGCGGTTGATTAGACTGTATAATTTTCAAGAACTTCACGTTCTACTAAGTCAACCAAGTATTGATATAAATCAGTGGTTGAAAGTGTCTCAATTTGTTCACTTGTATAGATATTAACAATTCGCCCTTGGTGCATGACAACGATTCGATCACAAAATTCAATGGCATCTTGTAAATGGTGGGTAATCATGATAGTCGTTAAATTATTTTCTTGAATCAAGTGTTGGGTCATCTTCATAACCTCTTTAGCTGTTCTAGGATCTAAAGAAGCCGTATGTTCGTCCAATAAAAGTAATTTTGGTTGCAAAAGAGTTGCCATGACTAAGGAAACGGCTTGTCGTTGGCCACCTGATAAATTTTCGATAGGCACATCCAAGCGATGTTCCAGATCTAAGCGGAACGGTTTAAGTTTTTCAATTAAATATTTTCGGTTATTAGTTGTTAACGAACGACCTAAGCCTCGTTTTTCTCCCCGTTTATTGGCTAACATTAAATTCTCAAACACACTCATGCGTGGCGCACTACCCATCCGCGGATCCTGAAATACTCTGCCAATTTGACGCGCAAGCGACTGAGCACTCATTGAATAGATTGATTGTCCATCTATTAAAATATCGCCTGAATCGATAGGAATTTGACCCGTTAAGCAATTAAATAAAGTCGATTTCCCTGCCCCGTTGGTTCCGATAATTCCAATGACTTCACCTGGATGAATGGATAAAGTCAAATTATTTAGACCCGCTACCTGTTCGCCAGTTTGCCGTAAAAATTGTTTAGAAACGTGAATTAATTCTACTTGAGCAGATTGATTCATGCGCTAATTCCTCCTTTACGTTTTTGATTCCGATAAGTGTTAAATTTGTTTTTAACGGTCGGAAAAGCAAGGAAGATAGCCATAACTAAAGCGGAAATTAGGCGGAAATCCGTTGGATGGAGACCTAATTGTAAAACAAATACAATAATCAATTGATAAATGATAGAGCCAATTACAATGGAGACTAATCTAAATGTTAAGGATAAATTCTTAAACATGACTTCACCTATAACAATGGAAGACATGGCGATAACAACGACCCCATTTCCCATAGTTACATCAGCAAAGCCATTATTTTGAGCTATAAATGCTCCACAAAAACCAATTAACCCATTGGCAAGCATTAAGGCTAATATTTTCATACGAGAACTATTAATCCCGATGGATTTTGCCATAATCTCGTTGTCTCCTGTAGCAATCATGGCTTGACCTAAATCCGTTTTAAAAAAGCTAGCTAATAACAGGATACAAATAGTGACAACAAGCAGACCAACAATTAGAACGCGATTGGATGGATTTTCCACCCAACTATCTAAATAAGAAAAGACGGTGTCAAAACCACGTAAATTTATATTTGGTCGTTGCATCACCCTTAAATTAACGGAATATAAACCCGTTAAAGTAATGATACTAGATAACAATGAGGGAATTTCGAAGTAGGTCATTAAGATACCGGTTATTAAACCAGCTAACATCCCTCCAACAATCGCTAGTAAACTAGCGATGATTGGATTCGTGCCTTGACTAATTAAAGATACCGCTACAGCTGCACCTAAAGTAAAAGACGCTTCTGTTGTTAAATCAGCAAAACGTAAAATACGAAAGGTAATATATAACCCTAGGGCCATAATACTATATAGAATACCATCAAAAACCGCATTATAATATAACTGCATGACTATTCCCCGCTTATATCTGTTAACGCCTCTAATTTTTCACGATCGATTTCTAAACCAAGTTGTTCTAAAACATCTGAACGATAGACACTATTTAATTCAGTTACATAAGCTATAGGTGTCTCACTAATAGCTTGTCCATTGGCAATTAAAACAGCTTGTTCGGCGGCTAAAACACCCACTTGTTTTTGTTCAATTGTTACACCAGCAAAGGCACCTTGTTCGATCATTTCGTACACAGATGTGAAAACTGGAATTTGATACTTATCAGTAACATTGAGTAAAGTTCCAAAGGCACTTGCGACCGTATTGTCTGAGCCAACGTAAATAACTTCAGCTTTTGAGGCTAAATTTTCGGCGACTAATTGCATATCCAAACTGGCGCTAATACCTTCTGCCGTAAATTCAAGACCTCGTTCTTCTGCAATAGCTTTAGCTGCTTCGACATCAGCTAATGAATTATCTTCACTAGTCGTATAAATCATCCCAACAGACGTCACTTCAGGGAATAAATCAATTAATAAATCAAACTGTTCTTCAATCGGAGCCATATCACTCACGCCCGTAATATTGGCTTCTGGTTGATCTAGATTTTCAACGAGGCCAGCTGATAAAGGATCGGTTACTCCTACCATAATAATAGGAATATCAGTTGTTAAATGTTGAAATGCTTGGGCTACTGGAGTGGTTACAGCAAAAATTAAATCCGGTTCATTGTGGACAATACCTTCTGCAATTTGTGATAAAAGATTAATATCCCCTTGGGCATTATTAAAATCAACCGTTAAATTTTCGCCTTCAATATAACCTTGTTCCTCAAGTCCTTCATATATTCCCGAAACAATTTGATCGAGTGATGGATGACTGACTAGTTGGACAATACCAACCGTTAAGGTATCTTCTTGAGCGTTAACGATTTTAGTGACGTTAATAAATAAAGTCGTTAAAAGTAAGATTGAAACTAAAGCGAATTTTAATAATTTTTTCATAATAATGTTTCCTTTCTTGTTTAAAAGTGTTCATTCTATGTCGCCTTATTAAACACAAAAAAACCACATAGAATGTAAGTAAATACCTCTACGTGGTAAACTGGATGATTCGCCACATAGATACAGAACAGTCTAAACTGGGCTGTATCCATGGAATTATGTCCAAGTCTACAACCTATCTATGCCAGCTTTGCCAGCGTCCTAAAGTTAAAGTAAAATTAAACATAATTCAAAGCTCCTCTCTTTATTTAAATAAATCATACCGATTCAACATTAAAATGTCAAGCGGATTTAGTGAAATTCTCATTTTATTCTAATTTTCCATTTGTAAATGTACTTACTAGTCGCTTCATTCTTTCATTTACAAGCTATTTCAGTTACAATATTAGAGCAAACTCTTTTTTGAAAGGAGGGTTACGATGACTTTAGATGGCTTTTTTATCCATGCTTTAGTAAAAGAACTACGAAATGAATTATTACAGGGTAGAATTTCAAAAATCTATCAACCATTTGAACAAGAAATACAGATGGTTATCCGAGCGAATCGTAAAAATATCCGCCTAGCGGCTTCAATTCATCCAGTCTATTACCATATCAATGTAACCCAAGAACGTACACTTAATCCCGAACATGCTCCCCTTTTTTCCATGCTTTTACGTAAGCATTTAGAAGGTGCCATTATTCAAGATATTCAACAAGTGGAAAATGATCGTATGATAGATTTTGAATTAAGTGGTCGTGATGAATTGGGCGATACCCAAAGCTATCGTCTTATTTTTGAGCTGATGGGTCGCAATAGCAATATCATTTTGCTCAATCCCCAAACAAACAAAATCATCGATTGTATCAAGCATGTTCCATCTAGCCAAAATACTTTTCGGACTTTATTACCTGGAGCTGATTATCAACGACCGCCTGAAAATAAGCAGCAAATTAATCCATTTAATTTATCCGGTGATGAATTAAATCAATGGACGCTTCAACACCCTGATGAGTTGAACAGTCGTAAAAATCAGCAATGGATTCAAGGTTTAGGCAAAAGCGCTAGTCAAGCGCTTATTTATTGGATGGAACAGGACGGTTTAACGGCTTATGAAGCACTAAAACGCTTAATGGATGGCGTTGACGCTTATACACCACTGATGTTTGAATCGAATCAACAATTATCCTTCTATGCCATGGATTTACCTCAAATAGAAGGACACAGACAGCTTTTTGATACACTTTCACGTTTATTAGATCATTTTTATGCCCAAAGAGTTCGTCTCGATCGGATTAAGAATTTAAGTGGCAACATTGTTCAACAACTCGAACAAATTATTGAAAAAAACAATAAGAAACTTGAAAAATTAGCTAAAGACTATCAAGTGGCCCAAGCAGCTGATTTATACCGTGTTAAAGGTGAATTATTGAGTGCTTACGCTTATCAAATACCCAAAGGTGAAACACAAGTAGCTTTAGAAAATTACTATGAGGATAATGCCTTATTAACCATTGATTTAGATCCACGCAAAACGGCTATTGAAAACAGTCAACAATATTTTAAAAAATATTCAAAATATCGTGATGCCTTGAAGTATATTGATCAACAGAAAAAATTAACTCATGAAGAAAATGACTATTTAGAAACTGTGCTGGTACAATTAAATCAAGCCGATTTAGAAGATATTGAAGATATTAAGCAAGAATTACAAAAATTAGGTTATCAGTCACAAAGAAAGAACAATGCCAAAAAACGTACCAAGACTAAATCTAAACCCAGACGTTTTCGTTCAACGGAAGGTGTTCTCATTTATGTCGGCCGTAATAATCAACAAAACGATGAATTAAGTTTGAAAAAAGCGGCAAAAAATCATTGGTGGCTCCACACCAAAGATATTCCTGGAGCGCATGTCATTGTTGAGTCCGATAAACCTAGTCAACAAACCATGACAGAAGCTGCTGAAATAGCTGCCTATTATTCGAAGTTTCAACACTCAGCGAATGTTCCCGTCGATACCGTTCAAGTTAAACATTTACACAAGCCAAATGGTGCAAAACCTGGTTTTGTTATCTATGAAGGACAACAAACGCTGTATGTTACGCCAGATGAAGCGACAATTCAAGCTTTAGCTGTTGAAGAAACATAAAAAAAACGTCGAACAGTCACCCTTTTTTGTGTGTCTGTTTGACGTTTTTATATTATTTACTATATGCATCCGTTAATTGAGGTACCACTTGTTTTTTACGTGATACAACACCTGGTAATTGAATTTCATTATCAACCACTTTTTGCTCAAAAGCTTTCTCTACGACTTCAAGATTTTGACCGATAACGTAAGCAAATGAATTATTTTCTAAAATATCCGTCACTAAGACAACGAATAATTCAACATCAGAGTCCTTTAATGTTTTAGAAATCTCTTCAAGCAGTTCTTCTTTTCTCGATGAAACATCTACAAAATCAACGGTATTTATTTGTGCAATTTGAACAGGATGTTCATGCATTTCAAACACTTTAGAATCAGAAGCAAGTAATTCTTTAGCTGATTTGCTAGCTATATTTGTCCCCGCTTTTAATAATTTCAAGCCATAGGCATCGATATTAACGTCAGCAATTTTGGCCAATTCATAGGCAATCATTTCATCCTCACGGGTTGTCGTTGGGGATTTGAGCAATAAGGTATCTGAAATAATTGCCGATAACATCATTCCCGCAATAGCAGATGGAATATCGAAATCTTTTTCTTGGAACATTTTGTATAAAACGGATGCAGTTGAACCGATGGGTTCAGCACGATAGTATAAGGGTTGAGCCGTATTGAATCCATTAATACGGTGGTGATCAACGACATATAACACCTCTAAAGATTCAATGTCATTAACAGACTGTTGTGGTTCATTATGGTCTACGAGGGCAACTTGCGTCACTTCGTTACTAGCCGTTTCAATCACTCGTGGAGCAGAAATATTAAAATAATTTAAGGCAAATGCTGTTTCTTCATTAGGATTACCTAATGCAACAGATTCTGAATCGTAGCCTAATTTTTCAAGATAATAATCAAGCGCTATCGCTGAAGCAATAGTGTCTGTATCAGGGTTTTTATGACCGAATACTAATATTTTTGACATAGATAAAGCCTCCTAAGTAAATGGTTATATCTTATTTTAACACAAAGAAAGAAAAAAATGCTTTTTACTTTCTTTTTAAAAAAATAAATAATAACTACCGACAACAAGGATGCTGCTTAATAGGGTACCTAACAAGAAATATTCCGAAAAATAAGGATCTTCCACTATTTTATTATAACGAGCAATCGATTTTGCGGTTAAAATAAAACCAATGGCAGCAAATTGTCCTTGTGATAAAAACAACAAAATCATCAGTCGCTCTAAGATACCAATTAAAGCACCCGCATTTGGATGTCCTTCTTCGATAGTTGACGTATTGGGCCGAAATTGATTTAAACTGTATTTAACCATTCGGCTCGCTGGACGATAAATAAATAACAACATTAATCCCCATGTAATGATTGCTTCCAAATCAATTTGCAATAACTGTAGGGCTTGATTGAACCATGGCACATATTGAAACGTAACCCCACTTAAAATCAAATAAATAACGCCTATATAAATCAAAACAAATAAACTTAGCGGCCTTAAAAGCTGCCACTGATTTTTTTTGGCAGGAATATGGATGAGAAAGTGAACCATGCTTAAGGTGATGGCTAGTAGGGCTAGTTGCCAGTTGAAGATTGGGATAATTAATGTAAGTTGTATGATAGCATAAATGAGGCTGTGTTTGAGTGGCACACGGGTCCAATTTTTTGGCAAATAAAATTCACTAAGCAGCATAGCGATGATTAATAGCTTAAGACTTAATTCATTCATCGGGCCACACTCCTTCGGATGTTAAATAATCGGTTATCGCTTTATTACCTGCGTGATAAGTGTAAAACTTGGCATTGGCCAGTGATTTAGATACATTGGGCTGAGCGATTTGTAGATATTCAGCTGTCTGATATTGATTTTCTTTTTGACTGAGATATGCTTGTATCACTTCTTTTTGACGGTTAGTCCAACGGGATTTGATAGCATAATTAGCAGCTAATAAACTGTTGATTAAATCATCAATGGCTTGATTGGATCCAGCAGTTTTAAGCATGATATTGGTATGTGGACTGGCGTATTGCCCTTCTCTTTCCTTTAAAGCCACCAACATTTGACGCGCTCGATGGTAGGCAGACCCATCCATTTCAATTGAATGATTCGTATAAATATCGGTCGTAATCGTTCCAATCCCCACACCAAAACGAATCTTTACAGGCTCTAAGGTGTTTTCTATTTCCAGAATAATCTTGAAAATACTGTCAGGAGTGGCTATAACACCTTGAAATTCATCACCTAAAGAAATCATAAAATCGGCCACTATGGTTGATTGGTATTGTTGATTAATATGCTTTAATACGTGCCGCAAATCATTTTGGACTTTTCCGCGTTCAAGCATTTGTTTGGACGAAACTAAATCCCCCATAATGACAATATAATTTTTTTCCAAATAACCCTCTCCTCTCCCATTTCGTTACTATCATATCAAAATAAAAGATACACCTCAAGCGGTATCAACTATATTGATTCATTAAAATGGGTATCATTTTAAGAGATAACCAAAAATAGGTATGATGACAGATGATTCATCAAATCATTTTGCCGTTAAATAACAACCGTTAATCAAATTTAGAGAACATACTAAGCAAAAAAAATCCGTACATTTAATTATAATGTTAAGAACGACGGTTCCACTATAATTAAATGTACGGATTTTTTGAAGCAATGATATTTATTTAAATTCTTCTTACCCTACGCTTACACATTCAAATACCCTTTGTAGTCTTCTGTGCGCAAAATACGCTTGGCATTTTCAACACGCTCAGGCGTTGGCGGTTCAATACCCGCTAAACGATACTTAATTCCAAGCGCTTCATACTTATAAACACCCAGTTTATGATAAGGTAAAATTTCAAACTTTAACACATTACTTAAACTACCTACAAAATCACCTAAACGAATCAAATACTCGTCATAATCCGTTCTTTCAGGCACAAGAACATGACGCACCCAAATCGGTTGCTGAATCTCATCCAAATAACGCGCAAGATCAATAATATTTTCATTGGGATGCCCCGTTAATTTACGGTGACCCTCATTATCAATATGCTTAATATCCAACAACATAAGATCAGTATATTGCATCAATTCTTCAAAACGACTGAAAAATGGCTCTTTACGCGTAAAAGGTCCTCCACAAGAATCCAAACAGGTATTGACACCTGCAGCCTTGCAAAGTTTAAAATATTCAATCAGAAAGTCAATTTGAAGTAAAGGTTCGCCACCACTCACGGTGACGCCTCCCTTAGTCCCCCAAAATTCCCGATAGCGAATGGCTTCATCAAATAATTGTTGTGGTGTATATTCTGTTCCACCTTTTGTATTCCATGTATCTGGATTATGGCAAAATTCACATCGCATGCGACAACCTTGCATAAAGGTAATGAAACGAATACCAGGCCCATCCACCGAACCGAAACTCTCAGTAGAATGGACAAAACCAGTTACCGCAGTATCTACAACATGACTCAAATGATGCCACCTCCTGTTATTTATTATGAAGATAAAAGACTGAACACAACGTTCAGTCTTTTGATGTTTGATTGAATGACCAATTACATTGAACTATGCATGGTACGGTTAATAACATCCAATTGTTGTTCACGCGTTAATTTAATAAAGTTAACAGCATAACCAGATACCCGAATAGTTAATTGAGGATAATTTTCTGGATGTTCCATAGCATCTAATAAGGTATCTCGATTAAATACATTGACGTTCAAGTGGTGTCCGCCTTTTTGAGAATAACCATCAAGTAAGCTTGATAAGTTTTCTTGTTGGGTGGCATCGTCTTTACCTAAGGCTTTAGGAATAATTGAGAACGTATTTGAAATACCATCTAATGAATATTTGTAAGGCATTTTAGCCACTGACATTAAACTAGCTAAGGCTCCGTGTGTGTCACGACCATGCATTGGGTTAGCACCTGGTGCAAATGGTTCACCCGCACGACGTCCATCAGGTGTATTACCTGTTTTCTTACCATAAACAACGTTTGAAGTAATGGTTAAGATAGATGTTGTATGAACAGCGTTACGGTATGTTGGGTGTTTTTTAACTTTAGACATAAATGATTTTAGTAAGTCTACCCCAATTTGGTCAACGCGATCATCGTTGTTACCATATTTAGGGAATTCACCTTCAACTTCGTAATCAACAACAATGCCATCTTCGTCACGAATAGTTTTAACTTTCGCATATTTAATAGCTGATAATGAGTCGATAGCGACTGAGAATCCAGCAATTCCTGTTGCCATGGTCCGTTTCATGTCAGTATCTTGTACAGCCATTTGTACACGTTCATAACTATATTTATCATGCATATAGTGAATGATATTTAATGAGTTAATATATAAACCTGCTAACCATTCTAACATGGTATCATATTTTTCCATCACTTCATCATAATCTAGATATTCAGAAGTGATTCCTTGATAAGCTGGCGCTACTTGTTCTTTAGATTTTTCATCTACCCCACCATTAATTGCATATAATAAGGCTTTTGCAAGGTTGGCACGCGCACCGAAGAATTGCATTTGTTTACCAACTTCCATGGCTGAAACACAACAGGCAATCGCATAGTCATCACCATAAATTGGACGCATTACTTCATCATTTTCATATTGAATAGCGGATGATTGAATGGACATTTTAGCGGCAAAGTTTTTAAAGCTTTCAGGTAAATTTGGTGACCATAATATAGTTAAGTTTGGTTCAGGAGCTGGTCCTAAATTAGTTAATGTATGTAAGAAACGGAATGAATTCTTAGTGACTAATGGACGTCCATCAACACCCATACCACCAATAGATTCAGTTACCCAAGTAGGATCGCCTGAGAATAATTCATTGTAATCAGGGGTTCTTGCAAATTTCACTAAACGTAATTTCATTACAAAGTGGTCAACTAACTCTTGTGCTGTTTCTTCAGTTAAACGACCTTCAGCTAAGTCACGTTCGATATAAATATCTAAGAAAGTTGATGTACGACCTAATGACATTGCTGCACCATTTTGTTCTTTAATAGCGGCTAAATAACCAAAGTATAACCATTGGAAGGCTTCTTGAGCCGTTTGAGCTGGTTTAGAAATATCAAATCCATAAATACTGCCAAGTTCTTTTAATTCTTTTAAGGCACGATATTGTTCATTAACTTCTTCACGTAATTGGATAACATCGTTAGACATAGTACCATAACCAATATTTTCAAAGTCTTTGGCTTTTTCTTCCATCAAACGATCAATACCATATAAAGCGACACGACGATAATCTCCGATAATACGTCCACGTCCATAAGCATCTGGTAAACCAGTAATAATACCTGATTTACGAGCAGCACGCATCTCAGGAGTATAAGCATCAAAAACACCTTGGTTATGCGTTTTACGATAATCAGTAAATACTTTAGAAACTTCAGGATCAATTTCATAGCCGTATGATTTTAGTGCTTGTTCAGACATACGAATACCACCAAATGGTTGTAAACTACGTTTGAAAGGTTTATCAGTTTGAACACCAACTATTTTTTCAGTATCTTTGTTTAAATAACCGGCTCCATGAGAAGTGATTGTCGAAACCACTTTGGTATCCATATCCAAAACACCACCCGCTTCACGCTCTTGACGCGTTAAATCCATCACTTGATCCCATAAATCAGTTGTTGCTTGCGTTGGTCCAGCTAAAAACGAATCATCACCTTCGTATAAGGTATAGTTTTCTTGAATAAAGTCACGAACATTAATTTCATTTTGCCAAGTTGTTCCTTTAAACCCTTGCCACTGTTCCATAAAAATCCTCCTTAAATTAATACTGCTTCTTTTCTATGAGTTCAGTATATCACAACTATAAATAAATTCAATAGCTTTTGTGAAATATATAATATGAAACAGATAATTTAATCTGTGTTATTACAACGCCTTTTGCTGTATCATCCTGTATCATGTGATTTATTGAACGTATATTTTAATGCAAAAAAACACCAATAGTAAATGATATTTATCATAAACCATTGGTAATTGTTTTTATTTATCTTCAGTTAACATTTTTAAGTGCGCAGGATGAAAATTGACAACTTGGCCTAGGGAGTCAATATTTTTAATCGTTGAACCATTTGATAGACGATCTGATAAAGCGATATCTTTAGCCATAACTTCGATGGTTTCACCGGTATCCCCTTGAATAATAAAAGGTAAATCGTTTTGTTCAACTAAATGGGCATCGACAAAACGATGTGGATTTTGTTTTAATTCTTTTAACATTAAGAGTCCGCGACTATTACGATTGTTTACTTGTGGGATGATTTCTGTCTTAAAATGTTTCAAGTTTCCTCTTTGCGTCAAGGCTAAAATTTCTGAATTTTTTCCGTTTGCTTGATCAAACATAACTGAAATAATCGTATCATCGGCTTTTAAATTGATTGATACGACGCCTTGCGTTTTTAATCCGCTTACCGCAACTTCTGCAAGATCATAACGGATCGCATAACTGCGTTCGGTTAAAATAATCACTTCATAAGCTACATCTGCTTTAACACGATAAGCATTAATAATTTCATCATTTTTAGCCAGTTTCATAGCTACGGCTGTTTTTGTTTTATAACTACGATAAGTCGTAAAGGCTTCAATAGGCGTTTGTTTTATTTTACCTTTTTTACTAGCTAAAACAATTAAATCAGATTCATCAGCATGTTTGTTGCCTTCAATATCATCCGCTGCTACAAACACATTAACAACTTGCTCGTTAGCTTCTAATTGATAATATTGCGATAAATGGCGCCCTATTTCTTTCCAACGTATATCAGGCAGTTCATGGACAGGTAAATGAATGTAATTGCCTTTATTCGTTAAAATAACCAGTTGATCGTGTGTTGTTAACTCTCTGACAAAAAGCGGATAGTCAAAATCCCGACTAGCTAGTTCCATGGTATCGGATGATGTAAACGACCTTACACTGGTACGCTTTATGTATCCTTCCTTAGTAATAGATACATTAACGGTTTCTTTTGGAATTAATAAGGACGTCGCCACTGTAATTTCTTGAACTTCGTCTTCAATCTTTGTACGACGGTCACTTTTGTATTTATTTTTAAGTTCTTTTAATTCTTGACTTAAGACTTTATTTAACGTCTCATCATTATTTAAAATATTCTGATACATCAAGACTTGTTCGTTTAATTCTAATTTTTCATTTTGTAGTGCCACAATATCGGTATTCGTTAAACGATAAAGTTGCAAGGAAACAATCGCTTCCGCTTGTTCAAGTGAAAAATCAAATTGGGCAGCTAAATTGTTTTTAGCATCTGCTTTATTTTCACTCGCACGAATACTCGCAATAACTTCATCTAAAATGGATACAACGCGTATTAAGCCTTCAACAATATGTAGACGCTCTTGATCGCGCTTTAAGTTAAAGGCTGTCCTTCGACGGATGATTTCACGTTGATGGTCAATATATGCCTCAAGAATTTGAATTAAACTGACCACTTCAGGTCGGCGGTGATTAATCGCTACCATATTTAAATGATAGTTAATTTGCAAATCTGAATTTTTAAATAAATAATTCAAAATATCATTGGCATTGATTTCGCGTCGCAATTCAATCACTAAGCGGACGCCATTACGATCTGATTCATCGCGGACTTCAGCGATGCCATCGATTTTCTTTTGAATACGTATATCATCTAAGCGTTGAATAAGTTTTGATTTGTTGACATCATAGGGTAATTCAGTCACAACGATTTGCGATTTGTTGCCTTTTAATTCTTCAATATCGGTTACAGCACGCACGATAATTTTCCCATGGCCTTTTTGGTAGGCTTTTTTAATATCATTTTTGCCTTGAATGATACCCCCAGTCGGGAAATCAGGCCCTTTAATAAAGGTCATTATTTTATCGATATCATAGCGTTTATGACTTAACATATAGATGATAGCATCTAAAACTTCTGTTAAATTATGCGGTGGAATTTCAGTCGCATAACCGGCAGATATCCCTGTTGCCCCATTAATCAGTAAATTGGGTACCCGTGCAGGTAACACACTAGGTTCTTCTAAGGTATCGTCAAAATTTAATAAATAATCGACGGTTTGGCTTTTTAAATCCCGCAATAACTCTCCAGCAATGGGTGATAGTCGCGCTTCGGTATAACGCATAGCGGCTGCGGGATCCCCATCCATGCTACCGTTATTCCCATGCATATCAATTAATGGATAACGTAATTTCCAATCTTGACTCATCCGAACCATGGCTTCATAAACGGAAGAATCGCCATGAGGGTGATAATTACCAATGACATTCCCAACCGTTTTAGCCGATTTACGGTAAGGATTCTCCGCCGTATTCCGCTCTTGAAACATGGCAAACAAAATTCGACGTTGAACAGGTTTTAAGCCATCACGAATATCTGGTAAAGCACGGTCTTGGATAATGTATTTTGAATAACGTCCAAAACGGTCGCCAATGACACTTGCAAACCCTAATTCTTGAACTCCTATTTCATTACTCATTCGAATCTTCTCCTATAAATAGACTGCCTTGTCCATCATCATCAAAAAATGTCGTTTCTTCTTGTTCGATAGACTCTTTCTCATGTGATTCCACAATTAATTCCTCAACGCCTTGATGCTGTTGTTCTTGTTGTTTATGGGATTGATCATTTAATAAGGTATCTTCCGAATCCAATGTAAATTTCACATTTTGTTCAATCCATTTGCGGCGAGGTTCAACTTTAGCCCCCATTAAAGTAGTTACCCGACGTTCAACTTGCGCTGGATCATCAATCGTTACCCGAATGAGTAGACGTGTTTCTGGGTTCATAGTCGTGTCCCACAATTGATCGGCATTCATTTCACCAAGCCCTTTATAACGCTGTAAAATATAACCTTTCCCCACTTTTTCAATTTGTTCAGCCAATTCATCCTCAGTCCAAGCATATTCAATCAGCTCTTTTTTCCCCACTTTTTTAGATACTTTAAACAAAGGCGGCATTGCTAAATAAATTTTTCCATGTTCTAACATTGGCTTCATATAGCGATAAAAGAAGGTTAACAGTAAGACTTGTATATGCGCCCCATCTGTATCGGCATCGGTCATGATAATCACTTTATCATAATTAATCGCATTAATATCAAAATCAGCCCCAACACCGCCACCAATGGTATAAATCATGGTATTAATTTCTTCGTTTTTCATAATATCTTGCATACTAGCTTTTTCAGTATTAATGACTTTACCCCGTAAAGGTAGAATGGCTTGATAGCGACGATCACGGCCAAGTTTTGCCGAACCCCCAGCCGAATCCCCTTCTACTAAATATAATTCATTTTTGGTAGCATCTTTAGATTGTGCTTTCGTTAATTTTCCAGACAATAAACGCTCTTGTTGTCCTTTTTTTGCTCCTGTACGCGCTGCATCTCTTGCTTTGCGAGCTGCTTCTCGGGTTTCCCGTGCTTGTATGGCCTTACGTAGAATTTTTTGACTAAAATTACCATTTTCATTAAGAAAAATAAGTAATTGTTCATTTAAAAAATTGTCTACTATTGTCCGTGCAATCGGTGTGCCTAATTTTTCTTTGGTTTGACCTTCAAATTGTAAATATTGTTCCGGAATTTTAACTGATAAAACAGCCGCTAAGCCTTCACGGACATCACTACCTTCAAGATTTTTATCTTTATCTTTCAATAAGTTCACTTGTCGTCCATATTCATTAAAGGCCTTGGTTATAGCAGTTTTCATACCTGTTTCATGTGTCCCACCACCATTAGTGCGCACATTATTGGCAAAGGATAAGATGGTTTCTGAATAGCCATCATTGTACTGCATTGAAAAATCAATTTCAAAATCATCCACAGTCCCACTAAAATTAGCAATAGGTCCTAAAGTGTCTTTCTCTTCATTAAGATAGGTAATAAAATCTTCCAAGCCATTTTCATAATGAAATGTTTCTTCATAGTCTGTTCGTTCATCTGTTAAATAGATAGTTAACCCTTTAAGTAAGAAGGCTGATTCACGCATACGTTCAGCGATGGTTTCTATATCAATGCGAGCTTGACCAAAAATCGAGACATCAGGTAAAAAATGCACCGTGGTTCCTGAGTCGGTTTTGTTCGTGTGCTTTGTTTTAACCAGTTTAGTGACAGGTGTTCCACCGTCTTCAAAACGCATGTGATAGCGATAGCCTTGACGGTAAACATCTACATCTAACCATGAAGAAAGTGCATTAACCACACTAGCGCCGACCCCATGCAAGCCCCCGGCCGATTTATAGCCACCTTGACCGAATTTACCCCCAGCATGCAATACCGTAAATATCACTTGAATCGTTGGCACCCCACTGGCATGATTTCCAATGGGCATCCCGCGGCCATTGTCCGTTACGGTGACACTCCCATCTTTATGAATGGTGACATTGATTGTATCAGCATAATCATTTAAAGCCTCATCAATAGCATTATCGACAACTTCATAAATTAAATGATGCAAACCTTTTTGGTCAGTTGAACCAATATACATACCTGGTCTTTTTCTTACGGCATCTAAACCTTCTAGCACCTGAATAGAATCATCATTATAAGTGCTCAATTCGATATCTTTATCAGTCATCATACACCTCGTTTCTCAATTATTCATCTTATCATTTTTCGAATAAATATTTCAATAATAATAATCACAAATATTAATTATACGCTATTTGTAAAATTTTTGCTTCATTTTTGAAAATTATACTCTGCTTACGTTCCAATCATTAGTAAATATTATTCAGATAAAGCTAAACTATTTAGTTTTTTCATGGTAAAATAATGACATGAAATTAGGAGGTTACGCATGCAATCAAATCTTTCAATATTTACTCAATTACTGTGGATTGCCATCGGCTATTTGTCAGGTTCAATCCCAACTGGTGTGCTTTATTCAAAAATTTTCCACAAAGTAGATGTCCGTCAACTTGGAAGTGGTAATAGTGGAGCAACTAATATTGGTAGAAATTTTGGTTTTAAAGCAGCCGTTATTGTATCTGTCATAGATATATTAAAAGGCTGGATTCCTATTTTAATGGTTAGACAAATTTTCCCTAATGAACATTTGTTGATTATGCTAGTCGGTATAGCCAGTGTCCTTGGACATGCTTACCCTATTTTTGCTGGATTTAAAGGTGGGAAAATTGTTTCAACGTCATTTGGCGTTTTAGTTGGCTTTAATTTTTGGATTGGCTTAATGACAGCCTTAGTGTTGTTTGCTTTTATTTATTTAACAAGTACAATTAGTTTATCGGCTTTATCCAGTTACACGCTGGGTGCTTTATACATACTCGTAACCAATGATCAAATCGTTTATGGCATTGGATTCTTATTGATTACCTTATTTATGTATTATCGTCACCGAGCAAATATTCAACGCATATTGAATGGGACGGAATCAAGAATTAGTTGGGGGTTACATAACCCAAATAAATAATAACATAATGAAATACCGATAGTTCGCTAGATTATAGCTTACTATCGGTATTTTTGATTATTCGGCTCAAGCAGTCAAGGTTCAACTAATCTTTGTTAAACGTAATGGAATAATCATGGGTTTTAATTTGATGAGGGTCTAACGCATTGATACCTCGTTTGGCAGTAAAATCAACTTTGTTATACGCATCATCCGTAATACCAGCCCATGGCTCTAAGCAAACAAAAGGGGCTTTTTTAGGATAAGGTGACCAAATACCAAAATAAGACATATCATTCATTTTCATTAAAATATGTGTATTAGCGACATTATCCGTCAAGCTGACTTCGGTTTGACCGTTAATTTGATAAATAATCGCATCTTTTCTAAAAGACTTATGCTTAATCGGAATATTATCGACCAGCTCGTATTTGGCGCTATAGTAATCTATCAAGCCTTTGTTATCCAATGGAATACGTAAATATTGACCGGCTGGATGAAATTGATAGCTAATCTGGTCAAAATCAGCCATGTGACTCCCTTTATGCGTAACAGATACATTAAAGGCTGGATGACCGCCAACACTATAGTAAAGCACCTTATCAGCTGACGGATTTAAAACCTCATAACTGATTGTCAATGAATTTTCATGTAAAATATAATTTATTTGAAAAGAAAATTCAAAAGGATATACTTTCAATGACTCCGCATTACTTTTCAAATAGAAAGTGGCGGAATTAGTCGTCACCATTTGTGTTTGAAACATCTCATCCCTAGCAAAACCATGGCGTGATAGTTGATATGTTTGACCTTCATAAGTATATTGATTATCATTCAACGTGCCTACAATCGGAAATAAGACGGGAGCATGCCGATTCCAATAATTTTCATCAGCCTGCCAAATATACTCATAACCGGTCGCTTGATCTATGACAGACGTCAATTCTGCCCCTAACTCCTTAATTTGTACTTTTAGACGGTGGTTTTCTAGTGTAACCATCGTTTTGTCCTCCTTATTACAAGATAAAATGACTTAAATCTTTATTTTCAACAATTTTATCTAGTTTATCGACGACATAGGCTTCATTGATTGTGATGGTTCCCATTTGCATATCGGTCGCTTCAAATAAAATTTCCTCAAGTAAAGATTCTAGAATAGTATGTAACCTTCTAGCTCCAATATTATCAGTTGATTCATTTAAGTCAACTGCATATTCAGCCATTTTTTCAATTGCATCATCTGTAAAGAGCACTTCAACGCCATCTGTGGCTAATAACGCTTGATATTGCTTAATTAAGGCATTTTTCGGTTCTGTTAAAATACGAACAAAATCATCTTTCGTTAAATCATTTAAATGAACCCGAATTGGAAAACGTCCTTGTAATTCAGGAATTAAATCCGAAGGTTTGGCTGTATGGAAGGCACCACTACCAATAAATAAGATATGATCGGTATCAATATAACCATATTTTGTTTGTACACGGCTACCTTCAACGATCGGTAAAATATCCCTTTGAACCCCTTGGCGGCTCACTTCACCGCTATTTTGGTTTTTAGAAGCAATTTTATCCATTTCATCAATGAAGATGATACCCCGTTCTTCGGCCAGTTTTAAGGCTTTTTGGTTAATATCATCTTGATTAACTAATTTATCAGCTTCTTCTTCCGTTAATAAAGTTAAAGCTTCTTTAACGGTTAATGTGCGTTCAATTTTCTTTGTTGGACGTAAAGCGTTTAGGCTATCTTGCATTTCCATCATTTGTTCCATGGCAGGGTTTATGCTACCTAAAGACATTTTTTTCTCTTCTATTTGGATTGTTATTTCATGATTATCTAACAGACCATCGCGAATTTGTTGTCTAATTTGACGGCGCGAAGATGCAACTTCGTCAGTAACAACTTCTTCTTCCTCTTCGGCTTTACCTTGACCAAATTGACTAAACATTTCTTGAAAATTTGGGAAACCAAGGTTATTGTTAGCAGGCTTTGCCTTTTCAACTTTTTGACCGGGACGTAAAACCTTTGCAATCCGGTTAATCGCTTTAGCTTCAGCTTCGTCATGAACCAGTTCATGTTGCTGTTCTTTAACAATGCGAATACTATTTTCAACTAAATCACGCACCATGGATTCCACATCACGACCAACATAACCAACTTCCGTATATTTGGTTGCTTCCACTTTAACGAACGGCGCTTGTGCTATGGTAGCTAAACGACGCGCAATTTCCGTTTTACCAACACCCGTTGGTCCAATCATTAACAAATTTTTAGGTTTTACTTCTTGTTGCATTTCGTCGTCTAATTTAAGGCGTCTTATACGATTTTGTAAAGCGATGGCAACCGCACGTTTAGCATCTTTTTGGCCGACAATATATTTATCTAATTCGGCAACAACTTGTCTTGGAGTTAATTCTGTCATGTTTTGATCACTTCCTATTAAATTTCTTCAACGATGATATTGTCGTTGGTAAAAATATCAATTTCACTAGCAATTTTAAGGGCTTGTTCAGCTATGTCTCTAGCCGACAAATCAGTTGTATTGCGTAATAAGGCTCTTGCGGCGGCTAAAGCATAATTACCGCCTGATCCAATCGTCAATATGCCATCGTCAGGTTCAATAACTTCCCCTGTCCCACTAACTAACAATAAAGTTTCTTCGTTCATTACAATTAATAAGGCTTCTAATTTTTGCAGACTCCGGTCCGTACGCCATTGTTTAGCTACTTCCACAGCGGCTCGTTTTAATTGACCTTGGTGGGCTTGAAGTTTTTCTTCAAACATTTCAGATAACGTAATGGCATCAGCCACCCCACCTGCAAAACCAACAACGACTTGATTATTATAAATACGGCGTAGCTTTCTAGCACTACCTTTCATAATAACGGATTCACCCATAGTGATTTGTCCATCGCCTGCCATTGCCAATTGATTTTCTTTTTTTACTGCACAGATTGTTGTCATTCTATATCCTCCTGGTTTAATCGTTTAGCACGTGGATGTGCTTGTAAATATTGTTGCCGCAATTGACTTTTAGTTACATGTGTGTAAATTTGTGTAGAACTTAAATCAGCATGACCCAATAATTCTTGAACACTACGCATATCGGCGCCGTTGTTCAATAAATGCGTCGCAAACGTATGTCGCAACTTGTGGGGATGAATATCCAAATTTAAGGATGCTTCCTCAACGATTTTCGTTAAAATATGCCGAACTTGGTCGGCGGTGATGACTTTTCCTTTATCGGATAAAAAAAGATATTTATTAGCGGTGGGGTTTAGGTTTAGTTTTAATAAAAGAGGTCGTTCTGTGTTTTGATAGGTTTCAATTGCTTGCATAGCAGCATCCCCAATCGGCACAATGCGCTCCTTATTTCCCTTACCAATCACGCGGATTAATTGAATATCTGTTTGTATTTGCTCAAGCGTCAAATTCACTAATTCACTTACACGCAAACCCGTCGCATAAAGAAGTTCAATAATAGCTAAATTTCTTTGTGGATTGGGTAGCTTACTCACCTTGGCGGCTTCAATGATTGCTTGCATTTCTGATTCATAAAAGAAATCAGGTAAATGTTGTTTCTTGCTCTTATAATTCATTAATTCAGCCGGGTTTTGCTCGATCCATTCTTGTTGAATGGCATATCTGAAAAATGAACGTAAACTAGAAATTTTTCGAGCGATTGATGTGCGGGCATAACCATGTTCGGTTAAATGCGCCACATATAAACGAATATCCGTATATTGAATATCAGTTAAACGAGTGGAACCTGTACTATCCAAAAATTGCTTGAATTCGGACAAATCTCTCGAATAGGCTGTTATTGTTTGAGCCGAATACCGTTTTTCAACATCTAGAAATTGGATAAACAACTCAATATACTGTTCCATTCTATCCCTCCAAAAATCTACTAGTATTATCATACTACAAAAAAAGCCCTTAGACATCAATCTAAGGACTTAAATATTAAAATTTAAAGATTTTATTAATAAATATCCCATAAAACGCTCATGCAACCCTCATATTATTCGGCTTGTTCAGCATAATCGCAGTTACTGCACACGATTTGACGTTTTTTACGGTTTGTTTTTTCAACTAAGAAATGTTGACATTTTGGACAATCGCGCCCAACGGGTTTATCCCATGAAACAAAATCACAGGCTGGATAGCGATCACACCCATAGAAAATACGTTTTTTCTTCGATTCGCGCTCGATCACTTGTCCTTCTTGACATTTGGGACAGGTCACTCCGATTTTTTTAACAATGGGTTCAGTATGACGGCATTCAGGAAAATTACTACAGGCATAAAATTTACCATAGCGTCCAATTTTAATGACCATTGGATTGCCACATTCAGGACAATCAAATCCAGCAGGTTCATCTTTGATATTAATTTCTTCCATATTCACTTCGGCTTTTTTAAGATCTTTTTCAAAGCCTTGGTAAAATTCATCCAGCACACTTACCCACTGGCGCTTACCTTCTTCAATCTCATCTAAGGTGCTTTCCATGCCGGCTGTAAATTCGGAGTCGACAATTTGAGGGAAATATTCGGATAAAACATTATTAACGATTTCACCAAGCTCAGTCGGCTCAAACTTTTTGCTCACTAATTTAACGTAGTATCGTTTACGTAAGGTTTCAATAGTTGGTGAGTAAGCGGAAGGACGACCAATCCCTTTTTCTTCAAGGACTTTAATTAAGCTAGCTTCCGTATAGCGTGATGGCGGTTGGGTGAACATTTGGTTGGTTTCTATTTTAGTTAATTTAACCGAATCATTCACCGTTAATTCAGGCAAGTAATTATCCTTACTTGAGTCCGTTGAATAGACTTTTAAAAACCCATCAAATTTTATCCGTGACCCACTTGCTCGAAAGACAACCTTATTTTGGGTTAGATCCGCTCTAACGGTATCATAAACAGCATCAGTCATTTGACTGGCAACAAAACGCGACCAAATTAAGTTATACAATTTATATTGATCTCTGGATAAAGAATCTTTAATACTTTCAGGTGTTAAAGTAACATCCGAAGGACGAATAGCTTCATGGGCATCTTGTGCACCATTAGCTTGGGCACTCTGCCCTTTTGCATGACTGTAGGCTTGACCATATTCACTTTGAATATATTGACTAGCAGCATTTACCGCTGAAGGTGCAATACGGGTTGAATCTGTACGCATATAAGTTATCAAACCAACCGTTGTCCGTTTAATCGTAATCCCTTCATATAATTGTTGCGCAATCATCATCGTTTTACTCGTTCGAAAATTGAGACGATTCGATGCGTCTTGTTGTAAGGTTGAAGTGGTATAAGGATTGGGGGACTTTCTTTTACGTTCGCTTTTTTCAACATTAGTTACCGTGAAATGTTGCGTTTGGTCAATGTTTGCCATTATTTCATTCACGATTGTCTCATTGGCTAATTCGGTACGTTTACCTTGGTAACTATAAAAATTAGCTGTAAACTTACTTTTATCCTTTTGGAATTCAGCTGGAATTAGCCAATATTCTTCAGGTACAAAATTGCGAATCTCATTCTCGCGATCAATAATAATTTTAAGTGTCGTTGATTGAACCCGGCCTGCACTTAAGCCCCCTTTAATTTTTTTCCATAATAATGGTGAAATGGAGTAACCGACAATCCGATCTAAAATACGCCGTGCTTGTTGGGCATCAACGAGATTTTGATCAATTTTTCTAGGATGTTTAAAGGCTTCTTTGACGGTATCTTTCGTTATCTCATTGAAGACAACCCGGTTTTCTTCACCTTCTGGCAAATCCAACAAATAGCTGAGATGCCATGCAATCGCTTCTCCCTCACGGTCCGGGTCGGCTGCTAGATAAACACGGTCGGATTGTTTGGCTAATTTACGTAATTCTTTTATCGTATCGCCCCGACCACGAATACTAATATAATGCGGCTCAAAATTATTTTCAATATCGACACCCATTTTGCTTTTAGGTAAATCGCGCAAGTGTCCCTTACTTGCAACAACTTTATAATTCCGGCCAAGGTATTTGTTGATGGTTTTGGCTTTTGTTGGTGATTCGACGATGACTAAGTTCTTAATGGCCATCATTCATCACGCCCCTTTCAAAAATCTCTGTGATATTTTATGTAATATTTGTAAATGTAAAATCGAACTAATATTAGATGAAAGTTAAATGCTTGTCAAACAATAAAATTTTATCCGTTTAAAAAATACACAAATTAGTGCATTAAAAAGTATAGGATTTCAACTAATTAGGATACTTCGACTGGTTTTCATTAAGTGTCAGAATATCTTGGACTAATCGTTGTGGACTAATTATCATGTTAGCTCCTAAGGCTAATAATTCATTACAACCTTGCGACTGCTCATCAAATATCCGACCGGGTAAAACATACAATTCACGATTGAATTGTAAAGCATAATTGGCTGTAATTAAACTCCCACTTTTACTGGCCGCCTCAATCACGATGACGGCATTACATAGACCGGCAACGAGTCGATTTCGCATAATAAAATGATGTTTTTTCACGCGAGCTAAAGGTGGATATTCACTTAATAATAAATGGTCATAAGCAATTTCATCCTGAAGATTGGCATTATTATAGGGATAGTATTCATCAAAGCCTGTAGGGATAATCGCGATGGTTGATTGTGTTTTTAAGTTCATTGCCGTTTCATGCGCAATTCGATCAACCCCATTAGCTAAACCGGAAACAACCTGTATTTGATGGTTAACGAATAATTTAACAATTTGTTCCGTAGCCTTTTCACCGTAATATGTCACTTTACGGGTGCCTATAACTGAAACACGCTTAGCTTGCAGCAGATTAATGTTTCCTTTATAAAAAATAAGGATAGGTGGCTGCGGGATACTCAGCCATAATTCGGGATATAGAGTTTCACCTAACATGATTGTCATTGGGCGTAATGAATCAATTTGAGGCATTAAATTAATAAGAGCGTTAAAGGTCAGTTGCGAATTAAGACTTATTAAATCACGTTTAGCTAATACATGCAAGTTGTTCAGCATATCATTCACTGAAATACTGATATCACTCATCTCCGTTTTAATGAGATAATTTAAATAGTTAAACAGTTCCTTATAGGAAAAATCCTTGAGACTAAGGGCAATGAGTTGTTCTTTGGCTGAAAGTAACATAAAAAAAACCTCCTCTTTTTTAATAAATACACCAAAAAAGACGAAAGCCATTTTTATTTTTTCATTTTTAACAAAAACTTATTATTCTAAAAAAATCACTACTTTTTATATGTTTTAGTAGCTTGCGCAACCGGAGCAAATGATTGGCGATGAATGGGTGTTACCCCATATTGCTGAATCGCATGGAGGTGTTGTTTGGTTCCGTAGCCCATATGTTTATCAAAACCAAACTCAGGATACATCTGGCTGTATTCAACCATCAAATCATCTCGAAATTCTTTGGCAATAATGCTGGCTGCTGCAATTGAAAGCGACCGTTGATCACCTTTTACTAGTGACATTTGTTGAATCGAACTATTGATGGTCATGGCATCAATCAGTAAATAATCCGGTTGAATGGATAATTGCTGAACACTTTGAACCATAGCTACTTTGGTGGCTTCGTAGATATTGATTCGATCGATGGTGGTGGAATCAACGACGGCAATCGAGTAGGCTATGGCTTTGGATTTAATTAAATCACTAAAACTTTTTCGTTTAGTAGGCGTCAATTGCTTGGAATCGGTGATACCAATCCATGATTTATCCGTGTAATCAAGAATCACGGCTGCGGTAACAACTGGACCTGCTAATGGCCCACGCCCAACTTCATCAACACCGGCAATATAGAAATAACCAGCAGCCGTAATTTGCTTTTCAAAAGATATACGATCCTCATGCTTCTTCCACAGCTGTTGGTTAGTTAAAAGACGATTTTGATGTTTTTCAATCAATTTTTTTGCACCTAAACGTGTATCTAAAGCTATTTCCTCAAAAAGAGGATCACTTAATTCATCGGTGTTGGCTAATAATTGATCAATTTCTTTTAGGGTTAATTTATGCATGGCTAGCCTCTTCATTGGGTCTATCTAAACTGACACGACCTAAATTTAATTGACGAAAATCGTGTAAGATTCGCTGACCCATTTGTTCGTAGTCATCTTGGTAGCCAAATTTAGCCGTCATCTGAATGAACAAATCAGTTGTTGATTGATCATCTAAATCGCTTGCGGTTAATTGATAACGCTCCAACAAACGCTGCGGATAATACTGCTTCATAAAATCTAATACATATAAAGTGATTTCATCAATCGCTAATAATTGATCTTTAATCGCTCCACTTGCGGCTAGTTTTAATCCAACTTGGGGATCTTCAAATTTTGGCCATAAAATACCCGGTGTATCTAATAATTCAAAATCTTTTTCAAATTTAAGCCAACGTTGCGCTTTGGTCACCCCAGGTTTATTCCCTGTTTGGGCTTGGTTTTTACCAACAAAGCGGTTAATTAAGGTTGATTTACCCACATTGGGAATGCCTAAAATTATCAAACGAATGGCTCGAGGTTTAACACCTTGAGCCATTTTTTTATCAAAATAGGGTTGCATGATTTCGCGACATTGGGTTTGTAATTGTTTAAGCCCTTTGTTATGTTGGGCATCGATAGCCATCGCGCGGATACCTTTTGATTGGTAATAGTTTAACCAATAGTCGGTAATGGCTCCGTCTGCCATATCCATTTTGTTTAAAACAATTATTCTTGGTTTATTACCAATTATTTCATTGATAATGGGATTACGACTTGACTCAGGCAAACGTGCATCGACTAATTCGATGACAATATCAACCAGATTTATCTTTTCAGTGGCTTCTCTGCGTGCTTTAGCCATATGGCCTGGAAACCATTGGATTGTTTTCATTTTCTTTCCACCTCTTTTAATCTAGTGATACAGTTGAACCATCGGCTTCTAAAATATAGTTGTCCAATTGACCAAACTCAGAAAAAGGATAATAAATAAAACTAGCTTCTCCTTCAACACTATCGATGGGTACTAAACCAAACTGACGACTATCACCTGAATTGGGGCGGTTATCCCCCATCACAAAGTAATAGCCTTCTGGTATCACTTCAACACCTAAGGTATCCCATAGGGAAAAATCAGCTGTGAATGGATCGATTGTTTGACTTTTTAAAGGTTCCAAATAAGGTTCTTCAACTAATGCCCCATTGATATATAAGTCATCATTAATCACGCTTAAAGAATCGCCAGGCAAACCAATGACACGTTTAACATAAGAACTTCCGGACCCCATTGGGTCTGGGAAGACGATGACATCAAAACGATCGATGGTTGTTTGTTTAAACATTAGCATTTGTTCACCATTGGCCAAGGTGTTATCCATGGAATGGCCTTCAACTTGAAAAGGTTGAACGATATAATCTCGAATTAATAAGAATAAGATGACGGCAACAACAATTGAAAAGACAACATTCACTACTTCAACCATTAAATTTTTGAGCAATTGCATTAAGCATCTTCCTCTAGTAACAGTTCAACCGCTTTATCGTATTGAACATCATTTTCTTCTAAGTAGGCTCTAGCTTGATCATTTAAAGCTTGAGCAGTATCTCCTGTTACGATACCATCTGCTTCTAAGCCATTATCTGTTTGGAATTGTTTAACAACCTCTTCCATACGGTCATCGAAATAATTTTGACTATCCACTTCATAGCCTAAGGTATTTAAGATTAAAGATAAACTTTGAACAAATTCTGAACTTTGACCACTAACTAATTCTTCATTTGTGTTAAGCAGTAAGGCGGTAGCTAAAGCTTCAGCTTCTACCGTAACATCTGGACTAACACCTGTATCGTGTATCCAGGTACCATTTGGCGTTAACCATTTGGCAATCGTCAATTTCAACTCACCAATATCTGATTCATTGGTAATATTTTGGACCGTTCCTTTACCAAATGTTGTTGTCCCAATCAATAAACGATCGGTGTTTTCATTAATGGCAGCTGCTAAGATTTCGCTGGCACTCGCACTCCCGTTATCGATTAGAACAACATAAGGTTCAGTCACTTTAAAGTCGCCATAGGCTTGGTCATCACCCACAAAAATATCGGGTTCACGATTACTTTCTTCTACTTGCATAATCACATCGCCATTTTCAACGAACATATTACTCAATGCTAATGCTTGATTTAATAGACCGCCCGGGTTGGCTCTTAGGTCAAATACGAAGCGTTCAACGCCTTCATTACGCAAATTAGTAATAATTTCCACTAATTCATCGTAAGTATTCGCAGAAAACTGACTAATACGAATATTACCAATATTGGTGTTCGCCTCATCGATTTCACCAGTTACACTAATAATAGGAATTTCCGCACGTACTAAAGTAATATCAAAAGTTGAAGAACCACGTTGGATTTTTAATTGTACTTCTGTTCCCTCTGGTCCACGTATTAATTCCACTACTTGATTGGTATCCATATTCGTTAATTCTTGGCCATCGGCTTCTAAAATAATATCGTTGGGTTGAATACCCGCTTCAGCTGCTGGTGTGCCATCAATAGGACTAATGACTGTAATATTGCCATTTTGGGACATAAATTGTACACCAATTCCTTGGAAGGAACCAACGATGCTATCATCAAAGGACGTAGATTCTTGCTTATTTAAATATTCCGAATAAGGGTCACCAATTGCATTAACCATTCCTTTTAAAGCACCTTCAAGTAAATCATTCTTTTCGAGGTCTTCAATATAATTGATTTGAATCGTATTATACACTTCACGAATCATATCGATATCTTCATCTGTCAATTGTTGTTCTTCAGGAATACTATTATCAGGGAATAACCAGTTGAGTGCTTCAACTTCTGTCATCGATTGACTTGTAGCTACTAGTAGAGCTGCTGAAGCTAGACCAACATTGATCCATTTCATGGGTTTTTTTAATAGACTTTTTTTCATGCTACATCTCCTTATTTTGCCTCTGAGAGTTTAACGGCTGTTTGAAGTGCGATTTCCATCATTTGCGTAAAAGTCTGTTCTCTTTCTTGAGCAGTTGTTTCTTCACCTGTAATAATATGATCACTAATGGTGCACATAGCTAATGCACGGCGTTGATGTTTGGCAGCCACAGCATATAAGCCTGCTGCTTCCATTTCAACTGCCAAGACACCATAGCGCGCCAGTTTCATCTTATCCATTTCTTCATTATAAAAGCGATCAGATGACAATACATTACCGACATGAATATTTTCTTTAGGAAGCATTGTTTGAGCAATATGATATGCAGTATCTAAGACAGTAAAATCAGCAATGGCCGAATAATGTACTTGTTGATCAAAAATATTGGTTAAGATCGCCGAATCGGTGGTTGCTCCTTGACCGAAAACAATATCTCTCACTTTAACACTTTCTTTCATTGCTCCAGCTGAACCAATCCGAATGATCGTATCCACATCATAAGATTGATACAATTCTTCGGCATAAATCATTGCTGATGGAATTCCCATACCAGATCCTTGAACAGATATAGCAACGCCTTGATAAGTTCCAGTGTAACCAAACATATTACGCACGGTATTGTATTGGGTAACATCCTCTAAGAAGGTTTCTGCAATAAATTTAGCACGTAAGGGATCACCTGGGAATAAAACAATTGGAGCAATAGCTCCTTTTTCAGCATTAATATGTACACTCATCTCTGTCACTCTCTTTTCTTAAATATTCGTATATTTTAGCCAAGCTTCATCAAACACGGTCATTAAACGACCATATGCGCCAGACTGTTCCATATAGGTGGAAATTTCATCAAAATCTTGGCTTTGTTTAGGAAAAGCCATATCTTTACTAATTGTATTGGCTAAGCGACTCATAGGATCATCAGCGTCATAATCAACATAACGCTTGATAAAAGTATAAAAAGTAGTTTGCATAAAAGGCTCCTTAGTTAAAATAAATAATCGGATGGGTCGTGGCATCATATTGAATCTCAACCACCAAGGCATCATTGGCTAAGTCAACCGACTTAGGAATAATTGTATAGGCCGGATCAACCCCCTCAAATTGATTGATATTTAATATAATCTGGGGTTGCGTCGCTGAAAAGGTTGCGCCACTCGGTAAATTAATTTGACTGGCAAATGCTTCATAAGCTGAATCTACCGGCAAGGGTATCCCGGCGACATGGATTGAATCAATCTCTATAACTAAATAATTTTCATTAGAAATCGTCACGTCCGCTAAAATATCAGCCGGGACTTGAAAACCATTTTGATTGATTTGGGCTGTAGCACTTATGTGATCGTCAACCCAATTGATGGAAAGCCCCAAGTTATTGTCATTCATTGATGCTAACATTTCACTAAATAAACGGTTGACGATTGTCCGATTCAAAATCAATTCCATCGACTCATTACCCGATTCTACCACAGAATCCAGAGATGTCTCAACAATTGGATGACTAGCATTTTTTAGTTGTTGATTAATATAAAAGTAGCCACCTGCAATAATAAAGACATTAATTAATAAAGCTAAGAATAAAGTCGATAAACAACCCCATCCTTTAGATTTTGTTCGACGCTTTTCTGTCATAATTCACCTCTTAGTCACATTAATGCTATTATAGCATGTTCATGCATTTTTCAGAAATCGATTGAAAAAAGTTTTTAAGAAAAATAATATTTCATCGATATATCAAGTAAAAAAAATTTTATTATGATATGATACTAGCATAAAGGAGGAGTTACATGGACGAACAATTAACTAGAAAACGTGTTATTACGGCAGAAGTATTGAATGCTACAACACATGGTATTGCTGCTATCTTAAGTTTAGTTGCTATTGGTTTACTTGTTTATAAAGGGGTTGCGGCTGGGTCGTTAACAGCCATTATTGCTTACTTTATTTATGGCTTAAGTCTTTTTATTTTATTTTTAAATTCGACTTTATATCATAGCTTCTCTTTCAGTAAATATCGCGATTTGTTTCAACGTCTCGATCATGCTGCGATTTACTTATTAATTGCAGGCAGTTATACACCCTACTTAATGATATCTATCGGTGGTTGGCAGGGTTATTTATTTTTGGGGATTATCTGGGCGTTAGCCCTAGCAGGAATTATATTTGAAATGATGAATATTAATAAATGGCCTAAGCTGAGTACTTACCTCTATTTAGCTTTAGGTTGGATGGGTATTTTATTAATTGTTCCTCTTTTTAGATCGGTTCATCTCAATGGCATTATCTTACTGGCATTGGGTGGTGTGGCTTATACAGTAGGAACTATCTTTTACCGCAAAAAATCCAATGTTTGGATGCATGTCATTTGGCACTTGTTTGTTATGCTAGGTGCCGGCTTAATGTTCTTTTCAATTTATCTTTATGTTTAAATAAAATATCTCGATGATTTTTTCATCGAGTTTTTCTTTGTTTATTTTTAGTTTAGTCTAAAATATTATGATGGTTTTATTATGATGAACCATCACAAGGAGTGGACACATGTTAAAACTTGATAAAATAGTAAAAACCTATAAAACCCCGAGTATTATCACCACCGCATTAGATTCTGTTAGTATCACTTTTAGAGAACAAGAATTTGTTGCCATTTTAGGACCTAGTGGATCTGGTAAAACCACCCTACTCAATATCATTGGTGGACTTGATCATTACGATAGTGGTGATTTAATCCTAAATAATCAATCCACCAAAGATTTTAAAGCCAATGATTGGGATGCTTATCGCAATAATTCAGTTGGTTTTGTTTTTCAAAGCTATAATTTGATTAATCATTTAAGTGTGTTTGAAAATGTCGAATTAGGTTTAACGCTCAGTAATGTCCCTAAAGATGAACGGGATAAAATGAGTAAGGACGCTTTAACAAAAGTTGGTTTAGAAGATCATATGTATAAAAAACCGAGCGAATTATCAGGTGGGCAAATGCAACGGGTGGCTATTGCACGTGCATTAGTTAACAATCCAGACATTTTGTTATGTGATGAACCTACGGGTGCACTAGATTCAAAAACCAGTGTTCAAATAATGGATTTGATCAAAGAGTTGTCAAAAGAAAAATTAGTTATTATGGTAACACACAACAATGAAATTGCTCGCCAGTATGCTGATCGGATTGTTCAATTCAGGGATGGACAAATTGTAACCGATAATCATCCTTATGATGGAGCCAAGCCTACGCAAAATTTTGAATTAAAGAAAACCAAATTAAGTTATTGGACCGCTTTGAAACTTTCTTGGAATAATCTAAAGACAAAAAAAGGTCAAACGTCAATAACTGCATTTGCCTCGAGCATAGGGATTATTAGTATTGGTGTGGTATTATCCCTATCCAACGGCTTCCAAAATGAAATTAATCGAACCCAAACCCAAACCTTAAGTCAGTTTCCAATAACGATAGCCTCTTTTGCCAGCGACCCCACTGTATTCTCAGATTATGAACCACGGGAAGAATTTCCAGATAGTCAGGAAGTCATTGCAGTGGGTGATGTTTCTGAGGCTGCTATACATACCAATCCCTTAGATGAAGAATATATTAATTATATCAGGAACATCGATCCTGAATTAGTTAATAATATCGGCTTTAGTCGTAATTTAAACTTAAATTTGTTGCGTGAAGTCGATGGTGACATTCAACAAGTACAATTTTCGAATGAAAATCCTGAAGCTCAGATGGATAGAGGTAATATGGCTACTTCAATGACAGGTGTTGGTTTAAATACTTTTCCGACTGATAGTCAAGGTAATGAGACGGACTTTTCACAAGAAAATTATGATTTATTAGCTGGCGAATTTCCGAGCGAAGCAACGGATGTTGTTTTAATTATCGATCGGGATAATACCACCAATGTTTATGGGTTAACCAATTTAGGCTTTGATGTCACTGAAGATGACACACTGAATTTTGATGAAATCATTGGAACAGAAATGCAATTAGTCGCAAATAATGATTATTACATGGAATTACCGAACAATCAATTTGTTCCAAACGATGATTTAACTGAAGTATATAAGGCTGAAAACAATGTTACCATAAGAATTTCTGGGATTTTAAGAGCACCTGAAGAAGATACGTTAGCCTTGCTATCACCGGGTATTGCCTATAGTGATGGCTTGAATCAATTAATGTTACAAGCCAATGAAGCATCCAATATTGTTTTAGCTCAAGAAGCCTCTGATAACAACGTCATGACTAATCAAGCATTTGAATCTAGTTCTGCTCGCGATACGTTCATAGGTATGTTAGGCGGTGACGCTATTCCCTCATCTATTTATATTTACCCCAACGATTTTGAACAAAAGGATGAAATTTTAGCTTATTTAGATGCTTGGAACGAAGGAAAAGAGCAAGAAGATCAAGTCTTGTATAATGACCTTGCCAGTGTTGTGAGTGGCTTAACAGGCAGTTTGATGAATGCTATTACCTATGCTTTGGTAGCATTTGCTGCGATTTCGTTGGTAACCAGTATGATTATGATTGGGATAATTACTTATACTTCCGTGATTCAACGGACGAAAGAGATTGGTATTTTAAAAGCTTTAGGAGCTCGTAAAAAAGATATTACCCGTGTGTTTGATTCGGAGACATTTATTTTGGGGATTTCTTCGGGGATTTTAGGGGTTGTCATTGCTTGGTTATTGACCTACCCTATTAATGTTGCAATTGAAAATCTTACTAGTTTAACTAATGTTGCTCAATTAGATCCAGGGCATGCGGTTATTTTAATCATTATTTCCACGGTCTTAACCGTCATTGGAGGGCATATTCCGGCTCGTATGGCAGCTAATTTAGATGCGGCTGAGGCTTTAAGGATGGATTAGAAAATAAAAAAACCTGTTGCTATCAGAATGATGGCGACAGGTTTTGCATTATTGAGCGTTCATTAGGAAAATTTCACGGTAACGTTCCTCTAACGAATAGTTGGGTTCTTTATCTAACCATTCTTCATATAATTTTCCTTCTTTTAGAAATAAAACATGCTTAGTCATAACTTCCACTTCCAGTAAAGTATGAGAAGATAGAAAAATAGTTTTCCCTTCCTTGGCTAAAGCAATCAGTAATTCACGGATTTCAATAATTCTTGAAGGATCTAAACCATTTAATGGTTCATCTAGAATCATTAATTGGGAATCATTTAGAATAGCTAACGCAATCAAAAGTATTTGTTTCATACCTAAGGAATAGGTTTTCGTTTTTTTATGAATAAATGATTGGATATTGAGCCTATTAATAACATAATCTACTCTTTCTTTATCTAATTTATAAGCATTAGCTGCAAATGATAAATGATCCCACCCACTTAAATAAGGATACAAAACAGTATAATCTTTTAACAAACTAACTTTATTAAATATCTCAATATTATCATGAGATGACCCAAGGATCGTAATTGTTCCCTTATCAATTTTGGTTAGGTTCAATAAACTATTAATTAATGTTGTTTTACCAGATCCATTTGGACCAATTAGTGCAATGATGCCTTTTTCGTGGATTTCAAAATTAACATTATTCAAAATCAATTGACTACCATAAGATTTTGATAAATTTTCAACCGTTATTATAGACAAATTAAGCCCCCCTTTTAAATTGAACGAGAAAATTTAATTTTTAGCGATGAAAAACCATAAATTATGATGGTCCATGAAAGTAAGGTTAACATAGCTGTTAAAATATCTACTTTTTCTAGGATATGTGAAAAAATTAAACTACCATCTAATGTATCAGCAATATTTAGATAGGTAAAAGGTAAATATTGACCCAAACTTAACGATGATGAAATATAATACCCTACTATACATATGAGCAAAGTGGTTAAACTAACTAACCATGTATTTTTGACGAACGTTGAAACAAGTAAACTCAACGTTAGTATGAAAAGTACAGCTAGTAGTAATAATATAACTGCTGAGAAAAATACTACGCCTAAATCTATCCATTGAAAGCTATCTGAAACTAAATTAATGTTGTTTGGGTTATCTACTACATGCAGATAGAATGGCATCGGTATGTTCCATTCACCAAAGCCTCCTAAAACTAAACCAAATAGACATAAGATTAATAAAGTTATTCCTACATAAAGCAAAGCCATTTTGCTTGCATTTCGCCATTTATTCCATAAAATTGTTTGTCGATTGTAAGGTAACGTATATAGCCAACCAAGAGATTGATGGGCTTCTCCTTCAAGTGAATAACCAGCCCCACAAAATATAACGACTAAAATTAATATAATCAAATCTAAGCGATAAACGTGAATCAAGCGAACAAAAATACCCATAATCGATTGATCAGTTAATTGATACTTAACCGAGTCTTCAATTTGGTTAACAATGGATCGTGCTCGATCGTATGGTGTTAATGTTATACCTGCTCCTGCAATAGGACGAATATTTCTATTGGACATTTCTTCAAGTCTTAATCTCGATAGTTCATATCCATAACCAGACGGGAAATCACCATTTAAATAATATTCAAGTCGAGGATAATAATATGCTTGATCAACAAAACTATATATTGATCTTGGATTATAAAAAATTTGTAATTCTTGGTCAAAAGTTCGATAAAATGTAGATCCATCCATTTGATCAAATGCAGCTTTCCTTCGTGAAATTGATTCATTCATTGTATGATAATAGTCAAAAACATCTTGCTGACTTGCTAAAGAAGCTTCTAAATATGCTCTTTCATCGCTATCTTCATCTAAATCATTAATTTGATTTTCCAAATCTTGGAATCTTAAGTTTAAACCGTCTACAATCTCTTCATAATTCTCATCAAAAATTTCAGATGATAATAATGTATTTTTCGGTTGATAATCTTGCAATAAAATCATTGTTAGCAGACTAATAAGTATAATTATGAATATTGGACTAGCATGTTTGATAGGCATAAAGCGATTTAATTTTAACCATTCAAATTGATATAATGATTGAATGTTGAAGGACTGATTATTTTTAAATAGATCAATGTTTTGCTCACTAAAATCATCTTGATTATTTGAATATAGTTTTGAAGTAATGATTAACAAGACACAAGCAATCAAAATCCAAATACTTAGTTGCCCCATTCCTAATACATTCCCATCTAAAACATACCTTGTAACATTTTGGAAATTAGGATTTGCTATCATGTTTCCGGTTATCTGTTGATTGACATCTATGTAGAAAGGATTCCAGTTTGTTTTCAATGATTCAAAAAAATACGTGAACATCGTGCCAAAGACTGTAAATGACAGTATAATTGGAATCGCAATGGTTTCCTTCTTTAGGATATTCAAAAGAAATAGTGTTAAACTACTGAACAAGAAAACTTTGATAATAAATATCAGCAATAAAATAATTAGTACAGCAAATGCTGGGAGAGAATCAAGGGTCGGCATTAGAACACGAAGTGGAAATTGCCAATCACCAAAACCAATACCATAATATCTCAAGATTAGACTAGTAGATAAAAAAACAGTCATTAAGTATATAAAAGCTAGAAATACTGAAAGTAACATACGAGAATACAAAACATGTGTTCGTTTCAATGGTAAGCTTCGGAAAAAAACTTCACGTCCCTTATCATCTTCTATTTGTAATCGCAAAACGATCAAACATATTAGTATAATGGCAATAATACCATAAATTAACTGATTACCATTTAGCAAATAATTAATCACACCATCACGTTGATAATCAGTGACATCTCCCTTATTATTAAGGTATTCTGCAACACTATGTGCATAATCAAATGATGCTATTTCGTCCTCAGTTAGATTGATTTGATCGATTTTAAATGCTTCTTGTAGATATTGAAATTCTAAATCTAATGATGCAATTGGGTAACCAAATTTAGTGATGTAAGGTTCATAATTAGGATCATTCATAATTGAATAATAATGTTGCATACCTGGACTTATAGCAGTACTTGTTTCAGCACTTCTATTAACACTTCCTAAAGTCATTAAAAACATTTGTGGATAAGCATCAATATCATTATTCATAGTTTGTTGTGTCATATGATAGGATTGATTTAATTGAATATTTGCGAAAGAAATTATTGTTGAAAATAAAAGTAGCAAAAAAACTGAACCGTTTTTTACCGTTTTCTTTAACTCAAACATAAATAAAGACATAGATTACCTCCTAATACAAAAGCATCTTAAACGGACTGGTTAAGAGGCTTTTGTCATTGTTCTACTCTTCTACTAATTCAGTCATACGATAAGGATCAGCACCAATCATTGGTGCTCTACCACCATAGATATGTAATCCGGTCATTGAATCTTGGGCAATCCAAGGTACAAAACCACCATAATCTATTCCATTAATTCTTTGTCTTACATAGGCTGTAGGTCCTTGGTATACACGATATTGTGCTTGTACATAGGCATAATTATATATCGTATCATAAATCTGAGTTTCATCATTAGAATAATGAAATGATTCTGCTTTAGCTGTCCCAGGATTAGAAGAAAATAACATGGCAAAAATTACTATTAAACTTAAAATTTTCATAAAACACATCCTTTTATTATTTAGAAATCGATTTCATATATTAATATTATAGTAAAAACATATATATGTCAATAAATTATAATGAATTCACTTAAATTCAATTCGACACTTAATATAAAATAGAGCTGGGCAAAAAGTATGTATTAAATACTATTTGCCCAGCTCTTTTATTTTATATCTCACTTGTCAATTGAATCGCCTGTTCTTGAGCTAACAAACACAACTCCTGCGCTTTAAATATATGGTCTTGTGTCATAGCTTTTTCTGTACCATGCATAATATCTAAAATCATTTCTCCAAAGAAAGGAAAACCTACTTGACCATTGACGGATAAATGCTCCTCACCTTCTTTAGTAACTAAGAAGATATGATCACCGGTAGCTTGGGTAGCAACATTAGTATATTTTCTAATTTCAATGGTTCCTTCTGTCCCTGTAATAAAGGTCCGACCATCTCCCCATGTCGATAAACCATCAGGCGTAAACCAATCGACTTTGAAAAAGAAGGTTGCTCCATTGTCACCTACTAAAGTAGCATCCCCATAATCTTCAAGTTCAGGTTTATCAGGATTTGCATAATTAGCAACTTTACTATGGAGGATTTTGGCATCTTTATTATCTGTATAATAGAGAAATTGTTCGATTTGATGGCTACCAATATCAGTCAAAATACCACCATATAAATCTTTTTCAAAAAACCAATCCGGTCGTTTTTCTTTATCTAAACGGTGTGGACCAAATCCTGTGACTTGTATAACTTTGCCAATACGCCCTTCTTTTATCAGTTCTCCTGCTAAAACGGCCCCTTCGACATGCAATCGTTCACTGAAATAAACCCAATATTTATGCCCCGTTTCAGCTACCACCTTTTTGGTTTCTTCCAGTTGACTAAGGGTGGTAAAGCCAGTTTTATCAGTAAAGTAGTCTTTTCCTGAACGTAAAACATGATTACCTAATTCACTTCGCAAGGCTGGAACAGCAGCGGCTGCAATCAGTTTAATTTCAGGGTCATCTAGAATGGTTTCTAGAGAAGAAGCGATTTGAACATCAGGAAATTCCTCTAAGTAAGCTTTAACTTTACTTGGGTCCGGATCGTACACATACTTTATCGTTGCTCCTGCTTCTATTAAGCCATTGGTCATCCCATTAATATGCCCATGATCTAAAGCTGTTACACCTACAGCAAATTCTCCAGGCTGAACCACACGATTAATTTTACCTTTTGGAGCATAATTCATGCCATCTTTTGCTACCAATGATATGCCCCCTTAAATTAAATGACCGTATCCTAACTCAACTAAATAATCTAAAGACTCCTTTAAGCTTTCAAACGGGTCACGTCCGTAAGTATCATCCTGTTCAACTAACAAATAACGTGCTCCAGAATCAATACTTTGTTCGATAATTGCTTTAAAGTCCAAACTTCCCGTTCCTAATTCACCAAATTGCACCAGGTTTTGGAAATATTTTCCAAAAGTTGCGTTATCACCATTACGATAGGCATCCATAGCTTCTTTTGGAAGAGGGCTAATACGATAGTCTTTTAGGTGGATTAATTCAACTTTACCTTTGTAATCTTTGATTACTTTAACAGGATCAGCTCCACCCCGGTGAATCCAATGAACATCTAATTCAAATCCAAGTAAAGGGGCATTTTTACGGATAATATCAAGCATATATTCACCATCATATTTAGCAAATTCAATATGGTGATTATGATAATACAAAGTAATACCATCTTCTTTTAAGCGCTTAGTCACTTCATTAACATCATTACAAAATTCCAAAACGGTCTCTAATGATTCCATCGATTCTCTCGGTAACATACCAATTCTTAATAAATCGCAGTTCAACGTCCGACAATCTTGAACAATTTTGTCATAGTCAGTCGTTAATGATTCTTGACCAGGGAAATTTGGTTTTAAGCCGGCACTTAAGGAAGCAATTTCAATCTTGAAATCTTCACTGGCTCTTTTAATTTCAGCTACATTCTCCGCCGTCATATCTACCTGCGAAATTTCAATGGCATGATAACCAATGTCTGCAATTCGTTTCATTGTTTCATAAGGACCTAAGTCTTTAAACTGTTGTTTAACGGTAAAACCCTGTGCACCAATTTTTGCTTTAACCATGAATAATTTCCTCCATTTTAATTTGTCTATTTTCAAGCGATGATTGTTTCATTGCATCAATCATCAGCATGGACGGTAGAGCATCTTCGACATGAATATAATCATCCGTATCATGAATAATCGCCTCATAAAAAGCTCGAATCAAAGTCCCATGGCTCGCGCCATAATAAGATTTACTTCCCTCCATCGGAACATCCCTCGCCAATATAATTGGCGCTTCCCCTTCAACGTGCTTTATCAAGGCGTTATTTATTAAAATAAATATCGCTGCTTCGGTTACTACTTCAATTTGAACACTCGAATTAAAAGCATAAGCATTAGTTGACATATAAAAGCCTTGGCATTCATTGTTAAAACCAAAAGTTGCAACAGCCGTATCTTCGACTTCAATTTGAGCTTCGCCAATATTTGACAAGGAGGCGAGACATGATTGTAATGAACCCCCTATGAGTTGCATTAAGTCTAAGGTGTGAACAGCTTGATTAATAATCGTCCCACCACCAGCCGTTTCCCATTGGGCACGCCAGGGTTTCGTCTGATAATAGTCGCTTCCTCGGTGCCAAGCTACTAAAGCCTTAACCGCTAAAATATCACCTGTTTCACGCTTCGCTAATTCTTCCATCAGTTGTATAAAGGTTGGATTGTTGCGATTCTGAAAACAAATCGCTACTTTAGGTGAACGATTGTCCACAATATCTTTTAAAGCCAAGCCTTCTTTGTAAGACAAGGCAAGTGGCTTTTCTTGCAAGACATGTACCCCATAACTTAAACATAATTTTGTGACTGTATAATGTAAATAATGTGGTAGACATACATGAACGACATCGAGTGATTCGGTTTGTAGCATGGTCTCAATATCCGTATAAAAAGGAATATTGGGGTATTTATTTTTTAAGGCGTCATTTTTATCACACACGGCCACTAATTGACCTGTTTGACTATATTGGATGCCTAAGTAATGGATGGCAGAAACATCGCCTAAACCAATAATCGCTACTTTAAGCATGTTTTCGTCCTCCCTACCTATGGCTTAGGTGCATATTTGCCTTCTTCTTCAATTTTTTCATTTAACATGGATAAGTATAAGTCATCATCGAAATCTTCAAGCGAAACTTCCTTACCTAACCAAGACGATAAGTGAATGGCATTGGCTAAGCGAACCCCATGAATACCATCAGCACCCGGTGCAAGCAAAGGTTCCCCATGTAGAATATGTCGCGCAAAGTTTTCTAAAACACCTGAATGTTGGGCACCCCAAACAGAATCGGTCGTGAAAACTTCTTCTTCAGCAATTTCATTAGGCTGCTTACCATCTGGAAACTCAAAACGTGTACCACTGGCTTTAATGCCTGCATTAATTTCTTGTTCCGATTTATACAGTCTTTTTACCGTGACCTTTTTGCTATCCTCCACAATAATTTTACCCTTGTCACCGAATATTTCTAACCGATCCGTCCCCAAAATATCATGCGTTGCCGTAATAAATACCCCCGTTGCACCATTGCCATAATCTAAAACAGCTGTCACTTCATCTTCCACAGCGATATCACGTTTATAACCATAGGCGGCTTTAGCGTAAACGGCTTTGGGTACCCCAGCAATCCATTGAATGAGATCCAATTGGTGAGGCGCTTGGTTAACAAGCACACCGCCCCCTTCGGCTCCCCAAGTGGCGCGCCATTCACTTTGACCATAGTAAGCATCAGGGCGATACCAAGTAGTAATAATCCAATTCGTCCGACGAATAGCGCCAATTTCCCCATTATCAACAATTTGTTTAATGCGTTGATACAAGGGGTTGTTTCTTTGATTAAACATGATGGCATAAGTCACATCGGGGTGCTTAGCTGCAAATGCGTTTAATTCTTTAACCTGTTTGGTATATACACCAGCCGGTTTTTCATTTAAAACATGTACTCCTTTACTGATAGCATACATAGCAATTTCAGGATGCAAATAGTGCGGAACGGTCGTTACGATTGCTTCAACCAGACCACTATCAATCAATGCTTTATAGTCAGAAAAAACTTCTTTAGCGGGATATTTCTGTGATAGTTTATCTGTTTGCTTTGAATCAATATCACAAATCGCCACTAATTCCATACTGGGAACTAACCCATCTTCAATAAAACTTGCATAAGCAGATCCCTGGTTTCCACAACCAATAATGCCAAATTTTAATTTCTTACTCAATTAAAAATCCCCTTTTATTATGTTTTTATGCTTTTTTCTAAATTGACTTGGCGTTACGCCAACAAATTTTTTAAAAAAGCGGCTAAAATGTGCGTCACTCTCGAAGCCGTTCTCATAAGCTATGTCTTTAATCGATTTGGTATGATTAACCATTAAAACGTTTCTAGCCTGAGATAAGCGAAAGCCCATGGTATAATGCATAATCGTATACCCGGTTACTTCCTTAAACGTTTGTGATAGATGTGATTTGCTTACATTTAATGCCTTGGTAATATCCTCAATGCTAAAATTACTTTTAAAATGCTTGAAAATAAAAGCCGTGGCTTCTTCGACTAATTGTATTTTATGGTCTTGTTGGGTCTGGTTCTTGGCTAATATTTGAATAGTTGAATCATTTATAGTTAATAGTAATTGAATAAAAGCCAATTGACGTTTAGCTTCGTTTTTATATGAGTTGTCCAGTTGATTCAATTGTTCTAATTTAAGAACATGCGATTCAATCATCGCTTGATCTTCCTGTGAAAAAGTTCGAATCAAACCATTGCGGTTTTCAGAAAAAAATCTGAGTAAGTCATCGATGTTTAACGCTTTGAGTAACGGTTTAATCCAATTTTGATCAAAATGAATCACGCTCCGTAAATATTGATTCTCATCGCCGACGACGTAAGCGCGGTGCACTGTCATCCCATCAATCAAAAGGATATCACCAGGATGCAAATAATAAATTTGGGTGCCAACGAGAAAACGGCATTGACCACGATGAAACATATATATCTCATATTCATGATGTGTATGGAAATCTAATAGTGAGACATTAGCTGTTTGACGATATGATACTTGTAAATTTAATATTGCGGTGCCACTCCTTTCTTCTTACAGTTTGATTATACAATATCAATTCAATTTATCTCAATGACTGAAACCTTTCATAATCTTTTATTAGTTGACTGAGAGTCCACAAACAATCTTTTGACTATATAGCTTGAAATTGTTAAACTTTAAATTGATAGTTGCGACCGCAACTAAATGAAGGAGGGTTTGCATGCAATCATTTATGCGAATGGTAAATCGTACAGCACGTTTATCCCATTTATATCGTGAAGCTAAATTTAAATCCTTGCGTTTAAAGGGGATGCATCATTCATACATTAATAATATTTGTCGTTACCCAGGCATCTCGCAAGAATCATTGGCACAGAAAATTATTGTTAATAAGAGCAACGTCGCCCGCCAGTTAAATTACCTGGAAAAAGTAGGCTATATTTATCGTGAAGTCAGTACCGTTGATGCTAGAGAGCGGTTGGTTTACCCTACCGCTAAAGCCTTTGACGTTTTACCCTTCATAACGACAACCTTAAAAGAATGGAATGACCTAGTTATGAGTGGTTTAAGCGAAGAGGAGCAGAGATATTTAATTAAAATGATGGAAAAGGTATTCAACAATGCGACGGCAGGAGTTGAGCAATTGGAGGTTGGTGAATGAAATTAATTTTGCATTATATTCGGCCTTATGTATCTAAAATGTCTTTTGGTTTAATGATTAAATTTATTGGAACAATTATGGATTTGTTGCTACCTTGGATTTTGGCACATATTATTGATAACGTGATTCCTTTGAAAGACACCCATTTAATTTTATATTGGGGACTAGCAATGCTGCTGGCTTCGGTTACGGCGGTTGTCTTCAATATTGTGGCTAACCGGATGGCTTCAGCTGTTGCCAGAGATAGCACTGAGACGTTACGCCATGATTTATTTGAAAAAATTGCTTATTTGTCAGCTAATCAAATTGATAAGTATGGTGTTTCCACTCTGGTTTCGCGGTTAACAACGGATACCTATAATGTGAATACGACGATTGGCCGGATGCAACGGATTGGCATTCGAGCGCCAATTCTTTTGCTAGGGGGTATTTTAGTGACATTAAAGCTGGACCCTGTTTTAACGCTGGTTTTATTAGCGGCAATGCCTTTTATCGTTATAACCGTCTATTTTATTTCTAAAATTGGTATCCCCCAATTTAGTCAACTGCAAACCGAAGTGGATCATTTAATCCAGATTGTTAGAGAAAATATCACAGGAGCCCGTGTTATTAAAGCTTTATCCAAAGAGCAATATGAAAATAGACGCTTTGAAGCAACCAATGAAAAAGTGGTCGTGGCTGAAACCAAAGCCAATTTAACGATGGCCATCAATTCGCCTTTAATGAACCTGATTTTAAATATTAGTTTGACGCTAGTGATTCTCGTAAGCGCCTATCGCGTCAATGCTGGCATGACCCAACCGGGGGTTATTATTGCTTTTATGTCGTATTTCACCATTATTCTCAATGCCATGTTAAGTATCACGCGTATTTTTGTTATTATGTCGCGTGGAATTGCCTCCGCTGACCGAATTGAAATCATTTTAAACGAAGAGGAAGACCTTCAATTGATGAAATTGGATATGATCGAAACAGAACAGCATATTGAATTTGAGCATGTCTCTTTTGCATATTATCATCAGAAAAATACCTTAAATGATATTCACTTTTCGGTGAAAGAAGGTGAAACTTTAGGCATTATAGGTCCAACGGGTTCAGGTAAAACAACGATTATCAAACTTTTAATGCGGCTATATGATGTTGAACAAGGTACGATTCGGATAAAGGGACAAAATATTAAAAGTATCCCCAAAGATGAACTGTATGCCATGTTTGGAGTGGCTTTCCAAAAAGATTTCCTAAAGACGGATTCAATCCAGGGAAATATTGATTTTGGCCGGGGGCTGAACCTCAATCGCATTCATCAATCAACGGGTTTTGCTCAAGCCGATGAGTTTATAGATTCCTTAGATGATGGTTTGCAACACGCCGTTCATGCAAAAGGGTCGAATTTAAGCGGCGGACAAAAACAACGCCTGATTGTCTCGCGGGCTTTAGCGGGGAGTCCTGATATTTTAATTTTAGATGATTCCTCCAGCGCCTTAGACTATCAAACGGATGCTAAGTTACGGCAAGCGATTCATCAAAATTTCAAGTTAACGACTAAAATAATTATTGCCCAAAGGATTAGTTCCATACAACATGCAGACCATATTATGGTGCTTGAAAACGGCCGGATTCAAGGGTTTGGTAATCATCAAACTTTACTTGCATCCAATGAACATTATCGGCACATCAATCAATCGCAAATGGGAGGTGGTATTCATGCGGAATAGCCCCAAAAAATTAAATCGCCTACATTTACTCAAGCGCTTATGGTCTTACCTCTTTCATTATAAATGGATGCTTTTAACGGCCATTTTACTAAATATCGCTAGTAATCTGTTTCTTCTAGTCGGTCCCCTACTTTCAGGTTACGCGATTGATGCGATTCAATTGGGGGTTGGGCAAGTCCAATTTGAGCGTGTTTTCCTATTATGTTTTTACATGTTAGTTTTCTATCTTATGTCATCTATATTGGAATATATTATGTCTGTTTTAATGACACGTTTAACCCAAAAAACAGTAAGAAATATGCGGTCTGATTTATTCACTAAACTGACGCGTTTGCCTGTTGGCTATTTCGACACCCATGCTGTTGGCGACATATTAAGTCGAATCACCTACGATATTGATACAATAAATACCTCCTTATCCAGTGATTTTATTCAAGTTTTATCTAGTATAATAACGATTGTTGGCTCCGTTATAATGATGATTCTTATCTCACCCAATCTGATGTTGGTGTTTGTCGTGACCATCCCGATGTCGATTCTGTTAACGAAATATATGACAGACAAATTTCAACCGTTATTTCGTCAACGTTCAGCAAAATTAGGTGAATTAAATGGTTTTGTAGAAGAAAATATTTCTGGCCAACAAACGATTAAAGTATATCATCAAGAAGTTACCATGATTGAAAGTTTTGATGCGTTAAATAAGCAAGCTGTCGATGCTTATTATCAATCGGAGTACTATGGCAGTATGGTAGGTCCATCAGTGACATTTATTAATAATTTGTCTTTGTCTTTAATTAGTGTTTATGGGGCATTTTTGTATTTATGGGGTAATATAACGTTAGGGAATTTATCCTCTTTCGTCCTATATTCCCGCCGCTTTTCAGGACCGATTAATGAGATTTCAAATATCTTTGGCGAGTTGCAGTCGGCTTTTGCTGCAGCTGAACGTGTTTTTCAATTGTTGGATGAAGCTGAAGAAGTTGCCGATATCGATGGTGCTTATGTTTTCAAGGATGTAAAAGGTGATGTTGATTTTGAAAATGTTACCTTTGCTTATACGGATGAAAAACCCATCATCAAACACTTGAGTCTATCGGTGAAAGCTGGTGACACCATTGCCATTGTTGGTCCCACTGGCGCAGGTAAAACAACTTTGATTAACCTGCTGATGCGTTTTTATGATCCGCAATCGGGAATTATCCGTTTAGATGGTATTGATATTAAAACGGCGACTCGGAGTAGCTTGCGCTTGGCTTATGCGATGGTGCTTCAAGATACTTGGTTATTTAAAGGGACAATCTACGACAATTTAACTTACGGTAGCGAAGATGCCAGCCAAGCAGATGTTGAGGCAGCTGCCAAAGCAGCTATGATTCATTCTTACATTATGTCATTACCTCAAGGGTACCAAACTATGATTGATGAAGATGGACAATCCATTTCACAAGGGCAAAAACAGCTGTTAACCATCGCTCGTGCTATGTTATTAGATGCACAGCTACTGATTTTAGATGAAGCCACCTCGAACGTTGATACGACTACAGAATTAAAAATTCAAGAAGCTATGAATCGTTTGATGAAGGGCAAAACATCCTTTGTCATCGCCCATCGCTTATCAACCATTCAACATGCTGACAACATTTTAGTTGTTAACCATGGCGAAATTGTTGAACAAGGAACCCACGAGGAATTATTAGCTGCGGATGGCTTATATAATACCTTGTACCATTCACAGTTTGATAAAAGTTAGGTGATTTTGGGAGGCGCGCGACAGGATTGAGGTAAGTTGTCTCGCGCTTGTTGAGCGCGCGACAGGGTTGAAGTAAGTTGTCTCGCGCTTGTTGGACGTGCGACAGGATTGGGGTAAGTTGTCTCGCGCTGCTGGCTATATTAGGAATTGGGTCGTAAATTACTGGTTTTATAGATGGTTTATACTTCTAACTAAAACCAAAGCTGACTTTGTTACTCTGAGAATTTCTCATTGCGAACATCATCTTTAGTTTGGTGTCTTTTCGAACGCTATTTTGTAGTTCGTCGGGTGAACGAACTACATTTTTATAGTTCGTTGGTAAAACGAACTACATTTTTATAGTTCGTTGGTAAAACGAACTACATTTTTATAGTTCGTCGAGTGAACGAACTACATTTTTATAGTTCGTCGAGTGAACGAACTACATTTATATAGTTCGTTGGTAAAACGAACTACATTTTTATAGTTCGTCGGTAAAACGAACTACATTTATATAGTTCGTCGAGTGAACGAACTACATTTATATAGTTCGTTGGTAAAACGAACTACATTTTTATAGTTCGTCGGGTAAACGAACTACATTTATATAGTTCGTCGGTAAAACGAACTACATTTTTATAGTTCGTTGGTAAAACGAACTACATTTTTATAGTTCGTTGGTAAAACGAACTACATTTTTATAGTTCGTCGAGTGAACGAACTACATTTTTATAGTTCGTCGGTAAAACGAACTACATTTTTATAGTTCGTTGGTAAAACGAACTACATTTTTATAGTTCGTTGGTAAAACGAACTACATTTTTATAGTTCGTTTCCCATTCGGAGCTAACTTTCTTACTTCGTTTCCTATTCAAAGCTCACTTTCAGCGTAAAAGTGCGTTACGCACCGTTCGTAACTGAAGAACTGCATTTAGTTTAACCAAAATTGATTTAATACTTATAAAAGTGGGCAGTGAATCCAAATTCACTGCCCACTCCCCTTACAACTACACCTACCGGTCAACGGCGGCGTTGTGTGTCATCATTCGTTCGGCTTCAGCAATGGTGAATGGTGCGACATCGCCATGGATGGAATGCTTCAACACAGAAAACGCCGTTGCGAAATTAATGACATAGTCAGGGGCAGCGTTATTTATTAGGCCGTGCAAAACGCCGGCTGCAAAGGCGTCCCCGCCGCCTACACGATCGACGATATAATCGATTGAATAATTTTTTGAAATAAATAACTGCTTATCTACCCAAAGATTCCCTTGTAAGTCATTGCGCGTGGCTGAATGCACTTTTCGTGTTGTGGCATATATCGCCCGAATGTTTGGGTACATTTCAGATATTTTTTGGTAGTAATACGCTAAAGACTCACCATCGACAGCTTCAATCCCAATGAAATTAACAGCATCTAATACGCCAGCTGACAAATAATCAACATAAGGTAGCACGTCACGTACAAATTCCCCACAGGCCTCGATAGACCAGAGCTTCGCACGGTAATTCACATCAAAATTAATGAGAATGCCCTTCGCTCTCGCGGTTTTAATTAAAGCTAAAGTCAGTTGGCGCGCTTCTTCAGAGATAGCCGCTGTTATTCCGGTAATATGCAACATGCTTTTCCCATCAAGTAAGGCATCTACATCAACGTCTGCCAATTGAATTTGTGAAAAGGCTGAATGAGCTCGGTCATAAATCACACTAGCTGCACGTGGGCCAGCGCCAGTTTCTAAAAAATATAAACCAACTCGGTCACCCCCATAAATAACGGCTGACGTGTCAACGCCATATTTTTGTGCATGCTGAATGGCTGAATGACCTAATGAGTTGTCTGCTACTTTAGTGAAATAAGTTGTCTTATGACCTAAGATACTTAAGTTAACCGCCACATTAGCTTCCGCCCCACCATAATGTACATCTAACTGTGTTGTATTAGTAAAATGCGTGCCCAGTTGCGTTGACAACCGTACCAAGGATTCGCCGACACATAGGATATTTTCTTCCATATTGACCCCTTCTAATTAGTTAATTTAACTTTTCATTTTCCTAATTTCTTAGGAATCTACCCTCAATTATATAGGATTCAATCCCTATCAACAAGAGTAAATATCTTAAAGTCATCTGATGAATATAAAAAATCCTATAACACAACTAGATAAACCAGTATGTTATAGGATTCAAACATTATTCTTCTTCCGTAATTATCCGTTCAATTTCAACCCCAAAATCAGCCATGGCATTAATTTGTGCCTCAGAATTATCTCCTTGCGTCAAAGAAATAAGAATGACAGGAATATCGCCTTCATCTGTTTCGATAAAATACAACAAGGCATCATTTTCAACGCCTTCAGCTGGATACTCGCCTGTTTTACCATAATAACTTCTTTCATTACTTAAATCGCGGGCTTGTTTAACCGGGCCGTGTTGCGATAAGACCTCTAACATTTCAGCATCCAACTGTGGACCGTTAATGTAACCATTCACAGCAGCTAATAGTAAATTGGCAACATCGATGGCAGAAGTTAAATTGTCATCGCCAGCATCAATCGCATACTGATCCATCATATAACGATTCAGTTCGGTTTGGAGAAATCCATAGCTTTGGATATTTTCAGAAACTTGTTCCAAACCACCTAGCTTATCGATAATAACATTAGTAGCCGTATTATCACTCACTTGAATCATGAGTTCTGCTAAAGTTTGATAGGAGTGCTCGCTACCAATAGGTAATCCTTGCAGTGCACCACTGCCACCAACGATATCCGCTTCATTCAATGTGTACATGTCGTTAGGATCAAGTGTTCCTTCAGCCACTTGATGATAGTAATCCACTAAAATAAATAACTTAATGACACTGGCGGCAGGCATTTGAAAGGTAGCCGCATCTTCTTGATTGACTTCGAAATGAATGATATTATCACTAATTTGTACAAACAAACCTAATTGATCAAAAGCACTTTGATAGGTATCAATAGCGATATTTATTTGGGTTAATTGGTTTTCAGATAAATCAAGGGACAGGATGTTTGTTTCATCTATAACGAGTTGTGATTCATCAAATTCCGATTCGACGGTGGAAGATTCAACTTTCTCTTGGATGGGCCAATCAACGACTTCATCGATAATGTAATCCCCAGTAGTTTGTGCGGATACGTTTAAAGCCCCTGCAAATAGAGACGTTAACGCAACCATTGACACCCATGTTTTTTTCATGACTTAGACCCCTCCTTTACTACTTAATGCGACTCCACCATTCATAGCGGTGCGGATACAGATTTTTCTCATCTACGACACCTTCTTCAACCTTGTCAAGATGCCATTCATTTGTATCAATTTCGGGGACGGTCACGTCACTGGGAAATTCGCCCTCAATCATTGTTCGAATGATACGGTCAGCATATGGAAGAAACACCTCAAAAATTTTAGCGCCACCAATCACCATGATTTCTTGATCTTGGGCCAAATCTAAAACTTCTGCCTCCGTATGAACAACAAGTAGCCCGTCAATATCTTTTCCATAATTGGCTTGATTAGTCATAACGACTGTTTGGCGACCAGGTAATAAACGTTGGTTCATGGAGTCAAATGTTTTTCTTCCCATCAACATGGTATGACCCATCGTTGTTTGTTTGAAAAAAGCCAAATCACTCGGTAAGGACCATGGCAATTGGTTTTGATAGCCGATCGTGCCATTAGAATCTTGTGCATAAACAAAAGTAATCATAGAAACTCCTTTTAAACTGCAATGGGTGCTTTAATCGTTGGGTGTGGTTTATAATCACTCACCGTAATAGCATCCATTTCAATTTGATCAATCGGTAAATCGCTATCGATATGTAATGTTGGTAATTCACGAGGTTCGCGACTTAATAATATTTCCGCTTGCTCAAGATGATTATTATATAAATGCGCATCACCGAGTGTATGAACAAATTCACCCACTTCTAAGCCTGTTTCACGCGCAATTAAATGCGTTAATAAGGAATAACTAGCAATATTAAAAGGGACCCCTAAGAAAATATCGGCACTGCGTTGGTACAATTGGCAACTTAATTTACCGTTAGAAACATAGAATTGGAATAAGGTATGGCAAGGAGGCAATGCCGCATTCGGTACATCTTCAGGATTCCAAGCGGACACAATCAAACGTCTTGAATCAGGGGTCGTTTTAATTTGCTCAATCACATTGGCGATTTGATCGATAGTTCCACCATCGCGTTTTTCCCAACTCCGCCATTGTTTTCCGTAAACATCGCCTAATTCGCCATATTGTTTGGCGAATTCATCATCCGTTAGCACTTTATCTTGGAATTTTTTCATTTCTTCTGAATAAATTTCATTAAATTCTGGATCTTTTTCAGCGCGCAAACCAAAATCAGTCATATCCGGACCCGTATAATCTTCACTGTTAACATAACGTTCAAAAGCCCATTCATCCCAAATATGATTATTGTTTTCAAGCAAGAATTGAATGTTAGTATCCCCTCTTAAAAACCATAATAATTCACTTTTAATCAATTTGAAAGGTACCCGTTTAGTGGTTAATAAAGGAAAACCTTTGCTTAAATCAAAGCGCATTTGATAACCAAACGTACTGATGGTTCCAACTCCAGTACGGTCAGTTTTTTTATCCCCATTTTCCAATACATGTCTCACTAAATCTTGATATTGTTTTGTCATTTCTAACACTCCCTATTCATTTAATTCACTTAAATACTCATAGCGTTCATACAAATGTAACAATGTGTCATCTTCTTTTTCCAACGCTTCATTTAATTCAATCAACTTAGCGGCATCCGAAGTAATGTGTGACATTTCATCTTGGATCTTAGCAATTTTTGTTTCAACTTTTTCGATATCCGTTTGAATGCAAGCCCATTCTTGTTTTTCAAAATAGGTCATCCGTTTAGCTTTTTCGTTTGCTTTAGCAGGTTTTTCTTCTTTAACAACAACCGTGTTGGCTTTAGCGGCTGATGATTCAATATCCGATTTTCTATCTAAATAATCTGAAAAATTACCCCAAACATATTCATAATTACCATCACCTTGCAACTCTAACAATTGATCAACCGTCTTGTCTAAGAAATAGCGATCATGCGATACTGCAAAAACGACGCCTTGGAAATTTAAAATATAATCCTCTAAAACCGTTAAAGTATCTATATCTAAATCATTGGTCGGTTCATCTAAAATTAAAACATTGGGTTCTTGAATTAACAGCGATAATAAATATAACCGCCTTCTTTCACCGCCTGATAAATTATGAATGGCTGTTCCATGCGTTTCGCGTGGAAAATTAAACTGTTCTAACATTTGACTGGCCGAAGCCGTTGAACCATCAGGACGTTTAAAATTATCAGCCACTTGCGTTAAATAAGCTAGTACACGCATATCCCCAGGCAAATCTTGGTCTAATTGTTGATAATAAGCAATCTGGACGGTTTGTCCAATATGATAGCTACCTGAGGTAATAGGATGCAAACCCGCTAAGGTATTTAAAAAAGTGGTTTTTCCTACCCCATTCTCACCAATTATACCAATTCGATCACCTTTTACAAACGCTTTAGTAAAATGTTCAATCACTTTCTGCTGATTAATTTCAATCGAAATATCATCTAATTCAATAATTTGTTTTCCAATCCGTTGCTGATTAAAATTAAATTCAATCTCATCACTGGCTTGGTTCCTGTGTTCAATCGAGGTTTTCACTTCTTCAAAACGATCAATTCGGGCTTGCTGCTTAGTCGTTCGCGCTTTGGCCCCTTTACGCATCCAAGCTAATTCCTGTTTGTATAATTGGTCTTCTTTTTGGTTCATTTTTTGATTAATAACCGCTAATTCTGCCCTTTTAGTCAAATAAGTTTCATAATTACCTTCGTAACTGGTCATTTTCCCAAAACGCAATTCGATAATTTTATTAACGACATTCGATAAAAAATAGCGGTCATGTGTAACCAAAATTAAAGCCCCTTGAAAACTGGCTAAATACTTTTCTAACCATTGCACTGAAGCGACATCAAGGTGGTTGGTTGGTTCATCTAAGATTAATAAATCAGGATTTTCAATCAAAACTTGGGCAATCCCAATCCGTTTTTGTTCGCCACCTGAACATTGCCCCACTAAACGATTTAAATCATTTAAGCCTAATTGCGACAAAATTGTTTTGGCTCGAACTTCAGCATCCCAAGCATTTTCATGATTCATTTGATCCGTTAATGTTAAAAAACTGGTTTGTAACTGCGTATTTTCCGGTTGTAACTCAAGTTGGCGATTCAATTGTTCATATTGATGGACTAATTGAATCACTTTTGCCTTACTTTGAAACACTGTATCTAAAATAGATAAGTCAGGGTCTAATTCAGGATGTTGATCTAAATAAGCAACCAAATAATCTTTCGGCCTGGTAATTGTCCCCGTATCATAATTATCAATACCCGCAATCACTTTTAAAAAAGAACTTTTGCCTGTCCCATTCGGTCCAATCAAGCCGATTTTATCGCCGGTTCGAATGGATAGGGTCACATCATCAATTAATTGCTTAACTCCATAACTCTTACTTAAATTTTCAATGACTAATTCTTTCATACCACGTCTCCTAAATTCAGTGACTCAATTATAGCATAGAATATAAGACAATGAAAAAAGCAAAATCCGATTTTAACATTTTCTAAATTCTCTGTTTAAATATCTCCTTGGAGAAGCAATGACTTTGGTCATATTTCAAATGACCCGAGTGAATTGTATCTATGTTAAAATAATACTATACTTGGGTTGTAGCTAACTAATTAACCTAATGGTTGATTAATAAAAATGGCTATGTAATAATAAAAAACATTATAAATGAAATGAGGAATTATATGAATTTATCAATGCGTAGTCGTGCGGCGGTTATGATTATTAGTTATTTTGTCGTCCAATTATTGTTAGCACCCATTTTAACGCGTTTCATGAGCGTGGATATGTCATCCATTGTAGCATCGGCTATTTTGCTGATGATTGCCCTCCTCATCTATGGTAAACATCTAGTCAATGAATTTCACCGCTTTAAACATGATTTCGATGGATGGGGGAAATTTATTTTAAAGGCTGTTGGTTATTATCTCTTATTGTATATTTTGAGAGTCATTGTCATGATGGTTTTAATGAATTTTATGGATATTGATAATTTATTGCAAAATCAGCAATCTTTAAATGATATGTCAACCTCTTTATCATTCTTGTCAATGTTTTTCATGGTTTCCATTTATGCACCCATCGTTGAGGAATTAGTTTTTCGTGAGGCATTGCTTGGTTGGGTCGATAAAATCAGTCGCAATTTATTAATCTTAATGACTGTGTTTTCGATTTTCTTATTTACTTTATTGCATGCCTTTGAAATAGCTGACTTTTTGTTATACTTACCTTTAACCTTAGTCTTAACTAAATACTATTTTGATTATGATCGCAATGTGGTTGGTTCAATTGCGTTTCACTTTATAAATAATGCTATAGCTGTTGTTTTGATGTATATCTTGTTATAGACGCATAACGCTAAAACCTCTTGCTACCATAGCAAGAGGTTAATTGTTTTAGCCAATCCAATCAATAGGCTCCTTGCCCCAACTGATTAGCAGGTCATTTGTTTTTGAAAAAGGTTTTGAACCGAAAAACCCACGATAGGCGGATAATGGGCTGGGATGTGGACTTTGGATAATAGCATGTTTGTTTGTATCAATGAGGGTTATTTTTGCTTGAGCTGGTTTTCCCCATAAAATAAATACAATTGCGTGTGGAAGTTTGTTTAAACTTTCAATAATAGCATCCGTTAAACTTTCCCACCCTTTATTTTTATGTGAATGCGCTTGACCGGCACGCACTGTTAACACTGTATTTAATAAGAGTACCCCTTGGTTTGCCCAATGAGTTAAATCGCCATTTTTAGGCATACCTTGCTGTAAATCGTCCGCCAGTTCTTTGTAGATATTTATTAAAGAAGGTGGTAATTTGGTCTCGGGATGAACGGAAAAGGCTAATCCGTTGGCTTGTTTTGGTCCGTGGTAAGGATCTTGTCCGAGTATACAAACCTTGACGTTTTCAAAAGGGGTATAATTTAATGCATTAAAGATTTGTTCCTGTGCAGGGTAGATTGTATTTTTTTGATATTCCGTGGTTAAAAAAGCAGTTAAATCGTGAAACGATTGGGTGCTGAAGCTTTGCGTTAATTGTTGTTGCCATGAATCAATTAATGTATATTCCATTATTTCACTCCTTAATATAAAAAGAAGATGTTCTGAATAATCAAAACATCTTTTTAAAATAATTTTATTCATCATCTAATTTCAAGATGGCCATAAAGGCTTCTTGAGGCACTTCTACACTACCCACTTGTTTCATACGTTTCTTACCTTCTTTTTGTTTTTCAAGTAATTTCTTACGTCTTGAAACATCACCACCGTATAGTTTTGCGGTTACGTCTTTACGCATGGCTTTAATGGTTGAACGCGCAATAATTTTATGACCGATAGCTGCTTGTACTGGAACTTCAAATAATTGACGTGGAATAATGGTTTTTAATTTTTCCACCAATGACCGGCCACGGTTATATGCGAAATCTTTATGGACAATCGTACTAAAGGCATCGATGACTTCACCATTTAACAAAATATCTAGTTTAACTAGATTGGAAGCACGGTATCCAATGACTTCATAATCTAAAGAAGCATACCCTTTCGTACTTGATTTCAAACGATCAAAAAAGTCATAAATAATTTCAGCCATAGGCATTTCATAGATAACATTTACACGATATTCATCTAAATAGTCCATCGTAATAAATTCGCCACGTTTTCTTTGCGCTAACTCCATAACCGCACCAACATATTCACTAGGCACCATAATAGAAGCTTTAACATAAGGTTCTAAAATCTGGTCGATTTCAGTGGCATCTGGCATTTCAGAAGGGTTATTTACAACGACTTCCTCACCATTGGTTTTCTGAACTTTATAAATAACTGAAGGTGCGGTGATGATTAAATCAATATCGAATTCACGTTCTAAACGTTCTTGAACAACATCCATATGTAATAGACCTAAGAAGCCAGTTCTAAAACCAAACCCAAGTGCTTGAGACGTTTCAGCTTCAAATTGTAAAGAAGCATCATTTAATTGTAGTTTTTCTAAAGCTTCCCGCAAATCATTATAATCACTGGAATCTACGGGATATAGTCCAGCATAAACCATCGGGTTTAATTTACGATAACCTTCCAATGCTTCTTTAGCCGGATTGTTCGCTAAAGTAATCGTGTCCCCTACACGTGTGTCTTGAATTGTCTTAATATTGGCTGTTATATAACCCACATCGCCAACCATCAAATAATCACGCGCTAGTGGTTTGGGCGAAAACACCCCTACTTCCACGACATCAAATTCTTTGCCATTACTCATTAAACGAATGGTATCACCTGGTTTAACAATACCATTCATGACACGAATATTTAAAATAACACCACGATAGCTATCATAAGCTGAATCAAATATCAATGCTTGTAGTGGTTCTTCAATGTCTCCCGTTGGAGCAGGAATTTTTTCAACAATTTGTTCTAAAATCTCAGTAATCCCTATCCCTGATTTAGCACTAGCAAAGACAGCTTCAGAAGCATCAATTCCGATAATTTCTTCAATTTCAGTTTGAACCTTTTCAGGATCAGCTGCTGGTAAATCGATTTTATTAATCACAGGTATAATTTCTAAATCATTATCAATCGCCAAATAGACATTAGCTAAGGTTTGGGCTTCAATCCCTTGAGCTGCATCCACTACTAAAATGGCACCTTCACATGCTGCCAGTGAGCGTGAAACTTCATAGGTAAAGTCGACGTGCCCTGGGGTATCAATTAAGTGGAAAATATACTCTTGTCCGTCATTTGCTTTATAAGTTAATTCAACCGCATTTAATTTTATGGTTATGCCACGTTCTCGCTCTAAGTCCATAGAGTCCAAGAGCTGTTCTTTCATTTCCCGATCGGCAACTGTTTCGGTTTGTTGTAGGATGCGGTCAGCTAATGTGGATTTCCCGTGGTCTATATGTGCAATGATTGAAAAATTGCGAATCATTTTTTGTCTTTGTTTTAATTGCTCTATACTCATCTATCTTTTTCACTTCCTTTAAAAACCTTGAATAAAATTAGGCTCAACTTTAATCATACCAAAAAATCGACTAAATGAATAGTCGATAGAAATGGTTTGTATATTTTTTTAGGGGAATTTTTTTGCTAACTTAAATATCTCTGCAGCTTTACCCGATAATTACTATAGGCGAAGTCTAAAATGGCTACTTGACCTAGATTAGGTTTAATTACGTCAAAATCTGTTTCAATTTGTATACTTTTAACTAAATTAATCGTCCCCAAAGTTTCTGCTTGACTCATTTGTGGTATATAAATTGGTAAATTAAGCACATCTGCTACTAATTGTCGTAACCCAAATAACCGCATGGCACCCCCTACAACCCCTAGTTTATCAAAAGCGATATCTTCTTTTAGTAAATCAACATTATGTCGAATATTGAAAAGCATCCCACAGACCAACGAATAAATAATGGATTCACGATTAGCGCCTCTGTGTAAATCCGATAAATTTGCTTGGATAAAATCATTCCATATCGGTGAGCGTTCACCATTAATAAACGGAAAAAATACCCCTTGAATACTAGGTCTTTTTTTGATAATGGCATCCATTGCTTCTAGATCGATATTGAATATCTCTGAAATCCACTGGAGGACATTTGCGCCATTATTTGAAGGATAACCTACCAAGTAGTCCTTTGCATCAATTTGATAACAAAAATTTTGTTTTAATGGATTAACTTTTGGTACTTGACTGACAATTCTAACCGCATGACTCGTGCCGATTGAAAGAACAGCCGCATTTTCAAGGCCAGCAAAGGCATAATTGGATGATACCCCATCAGATGTTCCAATATAAACAACCGCTTCAGCAAGATTTACAGCTAAGTTTAACGTCAATTTTGCTGAATAACGTGGGTTTTCTATTATAGGTAGTTGTTTGCTAGAAAGATGTAATTCGTTAAGAACGCTATTATCCCATGTATGTTCCTTTAAGGAATAGAGTCCGCTACTTGAAGCAGAAGCAACATCTATCGTCCATTGATCAGTTAAGTAATAATAGATTAGGTCCTTGATGGACCCTATTTTGAAATTAGAAAGTGATTCTTTCATCGACAATAACTTGTAAAAAGGGTTCATGCTATGATAAGGGGTGCCAGTAGTTAAGTATTGCGTTTCTAATTGCTTTTTAGAACGATTTTGAATCAGTTCTGCACCTCTTCTATCAGCCCAGGTTAAGGTATTACCGAAAAATGACATATCATGGTTTAGGAGCTGGATACTATGCATGGCAGTGGTTATGAATAATTCTAAATATTTAATTGGATGGTGTTCGATGAAATATATTAACCCTTCTCGGATGGCTTGTAATATTTCGTTTAAATTAAGTTCATATTTAACGTCATCCATTTGAACTTCCTTATAACCATAATGAAAACCATCTAACGGCTGAAAATCTTGTGTAAATAAACTCATTTTTAGGTTAGTTGTTCCAACGTCAATGCTAATCATGTATTGCATGTATTGCCTCCTTTTACTCAAAATCAACTATCACAGGATAATGATCCGAAGGATAGCACCCATTAAATTCATCACGTATAATTTGTGATTGTTGTATTTCTAAGTCTTTTGTAGAGAAAATATGATCGATAGGTAAGCCCTCTTTTGTGCCCTTATACTCATGAAAGGTCAAAAGTTTATGTGGATTTGTTTGTTTTAGATGGTTATAACTATTATTCAGTTGTCTTGAATTTAGTAATGGGTCTAACCAACCCTCTGTTGGTAGAGTATTGAAATCACCCATAATAATAGCTGGTAATGAAAATTCTTGCGTTAATTCCGTTATCTTTTCTAATATTAATTTGCTTGACTCTTCCCTAGCTACCGTTCCAATATGGTCAAAATGACAATTTATAATATAGTATGGCTTTTGTTCATTATTATGTAATTTAACCCATGATGCAATTCTTGGAAATGCTGCATCCCAACCAATTGAATAATCTTCATCAGGGTTTTCTGATAACATAAAAGATCCTGCATCGATTAAGGTATAGCTATTTTTATTGAAAAAGATAGGTTCCATTTCAGTATCTGAATCATTGGAACGAAACTCACCAAAATAGTCGTAATGATGGAATAATTCTTTTTTTAGATCTTCATACATATGCGGCATAACTTCTTGAAAACCAATGATTTCAGGTTGATGCGCTTGAATAATTTGAAAAGCATATGTTTTTCTTTGCGTCCAATTCTGTTGGTCTTCTTTTATTTCACGTCTTAAGTTGAATGTCATAACTCGCATAGATATTAACCCCTTCTGTATTTTGTTTAGCTATATCATAACATGAACAGATTTCATTTAATAAGAAAAAACAACAACTTGAATCTTGATGAATTCAAGTTGTTGTTTTAAATCTATATTACTTCACTTTTCTTGAACGATCGCCTACATAGAGTAACATTACACCTAATACTAGTACCACACTAGCCAACCAAACAATTGATTCTTCACCAGTACTTGGTAATTCAGTTTGATCTGGATCAGCTGGTTTTGGATCTTCTGGTTTTGGTTTTTCAGGATCAACTGGCTTTTCAGGTTCAACAGGTTTTCTAACAAATCCAAAGTCTAACGTTGGATCGCGTTGACCATCTTCAGTTAATTCTACCGAAGTTGCTTCCCATGTTGATGAGTCATTAGCTCTGTCGCCTGCACCTTCAATCGTAGGTACTAACTCAGGATACAATTTCTCAAAGGCATCACGGTCAATTCTGACTGTATAAGTATTATCGATTGGTAAATTGTCAAATGAGTAATAGCCATTTTCATCTGTTGTTTGTGGTCCTACTGGATTGCCAAACACATCGGTGACTGGATTACCTTCTGCATCTACAATGGTTAAGATTACACCTTCTAAAGGTATATCTGTTTCATCTTGCAGACCATCTTTATTAACATCTTCCCATACATAATCTCCCACGCTAACACTTGGACGAATGAAACCAAAGTCTAGGGTTGGGTCACGTTGACCATCTTCAACCATGTCTACCGAAGTTGCTTCCCAAGTAGATGAGTCATTCGCTCTGTCACCCGCACCTTCAATCGTAGGTACTAACTCAGGATACAATTTCTCAAATGCATCACGGTCAATTCTGACTGTATAAGTATTATCGATTGGTAAGTTGTCAAATGAGTAATAGCCATTTCCATCTGTTATTTGTGGTCCTACTGGATTGCCAAACACATCGGTGACTGGATTACCTTCTGCATCTACAATGGTTAAGATTACACCCTCTAAAGGTATATCTGTTTCATCTTGCAGACCATCTTTATTAACATCTTCCCATACATAATCTCCCACGCTAACACTTGGACGAATGAAGCCAAAGTCTAGGGTTGGGTCACGTTGTTCATCGACTGTTAAGTCTTCAGAAGTTGCTTCCCAAGTAGATGAATCATTAGTTCTGTCACCCGCACCTTCAATCGTAGGTACTAACTCAGGATACAATTTCTCAAAGGCATCACGGTCAATTCTGACTGTATAAGTATTATCGATTGGTAAGTTGTCAAATGAGTAATAGCCATTTCCATCTGTTATTTGTGGTCCTACTGGATTGCCAAACACATCGGTGACTGGATTACCTTCTGCATCTACAATGGTTAAGATTACACCCTCTAAAGGTATATCTGTTTCATCTTGCAGACCATCTTTATTAACATCTTCCCATACATAATCTCCCACACTAACACTTGGACGAATGAAGCCAAAGTCTAGGGTTGGGTCACGTTGACCATCTTCAACCATGTCTACCGAAGTCGCTTCCCATGTTGATGAGTCATTAGTTCTGTCACCCGCACCTTCAATCGTAGGTACTAACTCAGGATACAATTTCTCAAAGGCATCACGGTCAATTCTGACTGTATAAGTATTATCGATTGGTAAGTTGTCAAATGAGTAATAGCCATTTCCATCAGTTGTTTGTGGTCCTACTGGATTACCAAACACATCGGTGACTGGATTACCTTCTGCATCTACAATGGTTAAGATTACACCCTCTAAAGGTATATCTGTTTCATCTTGCAGACCATCTTTATTAACATCTTCCCATACATAATCTCCCACACTAACACTTGGACGAATGAAGCCAAAGTCTAGGGTTGGGTCACGTTGACCATCTTCAACCATGTCTACCGAAGTCGCTTCCCATGTTGATGAGTCATTAGTTCTGTCACCCGCACCTTCAATCGTAGGTACTAACTCAGGATACAATTTCTCAAAGGCATCACGGTCAATTCTGACTGTATAAGTATTATCGATTGGTAAGTTGTCAAATGAGTAATAGCCATTTCCATCAGTTGTTTGTGGTCCTACTGGATTACCAAACACATCGGTGACTGGATTACCTTCTGCATCTACAATGGTTAAGATTACACCCTCTAAAGGTATATCTGTTTCATCTTGCAGACCATCTTTATTAACATCTTCCCATACATAATCTCCAACACTTACTCTAGGTTTTAATTTATTTACTAAATCAAAGTTGTCTTCATTTGAAGTTAAATCATAGCCAACAATAACTTCTTCTGTCACAGTATAAACAATCTTTTGACCATCTTTGTAAACAGGTAGATTTGTAAAGGTATAATCCCATACATTTCCTTCACCATTTAGCACGACACTATCAATTTCTTCACCATCAGCTAATAATGTAATGTCTAATGAATCAGGTCTCGCGCCGTATTGATTATCATTATCATCCCATGTTTTAGTACCAACAATGTCACGTACTTCAGGGGTATGACGGTTAACAATTATCGAGTTACCATCTACGACTGGATTAGCAACCGTTGTACTATAGCCTTCTGGTACCTCTACTTCATCTACAGTATAGACAATTGGTTGACCAGCAGCATTTACTGGAAGATTTGTCCACGTATGTGTCCATGTTGGACCACTTACTTCAACCGGCTCGCCTACAGGTTCAAAGTCACCCATTAATTGGATAACTACTGATTCTGGACGGATACCATCTTGATTATCAGCATCATCCCATTGTTTAGTAACAGTCACAGATGTTTCATCTGGTGTACGATGGTTGATTAAATCAAACGTACCTACTTCAGATGTTAAGCTATAACCTGTAGGTAATGCTTCAATGACAGTATAAACAACTTCTTCACCATTTCTATAAACTGGTAAATTCGTGAATGCATAATCCCATACATTACCGTCACCGCTGACTTCCTGACGATCAACTTCTTCACCATCAGCTAATAATGTGACCACTAATGATTCAGGTCTCACACCATCTTGATTATCAGCATCATCCCAAGTTTTAGTACCAATAATATCTATCACTTTTAATGTGTTCGTTATTGCATTACTTTCATTATCTACGGTTGATTTATATGCAATATCAACTTTTTCAGTTAAGGTATAAACATACTCATTTCCTTGATCGTCAAATACAGGAACATCTGCGAATACAAATTGCCAATCGTCATCAGCAGTAACAACTTGAGTTGCTAAAACATTACTTGTTTGTGATCCTTCAACACTTTGAACTAAGTTCACTGTGATTGATTCTGGACGTAAACCATAAATATTTTCAAAGTCATCCCAAATCTTATTACCTTCAATATCTTTAGTAATCAATGAGTTTATAACATTGTAACCATCTATCGTCGTATCATAAGCAGGAACAGCCTCTTCAACAACTTTATAATTGTATTCATTACCTTCTGCATCAAATTTAGGTACTGACTCAAACACATGACTCCAATCGTCGATTGAAGAAACTGTCACACTGTCAAACAGCTCATCATTTTGCATTAAGTGATAAGTTATTGTGTCAGGACGTAATCCATATTGATTATCAAAGTCATTCCAAGTTTTAGCAACTGGAATATCAATAGTGATTAAATTATTGATTAAGTTATATCCATCTTCAACAACATCATATGCACCAATTGGATTACCCTCGGTAGCTTCTTCTGTTACAAAGTAGATATACTCATTTCCAGAAGCATCAAATTTTGGAATATCATAGAAACTGAAACTCCAATGATCGTCAGCTGAAATTACTCTAGAGAATAAGATATTTACTTCATCAGAACCCTCTACTGTTTGATTTAAGTTTACTTTAATAGCATCGGGTCTTAAACCATATTGATCATCTTTATCATTCCATACTTTTTCTCCATTAACATCAAGAGTGACTAAAGTATTAATGAGATCATCATAGTATGCTTCCATTTCATAAGCTGGAACATCATCAACGACACTATATGTATATTCTTCACCTAATTCATCATACATTGGTAGTCCAGTGAATTGGTAACGCCAATTTCCTAAACGATCCACTGAAACTGTCTTGGTATCAAATACTTGACCATTCTGTAGTACGGAAACTTCTATTGAATCAGGACGTAAACCATAATAGTCATCAAAGTCTTCCCATACTTTAGAACCATTCAAGCTAGTCACATCTGTATTTACATAAGTGTTAGTAAATATCACTTGTCCGTCGTCAGTAATTGTTCTTACAGAAGTATATGGACTAGGAACAACTTCACGTAATTCATATTCATACGCTTGACCTAATTCATCGTATTTAGGTAAATCATTAACTTCAAATGTCCAAACATTACTGTTATCCGTTGGAGTAACTTGAATAACGCTTTGTTCTACTCCATTACGATAAAGAACTAATAATATAGAGGCAGGTCTTGTACTGAATTGATTATTATAATCATCCCATACTTTTTGGCCTTCAACATCAACCGTTTCAGTATTGACATACGAATTGTAAATGTTAAATCCATCTACTTGTGATGTATAAAGTTTACTTGCGTCTTCATCAAGTTCTTCTTCAATTGTATACACATATTCTTGACCATTTTCATCATGAATATTTAAATCTGTAAAGCTATAGAACCAATTGCCTTCATCATTTGGAGTTACTTCAACATCCTTAAAGAACTCTCCATTACGTAATAAGTTTACGGTAATGGATTCAGGACGAGTTTCAAATTGGTCATTATAATCTTCCCAGAATTTTTGACCTGATACAGCTGTAAATAACGGATCGACGGTATTCACAATAAAGTTTTCACTGTAGGTTGTTTCATAGCCCTCAACAGCTACTTCTTTAACTGAATAAGTATAAGCTTCACCCTCTGCATCGTATTTCGGTAAATCATTGAAACTAAAGTTCCAATTACCCGCTACATCAGGTGACACAGTTTGTGTAAATTCCGCTCCATCCATCGCTACATCATTTTGATAAAGCGTAACTGTAATAGACTCTGGTCGAGTATTGAAATCATTATTGTAGTCATTCCATACTTTTTGACCTTGGAAATTAACCGTCTCTGTATTGACATAGGTATTGGTGATAGTTAAGCCATCAATAGCTTTAGTGTACGGAGCCGTTACGATTTCATCTACTACGTACGCAAATGCTTGACCATTTTCATCGTACTTAGGTAAATTTGTAAATTGATAACTCCATACATTATCTCCATTACCATCGTCGGTAATTAATTGATACATAAATACTTCGCCATTTTGATACAAGTAAACGGCGATGTTTTCTGGACGAGTATCATGCTTATTCTCATAATCCACCCAGACTTTTTGGCCATCTAGATTAACTGTTTCAGTATTTTGATACGTATTGACAATATCCTTACCATTAGTCGTTGAAACATAATTTTCAACGGCTTCTTCTTCTACCGTATAGTTATAAAGATTACCATTCATATCATACTGCGGTAAATTCGTGAAACGATAATTCCAGTTACCATCTGTATCTGGAGTAACTGCTACATCGGTTATCTTATTGCCATTCTGCAATAAATTAACTTGGGTGGAGTCAGGACGTGGTGTTAATTGGTTGTCATAGTTATCTAGTTGATCAAACCAATCGACCCAAGTTTTAGTCCCCTCAAGATCTATCGTCATCAGAGAATTGGTGATGGTTGTGCCATCAATATCTGTTTCATATCCTGGAACCAGATTTTCAGTCACTGAGTAGGAATAAGCTACTCCATTAGAGGTATACATTGGAAGATTTGTAAATTCAAATTCCCAATCATCATCTGCGGTAACAACTTTTGAATCAAAAATGAAGGATTGATTACTTCCAGTGTGCGTTTGGACTAAATTAACTGTAATGGATTCAGGAGCAGTGGTATATAGATTATCTGCACCTTCCCATACCTTCACGCCTGATACTTCAGTCGTTAGTAATTCATTGTAAATATCATAACCATCAACATTAGATTCATATCCAACGACCGGAACTTCTTCGATTGAATAAATGAATTCAACACCTTCTGAATTAAATATTGGTAAATTAGTGAAGGTATATGCCCAATCATCAACGGCGGTGACTCTTTGTGTATCTAACACTAATGGTGCGATGTCTGAACCTTCTACTGTCTGCATTAAATTAAGCGTAATATAGGCAGGACGTGTATCGAATTGATTATCGAAATCATTCCATACTTTCTCACCATCTACTTGCATTGTTTGGAGTGTGTTCGTAATAGTAGATCCATTAACGCTAGAATCATAACCTGGAATCACATCTTCAGAAACAGAATAGATATATTCGTTGCCTAAAGAATCATATTTAGCTAAATCTTCAAACAAATAACTCCAGTTAGTTGATGTGTCCACACTTACAAAGTCAATCGGGTCGCCTACAGCTTCACCTTCAATTGATTGGTATAAGTTAATATTGATTGAAGCAGGTCTTAAACCATGGAAATTCTCGAAATCATTCCAAACTTTATTACCACTAAAGTCAACAACTTCCGTATTCACATATGTATTAGTAAATGTAACAGTTTCTTCTTCAGAGCCTGTTTTAACAGAGGTATATGGCGTATTAACTAATTCTTCTACTCTATAAGTATATTCTTGACCTAACTCATCGTATTTAGGTAAGTCTGTAAAACTAAATGCCCATGTACCATCTTCATTCTCTGAAGGTGAAAGTACAAAGTTTTCAAGAACTGCGTCATTACGATAAAGAACCAATAGTATAGAGGCAGGTCTTGTATTGAATTGATTATTATAATCATCCCATACTTTTTGGCCTTGAATATCAACCGTTTCAGTATTGACATAAGTATTATAAATATCAAAACCATCTACGACAGAATCATATAGCTCACTTGAAGCAGCATCTAATACTTCTTCAATTGTATACACATATTCTTGACCATTTTCATCATGAATATTTAAATCTGTAAAGCTATAGAACCAATTGCCTTCATCATTAGCTTTCACTTCAACACTATCTATAACGACACCATTTTGTAATAGATTTACGGTTATTGATTCAGGACGAGTTTCAAATTGGTCATTATAATCTTCCCAGAATTTTTGACCTGATACAGCTGTAAATAACGGATCGACGGTATTCACAATAAAGTTTTCGCTGTAGGTTGTTTCATAGCCCTCAACAGCTACTTCTTTAACTGAATAAGTATAAGCTTCACCCTCTGCATCATATTTCGGTAAATCATTGAAACTAAAGTTCCAATTACCCGCTACATCAGGTGACACAGTTTGTGTAAATTCCGCTCCATCCATCGCTACATCATTTTGATAAAGCGTAACTGTAATAGACTCTGGTCGAGTATTGAAATCATTATTGTAGTCATTCCATACTTTTTGACCTTGGAAATTAACCGTCTCTGTATTGACATAGGTATTCGTGATGGTATTTGTATTTTGATCAATTGATTGAGTGTAGGGACTTTGAATGACTTCATGAATTGTATATGTAAATTCTTGTCCATTGTTGTCATATTTTGGCAAGTTGGTAAATTCATGAGACCATTCATTACCTTCTATACCATTACTATCAACAATTGCATATTCAAAGTTGACATCGTTTTGTCTTAGATAAACCACGATACTCTCTGGTCGATGCTCGAATTTGTTATCATAATCATCCCAAAGTTTTTTAACTTCAACTGAAGTTGTCGCATCATTAATTACTTTATTGGTTAGATTAAAATCAACGATATTTAATAGTTCGTAGCCTTCAATGACTTCTTCAGCTACTGTATAGTTGAATAAATTACCATTAGCGTCATATTTTGGTAACTCGTTGAAGTTATACTTCCATTCAGTTGCCTCAGAAGCAACTGACGTTAATTGATTATCAGCATCTGGATAGGCTTCACCGTTTTGGAATATTGAAATGGTTACTTCTTCAGGACGTTTCCCTAATAAATCATCCCAATCATCCCAGATTTTTTCACCATTAATGGAGGTTGTCGCATCATTAACAACCGTGTTGGTAATTGTAAAACCATTAATGTTAGCTTCCTGATAACCCTCAACGATACCTTCAGTGACACTATATGTGTACTCAATACCAGCATTATCATATTTTGGAAGTTCTGTAAAACCAAATTCCCAATTGCTAGCTTCATTAACTAGCATTGATACTTGATTATCAGCATCTGGATAAGGCTCACCATTTTGGAATAAGTAGACCGTCACATCATCTGGACGTTTACCTAATAAATCATTCCAGTCATCCCATACTTTCTGGCCATGAACCTCAGTTAATTCATCACTGACATCATAGGTATTAACTAAATTAAACGCATCAAGACTCATTTCATAATGATTCGGGACTATTTCAGTGATCGAATAATTATATAACGATCCATTTTCATCGTATTTTGTCAAATTAGCAAATGAATACTTCCAGTCTTCTTGACTTGAAATAGTTTTTTCTTGGAATAGTTGACCATTTCGTAATAAGCGAACAACGATATAATTTGGACGTGTATTATGAGCGTTCTCATAATCTACCCAAGTTTTTTCGCCGTTTATAGTAACTGTTTCAATATTAGTATTTGTTACGGTCAAACCATTTTCTACCTTTGTATAACCTGCAGGTGTGTAAGGTTCACCTTCAGCATTGACTTCTCTAACAAAGTAGTCATAACGTTCACCCGTTGACGAAAACTCTTCTAAGCCAGACCAAGTTACAGTTTCTGTTGGATTATTTCCTGAAATACGTTTTAATTCAACACTAACCGCTTCTTCATCTTGCCCGAAGACTCTACGATATAGTTTCAACCAAGTTTCTGGGTGACTACCTTCATTTAAAGTGCCAGGTTGCCAAGATTTAGTCGCAGAGATATCTCTTGTTTTAAATTGATTGGTGATAGTTACTTCATTACCTGTTGCGGTAACAGGACCAACTTTGAGTGGTTCCCAGCTTGAATCAGTAACTGAAACCTCAAAACCACCTGGGACAGTCGCACTATAACCAATAATCAAATAAATAGGTTCTTCCAGTTTTTGATACGCATTAGGCGTTGACACTTCGCGTCCAATATAGCGACCTGCCCTCACGTTATTCACATGAATATAACCTAAATCATCGGTTGTTAATGTTCCACCAATTGGAACTTCAGTTATACCGTTAGGTAATAAACGTACAAATTCAAAAGTGGTATTTGCGATTGGTTCATCTAAAGTATTTTTCTTATAAATCACAAAATTAATTGACGTACCACTACCACCACCGCCAAATGACCATTGTCTTTCTTGGACATCTGAGTTGCCTTCTTCAATGGCTTCTTTGCCATCACCGCCAAATAATTTTACACTATTACTTGCTTTATAGGTTCCAATCTGTTCCGCATTAGCACGAGTAGAATAACTAATACGCACTGCATGTGTTAAGTCACTTGGGAACGTAATTTCAAACCTTTTATTACTATCTTTAATACTTAAAGTATAGGCGCTCTCATCTAGTTCATTTCCTGATCCATCCATAATTTTGAAACTATCAGGTAGATAAGCATGCGTTTCGTTTAAATCATCTGTAATTCTAGCATTAGGAATTCTTAAACCTAAAGCGTTTAATTCAATATCCCAATCAATATTTTCAGTTTCTTGATTGAATACACCCACCTTATCGATGTCATTGTTTGTTCCATCATAGAAATAACTAATTTCAGCTGAATCCGAAACAGCTGCATGATTAGTATTTGTTAATGTGGTTGTATTAGTATACAAATCAATCTGGTCATTGACTGAAGGGTAAAATAGAATTTCCGTTTGGAAAGTCACTTCGTATTGATAAGGTCCATCTGGTAAAGTTATTGCAAAAGAATTATCATCATAAGACATAGGCAACCCAGTGAGGACATCTCCACCTACACGTTTAACAACAATTGTCGTAGGGTCTAATTTTTGGTCCGCTGGAATTTCGTCACTTAAAACAGCTCCAACTAAATTCACCAAGTGATTAGCCGTATCAGTATTCGCTATAATCTTCCAATTAATTCGATCATTAGCAACCGATTTATCTTCGACTTTATCAATGTCTCCGACGGATTTACTTACACCAATCGTTGGTGGAGCAATCGTTTTTTCAGCTGAATCATTCCCACCACGATAAGTAATAGCTGCGGTATTCTTAATTTCTTCAACCTCTTCTGTTGGAGATAAAGTGGTTGTATAAGTTAATTGATAGGCTTTAGCATCTAAACGGTTGTTGGCAGTAACTGTAAAACTACCACCTGCTGTTGGTGAAATTGTGAAATTAACTGTTTCATTCGTTTCACCACTCATTATTTTTATATCACTAACCGTAACCGTTGCAGGTGTATATGTATCCGTTAAAACAAAATCATAAATGACGTGTTGATTGGTATTAAAATCAATCACCCAATTAATTGATTTTGTCCCATCCTCATTAATGACTACATTACCTGTTTTTGAAATGCCTGGGTCGCGTTTGCCAAGAGAACTATCGGCGCTTTCAGTGCCTCCACGCCAAACCAGTGTTGCTTCGTTTTTATGATCTAAATTGTCAGTATCATCCGTTGTTGTTCTAAAGACAATTTGATAAGTGGCATTGGTATCTTTGTTAAGCGTGAGTACAAAACCAGTCGCGGAAGTAGATATCGAATAAATATCATTGTGTCCAGTAATATCTGTACCATTCTCTAACACTTGGATACTGCCGTCAATCAAACTAAAATTAGCTGAAACAAAATTATCGGTTAAAGTATCCCCTGTTTCAAGAAGGATTTTACTATTATTGAATTCGACAACCCATTCAATTTCTTGATTGCTAGAGTCAGAATTGACCTTATAGCCATTATTCCATTTTCTAACACCCGCTTTAGGACCTTCTTGTTCAAAGTCAACCGTAACCCCAGGTAAATCTGTACCTTCGCCATTGTTAAAAATTAATTCGGCATCATTGGCTAAGTCCGGTTGTTGCATACCTGCGACCGTATAATATGTACGATAAACAAAGGTATACGTATTTGGACCTGCATCGGTGATATTTAATGTGAAACCAACACGTCCATCAGCATGTGTATATGAGTTAACAGTGTAATTTCCAACCTCAGAACCATCTATTAATAATTCATATAAGGAAGAATCATTGGCATCAAAATCTAGATAGGTGCCATTGAAGACGTCAGTTACACTAATATTTTGGACATCCACTTTCTTACTATTTATGGTCACTTTCCACTCAATATATGGATGACCTTCGGCATCGACTTTTTGTTCACCGATTTTATCACCATCAGGAATCGTATTGACGGTTACCGATGCATCATCTTGATTACCAATATTATCTGAAATAGTATTAACTATTTCACCGTTTGATCCAAATGGTATCGATGATGTAAACGTAATATAGTAAGAACGACCATTAGCATCAATAGCTGGAATAGTTACTTGACCGCTCTCATCGACAGACGGATGTACTTCAATGACTGTTCCCCAGTCAGTGACGTCACCATCTACATCTGTCACTACTTCTTGAACTTTAATACTATTGATATCAATCGCACCTGGACCTTGTTCGCCAACCGTTGATAAGACATCGGTTAAAGTGACATCGGCTCCAAGATTTTCACGACCGTAGTTGTATTCAACTTGCCATTCAATGACATTGACATTTGATTGTGATTGATTTCCAGATTTAGTTAGTGTAGGAATATCTCCGGACCAAGAAGTTTCAATAGAATCTGATACATTCTTTGTCGTTTCATCTAAAATAATCCGTGCATTATTATTAACGGTAAGGTTGCCCCCACCATCTGGTCTAAGCAGACGAGTTGTATAAGTAATTTCATAAGCGTCTTCAATAGCCCCTAAATTCAATTCAAAACCACTTGCTGTAATCGTTGGTTCGATGTCAACCGTCTCACGACCAATTTCTACATTGGCATAGTTACGGATAATTCGTTCAACGATAAAACTACCAGGAACAATTTCTTGGTTTGCTCCTACATCATCAATGATGGTTGCTGATGTAAAACTGCCCATTGAATCATTGGCTCGAACAGTCCAATCAGCATATTCCGGATTTCGATTGGTATAGTTTTTTACATCCCCATCTAACACATAGGGATTAGATGCTTCTTTTTTATCTGTTCCAGTATAAGCTTCTTGCTCTGGACGAAAAATCAATTCATAAGACCCATCATCGACTAATGGGATATTAATAACTACATCCCCACCATTTTCAAATGGATCATCTTTAAAATCACCCGCAAAATTAATATTAAAAACTCTATTGTCTAGAGTGTCGATAATATCACTAAAAGTAACAATTAGTTCCCCATTAGTTAAACTTACGGTTCCTATTAAGTCACCAAAATCATTGGTTAATGGTAGATTGTCAATCACCTCATCTGGTAATCCAACAAGTTTCATTAAGTCGGATATTGGAGCTACATATATATCACCTGGATTAATAGTTATTGAATCAGGGATGCTGAAACTTAAGTCAACTCCGATTGTATCTGTATCTTTAACATTAATTTCATTTACCCCAGAAACTAAGACTTGCTCATTATCTTTCCCAGGATTTAATGTAACCACAATACTATCTAAAAAATTATAATCACTAAGATCAGCTAACGGTTCAACCATCAGCGCACTAAAAGCAATGGGTGTATTAGATTGTCTAGTTGCTTCTATAATATCTCCATTAGCAAATGTAAAATATGCTTGAGCATGAAGATTAAGGTCAATGGCTTCTTCATTGTTAATTAAGATAAGGTTATTGGGTAATAAAACTTCTGTGTCTAAATTAGTTATTTCAGGATTAAAAGTATAAGTTGCTAATCGACTCACTTCATCAAAAGACCAGCCTTCATTATTAGCAGCATCGAAAGTTAAATTATCTGAAACTTCGACCTTTACTAAAATGTTTTTAATGGCAGATTTTCCACTACCATTTCCTTGTCCTTGATCAGCTAATGAAAAATAGAATTCTACTTCTGTCAATCGCTGAACCGAATCATCATTTGGTTCACTTGGGTAAGTTACGTTGGTTCTAAATTGAGGTTGACGAGTGACAAATTGATAATTAACGGTTCCTGTTTGTGAAATTGTTGTATTTTCATTGATCAACTCCACTTTCACGGGGATTAACGTGTTATTTGGAATTGATCCATCATCTTTTGTCTTTAAAGCTAACGTCACTAATTGGTTATATGTATCAGATAATTCACTAAATACATATTCTACAATTAATTGGTTATTTTCCGTTGTAACACGACTTGGAGTCAAAGCGCCATTAAAATAATCGCTTGAGTTGCTATAATAGTCGATGTATTGAGCAGGGACAGTTAATCTTAATGTTACATTGTTCAATACAGCTTGTGAATTGGTTATTCTAACAGGAATATTGAAATTGCTACCTGTTTTAAATTGAGTAACTGATGCATCTTGTATTCCTTCAAATTGAATAGTAGTAATTGCTACTTCATCTTCTACACTTTCGGTATCACTAGATTCTTCAATACTTTCTTGAATTTCGATAGACGATTCTTCGACTATTGAAGTTGACTCTACCGGAACTTCTGGCGATTCCTCTTCAACTGGAAGTGTTGGTTCATCAAAAATCGATTCTTCAGCCGGAGATTCGATTATTTCTGAAATTGATTCTACTGAAGACTCAATTGGTAAAGATTCTACTAATTCACTGACCAATTCACTATTTTGATCCGCTTCAGCCTGTGCTATCAATGGCTCAATTAAGACATTCATTGTTAATACAAAAACCGTTAATAGCTTTGAAAATTTATTCAAATATTTCCCCTACTTTCTATACTTTATTGGTTTTAACTCATTTGGAAAACAAAAATGTTGTCCGAAAATCATCAAGTAAAATATTGTATTTAAAAACCCTCCCCTAATTGAACAAAACAGATAACAACAATCATTTTCAACAAAGTAAACAGTGCCATATAAAATTATAACAATTCTAAAAACCCTTTTATTTTCATGTTTTTGTTCCGGATAGGTAATATTTGAGAATTTGTAAACAGTTCAGCTGAAAGTGATAAATATTAAATATAAAATGTATTCCGCATGTTTAAATCACAGAAAATATCAATGTTTATATTAAAGCGATAAATGAATATGATCATGTTATAACTTTTATATTATTAGAAATTCGCTATAAATTAAATTAATATTTAAACTCTTGTAGTCGTCCAATTATTAATATTAAATTAGTTAGAGCAAATTGAATAACTATTTGAAACATTTTTTCAAAAGCCGCATAAATCTCATAATGTATTATCAAATTTTGACATAGATTAATATAATTTTATTTAAACCAATTAAAAGAAAATGATTTCTGAGATTAAATTATCATATAGTTGTGTATATACAGACTTTTATGATAAATCTCATTGAAATCCAAACTTCTAATTGATACAATTAATTAAATAGTTTATATGGAAGGGGTTTAGTATGAGAAGATTAATGAAAACCAGCGAATTACGCCGCTTAAACATAATTGAAGCATTAATCGAAAAAGATGATTGGGAGAATATTGCTACCATAGCTAAACAATTGCATTCATCTGAACGAACGATTCGCGAAGATATTTTATTTTTAAAAAACACTTTTAATGAATTCACTATTGAAACAAACCATAATGGCGTCAGGATACTTTTAAATAAAAACTTTGGTTTAAAATCCGTCTATCGTCAAATTTTAAAAGAATCAATCCCTTTTAAGTTGATGGAACTTATTTTCTTTGATGAAACCATGTCGGTTGATGATTTAGCTGAAAAGCTCTTCGTGAGTGCTTCCTCTACTTATCGAACAATTCAACAGATAAATAAAATTTTAAGCACTGACTATCATGCAAATATCGAAACTAATCCATGTCAAGTGGTTGGAAATGAACATTTTATCCGAAATTTTTACTCTGCCTATTTTAAGGAAACCTATTCAATTGTTGAATGGCCTTTTAAGGGAACAGATGAAGAAGCCATTAATCAAGCCTTTATAAGTTTATTTCAAATTCTCCCTGAAAAACTTGATGTCAATATAGATTATGCTTACTTCGAATCAATAAAAATTGTCATCGCAGTAAATCGCATTCGCTATCAACATGGACATCTCATTGATATGGTCTACTTAGACTCACCCTGGGTATCACAAATTACCCATGCACTTAATTCACGCGATTTATCAAGTTTTTCTGCTCTTAAGAATGTTAAAGCAGTTCCAGTCACTCCTGAATCTCTCATCCAATTATATACACCTTATTTAAATTTTGAGCGTACATGGACTATGGAAAAACTGAATGAATTACGCAAAGAAGACATAAAATTAAATACGGCTGTCACTTTTTTGGAAGAGAATTTTATAAAATTGGCAGATAGTTTAAATATAACGGTCAACGCTGATTATTTTAGTCTAGCTATGATTGGGACGTCTTCTATTGAAGATAATGATCCGAATAATTTATTTATCCTTTTTGATAGAAATCGTATCTTCCTTAATGAATTTAAAAAGAAATTTCCATATGTTTATCGTTCTACCCGTTCAATTGTCAAAAAATTCAGATCACTTATGGGGCTGAACCAAGCCGAAGATAAAATCAATCATTTGACCTATACTATTCTTACCTATTGGGAAAATTTAATTACCCAATTGAACGAAGTGTACTATTCGGTAAAAATTACAATTATTAGTGATGGGCATACTTCTCATGCCCAAATGTTAGCGGAGTTTATAAGTTCACAGGTAAAGATTTCGCCTAAATTTAATATCTATAAAGAATTTATCATCACTACAGAAATACTAAACAAGCTTGACACAGACATAATCATTACTAATTTTACGCTTCCAGAAGGTATCAATAAAGAAGTCATAATGATCGAACATTTTCCTACGGCACAAAATATGCAACAAATTGAAGATAGTATAAGAACCATTATTGATGAACGTATTAGCGCCCAAAATGACCAGGCTGATTTTCCAATTAACTAATAAAGACAAAAAAGACGTTAAATACTCCAAAGGGAGATTTAACGTCTTTTTGTTATTTATCAAATACATCTTTTATTCGATCAAAGAATCCAGAGTCGGAACCTTTTACATCACTACCTGATAATCTTGCTAATTCAGCAAACAATTCTTTTTCTTTATCCGATAATTTCTTCGGTGTTACAACGTTAACCGTTACATGTTGGTCACCGGTGTAGCCACCTCTTACGCTTGGAGCACCTTTACCTTTAAGTCTAAAGGTGGTGTTTGTTTGCGTTCCAGCAGGGATTTTCAATTTAACATTGCCATGAACCGTTGGTACTTTTACTTCGTCACCCAAAGCGGCTTGTGAGAATGAAATAGGTAAGTCATAATAAATTTCAGTCCCATCACGTTCAAATTTATCACTTTCTTTCACTTGGAAAACAACGTATAAATCTCCGTAAGGACCACCATTCGTTCCTGCTTCACCTTGTCCACTTAATCGCATTTGTTGATCTGATTCCACACCAGCGGGTACAGTTACTTTAACTGAATGTTGATGTGTTTCAGTTCCACTACCATGACAAGATGGACATTTTTCTTTGATTTCTGTACCTGTCCCATTACATACATCACACGTAGCTTGTGTCATAACACGTCCAAATGGCGTATTACGTTCTACTTGAGTTACACCACTACCATGGCACTTATGACATGTTTCAGGGCTAGTCCCTGGTTTTGCACCCGAGCCATGACAAGTATGACATTCTTCACGGCGTTGATAATTAATCGTTTCTTCTTTACCAAAAATCGCTTCTTCAAATGTCAATGTGACCGTATATTGTAAGTCACTCCCTTGTCGGGGAGCGTTTGGATTACGACTGGTTCGACTGCCCGTAGATCCTCCAAAGAATGTATCGAAAATATCATCAAAACCGGAGAAACCACCTGTTCCACCACTGAACCCACCAAATCCACTATTAAAGTTTGGATCGTTGGCTGCATGTCCATATTGGTCATATGCCGCTCTCTTTTGCGAATCACTCAATACTTCATAAGCTTCAGTGACTTCTTTGAATTTTTTGTCTGCATCAGCTTCTTTATTAATATCCGGATGGTATTTTTTTGATAATTTACGATAAGCTTTTTTAATCTCATCATCAGATGCATCACGTGATACGCCTAAGACATCATAATAATCACGTTTATCTGCCATATTCTACCTCCTCATCAAAATATTGGAATAATTTTACTCTACATAATATTAGCATTTTTCTGAAAAAATACACCTTAAATTTACCTTAAAGAATGAAAACCAAGGAAAAAAGATCCTTGGTTTCCAAGCATGCTCAATATGAGAGGTATTATTCGTCTACTTCTTCGAAGTCAGCATCTACAACACCGTCTTCATCTGTGTTAGTTGAAGAATTAGCATCTGCTTCAGCTTGTGCTTGTTGAGCTGCTTGTTCATACAATTTAACAGATAAGTTTTGTACGATTTCATTAAGGCTATCGCGTTTTTCTTTCATTTGTTCTAAATCATTAGCATCGATAGCTGCTTGCAATTCATCTCTAGCTGTTTCAGCTTCTTTAATTTCTTCTTCAGAAACTTTGTCTTTTAATTCAGTTAACGTTTTATTTGTCGTAAAGATTAATTGGTCAACTTCATTACGTAAATCGGCTTCTTCACGACGTACTTTATCGGCTTCAGCATTTGCTTCAGCATCTTGAACCATACGTTCAATTTCTTCTTCTGTTAAACCTGAAGAAGATTTAATGGTAATAGTTTGTTCTTTTTGAGTACCTAAGTCTTTGGCGCTAACGTTAACAATACCGTTTTTATCAATATCAAAGGTTACTTCAATTTGAGGAACACCACGAGGTGCTGCTGGAATATCGTTTAATTGGAAACGACCTAACGTTTTGTTATCGGCAGCCATTTGACGTTCACCTTGTAATACATGGACATCAACAGCTGGTTGATTATCGGCAGCCGTAGAGAACACTTGTGATTTTGAGGTAGGAATCGTTGTATTACGATCGATTAATTTCGTAAATACCCCACCCATTGTTTCAATACCTAATGATAATGGTGTTACGTCTAATAAAACAATATCTTTTACATCACCAGAGATAACGCCCGCTTGGATAGCAGCACCCATTGCCACTACTTCATCAGGGTTAACTGATTTGTTCGGTTCTTTACCTGTTTCTTTACGAACAGCTTCAACAACTGCAGGAATACGTGTTGAACCACCGACTAAGATAACTTCATCAATTTCACCTTTAGATAAACCTGCATCTTTTAAGGCTTGACGAACGGGGCCTTTAGTTTTGTCAACTAAATCCACGGTTAATTCATCGAATTTAGTACGGCTTAAAGTTGTTTCTAAGTGCAATGGACCTGCATCAGATGCCGTAATAAATGGTAAGCTAATTTGTGTGGTTGTTACGCCTGATAAGTCTTTTTTAGCTTTTTCAGCTGCGTCTTTCAAACGTTGTAAAGCCATTTTATCTTTACTTAAATCAATACCATTTTCTTTTTTGAATTCAGCGACTAGATAGTCAATGATTTTATTGTCAAAATCATCCCCACCTAAATTGTTTTCACCTGCGGTTGATAGTACATCAAATACACCATCACCTAATTCAAGAATAGAAACGTCAAACGTTCCCCCACCTAAGTCAAAGACTAAGATGTTTTCATTTTTATCGGTTTTATCTAAACCATATGCTAAAGCGGCTGCGGTTGGTTCGTTAACAATACGTTCTACTTCTAAGCCTGCGATTTTACCTGCATCTTTTGTTGCTTGACGTTGAGCGTCATTAAAGTATGCTGGAACTGTAATAACAGCTTTTTCAACTTTTTCACCTAAGTAATCTTCTGCATAAGATTTTAAATATTGTAAAATCATTGCGGAAATTTCTTGTGGAGTATAGCTTTTATCTGCTAAAGTTACTTTATAACCTGCTTCACCCATGTGACGTTTGATGGAACTAACAGTGTTAGGATTTGTTACTGCTTGACGCTTAGCAACTTCACCTACTTGGATTTCGTCATTTTTAAAAGCAACGACTGAAGGGGTTGTACGGTTTCCTTCTGGATTGGGAATAATTTTTGCTTCGTTTCCTTCTAATACTGCAACAGCTGAGTTTGTTGTACCTAAGTCAATACCTATAATTTTTGCCATAATTAATTAACTCCTTATTTTCTAATTTTATGCACTTACGATAACCATTGCTGGTCTTAACACACGATCGTGTATACTATACCCTTTTTGTAACACTTTAACAACAATATCGCTTTCTTGTCCTTCTTCAGCTGGCATAGTGCTAACTGCTTGATGATAAGTTGGATTAAACGGTTCATTCAATGGGTCTAGTATTTTAATTTCTTCGCTATTAAAAGCATTTAGTAGTTGGTTATAAACCATTTCTACCCCTTTTTTGATAGCTAATGCATCTTCACTTTGTGATTCTGTGCTTAACGCACGTTCTAAATTATCCACTACATCTAATAGCTGAGATGCTAATTTTTGTGAGCGATATTTAGCGGCATCCTGACGATCTAAGTTATTTCTACGTTGCATATTAGCAATTTCAGCCTGCAAACGTAGATTTTTTTCTTCAAGTGCTTCGATTTCTTTTTCTAATTTAGTTGTTTCATCCTCTTCTACAACCGGGGCTTCCTCAACATCTTCAAGATTTGCATCTTCGATATCGGGGGTTACCTCAGTCATTTGAGAATCAAGGATTTCTTCTTCTTTATTTATATTTTGATTGTTTTCTTCAGCCAATCGATACCCTCCTCTAATTTCATTATATTCTTGATAGCTCGTCGATCATCTTTTCAACAATAGCAATAATCCGATCAAACGGCATGGTTGTTGGACCTAACAAACCAACGGTAATAGATAGCTCATTAGCTTTGTATGTACCTGTCACTAAGGATAATCGATTTAGTTGGTTATTTAAGATTTCTTGGTCAAACAGGACTTCCACGCCATCTTGACGACTTTCTAATAATTGAAGCATTTTAGGCGATCCGTCAAGTAAATTGAACAGCTCTTTTAGATTTGGGCCAGATGTCTGATCGACCAAATCCAGCAAATTATTTTTGCCAACGACATAATAGCGTTGACTTTGTAATGTGTGGCTAGTTTTATCAATTAAACTTGAAAAATTTAATTGATAGCCTACAATCCTTTGAGTTAGCATCGGGATTGTTAGTTTTAACTTCTGAGAAGCAGCTTCAAGTGATAGTTCATTTAATTCTGAATTGATTAATTCTGAAACTTGATTGATGGCGTCTTTTGGAATTTGATAATTCAAATTAAATAACTGACTCTCGACATGACCTTGATCAGTAAGCAGTGTCGCAATTACACTATAATCATTTAAATACACGAGTCGAAACTCTTTAATATAGTGCTTCTCACCTGTTCGGTTTAAGACAACTGCGGCATAGCCGGTTAACTCCACTAAAATGTTTGCTGCCATCTGAGCAAGCTGAATGGGGTCACTAAGTCTTTCGCGAAACAGCGAATTAAATGCTTCACTATCTTGTTCCAATAAGTTAGTCGGTTGTTTATCCGAAATTAAATGATTGACGTATAAATGGTAACCTTCAAACGACGGTATCCGTCCACTGGACGTGTGCGCTTTGACTAAATATCCCTGATCTTCAAGGATTTTCATCTCATTACGTACGGTCGCCGAACTAACATCAAGTGGACTTTCTTTTAGTAAAGTCTTTGAGCCAATTGGTTCTTCTAGTTCACCGTAGAGCTGAACAATCAGAGTAAGTATCTGTTGTTGTCTCGGTGTTAACATCTCCTCACCTCACTTTTAGCACTTATTTAATCAGAGTGCTAACATATCTATATAATACATGGTTTCACAAGGCTTGTCAAGTGTTTTTAGCAAAAAAAACAAAAAAATTAGCACTCTATGTAGTAGAGTGCTAATTCAGTGCTTTTGAATATTTTCAGGCTAGACATTAATCACATAAATACTTTGTTTAAGCTCTTCCCGTAAACTTTTTGTCCACCATTGTCGGCCATAGCCTAAGGAATTAACAATCATTTTCGTTTGTTGATAATCCCTTTGTGCCCTAAAATGCACATGTCCCATAATACTATGTGTGATAGGATAGTGATGATAAAATGGTAAAATATCATCCGTAGCTATAAAGGCATTAAAGAAATCAAAGACTTTATGAGGCATCGGAACAACAAACCCTGGATAGGTAATCATATGGGTTAATAAGATTATCTGCTTAGACCCGACGGCTTCTATATCTGCTTGTATTTCTTTAGCAAATTGACTCGAGAGTTCTTTGTCTGATTGTTCCCATTCAATATAAGCTTTATCTTGCCAACGTCCATGACGGTACTTACCTGCATCTAACTCTGCCTCACTAAAGCCTGGTGCGTGGTAAGCATGATTATACCAAGCTACATGACCAACAAGCCCCACGTCTAAGTTAAGCTTTAAGGGTTTATTTAATAAAGACTGGGGATGTTGAACAAATTTAGTATGGATTTGATTGCCTGTTAGTTCAATCCCCTCCATTTGCCAATAGTCATGATTACCAGGGATAAAATAGACAGGGATATGTAATTGTGTTTGAAGGTTTTCAACAAACGATAGTGTTAGTGAATAATGATTGGCGACGTCGCCGCCAATAAAAAACATATCTAAACGCATTTGCTTGATGATTTCAACCAAAGCGTCAAAATAGTCTTCAGCTGTTGCTTGAGGATTTACATCAATATGTAAGTCCGAGATAAAACCTAGTCGCATAGTCAACTCCTAACTATTAACGGATTTCTAAACCATCAATCGTTAATAGGGCTTGTGTAATTTTAGTCATTTCCTGATTCACATCGTCATCGGTTAATGTTCGATTCGGATCTTGGAAGGTTAAATGGTAAGCCAATGATACTTTACCACTTTGAATGGACTCGCCTTGATACAAATCAAACAATTCAATGGATTTAAGCAATGAACTAGCCTGTTCATAAATAAGGGTTTCAAGACTAGCGTGTGTTTGGTTGTCATTAACTAACAGGGCAATGTCCCGTGAAATGGCTGGATATTTAGGGATTGGACTTTGAATAATTGGCTCTGTTTGATAATTAAAGATAGCGTCTAAATCCAATTCGGCAAAGAAAGTACTATCTTCTAAGTCATGATTTTTGGCTACTGTTGGATGAATTTGACCAACAAAGCCAATCACAGCTCCATCAAGTATAATGTCAGCCGTCCGTCCTGGATGCATGGCGGTCATCGCTTCGTTAGCTTGGTATGAAATGGCTTTATCTAATCGAATCGTTGCAAAATAAGTATCTAGCATGCCTTTGATGGTATAAAAATCAACGCTAGTTGCTTCACCAAACCAATTTCTAGATTGTTGCGAACCAGAAAGCATTATGGCTAGTCGTTCGGCTTCTATTGGCTGAATATTTCTACCTTGATTGTAAAAGACTTTACCGACTTCATAAAAAGCTAACGGGCTATTTTTACGGGCACGGTTATATTGTGCTATTTCTAGGAAACTAGCAAACAAGCTCTGACGTAGTATAGAACGTTCTTCACTCATTGGGAAGGCTAATTTAACAAAAGGATAGGTATTTGAATGAATTAACTGCGCTTCAGCCTCAGACGTTAAAACGTAACTAATCACTTCATTGAGGCCAAAACCTTCAAAGATATGGCGGATTTGACGAATCCGTTTCTTACGTGTACTCAATTTACCTGGGGTATTTGGCACTATGGGTAAGGTTACAGGTATTTTATCGTAACCATAAATACGTGCGATTTCCTCTAAAACATCCGCTTCAATATTAATATCCCAACGTCTTGGTGGGATGGTCACCGTAAAGCTGTCGTTATCAATGACGACTTTAAAATCGAGGCGATCAAAAATACTTACCAACTCGTCTTGGTTCATTTCAATGCCTAGTTTGTTTTTGATGGCTGCAAATGGGACCTCTATTTCCTTGTCGGTAACTTCTAAAGTACTCGCTTCTTTATAGGATTCAACCGCTTGACCAGCTGTTAAATTCGCAATAAATACCGCTGCTTGTTCACCTGATTCTGTAATCGTCGCCAGATTAATGCCCTTTTCAAAACGTAAACTTGATTCTGAACGTAAATTAAATTGCTTCGATGTTTGTCTAACATTCAACGGATTAAAAACGGCCGTTTCTAGTAAAACATGTTGGGTCGTATCCGTTACTTCCGAATCCAAACCTCCCATAACACCTGCTAGGGCAATTGGTTCATCGTCGGCTTTAATCAGAACATCATTAGCAGTTAATAGGCGTTCTACGCCATCTAAGGTAGTAAAACGACTGCCGTCCACGGCTTTTTTAACCTTAATGTGTTTGCTCTTTAATTGATCATAATCAAAAGCATGCATTGGCTGACCATATAGTAGTAGGAAATAATTGGTCGCATCCACCACATTATTAATCGGACGTATGCCCGCTTTCATCAACCGAACTTGTAGCCATAATGGACTTTCTTTAATCGTGACATTTTCGATTAAACGTAATTGATACGACTCAGATAAATCTGGACTTTCAATCTCAATGGTTACATCATCCAAACGTGGCGAGTGACTGATAAGCCGTTCGGTTTCAAACAACTCAAATTGAGGATGTTGTTCGACAATAGCTCCTACCTCATAAGCCGACCCCCGCATGCTTAAAGCATCAGCCCGGTTGGGTGTGATTGACAACTCTAAAATAGGATCATCTAATTTTAAATACTCAATGACATCAACACCAATCGGTGTGTCTTCAGGCAAAATAAATATCCCATCGGCATATTTTTTCGCAACGACGCGATCACTAAAGCCAATTTCTTGTAAGGAACATAGCATACCGTTAGATTCCACACCGCGCAATTGTGTTTTAGTAATTTGAATGCCACCGGGTAACTGTGCCCCATCAATAGCTGTAATTACTTTTGCCCCTTGATAAACATTGGGAGCACCACAAACGATTTGTAATAAGTTATCCCCACCAACATCTACTTGTGTAATTTTTAAATGGTCACTCTCTGGCATAGGAGCTAATTCCACCACTTGACCAACCACTAAATGTGAGAGGTTGTCAGCAAAATTTTCCACCCCTTCAACTTCGATACCTGTCAAAGACATAGCATCCGCTAGTTGTTGACCTGACCAATTAGATAAATCTAAAAAATCATTTAACCATTCCATGGATAATTGCATTAATAATCCCCTCCTTTGAATTGTGTTAAAAAGCGTAAATCATTTTGATAGAAATGACGGATATCATCGACATTGTACTTCAGCATCGCAACCCGTTCTTGGCCTAAACCAAAGGCAAAACCGGAGTATTTATTTGGATCGATGCCTGACATTTCTAAAACATGAGGATGAACGACACCCGCTCCTAAAATTTCAATCCAACCTGTTTGCTTACATACGGAACAACCTTCGCCCCCACATTTAAAACACGAAACATCAACTTCAACAGAAGGTTCCGTAAAAGGAAAATAGGAAGGACGTAAGCGTATGTCACGCTCTTCACCAAACAAAGCTTGAACAAATTGTAACAATGTCCCTTTTAGATCGGCTAACGTAATTTTTTCGTCAACCACGAGGCCTTCGATTTGATGAAATTGATGCGAATGTGTAGCATCATCGGTATCACGACGGAAAACCTTGCCTGGGCTGATCATCTTTAAGGGACCATCTTTTTCAAAATTATGTTGCTCCATGGTACGCGCTTGAACAGGTGATGTATGTGTCCGTAAAAGTGTTTCTTCATCAACATAAAAGGTATCTTGCATATCACGCGCTGGATGGTTTTTCGGTAAATTCATTTTTTCAAAATTGTAAGAATCCGTTTCAACTTCAGGTCCTTCAATAACTTGATAACCCATCCCAATAAATAAATCTTCAATCTCTTCCATAATCTGTGTAATGATATGACGACTACCGCGGGCAGCTTGTCTACCGGGTAAAGTCACATCTATCTTTTCAGCTGCTAGTGTTTCGATTAAAGCCTGTTCTTCAAGTTCCGTTTTTCTTTTTTCAAAATGTTGGTTAAACATATCTTTAAATTGATTCATGGCTTGACCTAACAGTGGTCGTTCTTCATTACTTAAAGCTTTCATCGCTTTAGAAACGTCGGTTAAGTGGCCTTTTTTTCCAATATATTTTATACGAACTTGATCTAAAGCTTTTAAAGTTTGACTAGCTTCTAAATCAGTACTAGCCGTTGCTTCCATAGCTTGAATTTCTTTAATACTGTCATCTAATTGTTGACTCATTCGATACTTCCTCCTTTATAAACCCTCTAAAAACAAAAAAATCCGCCCCCAAAACAGGGACGAATTATCGTGGTACCACCCTCGTTCTAAAATCATGTGAATGATTTTAGCACTCGAATTTCATAACCGTGAATAGCGGTATCCTTTTCAAATTAAAACTAATTTTTAACAGATAAGCTCCGAAAATGAATCGCTAAAATGACTGATATAACTTAGTTTCAGTCTAGGCTAAGTTTCCCTGTTGGTAGCATTTCAGCTGGTTTTCATCATTGCTTGGTATTCAATTGTTCATTTAGTATAACTGGATAAAGCTTATTCGTCAATATCCATATAGGATTGATTTTGGTTGTTATAGTTAGCAGCACTATAAGCTAAGCGCCGTGAAAAAAACGACGTTGCCGTGTGGTATTTATTCACGAGAAGATCTTTAAGTCCACCGGTAACTTCCATGATAGAACATTGTTTATCAATCAAACTTACGATAAAACTTTCAGCATACTTAGGGGCAGCTAGGGTTGTTCCAAACATATGTTTAACGATAATATCTTGTTCTTTATCACTTAATTCCGTAATTTTTAATGCATTAGCTAAAGCAATTCTTGGATGCTCATAGTTATGCCCTTTACCACCTACTTCGTGTTTGTCACAGCCTTCATAAAAGAATAGGTCATGTAACAATCCCGCTCTGGCGATTGCCCGTGTGTCCAAATTTAAACGTTTGGCCCAACGATAGCTTCGGTATGAAACTGAGAGTGAATGAGCTAATCGATTAGTCACTTTATGGTGTACGAAAGACTCCAATCTTTGAACGTCTACAGTTTCCATTAAATCTTCTATTAATAATAGATAGTCAGCATCTGATTGCCATTTAGTCGTCATTAACAGCATTCCTCCACATTTTTCAACTTTTTGTCTCTTATTATACTTCTCTATTGTAAATTAAATGTGAATATAATGTAAAGAATTAATTAAAAATTATGTCAACATTTTACAGAAAGCGCTTCATTTTAGACTATTATACCCATTTCGGACGGCTGGCTTGGTTGGCACTTATTATCAGACAAAATGAAACATTAAAATAGCCGCTGCAATCGCAACATTCAAAGATTCAGCCTTTCCATACATCGGTATGTAGATTAAGTGGTCGGCTTGCTCCAATATAGTTGGTTGTACACCACGACCTTCATTACCGACAATGATAGCCACTTTAGGGTTTGTTTTATCAAGGGTGCGATAATCAATCGCCTTTTGATACAGGGCCGTAGCTAAAACTGGAACGGCATGTGTTTGTAAAAGTGGGATGGCTTTTTCTAACGCCATTTGTTGTATATCTAAATGCCACAACGATCCTTGGGTCGCACGAATAACTTTATCGTTATACATGTCAACTGTACCGTCGCCGATGATAATTCCATCAAAACCTGCTGCATCAGCCGTTCGAATAAGGGTCCCTAAATTGCCTGGATCTTGCACTTGGTCAATAAGGAGATATTTATTGGCGAGGGGTTGCCAGCTTTCCTTAGCGGTTGCCATGGCAAGGACTGCAAAGATTCCTTGTGACGTTTCGGTTTCAGCTAAATCAGCCACTAAAAAGTCGGCTAAGACTTCGATGGGATGATTAAGGGTAGGAAATGTTTCGTTAAACAGGGCTAAATTAGCCTCACTCACAATAATTTTATCAATCGCAGCCTTTGATAATATCGCCTCTTCAACTAAATGCCAACCTTCAATCAAATAACGTTGAGCTTTTTGTCTACCTTTACTGGTTTTTAATTTGCGCCAAGCTTTTAGTTGTTGATTTTGTTTAGACTTAATCGTTACTTCTAATGGTTTCATCGGGTTAAACGGTAAATGGCTTCAGCATAAATAGCCGTTGCACGGGTTAAGTCTTTAATTGCTAAAAATTCATTGGCTTGGTGCATAGTGTCAATGGAGTCGGGGAATAAAGCACCGTAAGCAACACCGCGTGGCATTAAGCGTCCATAAGTCCCGCCACCAATACTTTGTTCATGCGCTTCAAAGCCTGTTTGTGTATGGTAAACATCTAATAAAGTCTCAACTAAGGGATCAGTCGCCGGTACATAGTGCGGTTCCTTAGCATCCGTCATTTTAACTTCAACGTCAAAACCTTCAACTGCCGTTAAAATTTGACTTAACATCGTTTCAGGGTCAGTCCCTTCGGGATAACGAAAATTAGCGTTAATACTCCCCCCAGTAAGGCGGTCAAAATTAACGATACCCACATTCATGCTGACGTCCCCCATCACATCATGATGATGGTCGACACCTAATTTAGAACCGTCAAAATTTTGATGCAATAATTGACCGATTAAATGCACGAAATCTCCGGCTGATTGGCTATTAAATTCAAATTTTTGTAAAATCGTTGCTAAATACGTAGCCGCATTGATTCCTTTACTTGGAGTTGAACCATGGGCGGATTTACCATAAACGGTTAATTCAATGGAATTGTCTGTAAGTGTTGATTCGCCTGTAACATCCTCTTGTTGGCCAATGAAGGTATCAAAAGCCTCTTGGATAAATTCTAAATTAGAGCCTTCGATGACCGCTTTAGCATCTTCCGGCACCATATTTGGACGTAAACCCGCTTTAAATTGAACTAACGTATAACCCATCGCTGTTTCTTCAGGTTTAGGAAAAGTAAATATCGCTGATGTATTCCCTTTTTCACCATTAATAATTGGGAAAGACGCGTCCGGTGAAAAACCAAAATCAGGCATTTCAGCTTCTTTGAAGTAGTAGTCCATACATTGCCAACCACTCTCTTCATCCGTCCCCACAATGAGGTGCACACGCTTATTAAATTCAACGCCTAATTCACGTAATATTTTAATAGCAAAATAAGCTGCTACCGTTGGACCCTTATCATCACTAGAACCTCTAGCATAAATGCGGTCGTCTTTTATAACAGGTTCAAAAGGATCAGTTTCCCAACCGCTACCTGCCGGGACAACATCCACATGACCTAAAATCCCCATCAATTCATCACCTGAACCTATTTCAATCCGTCCAGCCCAAGGTCCAAATTGTTTGGTTTCAAAACCATCTTCTTGAGCCATTTTCAAAAACTCTTCTAAAGCAGCTTTAGGTCCAGGCCCAACGGGTGCTTCCGGCGTTGCTTTAGCATCATCACGGACAGAATCAATTCTTAATAAACGGAATAAATCATCGATTAATGCCTCTTGTCTTTTTTCTACTTCTTCTAACCAATTAACCATTATATTCCTCCTCTTGTAACTACATATCTTGCATTAAATGTTGAAGTTCTGAAGGGCTTAATTCGCGCCATTCACTTTCTGCTAAACGTTCGTCAAGAACCAGAGACCCCATGCTAATCCGTTTCAGTTGGATCACTTCTTTCCCGACTTTTTGAAACATTCGTTTGACTTGATGAAATTTGCCTTCAATGATGGTGGTTTGGATTAGTGTGTGATTGGTCACTTCATCAAAAGCCAAAATTTGTAAGTTAGCAGGTTGAGTGACAAAATCCCCTAAATCTAAACCATGTTCAAAGGCTAGTTTATCTTGTTCGTTAACTTGACCTTTAATGGTAGCCGCATAGGTTTTAGGCACTTTATTTTTGGGTGCTAAAAGTTGGTGAGCTAATTTCCCATCGTTAGTGAGTAATAGCAACCCCGTCGTATCGATATCTAATCGACCGACGGGAAATAATTCTAAATGACCATAGCTACCATCTAAGCAATCAATCACCGTTGGATGCAATTTGTCTTGGGTGGCACTAACCACATCTTGCGGCTTATTTAACATGATATAAACATAAGGTTGATAGGCAATAATATGGTCGTTCACTGACACTTCATCTGTTTCAACAGACAATTGCTGATTGGGTGACTCAACTAGTTGATGATTAATTTTAACTAATCCAGCCTTTATGAGTTGTTTAACTTCTTTTCGTGATCCTAAGCCTTCATTAGCTAAAAAACGATCAATCCGCATTAATAAAACACCTGCAATTTATCTTGTAATGATTTGAACCGTGAACCTAATATGATATTTAATTTACCAAATAAAGCCATAATGCCTAAGTAAATAAACATACCAATTAGGACAACAATGAGAATTTTGACAAATGTTAATAAGCGTCCTACAGGTCCAAACAACATATCTAAAACAGTATTCCATAAGGATGTAGAAATACCCATTAGGGCCGTACTCACCACAATGACAACTAAATCTTTAGCTAAAGACGCATAGTCGATAATGATTGTCCGATGGATCTTAATCCACATAAAGGCAGTTGTAAATAAGAACGCAAATAAGGTAGCTAATTGGGCTCCATTAGCATGTAATAGTGACACAAACGGGAATTGTAAAACCACTTTTATTAATAAACCAATTAGTAAATATTTAACCGCAACTCTTCTAAAATTCATTGATTGTAAAATCGTCGAAAGAATCGTATAAGCACCTAAAACAATACTTAGGTAAGCTCCAAGGACTAAAATGGTTGGACCTTGTTCATTCCCCATTGGGTAGAAGAAGAAATACATATTGTTGGCTATACTAGCTAATCCTACCGCAGCGGGTAACATAACAAAGGAAAAGACAGTCACAATATTTTGAATTAGACGACTCGTTCTTGGATAATCTTTTTGTGCAAACAAACTGGTCACCGATGGTACGGATGAAGATGCAATGGCGATAGCTAGTGAAATGATAATCATCACTAATTTGTCCACATCGAGACTTAAAACACCATATAACTCACTAATTTCACTTAATAACATGGTCGAAGTTGCTTGGATAATTTGTCTAAATGAGTAAGTGTCAACAATTTGTGCAAGTATGATACCTGAACCTAAAATAACAAATGGAATACTATCCATAATCATTATTTTACCGCTTTGTTTAAAGTCTAACTCAATATTATCAGCTGATTCTTTAATTAATTCCTTAATCAGCGGCCGTTTACGCCAATAGACAAACAGTAAATACAAGAGTGAAACTAAGGCACCTACAAAAGCTGCAAAGGTTGAATGAGCTACCGCTGTTGTTACCGTACCCGATAACACTTGCATAATGGCATAGGTAGCAACTAATAAGTAGATGACTCTAACAAACTGTTCAAGTATTTGTGATACAGCCGTAGGTATCATATCATCGAAACCTTGGAAGTAACCTCTTAATAAACTCATGGCCGGTAAAATCAATAAAGCTGGTGTCAGAGAACGAATAACGATTGTTCCAGCGGCTGGGTCATCGGTTGCTGACATACTTGATAAGAATGGTGCCGCAATGTATAAGATTAAGGCCGAAACTAAACCTGTTCCTATCATGATATACATACTATTTTTAAACAACTTATCGGCTACCCGATATTCTTTCTTCGAATGGTAAAATGACATTTGTTTAGCAATAGCACTTGGGAATCCTGCTGTGGCAATGGCTAAGAACAAGGAATATGGTTTATAACCGACACTATAGAGTGTATTGGCTCGCGTATAGTCCTCGCCAAACATACTGGCCCATGGGATAACATATAGGGCACCAATAATTCTTGAGACGATATTACCAATGGATAACCAAGCAGCGCCTTTAGTAAAGTTGGTTTCAATTTGATCTTCAGCTTTTGATTCAATCGTTAGATCATCTTGCCCTCTTACTTCACTTAAACTTTGGTCAGTAATTAATGGTTCGCTATATTGAGCGGTCGCTTGACTCACTTTTTCACCATAGGCTTTAGCTTGTTGACTTAAATCGTCAGCTTCATCTGTTTGGATTTCATCTTCATCGCTGGGATAGGTGTCAAAGTCATTGTCATTGTCAATGTCTGCTAAAACTTCCTCTTGTACTACCGCTGAATCTGTTTCAAAGTCATCTGTTTCGCCATCTTCTACTTCCGGAGTCAGTTCAGGCTCACCCTCAGGTGTTGGTTCAGAGGTATTTATTTGAGGGGGTTGTTGTTTTCTTCTCTTTTTCTTTTTTGCCTTTTTGCCTTTACGTGGCATTTTTTCCTGTGGTTGAGGGGTATCTGCTGATAGTTCCGACGTTTCGACTTCAATATCGATGCTGATGTCGTCCTCGCTGACTTCCTCTTTTATAGGTTCATTGTCATCTTCACTGGACGTCGGGGTCGGTTTAAAAACGCGGCTGAAAAATGACGGTTTTTGATTACCTGCTGGCTCATCGATGGGCTCTTCATCTAAAAAATCATCCATTTGAAAATCGGTGTTTGCTGCCGAAACCTGACTATAAATATCTTCTTCATAATCATCAATCGTAACGGCATCTTCATTGTACACAGGTGTCTCGGTTTCGGTTTCTGGTTCTGCTACGGCTTCAGTTTCTTCAAACACATCATATTCAGGTGTTGCTTCTTCGGATATCTCGTCTAAGTCTTCGGTTTCCGAATTGAATTGATTATAGTCGTCTAAATCATCTAATTCGTGTGTACTGTAGCGGACCTCATCTTCTTTTGAGAAGAGGGTTTTAAAGAAACTGTTTTTCTTACGTTCTTCTCTTTCTTTAAAATCTTGTGTCTTTTCTTCTTCAATTGATTCTTTTAATTTATTTCTGATGGAGTGGTAAACGAACGGATTTTCCTCTGGTTCAGAGACATCGGCTGCATCTGATTCAGAAGGGGTTACTTCATCAGAAGGATGTTCTAGTACTTCATTATCCCAATCACCCATCTGTGATTCTTCATCTAGGGAAGCTTCATCAATAAAGCCATGATCCCAATCCACACTCTTTCCTAAGGGTTGTGGTTCAGTATCTGTGGTTCTTTCTATAGGTTCATCATCAGTTGAATCCATCGTATAGTACGCTTCATCATAGGAATCATCCAAAAGTTCATCCTCATAGAGGTCTTCCTCATTTTCTGCCTCATTTTCAAAGTTTGAAGCAAGCGGTGAATCGGCTTCCCATTCTTCTTCTTTATCCGACTCAAATACTGAATTATCTTGCCTATTATCATCGTCATCTTTCGTTGATTGACTATTCGTAAAATAGTCCCCATCCAACGGTTGACGATTTGGACTGCGTAATTGCTTTAAATCATCTTCAGTAAATTGAATCGTTTTCTCTAAATCAGATTCGTCATCTTGTGAATTAAAATTATTGCGCATGCTGTATCATCTCCTTACAGACAAAAGTTATCTAATGTTAGTATACCTTATTTTAATGACTAATTGTTATTAATTAGCTACAATATTCACTAATCTATTTGGAACGGCAATGATTTTACGAATGGTTTTATTATTAATTTCGCTTTGGATCGTTGAATCTTCTAAAGCAATCTTTTCCATCGCTTCTTTTGAAAGATTATTATCAATCATCTTTTTAACTTTTACTTTTCCATTCACTTGAATAACAATTTCAATTTGATCATCAACCGTGAGTGCTTCATCATATGTTGGCCATTCTGCTAAGGAAACGCTGCTTGTTTCACCTAATAATGACCAAATTTCCTCCATCAAATGAGGAGCGATGGGAGCTAACAATTTAACAAAACCTTTAGCATACTCCATTGGGATAATTGTTTCATTTTTTGCTTCATTCAAGAAAATCATCAGTTGTGAAATAGCTGTATTAAAGTGAAGTTGTTCATAATCCTGAGTGACTTTTTTGACCGTTTGATGATAAACACGCTCTAGTTTTTTGTTATCACTAACTTGTATCGTATCATTTAAGGTTTGTGTGTCCTCATTAACAAACAGACGCCATACGCGATCAAGGAAACGCCGACTACCTTCTAAACCATTTTCACTCCAAGCAATAGAAGCATCTAATGGTCCCATAAACATTTCATAAAGCCGCAAAGTATCTGCGCCATAGTCATTAATGACATCATCCGGATTAACAATATTGCCTTTCGATTTAGACATTTTTTCATTGTTATCCCCCAAAATCATCCCTTGATTAAATAATTTTTGGAAAGGTTCTTTAGTGTCAACAATGCCCAAATCATAAAGGAATTTATGCCAGAAACGAGCATACAACAAATGGAGAACAGCATGTTCAGCCCCACCAATATACAAATCGACATTGTGCCATTTATCAATAGCTTCCTTCGATACTAAGGCTGTTTTTGACGTGTTATCCATAAAACGCAAGAAATACCAAGAAGAACCAGCCCATTGTGGCATCGTATTGGTTTCGCGACGTCCTTTCATGCCCGTCTTTTCATCCACCACATTCACCCATTCATCAATATTAGCCAATGGCGATTCACCCGTCCCGCTAGGTTGGATTTTATCCGTTTTAAGCAACAATAAAGGCAATTCTTCTTCAGAAAGTGCCGTTGTTGTCCCATCTTCCCAATGAATAACAGGGATGGGTTCACCCCAATAGCGTTGACGCGAAAAGACCCAGTCACGCAAACGATAATTAATTTGTCGTTCACCATAACCATTTTCCTCTAACCAATCAATCATAACTTTCAAGGCTTCATCTGTTTTTAAACCATTAAGAAAATCAGAATTGATATGCACCCCATCTTCTAGGTATGGTAAGTCGTTATCACCTTGTTCAATGATGGGAATAATGGGCAAACCAAATTTGGTGGCAAACTCAAAGTCCCGGCTATCGTGAGCCGCTGACCCCATTACTGCACCTGTCCCATAGGACGCGATAACATATTCTGCAATCCAAACAGGGATTTCTTCTTGGGTGGCAGGGTTGACGACATAAGAACCCGAAAATACCCCAGTTTTTTCTTTGGTCAACGAAGTTCTTTCAAGTTCAGATTTAGATTCTACCTGATTAATATAGGCCAAAACTTCTTCTTCACGGTCGGGCGTAATCAATGATTTTGCCATTTCACTTTCAGGTGCCACGACAATATAGGACGTCCCAAACAAAGTATCCGGTCTGGTTGTATAGGTTTGAATCACTTGTTCTTGCCCTACGACTTGAAAATTAACTAAGGCACCTTCAGATTTTCCAATCCAATTTCTTTGCATTTCTTTAATACTTTCAGGCCAATCCAAGTCCTCCAAATCTTCCAATAGACGATCGGCATAGGCGGTAATTTTCAAAACCCATTGGCGCATCGGCTTACGAAAAACGGGATGCCCGCCCCGCTCACTAACGCCATCCACTACTTCTTCATTAGCCAACACCGTCCCCAAAGCAGGACACCAGTTAACCATCACATCCGTTTGATAAGCTAAGCCTTTCTCAAACAACTTCGTGAAAATCCATTGGGTCCACTTGTAAAACTCAGGGTCGGTGGTATTTATTTCACGGTCCCAATCATAAGAGAAGCCCAAGGCATTGATTTGGCGTTTAAAATTCTGAATATTCTCTTCAGTAAATACCGCTGGGTCATTTCCAGTGTCTAATGCGTACTGTTCCGCAGGTAAACCAAAGGCATCCCATCCCATCGGATGCAAGACATCAAAGCCTTGTGCCCGTTTCATCCGTGCAATAATATCGGTTGCCGTATAGCCTTCAGCATGACCGACATGTAAGCCTTTTCCAGAGGGATAAGGGAACATATCCAAAACATAATATGACGGATAATCGACACCACGATCTTGTGTTTTAAAGGTATGATTATCTGCCCAATATTTTTGCCATTTTGTTTCAATCATGCGATGTTGAAAAGTCATTTTTCTTCCTCCATAAAATAAATGTGTATTTTTGGTTTAATGCTTGTGTATTGCGTGTTAGTGACAGAGTTTTTGCGATTCGCGTATAGCCTTTTACGGTTTCCATATACGCGTTTATCATTCGCGTATAGCCTTTTATGGTTTCCATATACGCGTTTGCGATTCGCGTATAGCCTTTTGTCGTTTCCATATACGCGTTTGCGATTCGCGTATAGCCTTTTACGGTTTCCATATACGCGTTTATCATTCGCGTATAGCCTTTTATGGTTTCCATATACGCGTTTGCGATTCGCGTATAGCCTTTTGTCGTTTCCATATACGCGTTTGCGCCACACTTCTGTGTGTCTCATAAAAAAATAAAAAAAGCCCTATATTACCTAGTTTAACTAAATAATATAGGGCGCTATATGGCACGGTACCACCTATGTTTGTAAATAATCGAGTTATTATTTACCTCATTTGCTTTTAACACAGCTTAAGCGTCTATTTCTACTTAGAGTTCAAAATAGCCTAACATAGATGAGTTCAAAAGGTCTCCAGACTTATTTTCACCAAACATAAGCTCTCTACCACCGGATAACTTCCTACTATTTCTACAACAGTTTATTATTTAATTATGTATTAACAATAACATTTATTGACTTAAGTAGCAAGTTTTGCTTACCAAGTGATGACTTGTCCGATACGAATTAAGGTTCCACCGTTGTTTGCGATTAATTCACTAACACTCACTTGATAGTGTTGAGCGATTGAATACAAAGTTTCGCCAGCTTTAACTTGGTGTTGTGAAACAGTCGTTTCTTCTTCAGCAGGTTCAATAATCTCTTCAACGACTTCTGTAGGTGTTGTAACTTCAGTAGGCGTTTCGACTTCTGGTACGTCTAATTCGGTTATTGTTTCAGAAATAACTTCTTTTTCGGCGTCACTTTCATTAGTAATAACTTCAGTAACTTCTACTTCAGTGATATTTTCTTTAATTGTTTCAACTTCCGCAGGCGTTTCATTAGCTGCTAACGTACTCATCGTTTCTACCGTAGAGCTTGTCACGGTTGCTGTTTGACCAGGAACAACCAAAGATTGTCCAATCGCTAAGTTTGAATTTTTTGCATTATTCAAACTTTGTAAAGCTGCAACTGTGGTATTATAGCGTTTTGCTAGTGCCCAATAAGTATCGCCTGCTTGTACAACATAAGATCCCGCTGTTACGTTATTCGATGATTCTTGTTGGTTAGTATTTGATGAATGGCTATTATTCGCTCCGTTCGAATTCGGATTTGAATTTGAATTTGAATTCGCATTATTAGCCACGGTTGAACTAGGAACTTTTAAAGATTGCCCCACGCGTAACGCACTAGATGTTGTACCATTCAGTTGTTGAAGACTAGCAACACTGACACCAAATCGTTGGGCTAATGCCCAATAAGTATCGCCTGCTTTTACCGTATAAGCATTCGCTGTTGGCTGTGTGCCTGAATTGTTTCCATTATTCGCGTTATTATTTTCATTTGTAGACTCTTTTGGTGGGGTCGTTGTAGTTTGACCTGTTACTTTAATTGTTTGACCCACTCTTAAGGCACTCGAAGTCGTAGCATTTAACGATAATAAATCAGCCACGCTTGTTCCAAAACGTTTAGATAGTGCCCAGTAAGTGTCACCTGCTTTAACAACATACGTGTTGGTCGTATCCGGCGTTGAAGGTGTTTCTTCTGGCGTCGGCGTTGTTGGTTTTGGTGTTTCTTCTGGTTTTGGTGTTTCAACCGGCGTTGTCGCTTCATTCCCCCCTTGGTTAGAACCAGAGGCAGGAATATTCAGTGACATACCAATCGATAAGTTTGAATTGGTCGCATTATTGGCTTGTTGTAAGGCAGCTACGGTCAAACCGAAGCGTTTAGCTAAAGCCCAATATGTGTCACCCGCTACTACGCGATAAGTTGAACCGGTTGTTGGCGTTGTGGTGTTATTATCTGGAACTTCAGGTGCTGTGGTATCAGTATCTGGAACTTCTGGTGTCGAAGGCGTTGTATTGCGAACCATATCATATTGTGTTAAGTTGTTTTGTGATATGATAGCATTTAATTTTGTACCGTACGAGGTATCTGTTGCATACCGACCCGTTAAGTGTGCTGTGGCATCTTGATAACTCGTTGTATTACTATAAAGTGCCCCAGCGTAAAAATTCGCACGCCATTCTGAACCCGTCCCTATTAATACATCGGCATAATCCGCCAGTGATTCTGCAATGGATGGATAGACTTTAAATGAATCAACGATTCCATAATAAGACCCTGAACCATCATCTTCTAGCGTGTTCATACTGACAGAATTCCCGTTGTAATTCCCTTTAATCCCAAACAAATTATTATAAGGTGCCTGAGCTAATGTACTATTTCCCCAACCAGTTTCTAAAGCAGCTTGAGCAATCATAACTGATGCATATAAGTCATTTTGTGCCGCAATTGTTCGCGCATGCTCAGATATCGTGTCCAAGAAAGTAGATTTACTCACTCGTGTAGTAAATACAGAATCATTAGCCTCAACGGATGTGGGAATAGCTGCCGCTTGACTTAAAACAACACCCGCACTTAGTAACACTAGACTTTTATTCATGGTAGTCATTAATTGTTTAGTGTAATGCTGTTTTTTAAGCGCATTTTTAGAATTAATGATATCTTGACGTTTAAGACTCAATTAAATTTCCTCCCAATATCAAAAAATTTGTATCTCGTTCACTAATTATATAAAATAAATTCATAAAAAAACCATATTTGTTTGTCTTTTATTATACATTTAATAAAAGTAATAATTGTCATTAAAACGTAACATAAAGGAGCTTCCATGCAAAACGCTATCAACTATTCGCACACCATGCTGAACGAACTTATTGAACAATTCCCAAACGGACTCTTCATCGACGCTACCCTTGGTAACGGCAATGACGCCATTCATATCCTAAAACACCCCAAATTCACTGGCACCCTACTAGCTTTTGACATTCAACCCCAAGCCCTTCAAACATCCCAAACAAAAATAACCCAACTAAATATCGCTGCCCATCGCTATCAATTAATAGGCGATTCACATGCTAACGTCGATCAATACTTAGCGATTGACGCAAGCTTACAGGGTGCGATATTTAATTTGGGTTATTTACCAAAAGGAAACCATCAAATAACAACACAAGCCGACTCAACGATTCAAGCCTTAGAAAAAATGCAGGGGTATTTAGTTAAGAACGGAAAAATTATCCTAGTTGTTTACCCTGGTCATCAAGCGGGTCAGATTGAAAAAGTCCGTCTACTTGAAGAGCTTTCGCAATGGCCTCAAGAGACGTTTCAAATTTTACAATACCAATTTATCAATCAAATAAATAACCCGCCCTTTGTCATTATTATCGAAAAAACTATTTGATAAATTGTTGAGCCGCTGTTATAAGTTCGTCTATTCGATCCGTTCTTTCCCATGGCAAATCGACATCATAGCGACCGAAATGACCATAAGCTGCTGTTTGAGCAAATATAGGTTCACGTAGCCCTAGCATGTTAATAATCCCATTAGGTGTTAAGGTAAATAATTGCCGAACAATTTGAGTCAATTGGCTATCTTTTAACGCACTGGTGCCAAATGTATTAATGGTTATCGAAACAGGTTCAGCTACTCCAATGGCATACGCAATTTGGATTTCGCAACGATCGGCCAGTCCCGCCGCAACGATATTTTTTGCAATATAACGGGCTGCATAAGAAGCAGAACGGTCGACTTTGGTTGCATCTTTACCTGAAAAAGCTCCCCCACCATGGTGAGCAAAACCTCCGTATGTGTCAACAATTATTTTGCGTCCGGTCAACCCAGAATCGCCAACTGGTCCCCCAATAATAAAGCGTCCCGTTGGATTGATAAAATATTTCGTCTCATCATCTAACCAACTATTAGCTATCACTGGTTTAATAACGTGAGTTATGATGTCGTCTTTTAATTGATCCAGTTCAATGTCGGCGCTGTGTTGTGCGCTAATAACCAGATTATCAATTCGTTTCACCTGGTTATTTTCATCATATTCGATGGTGACTTGCGTCTTGCCATCTGGCCCAAGATAATAAAGTGGACCGTTTTTACGGACATGCGCAAGTTGTCTGGCTAATAAATGACTTAATTCTATAGCTAACGGCATCATTTGCTTGGTTTCATTTGTTGCGTAACCAAACATTAACCCTTGATCACCAGCGCCGATTTCTTGTGCGGAATCAGTCCCTCGCGTTTCTAAGGCTTGATCAACCCCTTGGGCAATATCCGCTGATTGTTCATCTAAAGCAACCAAAACGGCCACATTATCCGCATCAAAGCCATATTTTCCACCAACATAGCCTACTTCTGCAATTTTTTTACGAACTATTTTTTGGATATCAACTTGTGCTGACGTTGTAATTTCACCAAAAACCAAGACCATTCCAGTATTAACAACTGTTTCGCAGGCAACGCGTGCGTACGGGTCTTGAGCTAAAATGGCATCAAGTACGGCATCGCTTATTTGGTCGGCTAATTTATCTGGATGACCTTCAGTCACCGATTCTGATGTAAATAATCTTTTTTCTTCCATTAATAAATTCCCCCTCTTTTCTATACGGTTACAAGGCATGTAAAATTCAATTGGAATTAAACCCTATCGGGAATTGCTAATTGTAACATGTAGATTATACCAAAAAAGCATCGCTTTAAAACAAAAATCTACTAAATCAATTTTTTCTAGTGTATAAATTAAAAAATAGTCGCTTGAAATCTTACAATCTGATTAAAGAAGTTTTCTAATTGTTGATTATCATGACAGATTCCTTTACTATAAAATACAGTCATATTTAATAAAAAATCAATTGTTCGTATGAAAGGTACTTGTTAAATGAAACCACTTATAAAACTTCTGCAACATCCTTTACTTAAAATCATTGCAGCTCCATTTTCATATATTTTCTTTGGATCGATTGTTAGCATTACTAACACACAACAATTTAACTGGCTCGATTTTTTTCTTCTGTATTTGATTGTTTTATGCACGCAATTAATCGATCAATATTTCTTTATTCGATTTGCTAAGCAAGAAGTACAATCATCGTCTGCTATGATAATTATTGTTTTAGAATTGCTCTTAATTGCCTTTAGTATTATCTTTATTGTTAGACAACATTGGATTATCAACCTATTACTCATCCTTTATTTAATCTTTATCCATATACAATACTTCCCCTTTGATTTTACACGCACCTTTTATCATTTTGTGTTAAATGTTTTTTTTAATAGTTTTGTTTTACAAACAATTGCTTTTTACACACAAACGCAAACGGTATCTAATGATTTCTTATATTCATTGTTACCTTTAGTTATTTTTAATGCTGGTTTACAGTTAGAACAATCTACCCTACGAGGCATAATTGCCAAACAAACTGATGCATACTCTAATAGCCTGTTTAATAAATTAAGCATCGGTTTATGTATGGTTGCTATAGCCTTAGCCGTCTATTTTTCTTTACCCAGTCAATCTTATTATTTAACTCAAATTCTGTTAGTCATAGTCAGTTTAGCATTAATCCTGCCTCTTTTAGTCTCTACCGACAAAGTTCACCAAGCACAAAACAAAATCAATTATTTTTCATCCGTCATGCTGATTTTTAATCTAGTTTATGCTTTAAGTTACTTGTATTAATTGAATATCAATCAATTATTTCGGATAAAGCTTTGATTTATCTATAGGCGGGTGGTCGCAGGTGACCATCCGCCTTTCATGTTGCTCTCTGGCGGATGGGGGTGGCCATCCGCCTCTCATGTTGCTCTCTGGCGGTTGGGATGTAAGCTGGAGGTGAGCGAACGTTAAATAAAGCTAATCTGACGCCAAACGCCTAATTTCCCGTCAGATACTCAAGAATCTGACGCCAAACACCTAATTTCCCGTCAGAAACTCAAGAATCTGACATCAAGCAACTAATTCTCGTAAACGGGTAATGGAAGTCCGTTGAAACTAGCTAAAAGTGCCCGCCGAATAAGCTGAGATTTGACGGTTCCTCACTTCCCACTTACAATAAGCTGTCCCATTGTCACTCAGATTTTCCCCAATGACAATAAGACGTCCCATTGTCACTCAGATTTTCTCCCATGACAATAAGCCGCCCCATTGTCACTCAGATTTTTTCTTATGACAATAAGCCGTCCCATTGTCACTCAGATTTTCTCCCATGACAATAAGCCGCCCCATTGTCACTCAGATTTTCCCTCATGACAATAAGCCGCCCCATTGTCACTCAGATTTTCCCTCATGACAATAAGCCGTCAATTAAAGATAATCCGCAAAATGGAAGAAGATAAGTTCTTCAACTTAGGCTTACTTTGGTTTATGACAAGGGGGTATATTAACTTCGCCACTATATTTAATTGCTGGAGAAGTGATACACTAGCTTCACCAACAATAAGCAATATTTTATCTGCCACAATGCTGTCGTTTAAATCACCAGGTTCTTCACTTTCCACTTACGCTCACAGGCAGTTGGGAGCTACCATCCGCCTCTCAACTGGTTCTCTGGCGGTTGGGCTGAACTGGTAGTGATAGCTAGTCAAAATACCAGCCCTTTCCTATCCACTAACTCTAATAAAGTTGTGCGGCTCCTCCCCACATCACATCCCACCTACATCCCCCCACATTCAACCATAAAAAAAAACGTAAGCATCTCTGAACAGAATGAGTTGCTTACGGCTTTATTATAAAAATCTTTTCATAATCAAACTACAAAGTATTAATGGTTAGATCAATCGTTTGTAGAGGCACATCATAGTAAGGATCTTCTCGCCTACCTAAAAAATCTCTCGCTTGTTGAGGAAACAAGGCATAGCTTAGGACATCTTCAGGCGATTTAGCATAGTCAGAGATTTCTTGGGTAAGTTGTTCCATTTGATCCTCTAATAAATCCGCTGGTCGAACGGTAATCACTTCACTATCACCAATGATTTTCTTAGAAATTTCCTCACTAATTTCAATGGGTGGTTGCCCATAATAACCTTTTACGTAATCTTTAATTTCGTTGGGTATTAGTTTGTATCGTTCACCGCTGACAACATTCATCAAAGCTTGTGTTCCCACCATTTGTGATAAGGGGGTAACTAATGGTGGGTAGCCTAAATCGGCTCTAACACGCGGTACTTCAAGAAGCACTTCTTCATATCTACTTTCTAGCCCTTGCTCCTTGAGTTGACTTAACAAATTAGATAACATTCCTCCAGGCACTTGATATATCAGAGATTTAGGATCAATATCTTTAACTTTTGGATTTAATTGACCTGACTCGCGATATTTATCACGCACTTTATTAAAATATAAAGCAAGTTCAGCTAGCTTATCCAAATCAATCCCCGTTTCATACCCTAATTCCTCTAAAATAATTACCATTGACTCCGTCGTAGGTTGAGAAGTACCTCCTGAGAACGAAGAGATAGCCGTATCAATAATATCAGCTCCAGCTTCCACAGCCTTTAAATAAGCCATTTCTGAAATACCACTGGTTGCATGTGTATGCACTTGAATAGGAACATCTAAAACAGAACGTAATTCCGAAACTAATTCATAACTGATTTTTGGTGATAACACCCCCGCCATATCTTTAATAGCAATTGAATCTGCCCCATAATTAACAAACTCTTTAGCCTTTTCAACAAAATACTTAACCGTATGAATCTCACTGGTCGTATAACAAATGGCTGCTTGCACGTGTCCGCCTGCTTCTTTAGTTGCATCAATCGAAGTAATTAAATTGCGACCATCATTCAATGCGTCGAAAATTCTAACCACATCAATCCCATTCTCGACGGACTTGGTAACGAAAGCACGCACAACATCATCTGGATAATGTTTATATCCCAGTAAATTTTGTCCACGAAGCAACATTTGAAGTTTTGTGTTTTTAATATTTGTGCGGATAATACGCAATCTTTCCCAAGGATCCTCATTTAAATAACGTAAACATGCATCAAAGGTTGCCCCACCCCAAACTTCCAGAGCTTCAAATCCAATTTCATCTAATAATGGTAGAATAGGCAACATCTCATCCATCGTCATGCGCGTAGCAATTTGACTTTGTTGCCCATCGCGTAAGACAGTTTCCATAATTCCTATTTTTTTTGTCATCATGCACTATCCTTTCATACAACGCTACAAGGCATCATTTACATTGCCTTCATCTTTATCATCAACAAAATATTTCGCAAATCCTTTAGCAATCAAATAAATAACTCCGATTACTAGAAAGATGCCAAACATTCCTGTGAACATTAGTTCAAATGCAGCTCCTAAATTTTCCATCTTCACGAACTCCCCTCATTAACTAAAATAACCGAGTATTATCCCAGCTGCAATAACAGAAGCAATTTGACCTGATACATTGGCTCCAACGGCCTGCATTAAAATAAAATTCTGTGGATCTTCTTCTGTTGCCATTTTTTGAACAACTCTACTTGACATAGGAAAAGCAGATATTCCAGCTGCCCCAATCATTGGATTGATTTTTTCCTTCAAAAATAAATTTAATATTTTAGCAAAAACCACACCGCCAATAGTATCCATAACAAAAGCAACTAAACCAAACAAAATAATCATGACTGTTTGGAAATTTAAAAATATAGATGCCTCCATTTTAACAGAAATGGCTAACCCTAATAGGATACTAACAATATTAACTAATTCATTTTGTGCCGAATCAGCTAAACGATCTAACACGCCACACTCCCTTAATAAATTACCAAACATTAAAAATCCAATTAATGGGGAAGTTGCTGGTGCGATAAGACTGGCAATAACGGTAATGACAATTGGAAATAAAATACGTGCTTTCTTAGAAACTGTTGATTCTTTGTATTCCATACGAATTTTACGTTCTTCTTTGGTTGTCACCAATCTAATTGCGGCCGGCTGAATAATCGGTACCAATGCCATGTATGAATAGGCAGCAACGGTTATTGGACCTAACAAATCAGGGGCTAACTGATTGGCAACAAAGATAGAACTTGGGCCATCCGCTGCCCCAATCATCCCTATCGATGCACTTTGCTCTAAATTAAAGCCAAACAAAACCGCCACGATTATGGTAAAAAATATCCCAAATTGCGCAGCCGCTCCAAAAAACATCATTTCCGGATTTTTCAATAAAGGACCGAAATCTATCATCGCCCCAATGCCAATAAAGATTAATAAAGGAAATAACTCGTTGGCAATACCATTATTAAACAACAAATCCAGAATACCTTCTTGTTCAACCCCATTCGTTACTTGCGTTAAAACACCTGTATTAGGGAAATTAACAAGAATCGTTCCAAATCCCATTGGGATGAGTAAAGTTGGTTCATATTTTTTATAAATACCTAAATAGATTAGTAACAGTCCAATGGCAATCATGATTATTTGCGGAAATGTAATGGATAAAATTCCTTGCACTAAGGTTTGCATATGACTCATCCTTTCAATTATCAATCACTCATCTATGGTAAATAAAGCATCTCCGGCATTGACAGATTGACCAACTGTAACATGAATTTTACTTAATGTACCAGCTTTATTAGCTACAATTTCATTTTCCATTTTCATCGCTTCTAACACCATTATCGGTTGGTTAATTTCAACATTTGTTCCTTCCTTAAGTAGAACTTTTATGATTTTCCCCGGCATAGGGGCCGTTAAAGTGTTATCAGTAATGACAGCTGCTGATGCTGTTGATTGAGGTTGAGGTTCAGGTTGAGCTTGTGGTGTAACTTTTTCTTCCACCACGGGTTGAGCCACTGGTTGGGACGGTTCAACCACTGAAGGGGTTGGCTGTTGGGTATTTGGTGCATCTAACTCTTCCATTTCGACATAATACTCTTCACCATTTAGTTTAATTTTGAATTTTCTAAGCATCATTTATGCCTCCTGTTTTTTGTATATTTTCTTAACGATAAAATGACTATCAGGTTTATCTTGAGCAGCTATGCTAGCTGCCATTAAAGCAATTTTAAAAAACTCAGGATTGCGGGTATGTATTTTGGTCACTTTAAGCTGCTTATCACTGCCATCTAATGTTGCAACACTGGCTGCGATTAGACTAATTCGCTCTTTTAATGCTTTATCATTATTTGCCATTGGGATATATTCGGGTACTTGCTTCCATTGCGAATCTGAGACATGTTCTAATTGATCAACTGGACTTTTGGTCTGATTATGGGAACTTGGTTTTTCACGACTTTTTTGAAACCATTTAACAAATTTTTGCCACCACTCCATTTCCAATGCCTCCTTAAAATAAATAATAGCGCTTACATTTATTATAAAGCTTCTTCCTTCATTTTCATAGTCAAAAGGTGATATTTATTAAAAAGTTTTTCAATCTGAAAAAACCAATCAAACATCTTTCGATGGTATGATTGGTTTATGTGTTAATTCGTTGCTTTGTTGGTTTCTCTTAGTACTTTACTTAGTTGGTAAACTTGATAAATCAGTGCAGCCATTGCAATATAAATTTTTAATTTTTGCCATGATTCTTTCATGATTTAACCCCTCATAATTATTTTGTCGATTGACGAGTAAAAATCTTATGTGGTAAGAGAACTTTTGGCTCCTCAACTTCTTCATTATTCATAACTTTTGTTAATAAACGCATCGCAACTGCCCCAATATCATAAAGAGGAAACTGTATACTCGTTAATTGTGGACGAGCTACTTGTGTTAACATTGAGTTGTTACTAGTAATGATTTCAAAATCGTCTGGCACATTAACACCACGTTCAATTAAAGCGTTCAATATCCCAATGGCTACCTCGTCCTTAGACACTACCACTGCTGTTGCTCCAGCATCGAGTAGTAAATCAACGATTTTATCGCCATCTTTGAAAGTATATTCGCTTTGAATAACTAAATCCTCATTAAAATCGATGCCTTTTTCTTCAAGGGCTTCTTTATAGCCTTTTACAATATGATCTTTATTAATTTCATATTCTCCTGGACCCGTTACAACAGCAACTGTTCTATTGTGACTTAATAATAGTTCAGTCGCTTCTTTAGTCGCCGCAAGATAGTCGATATTAACGGATAAGATGTCTGGTTCAGAAATAACTGTACCAGCTAAAACAACTGGCGTGGTTGTTCTTCTTAACTCTTTTAAGATTGTTTCATCAATGGTACTACCCATAAAGATAAGCCCATCAACTTGTTTAGCTAATAAGGTATTTAATACTTGCACTTCTTTTTCACGATTTTCATCTGAGTTTGCTAAAATAATGTTATATTTGTACATTGAAGCAATATCATCAATACCACGAGCAAGGGATGAATAAAACAAATCCGTAACATTCGGAATAATAACACCGACTGTTGTTGTTTTTTTACTTGCTAGCCCTCGAGCAACAGCATTTGGGCGGTAATCTAAACGCTCAATAACTTCTGAAACTTTCTTTCTTGTACTTGGCTTCACATTCGGATTGCCATTAACAACCCGTGATACCGTCGCCATCGAGACACCGGCTTCTCTAGCCACATCATATATTGTAATCGTCTGCTTTTCCATAAAATTCCCCACTTCCAATTTATATCCTCTTTCAAAAATAATTTAACACATTGCACGCAAACATGCAAGCGTTTTATTTACATTTTAAATTTGATTATTCAATAAGTCTATGAAAATACCTATATCAAAATTATGTAGAAATATTGAATTTTGTTAGAATATTTAATCAGAATTTTGAATAAAAAAGGAATTCGCTGGAATTTTTGAACTCCAGCGAAAGTTAGATTATAAATCTTCAGCTGTCTCTTGGGCAGTATCTTTCACTTCATTATAAGCATCTTCTACTTCACCGGCAACATTGTCTGCTTGATGTCTTGCTTCATCAATCACATGACTTGTTCCATCAGCTACTTCGTCTGCAACGCGTTCGGTTTCATTTGCAAGGACATCACCAAATTCATCCAAACGATCTTTTGTATCTTCAGCTTCATCAGCTACTCGGTCACCAGCGTCATTAAAATCATCTTTTAAATGATGCCATTCATTTTTAGCTTCTTCTTTTAAATCACCAAATTGTTTTTTAATATTGTCAGATGATTGTTTTAAACTAACTTTGATGTCTTCAGTAGCATCTGCCGCCGCATCATATATTTCCACACCACGTTCTACCGCATAATCCGTATAATCACTTGCTTTATCTACAAGATTATCCACTTCTTTTGCAATATCTTCGCGTAGTTCTTTACCTGATTTTGGAGCATACAATAGTGCCACAATTCCAGCGATTGAAGCGCCAAACAAAGCGCCTAAAAGAAATTTACCGTTGTTATTCTTACTCATTTATAACCACTCCTTATTTATTTGATTGAAATTTCCCCAGCCGTTGTAGACGGGGTTGTTTTAGCTAATGCCTCAAGTTCCTTCTGCAATTGTGTCAACGCCGCTGATTCTTCATATGCCTTTTCTACCGGATCTGACAGTTGACTATTTTCTTTTGTTTTTGTAAATCCTTTGGTTGATTTTACAAAACGATCAATCGGTGATTTCTTTTTCTTAGAAATACCGTTCACCAGATTATTAGCCATGCCTTTGGTAGATTCGTTTAAATCTGAAACCGTCACCCCTAAATCACCAATAGCTGTAAATAATGGATCTGTTTTTCCCAATTTACCGTTAACATCGTCGACTAAAGTATTTGCTTTATTTAATAAGCCTTCGACTTCAATTGATAAATTATCCACATCTTTTGTAACGACATCAATCGTTGAATTCAAATGTTGAACTGTTTTTTGAATTTCTTCCATGATTTTTGATAATTTACTTAAATTGAGGCAAATAAATACAACTAAAACAGCAAATGCTAGAGCTGCGATTAAGCCAGCAATTCCTCCTAATGTCATGCTTGATACTCACTCCTTTACTGTTATAATATAAGATTAATATATCATGTAATCGATATTCTTACAATTGAAAACTCTTTTCAGAGATATTTATTTTTTATTTTTTTTGAATGGGGTTGTTTTTGTTCGAGCTAAAACTATGTTAAGATAAGTGAGAGAATAGAAGGATTTGGGAGGGATTTTATTGGATGAGGTAGAAATTGAGCTAACTATATGGGATGAATTGCGTGAATTATTTGCGAATCGCTGGGGAGATATTTTAATCAATATCATTGAGATTGCGATTCAATTAGTGCTTTTTACCATCCTTTTTTTAATTGCACGTTATTTAATCAATAACTTAGTCACTGATAAAATTTCACAAAAATTAAGTCGTGGATCTAAAACTGCCTCAAAACAAAGAGTTTCAACCATCACTTATTTACTAAAAAATGGTTTAAATTATGCTTTGTATTTTATTTATGCCTATATTATTTTAAGTATTTTTGGATTCCCTATTGGCACCCTCATCGCAAGTGCCGGGATTGCTGGGATTGCTCTTGGTTTTGGTGCGCAGGAATTTGTCACAGACGTCATCAATGGCTTCTTTATCATTTTAGAAAATCATTTTGAAGTGGGCGATTTTGTTTCTCTTCCGGAAAAGAATCTATCGGGTACTATTTATCGTGTCGGGATTCGTTCGACTATTATCCAAGCGGCTTCAGGATTTTTATATTACATTCCCAATAGTGAAATTCGATTAGTCATGAATCAATCGAGGCATGATATTTCGGTGCTAATTGATTTACCTATCGATGATGAAAGTCAAATTAATAAAATTATTGAGATAGTAAAAGTTGAAACGGCTAAGTTATATGAAGATTATCACGATTTAATAACTGATAAACCGACTATTAATGGGATTGTGCGCGGGGAGAACCAAACGTTTAATTATCGTGTTACCTTTTCAGTTGTAAATGGTAAACAATACCAATTAACCAGCGTATTTTACCAAGCTTTTTTAATGGCTTTTCAAGAACAAAACATTAAGTTCCCAACGAGTTCTTTCAATTCATAATAAAAAAACCTACTATTTCGGCTTAGAATCACTAATCTGAAATAGTAGGTTTTTATTAGGAATCAGCTTCAATGATTCCTTCGTAATAAAATATCATTTCATCTCCAATAAGCTGGGCATCTCCTGTATAGGCTATTTCGCCGCTGTAATCCATGCCATTAATCGATTGACTAATTGATAACGTTTCGGGAATCCATTCTTCTAATGAAATAAATTGAATATGGGAAATGTTCATTGCATTATTTGCTGAATAGGTATAGTTATCTTGTGTACTTATAGCAACATGTGAGGGTTGTTCAATATACCCTTTATACTCTGCCAGAATTTTGCCATTAATGATACTTGCTTTGCCAGAATATTGCAATTGTCCAACATATCGATTCCCATTACTTGACCGGCTCACTTGTAAGTACTCTGATACTTGAGAACCCACATCAATTGTATAAGTTTCAGAAACGGTTAGGCTGTCTTGCGTTGGATTATTTTCAGCATTAACCGACATAGGAACGATTAATAACTGACCGTGAACACACATACTAACAAATAAAATACTAACCAATCGTTTTATCATTTTTTCACTCCTAATCAATTTAGAAAATTCTAATTCTTAACTAATCACATTTGACATTTTTTCACTACGATTGACACCGAAAAGATACAACACAAGTGACCAAGCTAATAACACAATTGCTCCCATCATATAATCCATCGATGCTAGATTATTTTGAACAGCTATTTCTCCCGTCAGGAATCCCATAATATCGATATAAGGGAATGGTGTAAATCTGATTATCCCGTTTAAGGCTGGAATGTGTATGAAACTATACCCACCAACCATTAATAAACCGACAATTGAAAAGAGTAATAGTGGCTGTTTGATCCATAAGGATAAAACATTAGCTAAAATTAGTAAAAACAAACTAATTAACAATAAAATACTTATTGACTGAATAATAAATGTCCCTAAATTCATCCAAGAGTAACTTTCCTCAAAACCAGTCCCATTTTGGGCATGTTCTGCTAAATAATCATAATGTAAGATTGGAAAACGTGTTTGTCCAAAACCATCCGTAAGCATTCCTAAAATAAATACAATAGCAATAAATAAAGCGAGTAGTGTAATAATCCGTAAAACTCCAGCCATAATTTTATCATTATAAACTTTACGTCGTTTTCGAGGTAAGGTGAACATCCAACTTAGACCATTCCCCTTTTCCCGATCAATCGTAAACCCTGCTCCACTTGCAAGTAATAAGATAATAAGCAAAATAACATCTAATCGATAATAAAAAAATAATCGATATAAAGAAGTCAAAAATGAATGGTCTGCTGGTTGATACTTTAAATTCTCTACAAAATTATCTGTAGGATTCTTTAATGGATCATAAATTGTGCGATGAATGTGAGTTTGAGGGATTGGTTTAATATCACGAATTTTAAGCTCAGTTAGTCGATCGAGTGATACTTCATAAGCAAAATTAGAAGCATATTCACCATTCAAATAGATACTCTCACCACTGCGACCAATCATATCCATTTGATCACCCTTACCAAAAAATTCATCTACTTCAAAGTTAAAATTATCATAAAAATCATGACTATTGTTCGTTTGATAAGCAGCTGAACGATTATTTAGTTGATTAATTGCATTTTGATAATAGTCGTTTTGAAGAGTTAAATCATCTTGAACAAAACGCATAAATTCCTGTTCTTCCTTACTCATATTACTAATGTCATCTAGAAAAACTTGATTATAAGTCACTATATTCTCATAAGAAGAAACACTAGATGGATTGATAGTCTCATCTAATAAAGGACGGTCATTAAATACTAAAAGTAGATACAACCCAATTGTGAAAAGGACTATTAGAGTCATTGACGTTTTATTATCAATAATTTGTTGTAGTTTTTGCCACTCAAAACCAACTCCATACCATTTGGTTTGATAGAAAGGTGTTGGTTGCTGATCGTTATTTGATAAAAAGCCATCAAATGTGCCTAATTCGTTCCATTGATTCGCTAGAAACAAGAACAAGATAATTAAACTGAGCTTAATTAATAACGGCATGACTAAGGAAGTAGGTGAAATAAATTGAACACCAATTATTGTTTGCCCTTGTTCAGTGACACTTAAATCGAGATAACGACCGCCAATAAGTTGGTCAATATAATTAAAATATAAAATATTCCAAGGTTCTTGTAAGGATGGTAAGTAATTAGTGAAAAAATAAATCAACATTATGAAAAAACTACCCATGATTGTTCCAACATTTCTTAGCCTTATAATATTTGCAACTAGCAATCCAAGGGCGGAAACGACACCCACACGTAATAACCAAACACCTATCATACGTACGATTAGTTCAAGATTGGTCATAACCGATGGATTTTCACTCATTACACGATTTGGATACAGCCAATCTCCTAATCCGTCCCCACTAATCATTGAAAACATGGAGATTGCTGTTAATATTAATAAAACATAAATGATAGCAAGGATTATGACACTAATCCATCTCATAATAATTATTTGTTGTCTAGATTTTGGTAAAGTCCAATTGAAAACTAAACTTCCTCTTTCATAATCTTCACTATGTATACGGATAGCAATAATGAAAAATAATAGCAAGGATAAAATGCCAAATAATATGGTTGACCCTTTCTTAATGTAAGTCACTGATCCAGTTGATTGATAATTTGGATTTGCCTCTATTTGATGATATTGATGTTCGGATGCAATCAATGCATATTTTAAATCTGCTTCTAATTGTTCAGACAGAACGATATCATCTTCTACCACCGCATCAGCCACTGCTTGAAAAAAAGGATAGCTAGTAGATGGTATATACGCAACAATATCACTATTTGTTTCATCCTCAACAGGCACTAAAAAAGTATTCACTCTTTCCTGTGCTTCTGTTAAAATAGGTTCACCAAATTGATCAACTGCGATGGATCCATACGGTATGACAGCTTGGTATAAGTCTGAAGCATAAAAATTTAAGTCATTTTGTTCATTCGTATTTTGACCTATTTGAGCATTTAAGAAAATCATATTGGCTAACGATAGAATGATTGCACTACAAATGACAAGAAAAATAGTCTTATTCCGCCAATGTTTTAACATTTCAAAAGATAAGTGTTTCATTTACTCACCGCCTGAATTCAGTATTAAAGAATCACGGTAAATTTCACTATATCTATCTTCAGCATGCGAATCGGATAATTTTTCAACATAAACTTCACCATCTTTAAGAAATAAAACGTCTCTTGTCACCGCATCGATTTCACTTAAAATATGTGATGAAATTAGAATCGTTTTACCATCATTACCTAAAGCTTTAATTAAATCCCTTACGCTCAAAATACTTGTTGGATCTAGTCCATTTAACGGTTCATCCATAATTAAAACATCTGGATTATTTAAAATACATAAAGCAATTAACAAGTGTTGTTTCATACCTAATGAATATTTTCCTGTACGTTTATGAACATAACTTTGGATTCCCATTTTATCTACTATTTGATTGACCTGCGCTGCATTAACCCCGTACGCTTTAGCAGCATAATTAAGATGATCAAACCCCGTCAAGTAAGGGTACAACACCGTATTATCTTTTAAAAAAGAAACTCGGTTAAATATTTGTACATTTTTGTTAGATTCGCCCAATAATTCTACTTTTCCACTGTCACTTTTTATAAGGTTCATCATAATATTCATTAACGTCGATTTACCTGACCCATTGGGTCCTACCAATGCATAAATACCCGGTTGCGTTATAGCGAACGTTACATCCTTTAAAACTTGATGTTGTCCAAAGGATTTCTGTATATTTTCTATATTAATGATGCTCATCAGACACTCTCCTCCATTCTATAAAAAAGGTATTTACCTACTACATTTTACTGTTGTCAGCAAATACCTCAATTTCATTCAATATCTTTCATTTTAAAAAAGCTTTACAAAAAGATTTTAATCGATTACTTTTCTTCAAATATTAATGAGTGTCTGATTGAATTTGGCCAGTGAAATATAAAGTTCCACTATAATGAGCGATGAAGTTACCATTTATCAAATCTGCTCTTCCCGTATAATAAACAGTTCCAGCATACCGTCTACCATTTTGTGTTCGAGTGATATATAACGAATTAGGAGCAGGTAAGCTTGATATATATTGTTGATGAGTTACGTATATTGCAGACATTGGTTCAATTATTTGAGTGCTTTCATTAGCTTGCACATATTCTACGTTAGTAGTAACCATGAAAGAAAAAATGGACATTATTGTAATTAGTGAACTTAATACCTTCTTTTTCATTTATCTTCTCCTTGTATATTTTGACATAGAAATTGACATATGATTAAAGTAACTCATAAAATATGATTTAGCACCACTCCTATTAAGATTATTAGCTTCGCAGAAATTTGAAATAAATGTATAAATATATTCTGTAATATAAAAAATATTTAAATCATTTTCATTTCAATCTCAGCATCCACTTACATTCATTATACATAAGAAAAAATTTAAGCAAATTTTAGCTAAACTATAGTTTAAGTCGAATAGTATTTCTCTATTTCTTTTTTATGTGCTCTTGCATTTACTTCATCACCCAATTTATACATTAAATCAACAGCAATTAAAGCCAGTTCAAGTCCATCTTTATTGTTACCTTTCTTCATTAAATATATTCCCTTCATATACTTTAGCTTAATAATCTCATAATAAAATGTTGTTCCATCAAGAATGTCTCCCAAATTTTCAATTATCAAGGAAGACAAGAAAAAATCACTAGATTCAATCGTTTTCAAAAGTATATTAAAACCAATTCTAAAGACACTTGTATAATAAGCATCTTTATTTACAAGTTTCCCCAACCTAGCAGTGGCGATTTTAAATAAAGCTTGATTGTTACTATTTGAAAAAAAAACAACACATAAATTGAATAAATTAATTTCATAAATCCCCCATGTTCTAACTTTAAACAAATAATCAGATAACTTTGAAATTTGCTGACTCTCTAGTTGAAAATTTAAAAATAAATTTCTATACTGATTAAGCAATATAACATTGTGAGTATGTCTATAATTTTTATCTTCTTTATATCTTTTAATTTCATCTTCTATTTCCCTATTTATCAGGTAAATATCTTTTTCTCTAATGATGTTGGTTAATCGATTAATAAAGGAAAATTGATTATTTGGATTATTTTGTTGGATTAATCTATAAAACTCTGTAGGTGTTACATTTAAACGATCTAATATCTTGATTAATTTTTCATATGAGGGTCTAGTTAAACCATTTTCTATCCTTGATATATAAGTAAGTGAACCAATTCCTTCAATTGCACACTGCTGAGTAATTCTTTTATCATTTCTGATTTGTTTTACCACTTTTCCTATGTCATTCATTAGTACCCTCTTTTCATATTAGATTTAACTATAGTTTATAAATATAGACATTATATTCAAAAATAATATAGTCTATTAGTAACAAAGGAGGTGTCGTCTTTGAGTAAAGGAGTAAAAATCAGAAAGTATTTTATCGTTATAATGGTTCTGTTTCATTTTTCAACTGGACAAATGGATAATTTTAGTAATAATCACAATTTACCAAATTGCATTATCGAAGTTATTAATTTAGAGTAATTTTTTGACCAATGGAGAACAAACCTTCACGTGTAACTAAATTTCTTTCATATGAACGAATACAAAAAAAGCTAATCGTTTACCTAAAAATATTGTACTGTTAAATGATTTAACTGTCAAACCAAAGTTAACTTATTTTTTTCAAATCTTTTCACTTTTAAACAATTTATGATAAAAAACCCCCATAGAACACAGTTAGAGTAACTAATTTCACTGTTTCTATGGGGGTATTGATTTTTTTATTATGATTGAAAAATTGTAGTATAGTCAACCACTTCTTTTAACTCTGTTTGTTTACTAAAAGTATGAACAAATTTGTTAAAACGTTTAATGACGGCACTCCGTGTAACGATTCCTAAGAAATGATTATCAACTTCACTAACGACGCAGATAAAGTTATTATCAATTAACAAATGCAAAATTTCTTCCAAATCAGAATCTAAGTTAATCGTCACAGGGTTATCATACATAATTTCACTAATAGTCATTGTATCCAATTGATCGGTTAAAAAAGCATCATCCGTCATCACACCATTAATAATTAGTGGCATACTTACTAAACCTGCTAATTTTGATTTTGGAGTTAATACGGGGATGACAGAATATTTCATTTGCGATAAGACCAGCAACCCATGATTTAGTGTGTTTGTTGTAGCAACATTTGCAACATTATCTGCCTCAATCATAATGTCTTCCACATTATTCCACAAGGCATCTTCAATTAAAGGGTCAATCATGTTAAACTCACCTTTCTATCTTTTGTATATAGCAGTCAATCTGTCAATGCGCTGATGCTCATCATTGTAATACTTGATTTGGATTGTTTCTGAATCGATAGTTACTATAGCATAGGTTTTTTCAGGGTTAATTCCACGTGAGCGACTTAGACTACCTGGGTTTAGAAACAAGCAACCATTGTGATAATCATGGGCTAATTTATGCGTATGTCCATAAAAAACAAAATTAGCATGATTAGATTGGGCTAATTGGCCTAATTCATTTAATGAATGATTTACATTGTGTCGATGACCATGTACATTTAAAAATTTTTCTTCTTTTGTGCCTAATGTATCTAACTGACGGTATTGAGGGTCATAATCCATATTACCAGAAACAACACTATCTACTTGATCCCATATGGGGTCATCAGCAGGAAACTCTGAATCTCCGCAATGAATAATATAATCCACATATGGTCGATTTTTCGTGATGATTTCTTGTACTTTTTGCCATCTACCATGATTGTCACTCATTACTAAAACTTTCATTGCCTAACTCCTCTAACCATACGGGTATATTTTTAATCAAATTGTCTAGAGCCAGTGCTCTGTGACTCCCTTGATTTTTTTCTTCAAGTGTCATCTCTGCTAATGTCTGTCCCTTCTCTTCCACATAGAAAATAGGGTCATAACCGAAACCATTCTTTCCACGGTATTCAGTGATAATTTCCCCTTTAATTTGGCCATGCGCCACTAGGCTTGGCACTCCAGGGTAGGCTAAAACCAGACAAGAAACAAAATATGCTTGCCGCTGTTGGCGACTTTTATTGACTAAATTCTTTAATAATTTTTCGTTGTTTGCTGTATCATCTTTTTCTTCACCACCATACCGCGCACTATAAATTCCTGGTTCACCATTTAATGATGGGACAACTAAACCAGAATCGTCAGCTAAAGTAAATACTTGCATGGCTTCTGCCATTGTTTCAGCTTTTAAACGGGCATTTTCTTCAAAGGTTTGCCCAATTTCTTCAACTTCTTGTATTTGAGGATAATCAAGTAAAGATGAAACTTCAAATCCTAAAGGTGTCAAATAATTGGTAAACTCAGTAATTTTACCTTTATTATGGCTCGCTATGATTAGTTTCAATAAGAACATTCCCTTTCACTTCACATTGAATAACTTCAATGGTTTCTTTATGCAACCAATTTTTTGCAACTTTAGCAAAATGATTGACTTCCCCTGTTGTATAAAAAACTTGGGTTGATGGGAATTGTTTCGCATCATTCGCCGTTCGACTTAAACCAAAATAATCTAACAAAGTACTGACCTCATTAATTGTCTCAACACCTGAATCGATTAATTGAATGGATTCCCCAACGGCTTCTTGAATGGCTCCGCGCATTATAGGAAAATGCGTACAACCTAAAATTAATGCATCAACACCATTGTCTACAAATGGTTTTAAACGCTCATTGACAATTCCTTGCGTTTCAAAGTCCCCTACCCGATTCTCTTCTACAATTGTAACGAATTCAGGACATGCCATCGAATAGACAGTTAAATTTTCTACTTTTTCTAATAGCGCTTGCTTATAGACTTGACTTTTTATCGTGCCTTCCGTTGCAATTACACCGATCCGACGATTATGTGTTTGCTTGATAGCAGCACGACTGCCTGGATGAATCACCCCTATAACAGGAATAGATAAGGCTTCTCTTACTTCTTTAAGGGCAGCCGCCGTCCCAGTATTGCAGGCGATAACAAGCATTTTTATGCCTTTAGCCAACAAAAAATTTGTCATCTGCCAAATATATTCTTTTACTTCTTCTAGCGGTCGCGGGCCATAGGGAACGCGAGCACTATCACCAAAATAAATAATTGATTCATTTGGTAGTTGCCTTAAACTTTGTCTAGCAACAGTTAAACCACCAAATCCAGAATCAATAAAACCAATGGGTAAATTTTTCATCAAGTGTCCTTCTTCTTTATGTTATATTTGATACTGTTTGAAAGTGAAAATGATAAAAACGAATCATTTCTTCACTACCCTTTACTATTATTATAGACAAGATTGTATCCCTTCTCAACATAAACAGACTATAAATATTCTGGTAGTTTACACTTATACTAAGTATATGATTACCAGTGGTTTTCGCCAAAAATATTCGTTATTTTGAATAGTTAATTTACTTTTGACAGTTATCTTCTAAGATTTTTTAAACATTTAGCTTATTTTTGTAAACGCCGTCTTTTAGGATTACGCTACTTTATCCATGAATCTAATGGGTAGTCAAGCAACAAGAAGCAGATTAATCCATCAACAAAATAATTGGATTAATCTGCTCTTTGTCAAACTATTTCGATTGTCGTTCACTACGCCATAAGGTCCAAGAGTCCTTCATGGCTTGAATAATGCCTTTGTCGGTATAAACCAATACATTGCTTTTATAGAAGACCACGGAAAACCAAAGACATAAAATCATAAAGATAATCGAAATAATGATTGCCAAAATAATTTCAGTCGATGAGACTGTTTCAGCCGCGATTCTAAATGGCATCACAAAAGGAGTGAAAAATGGTATTAAAGACCCAATGCGGACAATGGGATTATTGGTCGAATTAAGTGCATACATACCAATGTAAAAGCCTGCTAAAGCGATAAAAATAATTGGCGTGATGGATTTGTTCACATCCTCCGTTTTAGAAACAAGGGAGCCAAGAAAACCGGCCAAAGCACTGTAAATCATAATACCAATAATCGCAAACACAAGCCCTAACCAAACCACCGGCATACTGTTAGCAAAAATGACATTAAAATCTATATCATTTAAAAAGTTAAAAATATCTAGGTTTGAAAAGAAAATACGAGCGAGTATAAACAAAATAATATAAGCCATAATTTGTGTTAAAATCACTAGAGCAATTCCCAACATTTTTCCGAAAAAGTGTGTCGAAGCAGAAACACTAGATAACAAAATTTCCATAATCCGAGAGCCTTTTTCGGCAGCGATTTCTTGCGAAATAATCCCCACATAAGTCATAATAAAGAAAAAGACTAAAAAAGAAACGACATAGGCAATCATTATACGGGCAAAATTACTTGGATCACTTGCTGACTCTTCACGTATGGTCCCCTCGTCATCAACGGTTAAATTTATCGTATCAATCGCCACATTCGATGATTGAATTTCCATCAATTGCTCATTATTTAAACCAATATTCTCAGCAATGGTATTTAATTGATAGGTATTAATGACTTGTTCAAGGTTTGTTAAATTAATATCTCGACTCGTTGGTCGACGATAGTATAAAGGCACTAAATGGTCTGGCTCTCCTTCTATCACAAGATAACCATCAAGTTTATCTTCAATCAATAAGGTGTTGGCTTCTTCAGCACTTATATCAAAATGAATGGTATTATTATCCGGTGAAGCATCGATGGCTACTTGGAGTTCAGTCGGCGCATCTATTATCGCAATTTCCCCCACTCTAGATTGTTGCTCATCTTGGGCAATGAAAAAAGTAATGAGTGCAATGACGCCTAATACCAAAATTGGACCCAACACCATAAAAACAAACGACCATGATTTTACATTTTTAAAATACACTTCTTTAATGATAATCCATAAATTACGCATCTTTGGACTCACCCGCTTTCATTTTAAATATTTCTTCCAAAGTTGGTGGTTGTTGACTAAATTTAGGTAAGTAGTTGCCTTTTGTAATTGCGTTAAATAATGCTTGGCCATAACTCTCGTTGGCTAAATGCAACACATAATTATCATAACCTTGTTCCACAACCGACACGACACCCTCTAATTGCTCTAAGCTTTCTTTTGTCCAATCTTTTGATTCAATAAATATCTTCACCCGTCCAAAACTATTTCGAACCTCATTAACTGGTCCGTATAAAACGGTTTTCCCATAATGAATCATAATTAACTTGTCGCAAATATCTTCAACATTATTCATATTATGACTAGAGAAGATAATGGATGAACCTTTTGTTTTTAAATCCAAAATACCTGACATCAGTAATTCTGCGTTTACAGGATCCAATCCACTAAAAGGTTCATCTAAAATCACTAATCTGGGTTCATGGATTAAGGTAGAGATAAGTTGGACTTTTTGCTGATTTCCTTTAGATAAGGTATTTATTTTATCGGTTTTCTTTCCTTTTACTTGAAAGCGGTCCATCCAATCATCAATCCGTTGAGTGATGTCTGCTTTCTTCATACCACGTAGTTCAGCAAAATAAGTTATTTGTTGTTGAACAGTCATTTTTTCGTATAAACCACGTTCTTCAGGTAAATAACCAACTAAATCATAAATTTGTTTCTTGATTGGTTTATTGTCCCACAAAATGCTTCCATCACCTTCTGGGGTCAAGAAATCTAGAATCATTCGGAAAATGGTTGTTTTACCCGAACCATTTTGTCCGATAATACCTAAAATCGTCCCTGCTTCTATTGTGAATGAAACATCATCAACCGCTTTTAATGTGCCAAACGTTTTTGTCAAATGCTTAACTTCTAACATCCAAGCATCACCTCCACTCAAATAATAGCACTAAAACAGCTACAGTTCAATTTTATAATACAATATAAATGCAAAAACTGGACTGCTTCTATTTTCACAAAACGGCTGAAATCATATAGAATGTTCTATTGATTTATTTTGTGAAAATATTACAATCCAGATAATTTAAAATATTTTACCAAGAAATTTCTCGGACTTGCCCTTCTTCAGTTGTTAAGAAATCAACTTGAGTTCCTTCCTCTAAAAAAGGTAATTCTTGGTTAATTGATATATTGGCCCGGTAAACATTTCCATCCATCAGGAAATAATAAACGGTATTGCCTTCCACAACAACCGCTTGAACATCATCAACCAAGCCTGTCAACTCCTGCAAATCTTCTTCCGTTTCAATTTCGTCAACACTTAAAGGATTTTCTTGTGCGTATGACAATAACAAACGTTCAACGGTAGGTTCAACATACACACGTTGATAATTTTGTACATCAATTAAAGCATATTCTTTAATTAGCCCAGAGCCATCTTTTAGGGATAGGATATACATTGGTCGACCTTCTAAATTAATCAGTAAGGGGAAAGTAGCTGTATAGCCTGTTTCTTGGACACTACCTTCAGCCGATTGCATGGCTGAAAATTCTTCAGCTGCATCTAAAGGATACATCGTTGCTTCTTTTGTTCTTAGATTAACTAATACAAAACCAATGTTTGATTCATCAGCTGCTACGGAGGTAATCCCAGTATACAAATACAAATCATCATTAATCGGTAGATAATTATAACCAGCGGTTGGTTGCGTTACCCCTTCTTGCGAAAACATGGAATTCCAAAAACCATTACTATACTTCCCGTTCATTTCTAGTTGATGTAAAACTAATTCGGATGGATGAACACGATCAATCCAAGTCGGGATTTCATCAATCCCATAACGCGTCGTTTCACCCGTCATTGCATTTAACGTAATGACACCATTAGCTTCTGGTTCATATAAAAAGAAATTTCTCGTATAGGTTGTAGCAATATAATAGGGGATGCCATTATCATCCACTTCAAAGGAAGGATCATTAAATAAGGTAAATGGATTACTAAAGCGCAAGCGACGCATGACATCACGATTAAATAAATCAGACTTGCTATATTTAATCGGTTGTTCAGGGGTTTCTAAAGTCACATCCCCCGTTACATTATCCACTCGGATATAGTGTGGAATCCCATCTCTAAAATTATTTAACCAACGAAAGAACCCAGCATATTCTAAGGGCGAAACACGGTAGGGATAGTCGTTGATATTGATTTGGGTGTAATCATCGGCTACTTCAAATTGAGAAACAAGTTCCGTCAATGCCCCTAAACGACGATTCCCAAGCCGCATAGCCGTATCACGGTCAATTAAAGGGATTTGATTCACATTTGTTTCTGGGAAATCTGTTTCAAAATCAGCCGTTTCAATGGTAATCATATTACTATAAGCTTCAGAAAAGAAAAACGGCGAGAAAATAACGCGACTGACTAAGGCGATAACTAATACGCCTACCCATAAAAAGAGCAAGCTTTTATATTTCCAACTAATCTTTTTAAAAGAAAAGTTCCTTTTTTCAGTAAATAACTCCACCCCATCGTTCAATACTTCAATGATTAATATACCAATTGAAATTAAACCAGCAAAAAACCAAAATTCACCAGAAGCATAATGAATGGGTGGTAAAGCAATATAGTAATAGACGGCAATGATAATCAATAACACAATGTAAAGCCATCGGAAATTCAGCGATTTACCTTTGTTCGTTTTTGATGTTGTTCTTTTTTTGAAAAAGCCGTTTTTTTCTTTATCATCTGCCGTTCCAGTTACATCTCTCATATTAATATTCCTTTCCTCTTAATTAACGCGTTATTTATTTGTGTCGTGAGCGAATAAATGAATACAAAAGGTAAGCGGCCATGACAATTCCAATAATGAAAAAGAGTACCCCAAAATTTATTAGCCGTTCACTGGTTGCACTAGAGGCAATTAGCCCTGCAGAAATAATAATGGAGGCTAATAGTATCCCGATAACTAAACGATTCAGCATTTGATTAATTTCGCGGATATAGGATTCCACTTTAGGAACTTGTAAATTAATGCCCAGGCGTTCATTATTCAAATTATCTAAGAGTTGATCAATTTTCACTGGAAAATTGACGGTCGCCTTAGCTGTACGACTGGCTTGTCGTAAGAGCTTTTCACGATTTAAATATTTATCAATCGAAATTTTATTACTGCTTGTAATGTATTTCTCAAATAGTTTCATAAAATCCATTTCAGGACTTAAGTTTTGTGCAATCCCTTGTATAATAACCACGGTTTTAGCTAATTGAACAAATTCATGTGGAAAGGTTAATTTATAAGCTAAAGCAATTTTCATTAAATCTCGAAACATATCATTTAGATTCATCTTCCAAAAACCACTGGTTAAATAACGATTATATAAAAGTTTTAAATCTCGGTATAAATCCACTTCATTAATTTCACCATGTGATTGACACACAATCAGAATGATCTGCATTAATTGATCAATATCGTGTAAAACGAGTGATTCTAACAAATTGATTAATAAGGTTTGGTACATAGGTGGAATGTCACCCATAATACCAAAATCAATATAAACGATTTTGCCATTATCAATTATGATATTACCTGGGTGTGGGTCTGCATGGTAATAACCATCGGTAAAAACTTGATAAAGGAAAGTCGTTACAATCTTTTCAGCCACCTCATCCATATCATAACCAGCGTCTTTAATTGCTTGAACTTGCGTTAAATCATAGCCTTCTATGTATTCTTGAACAAGAATTTTCTCACTGACATAATCCAAATAGATTTCCGGCGTTTTTATCATGGTTCGTTCACGATGATTCTTTTTAAATTTTATGAGTGCTTGAGCTTCTAAAATAAAATTCAATTCAATCACACTTTGTTGACGGATATCTTGTAAAACTAAAACAGGATCAATAATGATATCGGTAAATATGGAAGGAATGCGATTAATCACCCGAATAAATAAATCAATATCACGAATTAACTTCTCTTGAATATGTGGGCGTTGAACTTTAATAATTACAGCCGTTCCATCATCCAATTCCGCGTAATGCACCTGAGCAATTGATCCGGTGGCAATCGGTTTTTCATTCACGTTTTTGAAAGTTGCTTTGATTGATTGCCCAAACTCACCTTGGAACACCTTGTCTGCTTCTTCATAAGGGAAGCTCGGTGAACTATTTTGAAGCTTTTGCAATTCATTAATATATGGTTCCGATAATAAATCATTACGGGTTGCTAATGTTTGACCAATTTTAATAAAACTTGGTCCTAGCTCCTCAAAAGCCAACCGTAAATTAGTGGCACTTTCTTCGACAGTCTGCTTTTTAAAATTACGACGATACAATTCAGTAAAGCCATAAGAGGCAAACACATTAATGATTTCTCGTAACCGTTCTGCATTGGTTGCCATAATCATACCCCTTTAACAAAAAAGGACATTTTTATCCTTAATGATAAGGCAAAAATGTCCAGTAGCACGATACAATTAAATATCAGATAATTCTTCCGCTTCACTCAAGCGTTTACGGATTTCACCGAGTTCACGTTTGATTTCATTGATATCCAATCGTAATGTCATTAATTCCTCTGCCAATTCCATCTTAGCTTGTTCTGAATCTTCAGATACTTTATGTTCGCCTTTGATCGTCCGTGTTAAATCTTCAGTCAGCTCTTTACCCTCTTTAACAGTTACTTGGCCTTTTTCAATCATTTTGTTAACTAAATCTTCGGCTTTTTCATAGGATAGAGCCGTTCCGCCAACTGCCGCTAAAAAAATATTCTTGATGCTCTTCTCTACACGTTCCATATTTTCCATTCCTCCTCGTATCGTTAAAATCGGATTTCTTTTCATCTAATCATATCTATTAAGTAAATTATAAACTTTCTTTATCATTGAAAGCAAACTTTTCGTGAATTACTTCTCAAAATTTGTTCTTTTAGCTTGCAAATTTAGCATGGATGCGTCCATGGCTGATAATTTTTTCAAATAACTATAGCTTTTTAATTTGATACCGACAAATTCACTATAAATTTCTTCCATTAATTGGCGAATCGCTTTAAGTGTTGTTTGGCTGATATTTACTTGATGGATGTTTTTAATGGGGGTTTGGCTTAATTGTTTGACAATATGTATCGCTCGAGGGGAAGTTGGTAAGAGGTAAGGATCTTCCTGCCAATGTTTTTGGCACAACACGCCTTGCCGAGTCATACTAAATTTAAAAGGTTCTTCTTGGCTACCACAAATACGACATTGATGCCAATTAATAGCTACTCCAAAATTTTTCAACAGGTCAATTTCCATTTTGATGGTCACAATATCAGGCAACATGCGATTGTCTAAGGCATATAAAGCCGTTTTTAACCAGTCGTAGGTTTGGGGGTGGTTTTGATTATCTTCAATTGAAGCATCGACTAATTGAATGATATAACTAGCGTGAGCTTGTAGGAGATAATCTTCTTGAATTGAACGAAAGAGTGACAGCGAATTGCCTTCTGTCAAAAAAGACAGTCCCGTCTGATTAATCGTCCCTATATATTCATTTAATGTCATGGGGAGCGTCGTACTGACTAAAGGATGGTTCGGTTTTTGTAAACCTTTAACAAAAAACATTTTTGTCCCATGGTTTTGTGTAAATATCTTCACCAGATTGTCTTTTTCACGATGAGGACGTTTAAATAAAACAATCCCTTCAAAACGTTCATTTTTCATAAACAACAACCTTATTTAATAATCGTTTGATTTATAACCGTAGTCATTGAGTTGCGTTTGATGGTCGCGCCAGTCTTTTTGGACTTTCACCCATAAATCTAAATAGACTTTATCGTCCAACAACTTTTCGATTTCACGTCTTGCTCCTTGACCGATTTTCTTTATCATTGAACCTTGTGCCCCGATAATAATGCCTTTTTGGCTTTTGCGTTCAACAATAATGGTTGCTTGGATTTCTACTTTGTCATCTTCGTTCCGTTGCATACTTTGTACTTGAACCGCCACAGAGTGCGGAATTTCTTCACGGGTCAAATGCAGTATTTGTTCTCTAATAAATTCAGCCACAACAAAATATTCCGGATGGTCTGTCACTTGATTAGCCGGATAATATTGTGGTCCTTCCGGCACAAGCGTTTTTATATGCTCTACCAATTCAGCTACATTATCCCCTTGCGTAGCACTAATGGGAAAAATCGCATTAAAGTCGAGTTCATTTTTATAACTATCGATAATGGGTAATAAATCATCAGCATGAACTAAATCAACTTTGTTAATTAATAAAATAACTGGAACCTCAACATGTTTTAACCGTTCAATAATTAAACGATCGCCCGGTCCAATTTTTTCCGAAGCATTCACAACGAATAAAACAACATCTACCCCGCTAATCGCACTGTAGGCCGTTTTAAGCATAAAATCACCTAAAGCGTGTTTCGGTTTATGGATACCTGGTGTATCAATGAAGACCAGCTGAGCATCTTTATCCGTATAGACTCCTTGAATCCGATTGCGGGTCGTTTGGGCTTTATCCGACATAATCGCCACTTTTTGACCCACAAAACGGTTGAGGAGCGTTGATTTTCCAACGTTAGGTCGCCCGATAATGGCAACAAAGCCCGATTTAAAACTTGATTGATTTGACATAAATACTCCTAACTAAAATAATCCTTTAAAAATATAGGGTATGTAAATAATTAATCCCACCGCCACTGAAACAATAGCAGCCACAATAACAGCTGAGGCTGCCACATCTTTGGCGATTTTTGCTAATGGATGATACTCACCTTTGGTGACTAAATCAATAGTGACTTCAATCGCGGTATTGAATAACTCCGAAGTCATAACAAAGGCAATACAAAAAATAATCGCAATCCATTCATAAAATTCAATTTGAAAATAAAAGTTTAAACCTATCACAATCACAGCAGCTAGAGTATGAATTCTAAAATTCCGTTCATTCACTAAAACATGCTTTAAGCCTTCGCCCGCATATTTAAACGAATTTTTTAAACCAATTAATTCTTTTTTTAAACTAAATTTCTCTGGGGGTGTTTTATCGGCTGAGGCCATATTCTTGTAACACCTCTTCTTGAATGGCAAACATTTCTTTAGAATCTTCTTCCGTTTGATGGTCATACCCATTTAAATGTAAGAAACCATGGACGGCTAAAAAAGCCAATTCTCTATCAAGCGAATGACCATAATCTTCCGCTTGTTCGACCGCTTTGGGATATGAAATAATGATATCGCCTAAGTGAAGCGGCAAGTCACTGGCTTCATCTTCTGAATCAAAAAATTGATTAAAAAGTTGATCTGAATCATCAATCGATTCATTTAACGCAAAGCTTAATACATCGGTAGGACGGTCGATTTGCCGATAGGTTTTATTTAAGTCATGTATGTCTTCATTCGAAACTAAGGATATATCCAACTCAACATGGGAACCTAGCTGTAATCTTTTGGCAGCTAATTCAATGACAGCCTCGATGATTTCCGTTTGCTGATCCGTTAAATAATTAGCATCATCAATAATTTCAATTAACATAAGCAAGCTCCTCTTAAAAATTTATTCTGGGTATTGAATCCGTGTATGGTACATACTCCCAACACCCGAAATTAATGAGGCTTTCACCTTTTTAAGTTCATGTACCGTTAAAGGACTCTCTGCAAATTGATTTTCATTCATTTTACCATCAATAATTTTGGTCACCAATTGTTCAATGGATACTTGTGAATGGTCTTCCATCGTTCGTGAGGCAGCCTCAATGGAATCTGCCAACATGATAACGACAGCTTCTTTTGTTTGGGGTACGGGACCCGGATAAGTAAAGTCTTTAATATCTACAGAAGGATTATCTTTTTTGGCTTGATGATAGAAATATTGAACCACCGTCGTGCCATGATGTTGTTTACAAATATCAATAACACTTTTAGGAATATTGTACTCTTCAAGTAATTTTACGCCTTCTGTAACATGCCCAATAATAATTTGGGCACTTTCTTCATCAGAAATCATCTGATGCGGCGATTCCATACTGGTAGGTAAGTTTTCGATAAAAAAGAGTGGATGAACGGTTTTTCCTACATCATGATAGTAGGAAGCAACCCGCGTCAACAAGCTATCTCCACCAATGGCTTCCACCGCATTGGCACTAAGGTTTCCAACTAATATACTATGATTATACGTTCCTGGTGCTACCTCAATTAGTTTTTTTAGTAATGGGTGATTTAAATTGCCTAATTGATTCAATGTTAAAGCCGCTTTCTCACTTAATAATTGATCCCAATAAGGATAAATTAATAGATTAATGCCATAACCTGCGGTTAGATTCAATAACATATAGATGATTAACATATAGGATGTGTTTGAAAAGACATCAAAGCTAAAAATCGTAATGATCGAAATAGCAAAAACAAAATGGACCACAAAATTAAACATAAATTCATGATGATATAACTTATTATGTTTCAACTTGGCTAAGATAAAAGCGGTCAAACCACTTAAAACATAATAAATAATTGGAATAACCATCGATAAAATATTATCGCCGTTGTTAAAGATAAACATTGAAAAAATAATGAACATAGCAAAGGCCAGCAAACTAAACTTGGAGCGGACATATTTATTTAGCAATAAGGGAATAATGATGGCTGGAAATAACAAGGTAAAATAACTTGTTCCATTTTCTTGAATCATATACATACCTTTTAAAATAATTGTCGATGTCGTTAAAACGAGACTATAGGCTGTCAACGTGATACCAGCCTCTAATTGGTCATCTTCACCTAACAATCGATATAAGACAAAAGCGTGTAAGATTAAAATGGCAACAAAGGCAAATAGAATATAGGGTGGTGCATCTGTATCTAAAATATTATACAACTCAAGTTGATGCATGGATTGGGCATCGACAATATGGCCTTCTTGGATAATGACTTGTCCTTGTAAAATATAAGAAGGTGGAACCTCAGCAGCGGCTTCTTCGCGGTTAGCTTCAGTTTCTTCTTCATTATAGACCATAGTAGGCACAATCAATTGTTGTAAAAAGGATTGAATGGCTTGTTGTTCAGCGGTCATTTGATAATTAGAGATGGCTTCGCGACTAATTTCTTGGATGGAAACAATTAATTCATTGGCATAAATATCACTTTCAAGAGCTTCTGAAGTAATATTCGTCAACATCGTTTGAAACTCAGTCAAGTTTGTATCATTAATCGTTAAAATATATAAAATAGATGTTTGACTTAAATTATCTGCCAAGTCTTTTACATCAGAAGGAATATTCGCTACAGCATCAAAATACGCAATTAAGCGTTCACTATTATTTAATTGACCAAAATTCACTTCTTGTGTTTCAGTGCGATTTTCGCGATCAATTTGCTCGGTCAATTGGTCAGCAACTTGTAATTCTTCAGCTGCATTGAGCAACATCTCAGTGGTATATTGGTCTGAGCGAATGGTTCGGATCTCACTAAAAAAGCGTTCAATGATATTTAATTGGCCTTCACGTATATCCGGATGGTACAAAAAGACATCTGGGACGGCTTCGCGGGCTCTATCTTGATTGATTGCGGTTTGTTCCTCATCTTCAATGGTGTAAGGTGCCCGAATGGTTTCGTTGGCTACCCGATTTAAATTAATCTCATAACGGCGCGGTTCTAAACTAGAATAGACAAGCCCGAAAACAATTAGTGTCATTAACCCAATGATGAAAGGTCGATAATATTTGCCGGCTCGTTTAATGACTTTTTGCAACTGGAAATTCATAGCAACCTCCTAATAGGTTTTTTTAATCCGAATATGCTCGAATAATATCGGCTACGACAGGATGTCTAACAACATCATATTCATCAAACATGACGAATTTAATACGTTTAATATCTCTTAACTTCATTTCAGCATCAATCAAACCGGATTTGACACCTTTAGGTAAATCGATTTGAGTTTGATCCCCATTAATTATCATCTTAGACCCAAAACCTAAACGGGTTAAGAACATTTTCATTTGTGCAATGGTTGTATTTTGCGCTTCATCCAAAATAACAAAAGCATCATCGAGCGTCCGACCACGCATATAAGCTAATGGGGCAATTTCAATAATGCCACGTTCCATTAAGCGATTCATATGCTCGTTCCCGTAGATTGTATTTAAGGCATCATACACCGGTCGCAAGTAAGGATCGACCTTTTCTTTCAAATCACCCGGTAAAAAACCTAAATTTTCGCCCGCTTCAACGGCTGGTCGTGTTAAGATAATTCGTTTGACGCGCCCTTCTTTCAAAGCTTGAACGGCTAAAACGACAGCTAAAAAGGTTTTCCCTGTTCCTGCCGGGCCGATACCAAAAACGACATCAGAATGCGCGACGGCTTTAACATATTCTAATTGCCCGAAATTTTTAACGCGAATCGCACTACCGTCAGCAGCTCGTCCAACAACTTCTTCATAAATATTGATTAAATGGTCTAATGTACCATTTTGTGCCATCTTAATAGCTGTCACAATATCCATTTTACGCGGAGTAATTTTACGTTCTAATAGCTGCACAAGTTTTAGTATCAAGTCTTTAACTAATTGAACTTGTGCTTCATCTTGACCGGTAATCGTCAATGTTTCGCCACGATTAGATATACTGACATCAAAATTCGATTCATACAATTCAATGTTTTGATCTTGACTGCCTAAAATGGCGATTAACCAGTCGGGATTAGAAATAATAATTTTTTCAGTAAACGTTTGAGGTTGATTCAAATAATATGCTCCTTTTAAATATTCTCAATATAGTAAGAGTAACACAAATTGTAAAAAAAATGTACTTTGAGTAAATAAATATCTAAATTTTAAAAACTTGTCACAGCTAGGGAGAACCATGTTGTCTGTTAAATGAGAAAACCTGAATTTTTTGTTAGACGTGACGTTGTTATTAAGTTACTGTATATGGTTGATTTCTTATACTAGTGGTAAGCTAAGGTGTGGTGTCAATCACTTTAACTAAGAGATAAACGTCATTCATGGTGAAAGTTGGTGTTGAGTTATTTTTGAAAGGTGAAGTTAGCTTAGAAATGGGAACGAAGTAAGAAAGTTAGCTCCGAATTTGAATCGAAATAAGAAAGTCACCATTGACGTAAGTGAGAAAAGATAGATAGCAAATCCTGCCATCATTTCCTGCTTATTTTTGCCAAATCAACTTACCCAATGAAGACTGTATTGTTGTTTATGGATCACTTTAACTTCTGAGTCTTTAGAAGTACAAGCGTTTCCCTTTCACTTTAACTTCTGGACCTTTAGAAGTACAAGCGTTTCCCTTTCACTTTAACTTCTGAGTCTTTAGAAGTACAAGCGTTTCCCTTTCACTTTAACTTCTGAGTCTTTAGAAGTACAAGTGTTCTCCATTCACTTTAACTTCTGGACCTTTAAAAGTACAAGCGTTCTCCTTTCACTTTAACTTCTGAATCATTAGAAGTACAAGCGTTCTCCTTTCACTTTAACTTCTGGACCTTTAGAAGTACAAGCGTTTCCCTTTCACTTTAACTTCTGAGTCTTTAGAAGTACAAGTGTTCTCCATTCACTTTAACTTCTGAGTCTTTAGAAGTACAAGCGTTTCCCTTTCACTTTAACTTCTGAGTCTTTAGAAGTTAAAGCGTTCTCCTTTCACTTTAACTTCTGGACCTTTAGAAGTACAAACGTTTCCATTTCACTTTAACTTCTGAGTCTTTAGAAGTACAAGTGTTCTCCATTCACTTTAACTTCTGAGTCTTTAGAAGTACAAGCGTTTCCCTTTCACTTTAACTTCTGGACCTTTAGAAGTACAAGCGTTTCCCTTTCACTTTAACTTCTGAGTCATTAGAAGTACAAGCGTTCATCAAATTACTCATGCAAGCTATAGTAGAAATTTTAACAACCACTTTTCACCCACGTTTTGTTAGATGTTAGCCAATGCTCTACTAGCGCAACAATCAGACCCCCTCATTTGACGACCCACTTAACTGTGAGTAAGTGGAAAATAAATAATTTACCGTCAACCTAAGATTAGTCCATCTAAAAAGGAAAATTTTAATTGGTAGTGAAGAGATACAAGAGTTTCGCCACCAAAATTAAGCAATTTTTATTTGTCACGATACTGTATCCGAAATCAACCTGTTCCTACACTTCCCGCTTACTCCCAACCGCCAGAGAATGAGTTGAGAGGCAGATGGTATCCCCTATGAAAGCCGGAAGTGGAATATTCCGGCTGAGTTTGTTGCACTTAGCCAGACAATGTGACAAGCGAATGACCATCAGTTTATAATAGCTCACCTATAGAAGAAATCCAAAGAAGAAATTCACAATAATTATTAGACAAATGCTTGTTCTGGTCATTACTCGGTTAGCGGTGGCCTGATAAATCTCTGTTAATTAGAGATTTCTGCAAATATATCAAATTGAGAAGATTCATCTAAGAGAATCAGCCTTTTCTAGCGTTGGTCTATCGCAATCAACAACCGTTCGTTGTAAGCTGAAAGTGAAAGGCAGCCGAATAAAGCTAATTGGTCAACAAACAGCTGATTTCATGAGCGAATAGCCTTAATTGTAGTGTATATTACGGTAATACGCTTCCCGCTTATACAGAGACAGCCAATCCAGCCCTCATTTGGCGACCTATTTACAATCGACGGCCAAACAAGCCTTCATTTGGCGGGTGAAGAACAAAAATTTAAGAAAACAAAAAAACACCTCAAATGAGGTGCTTTAAATTAATTGTTTGACAATCGTTCTTTTACTAAACGATTGACTGTTTGTCCGTCAGCTTGTCCTTTTAATTCAGTCATTGTTTGGCTCATCACAGTTCCAAAGTCTTTCATGGAAGATGCCCCTGTAGCGGTTATGATTGCATCAATGGCTACATTGATTTCATCTTCTGAGAGTTGTTTGGGTAAATACTGTTCTACGATTTTAATTTCTTTTTCCAATTCTTCAACTAAATCATGCCGACCCGCTTTATCAAATTCTGCTAAAGATTCTTTACGCTGTTTCAATTCACGCGCAATGATGGATATCTCCTGTTCAGTAGACAAAGGGTCTTTTTGTTCGATTTGTTGCAACTGCAAAGCAGCTTTCAACATACGAATCACTTTCAGTGTATCCTTATCTCTAGCTTTCATCGCTTGCTTAACGTCCTGGTTAATTTGCTCCGTAAGTGTCATAAAAATCACCCTACTTTTCTAGCAGAATTAGAACTTTCTTTTACGAGCTGCTTCTGATTTCTTTTTACGCTTAACACTTGGTTTTTCATAAAACTCACGTTTGCGGGCTTCTCTTAAAGTACCGGTTTTAGAAACATTACGCTTAAAGCGACGAAGAGCATCATCTAAAGATTCGTTATCTTTAACGACAGTTTTAGACATTTGATTTCCCTCCCTCCGAGCTTTTAGTAACCTTCCTTTAGATAATCAATTATCTAAACAAAGTTCTTTCGTTATTATAGCAAACTATAAAGAATTTACAATAGAATTCATTGAATTTCTTGCATTAATCGTAAAAAAACACAATTTTTAGTCAAAATAATCCGATATTTATTAGGTTATTTTAACTTGCACGTCGCACATAAACCAAAAACTTCAAAACGATGGCTTTCAATTAAAACATCCGATAAATCCGTATCGATGTGATCCATGGGGCATGCTTTTAGAGGAATACTTAAGCCACATAAACGACAAATGAAATGGTGATGGTGGTGATTAGAATCATGTTCTTGGTCCATACAATTAATTTTAAACAATTGTTCCTGATTATATTCCGTCGACTCCAAAATACCCACTTTAATAAAGTCATAAATGTTGCGATAGGTTGTATTATAACTCATAGAGGGATATTTATTGGTTAAACGATCGTGGATTTCTTTGGCACGAAGGTATTTTCCTTCTTCAATAAATATCTCCAAAATTTCTTGACGTTTTTTCGTCATTTTAAACCCCGCTGCTTTTAAGCGCGCAAGTCCATCATTCAAGGTTTGCTTTTTTTGTTCATCCGTTAAATATTCTGTTTCAAAATTAATGTTTTCCTTATTTACATTCATTTCCTGTAGCTCTCTTTCTATGTTAAACTAATTGTAAACTAGGAGGTGCCTTTATATGAAAGAACAACCCACATTACATTACTATATCTTATCCGACTCCATTGGGGAAACGGCGCAAAAAGTAGCTAATGCTGCTATCGCTCAATTTCCTGATGCAAATACAGTATTACATAAATACATCTTTATTTCAAACATTGAAGATTTAGATAAAATTTTAAATGAAGCTGTTGAAATTGATGGCTTAATCTTTATGACGATAGCAAACGCTGTGATGGCTAATTATGTTGAACGCTTTTGTATCAAAACGGGGTTGATTTGTTATAATTTGATTCAACCTTTTACGTTAGAAATTCAAAGACGGCTAGGTATTCAAGCTTCTTGGAAAGTTGGCGCTCAACATGAACTTTCTGAAGATTATTTTAAACGTGTGAATGCGATGGAGTTTTGTATTGCTTACGATGATGGAAAAGACCCTTCGGCTATTAAAGAGGCTGATATTGTTTTACTAGGCATTAGCCGAACCAGTAAAACCCCTTTAAGCATGTATCTAGCTATGAATGGTTTTAAAGTTGTCAATATCCCCTTAATTCCCGAGAAAGAGCTGCCAGAGGAAATCTATCAAGTGAGTAGCAAAAAAATCATCGGTTTAACCAATGATGCTACGGTTATCAATCGACACCGTGAAATACGAATGGAATCTTATGGGGTGAGTCAATCCCGTTATTCCTCAATGGATCGTGTGAACGTAGAATTGGAGTATGCTAATCAAATTTATGCGGAGTTAGGTTGTTATGTCATTAATGTTTCTGAAAGAAGTATTGAAGAAACTGCTGGTTTAATTATGCAACAATTGCAAGTTTGGAATTAATAATCAAAAAACTAAATGCATTCAAAACGCTTACATGTTAGAATTAATAAGTAAGCAAAATTTAAAGGAGGAAATAAATGTCAGAAGATTTGAAACACACCCCACTCTATGATTATTACGTCAAGAATGGCATCAAATTAGTTGATTTTAGCCAATGGGCTCTCCCCATTCAATTCAGCAAAATCCAAGATGAACATTTAGCCGTTAGAAACCAGGCGGGACTATTCGAAACGTCCCATATGGGAGAAATAATTGTCAAAGGACCTGATGCACTAAATTGGTTAAATAGTCTGGTGACTAATAATTTGACTCGGTTAACTATCAATCAAGCGCAATACAATTTTGTCTTAAATGAGGATGGATTTGTGCTAGATGATTTGCTAATTTATAAATTAGCAGACGATAATTTTTTAGTTACCCCCAATGCATCTAATGCAGATAAAATCTATAATTGGCTCGTTAGTCATCAAGCGGATGCTGATGTTGAAATTAATAATATTTCAGATCAAATTGGACAATTAGCTTTACAAGGTAAAAATGCAACAGCCATTTTACAATCACTAGTTGATTTTGATGTTGCTGAATTGAAATCCTTTCACTTTTTAAGTGAGCAAAACGTTGGTTCACTTGATTCGATTTTAATTTCACGTACGGGTTATACAGGTGAAGATGGCTTTGAGTTGTATGTACCGTGGGACAAAACCACCGAATTATTTGAATTATTACTAGATCGTGGGAGTGAATATGGGCTGATTCCCTGTGGTTTAGGCGCCAGAGATACCTTAAGACTTGAAGCAGGGCTGGCTTTATATGGTCATGAGTTATCTGAATCGATTAATCCATTAGAAGCCGATTTAAATTTTGCAATTAAGTTGAAAAAAACGGGTGGTTTTATTGGTCGGGATGCTTTACTTCGATATAAAGAAGCTGGAATTAAACGTCAATTGGTTGGTTTTGAATTGTTGAGCCGTGGGTTAGCCCGTGAAAATATATTAATCCAAGACAATGAAGGCAATGAGATTGGTTATGTTACTTCGGGTACAATGGTCCCTACGCAAGAACATGCGATTGGGATGGCTTATATTGATGTGGATTCTCTTGACTTAGAAACGATTCAATTAGTCATCCGTAACAAAACCGTTGCAGCAAAAATTGCAAACAAAAATCATTTATAATTAGGAGGTATGTATTATGGTAGATACAAAAGATTTGTTTTATACAGAGGAACATGAGTGGGTTGAGGTTTTAGAAGATAACAAAATTCGTTTAGGCATTACGCAATTTGCAGTTGATTCATTGGGAGATATTGTTTATGTAGAATTACCAGAATTAGAGGCAAACTACCATGCAGATGATGAATTCGCCATTGTTGAATCGGTAAAATCAACTTCAGGTATTTATACGCCAGCAACAGGTGTGGTTTCGGCTGTCAATGCTGCATTAGTTGATGAACCAGAATTAATCAATAATAATCCTTATGTTGACGGTTGGTTAATTGAGATTACTTTAGATGAAGCTTTAGATACCTCTTCATTGTTAGATCTTGAAGCTTACGAAAAATTGATTGAAGATTAATTTTCAATAACTTAAATATAAGGAGGATTGTCCATGAGCTTTTCGCATCGTTATTTACCTATAACACCCGAAGATCGTCAGGAAATGTTAAACACGATTGGCGTTGATAGTATTGAAGATTTATTTGCAGATATTCCCTCATCTGTTCGATTAAAAGATGATTTAAATTTACCTGATTCATTAAGTGAGCATCAATTAGTTCAATTAATGAAAGGTTTAGCCGATAAAAATACGACGGCTAGTCAAATGCCCTACTTTTTAGGGGCTGGTACCTATGATCATTTTATCCCTTCAGTGGTGAATCATGTGATGTTAAAATCAGAATTCATGACAGCCTATGTGCCTTATCAAGCGGAAGCTAGTCAAGGTGAGTTACAAGCCTTATTTGAGTTTCAGACCATGATTTGTGAGTTAACTGGAATGGAAGCTGCCAACTCGAGTTTATATGATGGTTTTACTTCCTTAGGCGAAGCCTGTAATTTAGCCTATGGGGCTACTAAAAAATCTAAAGTAATTATTTCGCAAGGTGTTCACCCGCAAGGGATTGAAGTAGTTAATACTTATGCTTATGGGATGGAGTATGATGTTGTCGTTAGTCCTTTAAACGATACCACAACTGATTTAACAGCACTAGAAGCGTTAATTGATGAAGATACAGCAGCTGTTGTCGTTCAATACCCAAACTTCTTTGGAACTATAGAAGATATAAAAGCCATTAAATCACTATTAGATGGCACAAAAGCCTTATTAATTGTCGTAGCCAATCCACTAGCTTTAGCTGTTTTAGAAGCCCCAGGTAAACTTGGAGCAGATATCGTCGTTGGGGATACACAACCATTAGGTATTCCAATGTCCTATGGCGGACCACACTGTGGTTACTTTGCAACCACTAAACAATATATGCGTAAAATGCCGAGTCGTATCGTAGGTGAAACAGTGGATGCTGAAGGTAAACGCGGTTTTGTGATGACTTTACAAACAAGAGAACAACATATCCGTCGTGAAAAAGCGACTAGTAACATGAGTTCCAACCAAGCACTTTATGCGCTAGGTTCAGCTGTTTTCATGTCCGCCTTAGGTAAAGTCGGTCTACAAGAAATGGCTCAAAAAAATATCAATGCTTCTCATTATCTAGCACAACAATTGAAGGACAATGGTTTTGATCTAGTTGGTCATCAACCCTTCTTCCATGAATTTGTTGTTAAATTGAATAAACCCGTTAAAGAAGTCAATGACTTTATTTTAGACAATCACATGATGAGTGGTTTAGATGTGAGCTCTTACTTTGATGAACCTGCTTTATTATTATGTGCTACTGAAAAAAGATCTAAGGAAGAAATTGATCAGTTCGTTTCTTTATTAAAGGAGGCCAACTAATGATGGAAAAAAATACTCCTATGATATTTGAACGTTCAAAGGCTGGACGTAAAGCATACAGCTTACCTGAAAGTGATATTCCTACTTTTAATTTAGCTGATGAATTACCAAGTCATTTAAATCGTGAAGAAGCTGCACGCTTACCTGAAGTCTCAGAATTGGATTTAATGCGTCATTACACGGCATTAGCGAATAAAAACTTTGGCTTAGAGACTGGCTTTTACCCTCTGGGATCATGTACCATGAAATACAATCCAAAAATCAATGAAGACATTGCTCGTTTTGATGGTTTTGCAAATATTCACCCATTGCAACCTGCAAAAACAGCTCAAGGTGCGCTTCAATTAATGTTTGAATTGCAAGAATACCTTAAAGAAATTACAGGCATGGATGCGGTAACCTTACAATCGGCAGCGGGTGCTCAAGGTGAGTGGACTGCCCTTCTTATTTTTAAAGCATTCCATCAAGCGAACGGTGATGGTGAAACGCGTAAGAAAATGTTAATACCAGACTCTGCTCATGGAACAAATCCGGCTACAGCAGCCATTTGTGGTTTTGACATTGTTGAGATTAAATCCAATAAAAATGGAACCATTAGTGTGGATGCTTTACGAGACGCAGTTGGACCTGACACTGCTGGATTAATGTTAACCAATCCAAACACCTTAGGATTATTTGAAAGTGATATATTAGAAATCTCTCAAATCGTCCATGATGCCGGTGGATTGTTGTATTATGATGGAGCCAATTCCAATGCTATTTTAAGTAAAGTTACCCCTGGTTTAATGGAGTTTGATGCGGTTCATTTGAATTTGCATAAAACTTTCAGTACACCACACGGCGGTGGCGGACCTGGTTCTGGACCTGTTGGGGTAAAAGACTTTCTTAAACCATTCTTGCCTGTACCACAAGTGGAGAAAAACGGTGATATTTATTCGTTGAATAGTGATTTTCCTCAAAGTATTGGGCGGGTTAAGGGGTATTATGGGAATTTCGGTGTCAATGTGCGTGCTTATGCCTATATTCGAACGATGGGACCTTTAGGCTTGAAACAAGTGACGGAAGATGCGGTTTTAAATGCGAATTATTTGAAAGTACGCTTGCAAGATTACTTTGATACACCTTATCCGCAAGTGTGTAAACACGAGTTTGTTTTGAGTGGTAAACGTCAGAAGAAACAAGGTGCCAGTACGCGAGATATGGCGAAACGTTTGTTGGATTATGGCTTTTACGCCCCAACTGTCTACTTCCCATTAATTGTTGAAGAAAGTTTAATGATTGAACCGACTGAGACAGAATCAAAGGAAACGTTAGATGCTTTTGCTGATGCTATGATTGAAATTGCTCAAACCGTAGCAAGTGAACCAGAAGTCATAACTTCTGCTCCTCATGAAACGTCCGTTCGTCGATTGGATGAGACATTGGCTGCTAGAAAGCCAAAAGTAACATATGCTTTTGGGGAGTAAGTTGAATAGAAATTCGATTGTACGTTAAAATCCGAAGCTGTTTAGTGGCTTCGGATTTTGCTTTATGCTATGAAAATGTCTCTTTGTTAATAACTTTACCATGATCAAGTTCGACGACGGTATCACATAAAATCTTTATATCTTCTTGTGTATGACTCGCTAAAATAATGGTTCTACCGCTATCTTTTAATTCAAGTAATAACTTCCGCATATCTTGCACACCTTGATTATCTAAACCATTCATTGGTTCATCTAAAATTAGTATGTGTTGGTTTTCCATAAAGGCTTGTGCTAACCCCAATCGTTGTCTCATACCCATAGAATAATTTGCTACCTTTAGGTCTTTTGCATGTGTTAGACCAACAATCTCTAAAGCTTGTAGAATTTCATCATCGGATATCAAATCTTTAATACCTGCTAAAAACTTTAAATTTTTAAACCCACTAAATTGCGGTAAAAAACCTGGCGATTCAATAATAATTCCAATATCTTCTGGAATATCATCTGTCTTTTCATTTAGATTTATTTTACCTACTTGAATGTTACCTGAACTAAGTCTCATTAATCCACAGATGGATTTCATTAACATGGTTTTTCCTGCTCCATTACGTCCAATGATTCCATGGATTTTTCCAGTTTCAAAACTTAAATTAATATTATCTAAAATAATCTTATCACCGATTATTTTAGTCGCTTGATTCACTTCAATGATATTTTCCACTTTGCTATAGCCCCCTTCTAAACCTCATACCAGCGTGCACGCCGTATAATCAGATATAATAATCCACAAAATAATAGCATTAAAATTAATAATATCTGATAAAAATTAGGCTGAGATAAACCTTCATTGATATTAATTGACGATAGTTGCATCCATGTGATTGGAGATACCCAAGTCAATATCCCAGATGAATAGATTAAAGCGTCAAACATTAATAGTGTTGCAGCAAAAAACATTCCTAAATAACGATGAGAAGACCAAATATTAATTAACATAATAATCAATCCTAGTAAATTAATAACCAAAGTTTGTAATATCAAACTAAAGAACATAGCTTGATATGGACTAAAATAATCTATAATTTTCCTAGGGAAATTAACTAGAACATTTAACTGAAATCGTATATCTGTTTTTGCTAAAGTGTGAAGCACGCTACCCCACTCATTAGTAAAATCTAATCGAGGCACGAAAAATATGCAAGACAAGACCGCTAAGCAAAGTACATAACATAAGCTTGTTATAAAAATGTACAATGCTTGAGATAAAATCCAATTTTTTCGGTTACTACGCATAATAAGAAATATTTGATTGTTATCAATAAATGGAGCATCAGCAAACAAAATAAATATCGGTAAAATAAATAAAATCTTCCCATAACGAGATTCTGTTAAAAATGGCAAAAGTGCAAAGTTAATCATTTCGTTCTCACTATGAACAAAATTAATCAGACCTGATAAATGCATATGAATTAATGTAGCTAATAAAATAACGATTAAAATAATACGTAAATCGCGACTCCATTTAGAGATGTTCGTCCGTGTCATCCACCAAATTGAGCGAATATTATGCATATGGCACCTTCCTTTTGATTTGTCTATAAAATAAGTAACCAACAGTCCCAGTAAGAACCAAGAAAAATGCCGTTACATAAAGTTGATTAACCCAAATTGGTTGATTGGGGAATGCAAGACTTGATCGGCCTAAACTATAGATACTAATCATATTGGGTAGTTTTAATGCAAACTCTTCCACGTAATAACTAATCACAAATGGACTTATATATGGAATAAAATTGTTTGGTAAATAGCTTGAGAATAATAAACCAGTAGTATTCCAAAATGCTACAGAAAGCGAATAATTCCATACATATATAAATAGTATGAATATTGTATGTCCATTTTCAATTAAATCTACATAATATGAATATTGATTTAAACGCAGTAAATCTATTCTAGAGTAGATTGGAAGCCCAATCAATGAAAAAATAAAAACTACTATCCCAAATGATCCAATAGACAGGATAAAAGCTCCAAGAAAACTCACTAATACTTTATTCAAAGAATACCTTTTAATCGATGTGCGATTAATCACATAATTTAAATACTTATTATTTACATCATCGACATACAGTCTAGCCAGTGGAATGGTTATCGCAACTATGAATAATTTCTTAGTATAAGACAAACCTATAAAAATTTCGACTAAATAAATGATGCCTTGTTCATTAATAGATGTGTACATGGTAAATATGAAAATTGCAGAAGCTAATACTAATGAAATTAAACTCCATTTCGTTAATAAATATTTGTTCAACTCAATTTTAAATAATTTCATTAATATTTCCCTCTCCTATAAGAAAACTCAGAGAGAAACTTTCTCTGAGTTTTTCAATTATTTATATCTTTCTCCGTTTGATAATGAATAGTAATCAATTGTCATAATTGTAGATTCTTTATCACCACTTGACCGTTCACTAATTATCCTGACTTGATAATATGGTTTCAATTCAAAAGAAAAATTTTCTATATTTTTAATTTCAGGCAATAAAGCGATACGTATGTCATCAATCACGATTGCATTTATTCCAATTATTTGTCCATATTCTTGAATAATCAAGCTTTGTAACTCTTCGAAACTAATATGATTAGTAATTTCTTCTTTTTCAACAGGTCTAGCAAATGCATCATCAATTGAAAGCCATGTTAAACCATCTTCAGTATAAATGAATATCATATTGCTTCCATTGTATGGAAAAACCCCGTCATTATCTAATGAAAATGAACCATTACCCATAGGAATACCCTCAATCCCTAATTGATATACTAACAATTGCCCTTGATCGTGTTCATCAAATTGATCCAATTCTGTTTTAACCTTCAATCGTAACTGATTTATCTCTGAAAGTATGTTAAAATCCAATGTAAAAACTTGAGGATCTCCCATAGTTTCTAGTGATAATTTTTCAATAACTTCATTAGCCTGTTTAATTGCATGAGCAATAGTTACTTGTTCTAAATCATATGGATCACTATCAAAAGACGATAGATTATATATATTATCTACTTGAAGCAATGAGGTTACTAAAAAATTCCACTCTCTTCCAATTTTAGAATAATCTAATATAGCAGGGTAAATACTTGCTTTTGAATCATTCAATTGATAAAGTTCATAAAAGAAATCATTATGTTCTTCTCGATACACTTCGCCATCTGTTGCTAACACTGAATCAATGATCATTAGATCATCTTTAGTAAATTGGTAATAATTCGTTTGGTAATTATAAAACTCTTGGCTAAAATCAATATTAACTGTCCCTTGAATTTTTACTTTATCTGTAAGTTGGAGATCAACATGTTCATCTAGTACCTGCAGAGAATCAATCTCCTCTTCTTCATTTATGATGGTCGCTCTTTTATCAGTTGGGAAACACCCGCTTAAAATAAATGCGCATACAAGATATAAAATAAAGAATTTTTTTTTTGATGCTACCATGTCTTAACTCCTTAAATAATTTTTCGATTATGGTTCCCAAATACCCGATACAACTGCATTATGAACATCAGTATCACCTTCAAGTTGGTAATTACTATTATAGACACTCTGACCGTTATAATACCATAAATTAAGGGTACCATTCCCAGTTACTCGATAATAGCCTGTTGCTTCTATGCGTCCACCATACCAATTATTTCGGTGGATTTTATAATAAACCTTATCTGACCAAATTAAATCATTATAATTTGTAGTTACAGCCCCATAATTTTCAGAATCAGTTTTCAAAATTCTATCTGAATAAACACGTCCCTCGTTAACATTTATGAGTAAGTTAAAATAAAAGCCATCCTTTTCAGCATTTGCAGTTGTAATCGGAGTAAGCATTGAGATTGACAAGAACGTTAATGCAACCTTTTTAAGAAATTTATTCCTCATTATTTTATTCCTTTCATATTTTAAACTCTGAATCGATTGGATATATAAAATAAAAAACATAATCATTTACTATACAGTCTAAACAATATATAATAATTGTACAGCTTTTTTAAATAATATGTTAATCCTTTTCACCTATTACATGCTCATAGTCTGGCATAACGACAAATTTTTCTAAAGTATAACCCTCCTCATTTCCCATACAAAAGAAAAGCAACAAACAACATAATAAAATTCTTTTTATTACAACTCCCCCTTTCAATAGAAGTCTAACACATTTATTAACATTGATTAATAAAATTCCACTATATGTTATATATGAAAAAACAAGTAAGGAGATGATTTATTTTGTCAGATATTGGTAGTACCTTTAGATATTTTAGAAAAGCAAAGCGCATGACACTCAAACAAACTTCGGATGGAATAGTATCAGTACAATTTCTTTCTCGATTTGAAAAAAATGAAAGCGATATTTCTTTGTCAAATTTTCTTTCATTATTAAAGCGAATAAACGTTGATATTAGTGAGTTTAAACTTTTATCGGAAGATCTTGGTGATAAATCTCAACAACAATTTTTAGCTCAATATGGCGATGCTTATAGAAAACAAAATCTTGTTAAACTATCTGAATTAATTGATTCACAAACTAAACTATATTTGAATTCTGACAATATACGCCATTATCACAATGTTATTATATTGAATCAACGCTTAAAAAAAATCTATGGAAAACCGTTTGATAAAGAAGAGGCAAAAGTAATTTTCAAATATCTATTAAATAGTGATGAATGGCAATACTACGAAGTTAGTTTATTTGGTAACAGTACTTTCTTTATGAATCGTTCTCAAATTGAAAATTTAAGTCATACTGCTAATAAACGCTCTCTTAGATATGATAATTTACAAGTAAACTCATCAAATTATGCTCTCATTATGATGAATGTTATCAATCTTTTTTTTGATCAAGATTACTTAGAACCAATTGCACCATTGATTAAGGATATAGAGTATAAATTATCTAAACATAACTACTTCTATGATAAGAATCATTTGAATTTTATTAAAGGAGTTTATAAAATAAGAATTGGACAAGTAGATGAAGGAGTAGAATTATGTCAAGAATCCATTCGGTTGATGTCACATTTTGGAGCTTCTGAAGTCGCTAATATTTTGCAATTAGAATTAGAAGCTTTATTACTTAGAATAAATTCGGAAATTTGAAATATAATAGCAAAAATAAATTTAAACCTTCAAAGGCTCATTAGACCATGAGCCTTTGAAGGTTCGTTATTTATACATAGTTACATAAATTTATTTTGCTGTCTTATTCCACAGCCACAAACAATTTTTTGTTTAACTGGGATAACATTTCTTTTACCGTGGACTCAAGAGTGTATTGAGGATTGAATCCCCATTCGTCTTTGGCAGATTGGCAATCGATTTGATCTGGCCACGAATCCGCAATCCCTTGTCTGACAGGGTCTATTTTATAGGAAATTTCAAATGCTGGGATTTCCTCTTGGATGGCTTTAGCTAATTCTGCCGGCGTAATACTCATACCGGAAACATTGTAGGCATTGCGATTCAACAAGCGACTACCTTCTGCTTCATTTAAATCGATGACAGCTTGAACCGCATCATCCATATACATCATATCAAGCCGGGTATCTGCACTTAAAAAACATTCATAATTGCCTTTTCTCAATGCTTCATAAAAAATATCAACAGCATAATCGGTTGTTCCTCCACCCGGTAATGACACATAACTGATTAAGCCTGGGAAACGCATGCTCCTGGTATCCACACCAAACTTAGTGAAATAATAATCACACAGTAATTCACCAGCTACCTTTGTGACGCCATACATGGAACTTGGACGCTGAATGGTTACTTGAGGGGTATTGATTTTAGGGGTGTTGGGTCCAAAGGCTCCGATGGAAGATGGCGTAAAGAATTGCAAATTTAATTCACGGGCTACTTCTAAACCATTGACTAAACCTGTCATATTGATTTCCCAAGCCCTTTTTGGAAAAGCCTCAGCAACAGCTGAAAGTAAAGCCGCTAAGTGAATGATGGTATCCACTTCGTAACGCTTTGCGACATATTTGAAGCGTTCGTAATCCATCACATCAAGGATTTCAAAGTTTTTACCTTGGCTGATTGGATGATTTTCTAACACTCTTAAATCTGAAGCTATTACATGGTCTTCGCCATACTTTTGGCGTAAGGCGCTAACTAATTCTGTTCCAATCTGACCTAATGCCCCAGTTACTAAAATATTTTTCATGGCTTACTCCTCTCTAACTACTCAATAATCGCTAATTCTTTCCCTACTTTTTCGTAAACTTCAATGGCACGATCAAGCATGGCTTTGTTATGGGCTGCGGTTGGCATATTGCGAATCCTGCCCGTACCTAATGGTACCGTTGGGAAAACAATCGCTTTGGCATAAACGCCTTCTTCCATTAAACGTTTTGAGAAAGTTTGTGCGATATTTTCATCGCCAATAATCACAGGTGTAATGGGTGTTTCAGTCGGCGATAAAGTAAACCCAAGATCTTTTAATCCCTTCTGTAAATATCGCGCATTCTCCCATAGTTGTGTTTGTAGTTGGTCAGATGCTTTTAGTTGTTTGATGGCTGTCAATGCCGCTGCTGTATCGGCAGGTGTACTGGCTGTGGAGAAAAGAAAAGGTCTTGCAGAAACTTTTAACCAATCAATTAAAAGCTGTTTACCTGCAACATACCCACCGATGACACCGACGGCTTTTGATAGAGTCCCCATTTGGATATCTACTTTATCTTGAAGCCCAAAATGCTTAACTGTTCCAGCACCTTTCCCCATTACTCCGGACCCATGCGCATCATCTACATAGGTCATTAATCCAAATTCTTCTGCTATTTCAACGATTTCTGGTAATAGAGCCACATCCCCATCCATTGAGAAAACACCATCAGTAATGACCATCATTTTGTTATACTTTTGACTTTCCTTAGCTTCTTTAGCTTTTTGGCGTAAGTCTTCCATATCGGAATGGTTATAACGAATTATTTTAGCTCCGGATAAACGACAACCATCAATAATTGAAGCGTGGTTTAAAGCATCTGATAAAACAGCATCATTTTTATCAATGATGGCACTGATAGCTCCCATATTACAATTAAATCCGGATTGAAACGCTAAAGCTGCTTGGGTGCCTTTAAATTCTGCTAAAGCTGTTTCTAATTCTTGGTGCAAGGTCATCGTTCCGTTAATCGAACGTACAGCGCCGGCTCCCACACCAAAAGTATTTATCGCATCAATTGCCGCTTCCTTTAATGCGGGATTTGTTGCTAATCCTAAATAATTATTCGAAGCCAAGTTAATTAATTCTCGATCATTTATTTTGATAATGGGGCCATTTTCACTACTTAAAATATCTACTTCATTGTATAATCCCTTATCTTTTTTCGCTTGAATTTCATTTTGCAAAAAAGATGTTAATGGTGAATCCATTTAACCACTCCTATATGATTGTTTTCATATATATTATACAAAATGTATCCGTTTACTTCAATGAATGTTATTTAGAATACAATGAAAAAGCTTGTTGGGAATTTTACCAACAAGCTTTTTGTCTTATATTTTTTTTGTCGCTTTTTTAAATCCTCTGCCACCTAGTTCGCCTAAGTTTGGATATTGAACACGGCGTAGAAATTCAAATAAATCATTTTCCTGCAAATCCGCCATCAAATTAATTAAAATAGCTCCTGATGCCATTGCATCCGACAAGGCATGGTGATGATTCAGTTCAATTTGATAATAGTTAGCCATAGTGCTTAATTTGTGATTAGGTACCGTTTTAACTAAGGCGCGTGATAAGGTAGCTGAACACATATATTGAATCATATCATAAGAGAGATTGTAGCGAATATAATCGGCTTTCAAAGCTCCCATATCAAACGCTGCATTATGAGCAATTAAGGGTAATCCGTCAATAAACTTAATCATGTCATTTTTCATTTCAAGAAAGGTTGGTTTTGATTGTACATCCCGTGGGCGTATGCCGTGAATAGAGATATTTATTGAACGGAAGGATTCTTCTGGGTTTATGAGTTGATAGTATTGATCGATTAGTTTGCCGTTTGAAAATTTCGCAATACCTACGGAACAAATGCTGTGCGCATTGGCATTGGCTGTTTCGACGTCTAATGCCACAAAATCATTGGTATTTTTCATATTAAACTTTTAAATACTTTGCTTCCCCATCGATATAGGTTGCAAGTAAATCTGCTTCAGGCGTTACAACAATAAAGTCTGCTGCATAACCTGCTTCAATTTTTCCACAAACATTGTCGATGCCAACTGATTTGGCTGGATTTAAAGATGCCATACGTAGGGCATCGGGTAATGAAACAATCCCCCAGTTAACGACATTTTTAACCCCATCAATCATTTTTAGGATGGAGCCGGCTAAATTACCGTCACTGGCTAGACGTGCCATACCGTCTTGTACAATGACATCAAATTCACCTAATGTTGAGCGACCATCTGGCATGCCTCCGGCACGCATACAATCGGTAATCAAGACGGTTTCATCCGTTCCTCTGGTTTTGACAATTAACTGAATGACTGCTGGGTGGAGATGGAAGCCGTCGGCGATTACTTCGGCATATACATCGTTTAAGTTAAGAGCAGCTCCAACCATACCGGGTTCCCGGTGATGTAAGCCTCGCATTCCATTGAAGGTATGAACAAAAATATTTGCTCCATTTTCAACGGCTTGAGAAGCTTGAAAGTAGGTGGCATCACTATGGCCTAATGCGACATAAATGCCATTTTCTTTAGCCACTTCAATAAATTCCTTAACTCCATTGCGTTCCGGTGCAATGGCAATTTTTTTAATTAGACCATTGGCTAATTCTTGCCATTTTAATAGTTGTTCAATCGAAGGGTCACTCATATAATCTTTGTTTTGCGCGCCTTTATACTTTTCAGTAAAATATGGGCCTTCTAAGAAAATACCTTGAACTTTTGCTCCTGTAATTTTGTCTGCATTTTCGCCAATTACTTGACAGGCTCTATCCAATTGTTCAACACTTGCTGTTAAGGTTGTAGGTAGCCATGATGTCACTCCGTTTTCGACTATTCCGTTCGCAATTGTTTGTAGTCCTTCGGGGTCGGCATCCATAATATCTGCATTTTTATATCCGTGGATGTGTGTGTCCACTAGGCCGGCTGATATATAGGCATCCCCATAATCAATCACATCACTGTTATCAGGTAGGGTATCTACACAGGCTTTAAATTTACCATCTTCCACCACTAAATAATGATTTTCAAGAACCTCGTTTTCAAGAACGATATATTTCGCTTTAATAATTTGTTGCATATTATCTCTCCTTAAATCTTTGATAATCTATTTGTATTTTACTACTAATAGTAGCGTTTAACAATGAAAGTAAATGAGGATGAGGGGTAAAATAAACGTAAGTGTCTTTGTTTGTGAGTAGGAGTTGGAAAGTTGGTATGGTTTATTGCGGTTGGGCATTCCCATCCGCTTCTCAGCGTAAGTGGGAAGTGACGGACCCTCCCATTGTCACTCAGATTTTCTCCCATGACATTAAACCGCCCCATTGTCACTCAGATTTTCTCCCATGACATTAAACCGCCCCATTGTCACTCAGATTTTCCCTCATGACAATAAGCTACTATTTGGAATCAAAATAGCCTTGAATCATCCTTCCAACCGCCAACTCTCAGCTTGTTCTCTGGCGGTTTGGTAAGTGGGAAGTGAACGAGCGTAAGCAGGAAATATATTACCGTAAAATAGACTACGATAAAGCTAATTGGTCATGAAATCAGATGTTTCGTGACCGATTAGCTTTATTCAGTCACGAAATCAGTCATTTGTTGACCGATTAGCTTTACTTAACATCCGCTTACGTTCGCGCACACAACAAGCGTCCGAATATGTGAGCGCCCCAGTTCGCGCACACAACAAGCGCTCGAATATGTGAGCGCTCCAGTTCGCGCACACAACAAACGTCCGAATATGTGAGCGCCCCGGTTCGCGCACACAACAAGCGCCTGAATATGTGAGCGCTCTGGTTCGCGCACACAACAAGCACTAGAATATGTGAGCGCCCCAGTTCGCGGTAAATGAGAAATGACGGTGCTTCACTTCCCGCTTACCGGTTTGGGTGTCCCATCCGCCTCTCAGCTTGTTCTCTGGCGGTTGGGCGTTCCCATCCGCCTCTCAGCTTACTCTCAGGCGGTTGGGCATATGCAGGAAATAACGGGCCGTCAGCTTAAGATTGCTTGCTAGTTGATTAAAGCTATTCTGTCCTTTTTCAGCTCTTTTTTGGACAGAATAATCTTGCCTATCTATTTTTACTCATTTGGTCTATTATCATTCAGACAAATCTGAGATAAGCCCGCTCTCAGAAAGTTAGCTTTAAACCGGCGCTATAATCCAGAACCAATGAACGCACCAAACCCGAAATTTCAACCGTGTGAAATTTCGGGTTTGGTGTAGCAGAGGTATTTATTTAGGGGTTGTAATATCTTCCATGAGATGGGGGTTTTCTTGTTGGGCTTTAAACATAGCGATTTCGTATTTATAGGGTGCCACTTTGTCCTTGTCGTTAATAGCAACCCAAGGGGTTTCTAGAATTTTGGGGATGTCTTTTAACTGGGGGTGGTGTACGATTTTGTTTAAGACGTCAAAGCCGATGCTACCTTGGCCAATGTTGGCGTGACGGTCTTTGTTGCTATGAAAAGGATTTTTTGAATCATTAATGTGCAAGACTTTCAGACGGTCAATCCCTATGCGGTGATCAAATTGATTGAGGACTTCATCGAAGTCGGTCACAATGTCGTAGCCGGCATCATAAGTATGACAAGTGTCAAAGGTGATGGATAGTTTTTCGTTATGTGTCACACCACTAATCATTTCAGCCAGTTCTTCAAACGTCTTGCCTAACTCGGTGCCTTTGCCGGCCATGGTTTCTAAAGCAATTTGGACGGTTTGGTCTTTATCGATGACTTCATTTAACCCTTTGATGATTTGTGTCAACCCCGCTTCTACCCCGGCGCCAACATGTGAGCCAGGATGCAAGGTCACTTGGGTGGCTCCTAAAGCCGTGACACGTTGGATTTCATCTCTTAGAAACTCGACGGCAAAATCAAAATAGCCTTCTTTAGTTGTGTTGGCTAGATTAATTATATAAGGTGCATGAACGGTAAAAAATTCAATCCCATTCGCTGCCATAAACGCCTTTGCTTCGTCAATACGAAATGTATCGATGGCTTTACGACGTGTGTTTTGTGGCGCACCGGTATAAACCATAAAAACATTCGCGCCATATGATGCGGCTTCTTTAGCTGAGCCAAGTAACATATCTTTTCCGCTTAATGAGACATGGGATCCTAAATACATCTACCGCACTCCCTACTTCACTTTTTTGTCTTCTTTTACTGATAAATGCAACTCGCGTAATTGGCTATTATCGACTTGACTTGGTGCTTGCATTAATAAATCAAGCCCACGCCCTGTTTTTGGAAAGGCGATCACTTCACGAATATTCGGTTCTTTAGCTAGCAACATCACTAAGCGATCCAAGCCTAAGGCAATCCCACCATGTGGAGGGAAACCATAATCAAACGCATTTAATAAGAAACCAAATTGCGCTTGCGCTTCATCCTGAGAAAAACCAAGCAATTCAAACATTTGTTCTTGCATGTCACGGGTATAAATTCTTAAACTACCCCCACCGATTTCATAACCATTTAAGACGATATCATAAGCTTGCGCTAAAGCTGTATCAGGATTGTTTTTCAAGGCTTCTACATCCATATTTTGTGGGGCTGTAAACGGATGGTGCATGGCAACGTAACGGCCAGCTTCTTCATCGTATTCAAATAATGGCCAATCGGTTACCCATAAGAAAGCTAATTCATTGGGATCATATAGTTCATGCTTTTTACCTAAATGGAGTCTCAACTCACCGAGTGACGCTTCGACAACGTCTTGTTTGTCAGCCACAAAAAATAAAATATCGCCGACTTCACCCTTAAGGGGTTCAACAATCGCTTGATAATCAGCTTCTGAAGCAAAAAATTTAGCAATCGGCCCATTAAAGCCTTCGTCTGTTATTTTTAGCCATGCCAATCCCTTAGCGCCATAAGGTTTAATTACTTCAATTAATTCATCGGCTGTTTTACGTGTATAAGCGTCTGCTAAGCCCTTAAGGTTGATAGCTCTTACTTTACCACCCTTTTCAACTGCTGATTTAAACACGCCAAAATCCGATTGGAGAGCAAATTCAGATAAATCAACCAGTTTCATCTCAAAACGGATATCCGGTTTGTCACTACCATACTCAGACATGGCTTGCGCATAAGTCATCGTTGGAAAAGCTTCGGTTAATTCTATGTCTAGGGCATCTTTAACCACGACTTTCAACATATTTTCAGTCAAAGCCTGAATTTCTGCCTGAGTTAAAAAGCTCGTTTCAATATCGACTTGTGTAAATTCCGGTTGACGATCCCCCCGTAAATCTTCATCACGGAAACATCTAACAATTTGGTAATATCGGTCAAAACCGGCACCCATCAATAATTGCTTAAACAACTGAGGTGATTGCGGCAAAGCATAAAAGGCTCCTGGTTCCCGTCGGGTTGGCACCAAATAATCACGTGCTCCTTCAGGTGTGGAGCGGGTTAAGTAAGGTGTTTCAACATCAATAAATTCTTCTTGATTTAAAAATTGACGAATAGACTGACTTACCGTGTGACGTAAACGCAAATTGTTGTACATATTTGGTCGTCTTAAATCTAAAAATCGATGACGTAAACGGACTTCCTCATCAACATCCAAGTCTTCTTCAATATAAATAGGTGGGGTTTTAGAAACCGCTAGAACCGTCAATTGATCAGCTATCAGCTCATATTCACCCGTTGGAATTTTTGGATTAATCTGTTCGGCTGCACGTTTGCGTAGAGTACCCGCCACCTCAACCACATATTCGCTTCTTAGGCGGTCGGCTTGATGCATCTCATCAGCGGATAAGTTCTCCGCGTTAAAAACAACTTGGCAAAAACCTTCCCGATCTCTTAAATCAATAAATATCACACCACCTAAGTCACGACGCTTTTGTACCCAGCCTTTTAAAATAATTGGTTGGTCAACCAACGATTCATTGACTTTGCCTGCATAAACTGTTCTTTTCCCCATTTTACTCACCTCTAAAGTATTTATCGATGGCCGATGTATCCAGTACCATCTGACGATAATATGTCTCAAAATCATTTAATAATTCATCTACAGCGACCGTAGCACGTTTACCATCTGCTTGGTTTTTCAACTGCACGACTTGTTGTTCCACTTCTTGGTCACCAATCGTGATGATCACTTTGCTATTCAATTTACTTGCTGTTTTAAACTGGGATTTCATACTGCGCCCCAAATAATCACGGTCTGCAATTAGCCCGGCTGCTCGCGCAGCTTGGACGACTTGTAAGGCCAAACCATTACTCTTTTCACCTAGTCCCATAACAAAGACATCAACGGGTTCAGCTTCTGGAAGTTCCACTCCTTGTTCATTGAGTAAAATTAACAAGCGTTCGACCCCAATACCAAAACCAAAACCGGGTGTAGCAGGGCCACCTAATTGCTCGATTAACCCATCATAACGTCCACCACCACATATGGTTGATTGAGCACCGATGGTGTCATCATCAACCACAATTTCAAAAATGGTATCTTGATAGTAATCCAAGCCACGAACGACATAGGGGTTCACTTCAAAGGGAATCTGTAATTGGGTTAAAAGGGTTTTAACCGAGTCAAAGTGTTGTCGACTGTCTTCACTTAAATAATCAAGAATCAGGGGTGCGCCTTGAACTAATTTTTGATCTGAAGGATCTTTGCTATCAATAATTCTTAACGGATTGGTTTTTAACCGCTTCTTTGAATCCTCACTCAATTCAGTATATAATGGCTCAAAATAATCGACTAAGGCTTGTAAATAGGCTTTACGATCAGCCGTTTTCCCCAATGAATTGATTTGTAAACTAATGTTTTCAATTCCTAACTCATTAAAATAATCCCAAGCTAAGGCAATGCCCTCAACATCTGTAGCCGGATTTGTACTGCCTAAAACTTCCATCCCAATTTGATTAAACTGACGTTGTCTACCGGCTTGAGGGCGTTCGTAACGGAACATGGGTCCCATGTAGTACACTTTTAAAGGTTGCGCATGTTCGGGCCCATATAATTTGTTTTCGATATATGACCGTGCAATCCCAGCCGTCCCTTCCGGTCTTAAGGCAATATGACGCTCACCTTTATCATAAAAATCATACATTTCTTTGGAGACGATATCCGTTTCATCACCTACCGAACGACTGAACAAATCGAAAGCTTCAAAGAAAGGCGTTCTAATTTCCTTGAATAAATAACTTTCAAACACATCACGGGCAGTGTCTTCGATAAAATGCCAGGCATCCATATTTTGAGGCAGAGTATCCTCTGTCCCTTTCATTTTTTGTATCATAATCATTCCTCCAATAAATAAAAAAAGCCTATGACATAAAGTCATAGGACGTATTTAATAACGTGGTACCACCTAAAATTCGTAATTTTTACCATTACCTTTAAGTCGTAACATGACTAATGGAATAACTTTGCATTATTCTTCTCCATAGTGTCTTCGTTGATGCATGCTAATTTTCAGCTCTAAGATTAGCTCTCTTGGGTTATCAACTACTTATCTACTTCATCGATTTAACTATTAAATTAGATTTAGCTTACAAATATATTGGGCAAAAGTCAAGTAGATTTTTAATTAAGCTGTGAAAATCAACCCCACCGCCAATAAATAGCGTTTTTGCTTCTTTTTGTGAGTTTATATGGTATACTTTTTTTGTTAACACGCGAAAGATATCAATTCTATCACATAAATCTTACTGTTTGTTAACAAGCGAATATTTCATTGAATATGTTTTTTGATGTTTATATAATAAAGCATATAAAATAAATTAGAGAATTATGAGATGAGTTGATTAATGTCATGTCAAATATTTTAGAGAAAATCTTTTCTAAAAAGTATTTCCCCCCTATTTTGACGATTTTAGTTTTACTAATAGGGTCTTTAGCTATCGCAAATCTCTTAAGTGATACAACCATTATCATTGAGCAAGATAATGTTGTGATAAGAGAAAGCGCAGCAACCAATTCAAATGCCATTGTTGAATTATCGAGTGGCGATCAAGTAACGGTTATTTCTTCCGATAACGGTTGGAATCGTGTCCGCTTTGGGACTTATGATGGTTGGATTCCGCAGTGGTTACTTGATAATCAGCAATTAGTATCTGATCAAAATATATATGCGCAAATTTTAGTCAATACCCCTGTCTACTCCAGTCCGGATGAAAATTCAGAGCTAATCACCAACCTAGAATCTGGTCAATATTTACCCATAAATTATGAGAGTAACGGTTGGATTAGCGTCACCTTAACAGATGGGGTTGGTTATTTTAGAACCCGACTTGTGGGTCTTATCAATCCTGAACAAGTTCCAACAGCTGAACTCACAGAAGAAGCGATGGACGAACAGGCACTTGAAGCTGAAAGGCTTGCGTTACAAGATATCGGTGTTATCCGTTCTGATTTTCAACTATTATACGATTCACCTTCGGTATATGCCGATTATATTTATGAAATTGATCGCGATCAAACCTTCACAGTACTCGATATTGTTACCGATGATGTCGGCAATGAATTTGCTTTTGTAGAAGATGAAAATGGCATTCGTGGTTATGTTGAAGACCGACTTGTCGCCTACTTAGCTGATTCGGTCGGACACGTTGGGACAACTAATCCTGGTTCATTAGCCGATGCTACCATATTGATTGATCCTGGTCACGGGGGTGAAGATCCAGGGGCTATCAGTTATGATGAATTAACCTATGAAAAAGACGTCACTTTAGACACGGCTTATATAATACGTGACCATTTAGAAGCCCTAGGGGCTGAAGTGTTAATGACACGGGATGATGATTCCTTTGTACCACTTAATGGGATTGTTGATATTAGTAATCAATCAAATGCTGATGTGTTCATTAGTTTACATTATGATGCTTCTTTGTATCCAGATTGGTCAGGGATAACAACTTATTATTATCACGAAAGTGATTTTTCGATTGCTGACAGCATTAATAATGAACTGATTAATGTGAATATGATTAATAATGGCACCAACTTTGGTAATTATCATGTCATTCGTGAAAACAGTCGTCCCGCCGTATTACTGGAGCTTGGTTATATGAGTAATACAAACGATTTAGTTTCTATTCGTTCTGAAGACTATCGCCATAATATAGCCGAAGCAATTGTTACTGGTTTATCCAATTATTTTGATAACCAAGCAGCTAATGAGGCATCAAATTAATTAATCTACAAAAAAACGACCAGTTAACGATTGGGTTAAATGGTCGTTTTTTGAGTTAACGATTTTTTGAGTCCAGTAGGATAGTAACAGGTCCATCATTTAAGATATTGACTTGCATCATGGCTCCAAATTCTCCGGTGGCTACGGTTAAACCACTCTCTTCCAGTTGTCTGTTTAGAGCATGATAAAGTTCTTCCGCTTGTTCGGGTCTAGCCGCCTCAATAAAACTAGGTCGATTCCCTTTTTTAGTATTGGCATGTAAGGTAAATTGGCTAATGGATAAAATTTGTCCCTTAACAGCCTCCAAATCTAAATTCATTTTACCTGCTTCGTCTTCAAACAAGCGCATTTGACGGATTTTACGAGCACAATACGTCACATCTTCTAGTGTATCAGCGTGTGTAACACCAACCAAAATCACAAAACCCTTTGTAATTTCGCCAATAACTTTGCCGTCGACTGACACCGAGCTATTTAAACTTTTTTGAATTAAAATCCGCATACTTTCCCTACTCTCCCTTTAAAAAAAGCATATAATAGTTGGCTATTATATGCAGATATTGATTAGATTAAGAACTAACACGTTCGACACTATAGACATCAGGTATATTACGTAATTTGAGCATCAAGTCATTGAGTTGTGACGTATTAGCAATGGCCACCTTTATCGTGACAATCGCATTACTGTCTTTATCAACTTTCCCATTCACATTCCGTAAGTTTTTAACGGTATGATTAACGACATGTAAAACATCATTAATCAAACCAGAGCGATCAAAACCAAATATTTTAATTTCAGATTCATAATCATCAACTAATTCAGCCGCATTTTCCCACTCAACATCAATGGTACGATTGAGTAACTCGGGTTCGTTAACAAAGTTAGGGCAGTCTTTTCTATGAATGGATACCCCACGTCCTCTGGTAATATAACCAACAATTTCATCACCTGGAACAGGGTTACAACAACGACTTAAACGGATCATCAGGTTATCCATTCCATTAACTACCACGCCACTCTCATGAATGGTGCGTGGTGTTTTAGGGGTGGTTGACACTTCTTTAGAGACGGTCGTTTGTTTTGTTGATTCAATTGATTTATTGGGTCTTAAGCCTAGATGATTAATAATAGTCGTTGGAGATATCTCATTTAAAGCGATGGCAGCATATAAATCATCCATTTGATTAAAGTTAAACCGTTCTAGGAGTTCTTTTTCACGGTTTTTACGTGTCATTTCTTTAATGGTATACCCAATTTCTTTTAATTCTTTTTCCATCATCTGTTCGCCGATATCTTTGTTTCGATCGCGATCGAGCAATTTAAAATAGCGTTTAATCCGATTTCTAGCTTTCGATGTGTGGGTTAGTTTTAGCCAATCACGGCTAGGACCGTTCGAATTAGGATTCGTTAAAATTTCAACAATATCCCCATTTTTCAGTTCGTAATTCAATGGTACTATATTACCATTTATCTTAGCCCCTATGGTTTTATTCCCAATTTCCGTATGAATATGATAAGCAAAGTCAATTGGACCACTGCCTTTAGGTAACTCAAAAACGTCACCTTTAGGAGAAAAGATATACACTTGATCCTTAAAAATATCTTCTTTGACAAAGTCCATAAACTCGCTAGCGTCCTTGGCTTCGTCTTGCAATTCTACTAAATCTCTAAACCAATCCAATTGTTTTTGAATATTATCTGAAGGTTCAGTTTTATCTGTTTTCCCTTCTTTATATGCCCAGTGAGCGGCAACCCCATACTCGGCCACTTCGTGCATTTGATGTGTCCGAATTTGAATTTCAATCGGCTTACCATAGGGACCTATTACGGTTGTATGGATGGATTGATACATATTAGCTTTTGGCATGGCAATATAATCTTTAAAACGACCCGGCATAGGCTTCCATTTAGTATGGATCGCCCCCAAAACGGCATAACAATCTTTGATACTATCGACTAATACACGAATAGCTAGCAAATCATAAATATGATTAAAGTCTTTGTTTTGATCGGTCATCTTACGATAAATTGAATAAATATGTTTCGGACGTCCATAAACGTCAGCCGTAATTTCTAACTCTTGGACAGCTTCATTTATTTCAACAATGGCTTCTTGAATATACTTTTCACGTTCATCTCTTTTACTAGCCATCAATTTAACGATCCGATAATACTCGGTAGGATTTAAATAACGTAGAGCAATATCTTCTAATTCCCATTTAATTAAATTCATCCCAATACGATCAGCTAAGGGTGCATATATTTCAATCGCTTCTTGAGACTTTTCAATTTGTTTTTCGGGTTTTTGAAACTTCAAGGTTTGCATATTATGCAAACGGTCAGCTAATTTTACCATCACAATCCGAATATCCTTAGCCATAGCTAATAACATTTTTCGATGATTTTCAGCTAAGGCTTCTTCTTTGCTTTGAAAACGAACTTTCCCTAATTTAGTAACGCCATCGACTAGAAAAGCCACTGTTTCAGAAAAATTCTCTTTTATATCTTCAATGGTATACTCTGTATCTTCAACCACATCATGCAAAAAACCTGTCGCAACCGTAGCGGGGTCTAAGTGAATTTTAGCTAAAATACCCGCCACTTGAATCGGGTGAACTATATATGGCTCACCAGATAAACGTACTTGTTTTTCATGTGCTTTAGTTGCAAAGTTAAGTGCTTTTTCAACAAAAGCTACATTCGCCTCATTCATGTAGCTGCGACAAATATCTAAAACTTCTGATGCGGTTAATTCTTGTCCTCTTGCCATAGTTTCACCTTCTTTATGTTTAATATTCCTATTATACGCTAATATGCCCTATAAATCAAAGTTTATGCTTGATTTCAGCTTAATAACTTGATTCATCTAAGCTATCGATATGATCGACAATTTGAATCCCTTTGGACGCTCCTAAGCGGCTCGCACCCGCTTCAATCATGGCCATCGCTTCTTCATAGTTAGAAACGCCACCACTGGCTTTAACGCCCATTTCGTTACCCACTGTTTCGCGCATCAATTTAACATTTTCAACCGTCGCTCCTTCAGATGAAAAACCAGTAGAGGTTTTAACATAATCGGCACCCGCTTCTTTTGCCATTAATGATGCTTGGACAATTTCATCGGCCGTTAAATAAGATGTTTCTAGAATCACTTTTAAAATGGCAGGTCTTACAGTAGCTTTAACTACCTGATGAATATCTTCTTTAACAACCTCCCAATCACCTGCTTTGGCAGCTCCAATATTCATGACCATATCCACTTCATTAGCACCATCTAATAGAGCTTGTTTGGTTTCAAATACTTTAGTGGCTGTCGTTGATGCCCCTAAAGGAAAACCGATTACCGTACAAACTTTAACTTCTGTCCCATCAAGTAACTTGCTGGCTAGTTTAACCCAGACAGGATTGACACAAACAGACATAAAATCGTACTCAATCGCTTCCTGACATAATTTTTCAATCATTTCTGGGGTTGCGTCGGCTTTTAAAAGTGTATGGTCAATATATTTTGCTAATCTCATATTATGAATCCTTCTTTCAAATTTTATTTTCTATTTCTATTTTATAACTTAATGCACTTAAAAAAAAGATAGGCGCGGTTTCAGCTCGTAAAATTCTAGGGCCTAGACTACATGCTGTAAACCCATTGGCTTCCAATAACGTTATTTCATTTGCAGTTAAGCCACCTTCTGATCCAAAAACAATTAAGATACGCTTCCCTCTTTCCAACTGATTAAATACTTGACTCAGTTGCGATTGTTCTGTCGATCGCGCTGTTTCTTCATAGGCAACTAGTAAATAATCATATTGCCAACAGATTTCGAATAATTGATTTAGATTCATTAAATCCTTTATCTCAGGTATTTTTTGACGGTGACTTTGTTCAGCAGCTTCTTTAGCAATCTTTTTTAACCGTTCAATTTTAGCAAGACTTTTATTGTGTGTCCACTGGACCACATCCCTATCCAAGGCCAAGGGAATAAAGGCATCCATGCCACATTCTGTGCCCTTTTGAACGATGGTATCAATTTTATCATGTTTAGACAAGCCACAAGCGATTGTAACCGCAACTGGCATTTCAACTGATTGCTGATATGCCGTTAATACCTTCACTTCGGCTAGTTGTTGGTCATTTGCGCGGATAAAGGCTGCAATAAATACTTGCTGTTGGCTATCGACAACTAGAATTTCGGTGTTCAATTTAGCCCGCATCACCCGTATCAAATGGTGACTGTCATTCTGATTTAAAGTGAGCGTATCACCGATAGTTATTTTTGGAATTTCAACAAAATATCGTTGCATTAAGCGTCCTCAACTTTCAATTGCACAACAATATTCACCCAGTTTTTATACTCCATGCGTTGAATTAATTCCAGTTGGTCATATTGTCTGATGACATCCAATAAGGATTCCGCTTTTTCTAACAAAATACCCCCTAAAATTAAATATCCCCCCGGATGTAATAATTTAAGCGCATCATCTAACAGCTTTACCAGGATATGCGGTAAAATATTAGCCACAATAAGATTGGCTTTTTGCGTCATACCGTTTAGTAAATCATTGACTTTAAATTCAATTGAACCCGTAATTTCCTGTTGTAGGTCTAAATTATTATTCGCACTTTCAACCGCTTGGGGATCCAAATCTAAGCCAATTACGTGACTAGCCCCCAGTTTATCTGCCACAAACGAAAGTATTCCTGAGCCTGTTCCGACATCATAAACAACATCCCCCAATCGCAAGTACAACTCTAAAGCTTGAGCACTTAAGCGAGTTGTCGGATGATTGCCGGTACCAAAGGCTAAGCCAGGATCGATTCGCACAATCAATTCATCTGCTTGTGCTTCATAGCTTTGCCAAGATGGTACAATCGTTAAAAAACGCGAAATATGCTCTGGTTGATAGTATTTCATCCAGTTTTTGTGCCAATTCTCGTGATCAAGCTTCCCTTCAACAACATTGAATGTTTCTGTCGGGAACATTTCTTGTAGTTGGTGTTTGATTTCAAACACATTGGGCATCGTATCGAAATAGCCTTCTACTTCAGTGGCGTGTTCTAAATACCATTGGGGTAATTTTAGTGGGATTTCACCAAATAAATCAGGATGATTGTCTAAATAATCTGGAGCGTAACTAACTTGGGTACCTAAGGCACCTGCTTCAAATAAGACATGACTGACTAAATCAATTTGATCACTCGTTTCAATCGAACTAGTAATGGTAATATAATAATACGTTTCGACCATTAATAAAGGCCTCCTTTGGCTTCGTTTTTTGGAAAAAATACCGGTGCACTATTATAGCGGTTGGCTTCAATTAGCCCTTTCTTTATTTGAGCAAAATCATGATCATTCCAACAAATTTCAAAATAGGCATCATGTGGCGAATCAAATAAATAGTCTAACCATTCCACTCGCACACTACTGGTTAAATGTTTTAAGTATTTGACGATAGCAAATAATTCCCCGTAGGCAATCCCTTGATTATGACTAATTGGAATACTGTTCACATAATTACTATGTTCAACATTTAAATGATCCTTATCATAAAAAAGAATACTTGTTTCGTACGGAATCGTTGTATAAGAGATGCTATTACCAAATGCATCTTTAAAGCTTATCCCATTTGGATTAGGTAGACTGAATTGAAAAATCAATTCAAAATAATGTTGTTGTTCATTCCATTCAATCCCCCACTCACATTGGAAGTGTTGACCTATAATTAATTGTTCTAAAACAGCTAAAATATTATTTTTATCCATTGACCTTTCACCTACTTTTATCTTATTATGACCGAGAGCTATCTTTTTTTCAATCTTTATCTAAACAGATAGCAAGTATAAACTTTACTTGACTTTTTACGGTCTTAAGATAGATAATGTTTTATACGATAATTTATTAAGGTATTTTTATTAAAAAGGTTTAAAGATAGTAAGATTTTTTTGATATAATATCAGTAAAATAGTAATATATTAAACGTGGCTAAAACAGATTGACGATAATATACAATATAAAAAAATTTAGTACTAAGATAATTCATATAGAGGTGATTGTAATGGCGGAAAAAAACCTGACCGCAAAAGACATTTTACAGAAAGAGTTTAATAAATCGATGCGAGGCTATAACGTGGCTGAAGTAGACGAATATCTAGATAGCATCATTCGTGATTATGATTCCTATCAAAAAGATGTGGCTTATCTAAAAAATGAGAACGAACGTTTAGTGAGCAAAGTCGACGACTTAACCAAACAATTAGCTTTGACCAAAAAGAACGTACCGGCTTCACCCGGTAGTGGTGTGACAAACTTTGATATCTTAAAACGTTTATCGAACTTAGAAAAACATGTTTTTGGATCAAAAATAAATAACACAGATAACACGTCTAATTTTACGCAATCAACTAAATAATTTTCACAGTAAATTTCAGGTAATCGCGGTTAATGTATATTAACTGAGGAAAGTCCATACTCGCACAAGCTGAGATGCTTGTAGTGTTCGTGCTTAGCGAAACAATAAGCTAAGGTAGTGTAAAAACTAACGGCGGCCCAACATTCTAAGGCTCTGGCTATGAATTAGTAAGCTGTAAAGTGCCACAGTGACGATACTTCAAGGAAACTTGAAGGTGGAACGGGTAAACCCCTCGAGCGAGCAACCCAAACATTGGTAGGGGCGCTTTTCGACTGGAAATCAACGGAACAAAAGACATTTATTATGTAGATAGATGATTACCCAAAATGAATGGCTACCTATCACATTCATTTTGACAGAACATGGCTTATCGAAATTTACTTTATAGGTAACCCCAGACTCTTGAAAAAAGAGTCTTTTTTTATCATTTTAATAATAGGAGTACATATGAAAACATACCCACTCATTGCAACGGCTGCGGTTGGAATCGAATCGCTTGTCAATCAAGAACTCAAGGACTTACATTATCAAACACAAGTCGAAAATGGTCGTGTTCGCTTTCATGGAACCGCTAAAGATGTTGCTACAACGAATATTTGGCTTAGAACGGCTGATCGAATCAAAATTATTTTCGGAGAATTCGATGCTAAATCCTTTGAAAGTTTATTCGATCAAACCTATGCCCTTCCTTGGGAAGAAATTTTACCTTTGGACGCAGAATTTCCTGTTAGTGGTAAATCGATTAAATCGCAATTGCATAGTGTGCCCAATGTACAACGCATTGTCAAAAAAGCCATCGCTAAAAAAATGATGGACTATTATCATCGTAAAACACCTTTAAGCGAAACAGGCGCACTGTATCACATCGAAGTATCTATTCTCAAAGATCATGTCTTACTGACTTTAGATACAAGTGGAACAAGTCTATTCAAACGCGGCTACCGAACCGAAAAAGGTGGTGCACCCTTAAAAGAAAATATGGCAGCGGCTCTAGTCCTGCTGACAACTTGGTATCCCGAACGACCTTTGTATGATCCAACTTGTGGTTCAGGAACCATTTTAATTGAAGCGGCATTAATGGGACATAATATCGCTCCTGGCTTAAAGCGAAACTTTGCAGCTGAGTCATGGGAGTATTTACAACCTGAAGTATGGGCTGCTGTGCGTCAGGAAGCTACTGAGGCGATTAACCATGATATTAAATTAGACATACTTGGAACAGATATAGATGGTCGCATGATAGAAATCGCTAAACGCAATGCGCAAGCGGCTGGCGTTGGCGATAGTATTGAATTTAAACAAATGCAATTAAGTGATTATCGTCCCAATAAAGAATTTGGAATTTTAATCAGTAACCCTCCTTATGGGGATCGTCTACTTGATCAAACGCAAGTAGAGCGCTTATATAAACAAATGGGAGACATTTACCGGACTATGCCCACATGGAGCAAATATATTTTAAGTAGCCATGAAAATTTTGAACATTTCTACGGTGAAAAAGCCACCAAGAAACGTAAACTTTATAATGGTGCGTTGAAGGTAGATTATTATCAATATTGGGGAAAGAAATAATAAAATCGCAATCATTTCCGCAAGGCTTGTTTTGCTAAAGCGTCGGCGGCTTGGTTGCTTTTTTCAGGAATCCACTTCACAAAAGCTAAGGTATAAGGGTCCATTAATTGAAGAATCTGTTGCAGTAGATCATGATAGGTTGGATTTTTAGCAAACTGTTTATCGATTGAATTAGCGACTATTTTACTATCCGTATGAATCACAATCAGTTGATTTTTTACATCTCTTTTATTTAGCTCTTGAAAAGCGTGAATAATGGCCATAAATTCGGCTTCATGATTGTCATTTAAGCCTTCAAGCGCTTTTTGAAAACGGATAGGTTCATCCTCATAATAGAAAAGAATACCAATCCCCGCTTTTTTCGTATCTTGTTGAAAAGACCCATCACAATAAATTTTAATCAATAAAAACACCTCATTAACTTGAAAGGATGTGACATAAATGTCTGATAGTATTGAACTACCTAATAACGCTGAAAATTTTTATGGGAAAGCTGTCGCTTATATACAACGCCAACGTTATCCCGAAGCTATCGATGCCTTAGAAAAAAGCTTGTCGATTACCTTTACGATAACAGCTTTTGATGAATTAGTTAAACTTTATTTGAATTTAAAACAATATTCAGATTTAAAACAGTTATGGGATAGGTATTTACCGGACAAGGAAGATAGAATACAGGATGAAACCCTTCGTTTCCTATATGGCATAAGTGTCCCTTACCTGTTTCCATTGGATCATGCTATTATCGAATTATATCAGTTGCGTGATTATACCATTAAACAACAACAAACGACGGAACATTTTGATCAATTATTGAATGAATGGCAAAAAACAAAAGCGATTCGTGATGCGATGAGTCAAACTGAATCACCCAATGATTTAGCAGCTATTTATCAAACATTATACCAAGATGGCCCTTTAGAATGCTTAGTTCAATTAAAAAAAATATACGAATTGCCAATTGAGGAAACAGAACAATTATTGCTTTATCTCGTAAAACAACCCGCCTTAGAAAATTTCGTTAAAAATGATATTTTGCATTATTTGCTAAAGATAGACTATCATTCACCGCTTGAGTTAAATTGGTTTGGTCAATCACAAGTGATTAATTTAGCTTCCCTGCTTGCCTACAATCAACAAATTTTTTATAAACAGACCCTTGATGCAATCAATGATTATAGCCAACAAGAAAATCCCCATTTAAGGCTTGATATCATTCATCATTTTAATTTACATGCGATGGTTTATTATCCCTATATAGAAGATATCTTTGCCTCACCCAATGAATGGCTTACCTTATTTTTACAACATAACCAATTAGCCTCTAATTTTTCAAATCCTCCATCTGAAAAGGCTAAAATTTATTTTCAAAAGGCCCTTAATGAGTTAGAAAAAATATTAACGCTTTCTTAATACTCGTTAAAAACCGAACGTTCTATGATAGCAGAACCGACTCTAGTCAAGCCGGCTCATTCTTAACGCTATCATGGAACGTTCGGTTTATTTGTGTTATGTTCTTCTTTATAAATCGTTACTCATCAAAACGTAAGTCCTCATCTTCTTTTTGAGGCGGCAAATTCACAAAACTTTTTATGTCTTTGAAATTCACAATTGTTTTATCTTCACAGATGTCTTTCATTAATAAATCTGATTCTTCCCAATAGATATCGACGACAGCACTATTACTTAGTAATTTAGTAATAATCCCCTTCATTTGACTGTTTCGAAATGTAAAAGTAATCTTATCACCAATATCCGGTCGAATAGATTCCTTCACTTTTTCAATCATGTCCAATCCTTGAGCGTAATCCACTTCAAGAATATTCGCAATACGTGACTTACTCGTGCCTCGGCGCAACTCCTGCTCAATAATCGTACGAGTAGATGCTGTTACCTTAACGTCCATTGAAACCCTTCTTTCTCAATAATGGCTCAGTAAACATTCCACATACTACTATTATACCATAATTAAAAAAATAAATCAGGAAAGGGTTTTTAGTGCGATTTTTGCAGCGATATTTATTTGGGTTTTATCACGTTAAGGGCTTGAGGTAAAATCTTTAATTGAATAGGTAAAGCAGGACCTTCGTCTCCATCGACGTTGGTTAATACTTCATCAATTTCTGAAAGATAAGCTTTTTGAACTTCAATATTGAAACTGGCACTGGAGGCTATATACAGTGAATCGGATTCAGCTGTGCGATCCCCACCTGCTAAAGCGGCTCGAATCATATCTAAAGGCGTATCCCCTTTAACAGCAATTAAATGCAATAACCCATCATCATAGCGAGCGTTAGGTACCATGTCTTCTATTCCTGCAATCGAATTAGTCGAGCCAATTAATATTAAACTGGAAAAAATATCTTTAGGAAGCCCTTCGTCATTCGTAATTGTCAATGGCAGACCTTTTTGTTGGAAAAAAGCCGGGATGCCATCTTTTAAATAGGCTAGGACGCCTAAACGGTTTTTATCTTGTGAGTCGGTTTTCATCACTGACTCTGAAATGGTGCCGATAGCTACCACATTAATAAATTTCTGATCATTGATTTGCGCAATATCGCTTTGAATAATTTCAACATGTTTAAATTGTTGAATGGCTTCTTCCGGGTCCATTGAAAAACCTAGGACGCGTCCATAGTCATTGACCGTTCCTAAAGGAAGAAAGCCAAAAGTCGGCAATTCATCGTTTTCAAAAATTCCATTGACCGTTTCGTTAACCGTTCCGTCCCCTCCTAGACAAATTACGGTGTCAAATTGGTTTTCGTGTGCTTTTGCTGCAAAATGATAAGCGTCACCAGCCTTTTCAGTTAAATAAATCTGAACTTTGGCTTGATACGCTCGGCGTAATAATCTACCTAAACGAATCGCATAGTCTTCCGCTAAACCGCGACCGGATCCTGGATTAGCAATTAAAAGTATGTTATTCATTTCATCCCCCCTTTTTATGTCAATTTTACCATAGGATTAAGTTTTCGTGAAATTTATCATCATATTGAGTTTTTTTTCAATAATCCGTATAATATAGGATAGTTATTATTGAATGATTGTAGCTTGCAACTACAAGGAGGAATTATTTTGGAGAAAAAATTTCGTGTATTATTATTTTATAAATACCAAACGATTGATGATGTAGAAAGTTTTGTAGCTGAACATTTAGCTTTCTGTAAATCTATTGGTTTAAAAGGTCGTGTATTGGTTGGAACAGAAGGAATTAATGGGACGGTTTCAGGTACCATTGATCAAACGAATCAATATAAAGACTTTGTTCATTCGTTAGCAGGCTTTGAAGATTTATGGTTTAAAGAAGATGAAGCCGATACGTATGCGCACAAAAAGATGTTTGTTCGTCCCCGAGAAGAAATTGTTGCTTTAAATCTAGACGATGATATTAACCCGCTTGAATTAACCGGTAAATATTTAAACCCAACCGAGTTTCGGGATGCCATAACAAGCGATGATACAATTGTGTTGGATACTCGCAATGATTATGAGTATGATTTAGGTCACTTTAAAGGGGCTATCCGTCCTGATATTCGCAATTTCCGTGAATTGCCTCAATGGGTACGTGATAATAAAGAACAATTTATGGATAAAAAAGTTGTTGTCTATTGCACAGGGGGTGTTCGTTGTGAAAAATTCTCTGGTTGGATGATTCGCGAAGGCTTTTCAGATGTTGCTCAATTACATGGTGGGATTGATACTTATGGAAAAGATCCTGATGTTCGAGGCGATTTATGGGAAGGTAAAATGTATGTCTTTGACGAGCGTATTGCGGTTGATATTAATCATGTTAATCCAACCATTGTTGGAAAAGATTGGTATGATGGAACACCTTGTGAACGTTATGTAAATTGTGCTAATCCTGAATGTAACGAACAAATCCTTGCTTCCCCAGAAAATGAAGCAAAATACGTTAGAGGTTGTTCGGCCGAATGTCGTCGACACCCACGTAATCGTTATGTTGCCGAAAATAATCTTTCGACACAAGAATGGGAAAGCAGATTAAACGCCATCGGCGAATCCCTATCGGTTAGTGACATAGCTTAATTGTATGGATTAATTTTTTGAGAAAGTAGGTGAATGAATGGCGCAAGACGATCATAAGAAGACACAAGCCAACAAAGAACAACAAGCAGAATCTAATCATTATGATGTCTCATTTGATTATCCAACCTATGCTGATCAAAAAGGTCATTCAGACCAGCTTGACACTCGTAAAAAAACTAGTGAATCTTCGAATTATCACAAATGGGATAATTTTTATGATGATTTTAAACAGAAACAGCGTCAGCAATACTTAGATTCTAAACATGAGAAATTGGATGTTGCCTCTCCATCTGAAGAAGTTGAATCCTCAGTCACCTCAGATGTTGACGTACCGAAAAAACATCCTGACGATGGTTTAGCTAAACACGAACAAAAAACGGTAAAAAATACGGCACAGTCACAACAAACGTCCCAATCACCGAGGGGATTTACTAATTTAGATAAAAAGAATACTAAGCAAGATAAAGTTGATCAGGCTGAAACTATGTCTGATTCAACAACCAATCAACCCAACAAAGCCAGTCAACCATCACCAAAAATGACACAAAAAACGTCGGTTATGTTAGATCGCTCTATTCGGCATGCACGGACTTTGTTTAATTCTTTGAATGAAGAAAACCAGGCACCGGCCTACAACCCCTATAAAAGCGATGTTGTTGATGATTATTTGAAACGAAAAGAAGATGCCTCTAATCGTGCGCGCAAAAAACGCGAAGAGCAACAAAAACAACGTTTAGATGACTTTATTCAACAAAGTAGTAGCTTGGATAAACATTATCAGAAGAATAAGGTTGTCCAAGAGAAAAACAAGCAAGTTGTAGCTGAAACGCCTGAAATAACTACGGTGAAACAAACAGAACTAACGAAAGAAAAAGACCTAAGTCCTGTTTTGCAAGACAAGTCGATGGATGAGAAAGTTCCTCAGAAAGTAACGCAGGAAGTTCCTCAGGAAGTGACTGAGGAAGTGACTAAAACGGTATGGGAAGAAGAAAATAAACCGACGCATGCAGCCGTTGAAAAACAACCAGCTACAGCATCGACTCAACAAACAGACTTACCTTCCCCCGATGACATTGCAAAAGAACGTGAGCGTCGACGAAAAGAACGTATTGCACAGCTAGAAAATATACATTCGGATGAGGAGCTTAAGCAAACCTACCGGCCAAATTATGCTGATAAATATACGCAACCCACAGATGAGAAACAGAAAAAAGTCAAAACCAAGCCAATTAGACCAGCTAAAAACACCCTTAAACAAGATCAAGATACGCTTCTAAAACCTGATACAGCGGTTCAAGAAACGGTCGAACTGACGGCAACTGTAGCTGCTGTTGAGCACAATGAGCCAGAAAAAGATAATCACGCAACAACTAAGATTATTTCGCGTAAAGCACTGACGCGTAAAGGGAAATTAACTGATAATACGGTCTATTTAGATACGACCGAGTTAAAAGATGCACTATCTGCTTCAACAAAGGATTTTTCACGATTAGCAAGTAACCAAATATCGCAAACCTTAGCAACTGATAATGAAGCTAAGGACCTTACGATCAATGAATCTCAAGCCGTTGGTAAAACTAAATCATTTAAACTTTGGCCTTTTAAAGGTCGGTCGCATAAAACGAGTGAAACAGTTAACACGCAAGAACAAACGCAAGCGATTGTTCCAACAGATGAAAACGATCCTTTGGTTGAGCTTAGTTCATTCAATCCCGCTGATTCCACAGCTATTGATGTCACGCCCAAAGACGAGGCAACAAAGAGTGTTGAAACACCGGATGAAATAGTTGCAGCTACTGAAACTGACAAGGGTAGTTCGCCTAAGGTGCTAAGCTACACCGAAGTTGAACCTATTTTGATAGAAGAGCACACGGACTCGCGTTCAAGTAAAAAAGCTGAACAAAAACAAAAACGCAAAAATAAATACTCTTTAGCTGGTTTGAATGTAAAAGAGAAGTCTATTTTTGGTTTTAATGTCTTTTTCAATGTCGTTAAACGTTTGGCTATCTATCTAATCATCTTGGTTATATTTGGTGGTGTAGCTGCTGTAGGGGCAGCAACAGGTTACTTTGCTTACTTAGTATCAGAAACTACCCCGCCAACTGAAGCTGAAATGGCAGCTGATATCCATCGCCTTGAGCAACAAAGTGTCCTTTATTATGGAAACGGTGAACCCATAGCGAGTATCCGTTCAGATGTTGTTCGTACGGCAGTCGCGCTGGAAGATGTCTCACCTTATATCATTGATGGCTTGATTGCAACGGAAGATGAGTATTTTTATGAGCATCCTGGTGTTATGCCAAAAGCAATTATCCGTGCTGCTTTACAAGAAGTCATTTCACCTGGTACTGGAACGGGTGGTTCAACGATTACACAACAATTAGTGAAACAACAAATGTTAAGTAACGATGTGACTTTTTTCCGTAAAGCCAACGAAATTCTCTTAGCATTACGTTTAGAAAATTATTTTGACAAAGATGAAATCTTAGCAGCCTATTTAAATGTTTCACCTTTTGGTCGGAATAACAATGGCGATAATGTCGCAGGCATTGATAAAGCTTCAGAAGGTATTTTTGGAGTTAATCCAGATGAAGTTAATTTACCACAAGCTGCCTTTTTGATCGGCCTACCACAAGATCCCTATACGTATACGCCTTATGATCAATACGGGACTATTAGAGAGGATTTACAACCGGGTATTGATCGGATGCAAGAAGTCTTGTACCGTATGTACCGCGATCAAAAGATTAGTCAGGCAGAATATGAAGAAGCAATAACTTATGATATTACGCAAGACTTCTTACCAACGGAACCACGTGAAGAGGAACGTCAATCCTATCTATACCAAGCTATTATGAACGGTGCTATCGAACAATTAATGCATTTAAATGTTCAAGCCGATGGAGCTGTTTGGGATGACGTTAATGCAGATGTGGAACGTTACAATGAGTACTATACGCAAGCAGAGGAACAATTACGCATTGGTGGTTATCGTGTTTATGGTACGATTGACCGAGAAATATATGATCAATTACAGATATCCGCACAAGAGTATATTAACGATGTGGCTGTCAGCTATGATGGAGTCTATGAAGATCCTGAAACTGGCGAACAATTCTATTATGTTGAAGATATTCAAAACGGCTTAGTCGTGATAGAAAATCAAACTGGACGTGTACTTGGCTTCGTTGCGGGGACAGATTATGAAAATAATCAAATAGACCATGCCTTTGGTATGCATCGATCACCAGGTTCAACCATTAAACCGTTGGCGGTTTATGGACCGGCGATCCAACATAATATTATCAATCCAGCATCTATTATCCCGGATACAACCTATGTACAAACCTTCGAGGATGGGACCTCTTGGGCACCAACGAATTATGGTTCGGTTGTTAGTGGTGACTATTTAACGGCTCGTACCGCTTTGTATCGCTCAGATAACATTCCAGCCGTACGTATATACGAGCAATTGTTGAATCAAGATATTCCTGTCATTGATTATTTAGAACGAATGGGCTTTGATACAGTTGATTCATATACTGCAGAAGATACCTCTTACCTTGCTTTTTCGCTAGGTGGTGTAACGACAGGCCCAACCGTTTTTGAACAAACAAGAGCTTTTACAACTTTTGCGAATAATGGTCAATACGTTGACGGTTATTACATTGAACGGATTGAAGATTCATATGGCAACATTGTTTATCAACATGACAATGAGCCGGTTGAAGTTTTTAGTGAAGATTCGAATTATTTAATGATTGATATGCTCCGTGACACCAATGTTGAAGGTACCGGCCGAACTGCCGGTGAACAAATGACGATGGCTGGTGACTGGATTGCTAAATCAGGTATTAGTGAGAATTCAAAAGATGTATGGTATATCGCTTCTACCCCAACCATTACCATTGGATCTTGGTTAGGTTATGATAGTCGTTTTTACGACTATACCATTGATGTAAATGATGGTTATGATCGCGAAAGTGTTAGGAGTCAACGTTATTGGGCACGTGTGGTCAATGATCTCTATGCACTGCGACCTGAAATTTTTGGTGTTGAGCAAACATTCCAACAACCCGATTCAGTTCAAGAACAAACCATTCTAAGTCGCACGGGAACTTTACCTGGTTCGATTACGGTAGGTGGTGTCTCCATTAATATCTCGCAACCAGTAACGACTGATTTATTCAAGCTTTCAAACCCTGCTTCTAATCTTTCATATAATTTTATGGTGGGAGGCAATGATGAAACGCACGCCGCTTTTTGGAATACCTATGTTGCTGAAGAGCGCGAGCGGCAAAGACAGGAATCCATTCAACGTCAACAAAATGCTAATAGTAGTAGCAGTAGTAATAATGGGGAAAGCTCATCAGTTGATGAAACCACCGAATCACAAGATGAAACAAATACCGATACACCTAGTGAATCGCAAGATGAAAATGCTAATCCCTAGTTAATAAAAACCAGTAAAGAGCTGTCCATGAAATATGACAGTCTTTACTGGTTTTTTTGTTATCAACATTCTGACGTATGATTTTTCCAAAAAGGGACTGAATCAACAAATTCGACACAGCGAATAAGTTCTAAATTAACGGGTATTTTTTCAATAATTAGCTGCCCGTTCTCAAAGCCAAATACACGCCCTTTTAACTCGATATACTCCTGATTGGCATCTAATTGATTTAACGCTATCCACACACGATAATGACTACTATGGGCTCTTTTTAAGGTCGCAATAATCTCATCCCTATTTTGCTGAATGGGCGCTTGATAGGATGGTCGATAGGCTTGTGTCTCCTGCTCTAAAACGGAGCGGTGCTCCGATAAAATCATGCCTTGCCACTTCATCATCCCACGATCATGATAATCATTCATTTTTTCATACTTCATTATTTCCACTTCCTTCATTTTCACTGCTTACGCATGATGTCCACCAATCAGTTTTGAACGTTCAATCGCTGTCGACCCATGCTGAAGACTATTGGCATAAATTAGACTACTATAGCCATAGGTATCGCGGATGGCATCAATAATTAAATCCAACTGCTCACGATTTTCTATAACCCCCGGATCCTCGAATAGATTTAACTGCATCGCTTGTTTAGGAACTAACTTAGCAACAGCCACACCAATAACACGGACGGGCCCACCTTGATAATATTTGCGGAATAATTGAATAAATAGCCTTTTTAATTCGGTGCGTTGATCGGTCGCATAAATCTTCGTTTGATGCGAGAAATTTTGAAATAAAGCTTCTTCAGCGTGACCAATGGATAAACTAATTTGTTCGGCCATCTGCTCATGTTTGCGTAAACGGGTTGATAGCTGATCAACCATTTCTAAAATAACTATTTCAATTTCATTTTGTAAATGATAGTTCCGTTCCAACACTTGGTTTAAAGACAAGGAATTGCTTTTAGGTTGATATTTATTTTGAATCGTACTTAAATCGACCCCATTGGCATGGTAGTATAACTCTTCACCTATGACGCCAAAATATTTTTTGAGTTTATCAACACTCGTTTGAGCCAGACTGTAAATTGAATAAATACCGATGTGATTTAAACGTTTCTCCATCCGCGAGCCAATGCCCCGGAAATCACTCAACTTTTCAATCTTCCAGACCGTTTGAGGAACTCGCTCATACGACCAATAAGCAATATAAGGTGGCGCGAGTTTGGCACGATTATCCAAAGCTAATTTAGCTAACAACATATTATCCCCTATCCCCACACAACTAGGAATGCCATAACTTTGCCAAATCTCATCTTGAATTTGACGGGCAATTTGATAACTACTGCCAAACAAAGCATGGCTAAAACTGACGTCTAGAAAGCTTTCATCAATGCTATAGGTATGTATGTCTGTTTCGGCTACATAACGCTTAAAAATAGCGTTAATTTGACGATTTCGTTGAATATATAATCCCATTCGCGGCGGAACAATTTCAATTTGATGCTGGCGCGGAAATTGAAAGCGACGACTACCCGTTTTTATCCCATACTTAGCTTTTACTGCAGGCGAAGCCGCTAACACCAGCCCACCTTGAGAGTCTCCCCGTGACATCACAACCAATTCTTTGGTCATAGGATTATATCCGCGTTCCGCACACTCCACACTTGCAAAAAAAGACTTACTATCAACGCAAAGGATGGAGCGTCTAGGAAATTGCGTATAATCTAACACAATCCTCTCCTTCTTTCATTTAGATTAATCCCCTACTAAAAATATACGAACATCCGTTCGTTTTGTCAAGAGAAAAGTTCAAATGCTTGAACTTTAACCTAAATAAATATCACCTTTTAAACACAAAAAAAGCCTAACAACCAAAGTTGTTAGACGAACTAAGCGGGTGACGAGAATCGAACTCGCGACAACAGCTTGGAAGGCTGAAGTTTTACCACTAAACTACACCCGCAGAAGACGGTCCCGACGGGATTTGAACCCGCGATCTCCTGCGTGACAGGCAGGCATGTTAACCCCTACACCACGGAACCAGAAAAAGATAAATTGCGGGGGTAGGATTCGAACCTACGACCTTCGGGTTATGAGCCCGACGAGATGCCAGCTTCTCCACCCCGCGATAATAATAAAGATTATTTAATTTAAAGGAGGATGTGGGATTCGAACCCACGCACGCTCTTACACGCCTGACGGTTTTCAAGACCGTTCCCTTCAGCCGGACTTGGGTAATCCTCCAGAAGATAATATATGACCCGTACGGGACTCGAACCCGTGTTACCGCCGTGAAAGGGCGGTGTCTTAACCACTTGACCAACGGGCCGTCAAAACAAAGTAACGGAGAAGGAGGGATTTGAACCCTCGCGCCGGTTTCCCGACCTACACCCTTAGCAGGGGCGCCTCTTCAGCCTCTTGAGTACTTCCCCAAAATAATCCAAAGTCAATATAAGTATGATAATGGGCCTAAGTGGACTCGAACCACCGACCTCACCCTTATCAGGGGTGCGCTCTAACCAGCTGAGCTATAGGCCCATGTTCTAATAAGCGGGTGACGAGAATCGAACTCGCGACAACAGCTTGGAAGGCTGAAGTTTTACCACTAAACTACACCCGCAGCTTAGAAACATTGATGAAATTGCGGGGGTAGGATTCGAACCTACGACCTTCGGGTTATGAGCCCGACGAGATGCCAGCTTCTCCACCCCGCGATAATAAAATATAAACTAAACAATAGTTTAAAGGAGGATGTGGGATTCGAACCCACGCACGCTCTTACACGCCTGACGGTTTTCAAGACCGTTCCCTTCAGCCGGACTTGGGTAATCCTCCATAATAAATATGGACCTTGTAGGACTCGAACCTACGACCGGACGGTTATGAGCCGTCTGCTCTAACCAGCTGAGCTAAAGGTCCAGCCTAAGATTTTTAAAGTAATAGCGGCGAAGGGGATCGAACCCATGACCTCCCGGGTATGAACCGGACGCTCTAGCCAGCTGAGCTACACCGCCAAAAAAAATGGAGAATAGCGGGATCGAACCGCTGACCTCCTGCGTGCAAAGCAGGCGCTCTCCCAGCTGAGCTAATCCCCCATTAAAACAATAAAATCGGGAAGACAGGATTCGAACCTGCGACCCCTTGGTCCCAAACCAAGTGCTCTACCAAGCTGAGCTACTTCCCGTAATTATTAATGCACCCGGCAGGACTCGAACCTGCAACCGCTTGATTCGTAGTCAAGTATTCTATCCAATTGAACTACGGGTGCTATTTGTTGAAAATAATCATACACATTGTATGATGCCGAGGACCGGAATCGAACCGGTACGGTGATCACTCACCGCAGGATTTTAAGTCCTGTGCGTCTGCCTGTTCCGCCACCCCGGCAAGAAAGCTTATTTGACGATTAAATTGTCAAAGCGGAAAACGGGATTCGAACCCGCGACCCCCACCTTGGCAAGGTGGTGTTCTACCACTGAACTATTTCCGCAATATGCCGGCTAAAGGACTTGAACCCTCGACCCTCTGATTACAAATCAGATGCTCTACCAACTGAGCTAAGCCGGCATAATAAGATATAAATGCGGGTGAAGGGACTTGAACCCCCACGTCGTAAAACGCTAGATCCTAAATCTAGTGCGTCTGCCAATTCCGCCACACCCGCATATTTAATTCTCAAAGAGAATATGACCCGTACAGGATTCGAACCTGTGACCCACTGATTAAAAGTCAGTTGCTCTACCAACTGAGCTAACGAGTCGAGATGGAGGTTGACGGGATCGAACCGCCGACATCCTGCTTGTAAGGCAGACGCTCTCCCAGCTGAGCTAAACCTCCAAAACATATACACACGGCATGGCAATGACCTACTCTCACAGGACCAAAGGTCCAACTACCATCGGCGCTAAGAAGCTTAACGGCTGTGTTCGGAATGGGAACAGGTGTGTCCTTCTTGCTACTATCACCACACCTTGTGTGTGTTCTATGTCAATTGAGTCCTTATCAAACTCAAAACTGAATAACACTGACAAATAAACCTTGAATCTCGTGGTTAAGTCCTCGACCGATTAGTACTAGTCCGCTCCATATATCGCTATACTTCCACTTCTAGCCTATCTACCTGATCGTCTCTCAGGGGTCTTACTTCTTTCGAATGGGAAATCTCATCTTGAAGCTGGCTTCGCGCTTAGATGCTTTCAGCGCTTATCCATCCCACACATAGCTACCCAGCGATGCTCCTGGCGGAACAACTGGTACACCAGCGGTGTGTCCATCCCGGTCCTCTCGTACTAAGGATAGCTCTTCTCAAATTTCCTACGCCCGCGACGGATAGGGACCGAACTGTCTCACGACGTTCTGAACCCAGCTCGCGTACCGCTTTAATGGGCGAACAGCCCAACCCTTGGGACCGACTTCAGCCCCAGGATGCGATGAGCCGACATCGAGGTGCCAAACCTCCCCGTCGCTGTGAACGCTTGGGGGAGATAAGCCTGTTATCCCCAGGGTAGCTTTTATCCGTTGAGCGATGGCCCTTCCATGCGGTACCACCGGATCACTAAGCCCGACTTTCGTCCCTGCTCGACTTGTAGGTCTCGCAGTCAAGCTCCCTTCTGCCTTTGCACTCTGCGAATGATTTCCAACCATTCTGAGGGAACCTTTGGGCGCCTCCGTTACTCTTTAGGAGGCGACCGCCCCAGTCAAACTGCCCACCTGACACTGTCTCCCGTAGGTTATACGCGGGTTAGAGGGTTCATATCACAAGGGTAGTATCCCACCAGCGCCTCCATCTAGACTGGCGTCCAAACTTCTTAGGCTCCTACCTATCCTGTACATGTCACACAAACACTCAATATCAAGTTGCAGTAAAGCTCCATGGGGTCTTTCCGTCCTGTCGCGGGTAACCTGCATCTTCACAGGTACTATAATTTCACCGAGTCTCTCGTTGAGACAGTGCCCAAATCGTTACGCCTTTCGTGCGGGTCGGAACTTACCCGACAAGGAATTTCGCTACCTTAGGACCGTTATAGTTACGGCCGCCGTTTACTGGGGCTTCAATTCGTACCTTCGCTTGCGCTAAGCACTCCTCTTAACCTTCCAGCACCGGGCAGGCGTCAGCCCCTATACGTCACCTTTCGGTTTGGCAGAGACCTGTGTTTTTGATAAACAGTCGCTTGGGCCTATTCACTGCGGCTGACTTGCGTCAGCACCCCTTCTCCCGAAGTTACGGGGTCATTTTGCCGAGTTCCTTAACGAGAGTTCTCTCGATCACCTTAGTGTTCTCCACTCGACGACCTGTGTCGGTTTGCGGTACGGGTTGGTTGTTCCTCACTAGGAGCTTTTCTCGACAGTTTGATTTGCCACCTTCGCTACTTAATTTCGCTCCAGGTCACGACTCACCCTTATAACAAGAAGCCTTTTTCTCCTCGTCAGACTTGTCGCTTCTACATCCTCTTCCATCCGGATGCGTGGCACTACCTCCTGTGTCCCTCCATTGCTCAAACAGTTCAACCAAGTACAGGAATCTCTACCTGTTGTCCATCGCCTTCACCTATCGGCTACAGCTTAGGTCCCGACTAACCCTGGGCGGACGAGCCTTCCCCAGGAAACCTTCGTCATTCGGTGGACGGGATTCTCACCCGTCTTGCGCTACTCATACCGGCATTCTCACTTCTATACGCTCCAACGCTTCTTACGATACGCCTTCACCGCCTATAGAACGCTCTCCTACCATTCATTGCTGAATCCACAGCTTCGGTGTACTGTTTAGCCCCGGTACATTTTCGGCGCAGGGTCACTCGACTAGTGAGCTATTACGCACTCTTTCAAGGATGGCTGCTTCTAAGCCAACCTCCTAGTTGTCTGGGCAACCCCACATCCTTTTCCACTTAACAGTAACTTGGGGACCTTAGCTGGTGGTCTGGGCTGTTTCCCTTTCGACTACGGATCTTATCACTCGCAGTCTGACTCCCAAAGTTGAGTTTATGGCATTCGGAGTTTATCTGGATTCAGTAAAGCTTATGCCCCCCTCGTCCAAACAGTGCTCTACCTCCATCACTCTTGCTCTGAGGCTATACCTAAATATATTTCGGAGAGAACCAGCTATCTCCAAGTTCGATTGGAATTTCTCCGCTACCCACATGTCATCCAAACACTTTTCAACGTGTCCTGGTTCGGTCCTCCAGTGTGTTTTACCACACCTTCAACCTGCACATGGGTAGGTCACTTGGTTTCGGGTCGACGACACCTGACTTTCGCCCTCTTCAGACTCGCTTTCGCTACGGCTCCGTTTCTTCAACTTAACCTTGCCAACTATCGTCACTCGCCGGTCCATTCTACAAAAGGTACGCCATCACCCCTTAACGGGCTCTGACTACTTGTAAGCACACGGTTTCAGGTACTCTTTCACTCCCCTTCCGGGGTGCTTTTCACCTTTCCCTCACGGTACTGGTTCACTATCGGTCACTAGGGAGTATTTAGCCTTACCAGATGGTCCTGGCAGATTCCGACGGAATTTCGCGTGTTCCGCCGTACTCAGGATACTCACTTGTCCTTCATGTTTTCGTATACGGGGCTCTCACCCTGTCTCGCGCTGCTTCCCATCAGCTTCTACTAACATTCCAAATCATTGATGTGAGTCCTACAACCCCATTGTGCATGCACAATGGTTTGGGCTCTTCCCGTTTCGCTCGCCGCTACTCAGGGAATCGAATTTTCTTTCTCTTCCTGCAGGTACTGAGATGTTTCAGTTCTCCGCGTCTACCTCACTTGCGTGTGACATCCCATAACGGATGCCGGGTTCCCCCATTCGGAAATCTCTGGATCTTAGCTTACTTACAGCTCCCCAAAGCATATCGGTGTTCGTCCCGTCCTTCATCGGCTCCTAGTGCCAAGGCATTCACCGTGCGCCCTTTGTTTCTTAACCACATATTTCTCGCGCTTTTTTTACTTCTTTTTACTCTGTAATTTCTTACAGACTCGGTCAATTCTCGGTTTCATTATTTCTTTTATTCAAAAAAATGATGTGTCATTAATGACTCGCATTGAATCATTAATCACTATTTGTTGTGTTATTCAGTTTTCAATGAGCTAAGGTTTGAGTTGCTTTTTTGCATAAAAAAAGCTCACTCAAAACTAAACAAAGACAATATCCACTTGTAAGGTTCCTGTACTCCTTAGAAAGGAGGTGATCCAGCCGCACCTTCCGATACGGCTACCTTGTTACGACTTCACCCCAATCATCTATCCCACCTTCGACGGCTCCCTCCAAAAGGTTAGGCCACCGGCTTCGGGTGTTACAAACTCTCGTGGTGTGACGGGCGGTGTGTACAAGACCCGGGAACGGATTCACCGCGGCGTGCTGATCCGCGATTACTAGCGATTCCGGCTTCATGTAGGCGAGTTGCAGCCTACAATCCGAACTGAGAATGGCTTTTAGAGATTCGCTGACTCTCGCGAGTTCGCTGCTCGTTGTACCATCCATTGTAGCACGTGTGTAGCCCAGGTCATAAGGGGCATGATGATTTGACGTCATCCCCACCTTCCTCCGGTTTGTCACCGGCAGTCTAACTAGAGTCCCCATCTGAATGCTGGCAACTAGTTATAGGGGTTGCGCTCGTTGCGGGACTTAACCCAACATCTCACGACACGAGCTGACGACAACCATGCACCACCTGTCTCCCTGTCCCGAAGGACTTCCTCTATCTCTAGAGTATGCAGGGGATGTCAAGACCTGGTAAGGTTCTTCGCGTTGCTTCGAATTAAACCACATGCTCCACCGCTTGTGCGGGTCCCCGTCAATTCCTTTGAGTTTCAACCTTGCGGTCGTACTCCCCAGGCGGAGTGCTTATTGCGTTAACTCCAGCACTGAAGGGTGGAAACCCTCCAACACTTAGCACTCATCGTTTACGGCGTGGACTACCAGGGTATCTAATCCTGTTCGCTCCCCACGCTTTCGAGCCTCAGCGTCAGTTACAGACCAGAAAGTCGCCTTCGCCACTGGTGTTCCTCCATATATCTACGCATTTCACCGCTACACATGGAATTCCACTTTCCTCTTCTGCACTCAAGTGACTCAGTTTCCAATGACCCTCCACGGTTGAGCCGTGGGCTTTCACATCAGACTTAAGTCACCGCCTGCGCTCCCTTTACGCCCAATAAATCCGGACAACGCTTGCCACCTACGTATTACCGCGGCTGCTGGCACGTAGTTAGCCGTGGCTTTCTGGTTAGATACCGTCAATCCACTAACAGTTACTCTAGTGGGTGTTCTTCTCTAATAACAGTGCTTTACGATCCGAAAACCTTCTTCACACACGCGGCGTTGCTCCGTCAGACTTGCGTCCATTGCGGAAGATTCCCTACTGCTGCCTCCCGTAGGAGTTTGGGCCGTGTCTCAGTCCCAATGTGGCCGATTACCCTCTCAGGTCGGCTATGCATCGTTGCCTTGGTAAGCCGTTACCTTACCAACTAGCTAATGCACCGCGGGACCATCCTTTAGTAGTAGCATGAAAGCCACTTTTCCGCTTTCCTTCAGGCGAAGAAAAGATCTATGCGGTATTAGCAATCGTTTCCGACTGTTATCCCCCGCTAAAGGGTAGGTTTCCCACGTGTTACTCACCCGTTCGCCACTCACATCAAAGAAACAAGTTTCTTCTCCGTGCGTACGACTTGCATGTATTAGGCACGCCGCCAGCGTTCGTCCTGAGCCAGGATCAAACTCTCATGAAAGTTACTTCATAAGTCATTTGCGACTCATTTAAAATTCTAGCTTTGTTTATTTTTTAGACAGGTTGGGTTCCTGTATCATCGAAATTTATTCGGTTGTGTTCGTTATTCCTAACGAACCCTCACAATTTTGGTGTTTGTCTTTGTTCAGTTTTCAATGAGCTTTTGTTGTCTGAGTGACAACTTCTATATATTACTACGATTGGTTTTCAATGTCAACTGTTTTTTTGATTTGTTTTAAATCTTTTTCAGTGACCGTTGCGCTTGACCACTTAGGTCTCTTGCAGCAACGAAAACTATATTACCATTTTGACGAATTAATGTCAAATGTTTTTTTGAAACATTTTAATTGAATTTTCAAACAAATTAATTAAGCATTAAATATGTCTCAAATGGACAAGAAATAATATATCATTTTTTCAATAACAAAGTCAAGCATTATTTTGAAAAAGATAGAGAGCCTCAAAACTACGAGACTCTCTATATATTAATTGAAAACTTTAGCTATTTGACGAGTTTAACTTAGTCATCTACTCCAGTCTTCAATTAACCTATGCAAGAATAACTCTCTTAATCTGATGCTGCTTATTGGTCTTTGACTACATATTATTGATTTAAATCAGTTTGTCTAGCGATTCTGAACAGTATATTTATCTAACTTTCTTGCTATATCTTTCTAATTGCTATGCACTTTCATCTTACAAAACATATATATTTAATCAGCAGCAGCATCATATACTCTTGCAACGACGGGAAAGAGATTACTTCCCCTTCCTGTACAATAATTATACCATGCAAGCGATTACAATGCAATCCATTTGTTTTCCTTTCTATAGAAAAAAGATTGAGATCCTTTTATCGAAAAGGACGCTCAATCTCTGATGTTTTTCCTTAAGCTTTATTTTATAAACGTTCTTGTAATTCTTTAGCTAAGTCTTCAAAGCCTGGTTTACCTAATAAAGCAAACATATTCTTTTTATATGCTTCTACACCTGGTTGATCAAATGGATTAACGCCATTTAAATATCCAGAGATTGCTACTGCAATTTCAAAGAAATAGATTAAATGGCCTAAAGTATAAGCATCTAATGAAGGAATGGTTACTAATAGATTAGGTACTTGACCATCAGTATGCGCTAATAACGTGCCTTGATAAGCTTTAGTATTAACAAAATCTAATGATTGTCCTTCTAAATAACCTAAACCATCTAAATCACTTTCTTGAGTCGGGATGGTTACTTCATGGCGAGGATTTTCAACTTTAATTACTGTTTCAAACAAATTACGTTTACCAGCTTGGATTGTTTGACCGATTGAGTGCAAATCAGTGGAGAAGTTTGCACTTGCTGGGAAAATGCCTTTATAGTCTTTTCCTTCAGACTCACCATATAATTGTTTCCACCATTCACTAAAGTATTGTAAAGATGGTTCATAGTTTACAAGCAACTCAATATCTTTGCCTTTACGGTGTAAAATATTACGAATAACCGCATATTGATAGGCTTCATTCGTTTTTAAGTCTGCTGAATGATATTCTTTGGAAGCATCAGCAGCTCCTTGCATCAATTGATCAATATCGCCACCTGAAACAGCTATAGGTAGTAATCCCACTGCCGTAAGCACTGTAAAACGTCCACCAATTCCATCAGGAATAACAAAAGTTTGGTAGCCTTCTTTGTTGGCTTCGTCTTTTAGAGCACCTCTAGCTTTATCCGTTGTAGCATAAATGCGTTTTTTAGCTTCATCTTCACCGTATTTTTTAATTAATTTATCTTTAAATACGCGAAAAGCAATCGCAGGTTCAGTGGTTGTTCCTGATTTAGAAATGATATTTATTGAGAAGTCGCGGTCCCCTATTAAATCAAGTAGATCGTATAAATAAGTTGAACTAATGTTATTCCCAGCAAATAGTACTTGTGGTTGACCTTTTTTCCCCGCTTTAATATTGTAAAAAGAGTCATTTAGAAACTCGATAGCTGCACGTGCACCTAAGTAAGAACCCCCAATCCCAATAACAACTAAAACTTCTGAATCATTTTTAATTTTTTCAGCAGCGGTTTTAATAGCTTGAAACTCTTCTTTATCATATTCTATCGGCCATTCCACCCAATCAGTAAATTCGCCACCTGCACCTGTTTGATTTCTCAATAAGGTATCAGCTAATTCAACATATGGTTGTAATTGATCCATTTCATGTTCTGAAAAGAACGAAGTAGCTTTGCTGTAATCAAATTGTATATGTCCCATCTTTTATACTCCTTAAATCGTATTTTTTTGATTATATCGATCGGTTTCAATTGCTTCTAAAGCTTCATCAATCCAATTAGGCAATTGTTTTTTTATACTAGTGAATCCAATGTTTGGTAAATTTTTTCTACGATTCTTTTTGATTCGTGCTGCATGAGGTGGATCATTTAATTTCATTAGAGCGCGTATGGATAAACTAATTTTTTTTGTGTATTCATCAATGTCTACGATCATTACTTTTACCTTTTGACCTAGTTCAATAAATCCATCTAAATTAGTCATATATCCATGTTTGCATTCTGAAATATGTATGAGTCCTTGTTCATCATCTGACAATTTTACAAATACACCATAATTTTGGATTCCAGTCACTTCCCCAACAACAATATCTCCAATTGAAAAAGTTTCTTTCATCTAATCACTCCCTCTATAACTAATTAGAATCAATTAAATAATTTCAATTGATTCAATTATAACATCTTCAAGAGGTTTGTCTTGGCTACCCGTTTGAACACGATTAATACTGTCAACGATATCCATGCCGTTTTTAACATGTCCAAATACTGTGTGACGATGGTCTAACCATGGTGTTCCACCATTTGACTTATAGGCATCAATAATTGCTTCAGGGAATGCTGCATCTTCCATTTGACCAATCATTTGCTCGGGAACATTAGGTGCCGTAACAATAAAAAATTGACTGCCGTTGGTATTTGGGCCAGCGTTTGCCATTGATAATGCGCCATTAATATTAAATAATTCCTTTGAAAATTCATCTTCAAATGAATCGCCATAAATACTCTCGCCACCCATACCCGTACCTGTGGGGTCGCCACCTTGAATCATAAAATCTTTAATGACACGGTGAAATATCACCCTATTATAATAGTCTTTTTTAGCTAATTCGATAAAATTCGCTACTGTTTTTGGTGCATGTTCTGGAAACAAGACTAATTCAATGTCCCCTTTATTGGTATGCATAATTACGGTAGACGAATAGTTGTCTAATTTTAATTGTGGAAAATCTGTCATTCTTAAACTCCTTTACTAAATATATTTTCAATTTCACCTACTATTATACACTATCTAACCATAATCTAAAATAACTTCTATTTTCTTAATTTTTAATACTGTTTTTCATGTTAATTTTTGATATGATATTATAGTAGTTTAAATTCGTCAAAGGAGGAAATTTTGCAAATGAACCTTCCTTTAGTAACTTCATTTATAGCAATTTTTTTTACTCAAGTCATCAAATATCCAATTGCCTATTTTACCAAAAGTAAAAACGTCAGTATCGACCTAGTTACCTCTACAGGTGGTATGCCTAGTTCTCATTCGGCTGCTGTTAGTAGTTTAATTACAGCATTGATTTTAGAGTACGGCTTCTCCTCACCTTACGTTGCGATCGCTACTGTATTTGGAGTAATTGTTATGTTTGATTCCATGGGTGTGCGCCGCCAAAGCGGAGAACAAGGGATTGTGTTAGACATCATTGCAAGACATCTCATTGCTAACGAATCCATTCATAAAGAAGCTAAAGCTGATGCAAGTAATCCAAGTGCTCATCCATTGGCAAAAGATTATTCATTGGAAGATTATGAAAAGATGATCGTTAATAAATATCTTGGGCATAAACCGACAGAAGTTATTGTTGGAGTGATTACAGGTTCAGTAGTTGCTGTAGTAGTTAGAAGTGCAGTAACTTTATTTATGGAATAGGAAGAGTGGAAAAGTGACAAACAACCAAAAAATATTTGATATTACTATTATAGGTGGAGGCCCTGTTGGCCTTTTTGCTGCATTCTATGCAGGTCTTCGTCAAGCCTCTGTAAAAATTATCGATAGTTTAGAATTGCTCGGTGGCCAACCAGCTCATTTATATCCAGAAAAATTGATTTATGATATCCCAGCCTATCCTCAAATTACGGGTCAAGAATTAACAGATAATCTGATTGAACAACTAGAACGATTTGATGTTACCTACTGTTTAGGAGAGGAAGCTTTACAATTAGAAAATCAATCACATTCAGATGAAGAAGCTAACTTCGTCATCCAAACTGATAAAGGATTCCACCAAACTAAAACAATCATCATAGCAGCCGGTAATGGGGCATTTAGTCCAAGAAAATTAAGTTTAGCTAACGCAGAAAAGTATGAATCAAAGAATCTTCATTACTATGTGAATCAAATTAATCAATTTTCTAATCGGACGGTTGCTATTTGCGGAGGTGGTGATTCAGCTGTTGATTGGGCATTAACACTTGAAACTGTTGCATCGAAAGTATACTTAATTCATCGCAGACCACAATTTAGAGCTTTAGAACATAATGTGAACTTACTTAAGCAATCGTCCGTTGAAATCCTCACCCCCTATTCACCTCATGAATTAATCGGTGATGAAGATAAAATTGAACAAGTCGTCTTGAAACAAAATAAAACCAAAGAATTTTTAACCCTTGATATCGATGAATTTATTGTCAATTATGGATTTACGTCATCGCTGGGTACACTTAGTCAATGGGGACTTGAATCGAATCGTAATCAATTTGTAGTCAATAACTTTTTTGAAACAAGTACGCCGGGTATTTATGCCATTGGAGATATTGCTGATTATCCAGGAAAAGTGAATATAATTGCAACGGGATTTGGTGAAGCCCCTAGTGTTATTAATAGCGCCTTAGCCTTTATTGATCCAAGTAATATCGCCCCCCATATTCATAGTAGTAGTCTATTTTAGGAGGATATTGATTTTATGAGTCGTAAAGAAGAATATTTAAAACAAAGTGTTATGGAAAAACATTGTTATAAACTACTTGAAGAACGTGGTGTGAAAATCGAACAAATCGCTGATATTGTTTATGATCTACAAAAAGCTTATGTTCACGATTTAACCCATAAAGAATGTGTAGAAAATGTGCGTGCTGTCTTACGCAAACGTGAAGTTCAAAATGCCGTCATAACGGGGATTGAAATTGATATAGCTGCCGAGGAAGGCCATTTTTCTGATCTATTAAGTGATTTACTAATGCGTGACGAAGGTCTCTATGGTATCGATGAAATATTGGTCTTATCAATTGTCAATATTTATGGTTCAATTGGTTTAACCAATTTTGGTTATGTTGATAAAGTCAAACCTGGAATTATCGGTGAATTAAACGATGATAAAGATGAACACTGTAATACCTTTATTGATGATATTGTAGGTGCTCTTGCTGCTGCAGCCGCCAGTCGGATTGCTCACTCACAGCCCCAAGATGATGATGTTTTAAAATCACCTTCTCCTGAAGCGAGTTACAAAAGAAGTCATAATTAATTAATTATCTAATTGCATAAAAACCACACTTTCAAATGAAAGTGTGGTTTTTTGCTGATATATATATTTAAGCTTTTCGTCTGAAACTCATGTGCTTAATCAATAAAATGATTGCTTCATAGATTAAGATAGCAATGAAGAAATACGCCATAAACAATTCCTGTGGCAAGACAGTAATGACTGGATCGGTTGCAGGGTTAAATAGCCATAAATCGTTATTGAATAAAATTTGATGAAAAATTAAAAACACTTGATCAAATGCGACGACAATTAAAAACATAATAACAACAGGTAATAAAACCGCATAATTAAACCAACCTACAAAAGTAAGTACATTTTGTTGTCTAATCCATCGGATTATAAACAGCAAACAAATGGTGCCAATCACAGAAAGGATGAGGTTGAATTGAACGAGCATTTTAACTTCCTCAAAGTGAATTAGTCCTCCAGATGAGGCAGAAAAGTATGGCATTTCTAGTGTGGCTATCATTGGATTTAATAAGTAATGAATGATTACCTTAAAGTTCTCATTTAATTGGTCACTGCTAAGGCCAGATTGCTCACTTAAATTGAGCAAGGGAATGGCCAATGAATAAATTAAAGGCGAACTAACGATGGTTAGTGAGATACTGAGTGATAGACTACTTAGCACGGTTATAATAAAAGCTAAAATTTGTTTTAGGCGAAAAAGAATCATTTGGGTAAACTCCAATAAGATAAGTCTTTAATGGTATAGGTTGGTTGAATCGAATATTGCCGCAAAGCCTCTTTTGAAGTTACACCTGTTTGCACATGCAGTGTATCCACACCCGCTTGAATGCCACCTAGAATATCGGTCGAATAATTATCACCAATCATTAAGATTGCATCTCGCTCAAAACCCAAGGTTTGAATCGCTCCATCAAAAATATGATGATGTGGTTTACCTACAATCGTTGGGTTCACTTGGGTTGTAAAAGATAAAAAGGCAGTTATAGCGCCAGATCCGGGAGCAAAACCGTCTTCGGTTGGAATCGAATGATCTTCATTAGTGGTTAAAAAAGTGGCACCTCGTCGAATCGCTAGGGCTGCTTCATTTAACGTTTGATAAGTTGAAAAGCGATCTAATCCTTGTACAACAACCTCTGCCAGACGTGTTTGATCAAGCATAAAACCAGCATCGACAATCATTTGTTTAAATGATTCTTCGCCTACCACATGAATCGATTGGTTTAAATGATATAACTTTAAATAATCGATTAAAGCTAATACAGAAGTATACACGTGATTAGCTTTTACCGGAATATCATAATGTAAATTCAAGCGTTCAGCTACTTGTTGGGGACTACTAGTTGCGTTGTTAGTCAAAATCAAAAAGGGAAAATCCAACTTCACTAATTCTTGAACAAATTTCTCTGCTGTTGGTATACGTGTTTTCCCTGCATAGATTGTCCCATCTAAATCAATGAGATAGCCCTGATAACTTTTCATCGTTAGCCCCTATTCGTTTGACTTTTTTGTTTTTTAATCACAAAAGCATTATTAGCTTTTTTCTGATTGGCATTGTTTGTTTGCTTGGCACTTGTCGGATGGTTTTTCGATGGATTCCCTTGATTCTTTTTCGTTTTGGTTTTGATTAAAAAATCGTCTTTTGATTTATCAGGTCTTTTATTTGATGAATGAGGTTTCTTTTCTCTTTTTCCAGAACCAAAGGGATTCCTATTAGGTGTTGTTACAACAGCTTTTGTTTGATTAGTCGTTTTTGGTTGATAATCAAGCGGAATAGTACCCTTATAATTTTTAATTAATTTCTCGTATTGCAGGAATGATTCTGTTTTAGCTAAAACAAAATAACGACAGCCAAAATTGCAATACTCTTTAATATAGTCATCCAAAAAATTGATTGTTTGATCAACAGGCACCCGTTTTTGATTAAGCTGGTAAAAGCCACGTAATCTTAACTGCTCATACCCCCAATCACCTACAATAAAATCAAATTTTTCAAAATAGTCTTGATACCGGATTTTAAAAGCCTCAAAATCAAAGGCTTCACGATAATCTTTTACTAACATATAATCAACATCTTTAATTTGAAGGGATTCATTGTCTAATTGATAAATGTCTTTTGAATCTGTTCCTTGTTGTGCTAACTCATCAAGAATATCCCCAATCTGTTGAGACATTGATTCTTCTTTTTGTTTCATGACACTTCTCCTACTCTGTTTTGTTCAATGGATACTTTTCAGCTAAATATTCGCCAACTACGTGACGGATAAAATCTGGAAAGTGTAATTTGGGACTACCGTATTGATCAATAGCTGGGAAAAAGGGAACAAACCATAAATGATCGACGGTAACTATCTGATAGTTTTTATCTAATTGAATGGGTTGATTATAATAATACCAGTTGCTTTCGTTTTCACGATAATCAAGCCCTTTGAAAATTAGTTTACCAAATACTTTACCCCTAAAACCCATCCCATTAATTGGTTTTTCTAACAAACTACTTTGTTTCTCCCTCATCTGTTCTAGCATAATCAGCATATGCTCGCCTGTCATCGTCAATGTCACAAGATGCATCGGATGCGGCAGGGATTCATGTAAATGATTTCTTGACACTAATCCTTGGTGAATATCACTTAAAAATAACCCTGTATTTAAAATAGCGATATCAGTATCTTCCTTATATGATATAGCATTTAAAGCCATTTGGATATATGAATTTTCACCATAAAAATCATCGGCATAAAAAGCATGCGGTAAATTTGCAATAATATATTCTTCAAGCTTTATCCGACCTTCTTTGACAAGATTATCGGATTTAATGGGTGTAGCCGTAATATCGCTTAAATGGTAAATTGAATGAACGGCACAATCAATCTGCCATGGTTTAGATGGAATCATAGAGGAGCCATCTAAGTATTGATCATCCAATTCTAATTCTATTTGCCCCACATAATAACCGTATTTCCCTGCTGCAGCTAACATGGTTTGATTGATTTGTTCACCATAACTTAATAAATGATGGGTATGTGACCCGATGATTAAATCGACTTCTTCGAATTGCTCAGCAATCATAATGTCAGTGGGATAACCGACATGCGACAAAATAATGATTAAATCGGTTGGCTGTTTTTCAGGTAAGGTATCTAGTACCCATCTTAAGGCTTCCAAAGGGTCGATCGGTTGATATCCATTTAGAATATAACTTTGGTAATTAGCTGTTAAACCAATAAAATATAATTTTGGTCCTTGCTGGGTTTCAATGACATGATAGGCTTGTGCCCATTCAGGTAATTCATTTGTTTCACGATCAATTAAGTTAGCTAAAACAATTGAATAATTGGCTTGGCGATACAGCTTCTTTAATTGATCATGCGACAAGCCTAGTCCTTCGTTATTTCCTATTGTTACTAAATGATAATTTGCTTGATTGAATAAATCGATAATTATTTGACCATCAGTCGCTTCTATCAAGGGATGCACTGCATCGATAGCATCGCCAATATCCACTCTTAATACCAGTTCGCCTTTAGCATCATGTAGTCGACTTGTTATATCGAAGTATTCTTGGATGATTGGCCAGTGTTCTAGGTGCCCATGTAAATCATTCGTATGTAATATAACTATTTTCACTGTAACCCTCCTCCTCAATAATTCTATTATATCAGTTCATTTAAGCGTGAAGCAAATATTGCTTTACAACAAAAAAAACGACTAATTAATATATAAATACCACTTAAATGTATTTAATTATTAATTAATCGTAAAAATAGCTTATTTGATACTAGACTTCTGGATATAAGGGGCCAAACCAGATTAATAGACCTGCGACAACAATACTAACACCTAAAATCCCCCAGATCCATTCGCTTTTTAATTTAGGAACTGGAAAACGAATAACGGTAGCAGCCGCTAAAAGTATATACAGGACGATATAGACATATTGCATAATCGATTGGTCAATGAGGTAAGCCAATAAAGAGACGAGTGGAATAATTAAAACGGAATGTTCTAATGGTACTCCCTCGGTATAACCTTCCATAACCTCACCTTGAAAACGTTGAGCCCGATTATAGTGTGCCAGACGAATGGCAACGGCTAAAAGATAAAGTGTCATGACAAGCAATCCAAGCATCGAACCGTTGGTGATATTGATTAAAAAGCCTGCAGGCAGCATGCCGAAGACGACAAATTGTGATAATACTTCTAATTCTAAAGCAAAAGAGATTTCTTCTTCGGTGAGTTCAAAATTATCGCCAAATTTAAAATTGAAGAATGAGGCAACAGTTGCGATAATGAGTGAGACTAATGCATATTGGGTATCTCCAGTAATAGAAAAGCCAAACCCCACCGCCCCGAAAAATAATGAAAAAAGTATGATAACATTCGATTGATGCAAATTTCCAAGTAACATGATAGACTGCCTCCTTGTTTATTGTCCTTAATCCTATTGTAACTGTTTTTAGCTACTTTTATCAACAATAAACGATGAATTCACAAAATAATCATACTAATCTATTTAATTTATCAATAATCAGCTATGTTTGATTTAAAGCGATTTTTTTACTATACTAAAAGTGAATATAAAAATGGGGGTAAATATATGAAATGGAAAATAGTTACTGATTCAGGATCTGATATCAGACACATTGATAATTTAAATGAGGATGTCTCCTTTGAAGTTGTTCCATTGATGATCAACATTGCAAATGAAATTTACATAGATGATGAAAATATTGATTTAGAGGCTTTGCTAACTGCCTCTGAAACAGAAAAAAAAGCTTCATCAAGTGCTTGTCCGGCTCCAAATGCTTATGCTTCGACTTTTGAAGGGGCTGAAAATGTTATCTGTTTTACACTTTCGAGTAATTTATCAGGCAGTTACAATAGTGCTTCATTAGGCCGTGAAATCCTACTTGAGAGCCATCCAGAAGCAAATGTTTTTATTTTCGATACATTTACAGCAGGCTCCGAAATGAACTTACTGGTTCGAAAAGCGGTTGAGTTAGCTAATCAAGGACTTGAATTTAATGCTTTAGTTGAACAAGTCAAAGCTTATCATGAAAAAACGAATGTTAACTTCGTTTTAGAATCCGTTGATAATCTGGTAAAAAATGGTCGTGTCAGTAAAATTGTGGGTCAAATGATTGGTTTACTAGATATTCGTCTGATTGGAAAAAGAAGCGATGATGGTTTGATAGAATTAGCCCATAAGTCTAGAGGACTAAAACGTGCTCTGAATACCTTATTACAAGCCATGAAAGATAATAATTATCAAGGCGGTAAAGTAGAGATTTCATATAATACATCTATCGATGTTGCGCATACTTTAGTTGATAAAATAAAGTCCGAATTCCCATCGGCTAATATTAATCTCATTAAAATGAGTGGATTGTGTACCTATTACGCGCAACGTAATGGCATGATTGTTGGTTTTGAACATGCCTAACTAAAAAATAACATCTAAAATAAACAAAAACCGAACGTTTAAAGGAATTCAAACGTTCGGTTTTTGTGTTGTTTCGCGGATAAATTTGATGATTTGGCTAATATAAGCTTGCACAATTTGATCGTTTTCTTGAAAAATTTCATGCTTGCTGTTAGGTACGAAAATAGGTGTCACCTTTGGAAGGTATTGATTCAAGGTAAATATCCCTTCTGCTCCGACAATGACATCGTCTTCTGCTCTAAACAGTAAAACCGCTTGTTTTATTTTTTTAATATTTTCTGGCTTACGTATTTCCCACAAATGACTTAGTGAAGTGGCCAACCAATGGTAACTTCCTCCTCGGGTTGGAATTTTATGAAGCGAATTATTTAAATAATGGGTATATTCATTTCGAACCGGATAATGGGTCAAATCATTATCTGCATTAAAAAGCGTATGAATTTGGGGATCATAAGCTTCAGTTGTTGGAATATATAAGTTCCCAAAGGGTGTTTGACTCATTAGATGACTCACTAAATGGGACAAGGACTGAGGGTACTTACCTGTTTCAATTTCAATCATGGGTGCATTAAGCACAACAGCATCCACGATAGTTGGTTCTTCTTTAATTAAGTATGACGTTACGACAGCGCCGCCCATAGAGTGTCCAAATAAAATAAGCGGATTGTTTTGGGACATGGGTAAAACGATTTGATGGATTATATGGTTTAAATCAACAACATACTCGTTAAAATCCTTGATATTTATTTGGGTTTGGTTTTCATCGATTTTTGAAAAGCCATGCCCTCTTTGATCATAAACAACGACTTGAATATTGGCTTGGAGGAAATAATAGATTAATTCATGGAATTTTTCTTTGTATTCATTAAATCCGTGGACAATAAGCAATGTTTGGTCGGGATTAGGTAATTGGTAAGTATCAATCGCAATCGGGTATGCGTTAAGCGGAAGCACCTGTTGTTTACGATACTTTTCAATGTATGGTTTCACCTTTTGTTCCATAGCCTCGCCATAATGTTGACTGTCTACCCAATCCAAAGGAATGGGTTCTTCATTCGGCAATTCGATTTCACCAGGGTTCGTTCGAATAAGATTAGCGTTTTTTTGATACCAAAAATGATAAGCAAGGCCGCTGATTGTCAAAGTCTTTGCAATTTTAGCCGTTGTTTTTAAAAGCTTATTTTTTGGCATTTCTTATCCTCCCATTTGCGTATCCAATATTAATACCACAACCAACCTCACATAAGACGCATTTTCAATATTAAAGTCACTGGCTTCGGCATGAATCGAAATATATTGACTTTGATAATTTTGATATAATTCACTGGTACTGCTTTGTTCAAACACTTCCACTAAATAATTGGCTAAAATTTGTGGATTTGACCAGGTATCCAAATGAATATCACTAGAGGAAATATATAACTCATATAAATTTTCGCCTAAGCGATATTGATTATTCTCAATCTCAGGAAACAATGAACGAAAGTCATCGCCGTTTGTTGTGTAAGGACTTAAATAATGATAATGACTTAAGTCAAAAGCTCTTTGATTGGTTCCTTGGGCTAAATGATTGCCAACTTCCATTAAATTCCAACTTAATTGACTACGTTGTTCATTTATTTTATTAGTAAAAGCCTCATTTAAACCGACTAAGTCTAAATTGGCATTAAATGTCTCGGCTTTTTCAGTCGCAAGTGTATAATTGGGTAATGAAAGGATGGTTTCATCAATTTCCCTGGGTGATGAATGATCGATTTCACTATTTGAAACGACCTGATTCGGAATAACGGGTTCTGTTCGCTGTTGAAAGCCTAAAACCTCTTGCATAATCTTAGCAAACGACTCATAGCTTGTCAGTGAATTGTCGGCCAAGGTCGTATCAATAAACGATTGATGGGATACATATGTAAACAGAAAGACGACTACTATAAAAATTAATTTAACGTAAAAACTAAGGGGAATTTTTTTTCGCATCATCTTACCTCTTTTTGATTTATTGAATAGGTTACATATTATATAGTAACTAAATATTTCAACTTATTCAAATAAGTATGACAATGTTCACTTAATTTTAACTTTTTTGACATATTCCTTGATAACCGAAAAACCGTAAGCCCCTCATTCATTGAGCAAAGCTTACGGTTTTTGATTCATTGAGTTGAGGTTAGATTTATTCTCCGACTCGTATGGCAGATACAATTTCACCGTTTTGTAATTCAATCATTGTCGCAGGCTTAATCGGGTCATGCTTTTCATTGATTGTAAAAGTACCTGTTACCCCTTGAAAATCAACGGTTGCAGCAATAGCATCGGTTATCGCTTGTGGATCAGTCGATTCAGCACGATTAATGGCATCTAATAGCAAAGTTGCCGCATCATAACCTAAAGCTGCGAAACCATCGGCTTCACGTCCAAACATTTCTTCGTAGTCAGCTAAGAATTCTTGTGCATATGGATCTTCCGTTGCAGAAGAAAAATGTGACGTATAATAAATATCATTCGCATTCTCAGCCCCTGCCAATTCAACTAAGGTAGGACTAGCAAATCCATCTCCTGATAAAATTGGCGCTGTAATGCCTAGTTCACGCGCTTGTTTAATAATAAGGCCACCCTCCGTATAATAGCTAGGAATATAAATCGCATCATAATCTGCTGTAATTAAAGATGTTAAGACAGATGTATAATCGGTATCACCCGTTTGGAAAGATTCTTCAATAACGACTTCACCGCCTAATTCTTCAAACTTGCCTTTAAAGGCATCTGCTAGTCCAATTGAATAATCGGCAGCATAGTCACTAATAATAACAGCTTTTTGACTACCTAGATTTTCCACCGCAAAAATGGCGGCAGCTTCCCCTTGCACTGAATTTTCAAAACATACTCTAAAGAGATATTCTAAAACATTCCCTGCCTCATCCAATGTAATCCCATCATTAGTTGCCGCTGGCAAAATCACGGGTATTTGAGCTTCCGTAATAATCGGAATCTGGGCTTGAGATGTCCCTGTCAAGGCTGGCCCAACAATACCGACCACATTTTCACTTACTAAACGCTGCGCAATGGATGCTGATTCAGTAATATCCGAGGTATTATCTAGCGAAACAACTTCAACCGTTGAACCATCAAACATCCAACCTTCTTCATTGGCTTTCTTAACAGCTAATTGGAGTGCATTCTCCATTGCTTGACCATAAGAAGCAGCGTCACCTGATAACTCATAATTACTACCGATTTTAATAGTTTCTTGAGCAGCAATCGATTGACTACTTAACGATAAAGGTACTAGTGACAAAGCCGTTAACATAGTGATACCAAATTTTCTAATTTTCATGAGAATTCCTCCAATAAATTTTTTATCCAATGAGTAAGAAAGTTGAAATAAAAAAATCGGATTAGATAGAAATCTAATCCGATAAATAGTCAAATAAACTAAATTTTTATCGTAATAAGACATCGCCTAATTAGATTTATATAATCTATGCAGGCATGTCAAAAGACTTAGCACTCATAGATACAAATTGCAAAAATTTGCTCGCATTTGCATCTACTTTAATTGGATAGCTGCAAATGCTATCTTAATATGCTAAGGCTTAATAATGATTCAAATTGTGATTTATATTGAATGGTATACATTCAAACACCTCTTAATTCATTTAGATGAGAATATCATAGCTCAAAAATTAATCATTGTCAAATCAATTTAATCATTTTCTCATTATCAATTAGACCCATGAACGATGGTGCTATTTTTTTGATGTTTAATAATGTAAGGATCGACGATATGATAGCCTTGTTGACGATAACCTTGAATGATTTGAGGAAGTGCCTTTAATGTCCATGGTCGATCATGCATCAATACATTAGCCCCTGCTTTTAAATGGTCAGTTGTTAAAGAAATATGCGTCAGGGCAGTACTTTCGAGGTATTCATCCATCCAATCATAACCAAAGGTCCATGTAATCAATTGCAAGCCTAATTCATTGGCAGCATGTACGGTATCCAAATTATACGAACCAAAAGGGGGTCTAAACCAACGAACGCGGTCTTGCGTAATTTCTTCAATCAGTTCATTGGTAATCAGTAATTCTGAATACTGCTCATCGTAACTTAATTCATGTAGAAAAGGATGCGTCGTCGTATGATTACCAATTTCAAATCCCATTTCATGAACTTGTCTGGTTATTTCTCTCCCTTTATCTGATTTTAAATACATCCCATTGACTAAAAAGACTGCATTCACATCATGTGCCTTTAACGTTTGGGCTATTTCTAAGGCATAAGAATCTGGTTCTTGAGGGGCATCATCAAAAGTAAAAAACAATACTCTACTGTCGGATGCTTCATTTAAGGTGAGTATCTCAGATGAAATATCAGGATCATCATATATTTCATAGGCAAAACCATCTTCATTTAAGGTCGCATAATCAATTTGCGTCCAAGGCTGTCTCGGTTGATAACCCCATAATTCACCCTGGGTATCATTTTGTTCATTCACTGTTGTCGGCTGATTATCCAGTATTTCTACTGGTTCTATGGTTAATTGTTGAACTTCTTCTTCTTTTTGACAGCCTCCAATGAGAAAGGCCAGCAACAAAACCATCGAGATTTTTAACATTCTTCTTTCTCCTCTTCAAATAATTCATCGTTGAATTCTATTACTATTTTACGTATCTAATATTATCATCATTTAACAAAAAATACTAATTATTTATGTGAGATATTTATTTAAAATTCAAAGTTTATCAGAATTTTTATAAGAAAAATGGATGTAAAAAATCCGAACATTGAATGTCCGGATTATTTTAAATTAAGGATTAATTATTTTTTATTTCATTTAGCCATTTTCGACCATCAATGATTGTTTGTGCACTAACTTCGTGACTGTTTGTCCACGATTGGACAACTTGCGCTTTTCTAGCCTCAAACAAATCAATGACATGTTTAGAATCATCAAGACTAACAATGGGATCATGTTTACCCATGGAGAGAAAAACTTTTAGCATGGGTTGTTCTTTTAAATTCTCTGGTTCTAATGGGTACATAGGGGCTAATAGCATAGCATATTTAAAGGGGTTATCGTCTCTCAATAACATATTAATGGCAATATTTGAGCCGTTTGAAAAGCCTAGTAAAACAACTTTGTCAATATCAAAAGCATATGTTTGCGAGGCTTCAATAATAAAAGTTAACAGTTCTTCCCCACGCAGATGCAAATCGTCTTCATCATAAACGCCTTCCTTTAAGCGTCTAAAGTAACGTAAAGCACCATTTTCATTGACATTGCCACGAATACTTAGGACATTAAACGTCTGATCAAAGCTATCGGCTAAAGGTAAAATGTCAACTTCATTACTCCCCGTCCCATGTAATAATACAAAAGTAAAGCCTACTTGATCGAATCCTTTTTGATATATATGTTTCATAGCATCTCCTTAATCTGGTCTTGGTATGGTAAACAAACGCCCTAATTCACTATAATCATGCCCCGCCATACGCGCGATGGGATTTAGTTGCGACGGATTAATCCGGCCGTTTTCATAAATAGCTTCATTTATATGGTATTGAAGGACTTTAAGTAGTAACAAGTCACTGGTCTTTTCTTGATTATTCTCGATTGAAATAGAGTCATATAAACTTACCTCAAAACGAATTTGTGATTCTTTGATGGCTGGAACATCAACCAGTGTTGAAGGAATTAAATGAAAATGGGTTTTTTCTAATTCACTCTCATCAATACCTAAATTAGCGGCTGTTTGGTTGGCATCTTCCACATTAAAACTATCTACGATATGGATGACGGCTTGTTTGTTGTCAAAAATGTTTCTAGCCGTATCTTTTAGTTGTCCTTTCTTCCTTTGAAAACCAACCGCTAATATAGGCGGATTGGACGTCACAATATTAAAAAAGCTAAAAGGAGCAATATTAACAACACCTTCTTTCGATTGAGTCGTTATAAGCGCTATTGGACGCGGAACAATCGATCCAATTAAAAACTTATAATTTTCTCTTTCACTTAAATCATTTGGATTGATAGATAACATGGTAACGCTCCTTTTATCCTTCAAATAAATATCGCTTATTTACTTCTAGTCGTATCAAACGGTCTTACAGTGGCTTCTATTTGTTCTCTTTCAGATTCTAAAAATGGCGGTAAGGATAAACTTTCACCTAATGTTTCATAAGGTTCATCCCCCATAAAACCAGGACCATCTGTTGAAATCTCGATAAGAATATGCCCAATTCGCGCATACAATGCCTCAAAATAGAAGCGATCTACCCAACCAGAATGTCTTAATTGTAACGTATTATACTTAGCTTCCCAAGCTTTAATAGCTTCATGGTCGGCGACTCTAAAAGATACATGGTGTACTTCACCATAGCCAGGGTAGGCAAGTTCAGACTTATCATCTTTTCTTAAAATCATTTGTCCTCCATTTCCGCCTTCACCGACTTCAAATAAAGCAACCTCTTCATGGTCTTCTACTAATCGCATTTGGTAAATTTCTTCCATTAATTGTTTAAACTCATCAAAGTAAGATACGGTTATCTCAATCGGACCTAGACCATAGATGGCTTTATCAGTTGGTACAGGGCCATTTTGCCAAGGTATACCTGGGGCAACACCTGTATTGTTTTCATCGGAAACTAGTTGATAACGTTGGCCATCAAAATCTTCAAAAGGTAAAACTTTTTTACCAAAAAGCGTTTGGATACCATCATTTTTCACATCAAATTCAGCAAAGCGCGCTAAATAGTAGTCTAAAGCGGCATCATTTGGTACTCTAAAACCTGTTCGTGTAATTGAATTTGTTCCTCGTGTACCTTTATTATAACCTGGAAAATCAAAGAAGGTCATGTCCGTTCCTGGACTTCCTTTATCATCTGCAAAAAAAGTATGGTATGTTCTAATATCATCTTGGTTAACGGTTTTCTTAACTAAACGCATGCCTAATACATTGGTAAAAAAGTCATAGTTCTTTTCAGCACTACTTGTTACGGCTGTTACATGGTGGATACCTAATAATGGATAATTCATATTTTATTTCTCCTCATTTTCTACTGGGTTTAAATTTTCTCTAATTGTTTGACTAATAAGTTTTAGATTTTCTCTTAATACATGTATTTCTTCTGTTGTTAGCTGACTAAATAATGATTCAATCAATTCAGCATGTTCAGGAAACATTGATTCAATGAGTGAATGCCCTGATTCCGTTAAATTAACATAAATCACACGTTTATCGACTTGATCAGGTCTTCTTGTGACATATCCTTTTGAACACAAACGATCGATGACATAGGTCGTACTACTGCTAGCAATAAGGATTCGTTCCTTAATCTTTTGGACAGCTTGCTCGCCACGATGATACAACAACTCTAAAACAGCAAATTCATTTAAGGTTAAGCCATGTTGAGTGACGTCTTTTTTAAGAATTGTATCAAACAAATCTTGCGTTCTCTTCAAACCAATAAAAGCTTTTAATGCTTCCTCTTGTCTATCCATGTCACGACTCCTTTCTTTTTGTTTCGATTTCGAAATGATTTGTATTTAAAAAAATATATTTCGAATTCGTAATAATATTATCATGCTTACTTGAATATGTCAAATCTTATTTGAAAAAAATTAACACCTCAAAACAGCTAAAAGCACGCTTTGAAGTGTTAATAATGGTTTATTTTTCATTCCACATTTTGTTACTAGTTGATAGCAATTTGGCTCTACGTTGATAATGTTTGTATAAAGCACTAAATTGATTACGAAATGGTGTATGCCAAGGTTTATCTTTTCCACAAAAATGCAAAACAATGGTGTGATCAATCACCCAATCCATGGTCCATTCACCTTCACTAATCAATTCGTAAATCAATTGACGTCTGGCATCAAAATTATATACCTCATCCGGAATGGATAAGATTCGATCCGAATATAATGCATTTAAGACATCCTGATCTGGTAAAAATAATTTAAGCCGATTTTCACTTATATAAGTAAATATGTCTTCTGCCTTAACATGCTGACGTATATTATCCAAATTCATCACTAAAATACCGGAGTTATAATAACCTTCCGCATCATAGGTATTTAAACGAATGCGATTGACATAATTGGTCAACTCAGTCAGTTGTTTATGACTAGCTGCTGCATACAAATAATCCGTCATGTCAAGTTCAGTCAGCGGAAGAATACTATTAATCACTAAAATATCAGCGTCAAAATAAATAATCGAACTTAAATCTTCAGGTAAATAGTCGTGTGCAAGTAAACGATAATAAATCGATTCTGGCCATCTATCCGTAACAGGTGCCTTGCTAAAAGCTGTATCACCTATAACAACCGGAAAATAATTCATTTCTAATTTCTGACAAAAAGCCTCTAACTTTGAATTATAGTTTAACGCCTGCTTTTGAAGAACATAAACATCAATCGGTGGTGTTGGCGTATGTGTTCTAATGGATAAAAGGACCGTCTCTAATTGAGTTACATAATTATCATCCACAGAAAAAAGCAAATTAATTGTTTCCATCTTTTTTCCTTTCATGCAATTGATAGTTTTTATTTCTCTATTATACATGATTGTTTCCGTTTATTCTCCTTGCGATTTAAATATTAGATTATTTTTAAGGTAAATATGCTAAAATAAATCTAAATAAGAAAATCAAATTAGAAAGAAGGTTTTTACTTGGAGACATTTAAAGCGATTATTGTCCGTGAAGTAGATGATCGAATTGAGTTTCAGCTAGAGAACACGACCTTAGATGATCTATCCCCGGGCGAGGTTTTAATCAAAGTGAGCTACTCATCGGTAAACTATAAAGATATGTTGGCTGTTCAAAAAAACGGTGGTGTTATTAGAAAATATCCGATGATTCCTGGGATTGATTTAAGTGGGATAGTCGTTGAATCACAAGATGAACGACTCAGTGTTGGTCAAAAAGTGATTGCTATGAGTGATGAAATTGGAGTGAGTCATACCGGTGGATATGCCGAGTATGCACGCGTTAACGCTGATAGTGTTATACCTTTACCTGATGGATTTAGTTTAAAAGATGCGGAATTATATGGTGTTGCAGGCTATACAGCAGCAGCCAGTATTGAAGCTTTAGAAAGCTTAGGGATGAGTTCCGCTGATAACCCATCCATCTTAGTGACGGGTTCAACCGGTGGCGTCGGTAGTATTGCCGTTCAAATGTTGATTAAAGCGGGATATACAAATGTGACAGCCCTTGTAAGAAAAGATTATCAAGTGGATGTTGCCAAGGAGCTGGGTGCACACCATATTTTACAAGCCAGTGAGCTTCTCTCAAACAATAAACCTTTGAATAAGCGTTTATACCATTATGTGATTGATACCGTTGGGGGTGAAGTGGCAGCCCAAGCAATGACCTATATTCATGAAAATGGCAAAATGACATTATGTGGCAATGCTGGGGGCAATGATTTCCCTGCTACGGTTTTACCGATGATTTTAAGAGGTGTCCATCTCATTGGTATTTCGGTTGTCAATGCACCCTTAGATGAAAAAATTAAGATTTGGGGCAAAATTGCCAATGAATGGAACGTCAGTGATTTAGTTCATTTTCAAGAAACCAATCTTGAAAATATTAGTGAGACCTTTGACGCTTTACATGAAGGCCGCCATTTAGGTCGAACAATTGTCAAAATTAGTGATACGGAAGATGCGTAATGACTAAAAGTTAAGCGCCAATATAGGGGGAAAGCGTCAATGACGCCTTCCCCCTATTTGACTGTCGTTGGTTCAACCATTTTTTAATATGCAGAAAGTGAAGGACGTTGAAAAAGTTAATAGATATAAGCAAATAATCCATGGCGTATAAAAATAAGGATCACTAAATGGACTGGATAGATGACATACATCCAACGAAAATTTGCTCTCCCTTTTTGTCCATTATAAAAATAAATTAAGATAAATGACAGCGAGGCTGTTAGTTGTAAAAATCCCAGCACGGCACCGGCAATACATTGATACAAACGTTTATCCCGTAACACATAGAGAATATAAATGAAAAACACGCCATAGGCTCCATAATCCACTTGAAGCCATTCGGCCATAAAAATAATCCCTAGGGGAAATAAAGTACCTAAAAATTGATTGTCCCACCTATCACTACTCCAAATCGCTATGAGACCTAAACTCAAGGTGAAGAAAATATTCTGATAACTCATATCAAACCAACTCTGATTAAATGCTAAATCAAAGGGAATTTCCGATAGTAGAGCTAAACTAATTAAACGAAGGAGATATTTATTAAAATTGTGGGTGTGGCTATAACCTTCAACAATTAGGAAGGCGAAAATCGGAAAGGCTAAACGACCAATTAAGCGACAAACAAGATAAACGGTCTCCCAGTGATTAAAGCCTAGAAAAGATGTCAAACTTAAGGGTTCTATTAATATAGCACCTATGTGGTCAATTATCATCGTTAGCATAGCGATCCATTTTAAGGTAGATGCTGTTATGGATAATCTATTGTTGTGTGTCATCGAATAGTTTTAAATACCTCATTTGATTTTCGGCTTTGGTAAAACCCATATATTCATAATATTGATGAGCATTTTCTCTATATAAACCTGAGTTTATGCGAATACCAGCTAAACCCTTTTCTTTAGCTGACCCGTATAAGGCTTCAATTAGTAGCCGACCTATTCCCAACCCTTGGTTGTCTTCTGACACAACTAAGGCTAAGATATTCGCTAAAGGTTTATCATATAAGGTTTCATATAATTGCGCATGTATATAACCAACCAATTTGCCGTTATGCTCATATCCTTGAATAAAATGTTGTTCTGGTTTACTCAATAGATGTGCCAAACGTTCTTTGGTAAACGTATAGTCGGCTCGAAAACCTAATTCAAAACTATTCAACTCATGAATCCAGACTGCGTCATTGATTTCAACATCCCGAATCAATTTACTCACACCTTCCTAATAAATATATTTGCTAATTTCTCTATCATTATTTTAACATAAGATAGCATCTAAGAATAAATAAAAATCATTATTTAGAAAAATTATTTGCTTTTGATAGCTGTAGATAGACGTAAGCCATAAATGATATCATAAGTGATTTGAATAGCACCTGTCTTTTGCATATTTAAATAATTAATTTGATTGTCTTGCAAAATAGCTAGGACTTCGGGATGGGGATGATTATAACGATTATCAACGCCTGCGGATATAATCGCTAATTGAGGTTGTAAATGTTGAATAAATTGCGGATCTGTACTGTTTCTAGATCCATGATGGCTTAGCTTTAAAAAGGTTGCCTTCAGTTGAGGTAATTGTTCAATTAAAATTAATTCGGTTGCTTGATTAATATCACCTACATTTAAGAAATGACTATCTCCCAGTGTGATATGCACAATCAAAGACGAATTATTTGATGCATCATCATCATACATTAGCTGACGATTCGCTAACGAATAAATATCAAGCGCTCCAAAACTTAGTTTTTCCCCTTGTTTTAATACCCATAACTTATCGATGTTTTTGGGGTTTTTATTTAAAAAAGATTTCCACAGTTGTGAATGTTCGATATATTCAGAGATAATATATTGTTTAACTGGAAAATAATCGACGAGTGTATACAAACTTCCCATGTGATCAACATCCGGATGACTTAAAATTAAGCCATCTATTTGTTGAACTCCGAGTGCTTTTAAAGCAGGAATGATATTATTGTGTGCATATTCCAAATCGACCGGAATGGGATCGTCTTTCTTTTCCCAGTCCATACGACCGCCTGTATCAATTAACCAATGCTGATTGCTAAAAGCGGGTTGATATAATAAAGCATCCCCTTGACCCACATCGATGACCGTTAATGTGGAGCAAATAGACAAATAAGGCCAACAAAAAATGACGATTAGATAAATGGTGCTAACTATTATGATCGCTTTTTTTAAACTTCGCTTAGATTCTGTCATCCATGCCAAAGCGGCTAACCACAACAATGATTGGCGCGTATTAGATAAATAGCCCGTTTTAAAGATAAAGTGGTTAAATATAGGGGTATGGGTGATTGGGAGCATGATGGTTAAATACAGCCATTCAATCCCATTAAAAAGCTGCAGGCGTATATTATTTAAAGGCAAGATAAATAAGGAAGTTGTAAAAAAAGCAACCGGCATGATTATTTTTTCGAAAAATAGGCCAAAAAACATACTAATGACTATTTGTAGGCTATTCCATTCAAAATGCTGATTTAAAATGATGGGCCAAGAAAAAAGTAAACAAGCAAAGGTTATATAAAACGACAGACTTAATTTTGCTTTATTGTTGGCATTGCTTACGGTAAAATGCACAATATAGGTCATTAGGAAGCTTAAAACAAAACTCAACGATTGTACGTACTTGGGATTAACCAGCAATAAGAGTGTTCCTACTATTCCTAAACAATCTAAAGAACTAATTTTCCAATTAAAGCGATAAACCGCCTGCCGGAACACGTAGACACTAATGGCACGAATAACACCCACAGGCCAACCGATTAAAGAACCATATAAGCATAAAATGAAAATAATTATTTTTTGAAGCCATTCATGGATAACGCCCACTCTTAGTAAAAGATAACGCAGCAACCGAATGATAATATGTATATGTAAGCCTGACACCGCAAAATAATGAATTATCCCCCAACTAACGAACTGTGAACGTTGATCACGATAATACTCCGATTGTAAATTCCACAATATTTTATTATGTAGAGCGACCCATGCATTAGCCTCCCCCTTTTTCATTGGCTGAAGTAAAGCGGCTTGGAAGTTTTTAAACCCACTCGAAAAATGGCTGCTCTTTTGGATGCTTTGCACCGTTTGAATCTCTAATTGCCAATAAATATCAAGTGCTGCTAAATAATCCGCATAGCTAAAGACATGAAAATTGCGATTAGGGCTAGGACGCGAGATAACACCTTCAACGACCCACTCTGTTTGTTGTTCTAAGGTTTCTTCAGTAAGCACAAAATCGCCTTGATGAAAATAAATGACATCGATCATCTCACCGTTTTTTAGCCGCCCTTTTGTCGATAAATAATTAGGTTGATCATTAATATCTAAAGGATTAATGGTGATGTTTAAACGGACTGTTTCACCGGCTTGAACAAAAATAGCTAATTGATCCTTGGTGTTTGATTGATACATAAGAAGTCCAAATAATCCAAGCAAACAAATGGCACACAGAATCCAGAGCTCCCGCTTTTTAAGTAAAACTAATCTCCCAAAGATGGCTAACCACAGAAAAACAGTTAAGCTATTGATTTCATTGAATAATTGAAGCGTTGCGAAAACAAACAGAAATAAGAACGTCCAATGGAATTGTAATTGTTTCATGCTGTTCGTATTCATTCAGATACCTTGATTAAATCTTGTAATTGTTCAAATGTCTTACTTCCAATACCACTTACATTTAGTATTTCTTCAATCGTTTGAAAAGAGCCATTTTGGGTTCGATATTGAATAATAGCTTCAGCTTTTTTGGGACCAATATTAGGTAAACTTTCAAGTTCAATTTGAGAAGCGCTATTGATATTAATTAAACCATCATCGGCTGGTGTGTCTGGTCCAACAATCATTAATGGCTGAATGGTTTGTGTCTGCATTTGACTGTCCAATAACGATTCAGAGGTTAACTCTGATTCACGATAAATATAAATCATCATCTGATCGTCTAACAATTGGGCTAAATTAACCTGATTGGTCAGGGCGTCTGGCAAGAAACCTCCCGCTTTTTCGATTAAATCAAATAAACGGCTGCCTTGTGGCAAAGCATACATATTGGGATAACTAACTGCTCCCTTAATATCGACATAAATCAAGGTGTCCGTACTTTCTGTGTCCACTATCTCTACGTGTGATTCAATAACAGCCACCGCTTCATCCCTATCAGTAAAATCTTCAAGAACAAACACCTGATTTGACTGATTAGAAAGATAAAACATGCCACTTAAAATAACGACCAAGAATACCCCTATGCCCAAACCAATAAATACCTTATTTTTTACCCATCCATGCTTATTCATGGATCAACCTCCTTTAAAAAAGTCTCTACTTATAAATACACTTTTTAAGGCGGATTCCACTTTTATTTTTTTATAAATTTTGGTATAGTAGATTCATTAAGAAAGGTTGTGTGAGGATGTATTTAATCTAAAAAATATCAGCAGTCGAAATAAGTTCCAATAAGAGCTAATTTCGTGCGGTCTTTTTTAGATTAAAGCTTGAAGTTTCAAAAAACAATAGGTGTTTTTTGAATTTCTATTCAAGAAGAGACTAAGCGAAATGTAGCTTAGTCTCTTTTTTTACTGGAGGAAGATTTTATGTTACAAATCAATCATTTATCAATTTCACATAACAGAAGCTTAGCCCCTATTATTGACGATTTAACGTTTGTCATCAATCCTGGAGATAAAATAGCAATTATCGGTGAAGAAGGCAATGGGAAATCAACCCTTTTGAAATGGATCATGCGTGATCCGTCTTTGGAGAATCATTTTCTGATTGAAGGCACTATCATTAATCAATTTAGCCGCTTAGCTTATTTACCTCAGTCACTGCCAACTGAATTAGAAGATTTATCGGTTGAAGACTATATCTATAGCTATCAAACAGATGAATATTTTGATTATAATTTGCTCTTTCAATATGCTAACCAATTGAATATAGCTAGTGAACAATTGAATAGTCAGCAATTGTTAAAAACACTATCCGGCGGTGAAAAACTAAAAATACAATTACTGAAAATGTTGAGTTTAGAAGCGGACTTGTTATTATTAGATGAACCTTCTAATGACTTAGATATTGCGGCTATTTTATGGTTAGAACGCTTTATCAAACACAGTCAAGCGACTATCTTATATATTTCACATGACACTGAATTATTATCTAAAACAGCCAACGGGATTATTCACTTAGAGTTGTTACAGCACAAAACCATTGCTAAAAATACCGTGGTTCATTTAAGCTATGATGAATATGTCGCCCAACGGCAAGCCCAATTCCAACGCCAAACCAAGTTGGCCATTAACCAACGCTCAGAACATCAAAAACGTATGGAAAAATACCGGCAAATTGAACAAACCGTTGAGCATCAACAAGAGACAATTACTAGACAGGACCCTGCAGGTGGACGGCTCTTGAAAAAGAAAATGCATGCTGTAAAATCAATAGGTAAACGCTTTGAAAAAGAAACCGAATCGTTTGAAGAAATGCCCATTCAGGAAGATGCGATTAATATTCGTTTTTCTAATGTCTTACCCTTGCCACAAAACAAACAAATTTTACATTGGGTCAACCAACCTATCTATCAAGGCGATAAATTACTCATTGAAAAAGTCGATTTTTCGATAAAAGCCCCCGAAAAAGTAGGTATAATTGGTGCCAATGGTATCGGTAAAAGTACCTTATTAAAACAAATATGGCAAGCGTTACGAGAGCGAACAGATATTAAAGTCGGTTATTTCCCACAAGATTATTACGAATTACTTGCAAAAGAAGAAACGCCTATCACCTTCTTACAACACGATTATTCAGCTGACGAAAAAACACAAATCATGACTTACTTAGGTAGCATGCGTTTTACCCAAGATGAGATGCATCAACCGATTCAACAATTATCTGGTGGTCAGCGTGCAAAATTATTGTTATTGCAATTTGATTTAGGTGGACATAATGTTCTCTTACTCGATGAACCAACGCGTAATTTCTCGCCCTTATCGCAAAATCAATTACAGGAGTTGTTTATTGATTTTCCAGGTACCATCATTGCGATTTCACATGATCGTTCATTCCTCAAAAATGTTTTTCAAACAATTTATGAGCTAGATGAAAACGGCCTTAAACAAATCCCTAAAGAGCGATTAACGAATTAGTTTATCACACAAGAAAACCGTCAGCATCTCATCATTCAATGAGATGCTGACGGTTTTATGCATACAACGGATTTAACACATGTTATGTCTTACTTTGGATAGTTATACTTAACTTTCATCGCTTGTTCAACTTCTTCTGGAACCATCTCACTAATGTCACCATGAAAAGTTGCAATTTCCTTAATTAAACTCGAACTTAAATAACGATATTGATTATCGGCATACAATAAGACCGTATCAAGCTCATCATTTTGCTTTTTATTAATAATATCAATGTTACTTTCATACTCATAATCTTGCGAATTACGCAAGCCCCGTATCATTGCTGTTCCATTCACTTTTTTAAAGTAATTGGCAACTAAATCATCTTCTAAAACATCTACTTTCACATTCGCGATATCTTTAATTACTGCTTCAATAAGTGCAAAGCGTTCTAAAGCAGTAAACAAAGCCGTTTTGCTTGTATTAACGGCAATCAGTACTATGACTTGATCAAAAATTTTTGAACTTCGCTTAATTAAATCAAAATGTCCATTCGTTAAAGGATCAAAACTACCAGCAAATATGCCTATCCTTGTCTTATTGTTCATTACTCAGCCTCTTTCATAGATGGTAATCTTCGTTTGCCCATAAATTTTCTGTTTTACTTGTTTTAATTGCCTAATTTCCATAGGTAAATCGAAATGATGATCAGTTTCGCAAATAATTCGAGCATGGTTAGCGATTAAAGCGTGTTGCTCCAACCATTCAATATCATCTACAATGGCTGCTTTGGCATAAGGTGGATCTAAAATAATCAAATCGAAACGTATGCTAGCATTTTTAACCAGGTATTTATTTAAGGATTGACGATTGTTCCCCTTTAAGATGATAAAGTTGTCTTCTGCCTCTAATTGAGCGATGTTGGCTTCAATCGTTTGAATCGCTGGACGATACATTTCCGTAATAATCGCTTGATCCATACCACGTGAGACGGCTTCGATTGCCATGGCTCCACTTCCACCATAAAAATCTAAGCAAACGCCTCCTTCAAAATACCCCCCCAACATATTAAAGACACTTTCTTTAATCTTATCCGTTGTCGGACGCGTATTTTCACCTGGAACAGCCTTCAAACGCCGGCTACCATAGATACCAGCTACCACCCTCATACGGTTTCCTCTTTATGTGACTGTTTTTTTGATATTTCTAAGGATTGCGCTAAATTATGAAGGAAATCTTCCGATTGTGTCTCCACTTCTTTTCGTTGATTGGGGTCAATACGATTAGGAATGGCGTCTTTAAATGTCATATCAATCTCATCACGATGGGAAACATCCACTTGACGAATAAAATGCAGCTGATTCAATTGCTTAATAACCGAAGGCGCTTGTTGCTTATCAACGTACATAACAATGTATTTCGATTTTTTACTTGTATAATGAATATAACCATACTTGCGTAAATTTTTAACATGTTTTAACGTATAAACCCATATAATTAGAGCTTGACGTTCAACCATTTCAAAATCCATCTAACTTCCTCCTTCCCCTTTTATCACACTTAAAGTCTGATATGAAGCCACCACGCGCTTATCATCAATAATAAATATCTCTGCAATTCCAATGGCAATTAAACTAACAATCATACTTGTACCACCTGAACTAATAAAAGGCAAAGTCACACCTGTCAAAGGTATCAAGCCTGAAATCCCACCTACATTTACTAATGTTTGGATTAAAAATAAAGAAGCAATTCCACTAATCACATTACGATTATAGGCTTGTCGACACATGGCCGCTCGTCGATATAGATAAAATACTAATCCAAAAATTAACATTAAGACAAGAGCAACACCTACCAGACCCGTTTCTTCTCCGATAACAGCTAAGATAAAATCGGTGTGCCCCGCAGGCAGCGAACCCCGTTTGGTTATTCCTAATCCAAGTCCTACCCCAAAGAAGCCACCTCGACTAAAGGCTAAATAACCATTAATCAATTGATACCCCGCTGTTTGCTCAAAGGCAAACGGATCAACAAAGGAACCAATCCGTTCTAGCATATAATGTCCCGAATTAACCAATTGATCAGAATACCTATTCGCTAATAGAATGATGAGACCATATAAAATAATGGATAAACTCAGAAACACGACGTTTGTTTTAAAACTATAATGATTGGGAAAATAAATAAAAGCTAAAGTTACTAGCATAATAATAAGCATACCAAAATCTGGTTGTAAACCGACTAAAACAATTGTGGCAAATAATAAAACCATCGCCATCAATGAATGCTTGTTATTAAAAATTTCGCTCGAAAAAATTCTTAAGCTTTTAAAATGCGAAACGATATAGCTAACTAATAAGATATTCGTAATTTTGGCTAATTCACTAGGTTGGAATGAAAAGCCACCAATTTCAATCCAGGATTTTGCTCCCCCCATAATAACCCCTACTATAAGGGTTAAAATTAAAACAATGACTAATATAAGCTGGACAGCCAGCAATAAATTAATCTCTTTAAAAAGCTGAAAAGGCAAGATTAGCAAGATACCCAGTCCCACAAATCCGATGATGACAGACAAATATTGTGTCATAAATGATCCAAAAGGATCACTTATACCTGTTTCAGGATCTGGGATATACATAGTGGCACTAAATACAGAAAAGAGCCCTATCAGAATGAGTAACAAGGTAATAATTAAGATGGGATAATCAATTAATTGAAACTTTTCTTTGATGGCATCCTTATTTAAATCAGGTCTGATACGTTGCCATACTTTTGAAGTATAAAGTTTTATATCACTTATAGAAGGCAAGTAAAATGCTTCTCTCAAACTAGCAAGACCTCCTTTATAAATTTCATCTCTTATTATAGCATTATTAACCGCATAAAAAAAAGAACATTTCTATATTTATGTTAAGCTGTTAAAACTTAACATAATATTTGAAATGTTCCTTGTGTTTTACTTATAAAACTAATCTTTTAGGTAACTTTCAATTAGCCTAGGCGTTCTTCTACTTTATCCCAATTAACAATTGACCAGAAGGCACTAATATATTCAGGTCGTCTGTTTTGGTAGTTTAAGTAATACGCATGTTCCCAAACATCTAATCCTAATAAGGGTGTTAAACCATTGGTAACAGGATTATCTTGGTTTGGCGTTGAAACTACGCTTAATTTGTCCCCATCAAGAACCAGCCATGCCCAACCAGAGCCAAAGACAGCCGTTGCTGCAGCTTCAAATTTTTCTTTGAAGGCATCAACTGATCCAAAATCAGCTTCAATTTTGCTAGCTAGAGTTGCTGGAATTTCATTATTTTCTGAAGGAGATTGTAGTTGTTCCCAGAATAAGGTGTGGTTTAAATGTCCGCCACCGTTATTGCGTACAGCTGTTTGGATATCTTCTGGTAAACTAGCCCAATTTGTAACTAAATCTTCGACCGTTCTATCTGCAAATTCAGTACCTTCAACAGCAGCGTTCAATTTGGTAACATAAGTATTATGGTGTTTTGTATAATGGATTTCCATAGTTGCTGCATCAATAGCAGGTTCTAAAGCCGCATATTCATAAGGTAATTTTGGTAATTCAAAAGTCATTAGTTTTCCTCCTAAAATGATTGATACTTAGACTTTATCAAAGAACGATACAAATTACTAATTTAATGCTCAAATTCTAATTTTAATGTATTTTAAAATGAACTAGACTTAACTAACAACATACATACGTTAACTAAAGCATCGCAACTATGCTTCAGAAATCAAAAGTAGTTCTTTTAATCTTCTTTTTTCAATTTTTTATTAGCTTTTTCGCGTTCACTTTTATCTAAAATTTGTTTGCGTAAACGAATGCTTTGAGGAGTCACTTCACAGTATTCATCATCATCCATGAATTGAATGGATTCTTCTAAGGTCATTATTCTTGGACGCTTAATCACGCTAGTTTGATCTTTAGTTGCAGAACGCACATTGGTTAATTGTTTGGCACGCGTAATATTCACCGTCAAATCATTTTCACGGTTATGCTCGCCAACAATCATTCCACCATAAACTTCTGTCCCAGGTTCAACAAAAATTGTTCCCCGGTCTTCTAAGTTCATAATTCCGTAGGTTGTTGCTTGACCATTATCAATTGAAACCAGTGTTCCATTGCGACGACGACCAATCGGACCGTCAATAACCGGTAAGTACTCGTCAAAGGTATGATTCATGATTCCATAACCGCGTGTGATAGACATAAATTCCGTCGCAAAGCCGATTAAGCCGCGCGCTGGAATTAAGAAAATCATTCTAACTTGTCCATTCCCAGTATTAACCATGTCAGCCATCTCAGCTTTTCGTTGGCCTAACGATTCAATCACGGAGCCCATATATTCCTCTGGTGTATCGATTTGTACTCTTTCAAAGGGTTCATGCATTTTGCCATCTATTTCTTTTAAGATTACTTTTGGACGGGATACTTGAAATTCAAAACCTTCACGACGCATATTTTCAATGAGAATTGAAAGGTGTAGTTCCCCTCTTCCCGATACTTTAAACATATCAGGTGATTCGGTTGCTTCAACTTTTAATGACACATCCGTTTGCAATTCTTGCATCAAACGTGCTTCTAGATTTCTTGAGGTAACATATTTACCTTCTCTGCCGGCAAAAGGTGATGTATTGGTTAAAAAAGTCATTTCCAAGGTAGGTTCATCAATATGCAAGGCAGGCAATGCTTCGGGATGATTAACATCCGTTACCGTTTCACCCACGAAGATATCGTCCATACCAGATAAGGCAATTAAATCGCCAGAAATCGCTTCTTTAACTTCCACACGGTTTAAGCCTAAAAAGCCTAATATCTTACTAACACGGAAGTTTTTCTTACTACCATCCACTTTAATTAACGTAACTTGATCGCCTTCTTTAATGGTCCCACGAAAGACACGACCAATCCCAATTCTTCCGACATAATCATTGTAATCTAACAGAGATACTTGGAATTGAAGGGGTTCATCACGACTATCAATCGGAGCAGGTATGTATTTTAAAACCGTATCAAAAATGGCATCCATTGAGTTTTCTTGATCATTAATATCATCAGATAAGCTAGATGTCCCATTAACAGCTGAAGCATAAACAACGGGGAATTCAAGTTGCTCATCATCTGCACCTAATTCAATTAGCAATTCTAAAACTTCATCGACCACTTCAGCTGGACGAGCGGATGGTTTATCTACCTTATTCACAACAACGATTGGTGTTAAACCTTGTTCTAAGGCTTTTTTCAACACAAAGCGTGTTTGAGGCATTGTTCCTTCATACGCATCAACGACGAGAATAACACCATCAACCATTTTTAAAATACGTTCAACTTCACCACCAAAATCCGCGTGCCCCGGGGTATCGAGAATATTAATATGGTGTCCTTTATAATTAACCGCCGTATTTTTAGCTAAAATAGTAATTCCGCGTTCTCTTTCGATATCATTGCTATCCATAGCTCTTTCATCGATTTGTGTATGTGTATCTAACGTATCAGATTGTTTTAATAATTCATTAACCAAAGTCGTTTTACCGTGGTCAACGTGAGCGATAATTGCAATATTTCTTAAATCATTTCTTTTTTTCATCCCATGCTCCTATTCAGTCGGGTTTAGTAAATTAATTGCTTCTTGGTGTACATCTTTGTGTGCAAAGATGACAGATGAACGTTTGAGGATATTGATTGGTTTGTTTTCAAGGGTGGTCACTTTCATACCTAACGAAGAACAAATAGCGTAGCCAGCTGCAAAATCCCAAGGACTTAAGGCATGGCTAATATAAATGGATGCTTCCCCTCTAATAACGCTGATGACTTCCAATGCCGCTGATCCATAAGCTCTAGCACCAAGTGCCTTTTTATAAACGGCTTGGGTATTATGAATATTATTAACAAACATCCCAACATTCCCCATAACTAAACTTTGATCAATGGATTGATATTGCTTTAGTTGAATGGGTTTATTATTAATAAAGGCTCCTTCTCCAACGATTCCAGTATACAAATAACCTGCCATAACATCGTAAATATAACCTGCAACGGGTTGACCATCGTAAAAAAGGCCAATCATAATCCCAAAATTATTCTTTTGTTTAACAAAGTTCAATGTTCCATCAATCGGATCGATTATCCAGACCATTCCACTAACATCGGTTACTTCTTCATCAACGATACCTTCTTCACCTATAATTTTATGTTCAGGATAGTAAGTACGGATTTTATCGACTAAAAATTTTTCAGTTTGTTTATCCATTTCTGTCACTAAATCACTCGCACTCTTTTTTTCCTCAACAATTAAATCACGATTTAAGGCAGATTGCAATTCTTCTGCTGCTAGCTCTAACCAAGATTGAATTCGATGATGCATTAAAAAATCGAACATTGTTTCCTCCTGTTATAGTTTAATTACGGTAGATGAATGAGCTTTTTGACTTAAAAGGTCTTTCATTACTTTTACGACTTGATAGATTGAATAGCCACTTTCTTGCGTGTAATTTCGATCAATTTGTTTCTCTTCACTTTTACTGGTTACGATTTGTTTAAAAGCTAGATAAGCCGTTTGAAAATCTTTCAATCTAATTCCTTCAAGATAGGCTTCTTCTACCTTAGAGAGAAAATTAACGACAATTACTATTTCTTCCGTTGACCAATCTGAATTAATTGGAAAGGAATAACCTTCCATCTCATCCCCCCTAGTTCCAACATATACTATACCTTATTTATGACATAAAGAAAAAACTTTTTTCGATTAAAGCCCTTTCAAGCGAAAAAAGTTCTCTATAGTGCAAAAAGAACTTCAGAATGAGTCAAAAACTCATATCGAAGTCTTGGTTATTTAGCTATTTCATTAACAAGTTCAAAATATTTGTCAATAAACTCATGCAACAAATTAGCTACCGGTGTATCTGTTTTCGTATAATAGACCTCTTTACCTATACGTTTCCCTTGGATCAATTTTTTTAATTTTAAACTTTTTAGATGATGTGAAATAGCTGCAGTACTCATTCCTATAATGGCAGCAAGATTGATGCCACATTCTTGTGTATGACAGAGTATCCAAAAAATTTTTAGTCGCGTACCATCGCCTATTTGATTGAAAAACGAGGCTGCTTCATTAAAGGCTTCGGTTGATGGCATTACTTGAACTAATTCTTCAAGTGTATTGCCATGATCGTGCGGTAATTTTGAATTCAAGATAACTTCACTCCTATTCTTTACCCTTATATCCTAGCGAATATTGACTGCTTTTGTCAATTGTAATCATTCCTATTAACCGAAGTGAGGAGCAAGAACTCAAAAAACTCTTCCAAATAGCTTAAATGGAAGAGTTTTAGATGCAGTGATATTTATTTAAGGGTTAAATATGAATTGGTTTGCCTAAGGCTAATTCAGATGCATCCATGACAGCTTCTGCTAACGATGGATGTGAGTGAATAGTTAATGCGATATCTTCCGCATTCATACCACTTTCAACAGCTAAAGTTAATTCAGCAATAACATCAGATGCATTTGGACCGGCTACTTGAGCACCCACAATCACATTATCTTCTTTAGTCGTAACTAAACGGACAAAACCAGTTGTGGCATTCAATGATAAAGCACGTCCATTACCTGCTAGTGGGAATTTAGAAGCTTTCACATCCAAACCTGCTTCTTTAGCTGATTTTTCTGTATGACCCACTGAAGCTAATTCAGGGTCAGTAAAACATACAGCAGGCATAGCAATGTAATCTACTTCTGATGGTTCCCCACTGATTACTTCAGCAGCAACTTTGCCTTCGTAGCTTGCTTTATGAGCTAAGGCAGCACCAGGTACCGCATCACCAATCGCAAAGATATTCTTCACATTCGTCCGGCCTTGTTTGTCAACGTCAATAAGTCCGCGTTCACCAACGGTTACCCCAGCTAGTTCTAAACCAAGGTTGTCAGTGTTTGGACGACGACCAACCGTTACTAAACAATAGTCAGCTTCGACTGTTTTAGTTTCACCATTGGTTTCATAGGTTACAACGACACGGTCACCATTAACTTCTGCACTTTTAGCAAAAGCATTTGTAACAATATCGACCCCTTTGTTTTTCTTGAAATCTTGTTCAACTAAACGAACCATATCTTTTTCAAACGTTGGAATGATTTGTCCAGTACCTTCAATAATGGTAATTTTAGTTCCAAAGTTAGCATAAGCTCCAGCTAATTCTGAACCAATATAACCACCACCGATAACAACCATTTCTTTAGGAATGGCTGGTAACGCTAAAGCACCCGTCGAATCAATAATTCTTTCACCAAATTTAAAGCCTTTAATTTCGATTGGGCGGCTTCCAGTAGCTACAATCGCATTTTTGAATTCATACGTTTGAGCTGACTCTCCATGAATAACGCGTAAGGTGTTAGCATCAACGAAGAAGGCTTCACCTTGTAAAATTTCAACTTTATTTTTCTTAAGTAGCATTTCAACGCCACCTGTTAATTTATCAACGACTTCATTTTGTTTCCACTCTTGAGTACGTGTGAAATCAACGGTAATTTCTTTTGCATTAATACCAAAGAAATCTCCATGAAGCGCATTATGATACACATGTCCTGCATTGATTAAGGCTTTTGAAGGAATACATCCAACATTTAAACAAGTCCCACCAATATCGGCTTTTTCAATAATCGTTACTTTTTGTCCAAGTTGTGCAGCACGAATGGCAGCAACATACCCACCAGGGCCTGAACCAATAACGACCGTATCTAATTCAATTGCGAAATCTCCTACAACCATTTAAATTTCACCTTATCCTTCCATTAATAACAAATCTGGATCAGCTAATAAACGTTTTAATTCATTCATCGCATTTTGAGCTGTTGCACCATCGACAACACGGTGGTCAAAGCTTAATGATAATTTCATCATACGGCCAACAACAATTTCACCTTCAGCATTGACAATTGGTTCGGTATTGATTGTTCCTAAACCTAAAATAGCTACTTCAGGATAATTGATAACAGGTGTAAACCATGAGCCGCGAGCTGAACCAATGTTTGAGATGGTGATTGTTCCATCACTCATATCAGAAGCAGATAATTTACCAGCATGAGCCGCCGTTGCTTTTTCATTGATTTCATCAGCGATGTCAAACATTGATTTAGTGTTTGCATCTTTAATATTTGGTACATACAGGCCACGTTCCGTATCTGTAGCAATACCAATATGGTAGTAGTCCTTATAAACGATTTCTTGTGATGCGTCATCAATTGATGAATTTAACACTGGGAATTTTTTCACAGTAGCAATTAAAGCTTTGACAACATAAGGTAAAAAGGTTAATTTAGTATCGCGTTGAGCAGCAATGTCTTTAAATTTCTTACGGTGATCCCATAATGCAGAAACTTCAACTTCGTCAAATAGCGTTACATGAGGCGCTGTATGTTTAGAATTAACCATGGCTTTAGCGATTGATTTACGCATGCCAGACATTGGTTCACGACGTTCACGGTCAGCTTCTTTTGACTTAAATGGTTTCGCTTGAGTTGTAGTTGTTACAGCTTGTGCTTGAGCTTGGACTGGTGCTGTTGTTGTTTGTGGTTCAGCTATCACTTCAGTTGTTGCTTGAGGAGCAACATCCGGATTATAATTTTCGATATCTTCTTTTAAAACACGTCCATTTTTACCGCTACCGGCAACAGCTCTAATATCAATTCCTTTTTCACGTGCAAATTTTCTAACAGATGGCATCGCAATGACACGTTTATTTGGATCAATTTCTTGAGCTGAATTATTTCTTTCAGTTGCCACAGCTTCTTCTTTAGGTTGTTCTGCAACAGGTGAAGCAGGTGTAGATGGGACCTCAGTCGCTGCATCTTCAGCATCGCCTTGGTAATCAGGTGAAGCAATTTCGACTAATACATCGCCTACTACCGCTACGGTACCTTCAGCAGCATGGATTTTAACAATTTTTCCAGCTAAAGGTGAGGGTAATTCTTCAACGGATTTATCATTTTGGATTTCAACCAATGGTTGATCTTCTTCGACTTGATCGCCTTCTTTAACTAACCAAGAGACAATTTCACCTTCAACGATACCTTCACCTAATTCAGGTAATTTGAATTTAAAATTAGCGCTAGTTTTAGGGGCTGCAGGTGCTTGGGGTGGTGTTGCCGGCGCAGCTTGTGCTGCTGGCGCTGTAGCCACAGGAGCTGCGGGTGTTTCTTCATCATCTTGGTGATCAGGTGAATCGATTTCGACTAATACATCGCCTACAACGGCTACTGTTCCTTCAGGAACAACGATTTTTTTAACAGTTCCTGAAACGGGAGAAGGTAATTCTTCAACTGATTTATCATTTTGAATTTCTACCAGTACATCGTCTTCCTTGATTTCATCGCCTTCTTTGACTAACCAAGTAACAACTTCACCTTCGACAATTCCTTCACCTAATTCAGGTAATTTAAATTTAAATGCCATGGTTTAGATTCTTCCTTTCTTCATATGCATAAATAAATGACTAGGAAATAGTGAGCAAATTATTTGCCCACTATCCCATAATAATGAATTAGAATTCGTTCGTTTCGCGAATTTTTGCAACTATATCATCCGCATTTGGTAACCAGTCTTTTTCTGCTTGACCGAACGGGAAAATAGTATCAGGTGCAGCAACAAAACCAATTGGTGCTTCAAGTGATAAGATGGAACGTTGTGAAATTTCAGCCACAACACGGTTACCTACACCGGCTTGACGTTGTGCTTCTTGAACCACTACAACACGACCCGTTTTTTCGGTCGTTGCGACGATTGTTTCAATATCCAATGGTTGAACTGTACGTAAATCAACCACTTCCACTGAAATACCTTCGGCTTCTAAAGTTTCAGCAGCTTTTAATGCTTCGCGTACCATTGCGCCATATGTAATGACAGAAACATCCGTACCTTCTTTTGCTACATTAGCTTTTCCTAATGGAATAGTATATTCTTCTTCAGGAACTTCTTCACGGAAAGAACGGTAAAGTTTCATATGTTCTAAGAAAAAGACAGGGTCATTGTCACGAATAGAAGAAATTAGCAAGCCTTTTGCATCATATGGATTTGATGGGATAACTACCTTAATACCAGGTGATTGAGCAAGTAAACCTTCTAAGTTATCCGCATGTAATTCAGGTGTATGTACGCCACCACCAAAAGGTGCGCGGAAAGTGATTGGTAAATTGCGTGTATTCCCCATACGGTAACGTGTACGAGCCGCTTGACCTACAACTGAATCCAAGACTTCAAATACAAATCCAAAGAATTGAATTTCAGGAATTGGTCGGAAGCCTTCTAAAGCTAAACCAATTGCCAATCCACCAATACCGGATTCAGCTAAAGGAGTGTTGAACACACGATCCTCACCAAATTCATCTTGCAATCCTTCTGTTGCACGGAATACACCACCGTTTTGACCAACATCTTCACCGAAGATTAAAGTACGATCGTCGTTGCGTAATTCAGTGGCTAATGCTTCAGTAATTGCTTGAATCATTGTTTTTTGTGCCATGATTAGTTATTCTCCTTTGCTTCATAAATTTCAATTTGTTCCTGAGTAACAAAGTCTGGCGTTTCATACATATTCTTTAAGAAATCAGAAACTTTTTGTTTAGGTGCTGAGTCAGCTAATTTAATTTCTTCTTTGATTTCTTCTTTAACTTCTTCTCTATAGGCATCTTCAATTTCTTCAGACCATAATCCTTTACTCTTTAAGTAAATACCAAAACGGATTAATGGATCTTTTGCACGCCATTCTTCTTGTGCACCTTCTGGTTGATAACGTTTTGGATCATCACCAGATAAAGAGTGTGCACCGAAACGATAACATAAGGTTTCAATTAAAACCGGACCATTTCCAGCAATAGCATAGTCACGGGCAGCTTTAGAAACTGCATAAACAGCAAGAATATCCATACCATCCACTTGAATTCCAGGGATTCCAGCTGCAACTGCTTTTTGAGCTAATGTAGGAGCCGCTGTTTGTAGTTCACGCGGTGTAGAAATTGCCCAACCATTATTTTGAATATAAAAGACCGCAGGTAATTTGAATGCACCCGCAAAGTTGATCCCTTCGTAGAAATCACCTTGTGATGAACCACCGTCACCTGTCCAAGTTACAGCTACTGCATCACGTTTGTTTTTCTTAATCCCCATAGCAACACCGGCAGCTTGTACATATTGAGCACCAATAATAATTTGTGGTGGGTATGCATGTAAATCTTCTGGATAATCATTTCCATCTACATGTCCTTTAGACCACAAGAAAGCTTTATGTAATGGTAAACCATGCTTAACTAATTGAGGGATATCACGATACCCTGGTAAGATGAAATCGTCTTTTGTCATAGCAGCAATAGATCCCATTTGTGATGCTTCTTGACCTGATGTAGGAGCATAAAACCCAAGTCTACCTTGACGGTTTAACGCTGTTGAACGTTCAAACAACTCTCTAGACCAAACCATATCTTTCATCAATTGTACTAACTCATCATCTGTCAAATCGGGGAATAAGTCTTCATTAACTACTTTCCCTTCTTCATTCAACACTTGTACTGTACTAAAATCAAAGTTATCCGGTCTTAATAAATCTTCGATTTTTGTAGGAGCATCATTTTTTGCCATGCTTGTACACATTCCTCTCTGCATTGTTTTGTCTGAATTATTAAACAGCTAGTAACAACTGTACTAATATTCATTTGTACATTAACAATTTATCACTATCTTTTAAAAAATGCAAGTAATAAAGCTTAAAAAATCGATAATAGCAAGGTTTCTAATATACTTGTGAACAGTATAACATGGATAAAGAAAAACAGATATTTCTTTTGATTCGCTTTCATGCCCATTAAAAAGTCGAATTTTAAAGCAATATCTGTTATGATACAAATTTTAAACTGTACTATTATTTTCAAAAATAAGTATTGAAAACAGCATTCATTAACTTCCTAAGTGTCTTTGTAAAATACATTGTGAATACATTATTTAACCTTATTCTTTAAGAAAAGGTTGTACCCAATGCCCTTCTCTTACTTCCTCTAAACGATTAGTTTTCATTGTTGATTTTTCTTCTTTATAAATAATCCGTTTTTTAGTTCTCTCTAAATCAGGGTCAGGTTCTGGGATGGCCGAAAGCAGACTCTGTGTATACGGATGAATAGGCGTATCATATAGATCATCTGAATTGGCCATTTCAACGATTTGCCCATTATGTAGCATGGCAATCCGATCACTAAAATATCTAACCATGGATAAATCATGAGCGATAAATAGATAGGTAAGCTGTTGCTCAACTTGTAATTTTTCTAACAAATTAATTACTTGGGCTTGAATCGATACATCTAAGGCTGAAATGGGTTCATCAGCAACAATCAAACGTGGTTCGACGGCTAAAGCTCTGGCAATCCCAATTCTCTGTCTTTGCCCCCCGGAAAATTCGTGCGGATAACGGGACGCATGATCTTGATTCAATCCAACCTTATCTAAAAGTTCGTTAACCCGTTCATTTCGCATTTTTTTATTTGGAGCTAAACCATGGATATCAATTCCCTCACCAATTATATCTTGAACTTTCATCCGTGGATTCAAGGAAGAGTAAGGATCTTGAAAAATCATCTGAACTTCTTTATTAAATGTTTTACGTTCTTTATCCGACAGACGTTTAAGGTGTGATTCACCCCGATAAAAAATTTCACCCTTTGTCGGTTGTAGTAAATGCACAATGGCACGCCCTATCGTTGATTTACCACTTCCAGATTCACCAACTAATCCAAACGTTTCACCTTCATAAACATTAAAGCTAACTCGATCAACCGCTTTAATTTCCGAAGACGTTCCTTGGTTATAGACTACTTCTAAGTCTTTAACTTCAAGGAGTAGTTGCTTTTCATTCTGCGCATTAGTCATCTACTCACCTCCATATTTTTGTTCGTAATAGCGATAACGCTCTAATATATTATCTGGAGGTGTTACCTGAGCTGCCTGAGGGTGTAATAACCAACTGGCTGCAAAATGATTAGGATTTACTTCAAACATAGGCGGTTGTTTTTGAAAATCAATCGCCATAGCATACTCACTTCGTACAGCAAAGGCATCGCCTTGTGGTGGATCCAGTAAATTAGGTGGACTTCCAGGAATAGCATAGAGTTTTCCAACCGTTTTAGTTGTAGGCATCGAACTTAACAAGCCCCAAGTATAAGGATGTTGTGGGTGATAATAGATATCGTCCACCGGCCCAATTTCAACAAAGCGACCCGCATACATGACGGCAACACGATCGGCGACTTTAGCCACGACTCCTAAATCATGGGTGATGAAGATGATGGACATATTCTTTTCAGCTTGAATTTTTTGTAATAATTCAATAATTTGCGCTTGAATAGTCACGTCTAAGGCGGTTGTTGGTTCATCCGCAATCAAAATATCAGGATCCCCTGCTAAAGCAATGGCAATAACGACTCTTTGTCTTTGACCTCCAGAAAACTGATGTGGATATTGTTTCAAGCGTTCTTCCGGATTTAAAATACCACATAAGGTAAGTAATTCGACGGCTTGAGCATGCGCTGCCTTTTTTGAAAAATGACGCTTAACACGCAAAACCTTTTCAATTTGTCGACCAATGGTTAAGGTAGGATTGAGTGCTGTCATAGGATCTTGAAAAATCATGGCTATTTCTGTTCCTCGATACGAACGAATCTCTTTATCATTTAATTGTAATAAATCCGTTTGACCTTTATAAATAATTTCGCCATTTTCAATTATCGCATTTTTACTTAAAAGCCCTATGATGGCACGTGAAGAGACCGTTTTCCCAGACCCTGATTCACCCACAATCGCTAAGGTTTCACCTGGCATTAAATCATAATTTACCCCTCTAATGGCTTGTACCTTACCTGCAAAAGTTTCAAAACTAATTTCAAGATTTCTAACAGATAAAATTGGATTTTCCATCGTAAGCCCCCCTACACTTTCATTTTAGGATCAAAAGCATCACGTAATCCATCTGCTAGCAGATTAAATGACAACATAATTATGGATATCATAGCTGCTGGATACCACATCAAATGAGGTAAAAAACGAAATGTTTGATAGCCGTCATTCAACAAGGTCCCTAGAGACGCATTTGGAGCTGGAATACCTATTCCGATAAAACTTAAAAAGGCCTCAAAGAAAATGGCAGACGGAATCGCAAACATCACCTGCACTATAATAATGCCTAACATATTAGGCAAAAGATGTTTAAACATAATTTTAAGTGTTGATTGACCTAATACGCGCGCGGCTTGTACATATTCCTCTTGTTTTAAACGAATAGTTTGTGCGCGCACTACTCTTGACATGGTTATCCAAGAGGTCAAAGCAATCGTAATAATAATTGACGTAATTCCCGGTTTTAACACTAGCAACATCAGTACAACAATGACCAAGTTTGGGATACCCGATAATATTTCTAAAATACGTTGCATAAACGTATCTACTTTACCGCCAAACCAACCTGATATCAGTCCGTATATAATGCCAAACACAAGATTAATTAAAACAGCCACAAACGCCACTATGAGTGAAATTCTGGTCCCATATAAAATTCTAGACAAGAGATCGCGCCCCAAACTGTCCGTACCTAAATAATAATAAACCCCTTCAGGAACACCAGCTTGTTCATAATTATCCACTAATGTACCCCCTCGATTGACACTTTTGCCATCAAACCAAGAAAACCATTCTAGGCCTGGGATTTTAGGGGGTAAATTTGAATGACTAGGGTTTTGTTGGAAAGGAGAATGTGGTGCGATAACAGGTGCAGCTACAGCTAACAAAATGATAGCAATAACTACAAACAATGAAATCATGGCACCTTTATTTTTCTTTAGTCGACGCCAAGCATCTTGTAAAAAATTTAGTGAAGGTGTCGATATTTTTTCATTTTCATCCGAATCGATTTTTAGCTCCTGATTAAACAATTGATTGTCTAAAGGTCCAATTGAATCTAACAATGCTTGATTATATTCTGAAGCGTATAATTTTTTTGACATTTTAATCTCCCCCTTTCGTCATTCGCATTCTTGGGTCGATGAGACCATATAAGATGTCAACGATAAGAATAAGAAAGATTAATATCGCCGAATACATAATCGTAATTCCCATAATTGTCGGGTAATCATTTACTAGAATTGATTTAGTAAACTGTTCGCCGATACCTGGTATTGAAAAAATTTGTTCTATAACCAGTGAACCTGTCATTAAATTAGCCGTTATGGGTCCTAATATAGTCAATAATGGAATAATGGCATTTCTTAAGGCATGTCGAAAAATTATATATACTTTTGATAACCCTTTTGCATTAGCTAAATCAATATAATCACTGTTCAACACATCAATCATTTCGGTTCGCACAAAACGTGCCGCTTCTGCCATAGGTGAAAGGGATAAAGCAATAGTTGGAAGAATGGTTGACTTAAAACCATCTCTCCAAAAGGCAATAGGTAAAACACTTAACCAAACAGCAAAAATAAATTGAAGGATGACGGCAAAAACAAAGTTAGGGACAGATCGACCACCAATAGCCAAAATAGATGTAATTGTATCAATCCAAGTATTTTGATATACAGCCGACAGAATCCCAAGTAAAACGCCTACCGTCGTTCCTAATATCATTGCTTGAATACCTAACTGAAAGGAAGGCCCCGCTCGATCAGCAATAATTTGACTAACAGGTAAATTATTAAACTGAAATGAAATACCGAAATCGCCTCGCAAAACATTTTTTAAATAATTAATATATTGAACGAAAATAGGTTCATTTAATCCATAACGTTCATTTAATAAGTTCAGTTGCGTTTCAGTCAATAAATCTTGATTAGCAAAAGGCGTTCCAGGTAAAAACTGTAGTAATAAAAAAGTAACCGTTATGATGATAAATAGCGTTAAAAACATATATATGATTCTTCGACTTAAATATCGACCGTATGATTGCATGTCTTCACCACTTTCCATTAATTTTTAGTCTTTCAGATTATTAGTAAAAATCATTTCAATAATTTTTAATAGACTTTTAATCATTATAATTCAAGCTTACTATTAAAGCTATTATATCGTCGAACATCCAAATAAATAGCCTTTAAACAAAAAGGAAAGAGCTTTCGATTCATAACTAACTAGTTATGAATTGAAAGCTCATAAATCGTATCGATTATCACCTAATTAACTAAAATGGTTACTCTGATAGATAAGCCGTTCTAAGATTGATTGTGCGACCAAAAGGTAATACTTGCATGTTTTGGACGGATGGATTGAGTAAATAAGCTGTTGCTGCTTGATATAAAACAGGTGCCACCGCATCTTCACCAATAGCAATACGTTCTGCTTCAATCAATGCTTGACGACGTTGAACTGGATCAGACGCAAACTCAGTCCGTGCTTGATTAACTAAATTATCAACCGTTTCATTTGAATAGTCAGCAAAGTTAATCCCACCATTAGTTGTCAACTGCTCCATGAAATTCATAGCATCTTGATAATCGGGTGCCCATGTCCCATAGAAGAAATCATAGTCCAAAGCACGTTGAAACTCTAAACGGTTATTTAATGGCACTTGACGAATGGTAAGGGTTAAACCTGGTAAGTTTTCCATTAATTGAGCTTGTAAATACTCCGCTGTACGACCGGATAGATCAACATCAGAAACTAATAATTCTAATTCAATCGTATCCATTCCTAATTCTTCTTTAGCTTGTTCCCAGTCGGCTTGAGCTGCTTCAACGTTATAAGGTAATAAATCACCCGCTTCTTCTCTAAAGTCAACTCCTTCTTCATTCACATCAAAATCAGCTGGCACAAAACCATTTAAGGCAGTTGAACCATCGCGAATAACTGAAGTAGCATATAATTCTTTGTCAAAAGCTTGTGCAATTGCACGACGTAAAGCCGCATTACCAGTCACTTCACGGGTAACATTAAACATTAAATGACCAATCGTCGCTTTTGGAACAGAATGGAAAACATCAGAACCCTCATACTGTTGCACAAATTGATCGGATAAAATCGCATAATCTAATTCACCGGCATCAAATAAATCTGCACCTGTTCCAGTTTCTTTAACCACTGACACACGAACATTCTCTAAATAGACATTTTCCGCATCCCAATAGTTAGGGTTTTTAACTAAATTCCATTCTAACTCAGTACCAGACCAACCTTCTAACAAGAAAGGACCGTTCATGGCAATATTGTTAGCAGATGTTCCATAACTGCTACCTAATTCTTCAACTAATGCTTGTTGAACAGGCATAAAACGGCTACCTGTTAGCAATTTAGGTAAATAAGGTGCTGGGTATTCTAAGGTGATTTCCAGTGTTTGATCATCTAAGGCAACAACACCCACTTGATCTAACGCCATTTCACCATTACGAATCGCAGCCGCATTCGCAAAAATCTCAACGGATTGCGAAGAAGCTTGGCCAGAAGGATCAACTAAGCGTTGATAAGAATAGACATAATCATTAGCTGTTATGGGACTCCCATCACTCCAAACTAAGCCATCTCGTAAGGTGAAAGTATAAACTAATCCATCTTCACTCACTTCATAACTTTCTGCTTGCCCTAGTTCTACTTCGGTTCCATCGACCACTCTAAATAATCCCTCAAAAATTTGACCAATCATATCTGAACTTGGTGTATCATTATACACGGCACTGTCCAACGTAGCCAATTCACCGATTGTCATGATATTTAAGTTTTGTTCAACATCTGGATTAATTGCAGGTGTTTCTTGCGCGTTAGCGACTGATGTAAGTGACAAACTATTCGTCATAAGCAATGCTGACATCAGCAATACTAAAAATTTCTTCATTTGGTTCTCCTCCTCTTATTAAACACTATAAATAATATACTAATAGCCATTTGAATTTGCAACTATTATCTACGTATAGGGCGAAAAATCTGATTATTCTGTCATTACGACACTATCGATGGATAGATCAGAAAGACTAAATAATCAGATTAATATAATGGATTTGGTTAAAACTGTCTAAATCTGGCATACTTCATTTCATGCCGTTGTTCACTATCAATGGCCATTAAGCGACTAAATTCTGACTTAATTGCTTGGGTCAAGTTGTTCAATAATTGATTTTTTTCAATAAATATCCCATTTTCTTCCTCAGGAATTATTTTATCAATTACTTTTAATTCTAATAAATCTTTAGCCGTTAATTTCATTACATCAGCTGCTTGTGAAGCTAACTTTGAGTCTTTCCAAAGAATAGAGGCAAATCCTTCAGGCGATAAAATCGAATAGATACTATTTTCCATCATCCAAACACTATCCGTCAATGCTAGCGCAATAGCCCCACCACTACCGCCTTCACCCAAGATAATGGATAATGTAGGAACCGTCAACTCGCTCATCGTGATTAAACTTTGAGCAATCGCATCGCCAATCCCATTTTCTTCTGATTCTGGTGCCGCATGAGCCCCAGCCGTATTGATTAAAGTGAGGACCGGACGACCAAATTTTTCAGCTAGTTTCATTTGTCGAATGGCTTTGCGATAACCAGCAGGCCCACTTGATCCAAAATTACGCATAATATTTTCTTTTGTATGCCGTCCTTTTTGAATACCAACCACTGTAATAGGTTTATTTTCAACCAAGCCTATGCCAGCCACCATTGCTTTATCATCTGCCATTAAGCGATCGCCATGTAATTCTATAAAATCACTACACAAACTATCAATCACTTCTAAAGTAGAAATACGATCCAGTTGACGCGCACGTTGCACGATTTGATACGCTTGCATGGTCTCACCTACTCTCTATTTTTGATGGATTTGTAATAATAAATCAAGGGTCGCTTTTTGTTGACTCCGTGGAACAATTTCATCAACATAACCATTTTCTAACAAGCTTTCGGCTGATTGAAAATCATCTGGTAAAGTTGATCGGATTGTTTGTTCAATAACACGTTTACCAGCAAAACCAATTTTCGCATGCGGTTCAGCTAAGGTTACATCCCCTTGCATACCGAAACTAGCTGTTACACCACCCATCGTTGGATTGGTTAATACAGCACAATAGAATAAGCCGGCTTGTTGGTGCTTTGCGACCGCTTGTGAAACTTTCGCCATTTGCATCAAAGATAAGATACCTTCTTGCATGCGTGCCCCACCCGATGCAACAAACAAGACAACGGACAACGATTGATCAGTTGCTCTTTCAAAAAGATTGGTAATTTTTTCACCGACGACTGACCCCATACTTGCCATAATAAAATGACTGTCCATGACCCCAATACAAAAAGGTTTGTGATTCAACATAGCTTTCCCCGTTAACACGGCTTCATTTAATCCGGTCGCTTTTTGAGCTTCCGATATTTTTTTGTTATAACCTGGAAAATTTAGTTGATTGATCGTACTTAAACCATCATCCCATGATTCAAAAGTATTTGAATCTACTAACCAATCAACACGTTCTTTTGCAGCAAAATATAAATGTTCGCCACAATGATAACAAATTCTTTCTTGTGAAATTTGATTGTTGATTAAAATCCGTTTGCAATTGGGACAGTTTTTGACCATATCTTCAGGAATGCTTGCTTTTTTCTGCTCTATTTCTTGAATAGGCAATGGGTTTATTCGAATAGTCTTCTTTTTTCGGAATAATGCCATATTATGCCTCCTCTAGTTTATCAGTATCCTCATTTTCATGAAGTGTCATTTGCCATTCCGGCATAAATGATTCTTCTAACCACTTAGTATGTATTCTATCATGAAAAACTGATTCACTGCTAATTAAACCGTCAAGTAACTCAATATTTGTTTCCAACCCTTCAACAACAACTTCGTACAAGGCACGATCCATCAACTTAAACGCTGCTTCTCTTGTTGGTTGATGAACAATAATTTTTGCAATCATTGAATCATAAAAGGGTGGTAATAAATATTGAGGATATACAGCAGACTCGACACGCAATCCAATACCGCCTGAAGGTAAAATCAGTCGATTAATATAGCCACTAGAAGGTCTAAATTGAAATTTAGGATCTTCAGCGTTTAAACGACATTCAATAGCAAAACCATTAAAATGAATCATTTCTTGGGTGTATTCTAAAGGTTGATTACTAGCGATAAGAATTTGTTGTTTAACAATGTCAATACCGGTAATCATTTCGGTCACAGGATGTTCTACTTGTAATCGCGTATTCATTTCCATAAAATAGAAATTTTCATTTTCATCAAGCAAAAATTCAATCGTGCCCGCATTTGTATAACCGATTGCTTTAGCAGCTTGGACAGCCGTTTGACAAATTTTCGCTCTCGTTTCTTCAGACAATGACTGAGCAGGCGCAAATTCAATTACTTTTTGATTATTTCTTTGCAACGAACAGTCGCGCTCACCTAAATGAATGACATTCCCATGCTCATCCGCCAATATTTGGACCTCGATATGGCGAGCAGGATAAATAATACGTTCAATATACAAATCTTTATTCCCATAAATAGCTTGTGTTTCATTTTGAGCTTGTTCAAACAAATGATCAAATTGACTCATTTCTTCAACCCGGCGCATCCCTTTACCACCACCACCATCGGCAGCCTTGATTATTAAAGGAAAACCTATTTGTTGAGCAATTATATGCGCCTCGTCCAATGAATGAACTAAACCTTTACTTCCGGGTGTGATGGGAACACCCGCTGCTTGCATTGTCGTACGTGCATTTTGCTTATTTCCCATTAAATGGATTATTTCACTTGATGGGCCAATAAATTTAATGCCAGTTTCTTCACACATTTGAACAAAATCACTTCGTTCGGATAAAAATCCATAGCCTGGATGAATGGCATCGCACCCCATCACCATGGCTGCACTGAGTACGGCAATGGGGTTTGCATAAGAATCTAATCCTTTTGCTGGTCCAATGCAAATAGCTTCATCTGCTAATTCAGTATGTAAGGCATTCTCATCGGCTTTACTATAAATAGCTACTGAAGTAATACCCATTTCGCGTAAAGCCCGAATGATGCGAACAGCTATCTCGCCTCGATTTGCAACCAATACTTTTTTAAACATTTACTTTGCCCCAATAATAAAAGTCATTTCAGCTTCGGCTACTTTTTTATCTCCAACAAAGGCTTGACCATATCCAATACCAGCATTACTTTTCAATTTAACGATATCTACTTGTAAACGTAACACATCACCAGGAACAACTTTTTGTCTAAATTTAACTTTATTTAATCCACCTAGATAAGCCGTTTTCCCTTCAAAACCTTCCATTTTTAACAATGGAATAGAACCTGCTTGAGCTAATGATTCGATGATTAGAACACCGGGCATAACGGGTTCACCAGGAAAATGACCTTGGAAAAATTCTTCATTAATGGTTACATTTTTACGACATACTACTTTTTCACCAGGAATTAATTCGTCTACAGCATCGATAAAAAAGATTGGGTAACGATTTGGAATAATTTCCATTACCTCTTGGGCTGTCATTATTGTCATGATAATCCTCCTTAAATTCAACTATTATTTAATACGAACAATGGCTTGACCAAATTCAACCACTGATTCATTTTCAACCAGAATTTCTTCAATGATTCCTGATTGAGGGGCAGTGATTTCATTCATTAATTTCATCGCTTCAATGATACAAATAACATCACCTTTTTCAACCGTTTTTCCTACAGTCACATAAGGTTCAGCATCAGGGTTAGCTTGTAAATAGACGACGCCAACCATGGGCGAAGGTACAAGTTCACCGCTTTTTTCTACGCTAGTTGATTCATCAACCGTAACTGCATCTGTTTGCGTAACATGAGCCATTTGAGTGCCTTCAATTGGTTCCGTTGATGAACTTTTGCCTGTTTCAACATGAGTGATAGAGTCATGTTTAGCGGTTTTAGATAATACAACATGACTATGATCAGCTTGATATTCTAAATAAGCGACACTTGATTTATCTAGCTTATCAATTAAAGTCAATAAATCTTGGAATTGCATCCCTATTCACCGTCCCAGCGTTTGAAACATAGGACAGCATTATGCCCACCAAATCCTAAAGAATTTGACAATGCATAACGAATATCTTGTTTACGCCCTTTAGCTGGTACATAATCTAAATCACAGTTTTCATCAGGATTTTCTAAACCTAAGGTTGCCGGTATAAAACCTTCTTGCAACGCTTTAACGACGGCAACCGCTTCAACCCCGCCAGCAGCCCCTAATAAATGTCCAAAATGGCCCTTTGAACTTGAAATAGGAACATTGTAGGCTTGTTCACCAAATGCATATTTAATGGCCACTGTTTCAGCTGAATCATTTGTTGGTGTACTCGTTCCATGGGCGTTGATGTAATCCACATCTTCAACCTTGATTCCAGCCATTTCAACCGCAGCTTTCATTGCTTCTCCTGCTCCACTTCCATCGGGTAATGGCGCTGTCATATGATAAGCATCAGAATTTGAGCCATATCCAACAACTTCACCTAAAATGGTTGCTTGACGTTTTTGGGCTGATTCTAGAGATTCTAAGAATAAGATACCAGCACCTTCCCCCATCACAAAACCATCACGATCTTTATCAAATGGACGTGAAGCTTTGGTAGGATCCTCATTCGTTGATAAAGCTGTTAAGGCAGCAAAACCACCTATACCAATTTCATTAATCGTTCCCTCAGCTCCACCAGCAAAACAAGCATCTAACAAGCCGTTTTTAATTTTTAGAAAAGCCTCACCAATAGAGTTCGTGGCACTTGCACATGCTGTAACGATATCTAAACTAATTCCTTTAGCTCCAAACTTCATTGAAATGTTTCCAGCTCCCATATTACCAATGGTCATTGGAACAAATAAAGGTGGAATTCGTTTAGGTCCTTTATCAATCATTTTACGGATGCCATTTTCAATTTCAATTAATCCACCAATTCCAGAACTTACTAATGTTCCTACTCGGTAGGGATTTTCTTCAATGGCATAACCACTCATGGCTAGCGCTTCTGCTGCAGCTGCCACACCATATTGTGAAAATAAATCCATCCGCTTATACTCTTTACGGTCCATGGTTAACGATGGATCAAAATCCTTAACCTCAGCGGCTACACTAATACCTGTATTGCTTGCATCAAATCGTGTGATTTTTGAAACACCACTTTTATCTTGACGCATACTTTCCCAAAATGATGGAACATCATTACCAATGGGAGAAACTGTGCCAATTCCAGTAATAACTACACGGTTCATTATTTTCCTCCTTGTACAAAAACACAAAATTACATATTCATGCCGCCATTAACTTCGATAACTTGACCCGTTATGTAACGATTTGCAATTAAAAATTCAACGGTTTGACTTATTTCTTCCACTTGACCAAAACGCTTAAGTGGAATTTGACTTAACATGGTTTCAACAACACGTTCACTTAATTGCCCTGTCATTTCTGTCTCAATAAAACCAGGCGCAATAGCATTGACGGTAATCGAACGACTTGCTACTTCTCGCGCTAAAGCCTTGGTTAAACCAATTATTCCGGCTTTACTCGCAGCATAATTGACTTGACCCGCGTTTCCAGTAACACCAACAATACTTGACATATTAATAATTGAACCACTTCTTTGTTTCAACATGATTGGAATTACATGGCGCGACATATTAAAAACACCATTTAAATTCGTTTGAATGACACTATTAAAATCGTCTTCTGTCATACGCATGAATAAGCCGTCTTTAGTAATTCCGGCATTATTGACTAAAACGTCAATCCTACCGTAGTCTGCTTTAACTTGATCAACTAATTCTTTGGCTTTATCAAAATGACTAATATCACCAATCATCGTTCCAACAGCTAGACTATAGTCAGAAAATTGCTTAAGAATATCATCATTAATTGGACGTCGACTGTTCAAAACAACTTGATGCCCAGCCTTAGCTAAAGAATGAGCAATAGATAATCCAATACCTCGTGAGCTACCTGTTACGATACATACTAAACTCATGTCAAACTCCTTTATTTAAGAAAGGTTCTAAAGCTTGCACATCTTCAACTTTATCAATTACAAGGACTTCTGGAACGTTTTCTTGTCTTTTTAATAATGAGGCTAAGGTTTTACCTGGCCCTATTTGAATTAAATGCGTGACCCCATTTTCGACAAAATAATCAATGGTTTGTTGCCATTGGACAGGTTGAACTAAATGATTAGCTAAATTATCTTTAATCGTTGATAATTGATGCGGCTCAACCGTTAAATTTGAAATGACAGGGGTATCAAAGGATTTAAATGCGGTTTTATTTAAAATTAAACGAAACGGTGGAACAGCGTCTTCCATTAAAGGTGTGTGAAAAGGCCCTTCCACTTTTAAGGGTAGAATTTTTCGATAGCCTTTTTCTTTAGCTAATTGAGTAAATTGATTAACGGCAGCTTCTACACCACCTAAAACAATTTGGCTAGGCGAATTATAATTGGCAATATAAAGTGGTAATGCGGGATCGACTTCAGACATTGTTGCTTTAATCTGATCAAGTGGCATGTTAATAGCGGCTATCATTTGAACATTAGCGGTGTTTTTTAAATTCTCACATTGAATAGACATGATTTCGCCTCTGGCTTTTAACAAAGTGAAACCATCTTCGATAGTCAAGGCTTGACTAGCCATCAAAGCAGCGTATTCCCCTAAACTTAAACCAGCCATATAAGATACGGCTGGAATTAGAGGAGCAATACTGTGATAAATAACCAGACTAGTGGCAGCTATCGCCGGTTGCGCATATTGTGTTTTGGATAAAATATCTATATCATGATCAATCCAATTCTGAATCGGATAGTCTGTTACAGCTTCAATGTTTTGAATAAGTTCTCTGGCTACTGCATATTCAGAAATAAAATCTTTCCCCATATGCTCATAATGCGCACCTTGTCCATTAAAAATAATGGCTAGTTTCATCAATAAAGACTCCTTTTAACCCAATAATCTTCTAATCCACATATCGTTGGTTTAGTTTTATTGTTTCTTTACATTCACTCACGTACTCACGAATGATATCATAACACGATTGTTCTTTACTCACTAAGCCGGCAATTTGACCTGCCATAAATGAGCCTGTTTGCCAGTCACCCTCAACAACAGCGCGTCGTAAAGCCCCTTTAGCAATATCTTCTAAGCGATCTAAATCGGGAGAATCTTTACTCGTCTCTTCTTTTTCGGCTTGTAAATATTGCTTTGTTAATGGATTTCTTAATACTCTCACAGGATGACCGGTGATTTGGCCTGTAACAACCGTATCAATGTCTTTAGCTTCAATAATAGCTTGCTTAAAGCGTGGGTGTGCATTCGACTCATGTGAAACGACAAAGCGTGTTCCGACTTGGATGGCCTCTGCCCCAAGCATTATGGCGGCTGCCATTCCCCGTCCATCACCAAATCCACCCGCAGCTATTACGGGGATATTGACAGCATCCACTACTTGTGGAAGGAGCGTTAAGGTTGTAGACTTACCTATATGCCCGCCTGCTTCCATTCCTTCAATAATAACAGCATCGGCACCAATACGTTCCATTCTTTTCGCTAAAGCAACCGAAGCAACCACTGGAATAACCGAAATACCCGCTGCTTTAAAGCGGTCCATGTATTTACCAGGATTACCAGCACCTGTTGTAATGATTTTGATGCCTGCTTCAATCAAATAATCAACCACATCGTCTACATGCGGGTTTAAAAGCATGACATTCACAGCGAATGGTTTATGCGTTTTCTCTTTCATCGCTGTTACTTTTTTGATGACTAGTTCAACAGGATCATGACCTGTGCCAATAACGCCCAGGCCTCCTGCATTTGAAACAGCACTAGCTAAGTCTGCGTCAGCAACCCATGCCATCGCTCCTTGAACTATTGGAAACTCAATATTTAGTAGTTCGGTAATTGCTGTTTTCATTCAATCCATCCTTCTTAATTGGCGCTTAAGCTTCTAGGTTTTCGATATAGGTAACTAAATCTTGAACCGTTCTTAAATTTTGATCAGTATCAATCGTAATATCTAGTTCATCTTCAATATCACTAATGATTTGGAAAACATCTAATGAATCTGCATTTAAATCACTTTCGAAATCTGTTTCTAAGGTTACTTCACTTTCTTCAATCCCTAATTGTTCTGCAATAATACCTTGAATTTTTTCAAACATTTGTAATTCCTCCATGAAATTTTAATTTTTTTGGCGCAAGTTTTTAACTTACATTATAATTTAAAGTATAAATGACCCCAAGATAGACCTCCACCAAACCCAGAAAGGATAATGGATTGTGTCCCATCTAAGCGAATTAATTGTTCCGTTACCATCTGGTCAAGCAATATTGGTATACTGCCAGCTGATGTGTTTGCTACTTTTTGAATATTACTTGGTATTTTATCGTGCGAAATTTTTAGTTTTTTTGCAAATAAATCTAATAAACGCTGATTAGCTTGATGACAGACTAAGTAATCATATGACAAATGATGTTCTGCAATAAAATCACTCAATGAACTGATAACCGTACGATTAACAAAGTTAAATACTTCCCGACCTAACATGGTTAAATAATAGTTATCCCCGGTTTGTTCTAAATGAATCGATAAGGCGTCATCGCTAGCAGAGGCTAAATAGTGTTGATAATCCGTTAATTGTTCACCGTCATTTTTTAATAATAGGGCTCCTGCTCCATCACCAAATAATACAGCTGTTGAACGATCTTCAAAATTTAAAATATCACTCATTTTTTCTGCTCCAATAACTAATGTATAACCTGAAGCATAATTTCTTGATACTTGATTCGCTAATTCAAGTGCCATAACAAAGCCACTACACGCTGCATTCACATCAACTGTCCATGCATTTGTAGCACCAATCGCTGCTTGAACTTGATTAGCTAAGCTTGGAGTAGGTGAAAATGATGACATACTTGCAACAACGATAAACCGAATTTCAGCCATAATGTCTGAATCAACTTTAGCTAGCAAAGCTTTTGACGCTTCAATGGCTAAACTTCCTACAGACTCATCTGTATCAGCTAAATACCTTCCTTCAATCCCAGACCTCTGTTGTATCCATTCATGGCTTGAGTCGATATTATATTTAGTTATTAAATCGGTATTACTATAATAATTTGAAGGTAAATATGATCCTGTTGCTATAATCTTACTCATTCTTTTCTTCCTCATTCATCTGTGATTTAATGTCAAACAAAAAGCGATGTAAATTTTTTATACCCTTTAATAAGATTGGAATTTCTTCTTCCGACATATCATCTAAAACGGCCTCTACCATATTAAAGTGAAAGCGGCGATGCAAACGATACAAGAGTTTACCTTTTTTGGTTAGTTTAAGCCGAACGACTCTGCGATCTTCAGGCAAGCGTACGCGTTCAACATATCCCTTTCGGACTAAGTTTTGGATTGCTACGGATAAAGTACCTACTGTGATATTGAGTTTGCGCGCTACTTCTGTCGAACTTAAATCACCTGTTAATGAAATAGCTTCAATCGTATGCATTTCAGTTACCGAAAGATCTTTGAAATCTGATTGTTGTAACGTTCCTTCTTCAATCAATAAGACTTCGTTAAAAATCTTCACCAAATAGTCATTTATTTCATTTGCTCGCTCAAAGTCCAATCATTATCACCCCACTTTTAATACTTTGAATATCAAACTATTTGATGTCCAAAGTTTATATTACCAACTGACTTTTGTCAACACTCTACGTGTTTAAGAGTTTATTAATATAAAAAATAATATTAAAAAACACCGAAGCTATACTTTACAGCCAGCGTTCGGTGTTAGTTCTTAATAAATACCTAATTGTATCATTTGTTTAGCTACTTTTTTAAATGAGGCAATATCTGCTCCAGCAGCATAATCAAACCCAAGCTTATAATCCTCGCATGCTTGTTGACATTGCACAAAAATTTGTTTCATTATCCCTTGTAATTGACGATCCACATCTTCCGTCGTCCATTGAAGGCGTTGTGCATTTTGCGACATTTCTAAAGCCGAAACCGCTACACCACCCGCATTCGATGCTTTCCCAGGAGCATAATAAATCGCTGCTTCTTTAAAAACTTTTATCCCGTTAGAATGAGTTGGCATATTAGCCCCTTCTGCCACAAATTTAACTCCGTTTTTAATCAGTCGTTTGGCTTGGTCTTCATTGATTTCATTTTGCGTCGCACACGGTAACGCGATATCTGCTTCTAAATCAATATCCCACACGGACTTTTCTTCAATTTTTGTTACTTCATCCTTAATCTGATAATTGACAATACGATCGGAATGGTCAATTTTTAACGCTTTGATGGCATCTAAATCAATACCTGCCAAATTATAAACGGTCGCATTCGAGTCGCTCATACTAATAACAATCCCGCCTAATTCTTGAACTTTTTTAGCGGCATAGTATGCCACATTACCGGATCCAGAAATAATGACTTTCTTACCAACTAAGGATTCGTTAGTAACAGCTAACATTTCATTCAAGAAATAAATCAAGCCATAACCTGTCGCTTCCGTTCTGCCAAAACTTCCATATAAATTGGTCGGTTTCCCTGTAAAAACACCCAAATGAGGACCTTGTAGCTTCTTATAGGTTCCATACAAATAAGATAGTTCTCTTTGCCCGACGCCAATGTCACCACTAGGGACATCATAATCGCTACCAACATATTTCGTTAATTCCAGCATAAAGCTGTGACAAAAACGCATAATTTCATTATCTGAACGGCCCTTGGGGTCAAAATCAGATCCTCCTTTACCACCACCGATTGGTAAATTCGTTAATGAGTTTTTAAATATTTGTTCAAAAGCCAAAAATTTTAATACACTTTGTGTGACCGTTGGATGAAATCTTAACCCACCTTTATAAGGTCCATTGGCTGAATTAAATTGAACACGATAACCTTTGTTAATTTGAATTTGATTATTGTCATCTACCCAAGGAACTTGAAAAGTAATAATTCGTTCAGGTTCAACCATTCGTTCTAAAATAGCATGTTGCTGGTATGTATCATCTTCATCTATAACCACTTCAATCGCTTCTAAAAAGGCTTCGACAGCTTGTAAAAATTCTGTTTCGTGAGCATTTGATGCGCTTAGTTTTTCAAAGACACTTTTAGTATAGGCATTTTCCATAAGCGTTATCCCTCCAATTTTATAAGTTATTATAGCATAATATTATTTCAATAATAGCAAGTAATTGACTAGATTATATAATATTGCTAGCGATATCTATTCATTATAATAAAAAAAGGACTACCGATTAGGTAGCCCAAACGCACGTGCTTAATTCAAGAAGCACTATACTAATTTTCATTAGTACATTTCAATTATAACTAATAAAATATTTTTGTCTATATGTAAATGAGAAAAATAAAGAATTCTTGCTTTATTTGTCGCTTTCACTCTACTTGATTGGGAGTCTACCAATGAAATATCATGGATTGCACTCCTTTTCACCCTTGACAACAAACAAATAAATATATATAATTGAGAAGTTGCTATGTCATAGTAGCTCAGCAGGATAGAGCATTCGCCTTCTAAGCGAACGGTCGGGGGTTCGAATCCCTCCTGTGACGTATTAAAAAACACTAACTATTGTTTATTAACAATGGTTAGTGTTTTTTTTAGCTAAATTATCGTCATATTTGGTTTTTTAGCCCAAGGATCTTTGGCATCGATATGGTCATAAAACATAATTCCTTTTAGGTGATCGAGTTCGTGCTGAACCACAATGGCTTCATAATCACGCAATCGTAAAACCTGCTTTTCGCCATTTTCATTTTGATAGGAAAACTTAACGCGTCTTGGTCTTGGTACAAATCCTGGCACGTTACGATTAACGGATAAACAACCTTCTCCATCTTGCAAAGCGGCATTTTCAACGGAATGGCTAATGATCTTCGGATTGAACATGACTTGACTGATGATAGGGCTCACCGGCTCACCCTCTTCGTCATACTCCATTAAATGGATAGCAAAAATTTGCTTACCTACCCCAATTTGCGGAGCTGCTAAACCAACCCCTGCACGTAATTGGTATTTCTCAGCCAGTTCTTCATCTTGACTATTGATTAAAAATTCGAGCATATCATCTGCTAATTGTTTTGTTGCATCATCCAAGGGAAACTGAACTTGATCAGCCACTTCTCTTAAAATTGGATGTTCTTCAGGGACAAAATCGCCCATTGTAATCATTGTATCTCCTCCAAAATTCCACTAAATATCATTTAAACGTCTTCGAAATCCTTTAATTCGATAGGTTTGTTTCTCTTCATCAAATATAATCTCTTGAATGAGTGTTTTTTGACGATATAAGGCAAGTAAATCGGCTTCATCTTGCTGTACGTCAACACTAAATGGTTCTGAAGCTTCCATTAAGATGTCCCAAATAAGTGATTTAAGAGATTCCAAATCATTATGATCAAGTGCTGATATGAGAATATGTGGTTGATTATGAGGAATAAACTGATCATCAACTAAATCTTTCTTGTTATAAACAGTAATCATTGGAATATTTTTCATTTCTAAATCATCTAATAATTTATGAACAACTCTTTCGTGAGCATAATAATCAGGACTGCTTGCATCAACAACATGCAATAATAAATCAACATAGCGCATTTCTTCTAAGGTTGATCGAAAAGCGTCGATTAATTGCACCGGTAAATCTTCAATGAATCCAACGGTGTCAGTCAATGTAAAAGCATCATGTCCATTAATGCTAAACCGTCTTGTTAAGGGATCAAGTGTCGCAAATAATTGATCCTGAACATAGGTTTCACTTGCTGTTAATTCTCTTAATAAAGTTGATTTACCAGCATTCGTATAGCCAACCAAACCAATATTATACTCACGACCACTTTGCCTTTTAGCGCGATTTCTTTCCCGATGCTTTTCTAAATTAGCTAATTCTTTGCGTGCATGATTCATTTGCGAACGTATATGACGTCGATCACTTTCCAATTTAGTTTCTCCAGGACCACGTGTCCCAATTCCTCCACCTAAACGCGATAAGTGTTTACCTTGACCGGATAGTCTAGGTAAAAAATATTCATATTGAGCAATTTGAACCTGTAATTTACCTTCTTTACTTTTGGCACGTAAAGCAAAGATATCGAGAATTAATTGGACACGATCGATCACTCTGACATGAAGTTGGTCTTCTAAATTTCGATTCATGTTATTTGATAAATCATTGAGTGTAATTACCAACTCAATCGCTTCTTTGTTAACAATTTCTTCTATCTCAAGTAGTTTACCACTACCGACAAGCGTTCGGCTATCAACTCTTGCAAGCTTTTGCGTGACCGTTTTAACAGGATTACCTCCAGCTGCTAAAGTTAAATCAGATAACTCCTTCATTAACAAATTAAATTTAGCATCATCATAATCATCTGTTGCCACACCTACTAATAGGACTCTTTCAGGCTGCTGCCTCTCGACTTCAATCATTCATTTTTCCTTTCTCAATATTTGACAGGTATTGAGTAACCATTGTAATAGCCTCATTAATGGCTAATGCTTCATCTTGATTATCCAACCAATGAGTATGAGTTAACCTGTTTCTAAACCAAGTCAGTTGTCGTTTAGCATAACGTCTAGAATGTTGCTTAATTTGTTCAACGACATCCTCTATACTCATTTGATTTTCGAAATATGGCCACCATTCTTTATACCCAATGCCTTTAGTACTAGCAACTTTTTCTCCGTCAACTAGTTGGTATAAGCGATAGACTTCTTGTTCGAGGCCTTCGTCAATCATCTTATCCACCCTTAGATTTATTCTATCATATAACTCACTTCTTGGGCGATTTAAAATAAATATAAGTTCTTGATAAACTGATTCTTGCTTTTGATGCGACTGTTGTTGTGAAAATAAATCCCCCGTCACTTCAATGACTTCTAAGGCACGAATAACTCGTTGGCTATTTTGATAAGGAATATTGGCTGCTGCAGTTGGGTCGATTTGATTTAATTCATCCCATAGGGCGAATTCACCGATTTCATTTAATCGTTCACCTAATCGTGTTCTTACGGACTGTGAACGACTTGCTTTTCCCCCATACTCTAAATCATACAATAAACCTTCCAAATAAAGGCCTGTACCTCCAACAATTATGGGTAGCTTTTTGCGTGCATTAATCTCAAGAATAGACTTATGAGCATCTATTTTAAATTGATTCGCATCATAGGTTTGATTAACCTCTAAAAAACTTAACAAATGATGTGGAATATTTTGCATCTCATCCGGTTTTATTTTTCCCGTTCCAATATCTAAGCCTTTATAAATTTGGATACTATCACCATTGATAATTTCACCGTCAAAGTGTTTTGCTAATTCAATACTTAAAGCCGTTTTTCCAACTGCCGTTGGTCCACCAATAACGATAAGTGGTATTTTGTGTGCCATTGATTCAACTCCGTTATTCTGCATTTAAACACTTTGATTATGTAAACGTATCAACTCTAATGCCATAAATGGTTCATCCGTCATAATCGCTTCTAATTCTACCGGGGAATGGAATAATTGCTGGGTTAAATTAGATTGACCATTTACTGTCCAAATTCTAAGGGGGTATTTGTTAATCAATGCTTGTGGGAGTGACGGCACCAAGCGATAATCTACATGCAGTGCATGGGGCTGTAAACTGTCAATCTGGTCATAAAAATTATCTAATAAATACTTTACCATCAAAAGCGCAACATTCGCATCACTTTTAATCGCTTTAATGCGCTGAATCGATTTCCAATTAAAACTTGAATAAATAACTTCAAACCCTAACGTTTGTGCTTCAACTAAATCAACCACTCGTTTTTCAATGTTTGGGTATTCAATTTGATCTGTTTTTAATTCAATATTTAGTTCTCCGGAAAACTTGTGTGACTGCAATAAGTCAAAAACTTCATTTAAAGTTGGTATTGGGTTATTACTTTCAGATTGATCGGGATTAAGTAAGCGCACTTCTTTTAATTGTGACAACGTTAAGTCTTTGATACGACCACGATGGTTGGTCGTTCGATCGATGGTTTCATCATGGATAACCATTAAATGGTTATCTTTACTGAGATGGACATCTAACTCAATCCCAGCAACACCTAATTGTAAAGCTGACTGAAATGCTTCTAAACTATTTTCGGCGAATTCGGATTTATTGCCACGATGAGCATATATTTTTACCATTATATCGTCCCCTGACAAATTGGTTATTTGTTTTGTAATTCAGAAAGTAATTCTTTAGCAAGTTTTAAAGATGCTTGCGTTATAACTTTTCCAGACATCATTTGAGCAATAACTTCACTACGTTCACTTTCATCTAACGTACTAACTTTCGTATACGTACGTTCATTATCAACTTCTTTTTTGATGTATAATTGTTGGTTAGCAATAGCAGCCACTTGAGGTAGATGGGTAATGCATAGCACTTGATGATAATAGGACATCGAATAGATTTTCTCGGCAATGGCTTGCGCCACACGTCCAGAAACACCTGTATCAATTTCATCGAAAACCATTGTTTTTGAATCTTGGTGTTGTGAAAAAACAGCTTTCAAAGCCAACATATACCGTGAAAGTTCTCCCCCACTGGCTACTCGTATTAATGGTTTAAATTCTTCACCTACATTGGTTTTGACAAAAAATTCAATCAAGTCAAGGCCCGTTTCAGACAATTTCAACCAATTATTATCTAAAATTTGAGCCAGTGATTTATCTGTTTCAACTTGTGTAAAATCGACTTTAAAACGACTATTTTTCATATACAAGGCTGCTAATTCAGCTTCAATTGCTTGTGTCATTTCAGAAGCCATCGCTTGCCGTTCATTATGTAATTGTTCAGCTAAATCAAAACATACTTTATAAGCCTGCGTTAATTCCGTTTCAATTGTTTTTAAATATTGATCGCGATGCCGTATTTGATAAACTTCTTCTGAAATTTCATCATAATAAGTTAATATTTCTGAAATTGTCATATTATATTTTCGTTTTATTTGACTCAGTTGGCCTAAGCGACTTTCCACTTCATCCAGTGATTGGTCATCGATATTATCCGATGATTCTAAAGCAATCTCCTGCGCTATATCTTCCAAATCGATCAACAAGCTTTCTAAACGCTGATAATTGGCTTCTAAGCGCCCATTATCATGTTTAATATCCGCTAAAGAACCAATAATTTGATTTAATTGATCTAACAAACTAAGGTCACTTTCACTAAACAAATAATTGATTGACGCTAATGTTTGTTCAATTTCCTTTGATTTTTGGAGTTTTTGACTTAAGGCTTCAAGTGCTTCATCTTCTTGTGCTACTAATTGATACTGCTCGATTTCATTAATTTGAAACTCTAGGAAATTCAAACGTTGAACATTGTCAGTTTCATTTTTTTGAGCTGCTATAAACGCCTGTCTAATGGCTGTATATGTTTTAAAAGCATTTTGATATTCATTCAGTAGTGGCCCATAGTTATTTTCACCAAATTCATCTAATAAGTTTAAATGTTGACTTTTATCTAGTAAAGTTTGATGCTCATTTTGTCCATGAATATCGACTAAATATTTACCGATTTCTTTTAGTAATGTGACATTTGATAGTTGACCATTTATGCGGATGGTATTTTTACCATTTTGATTTATTTCACGCCGAATAATAAGCGATTCATCAGCCTCGTCCCAATCGAGCCCGTATTGGTCAAACAGATCCATGATATGAGTAGGGTTATTTATTTGAAATAAGCCTTCTACAACTAATTTATCACTGCCTAAACGAATCAGATCCGTTGAACCGCGCCCGCCAATGAGTATGCCTAAAGCATCAATAATAATTGATTTACCTGCTCCCGTTTCACCTGATAAGACAGTCATTCCTTCTGTAAAATCAATTGAAATGGCATCTATAATAGCAAAGTTTTGAATAGTTAAACTACTTAACATGCTTATCCCCACTATCTTTCAAATGTGTCATGTGCCGATTGAACGATATATTGAATATCAATATTTTTCCAAGAATCATTTTCCTTTTTATCCTCATTAATGAGATGGGCTAAAAATTCGATGTTTCCTTCTCCGCCAGTAATGGGTGAAAAAGTGACCGCCTGAATGGTAAAGCCTATTTCACTTATAAATTGCAACACTTCTTGTAAAACCTCAAAATGAACTTGGGCATCTTTAATAATCCCATTCTTGCCTATTCGTTCTTTGCCTGCTTCAAATTGGGGTTTTATGAGTGCTAAAACACTCCCGTTTTTTTTCAAAATAGGCACCAATGGCGGTAAAATCAATTTTAACGAAATAAAAGAAACGTCAATACTGGCGATGGTAGGCTGACCTTGAGTAAAATCTTCAGGCGTAGAATACCTAAAATTTTGCCGCTCCATTACCATAACACGTTCATCGATTCTTAATTTATAAGCTAGTTGATTGTAACCAACATCTAAAGCATAGCTTTTAAGGGCACCAAATTGTAAGGCTGCGTCCGTAAAACCGCCAGTTGACGCTCCAATATCTAGCAAAATTTGATCCGTCATATCAATATCAAACGTTTTAATAGCTTTTTCAAGTTTTAACCCCCCTCGACTGACATAGGGTAGTTTCTTGCCTTTAATATGTAGTTCCTTACTCGCATCAATTTTCTCGCCTGGTTTATCATACCGTTGATTATTCGCGTCATATATTTGACCTGCCATAATCATTCGTCGCGCCTGTTCCCTTGATTCAGTCAATCCCGACTGAACAACTAACTTATCTACACGCTCTTTTTTCATTATTATGATGCTTCTTTCAATGTTAATAAGTCTAAAAAGGCATTTAATTGCTGATAAGGCTTATTGGTTTGCTTATTTAACTGTCTTAATTTATCTTTACCTGCATCTAATTCTTTTTTCAACTCTTGTTTACTGGCTTCTAAGCCTAATAAACTTGGATAGGTCACTTTATGATGTTTTTGATCCTTTTTAACTTTCTTGCCTGTGCCTTCTTCGGTACCTTCAACATCCATAATATCATTATGAATTTGATAGGCTCGACCAAAATGTTCACTAAAATCAACTAATAATTGCATCTCTTGCTCATCTAATTCTGCAATAATTGCGGCTGCTTTAACCGCAAAAGTAAATAGCTTCCCCGTTTTTAAACTATGAATCGTTACTAAATCATCAAAGTCGGCTTCTTCATTTGCTTGAATATCACTAAGTTGGCCGGCAACCATACCGTGTGAACCAGCCGCACGGCTTAATTCAAAGATTAACTTATTTTTTGTTTCGGCAGATAATAAGTCATCCTCAACGATAATACCAAAGGCATCCGTCAATAAAGCATCGCCTGCTAAAATGGCAGTCGCTTCATCAAATTGAATATGGTTAGTCGGTTGTCCACGTCTAATTTCGTCATCGTCCATAGCTGGTAAATCATCATGAATGAGTGAATACGTATGAATATATTCTAAGGCAATCGCTGTTTTCAAACCAGATTTTATTAAATCCGTCGATTGAATCGACAAAGTTGATAGTAACAATAGAGGACGAAGTCGTTTGCCACCATTTTTTAAAGAATAGACCATTGGTTTTAGCATTTCAATAGGCGTCATAACAAAACGAATTTGTTCATCTAAAGCACTATCAAACAACGTTCTCAATGTTAATAAGTTATTCTCCATTTAAAGGCACTTCTCCTTGTTTCGTCATCATTTTCGCAACGGTTTCTTCCGAATCATTTAACGTTTTTTGACAATATTGACTTAAAGCGATGCCTTGTTGAAAAGCATTTAAAGCTTCTTCTAAAGGTAATTCACCTTTTTCTAATTGTTGCACAATTTTTTCTAAATCTTCAAGTGCCTGTTCAAAACTTTCTGGCTCTTTAATTAATTCACTCATCTTTTGGCCCCTTTTCTTTCTTCAATTCAGTCACACTTAATATTTCTGCCTCAAGCTTGCCATCAACCAATGAAATATTGATGGGTCTATCAAGCGATAATTGTTTTATGGATTTAACTACCATTTGATCTTGTTCTACAACGGAATAACCTCTTGCCATAATTTTCAATGGACTATAAGCATCTAGTAAATTAATTTGTTCACTTAACTGTCTTTGAAACCACAGAATATTCTGATTAATGGCGCGCATTAATTGAACGTCTAATTGATTGACTACTTTTTTAGAGTCTAGCAGTTTTTTAGACGGATGGACTAAGTTGAGTCTTTGATTATAAAAAAGCAATTGTTGATCTTTACGGTTTAATAGTTGCTGTGTCAAATGAATTAACTGACTTTGCGCAATATCCAAGCGTTGACTATAAGCTTGATATAAACGTTCAGGTTGACTTAATACATAGGATTCAGAAAAGCGTTCAACTTGCTTTTTCATTTGCTTTATTATTTGGTTAATCGCATAGAACAAGCGATCATGTTGTTGATTCACTTTGCTAACGACATCGATTAACATTGGAACAGCTAATTCAGCCGCTGCTGTTGGTGTCGCCGCTCTTACATCCGCAACTAAATCAGCAATCGTCGTATCCGTTTCATGTCCAATAGATGAAATAACGGGAACTTTACAATTTAAAATTGCTTGTGCAACCTCTTTATCATTGAAACACCATAAATCTTCAATCGAACCTCCACCACGAGCCAAAATTAAAGTATCATACTCATCCGCAACGTCATCAAATAAATTAAAGGCTTGGACAATCTCATCCACGGCTTCTTTCCCTTGTACTTTTGTAGGGAAAACGGTAATACCAACAATGGGATATCTTCGTTTAATCGTGGTAATAATATCTTGAATGACTGAACCTGAAGGGCTAGTAATAACAGCAATTTTTTTGGGATAAAGCGGGATTTTCCTTTGCAGTTTATCAAATAAACCTTGCTTAGCAAAGGCTTCTTTTAATTGTTCCAAAGCTTGATACAATGCACCCACACCATCTGGCTCTATACCATCAACATATATTTGATAATCACCATTACGTTCATACAATGAAATTCGTCCTGTCACGAGCACCTTCATGCCATCTTTGACCTCAAAAGGTATTTTATTAAAAGTCGAACTGAATACCATCGCTCGAATCCGAGCGTTTTCATCTTTTAAACTAAAATACTGATGACCATTGGGTCGATATCTAAAATTTGAAATTTCACCGACAACCCAAACTTTTTGCATATAAGGGTCAACATCAAATTTTCTTTTAATATATTGGGTAAGTGCTGTGACTGTCAAATAGGTCGTTTGACTTTCTTTTTCCATTTTACACTTCCTTGTATAAATTAAACATTTTATTATGCCTATTTTATCATAGTTTTTCATCAAGCACACATATGTTTTAGCCGCAACATGACGATTAAAAAGATAATTAATTAATTGGATAAGTGGAACACGAATAAGAGACTGTAGCCTATGAGTGCCTACAGTCTCTCTCTCGTTTGTTGCTATTTTTAACGTCTGATTACTCTACTTCTTCATCAGATACTTCTTCTACAACAGAATCAACGGGCTCTTCAGTCGTTGCTTCTTCCTCAGAAAGTGTTTCTTCTACACTGTCTTCAGCATCATTAGTTAAATCTTCTTCATTGACAGGTGCTTCATAACCTGGAATGGTAAAATCAGCAGGAATAGTCGTGAATGGTTGATAAAGATTTTCAACCGCAACTCCGTATGCAGCTAAGAAATCAAAACTATTAGCCACAGGACTTGTTGTTCCAGTCGTTGCGTCCACATAAGCAATTGAATCATCTAATGTATTAAATGAATAGGTGTCAATGATTGAAAAATGCGATATTTGGTCTGAATAAATCATCGTTGTAATGATGGTATCTGCTTGTTGCACATCACCATAAATAAATACTTCTGGTGCTAAGCCACTTGCATTCGCCACTTGTGTAAATAACTCATATAAAACTGGGTCATTCGTCGCTAGAGCATTATAGTCTGCTATCTGTTGTAACCATTGTTCTTGTAAACTGATGAAATTAACGCCCATAGAAGCAAATTCAGCTTGACGCATTTCTAAAGTCGAGGCTTCTGTATATTGATAAATCAATGTACGAATCCAATTCAAAGCTTGTGTATCTGCTTGGTCCATATTCGGTGTCATATTTTCAAAAATGAAGGTATGCGAATAGAGAAAATCAGTTGACTCTCCCGCTTCAGCTAATTCATAAAAGCGATTTAGGAAGGCTTGCATCATTGGATGATAAACCGCTTGATCAGAAAAATCGGGACGGTCACCAGCCAGTAAGTCATCCACCGTAGCAACAGTTTCCGTTGTTGCTAACACTTCACTCCAAGGACGATTTAATAAACTTTGGTCAATTTGATTTTGTGTATCTTCGTCTGAAGCGGCTTCCGTTTCGGCAAATTCTCTAATTAAATCAATTATTTCTTGCAATGTCGCTTCATCTATCTCAACATCCGCGAAGTTACGTTGAACGATTTCTAAAATGACTTCATCGGTGATAGATCCATTGTCTAAAATATATTGATTTATTTCACGTTTTATTTGTGAAATGATTAAATTAATTTGGTCTTGTGTCAGTTGTGTGTTTTCTTCAACGTTACCGATAACTTGTATTTCTTTTTGGGCAACTTGAATATCTTGTTGGTTTAGTTGCACACCGGCGTCTTCTAATAAAGCATAAACACCTGTTAAAGCCCCTTCACCTGTAACAGGGTATAAGGTCGCAATTCTAATCGTTACATTTGAAACCCCTGCCGTAATGGCTGCGTTTTGATAAGTTGATGCACTGACTTGTTGGATATTTTCAGGTGTGACGATTTGAACTTGAATACCATGTCCGGGTCCAAATTGTTCTATATAAGCCGATGAATAGACATCAGTCGCTGCAGTAGAACCATCGTTTAAATAATTATTTATTGTTACCCCATCAACATAAATCACATTTTCAGCTGGAACATCCGTTGCATTGAGTAATTGACGTGTTTGATTGGCTTCTTGTTCATTTAAAGTAGCCCCTAAAGATAGCAATCGTGTACCTTGAGCTAAACTAGTTTGTTGGGCACTTACTGTATCAAGGACAACAACTGAAGATGCAATCGGTGCTATAAGCAAGCTTGCTGATAGCAAAGCAAATAATTTAGTAAATCGTTTCATAGATCTTTTTCCCCCTATTTTTATAACATCTCAATTATAACACAATGAAATTATTTAGTTGATATTTCATACTTTTTTCAATGTTATTACACAGTTTCCCCCAAGATAAATATCACTACAACTAAGTTAGTCTATTGGTAATATTGTGCTTGAGCGTGCCAGAGATCAGCATATTTCCCATCTATTTTTACCAGTTCATCATGCGACCCTCTTTGGATAATCTCGCCTTTATCAAATACTAAGATTTCATCACAAAAACGACAAGAAGATAAACGGTGAGAAATATAAAATGCGGTTTTATGATTAATTAACTGATCAAACTGTTGATAAATATTAAACTCTGTAACAGGATCTAAAGCTGCTGTCGGTTCATCCAATATCATAATGGGTGCATTCTTATACAGGGCACGTACTAAAGCCACTCTTTGCTCTTGCCCGCCAGACAAATTAACCCCTTGATTACTAAATTCTTTACCCAAATAAGTCTCTAAACCAGCAGGAAGTTGCGACACCATTTGTTCTAAATCTAATTGACGTATATATTTCATGGCTTTATCGGTATCATAGTTTTGATTAACGGCAATATTTTGACCGAGTTTAAAACTTAATAGCCTAAAATCCTGAAAAACAACCGAAAATAATTGGAAGTATTCTGATAATTGATACTTTTGCGCATCAATCTTATTTAAGGTGATTTCACCCGCTGTCGGTTCATACAAACGCATTAACAATTTAATAAAGGTCGTTTTCCCTGAACCATTTTCACCTACTATGGCATATTTTTTCCCAACTTCAAATTTGGCTGAGACATTATTTAAAATTAAATCGTCCGTTTCCGGATATGCAAATGACAACTGATTAACAGCTATGTGGTATTCATTATCCAAACGTTTTTCTATCGGTAAACTGCCTACATCTTGGTCATCTGGTAAATCAATAAAAGCATAATATTCAACCAATGTATCTGGTTGTGACAGAATCATGGCTAAATATTGGATTAAATTGGGTAAATTGCTTAATAACTGAGTCAATGCACTGGATAATTGGACAATTTGACCTATCGGTAACATGCCTAAGAGCACACGAATACCGATAATAGCATAAGCAACAAAATGTAGTAATTGACTCACAACGACGGTTAATAGATGACCATTCATCCCTGCATGATTCAATCCACGTAATAATTTTTCAGTTGATTGATCTAATTCTTTTTGATTTTGATAGAGTCTATCTTGCATTTGATACAATCTTATTTCTTTACCGGATTCCGTATTTTCCAGGATACGATTTTCATAATTAAATTTCGTATTTGTTCGAATGACACTTTCATCTAAATTGGACATATATTCTGCTGATTTTTGCGAACTTAAATATTGAATATAAATTGAAAGCACAATCCCAATCACAAAGATTAATAATACCCAAGGACTACTGACCCAATCCCACTGACTCTGACCTGTAACACGCACTTGTGTAAACAAAGGTATTAACAATATGAACGACCATACCACACGAATAAAATAATCCATTAGAAAAGGAATACGAACATTGATTAAATATAGACTTGACTGCCTTGACATATTACTCATGCGAATCCGTTCAAGCTTCTGACTTGTTTCAGCACTATCAACTATATGGTAGCGCATCGTTAACATCTTTTCATAAGGCAATTCTAATATGCGCCGATCAGCTAACTCCTTAGCATCATTGATTGCAGGTTGTAATAAGGTCGTTAGTAAATGCAAAACCGTAAAAATAATTAAATATAGGCTAACTACCGACCTAACAGCCACTAAGTTTTGTTCACTTAACAACGTAATTAAACGATTCATAAATATAAAGGAAACAAACGTTTGACTAGCCCTTGCAAATGTTTGAATCAATAACAAGAGATAATATCGCTTGCCACTCCTCCATAAATCAAGGACAGCTCTTTTATATAATCCTAAATGTTTCATTTATATCACACCTCCGACTTCAATAACCTCTTCGCCAGCTTGGGAATCATCTATATTATCACGATAATAGTGTGCTTGAGCTTCATAAAGCGTGTAATATTGTCCTTTTAGAGCAATCAATTGATCATGAGAACCTACCTCTACAATCGCCCCATCCCTTAAATAAATAATCCGATCACAAAAACGGGTCGAAGCTAAACGATGCGAAATAAATAATGATAATTTATTTTCAGAAAAATGCAAATAATCTTGATATACTTCATGTTCAGACAATGGGTCGAGCGCTGCCGTTGGTTCATCGAGAATTAAGACAGGTCCATTTTTATACAGTGCTTGTGCCAACTTTAATTTTTGCAATTGACCACCTGACAACTGTATCGCATCATTATCGACAGCTTTAACAATTTTTGTTTCATCACCCATTTTGAATTGATTAACCATTTTATCGACGCCGCTATGTTTCAGAACTGACTGATAATGTCCCTCGTCATAGGGTAATCCCTGGATAATTGTTTCTTTAATGGTATAGGTTAACAAGAAGCTATCTTGAAAAACCGTCGAAAATAATTGGTAATAGTCAAAAATATTATATTCATTTTGATGATGACCATTAAGCAAGATTTCGCCTGAATCGGGTAGTAACAAACCACAAATTAATTTAACCAAAGTGGATTTTCCTGCGCCATTTTCTCCTACAATGGCCACCTTCTCTAGTGGATTAAGCACCATACTAATATTGCGTAAAGCGGGTTCTTTTTGGTTGGGATAAGTATAAGTCACATTTTTTAATTCAATTCGGATATTTTCTGTAGGTAGCGCCATCCCTTCACCATGGTTAAAGACTTGATTTTGATGCATAAAATCATCATAATATCTTACTTCTTGCAAATTACGATCCATTTCAGCTAAGTCATTAATACCTTCGGTAATGGTTGAAGCTAACAGAGTGATAGCCCCCACATACACAACAAAGCCACTAACATTCAAAATACCTGATTCAATTTGCTGAATACTTAATATATAAGCTAATGCCGTTAAAATAATTGTTCCTATTGCTAAATAGGTATTTTCAAAAAATTGAACTTTATTTTTTGGACGCATGATTTCGACATACGCATCGGTAATTTGTGTTTTTATTTCTATAAACCAATCATGCATTTGATATAGACGGATATCCTTTGCTAAACGTAAATCACCATAAATACGACGTAAATAACTATTTTGTTTATTATTTTCAGCCTGTTTTTCACTAATTGATTGATTTATTTTTTTTTGTTGTCCTTTAAAAATAAGTAAACCAATAATCATTACAGCAATGATTAAAATAAATATCCCATCAACTTGTAAAATTAAGGTGGCATACATGATTATGCCAATCACTGCACTAGCTAAATCCATTAAATCATTAATAATTCGTCCAAACAATTGAGCCGGACTGCCAGCCAAGCCCAAAGCTTCAGCATACATTTTTTGTCCTTCTTCTGATTGTATGTTTGGATAATCCAAAAATAAAATTTGACTGGTAATTTTTGTCACTATTTTTATACGGAAGATATCTGATTCCGTCTCGAAATAGAATGACAAACGCTTATCAATCACTTCCAAGAAACAAATTAAAATAATGCCAATAGTTAATTGCCATAAAAATTGTTCAATTTCAATACCCGTTAATAACCATTCAATCACTAAAGCCGACATTAATACACGACTAAAGGGTAAGATTGTTTTAACAATTACTCTAATTGCCATCCACAACCAAATCGTTTTTTTATAGGCAGTAATTTCCTGAATCAGTAATTTCAAGTAATATCCTCGTTGCTTCATATCTTTCACCTCACATCTATCATAAGGGATATTTGTCTAAAAGTTAGTGTTTTAGCATAAACGGTCAAGATTTTGACTTCAAAGGTAAAACCTCTGTTGCATCTACTTTAACAACAGAGGTTTTATTCAGGGTTATCAATTAAAGGGATGGTTATTTCTGTGACAAAAATCCCCTCTTCCCATTGGCGATTGACATGTCCTTGGTATTTATTCACTGTTTGGTCGATACGGCGAATACCATATCCTTGTCGGTTTGGAGCTTTGAGAGACATGAAGTTGTTTTGAGGGTTTTTATCCATCGTATTACTGACACTAATATAAAGATTTTTTTGCATGGGAGCCAAATAAAACCTGATAAAAGGTTGAGATTCACTATTTTTTTTAAGTTGCCGTGTAGTTGCTTCGATAGCATTGGATAGAACATTACCAATAATAACCGCTAAATCAACGTTTTGAATTGGTAGATGCTGCGGTGCAATTGCGGTAGCATCTAGCGTAATCCCATTATTTTTAGCAATCGATAATTTGGTATTGACTAAAGCATCAATCAGCGTATTGCCCGTTCGAATAATGGTATCAACTTGATTTAACTCATTATTAAGTTGTGAAATATAGTCTCTTAATAAATCAAATTGCTCAGATTCAACAAAGACATCCATAACTTGTAAATGATTGCGGTAATCATGACGAATACCACGTAATTGGCTGTATACTAATTCAACTTCAGTGGCGTATTGATCCAACTCTGTTTGCTGTAATTTGTGGAAGGCTATTTCTTTCTTTTGATGAAGAATAATTCCAATAAGTCCACTAATAATGATAAGGGCTAAAATAATAATTAAGATAAGATTATCCATTATAAAACACCGACCCTTTATAGTAATCAATAAATGCTTTTTGTACTGTTTTGGCTTTCCTTCTTGACAAGGGAATACACATTCCATTGGTTAATGTGATATCTTGTGTAAGTATTTGGTTCACGTATTGTAAATTTACGATATATGATCGATGTGTCTGGATAAACCGATGATCGAGTGACTTTGAAAATTCAGTCAAACTTTGCTTAATTGAGTAGCTTTCTTCGTTTGTTATTATGGATAATTCACGTTGGTTCGCTTCGACATAAACGATTTGATTAAGTAAGAGGCGAACATGCTTGCCTTGTGATTCAATGATGATGGAAGGTTCTTCTTCGGGTTGGATGGCGAGAAAACGTTCAATCACAACTTGGACTTTTTCGACTTTTATTGGTTTCAATAAATAAGCCAATGCTTGGACTTCATAGCCTTCAATGGCATACTCTGCATAACCTGTTGCAAATACTAAGGCTAATTGAGGGGCTTTTTCACGAATAATTTTAGCAACTTCCATACCATTTACGGCTTTCATTTCAATGTCTAAAAAGGCTATTTGCCAATCTAAATGATCTTCCAGAGCAAACAGAAAGGCTTCACCACTGGTATATTGATCGATGTCAATCGTTATCTTTAATTGTTTGGCGCTTTGATTCAAGAGGTTTTGCATGTGATCCAATTGCCTTTGTTCATCATCAACAATAACGACTTTTAAGTGTTCTGTCATGGGTTCCCTCCTTAATTGAGATGTTTGGTCGCCTCGCGCCAACTTAAAGTACTCATTTGTTTTTGATTGCTTTCAAGAAAAGACATTACCCAAGTGGGGTTGGACTTGGCGTAATCTCTTAGAGCCCATCCAATCGCTTTATTAATGAAAAACTCATTGCTTCCAAAGTTGTTCGTTAGAATAACCGCTAAAACATCTGTTTGTGTCCTTTCTTTATAACCTAATTGATGTAAAATAGCTGTTCTTCTTATCCATAAATTATCATTTGTACTCCAATCAAGCATGATGTCATGATTAGCTTCTTTGTTTATAAAAATCGATCCGACAATTTTGGCTAACGAATCTACTGAATCCCACCATGATTTAGTGGTTATTAACGTCAACAATTTATTTAAATCCTCTATAGACAAATACTCTTTTAACGAATTCAAATAATCGATAGCAACCATCTGATATTCGCGTTCAGACCTTTTCCAACAATTATCGACAAATTTCCATTTAATGACATCTGCTTTTACAACGGTTGATTTAGCAGTCTGTTTAGCTTCTTTAAAAAAGGGTTGGGTTATGTGTCGTCTTTCAGGCGTTTTTATACCCAAAAATTCAAATTGATTGCGCATATATTTTTCCATCGCCATTTTGTTGTCTTGATTTGCTGCTCTTGGCAAGATATCAAAAATCTCGTTAAGCATCCACAGCATCCTCCCTATTGTCAGTGCTTAGCCTTTGCATCATGGATGGAATGGCTTTAATAATTTGACTAGGTAAAGTGACATAATGGGTCTTTGCCAATTGATCTGCAATGTAACTATGCAAAAACACCGCACTATTAATGCCTATTTTTGCATCAGCATATTGTCCTAAAAAGCCTGCTATCATACCTGCCAAAGTGTCCCCCATTCCACCGGTTGCCATTGAAGGATTCCCGCTAGTATTTTTCCATTGACTATCTTGATAGTATATTTCAGTTCGCGCTTTTTTAAGAACAAGGGTCACTCCTAATTGATCCACTTTTTGACGATTTAGGTCGGGATTTTCCGTTTGCGCATTCAGACCACTTAAATTTTCCCATTCACCTAAATGTGGGGTTAGTATTATTTTTTTATGTTTATTAGCTGGATAAGTATTTAAGTACTGACCAAATAAATAAATAGCATCCGCATCTATAATCAAAGGTTGATCGCTTCCGATTGAATTAATCACATTTTTAAAGACTGACATTGCTACTTGATCTCTGCCTAAACCGGGTCCAATCACTACTACATCCATCTTGGGTATCATCTTTTTTAGTAGACTATAATCATACATCTCACTGAACATGACTTCTGGTGTTCTAGCATGCAAACTACTTCGATTAACTGGATCCGTTGCCACAGTAATTAAACCAGCGCCAGAATATAAGGCAGCTGATGAAGTCAGAATAATGGCTCCACCCATTTGAGCATTGCCACCAATACATAAAACGCGTCCAAAATTTCCCTTATGTGCATCGCTTGTTCTGACTGGTAAATATCTTTTTACATAATCAACAGTGATAGATTCCATATATAAAACGCCTTTCGTATAAATTCAAACAGTTTCTAGCAATTAACATGACCCACTCTCTCATACCTTCATTGTATCAATAAATTGAGCTAATGGAAAATAGAGATATTTATTTTTAAATAAAGCGTTTTATTGAGGATAACCTACTTGATTCTTTTAAAAAAAGGTTCATAATCATTCTGTTGCTAAATTCGCGATAAAGGAAATATTTATCACCTATTTTACAATAGTTCATTTAATTAATGGAGGATAAAATGGAAAAGAATGAACAAAGACATAATCAATTATCATTAGGTGGTTTATTAGTTGCGATGGGCGTAGTTTATGGAGATATTGGTACAAGTCCTTTATATGTTATGAAGGCGATTATTGCAGGAAATGGTGGTTTAGCCTCCGTCTCAACTGATTTTATCTTAGGGGCTGTTTCACTTATTTTTTGGACTTTAACGTTATTAACCACAATAAAATATGTTGTTATTGCTTTAAATGCGGATAATCATGGCGAGGGAGGGATATTCTCTTTATATACTTTGGTACGAAAAGGTTCAAAGTATTTAATTATTCCTGCTATGGTTGGTGGTTCAGCCCTATTAGCCGATGGTGTTTTAACACCAGCGGTTACGGTTACGACAGCTGTTGAAGGACTAAGAGATATTCCGTCATTTTATCAGCGATTTGGAAACAACCAAAACACGATTATTATCATTACATTACTTATTTTGCTAATTTTATTTTCCATACAACGCTTTGGTACAGAAAAAGTCGGTAAGGCTTTCGGTCCAATCATGCTAATTTGGTTTACTTTCTTAGCTGTCGCTGGTTTGTTGAATTTCAGTCAAGATTTGTCGGTTATTCGCGCTTTAAATCCTGTGTATGCCTTTAAAATCTTATTTAGTGCCGAAAATCATTTAGGGATATTTATTTTAGGGAATGTTTTTTTAGCAACAACGGGTGCGGAAGCACTCTATTCAGACATGGGGCATGTTGGCAAACAAAATATTCGTTTTAGTTGGCCATATATAAAAATTTGTTTGACCCTAAATTATTTAGGTCAAGCAGCATGGATCCTCCGTGTTAAAGATGATGTTAATTATTTAAAGGTCGAACAATTAAACCCCTTCTTTAATATGTTGCCTGATAGTTGGATGTTAGCTGGTGTTATTTTTACCACTGTTGCAGCCATTATTGCCTCACAAGCCTTATTATCCGGATCATTTACCTTAGTTTCCGAAGCGATTAAATTAAAATTGTTACCACGGTTGCATATTTTATACCCGGGTTCAAGTATTGGACAAATGTATATTCCGGTTGTGAATTTTATTTTATGGATTGTGTGTTCAATGATTGTTATTACTTTTAGAACATCAAGTAACATGGAAGCTGCTTATGGTTTAGCTATTACGGTCACGATGCTAATGACGACTTTGTTATTGCATGAATACCTCATTCAAAAGGGTTATTCAAAAATCTTCGCGCATGTTTTAACCTTATTTTTTGCTGTTGTTGAAAGTGTCTTTTTCTTAACGAGTATCGTTAAATTTTTCCACGGTGGCTTTGTAGCGGTCTTAATGGCTTTAATTATTTTGTTCATTATGGTCATTTGGCAAAAAGGTAATGAAATAAAAGAAAAAGCTGCCGTCAATGTCGATATACGTGAGTATCTTGATCAAATTGATGCTTTACATGACGATGATTCGCTACCATTAACACAAACCAACATTGTTTTTCTTGTGCCAAGTATAGAAAATAATTTGATTGGTCGTCAATTTATTTATTCTATTTTGGATAAAAGTCCAAAAAAGGCAAAAGTCTATTGGTTTGTTAACGTCGAGGTGACTGATACCCCTTATACGCAAGAATTTGAAGTCGATACGCTCGGGACGGATTATATTGTCATGGTCAAATTTTACCTTGGTTTTAGAGTTCCTCAAGAAGTCAATATCTATATTCGTCAAATTATCCATGATTTAATGAAAGAAGGACGGATTCCTAAGCAACCGCAACGTTACTCTATAACACCTAACCGTCAAGTGGGCGATTTCCAATTTGTTATTATTCAAGAATCATTGTCACAAACAACGGTTCTTTCTAAACTCGACAAACAAGTGATGCAAATTAAGTTGTTCATTAAGCGTCATACCCTTTCATTGGATCATTGGTTTGGTTTAGAATACAGTGAAGTACAATATGAAACAATCCCGTTATATATTGGTGAAGTACGTAAAACACATTTAGTTGAAAGAGAACATGTTTAAGATACATTTACACTAAAATGCAAGTAAAAAATCCGAACGTTCAATGATAGTAGAACGGGCTTGAGCCTCGTCCTTTAACGCTATCATTGAACGTTCGGATTTTTGAATTTATTTTAAATTTACACTACTTAGGCAAATTGGGCATTATATAATTGAGCATAAAAACCATCTTGTTCCATTAACGCATCATGATTGCCTGATTCGATGACATCACCATGATTCATGACAACAATGTTAGAGGCATCACGTATGGTTGACAAGCGGTGGGCTACGACAAAACTCGTCCGGCCTTCTAATAAACGATTCATTGCGCGTTGAATTAAAACTTCCGTTCGTGTATCCACGCTTGAAGTAGCTTCATCTAAAATTAATACATCTGGATCTTGCAGAAAAGCTCTAGCAATGGTTATTAGCTGTCTTTGTCCTTGCGATAAGTTTGTCCCATCTTCAGTTAACATTGTTTGATAGCCTTCTGGTAAAGATCGAACAAAATCATCAACATGGGCTGCTTTAGCCGCTTTTAATATGTCTTCATCCGATATATTTGCCTGCGCACCATATTTTAGATTTTCCCAAATGGTACCATTAAATAACCAGGTATCTTGTAAGACCATGGAAAACTTACTTCTTAATGATTCACGACTCATATTACGAATATCGCGTCCTTCATAACGAATGGCACCGCCTGATACGTCATAAAAACGTTCTAACAAATTAATCAAGGTTGTTTTACCTGCACCTGTTGGACCAACAATAGCAATCATTTCGCCTTCTTTAACTTGTAAATTAAAGTCAGTCATTAATAATTTATCCTTGCTATATCCAAATTGTACATGTTCAAACTCGACTTTATATGGACTATCTTCTTTATCGGGTAAGCCAGAAGGATTTTCCATTTCTTTTTCATCTAATACTTCAAAGACTCTTTCAGTGGCAGCCACTGTCATTTGAATTGTATTCGCTAAGTTAGCTAATTCACGAAACGGCATACTGAATTGATTCGTATATTGCAAGAATGATTGAACAACCCCAATATCTGTTGTTCCATTGATAATACCTAACCCACCAAAAAGAGCAATTAAAGCATAAATCATATCTTTAACGGTTCCAACTAATGGATTCATCAAACCCGAATAATACTCTGCTTTCCATGAAGCTTCGTTTAGTTCTTCACTACGTTTACTAAATTCGCCGGCTTCAAATTTTTCTTGGTTATAAATTTTAACGACCGTTTGTCCTGAATATTTTTCTTCGATAAAGTCATTTAATTTCCCTAAATTTTGTTGACGAATATTAAATTGATTTTGAGCTTTAGGAGCAGCCCAACGAATCACAATAATATTCAAAGGAACCATTAATAAAACGATAAAAGCGAGAGAACCACTTAAATATAACATAGTAAAAAAGATCGCAATAATTGAAACCGTACTGGTGGTTAACTGAGTTAACGATTGACCTAAGGAACCTGCCACTTGGTCCATATCGTTAATGGCTCTTGACAAGATATCCCCATACGAATTTGAATCAAAATATGATATTGGTAAACGACCCATCTTAGCTTTAATATCTCTTCTTAATCGGTAAACGGTATGTTGTGATATTCTAGCCGTAATAAATTGTTGGAAATATCTAAATATAGAAGCAGCTACGTAATAACTCGCTAAGATCAGGACAGTTCGCGTTACGGCTTCAAAATCGATTGGATAATAACCATCACCATTGCCTTGCCAACCCTGGCTAACGCCATCAAAAATAATGGAGGTGATGTCACCCATGATTCTTGGTAATTGAGCTCGTAATACCGCTGAAACAGAGGCTAATATAATAACTAATAACATCCACCAAGCCAAGCTAGACATATATTTTACTAATCTACGAATGGTTTTCCAAAAATTTCTAGGTTTAGCCCTTCTTGGCGACGAAGTTTGTTGATTTTCAGCCATTATCTATTCTCTCCTTTCATTTGTGATGCGACAATATCTTGATAAACCGCATTTTCTGCCAATAATGATTGATGGGTACCTTCACCAACAATTTTTCCATTTTCTAATACTAAAATGCGATCGGCATCAATGACGGTATTGACTCTTTGAGCAATGATAATAGTGATTGCATCACGCGTGATAGGCTTTAGGGCTTTTCTAAGATTGGCATCCGTCTTAAAGTCCAGTGCTGAGAATGTATCATCAAAAACAAATATGTCTGGTTGACTAATAATCGTTCGTGCAATACTTAGTCGTTGTCGTTGTCCACCTGAGAAATTAACCCCACCTTGGTCAACTTTTGCATCTAAGAGATCATCGAGTTCTTTAACAAAATCAGCTTGTGCAATTTCTAAGGCTTTCCAGATTTCTGCATCAGTGGCATCATTTTTACCATATTGCATATTTGAACGAATTGTACCTGAAAATAATAAAGCTTTTTGAGGGGCAAAACCTATTTTAGAACGTAACTCTTCTTGACGGACGTTTTTTACATTGACACCATTGACACGAACTTTCCCTTTACTGGCCTCATATAGACGGGGAATGAGGTTGGCAATAGTTGTTTTCCCTGAACCTGTTCCTCCGATAATCGCAATCGTTTCGCCTTTAGAAGCTGAGAAATTAATGTCTTCGATGGCTGGACGTTCAGCTCCTGGAAAGCCAAAATCGACATGTTCAAAGGCTAAGGTAACTTCTTTATCGTCTAAAACATCCACTTCTTTGGTTAAATCTTCTATCGAAGGTTCAGTATCAATCACTTCTAAAATACGTTCAGCGGAAACTTGGGCTCTAGGTAAGAAAAAGAGTAAAAAGGCTACTTGTAACACACTGTTCAAAATTTGAACACCATATTGAACAAAAGCAATCAAATTCCCAACTTCCATCTCGCCAACACTAATTAAATTAGCACCATTTAAAAATATGAGTGAATTGGAAACAGCCATTACTAGCAACATTCCCGGCAACATAAAGGCCATAATTGAATTGGCTTTAATCGATGCGTTTCGAAAATCGATATTGGCATCGTCAAAACGTTGCTCTTCATATTCAGTCGTATTGAATGCTCGAATAACACGAATCCCAGTCAATCCTTCACGAAAAACTTTATTTAAACGGTCGGTTTTCTTTTGTATTGAACGGAAGATAGGACTAGCAAAGTAGAGGATAATACCTACAACGATTAGGATTAAGGGTAGAGTAATTGCGAAAACCCAAGCCAGTTGTGATTCTCTTTGATAGGCAAAAAATACCGATACTATCATGATGACAGGCGATAAAATAATTAATCGAATAATCATTTGCGTGACTAATTGTATTTGCATCACATCATTGGTAGTCCGTGTGATTAAGGTTGACGTCCCAAATTTTGCCATATCCTCTTGTGAGAACGCCATGATTCTTTCAAACATATCCATCCGCAATTTATGACCTAAGCCTTGTGATTCTTTAGCACTCATTTTAACACTAATAAAGGCTAAGACTAAAGCAAGTACATTTAGGATAAGCATAATAATCCCAATCAGCCAAACAGTCTGAGGGTTACCATCCACCACACTATAATTTAATATATCTGAAGCGAGTGTGGGTAGTAGCATGAACATCGTTGCTTCAAATAAAATTAGCAGGAATATTTTGATAAGATTTTTTTTATCCATCAATTTCCATATTCTTAACATAAAGTCCCTTCTTTCTTCCGTTTTGTTTCTTTCAATTAACTATCTCTTGAGCCAAAAATAGTATTGAAGCAAATAAAAAAGAGTTTTTTAACAGCTAAAAAACTGATAAAATTCTCTAGAATTCATTTGCTATAAATAGCATATTGAGTTGTTCCATAAGCAAAAAGCTTGAAACGCCCCAAGCTACACAAAGGCACGAAACTTATCACTTAATACACGAACCAACATTTACACCAATTAATATTGTAGGCTAAGAATAAATGATTGTCAAATTAACTTAGGATAGTTGCAAACAAGACCAATTATAAGTGAAAGCCTATTTTTAGCTCTGTTAAAATAAAGAATTGACCTAAACACGTTTTATCTCCCCCTAATTATCGCTATGTCTTTGACACGCTTTAAGGGGGAGAATTTTTTCGAACACATGTTAATAGATAACTGACCAGCACTGTTTTACTATTTTATGGTTTGAATAGAATGGATATCCACAATCCTTGAACAGGCTTGAGCTACATAATTATCGTGGGTGACGATGATTACAGTTTTACCACTTTTGTTTAATTCAATAATTAGTTTTAAAACATTATCTCGATTTTCAGCGTCAAGAGATCCAGTTGGCTCATCAGCTAAAACTAAATCGCTAGGTTTGATAAACGCTCTAGCAATCGCAATTCTTTGTTGTTCACCACCAGATAATTCGTAAATCTTTTTATTTTCAGTATCTGCTAATCCTACTTTCATTAATATATTTGAAATAATGCTATTCTTTTCGTTCTTTGATTTTTTGGCGTATTTCAAAGCTAATTCTAAATTATAATACACGGTCTCATTATCGACCAGAGCATAATTTTGAAACAGATAACTAATATGGTCCCTAATGATTGCTTGAGATTTCGATGAATTAACTTTGATATTTTTAATGCCATTAAAGATAAGTTCGCCTGAATCAAACGGTTCGATTAAGCCAATGATATTTAATAGTGTTGATTTCCCTGATCCACTTTGTCCAATTAAAGCGATCATTTCTCCACTTTCTATATTCAAATTTACATTAACTAAAATTGCTTTTGAACCAAACGCTTTATTGATATTCTTTAATTCAATCATTTGTATTCCCCTCTCAATCCTATTCAGTTATTGTTCTTTCAGAGCTAACACTAAACTTTTTTGCTCTAAATAGTGGATGAAAACTAGTACGACTAGAAAATCAATAGCTATTGATAAAAGGACTGCAAGTAAAATCCAAACAGAGTGACTCAATATCAGCATCATTAACATCTGAATCAAATAAAGCAATACATAACTCAATAAAGGCCATTTATATCGATCCAGCACTTTTATTCCTAAAAATTTCTTAACAGCTAGTTCTTTTTTTACACTTTGAATAATTGTTGCAAATAAAAAGGCAGATGAAAACAGGTTCAAAACAATTAATATGACAATAATGATAATGTAATAATTCATCCCCGTAATGAATGAGTCTCTCATCGCCTGCGTAATCACGTTTAATGATGATAAATTAATCATTACATCATGTTCGTTATATATATCTGCAAAAATGTTTTCAGAAATTAATCTGTTCTCGAGAGTATTATTGATTTTAATAGGATTGTTTTCTCCAGTATTTGCTAATATCGCTTTGTCAAAATCCCTTATATTATCTAGATTAACTATTGAGAAAATAGGGTTTTCAAAAGCTTCAGATAACATTGAATTGAAAGGAAAAACTTGATAATCTGATTGATAATAGAATAATTGAACAGGAATTTCAGAAATAATCATGTCTTCAACTTGATTGGAAGACGAAAAATAGTAAACTAAACTTTGACATAATAATCGTATTTTCTCGTCTTCATTCCTTAGATTTTCGGGTATTAAAAACTGATGTATATTCGAATCGAGCTCTGGATAGCTCATATTAATTGAATCTAAATAATGATGATTAACGAGCATAACATTATAGCTATCCGTTGTGGTAAAAGAAGAATATGATTCTAAAGCAGAAAAGTTTTGAATAGGATTAATCTCTAAGCCATGCACATAATAGGCATTTGTTTCTTCTTCAAGTCTTACGAATAGATCATAAAAAACAGCGTCAAAGGCATCGTCACTCAATAACTCATTTTGAGCACTATCCCCATCCAAACGATAATTTTCTACAGTTAAAAAATCCCCTTCTTTTTCCCAATTGGCAACATAATCAGACTGTTCTTTAACTGCATCAAAAGTTAATGAAAGATTAATAAAAATAAGGGTAATGATAGCAACAAGACCAATTTTAATCATATAGCTTAAAATGACACCACTTTTGAAATTAGAAAAGCCGTTTAACATACTAGAAATTGTCACATTTCTAATGAGGAAGTAACCTGCTAAATTTAGTAATAAAAATAATTGAAAAACTAAAAAATATGTTAATAATAAAGCTAGAACAAATTTTTCTGGAATATAATTGATTGTAGAAAAAATAACAACTGATAGTATGATACAAGCTACAAGACCAATCAATAGTGGTTCTTTAATGAGTTGAAAAATTATCTTGTGTGAACTATAACCGTGCAATTTCATTACACCAATTGCTTTTATTTCTTTTATAGGATAGTAAGTAATAAATAACAATAAAATTAAAAATGCTAGACAAAAAACAACCACCATAAGTATAAGATTTATATTGATATATCCTACTTTACCCTTAAAAGGTGGGCTAGTTAGCTGTGATTTATCTATAGCAAAAAACTCACTTAAGCTATCCATTGTTTGATCTAAATCTTCATTATTGTTAGCAACAACTGTATAGATTCCATTGACTGATTTACTAGTATCTAAGTAGTTGTTCTCTAATGTTTGAAGAATGATCTTATTTCGACTAGAGAATACTGGAATCATATTATTCCTATCCTCAGCAAAACTGGTATATACATCACTTGTATTTTCAAATAAAGTTTCCGTTGGAATACCGAAATTTTCAGTCGGAAAACTCTGCTCATTATACATAACGGATTTAACTATAGCTCCATCAGAACTATCCGTTTTAAAAATATTAACTGTATTTATCTCGCTGAGTTCAGCAAATTCATTCAATACTTCATCGATTGTTTGACTTGCATCTGTTAAATAAAAATTCTCCGAAAATTCAGTCTGTTCAATAGTTTGCAATCGTTCATAATCATTCGTTTGAAATAGATTCATTAGCATTAATGTTGGTACCACAAGTAATAAAACAAAAATTGCTTTGATTATCGTTTTCAATATTAGCAACCTCACTTTCAAAGATGAATTTGAAAATTAATACTTTTTACACGATTAAAGACTTAAAAGAAGCAAAAGTGAGCTTCTTTTAAGTCTAGTGATGTATTATTCAATGTTATAGAAATAACTTAGACCAGTTGGAGGGAATTTACTTAATTTAGCTTGTGACCAAACTCCAGCTCCAGCAATTGATTTGTTGCTTTCTCCCGTTTCATTATCTTTTACAGTTGATGAATGTCTACGACTACTTTGCAAATAATCAGAATACCCAAAAGTACCATTCCATCCTACGCCATAATTCCATTTACCACCTTCAGGAGGATAAACAGTTGCTGCTAGTGCTGTGCCAGTAAAAACAATACTTACTATTAATAACATTGAAATAGTAAAATGTTTGATTTTATTCATAATCAATTTCCTTATAAAATATACTAATTGTAAAACCGACAATTAGTAATAGGCTTTAGACTAGAGTTAGAAAAACAAGCGACAATGCATTGAAATCGATTTCATGCTTATTATAAAAAAAAAAAACGGTTTGTCAAGCTCTAAAACATGAATCATTTTAAGCTATTTGTAAATTAACCAAAAAAAGCAGATAGAATCCCATTAGAATAGGACTGTATCTGCTTTATTTATTACAGTTTTTATAAAAAAGTATAATCAAGTTTCAAGATAGAAATTGAAAATATCGATATAATGTTTGCGATATATACTTTTAATCGACCGATTGGCTTAATTTACCTAAAATCCCACTGATAAAACGGCGTGATTTGTCGTCACTGAATACTTTTGAGACTTCAATGGCTTCATTAATCGCAACTTTTATCGGCACGGGATTTTCTTTAAATTGAATTTCATAAAAAGCCAGTCGCAAGATCGTTAAATCTAAAGCTGTTACACGATCAAAATTCCAGTTAGTTAAATATTTTGAGATAGCTTCATCTATTTGTGGTTGATTCGCGATAACACCATCCACTAATTCGTAAAAATAATCATCTGGAATTGAATCATAGCCTTTTTCGGGATCATTTCCTGCTAGAAGAGCAAATTCAATGGCTTCATCTTTGGTAAGTTCATCAGATGGCGCTACAAATTGAAACAAAGTTTGAACCGCTAAGATGCGGGCTTGTCTCAATTTACTAGGATCAGCTTTTGTCAAATTACTCACCTAATTCATCATCTAAGTTTAAATAGGCTGTTTCACGATTAGGATTCGTATCGATGGACACAACATGAACGTTGACTTCTTGAACAACTAAATCGGTCATGAAGAGAATTTGTTCTTTAACACGTTCTTGTACTTTAAATGCAACATCTGGTACTGAATAGCCATATTGTAAATGAATCTGAACATCAATCGATAAATTGTTGCCATCTCTTTTTACCGTTGCTCCCATACGTTCACGGTCCATACCAAAGAAACCCCCCACTTCTTTTTGAAAGGATGAGTGCATTTTATTGACACCTTCCACTTCAGAAGCCGCTTTGGCAGCAATTGTTTCTAAGACGCTTAGGGTAATGTTAATTTCTCCAGCTGGATTTTGATCCATCTCAAATGGAGTTGTGTTAGACTTAGGCATAATAATCCTCCCTATTTTTAAATTATAATTAAATGTTTTGGACTATGATTCAATTGTTCAACTGAATCAGCATGAACAATTAAGTCATTTTCAATACGTACGCCACCAAGACCTTCAATATAGATACCTGGCTCATTGGTAATAACCATGTTTTCTTGAAGTGGATTTTCGTTCTTGAAGGATACAGCTGGCAATTCATGGACATCAAGACCTAGTCCATGACCAGTGCTATGACCAAAATAATCACCATAACCTTTCTCAGTTATATAATCTCTGGCTAAAGCATCGACTTCTTTTCCAGTCATACCTGCTTTGGCGCCTTGATTAACACGTTCATGGGCTTCTAAAACAATGTGATATATTTCTTCCAGTTTTGGATCAATACTTCCTACAGCAATGGTCCGCGTCATATCTGAACTATAGCCTTTATAATAACAACCATAATCAAGTGTGATGATATCACCTTCTTCGATTACTTTATCACTTGCCACACCATGCGGCATCGCTGAACGGACACCTGAAGCAATAATCGTATCAAATGACATGGCAGAGGCACCTTTATCCTTCAAAAAACGTTCTAGCTCATTGGCAACCGCAATCTCGGTCATGCCTGGTTTAATAAACGTTAAAATATGATCAAATGATTCATCGGTTATTTTACACGCTTCTTTAATAATGGCTAACTCATCTTCTTCTTTGATTTCACGAATCTTTTCAATAACACCTTGCGTTGGAACAATTGAAGCCTTAAATAATTTTTGTATATCTAAGTAACTTGAAACAATCATATCTTGCGCTTCAATCCCAATTCGATTAATTGAATGTTGCTCCAATAATTGCTGAACCTCTTTAAAGATACCCTCTTTATGAATCACAATCTTAAAGCCAACCGCTTGATTAGTGGCTTGTGTTCGATAACGGAAATCCGTAATAAAAAAAGCCTCATTTTTTGTAATTAAAGCAGCGCCGGCACTCCCGGTAAATCTAGCTAAATAGCGTAAATTTTTCGAATTCGTTACTAGCATCGCATCGATATTATTTTCTTCAAAGACATTTCTTAACTTTTCAATTCGCTTATTCAATCTATCTCCAACTTTCTAACATACACGTTTTTTAACTAAGCATCAACATTTGTTTTATTCGTTTTCTTTTTCCGATTACGTACACCTTTATTGATATCTAATAACACCGGTAAAATCATTGGGGTACGTTGTGTCCGTTCATAAATGAGTGGTTTTATCGTATCGATAATTATTTCACGGATTAAACGTTCATTAACATGATTACCATTTTCGTTAAGTCCACGATTAATTGCTGCTTTAATTTGTTGCTGTATTTCACTAATTAAATCACCTGACTCACGCATATAAATAAAGCCACGTGACATGATATCCGGTCCTGAGATAATCGCTTTATCTTGATAATCAATCGTTGCCGTAACAATAACAAGACCATCTTCTGATAAGCTTTTACGATCTCTTAAAACGATATTACCAATATCGCCTATACCACTACCATCCACGTAAATATCTTGTGCTTGAAAATGACCCGCTATCCGAGCCGTATCCTCAGTAACAGCTAACAAATCACCGTTTGACATGATAAAACAATTTTCTTTAGGAATTCCCGTTCTTTGCGCTAATTCTGCATGAATACTTTGCATCCGATATTGTCCATGTACAGGCATAAAATATTTAGGTTTCATTAGGCGTAACATCATCAATTGTTCTAATTGACCACCATGTCCCGACGTATGAATGTTATTAACTTTACCATAAACAACTTCGGCTCCTAATTCCATTAATTGATTGATGAGACGATTGACACTGGTTGTATTACCTGGGATGGGTGAACTCGAGAAAATAACCGTATCTTCTGGTTGGATGGTAATTTGTCGATGTGTCCCATTTGCGATTCGACTTAAAGCCGCCATTGGTTCTCCTTGTGAACCTGTCACAAGCAAAATCATTTTCTCAGCAGGATAATTATTAATTTCTCTATTGTCAATGAAGACATCCGCATCATCTTTAATATAGCCCAATTCTAAACCAATCTTAATCGCACCTTCCATACTACGACCAAAGGCTGCAATATGACGTCCAGTTTCTTTAGCGACCTCAACTACTTGTTGTAGCCGTGATACGTTGGATGCAAACGTAGCAAAGATAACCCGGCCATCTAATTGTTGAATAATATTTTTTATGGATTGGCCAACTACCGTTTCAGATTGCGTAAAGGTAGGAATCTCAGCGTTGGTACTATCTGCCATTAAAAGCAAGACACCTTCTGCACCAATTTGAGCCATTCGATGTAAATCAGCTGGTTTACCCACTGGGGTAAAGTCAAATTTAAAATCGCCTGTAAATACAATATTTCCTGGAGGTGTTTTCACGACTATTCCATAAGCTTCTGGAATACTATGGTTTGTTCGATAAAAGGCAACACTGGTCTTTCTAAAACGTATCACTGAATCTTCATTAATTTCATGAATTTGAGCATCACGTAATAAATTTTTTTCTTGTAGTTTGTTTCTAATTAAAGCACTCGCTAATTGCCCAGCGTAGATTGGAACATTTAATTCTTTTAATAAATAAGCGATGCCTCCGATGTGATCTTCATGACCATGACTGATAACTAATGCTTTCACCTTGTGTTTGTTTTGTAAGATATATTGAAAATCCGGAATAACATAATCAATGCCTAAGAGTTCATCTTCCGGGAACAGTACGCCACAGTCGAGTAAGATAATTTCATCTTGAAATTGGACTCCATACATATTTTTCCCAATTTCACCTAACCCGCCTAAGGCAAATACCCCAACTTCATTATTTTTAACGTTAACGCTCATACTAAAACTCCGTTAATTGATAATCAGGATTATTTTGCTGTTCATATTCTAAATAAGCTCCTGATATTTCTTCTACATGCTGAATATTATATGGAGTATTATCAGCGAGTCTTTGTCGAACCTCTACTTTACTTTCAGCTTCCATAAAAAGCGTTTTAGCATTTTCTCGTAGTGGAACTTGATTGGGGTTTTCTTGATAGATAATTTTAAAAATCATTATTTTTCTGACTTCCTTTCATAATTTTTCATTATATTGCTGAATAAACAACAATCTACACTAACCTATTTTAACATATCCATTAAATCAAGTATAGTTCACCCTGTTTATTTATTCATCAAATAAATCTTTTTTACTTTTTTTAAAATAAAAAAGTGGAATTCGCATTTTTTCGTGTATATATATAGTGACAGGTTGATTAAAGGAGTTTTTTTATGATTGAAACATTAGCTCAAGCCATTATAAAAGCCGCTGTCTCGTCGGGTGTCTCTGATATTCATATTTTGCCTCAATCACAACTCTATCATGTCTATTTTAGAGTGAATAGTCAATTAGTTTTTTATCAACATTTATCAATTGATTTGGGTAAACGATTTATTAGTTATTTTAAATTTTTAGCCGATATGGATGTGGGAGAAAAGCGTAAGCCTCAATCTGGCGCAGCCCAACTCCCTATTTTAGAACAACTGGTGGAATTAAGAATGTCTACCATAACCAATGTAAATTTATTAGAATCGCTCGTTATTAGAGTTTTTGCACAACAACCTACACAAAATCAAACGATTCAAACCTATTTTCCTAACGATTTAGTTATCTTGCGGCAGTTATTTTTGCGTAAAAGTGGCTTAATTCTTTTTTCTGGACCCGTTGGTTCAGGGAAAACAACGACCATTTATCAGCTCTTACGTGAACGAATTGCTCAAGAACCTTTACAGGTTATGACCATGGAGGATCCAGTTGAAATTTATGAGCAATCTTTTCTACAAACACAAGTTAATGAAAAAGCTGGGATTAGTTACGATACCTTAATCCGTGCGAGTCTGCGTCATCATCCAGATATTTTATTAATTGGTGAAATACGTGATGAAACAACGGCTAAGATGGTCATTCGTGGTGCTCTTACAGGTCATTTAATGATTGCTACGATTCACGCTAAAAACGCCCTAGGGGTAATTGCACGCTTGCAAGAACTTGGAATTAGTGATGAACAATTAAGACAAACACTTATTGGTATCATTTCACAGCGTCTAGTTCCTAGATTATGTTGTTTGTGTCACGATAAATGTCATCGATATTGCACGCATTTACCCACCCATCAAAAGCGATCTGCCATTTTGGAAATACTGACAGCTGATGAATTACATCGAACGTTATATCAAAAAACAGAACAAGCATTACCTACTTTATCACTCAATCGAAAATTAAGAAAGGCATGGGCATATGGCTACATCACCGAAAAAGCGTACCAACAATTTGAATTGGTTTAAACGAACACCTTCTACTTTAAAGGATAAACAGAAAGCCTATTTTTTACAAACCATTTCAGAATTATTAGAACAAGGTTTTTCAATTAATCAAAGTTTACAATTTTTAAAATTATTAATGTTAAAAAATGTCGCTTTAATTGAAGCTGCCGAAGAAAAATTAGCCCAAGGATTGCCTTTTGAAAAGAGTATTCAAGAAATGGGGTTTTCACTAAATACAGTGGCGCAATTGTTTTATGCTCAGAAACAAGGGCGTTTCATAGAATCATTAATGGATAATGCAAAACAAATCGAAACGGTTGATCGTTACCGTAAGCAAGTGCTTAAAATAGTTACTTACCCCATTTTAATGAGTATCTTCTTGATTTTGCTTTTGTTTGGCATGCGGACATTTCTATTACCTCAAATCGCAACCTTTATTAGTCAAGATGTCTTTGATAGAAATATATTAATTAGAATTTTGATCAATTTCTTTAACTATCTACCTCAACTTGTGGGTTTAATATTTGCTTTTTGTTTAATTGCTTATCTATTTTTTGACTTTTATTTAATGCGTCTACCCTATATTAAGCGGTATAAGATATTAATAAAGCTCCCCTTTTTGAAAAGTTGGATCAAACAATATTGCTCTTATCGTTTAACTAAAGAATTAGGACATTTTTTTAGTGGTGGATATTCCATTCAACAAGTGATTGAACTTTTAGTGAGTTATCCAATTGATCCGTTTATGACCGAATTAGCAATCTATATGAATGAAGATTTTATAAATGGCATTCCACTAACACAAATTGTTAGTGATTTAGGTATTTTCACAGACGAACTTCCTTTAGTCATTTACCAAGGCGAATTAATTAGTCAAGTTGGTAAAAAATGTCTCATCTATAGCAGTAATATTTTTACTGAATTAATGGATGATTTAACAAAAAAACTTAATTTGTTGCAACCTGTTTTGTTCATCATTATTGCCGTCTTAATTATGGCTCTTTACTTAATGATGATGCTGCCAATGTTAACGATGGAAGGAATTTAGGAGGATAAAATGAAAAAATATTTAATACGTAAAATTAAAAATAACAAACGTGCTTTTACTTTAGTAGAAATGTTAGTTGTCTTGGTTATCGTTGCCTTGCTGATGGCGATTATTATCCCCAATGTGGCTGGCCAACGTGATCGTATTCAAGAACAAGCAAAAACCAATATTGCTGAGATTATCGAAATGCAGATGAATACCTTTGAATTAGTTGAGGCTGATAGTGACGTGACACTTGCGAAGTTAAGTAGCGGCGGTTATATCACGGTCAAACAATCCAATGAAGCTCAAAACTTATTAGGACTTACAGAAAGTGAGACTTTAACCTTACCATTATTAATTGAACCATAATGCAATTAAAAAAGGCTTTCACATTAATTGAAACCTTATTAGTACTCACTTTGATAAGCTTTATGTTAATTTTACTTGCTTGGTTTCCTAATAACCATCTGATGGAATCCATTGAAAATCGTATTTTTTTTGATCAATTAGTCCAACACTTAAATGATGCACAGACACAAGCCATTACCCGCAATCAAACGATACGTGTTAGTTTCAATCAAACTCATCAAGTATTGATTATTGAATCCCTTGAATCAACTGTTTTACTAACTTATTTATATCTACCGGATAATTGGCAAATTAGAACAACGTATACTTTTTTCTATTTGGCAAATGGAAGAACCAATCGTTTTGATACCCTAACGTTTTACCATACTAGCCAAAATATAAGTATCTCTTTAGTATTCCAGTTAGGAAGTGGTCGTTTTGAATTACGCTAATAAACGTGCATTTACTTTAGTAGAAAGTCTCGTTGCGATAAGCTTATTTAGTTTTATTTTAATGTTTTATGTGCCAGCTTACTATCAAGAAGCCCATCGAATCCAAAAGCAACATATGGAAACAACTAAATTACGTATTTTTTATGAAATGGTTCAAATTGAATTAAAAACAAGCCTTGCCCATTATCCAAACGATCTATCTAATTTTCCAATAACATATTTCGACTGCCAACCTAATAAATGTCAAATTCTATTTGATGATGGAAGTGAGTACTTTGTTGAATTATTTCAAAAAGGTGTTAATTAAGATTATTAGCCAAAAAAGGGTGACACATAAACGAGCCTTTAGTTTAATGGAGATGTTACTATCCCTTTTTATATTTAGTCTTATTATCAGTGGTTTATACACAAGTTTTGGTAATTACGCTAACCTTAATCACACCATACGTAATGATCAGTCAACAGAATGGCACTTGTTTCTTATTACACTCGAAAAAGAATTAGAACAATTCATCGTTGAAGATGTCCAGTATAATAAAATTTTTATGTTAGATTCTACCAATATGCAAGCATACCAAATTATTTTGCAAAATAATAAAATTTACAAAACACCTGGACATCAACCTTACTTATATCAAGTTAACGACTGGAATCTTTCACTAGACGAGAATCTACTACTGATTCGTCTTCAATTTAAAAATAATCAAATATTCGAAGCGCATCTAGTAGTTAGGTTAAATTCACCTTAGCTAAAGAGGAGTGACATCGTGAAAAAAAGCAAACAAAAAGCTAAGCTAGCCTATACAATGCCTATCGTTCTAGTGTTTATGGTTATCAGTCAACTAATCTATTGGGGCATATTAAGAATAAATCATTTACAAAGCGCACAAAATATTTCCTTTCAAAATTATTACCTCGCTCAAATTCATTATTTAATGTTAGACGATTATTTAAAAGTTGACGATGATGTCAATCGTACTATAATCTCAGAAACTACTATGACTCAGATTGATTTAATCCATCAAGAAATGCTTCAAAGTTATTCAATAATTAATGAATGGCCTTTGAACGCACAATTTGGAATTAAACAAATCGAAACCAATGAACCATACGAACGTTATTGGCTTTTCTATACTGAATTATTTTTAGATTCAGTTGGACTTGAATATTGTCCCATTATATCCGATTTATATTGTTTTGGACAATTAAATGATGATGCCACTTATCAATATTTATCAGATGAAGAACTTAATCTCAATAAATCTGATTGGCTTGAGGCATACGCATTGATTGAAAACGATCTTTTAGATCAAGGGTTTAGACCGGTCTTACAACGTAATCGGAACCGACAATTCGAATGGACACAATGGATTCCTGAGTCGTCCGTCTATCAAAGTGATTGGATGGACATTTCCTTTCAGACATCAAATCAACAAATAATCTATCAAGTATCAACATTAAACCAATTATTTCAAACAAAATTTTCCCAACCCATTATTAAAGGTAAAAATTTGATTCGGTATACGGGGCAATTGTTTGAAAAAGAAAACGATTAATTCTTAACTCAATATTTTTTCTGTCAATACCACCTACCTACCCTTGACCCAATAGATTAACTTGAACATAAAAAGCTCGTAAGACACTCTTTAAGGCTGTCTTACGAGCTTTGTTTTAACGATTTTTTAACGTTCGATCAATATCTCTTTTTGCTTGCTGTTCTTTTAAGCTATTTCTTTTATCATATTTCGTTTTACCTTTAGCTAACCCAATTAAGACCTTTGCACGTCCGCGAACGAGATAAACTTTTAAGGGTACAATAGTCATCCCTGATTGTTTGGTTTCGTTAATTAATTTGGTTATTTCACGCTTATGTAATAGTAGTTTGCGATCCCGTAAGGGATCATGATTAAATATATTGCCTTGCTCATAAGGGCTGATATGCACATTTTTTAACCAAGCTTCACCACCATAGATTGAAATGTAACCGTCTTGAAGGTTTATTTTTCCTTTACGGACTGATTTAATTTCTGTCCCTTTGAGGACTAATCCGGCTTCAAATGTCTCTACAATCTCATAATCATAGCGTGCTTTTCGATTCTGCGCTAATGGCTTATCCTTTGTATTATTCATAATTCTACTCACCTACAACAACCTGAAGTTATTTTCTTTTTCTAGGTTGTTTTTTATTCCTTTTTCCGGAAGACGATGATTGTTTCATACTTGTTTTGGCATGTCTTCGCATTTTATTCTTATTTTGATCTTTTTTTTGCTTATTTTTAGCTAATTGTTTTTGACGATTTAATTGAGTCAAATCAATATCTTCAATCGGCTCGGCTTTAATGAGATTAAAATCAATTTCTTTTTCAGCTACATTGACACGATCCACTTCAATGACCACTGACTGACCGATACGATAAATCTTATTCGTTCTTTCGCCAATAAGTAACATATGTTCTTGGTTAAACGTATAAAAATCATCGGTTAACTTCCGTAAGGTGATTAAGCCTTCAACGGTATTCGGTAATTGAACAAAAATACCAAATGACGTTACAGATGATATAATACCATCAAACTGTTGTCCAACCTTGTCAACCATATATTCAGCTTTCTTAAGAGCATCCGTTTCACGCTCAGCATCTACCGAACGGCGTTCCATTTTAGAAGAATGGTCAGCTATTTCAGGCAAGATATCTTGCCAACGACTTTTTTCTTTATTGGATAGTTGATGGGCTAAATCCAAATGGATGATTCGATGCACGATTAAATCGGGATATCGACGAATGGGTGATGTAAAATGAGTATAGTCTGCTGCGGCTAAACCATAATGCCCAATCGGTTCATCACTATACTTTGCTTGTTTCATACTCCGTAGCATCATCGTAGACACGGCTTGATAATAGGGATGATCTTTTACTTCTTCAAGCGCTTCTTGAAGTTGTTTGGGTTGTATCGCCTCAACGTTCCCACGTAAAATGACCCCAAAAGAAGTTAAAAACTCAGCAAAGCGTTGCATCCGATCTTCATCCGGTTGCTCATGAATTCGATAAATAAAGGGTATTTCTCTTTGGGTATAATGGTGAGCGATTGTTTCATTGGCACAAAGCATAAACGATTCAATCAAGCGCTCTCCTTGCCATCTTTCACGTAATTCAATATCAATCGGATGTCCATTTTCATCGACAATTATTTTAGCTTCAGGCGCATCAAAATCTAAAGCACCGCGCTGGTGACGCATTTCTTCTAAAATAAGATGTAATTGATACATGTCTTCTAACATAGGAACAATCTCAGCATATTCTTGACGTAAGGGTTCATCCCCATCAAGGATTAAATTAACATTATCGTATGTCATACGGTATGACGAATTAATAACACTGAGAAAAATGTCATAATCAACAACTTTGCCAGCGTTATTTACTTCCATCACACACGAAACCGTTAGTCTATCTTCATGTGCATGTAATGAACAAATACCATTGGATAATCGCTGTGGCAACATAGGTACAACACGGTCAGTCAAATAGACCGAAGTTCCTCTTTCATAAGCTTCTTGGTCAATCGGACTTTGCTCCTTCACATATTGTGAAACATCTGCAATATGGACTCCCAATTGATAATTTCCATTAGTTAGTAGTTTGAGTGATATCGCATCATCTAAATCTTTCGCATCTGCCCCATCAATGGTAATAACTAATTCATCGCGTAAATCACGCCGATGGCTAGCTTGCTCTTGATCAATCACTTGCGGGATGGCATCCGCTTCATCAATAACAGCTTGTGGAAATTCTGATGGAATGCCAAATTGATATAGGATGGCTAAAATATCAACGCCAGGTGCATCTTTATGTCCAATTTCCTTTGTAACAACCCCCTCTAAGTGGTTCGGTTCTTCCACTTGGGGATAAGCGGTTATTTCAATTAAACAGATTGTTTGATCTGCTGGATGTATCCCGTCAGGTTTAATAAAAACAGTAACTAAATCACTATAATCGCCTTGTGGTTTTAGGCTACCTAAAAAACCTGTTTCTTGACGCAAATTTTGATCAAAAGCAGTAAATACCCCCACCAAGCTAGTAGCCGAACGTTCTATCACATTAATGACTTCCGCTTCTGACCCTTTACCCGTCGCTGGATCAATAGATTTAGTAACCAACACTTCAACTTTATCGCCGTTCATAGCTGCCCCAGATTGCTTTGGTGGAACAAACAAGTCAGGTTTGTTTTCATCATATTCAATAAAGCCAAAGCCACGATCATTGGCCCGATAAGTGCCTACAATAATTTTATCCTCACTAATGGATTGAAAACGTCCTGTTTCATCGACTTCTATTTCATGTACTCGCTCTAAAAAAGCCAAAGCTTTAATTAGTTTTTTATAGTTTTTCGTACCTTTATAATTAAAATGTTGGGCTATTTCATCTGTTTTAAAAGATTTACCTTTGTTTTCTTTTAAAAAAGTAAGTACTTTCTTCTCTAAACTTGTTAGGCTCATTATTGCCCACCTTCCGTACTTTTGTTAGTATGTGAATACTCTACCCTCACTATAGCATTATATTCACTGAAATAGAATTGAAAACAATTGATATAAGGATAAAAAAAAGCCTCTGATCCGACAATCAGAGACTTATTATTAGTGAGCTGACAGATAGGTAATTGCCAATGCAAGTACAAAAAACAAAATGCCCATAACAGTTGTCGCTCGTAATAGAAAGGCTTCAAACCCTCTGGCTTTTATTTTAGCTTGTGGTTCATCAGCGTTTCCACCGGTCAAACTACTTGCAGCATTACTTTTTGATGGTTGCATAATAACTAAGATAATAAGTAAGATAGATACAATAATTAAAGCTACTACTAATGCGTTATACAAGTTCATGTCCTCCTATGATAAATCGTCCGTAAATAATATTATCATAAATACGCACAAAATGCGAGGTCGTCTCTAATAAATATCAAATTATTTATTAGACGTATTGTCTAACTTTACCAGCAACATATGCCGCGTCAATAATACCGCCGCCTAAGCATTCTTCACCATCATAAAATACCACTGCTTGACCAGGTGTTATGGCTCTAACAGCTTCAGCAAAATAAACGGTTGCTTTTGTCCCTGTTTCATCAAGTTCTACTTTCACTTTAACATCTTCTTGGCGATAACGGAATTTAGCGGTACATTCAAAACGATTTTCTAAATGCTTATTATGCGTAAATTGGATATTTGATGCATCTAATGAATCAGAATATAAATCAGGATGATGATAACCTTGTCCAACATATAACGTTTGGGTAGCTAGATCTTTACCAATAACAAACCATGGTTCGTTATTATCTCCTCCACCACCAATACCTAAGCCATGACGTTGACCAATCGTATAATACATTAACCCAGCATGCTCCCCTTTGACTTCACCATCAAGCGTCATCATTTTGCCACTTCGATTAGGTAAGTAGTTTGACAGAAATTCATTAAAGTTTCGTTCTCCAATAAAACATACCCCGGTCGAATCTTTTTTGCTTGCAGTTGTTAGATTATAATCAGCAGCAATTTGGCGAACTTCTTTTTTGTTTAAATGTCCTAAAGGAAACATCGCTTTTTGAAGTTGCGCTTGAGATAATTGACTTAAAAAATACGTTTGATCTTTATTATCGTCAACTCCACGTAATAAATGAACCGTCCCATCAAAATCTTTAACCGTCCGTGCATAATGTCCCATAGCAACATAGTCTGCACCAAGTCCCATGGCATAATCTAGAAAGGCTTTGAATTTGATTTCTTTATTACACATGACATCGGGATTGGGTGTGCGACCATTACGATATTCTTCTAAGAAATACTCAAAAACCCGATCCCAATATTCTTTTTCAAAATTCACAGAATAGTATGGAATACCGATTTGATCAGCTACTTTTGCAACATCTTCATAATCTTCCGTTGCCGTACAAATGCCTCGTTCATCGGTATCATCCCAGTTTTTCATAAATAAGCCAATAACATCATATCCTTGTTGTTTCAAAAGCAAAGCGGCTACCGATGAATCAACCCCACCACTCATTCCTACAATTACACGTGTTTTACTATTATCAGTCATCATATTCTCCTTTCTTATGTTTAATTTTAATTAATTATTTTACTTCGACTAAAACATCCCGATCGATAAAACCATCAAAAATAAAATTAATTTTTTCCACAACCATATCATTATTTGCTAAACTCATAACATCTACCGATGCTAAACCTTTAGTATTAACGGTTGAAATTTTCAACATACTTAAATCACTATTTACGGTTACTTTTAAGACCAGACCATTACGATGGTCGACATCTAACGGACGTTTATACTGAAAATTACCCCCTTTTGTTTCTTCAAAACCATTGTCTCTTAAGGTGTATGGTCGACATTCTGGGGAAATGCTAAATGTACGATTAAAACCTTTTAATGAAGCTGTTTTACTAAATGCCATATGAATGATTCCTTTCCTTAATTAAATTTAACTGTACAATAAATTTATCGATATCTTCCTTTGTTGTTTGATTGCCAAAGGATAAGCGAATGCTTTCTTGCCAACGTTGCGAATCATCAGGATAGTAAGCTTTTAAAATCAAACTATCTTCTAAGCTACCTGCCGAACAAGCACTACCTGCCGAAACAAATATCTCAGCTAAATCCATTTGAATCAAAAGTTGACTTGAAGAAAATCCTGGTAACCAAAGATTAATAATATGATTAGCACGACTATCATTATCGCCATTTATAGCAAACGTAATAGCTGAATTGTCTAATTGTTCAATCAAGTACTGATTTATTTCAAATAAATTTGCCTGCGTCTCAGCGGCTTCGTCTAAACTAAGCTCAAGAGCTTTAGCCATTCCAAGAATATAAGGGGTATTTTCAGTCCCAGCTCGTTTACTAGACTCTTGACTCCCACCATGAATAAAGGGTTTGAGTAACATGGCCGTTTCCCATGGTTGATAAACTAAAAAGCCAATCCCTTTAGGACCATAGAATTTATGGGCTGAAACTGATAAAGAAGTCACATAAGGAATAAGCGTTTTAAGCTGATGTCCAATGGCTTGCACACCATCAACATGAAACCAATAGCCTAATTGTTTGGCGCTTTTACCTAAATCAACCGTTGGTAAAATAGCCCCGACTTCATTATTAATAGCCATTGCCACCCATCCCGTTGTCTTAGAAGTACTAGCTGCCTCAAAGGCTTGGAGTGTTATATGTTTGTTTTCATCAGGATAAATCCATGTAATTTCAAATCCTTCTTGTTCCAAAAATACTAAGGTTTCACGCACTGAAGGATGTTCAATCGCTGAGGCAACAATATGATTACCCTTTCCAAGCTTTCTGGCTGTTTGAGCTTGATGGATAATAGCCCAATTATTAGCTTCAGTTGCACCACTTGTAAAATACAGATTATTAGGTATAATACCAAGAAGCTTTGCGATTGATTCTCTAGCTGATGAAATCTTCCTTTTAGTCTTTTTACCAATCTGATAAATACTTGATGGATTACCAAAATCGAGTTCTAAAGCATTTTTAATCGTCTCAAGCACTTCAGGTCTTAAAGGTGTTGTAGCAGCATAATCCAAGTATACCATATGTTTTCCTCCTTTTCTTTAGATACATAACTTATTCATTATAACATTCATTTGATTGAAAATAAATAGCAAAATTCGTCCGCAAGCATAATTATGCCATAGTTTGTTTATTAATCACACTATAAGTGAAGAAAAATTGCTTTTTTAGACTATTTTTCAAAAGAGATATTTATTAGTTTTTACACGAACAAATGTTCTGTGATATAATAAGTTTACTGATTGTTCAAGAGGAGTGAATAAGAATGCAACAACCTCTCGCTTATAGGATGCGACCTAAAAACCTTGACGAGGTTTTAGGTCAAAAGCATTTAGTTGGTCCAGGGAAAATAATTCATCGCATGGTTACGGCTAATCGCTTGTCATCAATGATTTTATATGGACCCCCAGGGACAGGTAAAACAAGTATCGCCAGCGCCATTGCTGGTAGTACTAATTATGCTTTTAGAATACTTAACGCAGCTACCGATAATAAAAAAGATATCGAAATTGTCGTTGAAGAAGGAAAAATGTCTGGAACAGTTATTTTACTTTTAGATGAAATCCATCGCTTAAATAAAGTTAAACAGGATTATTTGTTACCACATTTAGAAAGTGGTCGCATTATTTTAATCGGAGCGACAACTGAAAATCCTTATATTGCCATTAGTCCAGCGATTCGCAGTCGCTTACAAATTTTTGAAGTGAAACCTTTAGATGTAGAAGATATTATGGTGGGACTTCAAAGAGCCATTGACGATCCTAAGCGTGGTCTGGGTCAAAAAGACATTGAAATCACCGATAGTGTCTTAAAACATTTTGCGCAAGTAACTAATGGTGATATTCGAACTGCTCTAAACGCCTTAGAGTTAGCTGTTTTATCGACAACAGAAAATGGAGCAGGAAAAATCGTCATTACGCAAGAAATTGCCGAAGAGTGTCTGCAAAGAAAGCAGTTAACCCATGATAAAGACGGTGATGCGCATTATGATGTGATTTCGGCCTTTCAAAAATCCATTCGTGGTAGTGATGTGGATGCAGCCCTCCATTATTTGGCCATCTTAATGGAAGCAGGTGAATTAATTATTGCTTGTCGTCGTTTGCTGGTCATTGCCTATGAAGATATCGGCTTAGGAAACCCTGGCGCCACCGAACGGACCGTTGCAGCCGTTATTGCTGCAGAAAAACTAGGTTTACCAGAAGCCAAAATTCCCTTAGCCTATGCTGTTACTGAATTAGCGCTCAGTCCAAAATCGAATACATCGGTTCGAGCTATTAACGAAGCAACGGCTGATATTCAAAAAGGCAATGTGGGGCAAGTCCCTGATCATCTAAGAGATGCTCATTATAGTGGTGCTGATAAATTGGGTCGTGGCGTCGAATACCTCTATCCGCACGATTTCCCAAATCATTGGGTTAAACAACAATACTTACCTGATAAACTTAAGCATAAACAATATTTTAAAGCTGAACCAACAGGCAAATATGAAGAAGCTTTAGCCAATTATTATCAACAGCTAAAAGCGCAGAAAGAATGATTACTTTCACAGTTGTTCGTTTGAAATATTTAACTTGATAATCAATTGACTTGCTAATTTCACAATAAATGATATAATCTATTATAGATACAAGGTGTCTGAGATGTGCGTTGTGTTTACATTGTGTGGACCGATCAATTATTTTTTACCTTGGGATCCTGTCAAATTATAATGATGACATGCCTTATCACTTGGAAGTCAGGGATTGTGTTTGTGGAGCCCACCTGCATATAAATGCGGGTTCAAAACATGTAAGCATGGAGACGGCATCACCGGATGCCTTGTAGGGACTGGCGCGAGCCAGTCTTTTTTAGTGAGATTATTTAATCAATAAGGAGTGACCTATGTTAGAAATATTATTTTATGCCTTTCCATCAATGATGATTATTATTGCTTTATATCTTTTTATGTATCGCGATAGTTTAGTAAAACTAATGACCCTTGATGATTCAAAATTAATTAAAGTTTTTAGTTTAACTTATTTTTTAATGTCAATTTTAGGCTTTGTTTTAGTCCTTAACCAACTAGATACTTGGGTCATCATCTGGATTATTTTATCCCTCATCCTAACATCAATCATGTTATTTACTTTTTATAAATTAATGAAATAAACGCTTTGAACCGTTTAACTCTATACAAACCATTAAAGGGATGAGCGAAAAAGTTCACTAAAACTTTTTCGCTCATCCCTTTTCAACCTTAGTTAGCCATGTTAACAATGACAACTTGATCTTTATTATCAACCTCGGATAAACGCACTTTTATTTGTTCATTTTTTGATGTAGGGACATTTTTACCGACAAAATCAGCCCGAATAGGTAATTCACGGTGACCTCTATCGACTAGAATAGCTAATTGAATATAGGAAGGTCTCCCAGTTTCTAAAATAGCATCTAAAGCAGCTCTAACCGTTCTACCTGTATAGAGTACATCGTCGACAATAACTACGGTTTTCCCTTCCAAATTATGCTTAAACATTGGTTTTACAACTTGAGGATCACCGGTTTGACTTAAGTATGACAAGTCATCCCGATATAAAGTAATATCTAGCGCTTCAATAATCACTTCATTATCTTCAATTTCACTTATTTTTTTACCTAATCGATTCGCTAAAAATTCTCCTCGTGTTTTAATTCCAACCAGAACCAGATTTTCAATCGTTTTATTGCGTTCAATTATTTCATGTGCCATTCGTTTTATGGTCCGGTCGATAGCTTTTTCATCAAGTAATTCACGTTCATTCATCTTGCTCGCTCACCTTCACTTAATTAATAATTATCTCTCTGTTATATTACCTTAGCTCACTTATCAACCTTAAGTCAATCAAAATAAATACCACTTAACAATAAATTAATAAGAAAACTAAACATTTATTGAAGACGATAAAAAAGCTAGTCCATGACAACAACTTAAACCTTGCAGTCTTAGTCGTTATCATGGGCTAGCTGAATCTCAAAGCCATAGCTATATGAGAGTTAATGTCTTAGCTATTGAGGGTTCCTCTATCATTAATTATTTTAAGCGTTCAACTTCACGTGCAATTTCCATTTCTTCATCGGTAGGGATATTAATGACAGCAACTTTAGCTGCATCCGATGAAACAATGGCTTCTTTACGTGTATTATTACGTTCAGGATCGATATCACAACCAAAGGTGGTGACACCATTAATGATCGCCGCACGTGTAGTAGCAGAATTTTCACCAATACCTGCTGTAAAGACAATCGCATCAACACCGTTCATAACGGCTACATATTGACCAATATATTTTTGAACACGATTAACAAAAATATCTAACGCTAATTGGGCTCTTTCATTCCCTTCACCAGCAGCATTTTCAACATCACGCATGTCACTAGAAACGCCTGAAATACCTAAAAGGCCTGATTTTTTATTTAAAATATTAACCATTTCATTCACATCAGTGATTCCTAATTTATCCATTAAGAATGGTAATAATGAGGCATCAATATCACCTGTACGTGTTCCCATGGTTACACCAGCTAATGGTGTGAAGCCCATAGATGTATCAACGGATTTCCCATTTTGAACAGCCGTGATTGAGGCGCCATTTCCTAAATGGCAAGTAATAATTTTTAATTCTTCATAGGGTTTTCCTAACATTTCAGCTGCGCGACGGCTAACATAAGCATGACTTGTTCCATGCGCACCGTATTTTCTTGCTTGGAAATCTTCATAATATTCATAAGGTAAACTATAAATGTAATTAACAGCTGGCATTGTTGTATGGAATGATGTATCAAAAATCGCAGCCATTGATGCATGGGGTAAGCGTTCTTTAAAAGCACGCATTACGACAGCTTCCGCAGGATTATGTAAAGGGGCAAATTCTCCTAAATCAGCAACTTGTTGGATGACTTCATCAGTAACAACTGCAGATTCTTTAAATAATTCTCCGCCTGCTACGACACGATGGCCAACACCAGTAATTTCCTCTAACGAATCAACGACTTTATGTTCAGCTAATTGATCAAATAGAATGGTTACAGCCACATCATGATCAGGAATATCTTGTGTAAACTCAATTTCTGTATCCCCAAATTCTAAACTAAATTTAGAATCATTCAGACCAATTCTCTCAACTAATCCTTTAGCTAAAACGATTTCTTCAGGCATTTCAATAATTTGAAATTTTAAACTAGAACTACCCGCATTGATTGCCATTGTTTTTGACATTAAACATTCTCCTTAAAATTTGTTTATAAACCGATTATAACATGAATCTTAGTTCATTATCAGCTAAGTTTTTAAAACACTGAAAATTATTTTTACTCCATCGTTTGACCATCATAAAAATCTTCTGGAGCCATATCTTCAAAAATAACTTTAATAGCTTTGCTATCAGCAAATTTTTGTTCTTCCATTAACACTATAATTCCTTTGGCTAATGCTTCTTTTTGTCTTGGCGTACGCCCTTCTTTAAGTTGTATACGAACAAACGGCATGTCAATCTCTCCTTTAATTTTTTTAACTAACATATGAGATAGCTTTTGTTGCTTTAATGAGTTGTTCTGCTATTACAGGAATTGTGTCTTCAGTCATGGATGGAGCTAACTTTGAGACACTCATAGCCGCGATTATTTCACCATTTTCATTAAAAATAGGTGCTGCAACACATTTTAACCCCAGTTCAATTTCCTCATCATCAATAGCATAACCTCTTTGACGGGTTAAGGCTAGATCATTTTCAAGGACTTCTTTATCTGTAATTGATTTATTTGTTAATTGCGCTAAGGGCTTACTATAAACAAACTCATTTTTATATTCATCGGATAACTGAGCCAACATCGCCTTGCCTACACCCGTACAAGTTAAAGGTGCCCGTTTACCTGCTTGCGAATAGTTTACAAAGGCGTCTGGATGCATATATTTTTCTATATACACAACTTCACCTTTATCAAAGGTCGCTAAATGGATAGTCGCATTATATTTTTTTGCTAATTGATTGGCATAGGGTTCACTTCGGTTTTTAAGTGGATTCCGTTTAATATAAAGATTCCCTAACTCAAATAACTTAATCCCTAAATAATAGCGTTTAGTGACGGGATTTTGATTTAAATACTCCATATGCGTTAATGTTGTCACAATATCAAAAACGGTACTTTTATTGAGTTGTGTAATTTCAACGATTTCTGAAATGCCTAATTCATGATCTTGAAAAAAAGCTTCAAGTACCATACCCGCTTTTTCGATTGACTTGATATACCTCGCCATACCTTACCTCCTCTTACACAAAAATATTATAGCATATTTTTAAAACTTTTTGCCTGAAACCGTTGACAGATGAAAAATAAGATTTAATATAATCTCGTAAGCTATTGTCGGATGTCGTACGGTATTGTCGCACGGTTAAAAATTATGAGGAAATCATATGAAAAATTTATTGAAAGAAAAAATGTTAAATGGTCAAAATGTTTTAGGAACATTCCATGAGATTGGTAGCGCTACAGCTGTAGAAGTTTTAGCTTATGCTGGTTTAGATTATGTCTTAATCGATACGGAACATGGTCCTTTTGATGTTGAAAAAGTACAAGAATATTCACGTTCAGCAAAATTAGCCGGCACCACACCTCTTGTTCGTGTGAAAGATGGTCAAAGAAATTCTGTCTTGAAAATGTTGGATGTTGGTGCAATGGGGTTAGTAATTCCGAACATTAAAACCATTGATGAAGTTAAGGAAATTGTGAATTACGGTAAATATTTCCCATTAGGTAATCGTGGTGTGGCACCAACTAGCGGTAGTAATTTCTGGATGACCGATTATGCCCAACAAGGGTTAGATCACTACTTTGAAGTCAGCAATAATGAAACGCTCATCATTCCTCAATGTGAAACGGTTGAGAGTTTAGAAATTATCGAAGACATTGCTAATCTTGAAGGCGTTGATGGTATTTTTGTTGGCCCTTATGATTTATCAACGGCACTAGGTAAACCAGGTCAATTTGATGATGAAGAGGTTGTTCAAGCGATTCAACGTATTTTAGATGCTTGTAAAGCTGCCAACAAATTCTCCTTTATTTATGCAGGTTCTGAAGAAGATGTTAAACATCGTTTTGCACAAGGATACCAATCAGTTACCTTTGGCATGGATGCGATTCACTTAGCAAATGCCGTCAAAGGTATTGTCAGCCGTGTGATGGATTAATCTCAATACATTAATAATAAAATTCTACATGAATTTTGTTAAAAAGAAGCATTTACACGGATATTTTTTTATATCCGTGTATAAATAAAGGAGAATTTATATGGAAGTATTAGGTGTTATAGGGATTGCGATAAGTTTAGTTGCAATCATGTATTTTATCACAAAAGGCTTTAACGGAATTTTCGCGGCGATTGTGGCTACAATCATTGTTATTGTTACAAATCAAATGCCCTTTTTTGAATATTTAGTGGGTTCAGAAGAATCTTTTGTTACCGGCTTAGGTAATTTTATTGTCCAAAACTATGCGATTTTCTTACTTGGATCAATTCTGGCCAAATATATGGAAGCTAGTGGCGCAACGATTTCAATTGCGAATAAAGTATTGGATTGGGTTGGTAAAGATAACCCTTATTCAGTTATGGTAGCTATCTATATAATTGCTGCTATTTTAACTTATGGTGGTATAAGTATGTTTGTGGTTGTTTTTGCAATTATTCCCATTGCACGTCCTCTTTTTGAAAAACTTGATATTGCTTGGAACTTAGTCGCTATCCCTGCCTTTGGTGGTATGGCAACTTTCACAATGAGTATGCTTCCAGGAACACCTGCTATGCCAAACGTCATTCCATCGACAGCATTAGGAACACCATTGACCTCAAGCCCCGTTATCGGAATCGTAACATCAATTGTCGCTATTATTTTTGTCTTGGGATATATGAAGTTTGAACTTAATCGTAGTATTGCTCGCGGTGAAAAATATAGTGACTTTGCTCCCTCCAATGTAGTCGCTCAAACAACTGAAGATAAAGCGTTACCAAGTGTGGGCTTAAGCTTTGTACCTATCGTCGCTTTATTGGCTATTATAATTGCTTTTAGTTCAACAGCCTATATCGTAGTTATTGCTTTAGCTGTCGCGGTTATATTATCAGCTGTCTTAATGCATAAATATATTCCCTCACAAAAGACCGTTATCAATAATGGTATTGTTGGTTCATTTGGTACCATCATGGTAACGGGTAACACAATTGCTTATGGTGGTATTTTAACAGCAGCCCCTGGTTTCCAAGTTATTTTAGATTTAATTATGGATACGCCACTGAGCCCATTGATTTCACTATCCATTGCTACCATCGTGGTAAGTTTCTTTACCGGATCAGGAGTGGGTACGGCTGGTATTGCGGTGCAAAACTTTGCACCGATGTATTTAGAAATGGGTATTGATGCAACCTTAATACACAGGATAATCTCCATTTCATCAAGTGTATTCGGGATCATGCCACATACAGGCCTTTCTATTACATTTAATGAGGTAGCAAATTTATCTTTAAAGCAAAACTTTAAGTATCAATTTGTTACGGTTAACGTCACCCATATGATTGTCTTGGTTGTAGCACTTATCATGGCATCATTTATGTATTAATAAAATAAAGGTATGAATATTAACGCGAAAAACGTTAGTATTCATACCTTTTTTTAGGGTAAGTTAACCATAATCGGTTGTTGTTTTTGGTAGACCACCAGTTGCTTCACTTCATGTTTTCTTAATAGCTCAAAAGCAGCGTCAAATTCTAAGCGGTAATCAGCAGCCACATGCGCATCTGAACTAACCGTAAACAATTTACCACCGACACTTTGATACACTTCAATCGCATAATCATATAAATGGACATCATGATAACGATACATACTGCGTGTATTTAGCTCAAAAGCTTGATTATTCTCAATCATTACCGTAAATATCTCTTTTAATACCGATTCAAAGGGTATTAAATCCTCGACATGAACGGGATCATAACCTCGTAAACCAAAATCAAAGTGAGCTAATACATTAGCAAAAGTCGCAAATTTAACGCCTTCTAACATGATAGAAAAATATTGTTCTAAATGTTCAGCAATCGGTTTTGTATCATGATTTAGAGTCATAAATCCATGATTTCCATTTTGATGAATGCTGAGTAAAATAATATCAAAGCTTTTATCGCTTAAATAATCTAATATGGCTTGTCTATCTGTTTTTGTATAGCCTACTTCGATGCCTTTTAACAAACGATTATTATATGAACGATTCAATTCGTCTATATGGTTACTGTAGGAAGCGTAATAAAGTATGACATCGCTGCTTTGTGGATAGTTTGTATAATAATCCAAATGTTCGGTTGTTACCACATAATTATCCGTTTGCTTTAAATAATTTTCAAATTTTTCGGTCGAATCAGGGGAAAAGAATGTATGCATATGTTGGTCGTAATATTCCATAGTGACTCCTTATCGTTACGTTATAATTAATTTTATTATATCAAACTATTGTAAAATAATTATTTTTTCTATGTAAAATTAATGTAAAAGCTCCCACAACAAAATGTCGTGAGAGCTTGTTTACTTTTTTAAAAGTTAAATTATTTGTTTTCTAAGTTATAGAAAACACCTTTGCCATCGTAACGAGCTACATCGCCTAATTCATCTTCGATTCTTAATAATTGATTGTACTTAGCGATCCGATCAGTCCGTGATAAAGAACCTGTTTTAATTTGACCAGCATTGGTTGCTACAGCGATATCAGCAATAGTTGAATCTTCAGTTTCACCAGAGCGGTGTGAAATAACAGCTGTATAGCCAGCTTTTTTAGCCATTTCAATCGCATCAAAAGTTTCAGTCAAGGTACCAATTTGGTTCACTTTAATCAGAATTGAGTTACCAACTTTTTCATTGATCCCACGTTCTAAAATTTCAGTGTTGGTTACGAATAAATCGTCACCGACTAATTGAACACGTTCGCCTAAACGTTCAGTTAATAATTTCCAGCCATCCCAATCATTTTCATCCATACCATCTTCAATCGAAATAATAGGATATTTATTAACTAATTCTTCTAAATAGTCAACTTGTTCTTCGGCTGAACGTTTTGCGCCTGTTTCGCCTTCGAATTTAGAATAGTCATAGACGCCATCTTCGTAAAATTCAGAAGCAGCACAGTCAAAACCTAAGAATACATCTTTACCTGGTTCTAAACCAACCGCTTTGATAGCTTCTAAGATTGTTTCAACGCCATCTTCAGTACCTTCGAAACGTGGAGCAAATCCACCTTCATCACCAACTGAAGTTTCTAAACCACGGTTTTTCAAGATTTTTTTCAATGCGTGGAAAATTTCTGCCCCCCAACGTAAAGCTTCTTTAAAACTTGGAGCTCCAGTTGGTAAAATCATAAACTCTTGGAATGCAATCGGTGCATCAGAGTGAGAACCACCATTAACAATGTTCATCATTGGGGTTGGTAATAATTTAGTGTTAAATCCACCTAAATATTGGTATAAAGGAACATTTAAGTAATCAGCAGCAGCACGAGCTACGGCAATCGAAACACCTAAGATAGCATTAGCACCTAATTTACCTTTGTTAGGAGTACCGTCCAATTCAATCATTAATTTGTCGATTGATTGTTGATCTCTTACATCAAAGCCAATGATAGCTTCAGCAATAATATTATTAACATTATCTACAGCTTTTGTCGTTCCTTTTCCTAAGTAACGGCTATCATCACCATCACGTAATTCTACGGCTTCATGTTCACCTGTTGAAGCTCCAGAAGGAACCATTCCACGACCAAATGCACCACTTTCTGTATAAACTTCTACTTCAACAGTTGGGTTACCACGTGAATCAAGGACTTCTCTTGCGTAAACATCTGTAATAAATGGCATAATTTTCTCTCCTTAATATTTTGGGATTCTATAAACAATGGTATGTATCATACTTATAGACTACCTATTCTTATTCTATTCATAATTGATCAAAAAAGCAAAACCTTTTTTAATCAATAATAAGTGATTCACCAGTCATATCGTCTGGTTTTTCAATATTTAATAAATCTAACATCGTTGGTGCTAAATCCGATAAACGTCCACCATCTCGAACGGTAATACCTTTTTTAGTAATAATCACAGGAACAGGATTGGTCGTATGAGCCGTCATAGGTTTTCCTTCTAGCGTTGTAACTTCATCAGAATTACCATGGTCTGCTGTGATAATCGCATAACCATCTTTAGATAAAATCAAATCAACAATTTCCCCTAAACATTCATCGACGGCTTCAATCGCTTTAACAGTTGGCTCTAACATACCACTATGACCAACCATATCTGGATTAGCGAAGTTCAAAATAATCGCATCAATACGATCTTCATTAATGGTTTTAACTAAAGCATCTTTCACTTCATAAGCAGACATTTCTGGTTTTAAGTCATAGGTAGCCACTTTAGGAGAAGGAATTAAAATTCTTTCTTCGCCTTCAAATGTTTCATGACGACCACCACTCATAAAGAAGGTGACATGTGGGAACTTTTCAGTTTCTGCAATTCTTAACTGTGTTTTACCCGAGTTGGCTAATACTTCACCAATGGTATTGTTCAAATCGATTTTTTTAAAGGCAACTTTTGAAATGACCTCATCACTATACTCAGTAAATGTAATGAAATCTAAGTTTTTAGGTGCATCTGGTCCAACATCAAAGCCATCAAAAGCTGGATTAGATAGAGCAGTGCTCAATTGTATAGCACGGTCAGGTCTAAAGTTAAAGAAGATGACGGAATCTTCATCTTGAATAGCTACGGGATGTTCGTTTTGATTTTCAATAACAAACGGAACAACGAATTCATCATTAACGCCATTAGCATAAGATGCTTCTACCCCAGCCACAGCTGATGTTGCGGTCGGTGCTTGACCTTTAACCACAGCATTATATGCTAATTCAACGCGATCCCACCGTTTGTCACGATCCATGGCATAATAGCGACCAGAGATAGAAACAATACGACCTACGCCAATTTCTTCAATTTTTGTTTGGGTATCTTTAATGAAACCAACCGCCGATTGTGGATCAACGTCACGACCATCTAAGAAACCGTGTATATAAACACGTTCTAAACCTTTATCTTTAGCCAATTGTAACAAGGCAAATAGGTGCTCATAGTGTGAATGGACACCGCCATCAGATAATAAGCCCATTAAGTGTAAGGCTTTATTATGTTCAATAGCATGATCGATGGCTTCAACAAATTCAGGGATTTCAAAAAAACTTTTATCTCTAATTGCTAAATTAATTCGTGTTAAAGATTGATAAACAATACGCCCCGCTCCGATATTCATATGACCGACTTCAGAATTTCCCATTTGACCATCAGGCAAACCCACATCTTCCCCTGAAGCTTTTAATTGATTGTGAGGAAATTCATTCCAATAACGATCAAAATTTGGCTTGTGAGCGGCTTTTACGGCGTTTCCTTTTACTTCTTCACGAATGGCAAAGCCATCGAGGATAATTAATGCAACAGGTGCTTTACTCATTATTTTACCGCCTCCAGTAAGGCTAAGAATGAATCCGCTTCGAGACTAGCTCCACCAACCAAGGCACCATCAATATGTTCTTGCGCCATATATTCAGCAATATTAGCTGGTTTAACAGAACCACCGTATTGAATTCTGACGGCATCAGCGGCTGCTGGTGAACTTAATTCACTGATGGTTTGACGAATAACGCCACACGTTTCATTGGCGTCTTCAGCTGAAGATGATTTTCCAGTACCAATTGCCCAAATAGGTTCATAAGCAATAACTAAGGCTTCAATCTGTCCTTGCGTTAAATCTTTAAGTGCGGCTTTAATTTGTCCAGAAACGAAGGTTTCAGTCTCTCCTGCCTCACGTTGTTCTAACGTTTCACCCACACAAATGATTGGAATCATTCCATTACGGAAAATAGCTAAAGCTTTTTTGTTAATATCTTCGTCTGTTTCGCCAAAATATTCCCGACGTTCAGAGTGACCAATTATTACATAGTCAATCCCTAAATCGGATAGTGCTTTGGGGCTCGTTTCGCCGGTAAATGCTCCTTCGTCTTCAAAGTAGCAATTTTGAGCGGCTAATTTTAATTCTGTTCCTTCAACTTCATTTTTTAATGATTCTAAAAATAGAGCTGGAGCACCAATAACTGAATCAACTAAATCATTAGCTGGAATTTTATCTTTAACAGCTGCAGCAAAAGCACGAGCATCTGTATGATTCTTATTCATTTTCCAATTTCCAGCAATAATCGGTTTACGTGACATAAGCTAATCTCTCCTTTATAAATACCTAAAACTATTTTTCGTCGATAACTTCTACACCTGGTAAAACTTCACCTTCTAAATAGGTTAATGAAGCTCCCCCACCAGTCGAAATATGCGTAAATTTGTCTTCATAGCCTAATTGAGCCACAGCTGCTGCAGAATCGCCACCACCAACAATCGTCGTAGCATCTTCTAATTTAGCAATAGCTTCACAAACGCCAATAGTTCCTTGAGCAAAGTTTTCAAATTCAAACACACCCATCGGTCCATTCCATACAACTGTTTTAGCGTCTTTTAAGACATCTGCAAATAATTCAACCGATTTAGGACCGCAGTCTAAACCTTCCCAATCAGCAGGGATGTCATCAACCGATACAATTTCACGATTGGCGTCATTTGAAAAACGATCGGCAATCACAACATCAACCGGTAAAACAATTTTATCACCGGCACGTTCTAATAGTTCTTTGGCCAATTCAACGCGGTCAGCTTCGAATAAAGAATTACCAATTTCTTTTCCTTGTGCTTTTAAGAATGTATAAGCCATTCCCCCACCGATAATAACTTTATCTGCTTTGTTTAATAGATTTTCAATGACTTTAATCTTGTCGGATACCTTTGCTCCACCTAAAATGGCTACAAATGGACGTACTGGATTATCAACTGCATCGCCTAAGAATTTTAATTCTTTTTCAACTAAAAAGCCCGCTGCCGATTCTAAGTGTGAAGCGATTCCCACATTCGAAGCATGCGCACGGTGTGCGGTACCAAAAGCATCATTGACAAATAAATCACCTAACGAAGCCCAGTATTTACCTAACTCTTCATCATTGCCTGATTCTTTTTTACCATCAAGATCTTCATAGCGTGTATTTTCAACAAGTAATACATCACCTTCATTTAAAGCTGAAACAGCAGCTTCTAATTCTTCGCCGCGAGTTGCACTAGAAAAAGCAACCCCTTCTCCAAGTAATTCACTTAATCGAACAGCTACTGCATTTAAGGAATTGGCTGCTTTATCTTCTTCTGTTTTAATTTTTCCTAAATGAGAGAATAAAACAATTTTAGCCTTATGATCGATTAAATATTGGATTGTCTCCAACGCTGCAACAATACGGTTATCATCTGTAATTACGCCATCTTTCATCGGCACATTAAAGTCTACACGAACTAATACCGTTTTACCTGAAACATCTAAATCAGTAACGATTTTCTTTGCCATAATTTGTCTCCTTTGCTGTTTATTACTAAAAAAATAAGGCGGGAAGCGTCATGCCTCCCGCCAATTTGGATAGACGCTTTTAAAACGCTATACGTTGAATCAAATTATAATTTTGCGAAGTATTCTAATGTACGTACCATGTTACCAACGAAACCTGCTTCATTATCATACCATGCAACAGTTTTAACTAATTGAGTACCATCATTAGCCACGGCAACTTCAGTTAAAGTCGCATCAAAAATTGAACCTGCATGTGTAGAAATAATATCAGATGAAACAATATCATCTTCATTGTATAAGAATGAATCACTCTCAGCAGCTTTCATCGCTGCATTGATTTCTTCCACTGAAGTTTCTTTTTCTAATAATGAATAGAAAATAGTATGTGAACCTGTAATGGTTGGAATTCTTAATGAAGAACCATCTAATAAACCATTAACTTCTGGAATAACTTTACCGATTGCTTTAGCAGCACCCGTAGAAGAAGGGATAATATTTTGAGCAGCAGCACGTCCACCACGGAAGTCTTTTCTGCTTGGTCCATCTTGTAATACTTGTGTAGCTGTATAGGCATGGACAGTTACCATGTTACCAACTTTAATACCATAGTTATCATGTAGTACTTTAACGACAGGAGCTAAACTGTTTGTTGTACAAGAAGCTGCAGAGATAATTGTATCTTCAGCATCTAAAGTACCTTCGTTAACACCAAATACAATTGTTTTGTTTTCTGGGCTTTTAGCAGGGGCAGAAATCAAGACACGTTTAGCACCAGCATTGATGTGTGCTTGCGATTGTTCAGCAGAGGTATAGAAGCCAGTACATTCTAATACGATATCAACTCCTAATTCACCCCAAGGTAAATTATTAGCGTCTTTTTCAGCATATACTTTGATATCTTTTCCATCTACAACAAAGCCTTCTTCATTTACTTGAACATCAAATGGGAAACGACCGTGAGCAGTATCGTATTTAAGCAAGTAAGCTAGGTTATTACTATCAGTTAAATCGTTAACTGCCACAACCTCTAAATCTGAATCTGTTTCTAGAATACGACGAAATACTAAACGTCCGATACGTCCAAAACCGTTAATACCAACTTTTACTGTCATAAATGACTTCCTCCTAAAGATTTTTATTTTAACGGGCTTTTAACCCACTTAAAACCGTATTTGCGACCCCTTCATCACAGATTAACCATCCATGTGCATGAGTCATTTTATAAAATGCCACTAAAGCATCCGCTTTGGAACTACCAGCAACAATTGTCATTAGAATCGGAAATTGATTTAAATCTTCCATTTGAATGCCGATACGTGGCAGTCTTAGAATAATTTCACCATCTTTATTATAAAATATCCCAAAAGCTTCGCCTACTGCTTTCCCATCAATTAACAGCTTAATTTGTTCTTTAGAAATATCTCTTCTTTCTGCCATAACATTAGCAGTTCCTACGCTTAATAACAAGGCATTTGCTTGTTTACTTAATTGAACTGCCCGCCGAATGGAAGCATCAGAAAGTAGTACATCGTACATCTTCTGATCGATATTCTCCGGAATGAATAATGGGACATATTTTGCATTTGCTTGTTGTGACATAACGCCACCGACTGTATTTGATTGGATGTGAAATGACCCACCAACACCACCACGCGCAGGAACGAAAGTAATATCATGATGTTTGGTTAAACGAGGGCTAAAATCTTCTCCAATTCTAGCTAAAGTCGATCCTCCTGTTACAGCAATAACATTAGGTTCACTACTATCTAAAATTCCTATTAAAAGTTCTTGTACTAATTGGCTAATCAATGTAAATACATTGTCATCTTCTTCAACATCACCAGGAACAATTCGGCAATGATCAATACCTAATAATTGTTTCATTTGCTGTTCTTGTTGATAAAACGGTTGGTAATCTAACAATAAGTTATCTAATTGATTTAAAACTGACAAACCATAGTTGGTTAACTGAATGCCTTGTGAATTAACATCCACTAAATTTTGTTCTCTAAGGACATCGAGCGTTGTCCTTAAACTTCTTTCAGTTAAATTAACTTCCTCGGCCAATTTTTTGCGACCAATACGGCTATTAAACATTTTTAAATGGTTCATAATCTGAAGTCTTTGATTTAAATAGTCTTCAAGTTCAGGCACAATTACTTTTAGCATTGAAATGACATCTTGCATATGGCTCCTCCTGGTTGGTCGTTTTGCGTCCAACTGGTTGACTGCTTAATTTTTATAGAAGCTATCAAACAATAAGTAACGTTCAATACTAGTTCATTGTACCACTAAATTTTAATCGGCGCAAATAATAACACTATAAGATTAATAAATATCTCGATTTCCCTCTAGTTGGTCTCAATTCGACCATTCATTCACAAATTGAAATATATCCCAGCTAACTAAATGAACACCTAACGCTCAATCATTAAAAAAATCCTCCAATTCTTTAATTCAGAGCGAATTAAGAATTGAAGGATTTAGTTAAATTAAGCTGATATTAATCGATTATTTACCAAAATTAGTATTTTTTTCCATAATTTCGTCGATGATACCATACTCTTTAGCTTGTTCAGCCGTCATAAAGTTATCACGATCCGTATCTTTTTCGATGACTTCAATCGGTTGACCCGTGCGTTCTGATAAAATTTTATTTAAGCGATCACGCGTTGCTAAAATGTGGCGAGCCGCAATTTCAATTTCAGTCGCCTGACCTTGTGCCCCACCTAAAGGTTGATGGATCATAATTTCAGCGTTTGGTAAAGCAAATCGTTTGCCTTTAGTACCAGCTGTCAATAAGAATGACCCCATTGAAGCAGCCAAACCAATTACGATTGTTTGTACATCAGCATTGATAAAATTCATTGTATCATAGATTGCTAATCCAGCTGTTACACTACCGCCTGGTGAATTTATATACAAATAGATATCCTTTTCTGGATCTTGTGCTTCTAAAAATAACAATTGAGCAATAACGCTATTCGCAACATTATCATCGATTTGTCCACTTAACATTATAATACGATCAATTAATAAACGTGAATAAATATCATAAGCACGTTCACCTCTAGCTGATTGTTCAATTACTGTAGGAACTAAATTCATGTGTTTTCCTCCTTTAAAAATCAATACCATGTAAGTATAACCTATTGGTCAAGAAAGGTCAATGTTTATGTTTGATTTAATAAAAAAAAATCGAAGACTAGGCTTCGATTCTTAATATTATTCAGCAGTTGCTATAACTTCTTTATTATTGTAGTATCCACAAGATGGGCATACACGGTGGCTTAATTTTAATTCGCCACATTCAGGACAACTATTCATACCTGGAACTTCTAATTTAAAATGTGTACGACGTTTTCTTTTAGCTGCTTTTGATGTTTTTCTTTTTGGTACTGCCATTTTTACACCTCCTGGTTTTTTGGAAGAAATTATTCTTCTTCTTTCAATTCGTTAAATAGGGATTGTAATCCAGCAAAGCGTTCATCAATCTTTTGATCTGATGCTTCTTTTTGCTGCCTTTTATAATCTTCTTCGGTTAATACCATCCAATCATTACCTTTAGGTAAATCATGGTTACCTTCATCTTCTGCAAGGACACGCATTGGTAAATTAAGCAATATCGCATCAATAACAGCTGATTCAAGATCTATATAATCATGTTCAAGGACTATCGTAGTTTCTTCATAGTCCTGAAGATTGGTATCAAAATTAGGATACACATATCTTTCCTTTATTGGAATTGTCAATTGCAACAAGACAGGTTTTAAACTGCGAGTTGACGGCAAGGTAATATTCACCTTGGCTTGACAATGCAAAATAATCTCGTTATCAATTGCAGACAAATAACCACTGACTTGAACGGGTTCAAGATTAACTACTGATTTATTACGCATTTGGATAGCTTCTGCTACATGTATTAATTCGTCAAATGTTAAAACCCCATCAGGGGATTCTTTTATTCTTCGAATGGTCCATTTCATAAAATCACCTCTAAAACGACAAATTGAATTATACTCAAATTTTGCTTCTAAGTCAATTACTCGATTCGACTTATTTTTTTATATGGATTAAAGTTTGATAGTTTTGTTCGCGAATGTTATGTCTAGGATTTAATGCATAAATCTGATCGGCTCTTAAATTACCAAAATAAGCCTGGGTTTGATTATGTTTTAATTTAGTTTGAAACGAAATATTATCTTGTTTTAATAAACGCAAATAAGCTTGACCTTGTTGACTGAAAGCCAACACACGGTAAAAAGGTGCCTCTTCAAATGCTTGTGCATAACGCACCCATTTTGATTGATTCATATTTAATAAAATAGCTAGTAATATTCTTTGAATCGATGACGTCGTCCATCTTTTAGACGTTAAGGCATCGGTTAATTGATGAAAATTTTCAGCCTGTTTTATTTGGTCGATGATGCGATTTTCTATCCCTTCACGTACATGAAGGGTATCATGCAATTCTGATGGTGTTTTTGATAGAACGGCATATCTCAACAAATCCCAATAATCTTCCCAGCGAATCGTAGGATTTTGCTGTAAGGCATTATAAGTTAATGTAGGTACCTTGTCTTTTGAAAGATTATTATGGAACCAATCAGAACGAACTTGACTGCCACTGAGTAGATCTTTGCCCATCGAGTCACGGTCTAATCGTGGGATAGCTAAGGCTTGCATCGGATGCTTTAGTTTTAGATTCTGAAGTAGGTATTGTTTAGCTAAAATATGGTTTGATGAACTTGGATTAAAGTCGGTAGAACTAGCTGACATCACCTGCTGGGTTGCCATATGAGATGCGGCTGCATAACTAAAGCCTTTAGCAATTAATTTAGGAACGGCCTCATCAATTAAGTGTTCTTTTTCAATGACATCTTCCGTATAGCTTTGTAATTGCGACGTACTAGCCGTTTCGGTCCCGAAAGCAAATATATCAACTTTAAAATGGGACAGCGCTTGGATGCCAAAATAAGCGAAATAGTCAGCAGCCTGTAGGCTGGCTAACAAAGGAAGCTCGATGACCAAATCTGCACCGGATTGGACAGCTATTTCCGCTCTTTTCCACTTATCCAGTATGGCGAATTCACCTCTTTGGACAACATTACCACTCATAGCAACAACGATGATGTCCGCTTGTGTTTGCTCTTTCATCTGACGCAATTGATAAGCATGGCCTAGATGAAAAGGATTGTACTCAGTAATGACGCCTACACTTTTAATGATTGTTCACCCACTTACTGTTTATACGCAGCGAAAAACCATCTATCCACTGTTTGATGTACCTTTGCGTTAAACAAGTCATTTCCAAAATCAACCGTAACTTCGATGTCATTAAATCCCGCTTTTCGAAGGGCTTTTTGATATTTCTCCATAGGATAGGTTCTTTCAACTAATTGAGTATCCACACGTTCGTATAATCCGCTCTCTTCAATTTTACTTAAAGCGGTTAAATAATGTTCAGCCATCAATTGATCTGGATAACTGCGGCTTTGCCAAGTTAAAACAGCCAGATCATCTAAATCAAAATAGTTAAAATCATGAAAGCCTTCCTTTATCTGATAGGGTGTCCACACATCAAACAAAAGAATACTATCAGAAGTCATTCGTTGGTAGATTTGTTTCAAGGCTAGTTCAACTTCCTCAATATTTTTTAAAAAACACAAGGTATCAGCAAAGCATGTCACTAATTGATAATCATTTGATAAACTACTGAGATCCAACATATTTGCCTGTTTAAATTCTAAATTCGGAATTGAATAAGCCGCTTGAGCCTGTTTTAACATTTGCGCGTCTAAGTCAACACCCGTTATCGTCTCACTAAAAGGAGCAAGCATTTGTGTAAAATAACCCGTCCCACAGCCAACATCTAAAACCTTCATCCCCGGTCCATCGAGATAGTCTAAAGTAAAATCTAACCAATTTTCATAAACAGTCAAATCATTAAAACGATCATAAATAGGTGCTATTTTCGAAAAACTCATTTTACATTAATCCATTCTGATAAATTAACTAAGGGTGCATCTTGCCAAACTTTTTCTAAATTATAATGTAGTCGCTCACTATAATAAAATACATGAACGACGATATCGTTCAAATCAATTAACACCCATTTACCGCCATCTTTACCTTCAATATTTTTAAGTGGAATTTCATTTTCCTCTACGACATCTTTAACAGCTTCAACAATCGCATCTAATTGACGGTCATTGCTAGCATGCGTGACAACAAAATAGTCTACAAGTGGGGTTAAGTCTTTTACCTCTAACGCAACAATATCTTGTCCGAAACGATCATCAATTGCCTTAACAATTAATTCTAACTTTTCTTTAACTGTCTTAATATCAATTCCTCCTAATTTTGTTTGACCCACTGATTGTATATATCAACCGTTGGTATAAAAATACCTTGTCTTTCATCCAATAAGTACTTCAAGGTTTGCGTCATTTTGAAAGTTACCGCTTCATCTAAATTTCTTTTTGATAATTCACGTGCTTTATCTACACCTGGGAAATCACGACCACTTTCAGTATAATCCGCTAAATATAAAACTTTGAATAAATCATCCATTTCAAACCACCCAATGGTGTGTCCAGCAATAGCTGTCAGTATACTTTTATCAGTGACGTGAAATTCATCTTTAGCTATTTGAGCGGCTGCAAATCCATGCCAAATCTCACCAGAAGCATTTAGTAACATAGGTTCATCCCAATACTTGCACGCTAAATTCAACATCTGTTCATGATCCATTTCTTTTGCATAATCATGTAACAAAGCAGCAATTGAAGCTTTTTCACGCTCAACATTATACCGTTGAGCTAATTTTAAACTAGTCTCTTCAACACCCAAAACATGCTCATAGCGTTTCGGGCTAATTTGATTCTTTAATTTCATTAATAAGTCTTCTCGTTGACAATTAATTAAATCTTGTGTGTACTCCATCTACTTTAACCCCTGTCTATTGTTCCATGTATAAACGATGTTTCATTATATACTCTTCAACTGCTTGGGGGACCTGATAACGAATCGATTGTTCTAAATAGACTCTCAAACGAATTTCAGATGACGATAAATCAATTAAAGGTGAATCCACCCAAATAATCGAATAAGGTGAATCATATGGTCTTGATCCTAGCCTTCTAACACCGACAAATTGAACTAATTGATTTAAAACATCTATTTCACGCCAGGTAGTTAAATCATTGACACTGTCGCCACCAATAATAAAGTAAAAATCAGATTGTGGGTATTCTTCAACAAAATGTCGCATCGTATCAACCGTATAGTTTGTACCCCCACGATTCACTTCGTAAGGTTGTAATTTAAACAGAGGATTATTATCAATGGCTTTTTGAACCATTTGCAAACGATGTTGTGCTGCAATCGTCTTTTTACCTGGCGCATGTGGCGGTTTTGCTGTTGGCATAAACCAAATTTCATCAAGATCTAATTGATTCCCAACTTGTTCCGCCATCAACAAATGTCCCATATGTGGTGGATTAAACGTTCCTCCTAAAATACCAATTCGATTCCGATCAAATTGGGAGGGTTGACGTGCTTCTTGGGAATAGGAAAACACACTAAAGACCTCATCCAATGATGTGAAAATTTGAATTTTAGTCTCAATTGACATGATTAAGTCCTCCTATGCCAAAGCCATTACTTCTTGGCTAATTTCTTGGTATTTTTCTTTTGCTGATGGTCGATATAAAATAGCCGTGTTTCCAATTGTCTGAACAATTGTAGCGTTTGTGCGTTCAGCAATGATTTCGGTTGCTTCAACTAAATCCTCATCACTATTTTGTAAAATCACAAACTTAATCAATTCTCTTTTGGTTAAAGCTGAATCAATTTGTTCGATGAATACATCGGTTAACCCTAACTTTCCTAGTTGAAAAAGGGGTTTTTCCTTATGTGATAATTTTCGTAAATATTTTAATTGAGCTTTATTTAAATCCAAGCAAATTCCTCCTATATCTAACCTCTTACTAAATAATTGAGTCTCTAATTGATACCCCGACGCCTTTAGGAATCCATAAAACGACTTCAACATCATGATTAACCGTAAACCACCCTAAACCAGAAATCGCAATATCCTGGTTAGCGGATAGCTTGATTGTTCTAGCACTTAAATCTCCAAACGACTCCAAATTTTCTTTGAACGGTGGTTGTAATAACTCACCTATGTGATCGTCATAAAACGTTGTGGCACGTTCAGTTTTCGTACGATGAAGATACAAATTATTTGAAACATAAAATGTAAAAGATGTCTTTTCGCCTTTAATAAAATCAACACGCCCAATACCACCAATAAATATCGTTTGATCAGGATTTAATTGAAAAGTGGTTGGTTTAATCATTTTGTTTGGTAAAACCATCTTTAACTCTTCCCGATTTAAATGTAAGGTTAATTGTGTTCGATGGATTACTCCAGGCGTATCGATAATGGCATATTTATCATTAACAGGCACTTTAATCATATCTAAGGTCGTTCCTGGATGATTTGAAGTAGTAATTACTTCTTTATCCCCGCCGTAATACTCAATTAAATGGTTAATTAACGTAGATTTACCAACATTCGTTACACCTACAATATATATATTACTATTGCGAGCTTCCTTCTCAATGATTTCTCGCAAATCAGCTAAGGTATTATTCTTGCTTGCACTACCCAAAATAATATCATTAGGGTAAAGTCCGTTATCTTTCAGAAGTCTTTGAATCCATTGTTTCACACGCTTTTGATTGGTTGATTTAGGCAACAAATCCATTTTATTAACAAATACAATAAAAGGTTGATTGCCAATAAATCTAGGCAAGCCGTGTATAAGACTCCCTTCAACATCAAATATATCAATCATACAAATAACAAAAGCTTTATCTTCAGCGATTTCACTTAATTTATCCAAGAAGACATCGTCAGAAATTGTTAAATCTTGTAATTGGTTATAATGTCTTAACTTAAAACATCTTTGACAATACAACGTTCCCTTCTCTAAACTTTTTTCAAGTGCAGACGCAGGTAAATAGCCTGCTTGTTCGGGATCTGTTGTTTGAATAATTGAACCACAACCCACGCATTGTATTATATCAGTCATCTAAAGTTTCTCCCCAATCAGCATGTCGATCAATACCGACACATTTAAAAATAATTTTTTCAAGTAATCGATTTAATCTTGTGTAAATAATATCATTCGACGCTATCGGCCGGACAAGAATTGAATCTAGACCAAATCGATTAGCTCCAAAAACATCAGTCATTAATTGATCACCGATTACAACAATTTCTTCATTAGGTACCGCTAAATGGTCAACAGCTTTTTTAAAACTTTTCTTGAAGGGCTTCATCGCATTAGCACTATATTGGATTTTTAATGGTTCGGCTACTCTAGCCACTCGCTGAAGTTTGTTATTGGACAAAATATAAACTTTAATCTGCGCCTGGGAAATTTCTTCCATCCATTCAGCCATTTCTACTGTGTGATCAGCTTGATTCCATGCAAGAAGCGTATTGTCCAAATCAATAATAACAGCCCGATAACCATGGTTTAATAAATCTTCAGCTGTAATATTGTAAATGGAATTAATTTTCCAATTTGGAGTAAAATACTTCTTCATCCTAACCTCCTTGATTTAATGAATCACAGTTCTTCATGACATTAAGTGGATAAATAAGAAACGAACAGCTTGATTCAAATAATATTAATTTAACCTATTATAGCATAGTCCAAGCAAAAAACTTAATGTCTTTCTCGATAACGAGTAATTTCCCAAAATGCATGGCATAAAATCACTAGCCCCTCATTTTTGACCATAAAAAAAGACTCAGCATTTAAAACGCTCAGTCCTATTTACAAAAACGAAATTATCAAATTAACCCAGTAATTCGTATATTTCAATGGCCACTAAATCTAAATCATCAAATTGATAAACACCATTAGTTTCACGATCAGTCATTTCAAACATTTCAGTCGAACGATCGTAAGATACTTGGCATTTTTCGACTCCATTCAGTTCGAAGCGCCGAACTTCAATTTCATTATCAGTTGTCGTCATAGCCTCTAAACGTTGGATAATACCAGTTAATACAGATGGTTTCATAAGAAAATCCTTTCTATGTTAGGATAATCGAAAATAGCAAATTTTCGACAAGGCATTTTTTCTTATAGTATCGTACCAAAATACAGCAAAATTGCAAGGTTAGTTACATGGTTTCTTTTAAATATTTTATTAAAACTTGTGTCCCAAAATCACCATACCCATAATCAACGACTTGTTCATAAAGACTAGCAGCCAATTTGGTGCCTGGTAAGTTTAAATTCTGTTTTTCCGCTTCATCAATAGCAATCTTTAAATCTTTTAAGAAATGCTTAGCAAAAAAGCCAGGCGAATAATCTTCTTTCAGAATACGCGGGCCATAATTAGCTAATGAGAAATTGGCTGCCGCACCAGAATTTAAGATTTCGATAACTTTTTCATTATCTAATCCCATCTTATCAGCATACAATAACGTTTCAACCATCCCTACCATTGTACCAGCAATCATTATCTGATTGGCCATTTTTGTATGTTGCCCGCTACCCGCTTCACCCATGTAAGTTACTTTTGCACTAAAACAATCTAAAATTTGCTTGGCTTGATCAAACGTTTCTTTCTTACCACCGACCATTGTTGTTAAACGAGCTTCTTTGGCTCCAATATCACCACCAGAAACAGGTGCATCTAAGGTTTCTATGCCAACGGTTTGTCCATGTTCAAAAATTTGTTTAGCTAAACTTGGAGTAGAGGTCGTTAAATCAATAAAAATTTGCCCTTCATGACCTCCAGCAAACAAACCTGTTTTTGAAAAATAGACTTCTTCAACATCATTAGGATAACCGACGATTGTCAAAACAAAATCGGTTGCTTTAGCTACATCATAAGGCGTATCTTGCCAATGTGCACCGTACCCCACTAATTCATCAGCTTTTTGCTTAGTGCGATTATAAACATGAACCTCATGACCCGTACTTAAAAGATGACGCGCCATTTCTTTTCCCATGACTCCTAAACCAATAAATCCAATTTTATTCATTCTTACTTCCTCCTCCAATAACAACATCATGTATTAATTCTTTAATAGATGTATAAAGTTTATCAAACATTGTATTGTCTTGATGTGAAAAATTTAAAATTGTTTGATGATAGAATTTTTCAACTTCTTCACCAAAATGTTCTGCTGATATACCCACAAGTGACTCGGCTTCAATTTCAGGAATTATACCTTCGGCTTTATTCTTTAAATAGTCTAACACGACATCCGTCATACTATGTTCCTCATCAAATAATGCCCCAAACTGAACATCAGGCATAATCGATTCTAAATATGAATTAGATTTAGCTACAATTGGCAAACGATTGGCAAAAGACTCCAGATAAGTGAGACCTTGTGTTTCAGAATCGCTAGCATTAACATATAAATCTGCTGCCTGATAAAATTGTTGGACACTTGAATGATCTATTTCACCAACAAATGAAACGGCCGAACAATCTTTTGCCTGTAGCTCTAAATCAGCTCTTGCTGGACCATCCCCGACGACTAATAACTTTGTCGACGTGTTTGCTTGATTAATTTCCTTAAAGGCAGCAATTACTTGGTCAACATTTTTTTCTTTTGACAATCGACTTAAAGATAACAAAACCACATCTTCATCAGTATAACCTAACTGCGTCCGAAAGGTTTGTCGTCTTGCTTCATCAAAAGACGGTATTTCAACACCTGTCGGTATAACTGCTATGGGAACTTTGATATTATACTCTCTTAATTTATTGGATGTAATGACACTAGGTGTAATTACACCTTGTGTTTTCTCGCAAAACATTCTAGATAACACGCGAACATGATTAGCTTGAATTAATTCACCATTAAAAATATAATGTGTATATTTTTCATACATCGTATGATAGGTGTGAATATTTGGTATTTTTAAACGACTCGCAATATATTTCCCCGCTAGCCCAAGACTAAATTCTGTATGCGTATGAACAATATCTAAATTATATTCTCTAGCAATTTTGAGACAACGATCAAATCCTCGATAAGCAATCCTTCTATCTTGAAAACTAACAAATGGAACACTTGGTAATCTAACGATACCACGCTCCATTGTTGCGTTTGGATCGGTTGTCGTAAAAATAATGACCTTATGTCCTCGATGCTCTAATTGATTGCGAAGTGTCTCAATCGATGTAGCCACACCACTTACTTGAGGAAAATATGAATCTGTAAACAATCCTATGTTCATGAATACACCAACTATCTCTATTTGTTAGTCTCATTATAGGTAAATTTCGCTCAAAATAAAAGTCGATTTAAAAAAAGCTAGCCTTTTTTTGGTATTTTCCTACTTAAGTCTTAGTTGTTATCACAAAAATATAAAAAACGACTCTATATAAATATCCTCGCTCATCTGATCCGTTTAAGCAACAAGCGTTATTTATTTAGAGTCGTATTTAAAAATTTATGATCCAGGATTAATCTAGTTTTGCCATTGCTTCTTCCACTAATGCAACAACTTCCTCTACTGTTCCACATTCATTAACAGCTTTATCGGCTAAAACTTTCATTTCATTTGAGTCTAATTTGCTAATTAAACTACGTGTTTTCAAGATGCTTGTAGCACTCATTGAAAACTCATCCAATCCTAAACCTACTAATAGTGGCACAGCCATTTGATCACCAGCCATCTCACCACACATACCTACCCATTTTCCTTCAGCATGTGCTGCATCAATCACATTTTTAATTAAAGTTAAGATTGAAGGGTTATACGGTTGGTATAAGTAAGATACCCGTTCATTCATACGGTCTGCAGCCATCGTATATTGAATTAAATCATTCGTTCCAATACTAAAGAAATCAACCTCTTTAGCAAATTGTTTAGCTAAAACAGCTGCAGCCGGTATTTCAATCATAATCCCCACTTGGATATCATCTGCAACCGCCACGCCTTCATCAAGTAATTCTTGTTTAGCTTCTTCAAGAATCGCTTTAGCTGCCCTAAATTCATTCAATGTTGCAATCATAGGGAACATTATACGTAGTTTCCCTGCAACTGATGAACGTAACAATGCGCGTAACTGTGTTTTAAACATATCTTGTTGATCTAGCGAAATACGAATGGCACGATACCCTAAAAATGGATTCATTTCATCCGGCAATTCTAAGTAAGGTAATTCCTTGTCTCCCCCAATATCCATTGTACGAACAACAACTGGTTTACCCTCCATCTGTTCTAAAACAGATTTATAAGCTTCATATTGTTCATCTTCAGTTGGAAAATCAGCAGAATCCATATACAGGAACTCTGTACGGTATAATCCGATACCTTCAGCGCCATTGGCAATAGCAGCTGGAACATCTTTAGGTGTTCCAATGTTACTGGCTAATTCAAGCTGTTTTCCGTCACGCGTAACGGTTGGCTCAGAAACAAGTTTTGCTAATTCAACTTTTTGTGCTTCGTACACTTGTGCTCGTTGTTGATAAGTAGCTATTTCTTCATCCGTAGGATTGACTAAAACAACACCTTCTAAAGCATCAACAATTAATAAATCGCCTTCTTTAACATCTGTCGTAATTGTTTTTGTTCCTACAATTGCTGGAATTTCTAATGACCGAGCCATGATAGCTGAATGCGAGGTACGTCCACCAACATTAGTCACAAAAGCTTTAACATATTGTTTGTTCAATTGCGCAGTGTCACTTGGTGTTAAATCATCAGCTATAATAATTACTTCTTCAGAAATGGTTGCCGGATTTGGCAAATTAACGCCTAGTAACGCTGCTAATACACGTTCTGAAACATCACGGATATCTGCCGCTCTTTCTTGCATATATGGGTTATCAACCATACCTTCAAACATTGAAATAAATAAATCCGAAACATCCTTTAAGGCTGCTTCTGCATTTACTTTTTCGGTTTCAATCTTACTTTCAATTTGTCCTGTAAACTCAGGGTCCTCTAACACAAGTAAATGTGCTTCGAACACTTGAGCTTCTTCTTGACCAAGTGATTGCAGAGCTATTTGGTGAATCTTTTCGATTTGACCTTTAGCGACTGATATCGCATCTTGTAGACGATTAATTTCTTGAGTACTATCCTCTACGGTCACACGTTCAAACTCTAAGCTCGGCTGCGTCAATAAATAAACAGGAGCAATAGCAATGCCATCGCTCGCTGCTGTTCCTGTTATCTTAAGTGTAGCCATATTATTCAGCTAAACCTTCATTTTTCATTGTTTCAGTAACTGCTTCAATCGCTTCTTTTTCGTCTGAACCGTCAGCTGTAATTACTACATCAGCGCCTTGGCCAACTCCCAAAGACATAACTCCCATGATTGATTTCAAGTTAACTGATTTACCTTTGTACTCTAAATTTAAATCAGAAGAAAACTTGCTTGCAGTTTGAACTAATAATGTTGCTGGACGAGCATGAATTCCAGTTTCTGCTGCTACTTTAAACTCTCTTTTTTCCATAATCGAATGACCCCTTTAACATTGTTTTTTCAGGATTTATTTTCAATAAATCCTTTCTTATAAAGAATAACATTTTTTTTGGGTTTCAACAAGGATAAACCTTATTTTAATCAAGTTTTTCCATTTTTATTCTTGTATTATAAAGCGCTATCATGTTTATGGAAGCTAATTATTATTTGTCTACGCATAGATTTAATCTATAATTAATTGTAAAAAAAGCGTATAATGATATTCAGAAAAGGTTAATCCAATATCACCGATTAATCAATTACTTCGCTACGGTTTAAAAAATAAAGGAGACATAATCATGAAAATTATTGATGTAACGAACAGTCATTTTGACTTAGTGAATAACCAATTAGAAAATACTGATGCCTACCATGTTAAAGTCTATACAATTGGCGGAACGACTGTGATACATACTCAAGCTGAAACACATCAAAATATTATCCTAGTAAACCGCGTCCGTAAAATTCATGATCGTGAAATCGACTTTACCATTGATTTTCTATTTCATTTAAGTTCACGTGACAATCTAGAAATATTGTATGGTCACAACTTTGTAGAAATTGAATCACGTATGTAATGGATGGGTGATTGGAAAATTACGATGCTACAAATAAGGCTATACAGTCATAAAATTAGACTTTTGATGCTCGATTAGCTTTATCCCATACCCTTTCACTACTCGCTAAAGCCAACAAAAAAACCGAACTTTCTATCATAGCCTTAAGACAAAGCTATCTCAGAAAATTCGGTTTTCACTTTAAAATCCTATTATTGACGCCCTATTACAATAATGATTTCAGCTCTATATCGGGATATTTATCTTTGAACCAATTTTCAGCAAAGGTATTTTCAAATAGAAAAACAGGGTTCCCAAAGCGATCTTTGGCCAACAAATTACGATTAGAAGACATATTAGGATTCAAATCGTCTGGGTCAATCCAGCGCGCTATTTTATGCCCTAAGGGTGTCATGATTACTTCCGCATTATATTCATGCAATAATCGATATTGGAAAACTTCAAATTGAAGTTGACCAACAGCCCCAATTATATATTCTTCGGTATGATAGGTTTTATAAAGTTGAATCGCACCTTCTTGCACCAATTGTTCAATTCCTTTATGGAACGATTTTTGTTTCATAACATTTTTTGGCGATACCCGCATAAATAATTCAGGTGTAAATTGAGGTAATGGTTTAAATTGGACACTTTTCTTACCCGAATAGATTGTATCACCTATTTGAAAATTCCCAGTATCATATAAACCAATAATATCACCGGCAACCGCCGTCTCAACTTCTTCCCTTGCATCCGCCATAAATTGCGTCGTGTGAGCTAAGCGGATATCTTTTTGCGTCCGATTTAAAGTTACCATCATTCCTTTTTCAAATTCACCCGAACAAATACGAATGAAAGCAATACGATCACGGTGAGCTGGATTCATATTAGCTTGGATTTTGAAAATGAAACCTGTAAATTGAGCGTCATCAGGTTGAATAACTTGTTCATCTTCTGTCTCTGTTTCACTTGGAGAAGGCGCTAAATCAACAAACGCATCGAAAAATGTTTGTACTCCAAAACCTGTCAAAGCTGAACCAAAAAAGACTGGCGTTAATTTACCCCGATTGATGAGATCACGATCAAACGGATTACCTGCTTCATGCAATAATTGCGCATCTTCTAAAGCCTGCGTATAGATACTTGATTGCTTAAAGTCATAGTCTCCTTCAACTTCACCATTATCATCAAGAGGAAGATAGACTTCGGAATCATCATTTTTTAATTCAACCCGTTGGTTATATAAATCATATAAACCTAAAAGATTTTTCCCCATACCCATCGGCCAATTCATTGGAAAGGCATCTATTCCAAGCACTTCTTCTAATTCAGCCACTAACTCTAAAGGCTCGCGTCCATCGCGATCTAGCTTATTCATAAATGTAAAAATAGGTATGCCCCGCATACTACAAACTTCAAATAATTTCTTCGTTTGTGGTTCAATCCCTTTACCGCTATCAATAACCATTACCGCAGCATCAACAGCCATAAGAGTACGATAGGTATCTTCTGAGAAATCCTCATGCCCAGGAGTATCTAAAATATTGACTTGAAAGCCATCATAATCAACTTGCATAACAGAACTTGTTACAGAAATACCTCTTTGTTTTTCGATTTCCATCCAATCCGATTTTGCAAATTTATTCGATTTTTTCCCTTTAGCTTTTACAGTCCCTGCCTCACGAATTGCACCTGAAAACAATAAGAGTTGTTCAGTTATGGTTGTTTTACCGGCATCAGGGTGCGATATTATGGCAAACGTGCGTCGCTTTTTGACTTTTTGGTTTAAATCATCATTCATTCTTTCTATCACCTTATTTAATATTTTCTTATAACTTTGCACTCAAAAAAGCGAACAATAATTGGTAAAAATTTACCAGATTGTTCGTTTTTTATTAATTCATTTTATTACTAACTAAACGGACAAGTTTATCTGTCTTTACATTTTCCGTAGTTTCTTCTGTAGAAGACCCCGGTTTGCTTTCATTAGCAATAACTTCATGAATTAAGCGTTCTAATTCTTTTTTCTCTTCATCCGTCATATTGCTGCTGTCTTGCCATTTTAATCTTGACCCACTTCGATTCGAAGTTAAATCATCGTTCATATATTCATCAATTTGCGAACTGAATTGTTCCATTTTTTCTTCAGGAAATAATCGATCAAAATCCGTTGCTTCAATCATTGTTTGATATTGTCGCAGAATATTTTCCATTTCCATTTTCATTTCATTTAATTGATGTTTTAAGGATGTCCCACTGGCTGTTAATTGTCTACTATAGTGAGCAACATCTTCTTTATATTGTGAAACTTGTTGATTCGTTTGGTTAATTAAATTTTCAGCAGCATCATTTGATTCTGCCACAATCTTATTTCCTGCTTTACGTGCATCAAGAACGCCATCCGTTAAATCCTTTTCTATTTCTTGATAATAGGCTAACTGAGACTCTAGGTCGGTAATGCGTTGCTGATTTTCTTCTTGCTGTGATTCTAAACGAGCTAATCGGTCTTTTTGTTGTTGTACAAGTAAATCGACTTGTTGACGATTATAACCAAACAAACTTATGCTCAAATTCTGCGATTGATTCATAATTCACCCTTCTATTCTATCCTTACTAAATACTCACTATAATACTCGTTCATCTATTTTAACAAAAATTTTACCTACTTGCATTATTTTTATTGAATAAAAAAACCAAGCACACCTTTTTATTAGATGTGCTTGGCTTTATAAATGAACACTCGCTAATTTGTTAATAATTAGACATTGGCTGTTTCTTGTAAACTAATTTTTCTTTCTTGTTCAACAGCAGCTTGAGCAAGAATATTTAAGTAGTTCCAAGGACGATCAAATACAGGTTGGAAGAAGAAATCAACATAAGCTAAATCTTCAATGGTCATTTTGTTTTGAATCGCTAATGATAATGTATTAGCAGAAGCAGTTGCATCGTATTTAGACATGATTTGTCCACCGACAATGCGGTTAGTTCCTACTTCATAAACTAGTTTCATATAGATTTTTTCATTTTCAGGCATAAATTCAGGACGATAAAAATCTTCCACATAAACTGAACGTGTTTCAAGTCCCATTACTTTAGCACTTGCATCGTTAACGCCGGTTGAACCGATATTCCATCCAAATAAATATAATCCAGATGTCGATTGCGTACCACGATAACGTACTTTATCACCATTAATGTTTTTACCAACAAGGGTTCCCATTCTAACAGCGTTTGTTGCTAAAGGAATATAGGCATGTCCACCATTTGGATTATAATTTACGGCACAGCTATCACCAGCTGCAAATACATCAGGTGCTGAAGTTTTCATATAATCATCAATTAGAATCGCGCCATTTGGTAACATATCAACTTGACCTTTTACAAGTTCCGTATTTGGACGGAAACCAACACATAAAATAACCATATCAGCTTCATATTCGCCACCAGAAGTAACCACTTTCGTTACTTTACCATTTTCACCTTCAAAGCGTTGACACATTTGATTTAATTCTACTTTAATACCTTTTGAACGCAAATCATCTTCTAAAACATCTGTAAATTCTGGGTCAAGGTATTTATTTAAAATACGATCTAAACCATCAATTAAAGTTACTTGTTTACCTTGTTCTGCGAATGCCTCAACTAATTCAATACCGATATATCCCCCACCAATAATAACAACTTTTTCAGCATCATGTTGGCGTGTGAAGATTTCTTTAGCTTGATTATAGTTTTTACATAATAAAACATTGTCTAAGTCAAGTCCACCAAGTGGAGGAATGATTGGCCATGAACCTGTAGTTAGAACTAATTTATCATAAGATTCTTCGAAAGTTGATTGATCTTGTAGATTTGTTACATAAACTTTTTTGTTTTCAACATCTACTTTAGTCACATCATGTTCCATATGGACTTCAGCACCTAATTCAGCCAACTCTTCCGGATTTGAGTAAAATAGCCCTTGAGGGTCTTTAACGGTTCCTCCAACATATAGAGCAATACCACATGATAAGAATGAGATATTATCATTTCTCTCATATACGACAACATTAGCGTCAGGATTTTCATTTAAAATCGTTTTTACAGCAGATGTTCCTGCGTGAGTACAACCAATTACTACAACTTTCATTTGTGCAGCCTCCTAAATTCTTACTTCGCTCATATATTAGCATACAAATTTAAAAATGAAAAGGAAATTTATTTATTTTTTTATTAAATATTCTAGTTGCTACAATCCTATTCAATTATTGAAATATCAACATTCCAACGAGATTTATATTAAATGTTAAATAGTATTTTATTATTATTTACTGTTTAATATAATATATTTTTATAGGTTATTTGTTATAGAATTCACTTATCATTTTAGTGCGTTTTATTTCACAAAGAATCAGGTTACTTTTGTTTTAACCATTACTCAAACATATGCTATAATTAGTCAACTATTGAATAATATTATTGTTAGAGGAGCTTTATTAATGAAAATAAAATGGCAATTTGGGGATGAGGGACCAATTATTAAGGACGCTCATGCTTTACGTGAAAAAGTTTTTATAAAAGAACAAAATGTGACGGAAGCTGAAGAAATCGATGGCTACGATAGTCAATGTTGGCATATTGTTTGTTACCTAGATGATGAAGCCGTGGCAACAGCTCGAGTATCTTTTTTATCTGACACACAATTAAAGATTCAAAGAGTATGCGTTGATTCAAGCAAACGAGGCTTATCGATTGGCCAACAAATGTTAGCTGAAATAGAAAGATGGGCTAAAGAGAAACAGGTTGCCGCGTTAGTTTTATCATCTCAAGACCATGTCATCCCTTTTTATGAAAAATCAGGTTACGTGATTAGTAATCCCCAAGGGTATTTGGATGCACGTATTCCACACCATGATATGCAAAAAAGATTAGATATCAGCTAGTTATAAAACTAAAAATCGCTCACAAAAATCCGAACGTCAAGTTGTATTCACTTAACTTGACGTTCGGATTTTTAAACATGGTTTGATTATATATACATCCCTATTTATTTTATAATCAAATCGATAAAAGTCGAGGCGATTGAAAAATAGATAAAGACTGAGGTAAGGTCACTTAGGGTTGATATAAACGGCCCACTTGCTACAGCTGGATCAAATCCTAAACGTGTCATAATTTTGGGAATCAGTGCACCAGCTAAATTTGCCACAATAATCGCAGCTGCCATTGAAATCCCGATGACAATCCCTAAAGGAAAATTCTGTTGCCAAATGCCAGCAACAATGGCAATCGTTACGCCAACAATAACACCTGTAATAATGCCTGTTAAAAGTTCAAAAACTAAGGATTTAAAAAAGTCGTCATCTTCCGTTTTATTGGTAATTTTCCTAACAGCCACCGCTAAGGATTGAGTCCCTGCATTACCCGCCGTCCCGGTTATAAGCGTCACAAAAGCGGATAAAACACTGGCTGATTCAATTAAACTTTCATACTGACTAATTAAAGATGATGTCCCCATTCCAAGAAACAACAAGGTTATTAGCCAAGGTAAACGACTTTTTGATGCCGATAACGGCGTTTCATGCTCTTGGCTAACATTAACAGCCGCTAACCCCGAATAATCACTGTCGGCTTCTTCTTGCATAACGTCTAAAATATCATCAACGGTAATAATTCCCAATAACTCACGGTCAAAGCCGACGACAGGTAAAGCTAATAAATCATAATCTTGTACCATTTTAGCTACTTCTTCTTGATTATCATTCACTTGGACTGAAATGATACGGGTATTCATCACATCACTAACCAGTTTATTATCATCATTAATAATTAAATCCCTTAATGAAATAACCCCAACTAAGCGTTTTTCAGAATCGACAACATAAACATAATAGATGGTCTCGGCTTGAATCGCTTCACTTTTTAAATGTTGATAGGCTTCTTTTAAAGTATAATTGGCTTCGACTGAAATAAATTCAGTCGTCATTATAGATCCAGCTGTATCATCCAAATAATTAATCAATTGGCTTATTTCACGAGCACTATCAGACTTCATTAAGTGCATGTATATATTGACTTTTTCACGGTCTTTTATGTTGTTTAAAACGTCAACCGCATTATCAGCATACATTTCACCTAAAACAGCAGCTGCATACGGATTAGACATCTCATCAAAATACGATTCAATGTGTTCATCTTGTGATTCTAACTGGTCAAAAATATTAGCTAATTCTGAAGGAGACAGATATTGATATAATTTTGCACGTTCATCTTCATCAAAGACTTCAAATAATTTCGCTTGGTCATAATAATGTAAGGCTAAATACTCTGTGCGAAATCGTGTCATTCGGTTATTCTGTAAATGCTGTTTTAAAACTTCTTGATTTTCTTCAAATGAGCGGTGAAAAATCTCCATTTTAACCCTCCTTAACGATGGATTGCCTCATTATTATAATAGAAACTAAGTTAATTTACTAGCATTTTCAGCGTTTCTAGTTGAAATCCATTGCTGCATATCTAACGGCAAGGAACTTGTCAAATGAATCGTTTGTTTAGTAAATGGTTGCTCAAATATTAATTCACCACAATGCAATGCTTGCCGAGATAAAACCTCCGTCAAAGGTCCCCCATATAAGTCATCACCAATTAGAGGTCCCCCACTATAGGCCAAATGGACTCTAATTTGATGCGTCCTGCCAGTATGTAATTGTAATTTTAATAAGGCACTATCACTAAAAGATTGCACTAAGTGAAATTCGGTTAACGCTTCTTTGCCTGATTCATCCACTTTACGTGTAATCAGTGATTGCGAATCACGAGCAATCGGTGCGTTAATCACTCCATGTTTGTCCCAATTAGCTTTGGACGAAATAGCGTAATAATATTTAGCGATTTGTTTATCACGTATTTGTCGATCAAGGAGTGCGTGGGCTAAACGATGTTTAGCAATTAACATTAAACCCGTCGTATCACGATCTAAACGCGTTACAATATGAATCACCTGATCATCGTAAGACTGTTTAAGATAATACCCCTTGACTCGATTGGCCACTGAAGTATTTGGATTTTGAATTGAAGGAATAGACACTGTTTGTGCTGCTTTATTAATCACTAAAATATCCCGATCCTCGTAGACAATATCTAACGGAATAAAAGACGGGATAACCGTATCGTGTCCTCTTTCTGGAGCTTGTAACAACACCAATTCATCCCCATAATTAATTACCTTACGGACAGTAACCGGTTGACCATTTAATAAAATAGAGCCCGTTTGCTTAATATTTGAAATAAAACTTCTTGGAAGTTCTAAACGTTGCAAATATTGTTTGACTAACATAGATTGCTTAAATTGATAATTAAAAATAAATTCCACAGATAATATCCTTTATGTTATTTATTGTAACGATTTAGCATATTGAAAAAAGGCTTCAATTGCTTCCATACTGCTTTTATGATTAATGAACTGAATGGGTTTCCCTTTATCAACGATAAATGCATGAGGTACCGTAGAAACATTATAATTTGACATGGCATCTACAAAATTATCATCATTTTGTCTCGTTTGTGTATTATAAAAGTAGATTGGCACATCGATTTCTTCGGCTAATTGATTTATTTTGGGCGTAAATACAACACAATACGGACACTCATTAAACCCCAAATAAATAACTTTGGGTGATTCATCGGTCGTTGAAATAAAGTCTAAATAGGCTGCTTCTGATTCAATTTCACTTATCATGGAATAATCGGCTATATTATGAATCATTTCGGTATCCATAATAATCGCATCTAATGATTCATAGACACTTTCTTTTTCTGAAGCTTCCATGGAGAGAAAGGCAGCTGACTCGTCAATGGTTATACTAGCATCTAGTCGCGAAGTTGAACTTACCGTTTCTTGAATAGTATCGATTAGACCTTGTTCTTCACTGTTATTACCACAAGCTGTTAGGACTAGAGCACTGATAAATATTATCCCTAATGATTTTACTAATTTCATGCATAGCTCCTTATTTTAAATAATTATTTGGATTTTTATCCATTGAATCATTGTCATTAATCCCAATGAAGGAATGTTTTACCCGATCCCAAAAATGGGTATGTTTAAATCTAGCGAAATGAATTCGCTCCTGAGCAACACTCAATTTGACGCAACTAATTATTTTATCTGAATACGTCATATTATCGATACTAACAATCATCTCTTTATGATCCGAGTGAACATGGGGACGTAACTCAAACCATTCATCCCGCGGGATAATCATGGGTGAACCTAATGATCGGAAAACGCGATTATTGATGGATGCAATTTCAGTCAATTGAATAGCATCTAAACGAGGATGGATAACGGCACCCCCTAAGGATTTATTTAAGCCGGTTGAACCTGTTGGTGTTGCGACACAAATACCATCGCCTCGAAAAGTTTCGAAAAAGTGATCTTTGATATAAATCTCACTGACCATCGTCCCACTAATTGCACGAATGGAAAATTCGTTGAGAGCCAGTTGATTGTAATGAGTCCCATCAATTAAGTCTATCTCAATATTTAATAGTGGATAACTAATCGATTCTCCATCTGATTCCAATATTGCTTGCGCTAATTCTTGCACTTCATACCCTTGCCAATCCGCATAAAAACCAAGATGCCCCGTATGTATCCCAATAAAGCGGGCTCTATCAACAAACTCAATGTACTTATGGAAAGTTGATAATAGCGTACCATCACCGCCAATAGACACAATAATGTCTGGTGCTATATCTTTTTCATGAATGAGCCCCCCAGCATTTTTTAAATGCTTAACTAAACGCATTTTTATGTCTTGCGATTCAGGTTTATCATTGGAAAAGATTAGTACGTTTTTAGACAATCCGATCACTCCTTATAAATAAAATCCTAATTTTCAAAATATTGAATCGCTTCACGTATTTCATCACGTATCTCAGACATTTCTTCATCTAATTGAAACGCTGCTTCAGAAGCTCTTTGTAATCGCCAAAGGATTTCTTCTGGATAAACTCCACTATATTTGTAATTTAATGAATGTTCAATTGTAGCCCAAAAATTCATCGCTAACGTTCTAATTTGAACTTCCACAATGACCGTTTCAACGCCAGTCAAACGATGGACTGGATATTCTAAGACCATATGATAGGAGCGATAGCCACTAGGTTTATGGTGTTTAATATAGTCTCGAATCAATAAAACTTTAAAATCTTGCCGTCTTTTTAACAATTCAGCTACTTCATAAATATCCTCCACAAATTGACACATAATGCGTATACCTGCGATATCCTGGACACCAATCAAAAAATCTTCAGGTTTAATATTACGCACTTCCATTTTTTCAAGAATACTAGCCGGTGTTTTAACACGTCCAGTGACAAATTCTATGGGTGTATGTCGATGCTTGGTTTGGAACTCATCACGCATCATCTTAAGTTTTAGCTTTAATTCTGCAACGGCTTGTTCATAGGGTGCTAAAAAGCTCGTCCAATCATCAATAAAATTATCTTCGATCATCACCATCGATTCCTTTCTAATTATGGTTAATACAAAATATTTATTAATAATATAGCTCATTTAGTGTTTAATCTTACTTTTCTTATTTTAGCATAAACTGAAGAAATTTTACGCAAGTAGAGTAATAAATCCATTAGATGAGTGAATTACTTGCTATATCACTAAGTAATTGGTACTATAGCTTTTACTGTGAAAGGATGAAGGTAATGAGTAGATCAATTGAAAAAGAAATTAAAATAATGCTCAGTCACGAAAATTTTCAAAAATTAATTAATCATTTTCAATTTAATGACATTAATCCTCTTAAACAAACTAACACTTATTATGATACTAAGGATGCCTCCTTGAAACAACTGCAAACGGCTTTAAGACTGCGAGTATTCAAAGATTCTAGTGAATGGACCCTGAAACAAACACAAGCCAATTTAACATCCCTTGAAATTACTAAAATGATTGCATCTGTCCAAGAGGCGCCTACTACCCTTACGCCTGAATTCATTGGTTTAGAAATATGTGCGTTTTTAGAGGAAATGTCTATCGACATCAACCGTTTAAAACCTACCTATGAAATGACTACTTATAGATGGAATCAGCCCGTTGAATATGGACTTTTCGCGATCGATCAAACAACTTATTTTGATCAAACAGATTACGAATTAGAGTTAGAAACCGATAATCTTGAGAATGGTCAAAAGCAAATAAAAATATTATTAAATAAACTAGACATTCCCTATGTAGCAGCAGCAAAGAAAATTGCACGTGTATCCCAATACGCCCAAAAAGTTTCTGAGTCAAATTGATAATCATGTTAGTCGCAATTTAACATCAATTTTGATAAAATAATGTATATAAAAGATAGGAAAAGGAGGGAAGTTACACGTGTTAACGAACTATCAAATAGATTATCGGACAAATGGACAACCTAAAATGTTCGAATTCTACTTATTTGTAAATCCATTAGGTCGAAAATCTTATTTTAGTGAACAAGAAGTCAATGCCACGATTGAGATGATTTCATCAAAAGTAGACTTACATATTGTGTGCTTCCATAAGCAAAGAATCGTCACCGATTATATCAAGCAATTAAATTTGGATTTAACTGATTTAAATACGAGAAATCATATTTATCGCATTGTCTATCATGCCTCATTAGCTGCTAAAGCCGCTAGCATGCAAGGCAAAAGAAAAGGTCGTTTGTTTTTAATGAAAATGCAACAACGTATCGATAATCAAATTGATCGATACAATGAAGACTTTATCAAGCAAATAGCCAAAGAAGTTGGCCTTGATGTTGATGTTTTTATGGAAGATATTAATTCGGATTATGTTCGTGAATTGTATATTAATGATCAAAAAATTGCCACAAGTATGAATGTTCAAAAAACACCTTCATTAGTCATTTTTGAACCTATCTCATCCAATATCGGTTATATGATTGAAGATGATTTAATAACGAGAGAAGCTGTGATTTCACAATTAGATGAAATAGTCGCTGAAGAAGTAGAAAGTTCACATAATCGAAAGAAAAAACACATCCGATTATTATAAAACAACAAAAACATGTCATCTTTATTATTTGCCGATAGCGGAGATAAGGTTGACATGTTTAGTTTTTTATAAGCGGATATTTACATTGAATCTTGTGTGAATTTACTATCTTCATGTTCTAGCTTCAACCGTCGTTGAGTCGATTCAACAAAATACCCCTTCATTTTCAGACGATCATCGTTAGTAATCGCTTCTTTCATATCTTGGACTTTGATTTCAAAACGATTGATCGCTTTAAGTAATTCTTCTTTGTTAGCTAAAAATAATTCAGTCCATAAATCTTCATTTAATTTTGCAATCCGAGTTAAGTCACGATAACTATCACCGATAAATAAGGCTGTATTACGATTTTCTAAATCACTATTTATTAGGGAAACCGCAATGATGTGTGCCAATTGACTTGTATAAGCAATCATTTCATCGTGTTGATCAGCCGTTACAAAGGTTACTCTTTTAAATCCAATAGCTTCCACAAATGACGCATACCAATTGATTGTTTCTTGTTGGTTATTTTCGGTTGGCGTAATTAAATAGTTTGAGCCTTGAAAAACTTCAGCTGAGGCATAATCGAGTCCCCTATTTTCGCGTCCAGCCATAGGATGCCCAAAAATAAAATCAATCGTATCGGGAATTAAATCTTTTAGTGCTTTAATCATGTCTGTTTTTATACCGGTTGTTTCGGTTACGATAGCACCCTTTTTAAATAAATGATTGTTAGTTTGCATAAAATTTATCAAAGCCGCCGGATATAAAGCAATAATGACTAAATCGGCTTGCTGTAAAATAGTTTGATTAGTTGTTTCACCATAATCAATGATTCCTTCTGACAAAGCTTGTTCAATCGTCTTTTCATCAATATCAATTGCCATAATCTTATGTGAAGGATTTAAGTGTGCACGGATTGCTTTAGCAAACGATCCTCCCACAACACCTAATCCAATAATTCCAATATTCATCGTTATCCCTTCTTCTCGTTGATCTAATCAAATCGACCTATTAATTGGACATATTCAGCTGCTTGGTTTAATACTTCTTTCAAAAGCGATAATGAAGCTTTTGCATGTTCAATATTCACTTCTATGAAAAAACCATAACTAAACGGTTGACCTGGTATGGGACGAGCATTTAAACCTTCCAAATTACAATTGAATAAGTCAAAAGTTTGTAAAATCTTTAATAGAGCACCTGGTTGATGACGTGTTTCAAAATAAGCAATTAAGCGATTACCATCTTGATTAGCAAATTCTTGGTGTCGAATAATAAAAAAACGGGTCGTATTCGTTTGTTCGGTTTGGATAGCTTCTTTTAAAGGGATTAAGTCATATAATTCGCCAGCTCTTTGACTTGCCAAGGCTGCTATCGTTGGGTCATTTTGTTGAGCAACCCACTGTGCTGCTTTTGCGGTGTCTTCAAATGCTTGACTACTAATAAAAGGATGTTGCTCAAAAAAGTTTTGGCTTTGAGCTAAGGCTTCTGGATGGGAGTAGACTACCTTAAGTTGTTCGACTTGACTACCCTTAATACCCCATAATACATGTTGAACGGGTTGCAACAATTCTCCAACAGCAGTTATCGGTTGATACCTAAATAAATCCATCGTTCTAGAAATCAAACCCGTCGTAGAATTTTCAATTGGTACTACCGCATAATCTAAGGCTTTATTCGCTACCGCTTGAATTAAGGTTGAAAATTTATCATATTCTATGGCTTCTATTTGATTACTTGCTATTTCTGAAAAATATTTTTGTAAAGCCATTTCACTATAAGCACCTGGAACGCCTTGATAACCTATTCTCATATTTCCACTCTTCCTATCAAGATCATTTTACATATGCTATTTATCATAAGCTAATCCATAAAAATTAACAACTATATCTGATAAAAGAAAAAGAATATTCTCAGTTAAGTTTTAAACAGCTTTCTGAGAATATTCTAAATCAGTGATATTTAATTGTGAATTAGTTTGAAAATTGCGATTGATACAGATCGTAATAAAAACCTTTATCTGCTAATAGTGATTCATGAGTTCCTTGTTCGATAATTTGACCCTCATTCATCACCAATATTTTATCTGCTTCGCGAATCGTTGACAAGCGGTGTGCAATGACAAAACTGGTACGCCCTTGCATCAGTCTATTCATGGCTTTTTGAATTAATATTTCAAGTCGCGTATCGACAGAACTCGTGGCTTCATCAAGAATCAGTATTTTAGGATCAGCTAATAAAGCTCTAGCAATGGTTAACAGTTGTTTTTGTCCCAACGATATGTTACTTGATTCTTGATTAATACGCATATTATAGCCTCCAGGTAAGGTCCGGATAAAATGATCCACATTTGCGGCTTTGGCTGCTTCAACCACCTCTTCATCCGTCGCATTCAAGTTACCAAAGCGAAGATTTTCCTTAATCTCCCCTTCATATAGCCAGGCATCTTGTAAGACCATCCCAAATTGACTACGATACTCTTGACGGGGTAAGTCACGAATATCTATCCCGTCGACCTTAATCGACCCTTCTACGACATCATAAAAGCGCATCAGCAAATTAATAATAGTCGTTTTCCCGGCACCTGTTGGCCCAACGATGGCTACCATTTCTCCCGGTTGTACATCAACCGTGAAGTTTTTAATTAAAGGCTTATCTTCAGTGTATTGAAATGAAACATTATTAAATGAAACTTGACCACTTAAATCTTTTTCAAGATGAGTAACATACTCATTATCTTCTTCAGGATAATCTAGTATTTCAAAAATACGATCGATGGCTGCACGTGCACTCTGTAAAGGTCCGGATAATTGTGTAATGGTTTGAATTGGCTGGTTAACTTGCCATACATATTGCGTAAATGCTTGTAAATTACCAATCGTTAAACGCCCAGCGATAACTAACATACCACCAAACAAAGCCACAGCTAAATAAGCTAAATGTGACACAACACTGACAATCGGCATCATCATAGATGATAAGAAAGAAGCTTTAAAACCAACATCGGCTAATTGATCCGTTATGGACTCAAATTCTTCTTCCGACTTTTCTTCACGATTATATAACTTAATAATATTAAAACCTGTAAAATTTTCTTGAACAAAACCATTTAATTTACCTAAAACATCAGCCTGTGCTTTAAAATGTTTTTGGGACTTGTTGACAATAAATCTAGCGACATAATACGATACAGGCATACTGATAATAACAATAAGGGCTAATTGCCAATTCAGATACAGCATCATAGCAGTAACAAAAATGATTGAAAGAATAGCATAAACGATTTGCAAAAGCCCTTGTTGTAAAGCATTAGAAACCGACTCAACATCACTGGTAATACGACTTAAGATATTTCCAAATTGATTCCGATCAAAATAAGCAATTGGCAACCGATTAATTTTACGAATAATATCAACTCTTAAATCCCTTATCATTTGTTGCACAGCTTCGGTAATATAATAATTAGCCCCATATGTCGATAGTTGATTAGCCCAACCACGGATAAGATAAATAACTAAAATATTAAAAATATATGAATAATTAATCCCAGCCCCTGGAACACCTTGGGCTATTGCAATGACATTATTGGTTAATTCAGTAATCACAAGCCCTAAAACAAAAGGTTCGACAACACTGGTGATTACCTGAACGAGTGTTAAAAAGATTGAAATGTACAATGGCATTTGGTATGGTTTCATGTAATGCCAAACTTTACTAATAAGTCCATTATTTGAATTCATGCTTAGCCTCCTAACCTTCTAACGACACATTTTTAAGTTGTGATTCAGCAATATCTCTATAAATATCATTGCTTTTCATTAATTCATCATGTGTGCCTCGTCCAACAATTTCACCTTCATTTAAAACGATTATTTGGTCGGCATTCATAATTGAACTAACTCTTTGGGCGACAATAACCGTCGTCGATTCCTGCGTGACTTCCTTTAAACGACGTCGTAATTCTGCATCCGTTCGATAATCCAATGCAGAAAAACTATCATCAAATACATAAATATCAGGTGTTCTAACTAGGGCTCTAGCAATAGATAAGCGTTGTTTTTGTCCACCTGATAAATTACTACCACCTTCAGCTAAAAAGGCATGATATTTTTCTTGTGTTTTATGGACAAAGTCTTTTGCTTGTGCCACATCGGTAGCACGTTCAATTTCTTTTTCAGTGGCATGATATTTACCATAACGTAAATTTTCGCCAATCGTTCCTGTAAAAAGTAAAGCCTTTTGGGGAATAAAGCCAATTTTCTTCCGAAGAGCCTTAATATTGTAGTCACGAACATCAACGCCATCAACTAAAATACTTCCCAATGTCACATCGAAAAAGCGCGGAATTAATTGAACTAAAGTCGATTTCCCACTGCCTGTACTTCCTATAAATGCAATGATTTCACCCGGTTTAGATTTAAAACTAATATTATGTAAGACTGGGTTCTCTGTTTCACCTGGATAAGCAAAGGTAACATTCTTAAATTCTAAATAACCTCGTGTTTGGCTTTGCGTGATACCATCCAGATTGGGATCGATTGAAATTGGCATCTCATCTATCTCTTGCAGTCGTTTAGCCGAAACAGCCATTCTTGGATACATCATAAATAAGTTAGCAAACATCATAAATGAATATAAGGCATGAAAGACATATTCAATAAAAGCCACCAAGTTACCTACAGCTAATGAACCAACTTCAATTTCCCCTAAAGAAAACCAAATAATCAACACACTCATCCAAATTAAAATATGGGTAAAGATAGGCATGGCGGTCCCCATTAATTTGAAGAGTTTACTTGATGTTTCCATGTATGTATTTGTTTCTTGAGTAAATTTCTCTTCCTGATAAGATTCGCGCGCAAAGGCTCGAATCACACGTAAACCGGTTAAGTTTTCACGTGCATACTGATTTAACTTATCGAGTGATTCCTGCTGTTTTTCAGATAATGGTTTCGATTTCTTAGCAATGACATAAATAGCCATCGTTAAAAGCGGTAAGGCGGCAATCATAAACCAAGCCAATGACGGACTTGTAATAATAATCATGACGACACTACCGATGAACATTAGCGGCGTATTTACACCCATTCTTAACATCATTTCGGCAAATTGCATTAATACAAATGCGTCATTAGTGATGCGTGTAACCAAAGAAGAGACACCAATTTTCTCATATTCTTGATGCGAAAACAGTTGTGTTTTCTTATATAAATCATTTCGCATATCACGAATCATTCGCGTGGTTAATTTACTTGAAGCATAAGACAATACAAGTCTTCCAAGTAAGCCAGCGATAATGACAACTAGCATGATGACACTCCAGAAATAAAGTGCATCGACATCCCCAGGAATAATTGCCCGGTCAATCATTAAGGCAAAAACAGTCGGTAATCCCAAGTTTACTAGCACGAAGAAAAAACCACCGATGACATCCATGGTTAAAAGTTTAGGATATTTTTTGATATAGCGCCAAATATATACCATTTTGTAAGCCTCCTTAGAATAATGTATAAATACTCTACAACGATACCAATTTTCATAGTAAAAAGTCAATTTGTATGAATATCATAGTGAAAATCAAAAAAATTCAAAAAAAAAGAGCGTAGTTTTATAGTTAGATCTATTTCGGAAAATAGACTCAATATAAAACTACGTTACATGTAATAAATTATGCTAATGCTTCTTTTGCTTGTTCAACGAGTGCGCTAAACGCTACTTCATCATTAACAGCTAAATCAGCTAACATTTTACGATTAATTTCAATTCCAGCTTTATTTAAACCATTCATTAATACAGAATAGCTTAAACCATTCATTCTTGCCGCTGCATTGATACGTGTAATCCATAAACGACGGAAATTACGTTTCGTTTGACGACGATCACGGTAAGCATAAGTATATGATTTCATCACTTGTTGCTTAGCTGTTTTATAAAGTTTTGATTTTGCTCCGTAGTACCCTTTTGCTAATTTTAATGTACGTTTACGACGTTGGCGTGTAACGTATCCACCTTTAACACGTGCCATAATTTAATCCTCCTCGTATTGTATCTTATAATGATGAAATTTGTTGTTTAATGCGTTTGTAATCACCAGCAGAAACTAAGCTTGCTTTACGCAATTGACGACGTTGTTTTTTCGTTTTGCCGTGAAAACGGTGGCTAGTAAATGCTCTAGCACGTTTTAACTTACCTGATCCTGTTTTCTTAACGCGTTTAGCTAAACCGCGGTGTGTTTTTTGTTTTGGCATTGACAATTCCTCCTAAAAATTAAGTATGTTACTCACTTTTCAATGGGGCTAGTATGATAAACATACTACGACCTTCCATTTTTGGATGAGATTCAACCACTGAGTAATCTTTTGTATCTGCAATAAAATCTTCAAGTACTTCACGACCTAATTCTTTATGCGTTATAGCCCGACCGCGAAAACGAATGCTCGCTTTAACTTTGTCGCCATTTTCTAAGAATTTGATTGCTTGACGTAATTTTGTTTGATAATCATGTTCTTCAATGGAAGGACTTAAACGTACTTCTTTAACAGAAACGATTTTCTGATTTTTACGTTGTTCTTTTTCTTTCTTTTGCATTTCAAAACGATATTTACCATAGTCCATAATTCTTGCAACTGGTGGTTTGGCTTGTGGTGAAACAAGTACTAGATCTAACCCAAATGATTCAGCAAGTGTTAATGCATCTTCAAGTGATTTTACGCCAATTTGTTCTCCGTTATCACCAATTAGACGTAATTCTTTTGCACGAATGTCCTCGTTAATAATAAGCTCTTTAACGATAACTTTCCACCTCCATATAATGTTTGAGAGTTTTCGTAGATTAGTTGTATAAAAAAACGACTAGTTTATAAAACTAGTCGTTTAGTCACAAAGAAACAAACAAGTTACTTAACTTGCTTATCTTCTTTATTTGCCTACTTGCCTAACAAGTGGCGAGAAACGACTTGTTTCTACTTGTTTTCTCAACTTTTATATAATACCACAAATAAATATAAACTGCAAGTAAAACTCAAATAAGGTGTGTATTCATTTTCTATTAGTTACACTTTTAGAGCTGTTGATGAATTAAAGCCATGATAATTTTGTAAAAAATGATTGACAGGAATGCATGATTTGGATATCATTATAATGTTCATTTGAATAAAAAGGAGACTTATATATGACACCTAATCCATTAACACAATCAAAAACATCGATAGTCACGTCAGGTATTCAATTAAATGCCATAGATAGTACTACTTTAGCACAATTTTATCAAGAGATGATTGGTTTAAGTTTAATTGATCATAAAGATGGCTATTACGCTTTAGGAACACCTGATCAAACCGTCCTTGTTGAAATATTCCCGACCACAATTAAGAAAACTAAACGTACGACTGGTCTTTATCACATGGCTTTATTATTACCTACCAAAGCTGATTTAGGAACTATACTATTACACTTAGTGAAAAAGCAAGTTAATCTAGATGGTGCATCAAATCATGGCTATAGTAACGCTCTTTATTTAACCGATCCTGAAGGAAACGGGATTGAAATTTATGCCGATAATGACAAATCGGAATGGGATATCCGTGAAGATGGCTTTATCGCTGGTATTACTGAAGCTATGGATGCTGATGATGTTTTAGCAAATGCCAGCCAGCATTTTGAAGGTATCCCTAACGGGACAACGATGGGCCATATTCATTTACACGTTGGTGATACGGCTGAAACCTTGCAATTCTACTTGACCACTTTAGGTTTAGGTTTTAAATATCCTTATGGCAATCAAGCCATCTTTATGGCTAGTGGCGATTACCATCATCATTTAGGCGCTAATATATGGCAAGGGAAAAACTTACCTGCTCCTGAAGAAAATCAACAAGGTTTAAGAGCTTTAGTGTGGACGGCCTCTGCAGAAGACATTGCTTATATTACAGAACAATTAGCCGCACAAGACATCTATTATAGCATCAATGACAAGCATCTAAGCTTTAAAGATAATTCCGGCTTAACAAATATCCTCATTCAAAAATAATTTGGCTTTTTATTTGAGACTAAATAACAATCCTATAGAACTTTCCAAAAACGAACACACGCTTATATTATGAAAAAGGAACTACTATAAGCGTGTGCTCTTTTTGTTTTTTACTGGATCTAAGCTAGATTCTCTAATTGATAAAGATGGATTTCTTCCATTTTATCGGTAGGACATAAACAAACCACTAAAAATACAAAACCCGTTTGCAACCAAAAAATCGATACATCAACCAGTCCATGCACAACAACCGCTACAATAAAAGCTAAGATCAATCCAACTTCTAAGCGTATTGAAGGTTCCTTTATTGCCTCTATCAATTTTCTAAAGTATGGAATCAACGCATTAAATAATATAAAAATCCCAAAGAGACCATAATTGGCTAAACTATCAATCAGCAATTGGTGCGAATGAATATCCGTTTCGTTAATGAATAAGTAATAAAAGTTTACATAGGCTAACGGTCCTCTACCAGTTAAGGGACGCGTCAAAAAGATATTCCAACCGGTATTCCACAAACCTAAACGATCTTCAAATCCATAGGCCAATGATTCGAAACGAGGAAATAAGGATGGATTTAAAATGATTACCACCACACCTAAAATACCTATGCCTAAAAAGGTTAATGCCAGTCTTTTATTAATAAATACCACTAAAACAAACGTTGCAATTACGACGGTGGGTAGTAACATGCGTGATGCAGTCATTATTATACTTATAAAATTGATTATGATGGTTAACCCATAAATAAAACGTAATTTCCTACTATGCGTATAATTCCATAAATAGATACAAATTAATAAAGCGAAAATACAAAACAAACCATAATAATTCGCATTAAAAAAAGTTGCCTCTGCTCTAAATTGCGGGTTAGATGTTTGAAGGATGTATAGAAGTGAATAATTATTTTCACTCACATACTTAATATAATTAATAATATTGTATAATCCAACAAACAAACTACCGATGCTAATTGTTTTTAAAAGTTGAACATATAATTTTGCTGAAAAAAGTTCTAAATAACTACTAAAATAAATCGCAAATAAAAATAATAGCAAGGAAATAGCTAAGCCAATATAATTCCGATTGGCTAGCGAAACAATCGCCGCATACAAAATGAAGAACCCAATCCATCCTAAATTCCTTATTTGATTAATTAAGCTCTTACGATTTATCCATACTAGGTAAACAAAGTGTATCAACATAACAACCGCTCCAATATAAAAAGGTAAAAGGATGGCTATGGTAGTTATGATAAATGTCATATTTAACGTGTTCTGAGTCATGTTTGAATGCCAGTTACGTTTAAGTCGTTTTGTCATAAAATTCTCCATTCAAAAACACATGATGGTCTTATTATACATTCAAAAGCAGCTGATTGTTATATAAATTACTTATTACTAATATATTTAAAGATTTTTTTATTTTTAAACATTTATTTGAAAGTTGCCACTTCTTGTATATAATAGTAAGGTAATGAATAATAGGAGGCGTTTCTCTTGACAACAAAATCAACATTCTTTAAGTATCTTTTTCTACTCTTATCCGCTTTAGTTTTTCTTTCAACTCCACTTACCGCTTTGGCGCAAGTCGAAGAAATTACTAAAACACCTAGTTTAGAACGAGATGCAGAAGATATAGAAGAGTACCCAAATGCAGAATTACCTGATAACTACCCCCAAGAATTACTCGATTGGTATGCAGCTAACATGGATGCTCGTTCTTATGTAGTTGTGGATGTAGAAACAAATAGAATTCTTGCAGAAGAACAAGCTTTTGTACCCTATCCAATTGCTTCAATGTCTAAAATATTAGCTGTCTACCTTATTTATAAAGAAATAGAAGCCGGTACAATTTCATTAGATACGATGGTTACCGTTCCGCAAGACATAGAAGATTACTTATCATTCAATCCTGAACTCTCTGCTGTTGGCTTGCATGCTGGAGTTGAATATAGTGTTGAAGATTTAATTTACGGAATCATGATGCTATCGGGTAACGATGCCACATCAACGATGATGTGGGAATTATTTGGCGATGAACAAACGGCTGTTCAGAAAATCCGTGAGCAATTACTCGATTGGGGTCTAGTCGATTTTGAATTTTACACGACTTCAGGCGTACCCAATATGTACATTCCCGAAGAATGGTGGATGCCAGGATCTAACGAAAATAGTGAAAATAGATTATCTGCCGCTGATGTGGCTTTAGTTGCCCAATATATTGTTGAGGAATTCCCCCAAATACTAGATGTCTCTTCTACGGTTGAATATGTTTTCATGGAAGGGACAGATTATGAATCGGTCTTTACAACGAGTAACTTGTTATTACCAGGGATGGCCTATGGCCGTTCAGGAACAACAGGTCTTAAATCAGGTTTAACAGATGCTGCAGGACGGACTTTTGTCGCTACAATCAATGAAAATGATCGCGATTTAATTGTTGTCTCAATGGGTTTGTTTGACCGCGCAGATGGCTTACAAGTATCATCCTATTGGGAAATTGAAATCTTGCTGGACGGCTTATTAGATTACCCCGATATGTATCAAAATGAAGATTTGCCTACAAATATGCGCTTGACTCGTGCAGAACGTGAAGCTGAATTAGCCTCTCTAGAAGAAGAAGAGTCTCAAGCTAGCCAAGTGGAAGAAAGTGTTGAATTAGAAAATCGTCGTGATAACCCAATTACTAATTTCATGCGCAGCATCTTCAATTTCTTCCAGTAAAGTATTAAAAACCGTAAACTTCTCATTTATAAATTGAGAAGCTTACGGGTTTTTTTTACAATCTAGTTTTTTAGGCTATATCCGTTCTAGGGATATTTATTATAATTGACGGCTTTTGGCATCAACATCCGCTTGGATTAAGCTAACAAAATCATCTAAAGCATAAGATACTGATTCTTGTGATCCATATTTACGAACATTGACTGTATCGTTAGTCAATTCTTCATCCCCTACAACAATTTGATAAGGAATTTTACTCGTTTGTGCTGAACGGATTTTGTAGCCTAACTTTTCATTTCTTAAATCTATTTCAACACGATAGCCTTTTGCGCGCAATGTTTGATAAATGGCTTCAACTTTATCTTGATGGGCATCAAGGTTAACAGGTAATAGCATAACTTGAACAGGAGCTAACCAGGTTGGAAAAGCACCTTTATACTCTTCGATTAAATAAGCCACGAAGCGCTCCATGGTTGAAACGACCCCACGGTGGATGACGACCGGACGATGACTGTTTTCGCCATCTTCACCTACATAGGTTAAGTCAAAGCGTTCTGGCAACAAGAAATCCAATTGAACGGTTGACATGGTTTCTTCTAAACCAATGGCCGTTTTAAATTGAACATCTAATTTAGGACCATAAAAGGCAGCTTCGCCTTCAGCTTCAAAATATTCAAGTCCCATTTCATCGAGACCTTCTTTTAACATCGATTGTGCTTTTTCCCACATTTCATCATCATCAAAATACTTATCCGTGTTGTTTGGATCGCGTAAACTTAAGCGGAAACGATAGTCAGTAATGTTAAAGTCTTCATACACCGCTAAGACTAAATCCAAAACCCGACGCAATTCTTCTTTAATTTGATCAGGTCGAACAAAAATATGCGCATCATTTAAGGTCATTTCACGCACCCGTTGTAAACCAGATAAAGCACCTGATTTTTCATAACGGTGCATCATACCTAATTCTGCAATCCGAATAGGTAACTCACGGTAGGAATGAATATCATCTTTATAGATCATCATATGATGCGGACAGTTCATTGGGCGTAAAACTAACATTTCCCCATCCCCCATGTCCATTGGAGGAAACATATCTTCATGATAATGATCCCAGTGACCAGATGTTTTATATAAATCGGCCTTTGCCATAATCGGTGTATATACATGGTTATAGCCTAATTCAATTTCTTTATCAACAATATAACGCTCAATGACCCGTCGAATAGTAGCCCCTTTTGGTAACCAAATCGGTAAACCAGAACCAACTTCTTGAGAAATAGTGAATAAACCTAATTCTTTACCTAATTTACGATGGTCTCTTTCACGGGCTTCCTCACGTAGACGCAAAAATTCATCTAAATCAGCTTGATTAAAAAAGGCCGTTCCATAAATTCTTTGCATCATTTTATTATCAGAATTACCTCGCCAATAAGCACCAGCTAAAGATAACAATTTAAACACTTTTATTTTACCTGTAGATGGCACATGCACACCACGACATAAGTCAACAAACTCTTCTTGTTGATAAACGGTTATGACTTCAGATTCAGGTAAATCATTAATTAATTCAACTTTATAGGGATCATTAGCAAAAATAGCTAAAGCTTCTTCACGACTAACCTCGCGTCTTTCAATGGGATAATTTTGAGCAATAATTTTCTTCATTTCTTTTTCAATGATTGGCAAGGCATCTTCTTGAATTTGATGCTCCATATCCGTATCATAATAGAAACCTGTATCAATCGCTGGACCAACCCCGAAATGAATGCCAGGATATAAGCGTGTTAAGGCGTGTGCCATTAAATGAGCGGTCGAATGACGTAAGATTTGTAGCGCTTCTTCACTTTTTTCGGTAATTATTTCTATACTACCATCGTCTTCGATTGCTCGATGCAAATCAATTAATTCCTGATTCAATTTCCCTGCTAACGCTTGTTTGGCGAGAGACTTACTAATCGATTCAGCCACTTGAAAGGTTGTTGTGCCTTTATCAAACGCCCTGATTGATCCGTCAGGAAAGGTTAAGTTAATTTTTTCCATATAATTGCCTCCTATAAATAAAAAAATCGTCCCATTGTTAAAATAACAATGGGGCGATTTTTCGCGGTTCCACCCAAATTTAATGTAATTGAATTACACACTTTATGTTGGCGTAACGAGCCAGAACGTTTACTGTTAAAACAACTTTCCAGTAAAATAAGATGAAGTGGTCAAATATTTCGTGTAGTAAGACGTTGCACCAGACCGTCTCTCGCTTTAACTATCGACAAAATATAGGTGTCTTCAAATTTGATAATTAAGTTATATCATTCTTTTACTTCTAAATCAAGGCTAATATTTATGATTAATGACGACGATAAGCTTGCACGCTTTGAACAAGCGCATTAACCGTAATTAATAGTCCTAAAAGCATCGGGAAAGTCAGCAAAGTTTGTTTTTCGCCAAAATAATACACAAGCAAAATAGCTAACTGAATAATTAAACTAATTGAAATATTGACAATTAACATGCGCTGAGCTTTTTTTTCTTCATCAGAATTGTAGTGATTCATAATTTACTCCTTACATTACTAATTACGACTAAACTGTCGCCGATTTTCGCCACTTAAAGTATATTCTTTCGCTAAAAAATTAATTCGTTCCATGAGACGTTTAGCTTTCAAAGGTTCAATACTTTCTCTGGATTGTGTTAGATGGGATTCCAAATTACTAATGGATCCATTTGAGGTAAAAAAGGTCGCTAGAGACTCTTTCATACGATATTCCAAAATCACACTCAGCACTTCATCCCTCAACCACACAGAATTAGATTCTGCACCAATATCATCAATCATTAAAACATCCACACTTTTTACTCGTTGGAGTATTTCATGGGTCGTATTATTACTAATGGAAGCTTTAATATCACTGGCGAATGTAGGATAGTGAATCATCGTTACTGCGACATTCCGACTGACCAAATAGTTTGCTAATGCTCCTAAAAGAAATGTCTTTCCGACACCAAAGGGACCAACTATAAATAATCCTTGGGCTTGTTTAGGATTAGTAAAATAGACATCAATAAAGTTCATCACCGCCTCTAGCAAGATTTGTCTACTCGGTGAATTTTCTGTATCAAAATCCGCTAAACTGGCATTACGGACGTCACGTGACATCATGCGATTATCGAGTAAGCTGGCTTTTCTGCGGTTGTTTTGTTGCTCATAATAATCCTGTGTTGGAACATAAGTAACATCAATATAACCCTCGTTAATAAATAATTGTGGTCTAAACCCAGGATTTTGTCCTTGTTCACCCCGATTTAGAGCTTCTGATTCTAATTTAAATTCATTTAATTTCGATAAGCTTTTACTGATCATCTCTTCCGATATTTGATCCTTATTTGCCATTACGAAGGCTTGAATCGGTTCATAGTTCAAGGTTTTTCTGATTGTTTGATTTAAACTTTCTTGATAGCGAGGATTTGCTTTAATCATTTTCTCAATAATCTCGTTCATTGATTGCAATTTACTCACCCCCTTGTTTTAATAGTTGATTTAACTTATTACGAATAGTTTGCTCACGCTCATTGGAAGCTTCTTTTGGCTCACCTTCTAAGGCATTCAACGATGTTTGTTTTGGTGAAGCTTGCGTTTTTTCTTGCTCAATTAGCCAATCTGGCAATGTTTCAACACGTCTATGATCCTTATTTTTCCAAGTCGATTTTGCTTTTGATGTTTGATTATAATCGGGCTTTTGTTGTGTTGAATCATCCTCTGCATAAATAGCCATTAAAACCTTACTTGCCGTGTCTAAACCTTGCTTTTGCCATGAATTGGCTGTGCGTTCTAACTCACCTTTAAATACGCTGTCCTTTTGTTTAAAAACTAACAAATAATAAACCAACATATTAATAACATCTGTATTCAAAGATGATTTTTCATGCAAACTATTCACGTAAAAATGTTCACTATCTGTTGCAAAGCCACCTACTGACTGTTTAAGCTTATTTAAAAAGATTGAATTCGGAATTTGTTCACATAAAATAACTAAAGCTATATCCTCTTTTGAAAGTGAAGGATAAGCAGCTTGTATTTGCTGTTCTCTTTGTGCTTTATCATTTGATTGATTCGTTCCGTTTGAACGATTCGTTTTTTTAGATGACGATTGTTGTTCCTTTTTTTTTGCTGCCACAACTTTTAAACGCGATAACTGAACCGAATGGTCTTTAATATCGACACACGCTTTTACAACTTCGACCATTTCCTCTTCATTCAAATGGTATATTTGATGAATAGCCGCAACTGATTCCTTTAATTGAGACGTCAATTGCGTATGTTCAATGCCTTCAGCAATTAAATACCGCAAAAAAACACTGTAATTAAATGTTTTTGGCATTTGGATTGAAATATTCTGTTCCGTTTCCTTATTTGAAGCAACATCCTGTTGGGGTTGCAACTGATAGACTCGAAAAACATCTGCGTAAGTTTTGCTAACTTCTTGGTAAGCACTTTTATCCCATTCATCCTTGGTATATGTCTCAACCATTTTATAATAAATATCTTCACCTAATTGATGAAAAAGGTTTGTGCTTAACAATGGATGATTAAAAAAAGCTTTAGGTGTTAATGGTTGGATCAATTCGTAAAATAATATTTGATGATTATCTAATTGATTTTGTATCTTTTTATACGATTTTAACAAACCGACAGCTTCTAATTTAAAACGATTTTCTTCAAACTGATCAATCCCAATATTAATAATGGGTAAAACGGAAGCATGCATCGTAATTGCCGACCATTCATTTTTGTTGGGGGCTATACGCATTAAACTTTGAAATAAGCTGACAGCAACACTCCCAATAATGGGTTGATATAGTTTGTATAGACTTTCTTCTTCACTAGGACTTAAATGCGCATGAAAAAGGACATGAAATTGATCATTCGGTTTCAGCTTCATTTTTATCAAGCTCAATATCTGAATCCGTATCTTTTTGTGTATGGTTCATTGCTTCTAATTCTTTAATGAACATATCACGTGATTGAAATTGCCGATAAACACTCGCAAAGCGTATATAAGCTACCTCATCAATTTCCATTAATCGAGGCATAATAAATTCACCAATACGTTCGCTAGCAATTTCAGTGTCAGATTCTTCCCGAACGGCATTTTCAACATCAGTAACTAATTGATCCATTTGTTCACGTGATATAGGACGTTTCTCAGCGGCACGAATTATGCCTCTTAATAGTTTATCACGATTAAATTCTTCACGTGTCCCATCTCTTTTAATAACTAATAGAGGTGCTTTCTCTACCCTTTCGTAGGTATTAAAACGTGTCCCGCACTTTAAACACTCGCGCCGTCTACGAATGGAAGCACCATCATCAGCAGGACGTGAGTCAATAACTTTAGATTGTTGATGACGACATTTTGGACATTCCATTAAGCTCTCCTCCTTCCTGATAATTTTATATAGACTAATTTTAACATAGCAATCCATTCGGTGGGTATACTTTGTTCTATATTTTTCCCTGAATCCGTCTTAACTGTTCGTCAATTTGTTGATAGGTCTCTTCTCTAGTTCCGCTATTATTAATAACGATATCAGCTAATATTACTTTTTCATCAATCGGTAACTGACTATTAATCCGTGCTTTAGCTTCTTCGACTGAAAAATTATTTCTAAGCATTAACCGTTCTAATTGTCGATCAGCGTTTAAATAAACTAACCAACTTTCATCATAATATCTATCACGATTAACTTCAAACAATAAAGGAACATCAACAAAAACTAAGGTTTGACCTGCTTGTCTATACTGATCCAACATGCGGCTAACTTCATCATATATTAGTGGATGTAAGATGCCATTTAATTGCTTTTTAGCTTCTTCATTATTAAAAATTATTTCACCTAGTTTGCTACGATTTAATTGTCCTTCTAGGGTTAATATAGCAGGTCCAAACGCTTGTGTTACTTGCTTCAAACCCATTTCACCAGGTTCAACAACTTTCCTTGACAGTAAGTCAGTATCTATCACAGGAATACCTTGTTTAAGTAAATAATTAGAAACTGTTGATTTGCCCGTAGCAATACCCCCAGTTAATGCAACAACATACATTTTCTACCTCCTATATCGATACTCGCGGTTGGCACTCAGGACAAAAATGCGTTCCACGTTGACTCAATTGGATTTTTTGTATTTTTGTCCCACAGACAGGACAGGCTTGGTTTGCTTTACCATATACTTGATGAAAGTTTTGAAATTCGCCTTCCGTACCATAAGCATTACGATAGGTACGAATACTTGATCCACCAGCTATAATCGCTCGATTCATTATATCAATAATGGCTTGATGTAATTGAAAAATTTGAGCATCATTTAGCGATTGGGCAGGTGTCGCTGGATGAATACCTGCTTGAAATAAAACTTCATCCACATAAATGTTTCCTAGTCCAACGACTAAATGCTGATCCAACAAAGCCGGCTTAATAGCTTTTTTTATGGTTGCCAATTGTTGGCTAAAAAGGTCAATTTTAAAGCTTTCACTAGTAGGCTCAGGTCCTAGTTTTTTTGAAGTAAAATACGACTCTATATCGCCCGAATGGATTAACTCCATTCTACCAAACTTACGGACATCATGATAATGAAGTTCAGAATAATCATTAAAGGTAAAACGCACATGGGTATGTTTGTCTTTCACTTTTGGTACATTTTCAGCTTCAAAAAAGAGAAATTTCCCTTCCATTCTAAGATGCGAGACGAGCATTTTATTATTCGAAAGGTTAAAGATCAAATATTTTCCTCGTCTGGAAAGACTTTCAATCGATTGTCCCATCAACGATCTTTGCCATTCATTAATTGACTGTTCTGTCTTAATAATTCTTGGCCAGGTGACGCTAATTCCATTAATGGTATTTCCTTTAATTAACGGTTCTAAGCCTTGGCGAATTGTCTCAACTTCTGGTAATTCTGGCATAACTAAATCCTTTCTACTTCAATTCGTACCAGTTACTACCATGATTATAATCCACTTTCAAAGGGACAGATAATTCTACTGCATTTTCCATGATCTCTGGTACTAAAACATTTAAGCGTTCAATTTCTTCCGCTGGAGCCTCTAAAATCAATTCATCATGCACTTGCAACAAAAGTTGTGCTTGGAGTTTTTCATCATCAATCGCTTTTTGAAGTGTAACCATGGCAATTTTTATAATGTCAGCCGCTGTCCCTTGAATCGGTGAATTCATAGCGGTTCTTTCAGCAAACGATCTTAAATTAAAATTACTTGAATGGATATCGGGTAAATAGCGACGACGATTAAACAACGTACTCACATAACCTGTTTCCTTCGCCTCTTCTACAATTTCTTCCATATAGCGTTTAATTCCAGGATATTGTTCAAAGTAGCGATCGATGAAATCTTTTGCCTGTTTACGGCTAATATTAAGATTTTGTGATAATCCATAATCACTGATACCATACACAATTCCAAAATTAACGGCTTTTGCTTGGCGTCGATGTTCAGAAGTCACTGCTTCATTTTCAGGAATATCAAACACCCTTCTAGCGGTTGACGAATGGATATCTTCACCATCAATGAAAGCCTGTTGCATATGTTCATCTTTCGAAATATGGGCTAAAACACGCAACTCTATTTGGGAATAATCCGCCCCAAACATTAACCAATTCTCTTGAGATGGAATAAACGCTTTGCGTATTTTCCGCCCTTCTTCCATACGTATGGGAATATTTTGTAAATTTGGATCCGTGCTACTTAAACGCCCTGTTTGTGTTAATGTCTGAACAAAACGCGTATGAATATGCCCATCTTCTTTAATATAAGGTGGTAAGCCCTCTAAATACGTCCCCTGTAATTTTGCTAATTGACGATAATCGAGTATTGCATTAATAATAGGGTGTTTCCCAGCTAATTTTTCTAAGACATCGGCGGCTGTACTATAGCCTGTTTTAGTTTTCTTTATAACTGGGAGACCTAATTTTTCAAATAAAATAACACCCAATTGCTTAGGTGAATTAATATTAAACTTTTCTCCCGCTAAGTCATAAATTTCTTCTTCCATTTCTTTTAAGCGTTCTGACATTTCGACATTCATTTGTGAAAGCTCATCACCATTAACTTTTACCCCGCGAATTTCCATATCAGCTAAGACTTTGGCTAAGGGGAATTCAATGGTTGTGTATAAATCCATCATTTCTAAGGATTCAAGACGGTTTTTAAGTTCTGGCATTAAATGTTCTAAAGCAATCACTTTTGTGAATAAATGTTGTTCAAAGACGTCTTTATCTTCTGGAATAGCTCGTTTTACACCTTTACCATATACAGCCTCATCATTTTTTACAATGCTAGGTAATCCAACAACTGCTAACACATCGGTGATATCTTTTGTATTATTTAAGTCAATCAAATAAGCTGCAATTAAAGTATCAAATTGAATGCCGTTTAATACAGTCTCGAAATGTGATGTAATAACCGCATCGCGTTTGGAATCCCAAGTAATTTTACGGTGTTCTTCAGATGCAAGCCACGCTTTGAAAAGCTCACTCTTAAAAGCTGTATCAGCTGTCGTCGTATATACTTTTTTCTGCTCAATATCTAACCATGTTACAGCTTCAAGATCAGCAAAATGATAATTTTCTTCTAGTGTTTCATAATATAAGACAGCTTGTTTGGGTAAATAATCCGCTTTAATATCATCAATAAACAATCGATCATATTGATTAAGTTCTAATTCTTCTCCTTCGTCTGTCAGTTGGTCGCTATATTCCGTTTGTAAGTTGTTTAAAAATGAGTGAAAATCCATATTACGATAAAATTCTGCTAAGGCTTCAATATCTTTGCCTTTATATTCAATATCTTCAATTGAAATCTCAATGGGTGCATCGGTAAGAATGGTAGCTAAATCTTTACTCATAAAAGCATTTTCTTGATCATTAATGATATTGTCTTTCATTTTTGATGGTTTAATCTCATCAAGATTGTCATACATATTTTCAATACTACCAAATTGTTGTAGTAATTTAATCCCTGTTTTCTCACCAATTCGGGTGACACCTGGATAATTATCTGAGCTATCGCCCATCAAACCTTTTAAATCAATAATTTGATTAGGCGTCAATCCATATTTATCATTGATGGTTTCAACCGTATAGGGTTCTATCTCACTGACACCTTTGCGTGTAATATAGACTGTTGTATTAGCATTCGCTAATTGGATTAAATCTTTATCACCCGAAATGACAATGACTTCGTCATCTTTATCTGCCTGACTAGCTAGAGTTCCAATAATATCATCGGCTTCATAGTTTAAAATCTCATAGTGTTCAATGCCATAAGCATCTAATAGCACTCTAAAATATGGCATTTGCTCGCGAAATTCACTAGGTATTTTTTGGCGTCCACCTTTATATTCAGAATATTTTTCATTTCTAAAGGTAGTTTCACTCTTATCAAACGCCACAAGGATATGAGTCGGTTTGAATTGTTCTAGAACGGTATTTAACATTAAATTAAAGCTATATAACGCATTGGTATGCAAACCAGCCTTATTTTTAAATTGATCAATATTAACAATGGAAAAAAACGCTCGAAAAGCTAAACTACTTCCATCAATTAGCATTATCTTGTTATTAGACATAGCAAATCCTCTTTTCGTAATATAATTAGAGCCGTTTTTGCATTAATTCTACATTTTTCATAAATAAAAACGAATAATAAATCATTTGACGATGGCATCTTTACGGGCTGCATTGAAATGATTTATTATTCGTATCGAGTTGTTCAACTATAAAGTGTTCGGTTTTAATTGAGCATACGAAGATACAAATTGATTGCCTATAACATCAATGTCCCCAGCTCCCATAAACAGTATCACTGCATCTTGATATCCCATTAATGGTGATAAATGATCTTGAGAAATAATCTCAACTTTTTTGTCAATTCTATCAGCTAAATCGTTAATTGAGATGTCGCCTGACTCTTCTCTTGCAGAGTGAAAGATATCAACCAAATACACATCGTCAGCTAACGATAATGAATCAGCAAATTCTTGTAGTAAAGCAATAGTCCGACTAAATGTATGTGGTTGGAATACGGCCACTACTTGTCTATTGGGATATTTTTGCTTAGCAGCATCAATGGTTGCTTTGATTTCTGAAGGGTGGTGGGCATAGTCATCAATTATCGTCAATTTCCCTACTTGTTTTTCTGAAAAACGACGCTTAACACCACCAAAAGTCGCTAAATTTTTGGCAATATCTTCAGCTTTAAAACCTTCTAAATTTAAAACGGCAATGACGCTTAAGGCATTTAAAATATTATGTTTCCCAAATACAGGGAGTTCAAAATGCCCAAAAAACTGACTATCGATATATACATCAAAAGAAGACCCATCGACATTTCGATCTATATTAACCGCTTTGATGTTATTATTATCTCCAAATCCATAGTAATGAATAGGCACAGAAGCCGTTAAATTGATAAGATATTCATCATCCCCACAGGCAATAACAGCTTTCTTGGTTTGGTTTGCAAAAGTTTGAAAAGCCGCCGCCACATCTTCGATCGATTGGTAATAATCTGGATGATCAAAATCAATGTTAGTAATAATCGCATAATCAGGTTGGTAAGCTAAAAAGTGACGACGATATTCGCAAGCTTCTAAAGCAAAGTAGTTTGCTTGTTCATCACCAAAGCCTGTTCCATCTCCAATTAAATAACTTACAGGAGCCAAATTTTTTATTGTATGTGATAGTAAACCCGTTGTTGACGTTTTTCCATGAGAACCCGTGACAGCAATACTTGTGTATTGTTCGATAAGTTCTCCTAAAAATTTATGATAGCGATGAATGGGTAACCCTAATTTTCTTGCTTTAACTAATTCCGGATGTTCATCACCAAATGCATTCCCAGCTATAATGGTTAAACCCTCAGTAATATTATCCTCGTTGAATTCAAAAATAGGTATATTTTGGTTTTCTAATTCTTGTTGTGTAAAAAAATATTTCCCAATATCACTGCCTTGAACGCGATAACCTTCACCGTGTAAAATTAAAGCCAAGGCACTCATTCCTGAACCTTTTATGCCTACAAAATGATAAATTGTATCTTTACTTAACATTGTTAATAATTTGCCTCCTAGTGGTCAAACAATAGAAATGAATCTTTTGTCTTGACTAAACGCTTTGCTAACTCTCTTAATTGATTGTCTACCTGCTGGTATTTCGATTCTTTTTCATGATATGGGGTCGGTATTTGCTTAGGAATAAAAGTTGATTGCTCCTCTTGGGATGATGACTCAACTTCCTCGGTAAATGCTTCAGCTTCTACGAGTGATTTATCTGCTTCTTTTTCATTAACCCGTGATTGATAGCGGTTGGTTTGCGTAAAAGAAGGTTGATAGGTCATTCGGTTTGATTTCACATTAGCACTTGTGGCTAATTCATTAGTATCACTTGCTAGCCGTTTTACATCTCTGCCTTCAATAGCATGTTCTCTTTTTGAAGAATCATCATAAAAAGAAGTAAAATCTTTAACCGCATGATGCTGATTTAAAAAGGGTATCTGATAGTGATCACTTTTCGATGAACGTTCTTCATTACTATCAGAAGTAAAATTTTCATCGGCTATTTTATCATGTTCAGATGATTGTTCGCTAGCCATATTATTATTATAATGATTCGTTTTAGCTTGTAAACCATTCTGACTAATCTTATCAAATTCATATAAGTCAGAATTATTATCTGAAAATTCTTCATGACGATTATGATCATTATTAGCCAAATAAGGTTCGGTATCTATGGTTTGATTACTTCTGTTTGCATTTTCAATTTTATCTGTTTTAATTGGATCTAAGGACTTTTGTTTGTCAGCTTTGAGTGCAGGTTGAAAATGCGATTTATTTGATTCGCGATAATTATTTTGTTCAAAACGATGTTTTTTATCAGATTTATGTGCTTTGTATGGGGGTTCGTATTCTGACATCTCATAAGCCTCCTTATATTGATACTTAGGCTGTTCTGTATTTTTGAATGACGTCTTCTAAAGGCGTACCGACTTCAAATGAAGCATCTATTTCCCAAATCCCAGGCAAATCTTCAATATCTGTCACATTTAATTCTCTAGTAGAACAGATCATTCCTGAACTTTTCACACCTCTTAAGTCACCTGACCAAATAATTTCTCCATTTGGCATCACGGCTCCAGGTTTAGCTACAATCACCGTCAAACCGGCTTTTATATTTTTGGCACCACAAACAATTTGATAGATTTCATCCTTGCTAACACGCGTTTGTGTTACGCTTAGATGATCACTATCTTCATGCGGTATACAACTTTCAACATAACCAACCACTAACTTTGAAGATTGATCTGTATCGGGTAAACTTGATAGCTTATTTTCTTTAAGTAAATCATTAATTTTATCAATCTGACTATCTGTTAAAGTCACTGCACCTGTCCCATTAACTTCAAATAATTGACTCACATTAAAAAGGTTGATTCCAATAATTTTATGAGACGTTTTATCTTTTATGACCGTTACTTGACCTCTACTTTCAACGTCTACTCCATGCTCTCCTACTTGATCAAAGGTTAACATTAACGTATCGCCAACATGTTCCTTATTATAAAAAGCTAACAATCCATAATCTCCTTTCGTTTAATTCATTTCCATTATCGTATTAAGCGTGGTTCTATCAAAAGTCTTAACCACGGTTTGTAACATTTCACGCGCCGCTTCATAATCAGAAATTCTAAATAAAGTTTGATGGCCGTGAATATATCTAGCTGGTACACCAATGACTCCGCTAGGAATACCTTGATTCATAACATGAGCTGCCCCAGCATCCGTACCACCTTTAGAAAAATAATATTGATAAGGAATGTGATGCGTAGAGGCTGTATCAAGTAGATATTCAACCATACCGCGATGTGTCAAATGGCCTGGATCTTGAACTCTTAATAAGAAACCTTCTCCCAATCGTCCAAACACATCACTTTTACCCTCTGCATCAGCAGCTGGAGAACAATCTACAGCGATAAATACATCCGGTTGGAACTGATGGACAGCCCCTTTAATACCTCGTAAGCCCACTTCTTCTTGGACACTAGCACCCATAATTAAGTTATTATTTAATGATTGGTTTTTGACAGCATCCCAGGTCTCTAATACGGCCACACATCCATAACGATTATCCCATGCTTTACTAATAATCGATTCTTTATTAGCTGTGTATACTGTTTCTACTAAGGGAACAAGTGTATCACCTGGAGTTACACCATATGACTCTGCTTCTTCTTTGGAGGTAAAGCCAACATCAAATAAGACATCACTGATTTCTAGAGATGACTGCCCTTCCTTACCACGTAGTAAATGAGGAGCTACGGCTGAAGAAATACAAATATAATCACCTTTTTTTGTTTGTAAGGTATACCGCTGAGCAGAAACAACATAAGGATTCCAGCCACCTAAGGGCACTACTTTGAACAAACCGTTTTTGGTTATTTGACTGACCATAAAACCAACCTCATCCATATGCGATGCTACTAGCAAAGTTGGCGCATCTTTGACCGCACTTTCTTTAATACCGAAAACATTCCCTAAAGGGGAAACTTCAACACGATCAGTCAATGGTTCCATGTAATTTTTCATATAATTACGTACATTTTTTTCATTGCCTGACGTTGCCTGTAATTCTGTTAAATCTTTTATCAATTTGAAAGTTTTATCGTCCATATAATTACCGAAAATAAAATTCGGTTGCCTCCTTAATTTTACTTTTAAGCTATTTTATTGTGTCATAGATTGGCTAATAAAGCAATTATGTAACCATTTTAATCAATGATAAAAACAAAAAATCAATTATGCCTTTTAACATTTTCCTCAAATGTTCGTTCCTTTTTTTATTTCTGCCTAAAATCATGTTACAATTAAGAACACTTAAGATAACAGAAAGGGAGATATTGAATGAATACTCAAAAAAAAGAAAATTTAATTGGTTCATTACTATTAATTACTGGTTTAATCGTAGGTGCTGCAAGTGTTATTTTAATTAAAGAAAACAAACCTAAGCATGCTGGCAAAGTCCTTGAACAAATTTTACATGATTTTAGAGAGAATAATACCGTCGTTGGTTCATGGATTGATTATGACCCCATACCATTCGAAGAATACCAAAGCAAACCACTCGTATATATAGGTGAAGTTTCGACTCAAGAAGATAATAAAGTAACTACTTATCGTTTTGCTAGTGATATCTATACAGGAGAAATTATCGATTTAGTTCAAATCTAATAATTCTCTTGTTGCTTCATTCGTTAAACATGATACAATTATAATTCATTTGTTATTTATAGATTGGAGGTGGCGTTTTGGTTGAGAATGACGAACAATGGGATATGCGGCCTATCCTAGGAGCTACGGGTCAAGCATTTATGGGTGTAAAAGAAGAAGAAAAAATCTTTTTCAAACGAAATTCTTCCCCACTAATTGCCGCTTTAGCTGCTGATGGTATTACACCCAAACTTAAATGGACACAACGTACTTATTCAGGTGACATTTTAACGGCTCAAGAATGGGCTGAAGGCAAAACTTTATCAAAACAAGATATGTCTAGTCAACGTGTCATTGATCTTATTCGCCATGTCCACGAATCAAATAATTTGTTACTGACTTTAAAGCGAATAGATAATCGTGTATGTAAACCACTTGATTTTATTGATTTGTATTTTAATGAATTGCCTCCCTCATTAAAAACACATACTTTGTTCAATGAAATCATTCAGTTTCTTGAAGATCAAATTGATGATGATTTTTATCTTGTGGATTATGTCGTCTGCCATGGTGATTTAAATCATCATAATTTTTTGTTGAGTAATCATGAACAGTTGTATTTAGTTGATTGGGAAAATGTTCGGATTGCTGACCCAATTAGTGATATTACTTGGTTATTGTGCCAATATTTAGAACCAAGTCAATGGATGGAATGGTTCAACAACTATGGAATAGAAATAACCAAAAAGGTTTTCAAACGTGTCCAATGGTATTCATTAATGAATTGCTTACTTTTAGTGAAACACTATGCAAGTGAAAATCGTTATGCACGAATGAATGAAGTGATACTATTGATCAAATCAATCTACAATCAGGTTAAATAAGTATACTAAAGACGACTTAGTATACTTTTATTTTGTAAAAAGGAGTAATTTAATGCGTTTAAGACATAAACCATGGGCTCAGGATTTATTAAATCAACATCCTGAATATGTGGTGCAAAATGCGGAACAATATAAAGGAAATTGGCAAGAACGTTTCGGTAATCATCACCCTATCTATATAGAAGTCGGGTCAGGTAAAGGTCGTTTTATTACTGAAATGGCAAAAACATATCCTGACATCAATTTCATTGCGATTGAATTACAAACCAGTGTGATTGTATCCATTCTTGAAATTCAACTAGACATCCATTTACCTAATTTACAAATTTTACATACCAATGGAAGTCACTTGAATCAATACTTTGACCAGGCTGACATCAGTCGAATTTATTTGAATTTTAGTGATCCTTGGCCAAAAAAGAAACATACCAAAAGACGCTTAACTAGTCCAGCCTTTTTAGAACAATATCAAGCAATTATTACAGCTAACGGGGAAATTCATTTTAAAACCGATAATCAAGGATTATTTGAATATTCTCTGGCTAGTATGTCACAATATGGCATGATACTTAAAGAAGTCTGGTTAGATTTACATCAATCTGATTTTGAAGGAAATATTGAAACAGAGTATGAAATGAAATTTGCTGAAAAAGGACATCGGATCTACCGTTTAGAAGCTTATTTTCCAAACAACTAGATAAATTCATAAAAAACCAAGTGCTAAACCGTTAGCGCTTGGTTTTTTATGTTTTTTGAAACTCTAAAAAGTAATGATTGATTTATTTTTGGTCTTTTAATAGCTTTTCAAATTCATCCAAACGATTTTCAAAAACATCTAGTGCTGAAACCAAATAATCTTTCTGGGTCATATCAACGCCTGCTCGTTGCATGATTTCTATTGGATAGTCACTTTCACCTGCTTTTAAATAGGTGAGGTATTGATTTAAACTTTCTTTATCGCCACTGAGAATTTTTTGTGATAGGGCTGTTGCTGCTGCAAACCCAGTTGCATATTGGAACACATAATAATTATAATAGAAGTGTGGAATTCGACTCCATTCTAAGGCAATCTCAGAATTAGAATTAACATCAGGTCCATAATATTTCTCGTTCATTGCTTGATAATTCTCAGATAAAAAGGCTTGTGTCAATGGTTTCCCTTCAGCTTCTGACGTATGCATAAAATGTTCAAATTCGGCAAACTGTGTTTGACGGAAAACAGTCCCTTTCATGCCATCCAAGAAGTGATTTAAAATATATAAGCGAACGTTTGGATCGGTATAGCGCTCCAATAAATAACTTGTTAATAAATTTTCATTGGTTGTTGAAGCAATCTCTGCTAAAAAGATTGAGTAGTTACCATAAATATAGGGCTGGTTGGCATGTGTTAAATAAGAATGTGCACTATGGCCTAATTCATGCACTAACGTATACAACCAATTTACATTGTCTTGCCAATTCATTAAAATATAGGGATTGCTATCGTAAGTTCCTGAAGAATAGGCACCACTACGTTTCCCTTTATTTTCATATAAATCAATCCAACGTTCATCAAAGGCTTTTTTGATGATATCGACATAGTCTTCACCTAATGGTGCTAAAGCCTCTAGAGTGATTGCTTTAGCTTCATCGTAATTAAAGGCTAAAGGGACTTCCCCTAAAATAGGTGTATACATATCATACATTTCTAAATCTTCAATACCTAATAATTCTTTTCTTAGAGCAACATAGCGATGTAAGACTGGCAAGCGTTCACCAACCGCTTCTAATAAGGTATCATATACCGATTCAGGAATATTATTAGCAAATAAAGCCGCTTGTCTAGCTGACGAAAAGTTTCGTGCTTTAGCTGAAAAATTATGTGCTTTAATATTAGTGCTTAGAAGCGATGCCATGGTATTTTTAAATTGATCATAGGTGGAATAAAAACTTTTAAAGGTATCTCGGCGCACACGTCTGTCGGTACTCTCTAACAATTTGCCATATATACTATGGGTTAATTGAACTTTTTCACCCGATGAATCTTCAACCGTCGGAAAACGTAAGTCGGCATTATTTAAAACGCCAAATGTTTTACTAGCTGAACCTAGTATTTCACTCACTTGAGCAAGCAGTAGTTCTTGTGATGGTTCAAGGACATGCTCTCTTTGACGTGTCATATTATCTAAGTACTGACGATAATCTTGTAGTGTTGCATTCGATTCAATAAATGAATTTAATTTATCCTCAGGTATAGCTAATAATTCAGGTTGAAAAAATGCCGTCAACTCAGAAAATCGACTATATAGTTGTGTTGATCGGGCGTCCAATGATTGATATGTCGAATTCGTTGAATCTTGATCGTATTTTAAATGGGAATAAGTATACACATTTGATAGTTTTCTTGAAACAGAAGCAATCGTATTGATTGCATGGACTAAACTTTCAGCTGAATCCGCTAAAGTCCCTTTTAACGCTTCAATTTTGGTTAGTTCTTCCTCAACAGCTTTGAATTCTTTTTCCCAGACATCATCTGACTCAAAAAGGACGGTCAGATCCCATGTATTCTCTGTAGGTACTTCTTCTCGTGTTTGATAACTTTCAGCCATAAAACAAATTCCTCCTAAAAACATCATTAAAACAATCTTACCATAGACCCATTTGATTGTTAATTATAATAACTTATTTGATTAATATTTTAAATGACCTATCTTCGTTTTGAAGCAGAATATCTTTTTGAATGAGTAAAGCAATTAATTCTTCAAAAAATACTTGTTGGTTCTCTTCATCGATTAAAGGTAATTGACAAATATGAAACGTTGCTTGTGGTTTTTTCATTTGGATAAGTTCCTTAAAAGCTGATTCACTGATAGATGAAAAAGAATATTGTTTTAAGTTAACAAAAAGCCATGCAAAAAATTCCCACATGGGTTGGACGATAAGAGGTGATGTCCAGGATTCTTCTAATACCCATTTTGGTAATTCATGTAATCGAAAGCCGTTTCGATAGAGTGTTTGTAACGGCACAAAATAGTGTCTATTCCGCATGATGGCACTTAATTGTTGATTAAACGTTTTTGTTTTAACCTTTTTAGTCATGCGTTTACGACTTCTATAATTTAAATGCTCAACATCACCTAACAATATATAGGCTAAATTAGCATCCAATGGATAAAAGCGTTCCTCCATCACAAAGCCTTCTTGATATAACAATGGGATATTGGGTCGAATAACAATTAAATTTTTCCCTAAATCTAAAGAAACCCAATAATTACCAAAGGTATGATTGAATTGTAACATTGAAAAATGCCAAAAATCTAACTTGTTTGACTTAAACTGCCCGTCATTCATTATCCAAATACATTGATTAACTTGTGTTAAATAGAGTTTGTGTCTTTTTAACAGTGTTTTACGCGAAATAGGGCTATGTTGAAATTCAAGCACAATTTGCCGACTATTACTTAATTGCCAATAAATATCAGCTGTTTGTTGAATGTCATTTAATCCATATTCACTCTCTACGAATTGTGCGGCCGGTGATAGGCATTTAACTAGCTGTGCTTTGGCAAGTTGATGTGCTTCCGTTTCAACCGCCTCTTTTTTTACTAATCCTTGTCCACAGGCAGTGACATGACTAAAAAAATAATTGTTGTTTCGACTAAGTTTTAAATGCATGGGTTGTTGGCATTTGAGACAAAACCACTGCTGGTTTTTTGGGGGACCTGATGTGAGAAATTGCGAAATATAATATATCTCACCATTTTGATTTTTTGCAATGTTCATAAAAAAATTCCTCCTTTTAAGTAAATACACGAAAAAGAAGGAATTACACTATTTTATTTTAATAACAATTTGATTGCAGTTTGATTACATTGAAATGTTAAATATTTTCTCCGAAAAATTTCAAGGCATCTGCTTCTCTAATTAATTCACCATGCTCCATTAACACGTTTTCTGTCGTTGAGTAAGGTTCACCAAACTCTAACATTTTTAAGATATACGAATAAGCTAATTTTTCATCTAACTGTTCGTTTATCGATTTAATCACTAAATAATAACTTTGATGCATATGGTATAAATTAGTTTGAATGTTATCGATTGGAATTTCTCTAGCTAAAGAAAGAAAATCTTCTAATGTTTGAAATCTAACAATCTGATTGATGTTATTGTATCTCTTTTTGTCCACATGGGTAGAAGTTTTTTCATTTGATTGATTTTTATCTATAGAATGGTTCATTATTTCTTTTTCTTTAGATTTTGGACTTCGACCTTTACGCGTTTGTTTACGATGTTCACGCAAGCGATTAGATAACTCATCTTCCCAAAAAGCATCCATTTCATCAAAATTTGTTCGACTTATATACAATTCTAACCCTTCTGAATTAGGCATGACTTGGAATGTGACAGCTTCTGAATCGTGGAAATGATTATCCACGTCTACTTCATCCAAGATAGAGTAGAAAAATTGTTCTATACTATTTTGATCTCCAATTAAGTCTAGGAAATCAATCCCTCTTTCTTCTAAATCATCCATTCCGATCATTACTTTGATTAAGTTCTCATTGATATGTTCCATCTCCATCAACGGTCACCCCCCTATTACTTCTATTATACAACTAATAAAAATAGATACAATTGAATTGTATTTTTTCTATTGATTTTTTAATAATACCTAACATCGTTTACTTATGCAAGGTTATCGGTACTATATTAATAAAATTTCAAACAATGAATGATGGCTTAAATCTTTTTTGTCTTATTTTACAATTGTGAATCTATTTACTAATATAGTAATATATAAATAATTAATAAAAAAATGAAAGGATGACTACAGTGTCTATTTTAGATATAAAAAATTTACATGTAACCATAGATGATAAAGCGATTGTCAATGGACTAAATCTCACCATCAAAACGGGGGAAATCCATGTCATAATGGGACCCAATGGTGCTGGAAAATCAACTTTAGCTGCAGCCATCATGGGTCATCCCTCCTACCAAGTAACGGATGGCGTTGTTATGCTTGATAATGTCAATTTATTGGAACTGGATGTTGATGAACGCGCAAAAGCAGGCATGTTTTTAGCGGTTCAGTATCCGAGTGAAATACCTGGTGTGACTAATGCATCCTTTATGCGATCAGCCATCAATGCTAGACGAGCTGAAAATGATAAAATATCTGTCAGAGATTTCATTACGAAACTCAATGAAAAAATGGCTTTACTTGAAATGCCACAAGAAATGGCTGAACGCTATCTTAATGAAGGCTTTTCAGGCGGAGAAAAAAAGCGTAATGAAATTCTCCAGTGTCTTATGATCGAACCAACATTTGCGATGTTGGATGAAATTGATTCGGGTCTTGATATCGATGCCTTAAAAGTGGTTGCTAAAGGTATTAATGCGTTGCGGGGTGAAGACTTTGGGGCACTTATTATCACACATTATCAACGTTTGCTCGATTATATACATCCTGATTATGTTCATATTATGGCGGATGGTCGCATTGTTCAGTCAGGAAAGGCTGAATTAGCTAAACAACTAGAGGCCCAAGGTTATAAAAACATCATTGATAATGCAAACAAACCTATCGATCAATCGTTCTCAGAATAAAGAAGGTGCATAATCTTATGGAAAATAAAAGACAAGCTATGTGGTTAGTCGATATTCAAGAAACAGCCGGAAACCTTTGGCAAAATTTACCACTCAAAAAAATTGAGCGCATAAATTATAGCCGTTGGCCATTATTCCTAGAAAAAGATGCTAGCCATTCTATTCTAGGGGATCGACTGTTTCCCGATTTTATTGAACTATCGAATCAAGGGGTTATTATCTTGGATTTATTTGATGCTAGTAGACAATATCCAGAACTGATTCAAAAATATCTATTTAGCGTCATCCCCTATGATTCAGACAAAAACACAGCGTATCATACAGCTTATTTAGATGGTGGGGTATTTATTTATGTTCCGAAACATTTAAAGGTTGATATTCCCCTCGAAAACATTTTAACCAAGGGAGACATTGACCGTCCGTCGATGAATCAACATCTGCTCATTGTTGTAGATGAAAATAGTTGTGTTAATTTGATTGAAAAAACGGACACGCAAGTTGAACACGACAATAGCGTAACTTTATTTGTTGAGTTAATTGCATTAGCTGGGTCAATAATTAATTATCATGCTTTTGATTGTATGAGCCATCGAACAACTTCCTATATTAAACGACATGCTATGGCTTTTAAAGATGCCTCGATCAATTGGATGATTGCCGCTATGAATGATGGCAATACAATTTTAGATATAGAAACACATTTGGAAGGTCAAGGTGCTTCTACACAACTAAATGTTATTGTTATTGCAAGTGGTAAACAACAACAAGTGATTAACTCTAAAATAAATAATCAAGCAAAACATACAGTAGGACATATTTTGCAACATGGTGTTATTTTAGATAGAGCCACTTTAACATTTAATGGCATTGAATTTATTGCTAAAGATGCAAAATTTGCAGATGCTCAACAAGAAAGCCGGGTTTTAATGTTATCTAATGAAGCCCGTGGTGATGCTAATCCAATCTTATTAATTGATGAATTTGAAGTGACCGCTGGTCATGCTGCCAGTATTGGTCAACTAGATGAAGAACAGTTATATTATTTAATGTCTAGAGGTTTAAGTCGTAAAGAAGCTGAATTTTTAGTCATACGTGGTTTTTTAGGAAGAGTTATCACTACAATCAAAAATAAAGACTTTCAAACAGCTATCATCCGTCGCATTGATAATAAATTAGAATCTATCACTTAAGGAGGAAAAATGGAAGCTACACCTAATACAGAAGTATTTACACCGCAAGAACTCAAAAATATTCGTGACCAATTTCCTATTTTGAATCAATCGGTTAATCAATGTCCACTGATTTATTTCGATAATGCCGCGACGACACAAAAACCTCAAGCGGTTATAGAACGATTAATAGCCTTTTATCAAACAGATAATGCCAATATTCACCGAAGTGTACATACACTTGGCCAACGTTCAACCGATCAATATGAAACAGCTCGCCAGACGCTTAGTCAATTCATTGGCAGTCAGGATGATTCACAAATCATTTTTACTTCAGGTACGACAGCAGCTATTAATTTTTTAGCACGAGGTTTTGCCGAGCCTAAATTAACTAAGGGTGATCAAATTTTAACAACGGCTTTAGAACATCATTCGAATTTAGTGCCTTGGCAAGAGCTGTGTCAACGTACCGGAGCACATCTAGTCTATTTACCATTGACTGAAAATACAATGACCGTTGATTTTGTTTTATTAAATAAAATGGATACGACTAACGTTAAATTCATCGTTATTCAACATGTTTCAAATGTTTTAGGCATTGAACAACCTATAAAACAACTAACGGATTGGGCCCATCAAAGAAAAATTGCTATTATCGTAGATGGTGCCCAAGCTGTACCCCATCTATCGATTAATGTTGAAGAAATGGGAGTTGACGCTTATTGCTTTAGCGGTCATAAACTGTATGGGCCAACAGGCATTGGTGTTTGTTATTTAAAAAGTGAACACCATCAATCGACACAAGCTGTTAATTTCGGTGGTGAAATGATTAATCAAGTGAATGATTTTGATAGTAATTATAAAAATGCGCCTTGGAAATTTGAAGCTGGTACACCTCCAATCGCAGAAGCCATAGCTTTAGCTCAAGCAGTGACTTACTTAAAAGCAATGGGTCTGCATAAAGTATTCCATCAGGAATATGTATTATCTAACCGCTTATATCAAGGACTTAAGTCTATTGAAGGCGTTCAATTGTATCATCCACTTTATCAAAGTAATTTCCATGGTATTATCAGTTTTAACCTTGACAATATTCATCCCCATGATGCTGCCACGGCTTATGATTATGAAGGGATAGCTTTACGTGCTGGCCATCATTGCGCCCAACCCTTGATGCGTTATTTAAAGGTGCCTGCTACTTTAAGAGCCAGTCTAGCTTTTTATAATACCGTTGAAGAAGTTGATTCAATGTTGGAGATAACCCGAGCTGTAAAGGAGTTTTTTACTAATGCACTTAAATAATTTATCGTCTTTGTATCGCGAAGTCATCTTAGACCACGCGCAACATCCTCACAATCGAAAAAAGCTTGAAAATCCAAGTGGTCAGATGGAACTTTTAAATCCAACGTGTGGGGATGCCATTATGGTTCAATGGACGAGTGAAGATAATTTAATCAAAGAGGTTGCTTTTGAAGGTTATGGCTGTTCAATCAGTATTGCTAGTGCTAGCTTAATGACCGATGCACTGATGGGAAAATCGATTGAACAGGCGATTCAACTAATTAATACCTTTAATACATTGATTACTTCAACGGAAGAAATTAGTGATTCCCTATTAAATGAACTAGGTGATGCCGTTTTATTAGAGGGGATTCAACAATTCCCGGCACGTTATAAATGCGCCATCTTAGCATGGAGAGCTATAGAATATGGTATTAACGGACAGCATCAGAATACTCGTCGTGCAAACCTTGATTAATAAGGAGGTTAAAGAATGAATGAAGAAGTACCTGTTTTAGGAGAATATAATTATGGATTTAGTGATGACGCAAAAATTATTTTTTCAACAGAAAAAGGTTTAAACGAAGCAGTTATTCGCACAATTTCTAAAGAAAAAAATGAACCTCAATGGATGCTTGATTATCGATTAAAAAGTTTCGGTATATTTAAAAAGAAACCCATCGTTGAATGGGGCGCTGACTTATCTGAGTTAGATTTTCAAAATTTAACTTATTATCAAAAAGCGACCGAACAACCGGCTAGATCATGGGAGGATGTCCCTATAGAGATAAAAGAAACGTTTGAACGCATAGGTATCCCTGAAGCAGAAAGAGCCTACTTAGCTGGAGCAGCTGTTCAGTATGAATCAGAATCTGTTTATCATAATTTAAAACAAGAATTTGAAAAATTAGGTATCATTTTTACTGATACTGATTCAGCCTTAAAAGAATACCCGGAACTATTTAAAGAATATTTTGGAAGTGTCGTTCCTCCAACGGATAACTTTGAAGCAGCTTTAAATAGCGCCGTTTGGAGTGGAGGAACATTTATTTATGTTCCAAAAGGTGTAAAATGTGAGATCCCCTTACAAACCTATTTCCGTATTAACAATGAGTCATCGGGTCAGTTCGAAAGGACCTTAATTATCGTAGATGAAGGAGCTAGTATTCATTATGTTGAAGGTTGTACCGCCCCAACCTATTCTAAAGCTTCCTTGCATGCTGCAATTGTAGAGATAATTGTAAAAAAAGATGCTTATTGTCGTTATACAACCATTCAAAATTGGTCCAATAATGTATACAACCTAGTCACTAAAAGAGCCCACGCTTATGAAGGGGCAACCATGGAATGGATTGACGGAAATCTTGGTTCTAAAGTAACCATGAAGTACCCTAGCGTCTATTTGTTAGGTGAAAGAGCCCGCGGGACAATGTTATCGGTGGCATTTGCTGGTAAAGGTCAAATACAGGATACGGGTGCGAAGATGATGCATTATGCCCCCCATACCTCTAGTTCAATTACTTCAAAGTCGATTGCAAAAGATGGTGGTGAAGTTAATTATCGCGGTCAAGTCTATTTTGGAAAAAAATCCGAAGGCTCAATTTCACATATCGAGTGTGATACGATTATTATGGATGAATTATCAAAATCTGACACCATTCCATTCAATGAAATTCATAATGGGCAAGTGACTTTAGAACATGAAGCGAAAGTTTCTAGAATATCGCAAGAACAACTTTTCTATTTAATGAGTAGAGGTTTAACAGAAGAAGAAGCCACGGGTATGCTTGTTATGGGTTTTGTTGAGCCTTTTACTAAAGAATTACCCATGGAATATGCCGTAGAATTAAATCGTTTAATTGCTTATTCAATGGAAGGTTCCGTTGGTTAATGGCTTTAATTAACCATTGTTTTTATACAAAAAAAGAGACTGTAGCATTTTGTCATGCAGCAGTCTCTTTTGAATTATTAATACAACAATAAGCACTCGAGTACTTATGATTAAAATGACGGTTTTACTAGTATGAACAGTTAGGATTTTGAGCGTCAATAGATAGTTAAATACTTTTGCCTTAATTCAATTACTTATTCATTAACTAAGGCACGTGCTTTTTGCAATTCTAATGCTCTTACTTCACGCGGCAGGAAGCGACGAATTTCATCCTCGTTAAAGCCTATTTGCAATCTCTTTTCATCAATCATAATAGGACGGCGTAACAAACCTGGTTGTTCTTGTACCATTTTGAAAAACTCATTCAATGGTAACTCGCTAATTTCAACTTCTAACTCAGAATAAGCTTTCGAACGTGTAGAAATTATGTCTTCTGTACCTTCTTCGGTCATTCTTAAAATCTCTTTGATTTCAGTTAAAGAAAGAGGCTCAGTAAAAATATTTCGTTCTACATATGGAATCGAATGCTCTTCTAACCATGCTCGAGCTTTCCTACAAGACGTGCAGCTTGGCGTTACGTACAATGTTACCATAAAGAATCTTCCTTTCTCATTGACTAAATGTAACGTGTTGCCTAGCTTCTTACTTAATACGTGCGTTGTATCAAAGAATAGTTTAAATAAAAATTAAATTTAAATTAAGCCGAAACTTTAATACAAAATCATTATAGCATTGAACACGTTGATATACAAGCCTTTTTTGATAAAATAAATCTATAAAACCTTACTTTATTAGATAATTTTATCTCAATAGTTATCAATTAGTTAAGTCAATAAATTATAATGCAAATCAAATGAATGCGTTTTAAGCTGATATATCAACCTTCCTGAATATTCTTTTGAAAAATAATTCGTAATTATTGGTTTTATAGTCGAAAATTCAATTAGATTTTTTTATTAAACTTCAATAAAATCACTATAGAAACCACTGTTTTTTTTATGGGAATATCAATTAATCTAGTTTCTGTGTTATGATAAGGTAAAAGATAATGACGAAAAGAGGCAATTTCTTCTATGAAACCGACTATTTTTTCTGGCGTACAGCCTTCTGGTATCCCGACTATCGGTAACTATATTGGAGCAATGAAAGGGTTTGTTGATTTACAAGATGACTACGAAACGACTTATTGTATTGTCAATCAACATGCCATCACTGTTTATCAAGACCCAAAAACCTTATCCCAAACAACACGTTTGTTAGCAGCACTTTACATCGCAATGGGATTAGATCCCCAAAAATCAACCATTTTTATACAATCAGACGTTCCAGCTCACGCTCAGGCTGCTTGGATTGTTCTTTGTCAAACTGGAGTCGGCGAGTTGGAACGTATGACCCAATACAAAGACAAAGCCCAAAAACAAGAAGTTGTCAGCGCTGGTTTACTAGCCTATCCAGCTCTTATGGTAGCAGATATAATTCTATACGATGCACAATACATTCCAGTTGGGGAAGATCAAAAACAGCATTTAGAATTAACCCGTAATTTTGTCGATCGGTTTAATAATCGCTATGGTAACGGGAAAGATTTATTGGTTAAACCTGAACCTATGATTCCAAAGAGTGGTGGGCGGATACTTAGTTTACAAGATCCCACAAGTAAAATGAGCAAATCAGATGCAAATACTAAAGCATTTATCTCCATGTTAGATGAACCCAAGACAATCATTAAAAAAATTAAAAGTGCAGTAACGGATTCTGTCGGTGAAGTGAATTACGATAAAGAAAATCAACCCGCCATTAGTAACCTCTTAGATATTTATTCTGCATTAAGTAATCGCTCGATTGATGATTTAGTGAATGAATACCATTCACTAGGTTATGGTAAGTTCAAATCCGATGTTGCTGATCAAGTTGTTGCAACATTTGAGCCTATTCAACAAAAATATCATCAATTAGTTAACAGTCAAGAACTCACCGATATTCTAGTTGAAGGTGCTAAGACGGCTAACGAGACGGCAACGAGAACTTTAAGTCGTATGGAAAAAGCTATTGGGTTAACCTATAAGCCTAGTCTTTATTAATTTTGTTATAGAAAAAAGACGACAAATGGAAGGATCATAATCCCTTCATTTGTCGTCTAAATTTATTGACATTAAATATTACAAATCTTTTTGACATTCTGGACAAATCCCACGAATTTCAAGATTCATTCCATTGACTAGATAATGTGTTTGTTCGCGTGCTGCTGCATGGATTTGGCTGATATTAGGAATATCAAAATCCGAAACTCGTCCACATTTAGTACAAATAATATGCCCATGTTGATGACGAATAAAGTCATAGCGACTAGTTACATCTGAAAACTTCATTTCATAAACATAACCTTCATCTACTAGTGTTTTTAAATTATTATAAACGGTTGCTAAACTGAGACTCTTGTGATGAGGCAATAAATCTTGGTAAATTTGTTCAACGGTAGGATGAGTCTCACTCTCAATCAAATATTTGATGATTGCTTCTCTTTGAGCAGTTATACGAATATGTTTATCTTTCAATTCCTGAATAACCTCCTCAAATAAATGTTCATTGTCACTTTTATGGTGATCGTGTTCTTCTGCTTGGTGTAATTCTGGTTTTGTTTGTATATGTGATGTTGACATAAAATCACTTCCTAACGATTAAATCATTTGAACTCATTATAACAGATTTTTATCAAAACAAGCTAATCTATGATTAAGTTTACTAAAAATATAAATAAATTTTATTAAATCCGTTTTAATATCTTGAATTTACAGAATTATCCATTATGATTAATGTATAGACATATATAAAGTTACAAGTAAGGAGTCTAAGATGAAACTTAGAACTGTAAAAATTGGCCCTCGTATTATCAAAACAGGTTTAGCCGTATCCATCTCTATATTACTCGCTACCTATTTATTACCCAACTCAACTGGAGGTCTCGCCGGTATCGCAGCGACACTTTCGACCATGCCATCCGTAAGAAAATCGTATGAAACGCTAATAAGTCGAACTACTTCCTTTGCAATTGGAGGTATTATTAGTATCATCATGATTTATATCTTTGATTATACACCCATTCCCCCTTATATATCCGTAGGGATTGCTACCGTTTTGACGATTGCCGTCTTAACAGCAATCAATCTCAATGACATGATTGGTTTAGCTGTTGTTACGGTCATCGTCATCATGCTAAGTGACGATCCAAATTATGTAGGGGTGGCAATTAACAGAGTTCTTGAAACATTAATTGGGGTTGTTGTCTCCTTTATCATTAATTGGCTAGTTTATCCACCACGATATGATTCAAATTTTTATCAAACGTTAGAGTATCTAACTTCAGAGACATTAGTTTTGATACGAGCTACTTTACGTAAAAACACCGATTATTCCTATATGCATCGTGATATTCGTTGGAGTCGCGGACAAATCATTCGTTTATCCTCATTATATGACTTAATTAGCAATGAATTAGTGTTAACAAAGAAAAATCGTTATAAGTTAGCTAAAAAGCTCGTCGTATACCGACACTTAAGAAACACAATTGAAGTGACCGTTGATTTGAGTGAAGTGTTGCATAAAAATGATTATCTATATAACAATTTCCCAGATGAAATGCGCATAATGATTCGTGAACGTATTGAAATTTTATTGACTGCCCATGAACAAATCATGATGAAACTCAGTGGTAAAATAGCGCCTGAAAATGTTAATTTTATGCACATAACACCTGAATATCGTAAGAAGTATGTGAATAAGTTTTTTGACGAAGTCTGGTTTAATTTAGATGGTAAAGATGAACACGCCGATTATTTTGACACAAACGGTATTATTCACATCATGTCTGCCATTTATAAATATGAAGAAGCACTACATAAACTTAACAAAATTGTAAGAATTTACAAACAAGATGTGAAAGGTTATGACGTATCCTACGACCATGTTTTTGATAACGATTAGTAAGTAAAAAAGCCTAGATGCACAACCGTGCACTTAGGCTTTTTATTTTGATCTAATAGACAATGACGGGCATGCCTACGTAGACTAACTCAAATACTTGTCCCATTATTGCTGGCGGCGTATTAATACATCCAAGCGACCCGCCATTTAAATAGGCATTGCCCCCAAATGAGGCTTGCCAACTCGCATCATGAATGCCTTGGGCTTGATCATCAAAAGCAATCCAATATTCAACTGGCACTTCATAATCTAATTCCGTATTTGGATTATAACCCACTAAGGTTGAATCTTCTTCTTTAAACCATACCTGATAAGAACCAGGTACTGTACTTGTTCCAGGTAGACCAGACACAATAGGGGTATCTATAGCCACCTCTCCGTTTATATAGACCCACATTCTTTGATGTGGAATTGAAACTTCAACATAGCTGTCACCATAATAAGAATCAGTCATATAACCACTTCCACCAATTATCGGTTCTCTTCGATAAGAGCCACCTTCATGTAAATTAGCAATGATTGCTTCTGATTCGCCAAAGCGATCAATATACCAACCATAAGTTCCAGGTTCAATGGTTATCTCACCTGAATAAGTACTGTTAAAAGTAGCAGTTTGAAATAAACTAGCATATTCACGATTTAAAGCTAGTAAATACTCTTCAACAAGGGCTTTATCTACCTCAGGATTTCCAGACTCATCCATATAAATCCAGCTAGCAATGTCATTTTTAGGAATCTGAACTTCGTTATGATTAAATTCTAAAACAATCTCTGTATTTTGCATTTTATCTAGTTCAGTCATCAATAGGGTTAGATTTTCATCATCTTGATAAACATCAGGTTTAATGTATGCATTGGATAATTCAAGTTCCGTCTCATTCTCTAAAACATTGGATGTTATTGCTTGACTTAAAGAAGTACTATCCACTTGATTACCTTCTACCTCAGAAATTATTTGAAAGCCATTGTCATCGGTATTAGCTATATAAGCATCTTGTGAGCTTGTTCGGCTACTATTATCAACTTTTAACGTATGGATTAATCCATTTAGCATTGTTTGATCATAAGTCAAAAGAGTCGCATCATTCACTTCTTGCTTACGTAATCTAAGCATATTAAGTGGCCAACCAAATGTTGATTGATGATCTAATAATTCATTGAGTTGATTGGTCGCACTAACTTGTACATCCAATTGTTCAAGATTAATAAAGCCAAGTGCATTTTCACCTTCAGAAAAAACAATTTCCTTTTGGTTTAATTGCTTGGTCAGTTCCTCTTGTGCAGAGACAACTGAGTCATTACCAATGGATATCGAATTGAAACGTGTATTTGGTAAGAAATGAGATTGGTAATACCATACGCCACCAAAATAAATAATAGCAAAAACTATGACTAGAATAATAACACCGTATATTGGTTTAAATTTATCGAACCCTCTTTTTCCCATTAAATATCCTCCATAATCATTCTTATCGTTATTTTATTATACCTTATTAGGCGGAATATTTCTTTTTAAAAGCCTATTATTTATATTTAGTTTAATTGCAATAAAACATTTCTTTTATTTCATTAAATGTATCGCTTTATTTAGAATTGATTATTATCATAAAGTATATAATTTATTTATATAATTAGCGATTTTTCTTTCGAAAATACCGATATAAAGCGTTTTCTTAGATGGAAAACTTTATGAAATTTATACTTATGTAGACTTTACATATATTATAATATGATTAAATAAGCAAATTTTATAGTGCATTTTTTCACGTGTTAGTATATAATTAATTTATACTAAATCAAAGGAGTTTTCACATGAAAAAAATTAAATTTGTCGGTGTTAGTCTTTTAGCTTCTGTTTTGTTATCTGGCCCTCTAGCTATGTCAACCGCTAGTTTTGTTAATGTATCTCCAATAATTGTTCAAGCTCAAGAAGAAGGCTTAACTGTACGTGTAGGCTATGGTGCCCCTCATGGTAATCAATCATTTGGAACAGCTGTTGTTGTTTTAAATGGCGAAACGATTGTCGATGTTCAGCTAGATGAATTCCAATTTGTTGAAGGTGATCAATGGGTAGGTGTTCCAAACTCTGATGAAGGCTTTGGAGAAAATTATCCTGAAGGCTATAACTTAGCGAGCAAACGTTTAAATTCAGATGCTTATTCTGAAATGATGACTGAGCATGCAGGAGCAACCGTAACTTATAACGATAACTTAGATGCTTTACAAGATTTTGCAATTGGCAAAACATTAGCTGAACTAGAAGAATCAATTGCTGAATTAACGGCTCTTGGAGAAGATGGCAATGTTTCTGATGTTGTTTCTGGTGCAACATTAGTCGATTCATCCGGCTATTTACAGCTAGTCGTAGATACAGCTAATAATGGTTTTGAGTTTGCCATTGCAAATGCTGAAAATGCAGAAATTAAACAAACGTTAGCTGCCCCACATGGTACACGTTCATTTGCAATTGCAACGGCAGTTGTTGATGGTGATACGGTATTAAGTGGCTCCATCGATGAATTCCAATTTGTTGAAGGTGAAGATTGGACAGGTGTACCTAATTCAGATGGTAAATTTGGTGAAAATTATCCTGAAGGAACTGTTTTAGTTTCTAAATTAATGGATTCTGAAGGCTATTCAGCAATGATGACTGAAAATGCTGGTTCAACAATTAGCTACATTGACAACATGGCTGCTATTTCTGAATTTGTTTCTGGTAAAACAATAGCTGAATTAGAAGAAGCTGTTGCTGAACTTGAAGGTTTAGGTGAAGAAGGTAATGTAGCAGATGTCGTTTCTGGAGCAACTTTAGTGGATGCTGGTGGATACATCCAAGCTATTATCGATGCAGCACAACAATAATTTGGTTTAACTATGTAAAAAAAGAGAAAGGCTCATCTAGAGAGCCTTTCTCTTTTTAGTCTAAACTTTCTTTTCGAAGATTTAATTCGTTAAAATTAGCCAATTGCTGAAATATGTCATTGGATAATTCTACCTTTAACACTTCAATTTCAGCTTGTTTAATTAGTCTTAACGCATACTCATGGTTATGATAATCATACAAATAGATGATTCGTTTGATACCCGCTTGAATAATCGCTTGCGTACATTTTAGGCACGGAAAATGTGTGACGTAAATATCTGCTCCTTGAGTACTTGCTCCAAACTTACTACATTGAATAATAGCATTCATTTCAGCATGTACTGTCCGTACACATCTACCGTTTTCTAAATAGCAACCTACCTGTGTACAATGTTCTTCACCACTTACAGAACCATTATATCCCCCGGCAATCATTCGGTGTTCACGAACAATAACAGCTCCAACCATTAAGCGTTGGCAAGTACTTCTTAATGACAAGACTAGACTTTGGGAAAGGAAATATTGATTCCAAGGAATCCGATCGACCATATATTACCTCCTATTTTTCTTCACTCAAAAGCAAATAACAAAAATTCTAAAAAATGATCCGCCCAATATTTTTCATGATGGATTTCGTCAGCTAAAATACGTAACCAAATTTGATTTAATCCAACTCCTTGACCAATCAATGATTGATAATACTCTAAGGTCGTATCAATATACACTTGGTTAACTTTTTCATTCAGCATGGACGAATCCACATCATCACCTTCGTTAGTACCAACTTGCAGGTAAATTTTATTTTCTGATGGGATTGGATGATGACTGACAAAGTCAAGAAAATCCCTCTGACTAAACCATGATGCTAGCGAAAAAACGCCAATTGTCCCAAAAACATCAGGATAAGCAGACCCCATATAAGCCGTAATCAATCCCCCCATAGAACTTCCAGCCAAGAGTGTTTGCTTCGCTTCTTTTTTGGTTCGATATTGACTGTCAATGAAAGGTTTAAGTTCATTGACAACCCATTCACCATAAGCCATTCCAACACCACCAACTACATAATCATTTTGTAAATTAGGTAAGTCTGTTTGCCAAGGTCCATACTCATCTAGGCGCTTAATCCCACCATTATCGATGCCAACGACAATCATCTTGGGTAAACTTGTCTGTTCTTTAAGGGTTGGAATAACTTTCCAAGAATAGCCTGAATAAGATTCTTTACTATAAAAGACATTTTGGCCATCATGCATATAGAGGACGGGATAACTAGCCCACGTATCTTTCTCATAGTCCTTTGGTAATAAAACGCGAATGCGCCGATTTTCCTTATAGTATGGTATTGGTAAATAGTGTGTTTCCATTTTTAAATAATGATTATTTCTACGAGACATCATTAAACCCCCATCTTTTTCAGTCATCAACTAAAAATTCAATTATACCCATCATAACATTGACAACTTATTTCAACAAATTTTCATTAGCTTAATATAGCACAAAATAAAAAAACGTCTTTCAAGTAATGGAAAAGACGTTTTTTTGTTTCAACTTCATTTAATCAATTTTTCTCAATAACCGCAAGCCATTGAAGATAACTACTAACGTACTACCTTCATGAATGATTACACTAATAGCCATATCCGTTAAACCTAACAAGGTGACGATGACGAGAAAAACAACCACAGCCATAGAAAAAATAATATTCTGCCAAATCACACGATTCATTTTCTTAGATAATTTATGTGTATAAATACACTTTGACAAATCATTTTTCATCAAAACGATATCTGAAACTTCAACAGCTACATCAGTCCCCTCGCCCATCGCCATGCCAATATCTGCATTTACTAACGCAGGCGCATCATTGATTCCATCACCTACCATTGTAGTAATACCATATTGGCTTTTTAACTGATCGATCTTTTGCGATTTATCTTCTGGCATAACATTCGCCATGACTTGATCCACCCCAAGCTTATCCCCCACAGCTTGACCCGTTAATTCAGCATCGCCTGTGATTAAGATGGTTTTAATGCCATTGTCTTTAAAATAATTAATCGTGTCTTCAGCGTTTTCTTTAGGCATATCCATCAAGGCTATGTATCCAACAACTAATTCATCCACCGCTACATAAACCACGGTCTTTCCTTCATTGGAAAGTTTTTCCATCATCTTGTCGATTTTTGTAGAAACATTTTGAAATGACGAAGGTTTACCAACACGATAATTTTTACCTAAATATTCGGCCATTAAGCCTTTACCCGTTTGATTAGTAACGGTTAAAGGATAGGTATTATTAGCAGAAAATTTAGTCAGTATCGCTTCTGCTAAGGGGTGATTGGATTGGCTTTCAAGTGAAACTACTATATCAATAATAAATGATTCATCAACCATTTCATCATTAAACTCATAGTCAGTTACAGATGGCTTACCTTTAGTTAAGGTGCCCGTTTTATCAAAGGCTATGGCCTTAGTCGATCCAAACTGGGTTAAATAGGCACTGCCTTTAGATAAAACGCCTTGTTTAGCCAAATTTGATGTTGCCGACAAAGTGACTGAAACCGTTGCTGCAGCTAAAGCACAGGGTGAAGCAGCTACTAATAATACTAAGCCCGTATAAATACTTTCATCAAATCCCCAATCTAAAAATAACGGACTAACAAACATGACAAATAAAACGAGCATAATAACTAAGTTAACATAACGCGGTTCAAAGCGTTCGATTATTCCCGCCACTTTTGTTTGATTATGTTGATTTTGACTTACCAAATCAATAATCTTTGAAAAGACGGTATTTTCATTCGTTTTAGTTACTTCCATGACAAAAGTCCCATTCCCATTTATAGTTCCAGCAAAAACGACATCACCTGGATTTTTCTCTAAAGGAATACTTTCACCATTAATAGCCGATTCATCAATGGAAGTTGAACCTTCTAAAATAACACCATCAATGGGAATTTGATCCCCATTTAAAACCTTTACTTTATCTTTAATTTGAAGTTGACTAGCTTCAACTTGCTGAACACTCCCATCTTCTGATATTAAACGAGCCTTGGTCGGGTTCATTTTTAGTAATTGCGTAATTTCTCTCCGACTACGTCCTTCAGCATATTCTTCTAAAAAGTGAGCTCCTGAAAAGATTAACATCAGCAAGGTTGCTTCCCAATAATTCCCAATAATCGTTGCGCCGATTGCGGCTAATCCCATTAGAATATGTGAATTCGGGGTGAAACGCCCTTCTTTCTTTGAATTCTCAATCGTTTCAGTCACACCTTCAAGAATAATTACATGGTAGCCTGCTGCGATGGTTGCGAAAATAAATAAAATATTTTTAATCAGTAAATAATTATCATCTAATAACAAAGCAATAATGGCCAAAATCAATCCAGTGAAATAAGCCATGATTGGCGTAGAACCGTGATTATGGTCATGGTTGTGATCATGGTCATGGTTGTGATCATGGTCATGGTTGTGATCATGGTCATGGTTGTGATCATGATTATGGTTGTGACAAGCGTGATTATTTTCGTTATGAACATTAGCATCCATATAAATTCCTCCATCTTCATTCGATTAAACGTTCGCTTGATTGTTTAACCAAATTATACACCCTTCAGATGAATTAAGCAAGCAAAAATATCACTATATTTAATCACAATGATTACGATTTAATTTTAACTATGCACTAGTTTTGTCTTTTTGCTTTTCACTATGTTAAAATGCTTTTGGTTATATTAAAATTTAAAGGTGGTATTTAATGGAGGACTATATTACTCTTTTTAGTATTGAGCATTGGATTTATATCCTAATTTTAGTCTTTTTTGCAATTATTTTATTTCGTTTAAATAGAAAGATTAAGCAATATCGTCATTGGTTGACGCCTACAATATTAGTTGTTAGTATTGCACAGCAAATTTTGCTTTATGGTACCTACTTTTTTACAGGGAATTTCACATTAGGTGACTCATTGCCCCTTCATATCAGCCGTATCAATACAATCCTTGGAATAATCTTCCTTATTACGAAAAATAGAACCCTATTTCCTTTGATTTATTATTATAGTGGCTTTGCTTGGATGAGCTTTGCTTTACCAACGGAAATTCAACATATTACGCATCCACTAGGAATTAGCTTTATCACTAATCATGTCATCACCTTATTACTGCCTTACTATGCCATGTTTGCCTATGATATGAAACTTCAGAAAAAGGATAAGTATATGGCCATATTTTGGTTGAGTATCTACGTTCTGTTTGTATACTTTTTAAATCCATTGATTGATGGAAATTATTTTTACTTAGTACGAAAACCCGTTTTTCCTAATACACCCGACATAATTTATGTTCCTGCTTCAATTTTAGTCAGTTATCTCATGTTTTGTTTATTAGAAAAATTATATTTATGGTTGCAGAAAATATTTTATACATAATTTTATTTATTGATGTCAATCGTTTAAAACAATAAAAAAGTTCAAAGCTAGTATTAAAAACTAGTTTTGAACTTTCTTTTTACTTATATTATTTGGCTACTGCTTCAGCTTTCAAATCATATTCTGTGCCTAATCCATTGCTAGTGAAACGCGTTGTCGCTAAAGAAATACCACCTTTTTTGTTATAAAATAGATACAAGTCATCCCCCAACTCTGCGGGTAGGCTCTGATTAGATGGTTGACTCAATCGAATCCGTGTATTGGCTTTGATATACCGGATGGGTTCGACTCCACTCAATGTTGATTCCATTCGAAAATTAACTTGTGGGATTGTCTCAAAAACAGCTTGATAGGTGACGGTTTGCTGACCCGATTCAAAGGTCACCGTTCCTTGATTTTCGGTTTGATCATTATAATAGACACTTATTTTGGTTGGCATATTGACATGATCAAAATAGAAGTCATTTGTCCAATCTGATTGTGCCACGGCATAACTAGTATCGAAATCTTCTGTGACTATGGGGCCATCCATTTGCGTTAATTCAAAATATTGGTCACTCGATATCGTCTGCGTTAAATACGATGGTACAGTTGTTGCTAGCGATAAGCCCCCATTGCTATTAACAAACAAATAACTCGTAGGTATGGCAATTTGATTCGTTGACACTTGTAAGGTCAGTTGCGTATTGGCGTTAATGGTCCGTGTTTCACCTAAGTAATTGGTAAGTTGTATGGGTGTGGTCTCAACTGAATTTATATCAACTTGATAAATATAACGTGAAAAAGCTTGGCTATGATCTTGATAGGTTAACGTTCCAACTGTAGGATCCGTCTCGCTGACACTTAAAGAGATAGATAAAGGGACTTGATTACCCCAAAATTCAAATGTTACCGTCCCATTTAAACTTGGAACAGCATAAGGATAGTTGCTATTTTGGGCATTAACCGTTGCAAAAGGGTCTAATGAAATAATGCTTATCGATAGTAAACTCAACAAAATGACAAGAAATCTTTTTAAACGCCCACGATTGAATTTCTGATAATTGGTAGCAAACATTGTAATCATCTCCTTAGTTGTATTATCATAAGTATATCGAAAGAAACTAAACAAAATTTGAATAAACATAGAATAAAGTATGTTCATTCAAACAATAAATGTAAAATGAGGTAAATAAATGACACAATTATCCGAGAACCTTAACAAAATCAAGAAGTCAATCGATCAAATTAATCCAAAGGCTAAATTGTTAGCCGTCACAAAATCAGTCGATGCTTCAACCATAAAAGCCTTAGCTGAACTAGGTGTTATCGCATTTGGAGAAAATCGCAGCGATGCATTACTCGAAAAGCAAGCGGCACTTAGTTCCTTAGAAAAAACGATTGAATGGCATTTCATCGGTAGACTTCAAACGCGTCAAGTTAGAACTATCATTAATCAAATCGATTATCTTCATTCACTGGATCGACTCTCATTAGCTAAAGAAATTCAAAAACGTGCTGACCATGAAATTAAATGCTTTGTTCAAGTTAATGTGAGCGGTGAAGAAAGTAAGGCTGGATTTAAGCCAGAAGAACTAATTGACCAAATCCATGTATTGAGCCAATTTGATAAAATTAAAATTGTAGGTTTAATGACGATGGCACCCTATGAAGCAACCGATGATGCGTTACATCAAATTTTCAAAACATTAAAAGAATTACAAATGACAATTAGTCAACAAAATTTAGCGTATGCCCCTTGCCATGAATTAAGTATGGGTATGTCACATGACTATCCGATTGCATTAAGTGAAGGAGCGACGATTGTTAGAATTGGGACAGCTTTGTTTGAAGGTATTTAATGACAAAAAGGCTAAGCAGATACTATTTGCTTAGCCTTTTCGATAGTTATTGTAATGCTTTAATTTCTGTAGCCGTTAATAATTCTTTTCGCAAAGGATTTAATAATTTAATTTCTGTTTTATTCTTATCTAATCGATTGTCATTAACCAAGCTTTTCTTAACTTGTTTGCGATAGCGGATATCAATCTCAATCAAACTATAAATAGTTGCCACGGTAGGAACACCTATTAGCATCCCAGTGATTCCAAATAGTCCGCCACCAATTGTAACCGCAAATAGAACCCACATACCCGGTAAACCAATGGAATCCCCAACAACCCTCGGATAAATAAAATCGCCTTCTAATTGTTGGACAATAATGACAAATATTAGAAATACAACGGCTTGAGTGGGAGAAACGGATAATAAGATAATAAAACCGACCGCACCAGCCACAAAAGCGCCAATCATTGGAATGAAGGCTAAGGTTCCCTGCAAAACACCTAACATCGTTGCGTAAGGAATTTGTAAAATAGATAAACCGATTGTGACTAATAAGCCTAAAATAACGGCTTCGATAACTGTCCCAGAAATAAACTTAGAAAAAATATAATTCATTAAAGTAAAAATATTCAATACCAAATTTCTAACACCGGTAGGCAAATAAGCCTCTAGCATATCATTGAATTGTTGACCTAATTTTTCTTTTGACATTAAAATATATAAGCTAAACATGAGGGCTAAAACAATATTGGTCACTGCACTAACAGAAGTTGTAAGTATAGACACGGATGAACTAGCAATCCGTTGGAATACTTCATTCCCAGCTGAGATGATATCCGACAATATCGATTGCCAATCAATATTTGAAGTATATTCATTAATGATCGGTATTAAATCTTCTTGTCCTTCTAACCACGACACTAAATTGGCAACGACTTCTGGTAAAACATCTACCAACGTTGATACTGCCGAAATAAGCTGAGGAACAACTAGCATAACAATGACGCTAATGACCAATAAAATAATAGCAAATGATAATAGAATTGCCAACGGTCGCCGCGTTACCTCGGCTAATTTGTTTTTATAATTAGGATATAAAATGTTTTCAATGCGCTTCATCAATAAATTAATAACAAAAGCGATCATTCCTCCTAAAATGACTGGAAAAATCACGGTCCAAATGACACCAATATAACCAATTATAGTGCTCCAATGAATGATAATTAAAAGGCCAATCATGACTAAAACTATGTTAAAAATGGTAATTTTTTCATTTTTCTTCAATAAAACTCCCCCTTCATTATTAAACAACTTAATCCGATGCAGTTACATCATCGCTAACCCAGCTTTGAATGGGTGCTAACGCATCTTCTATTTCTTGACGTTTTCCTTCTAAAAATGGAGGCAAATCTAACTGTTTACCTAAAAGTGCTTCCTCCGTATCAGTCAAAAAGCCAGCTTCATTTTTTGCCACTACTTCAAACATAACACCATTATGATCTCTAAAATATAAACTTGAAAAATAATAACGATCATACACGCTTGGTTTGAATCCAGCCGCTTTTAAATCAATTTCAATCTTTGCTAATGAATCGGCTTCTAAATAAATAGCTAAATGATGAATTGTTCCATACCCAGCTTTTTCAATTCTTCCTGCTTTTTCTATTATATTAATCTCGCCAAAAATTGAATCCATCTTTGGACGTAAACGTGCAAAGATATCGGTATTTGTTACCACTTTATAATCAAATAATGACGTTAAGGTTTGGATTAAAGCTTCTTTATCGCGAACCGTTATTTCGACGGGGCCCATTCCTTGAATTAAAAAAGCTGGATTAATATCATTTTGATCCCATGGTTCCCAGTCTTGATATAAGTAGCCATCTGCATTAATGAATAAACGTAGTATGACTCCACTTGGGTCAATGACTTTAAGTGTTTCCTCCCCAAAATAATCTTCTTTTTCATTGAGAACATTATAAGCATCCAAGCGTTGTGACCAATAATCTAAAGCGTCCTTATTTGCAACTAATAAACCAACGGAAGTATGTGCATTTGTCCCTGGTCTTTTAGCTTCCGCTTTAGAATAATCGAAAAATGTCAAATCATTTCCAGAGCTACCTAAACGATCGCCATAAAATACATGGTACATGGTTGGTAAATTTTGATTAACTGAGATTTTTACTCTTCTCATACCCAGAATATGTGTATAAAAATAATCTGTATCCTTTAAATTATGTGAAAACATTGAAATATGATGATGTTGGCTAATCATAATGTCCTCCTATTTATTTTCAAAAATGTATTAATTACATCTTATCATTTTCCCCTCCTTAGTAAAAGTTTCAGCGAATACTTTGCATGAAATGCTATTCATTTGTATACTTAAGTTATCAAACTGATCAGAGAGGAAGATTAGATGGGATTACTTGTTAATGGTGAATGGAAGGATCAATGGTATGATACGAAAACGACCGGGGGAAGATTTGTTCGTAAAGATTCACAATTTAGAAATTGGGTAACGAAAGATGGTAGCCCAGGTCCCAGTGGTGAAGGTGGTTTTAAAGCCGAATCAGGCAGATATCACCTGTATGTTTCCTATGCCTGTCCTTGGGCGCATCGAACATTAATTATGCGTCAAATCAAAGGGTTAGAAGATATGATTTCTGTTTCCGTTGTCAATCCAATCATGCTCGAAAACGGTTGGACGTTTGAACCAATGGATGGTGTAATTGCCGATCCAATTAATCAAGCGGATTATCTTTATCAAGTGTATTTAGCTGCTGATCCTAATTATTCAGGTCGTGTCACGGTCCCTGTTTTATGGGATAAAAAGCAAGCAACCATTGTTAATAATGAATCAGCTGAAATTCTGCGTATGTTAAATTCAGCCTTTGATGAAATAGGAGCTAAAGAAGGAGACTATAGCCCAGAACCCTTATTAGACCAAATAGATGCTATCAATGCAAAAGTCTATGATAATGTTAACAACGGTGTCTATAAAGCTGGTTTTGCAACTAAACAAGTTGTTTATGAAGAAGCCTTTGATAACTTATTTAATACATTGGATGAACTTGAAGAACTTTTAGGCAAACAGCCTTATCTGGTTGGAGACCAAATTACAGAAGCCGATTGGCGCTTATTTACAACCCTTGTACGTTTTGATCCTGTCTATTTTGGTCACTTTAAATGTAATAAGAAGCAATTAGTTGACTACCCTAATCTTTGGCGATATGCGCGGGAACTTTATCATTTCCCAGGCGTAAAAGAAACCGTCAATTTTAAACACATTCAAACACATTATTACGCCAGCCATCCTACTATTAACCCGAATGGAATTATTCCAAAAGGACCAGACATCGACTGGTCACTAGATTGATTTTTTGACTACATATCTTTGCTATCTGCGATGATAGGGTTATTTAGCTATGGGATTATTTATTAAAGTAAAAAACCAACCGTTTATAAGATATGAATGGTTGGTTTTTTAGAGTGGTTTTTGAAACAAGATTAAGCTATAATTGTATCTCCAAAAGTAGGTAAAGGAGGGTTACCGTGATTGAACTTAACAACATTAACAAATCCTACAAGATTGCAAAACGTCAAGCGGGAATTTGGAACGCTACGAAAGCTTTATTCAAAAAGGAAACTGTTCTTGTCAATGCCCTAGTAGATGTTTCTTTTACGATTCGTAAAGGTGAAATTGTCGGCTATATTGGACCTAATGGGGCTGGAAAAAGTAGCACGATCAAAGTAATGAGTGGAATTTTAACCCCAGACAGTGGCGAGTGTTTGATAAATGGTTTGACCCCATGGAAAGATCGTCAAGAGCATGTTCGTAATATTGGTGTCGTTTTTGGACAACGTTCACAACTTTGGTGGGAAGTCCCTGTTATTGATTCCTTTGAACTGCTGCGTGATATTTATAAACTTGATCAAAGAGCCTATAAAATAACACTCAACGACTTATCTGACCAACTAATGCTGGGAGACCTATTAGAAACACCGGTTAGACAATTAAGCTTAGGTCAACGTATGCGCTGCGAACTAGCTGCCTCGCTTCTGCATCAACCTAGCATTTTATTTTTAGATGAGCCGACGATTGGCTTAGACGCACAGTCAAAACTAGCCGTTCGCAATTTTATCAAACAATTGAATCAATCGTCACAAACGACGGTCATATTAACAACCCATGATATGCAAGATATTGAAGCTTTAACTGAACGCGTTCTTTTAATCGGAAATGGGCACGTTCTTTTAGATGGTAGTTTAACAGAATTAAAACATCAAAGTATCCAATCACAAACGATTGTTGCACAAGCTCAATCAGGTAGCTGGGAAAATCAAAAAGGCATTACGTTAAAAAACCAAATAGGTCATACCTATCATTTTGATTATGATTTTAATCGCTTATCCGCAACTGAAGCTATCCAAATTATTGCTCAACACTTAGATATCTATTCAGCGACAATCAATCAGCCAACAACAGATGAATTAGTACTGAATTTATATAAGGAATATCAATTATGAAGCGAGGATTAGCTATTTTCAAAATTAGGTTTCTGTCAAGCATTCAATTTCGAACCGCTGCTTTGGCTGGAGTAGTAACCCAATTTGCCTGGGGCTTTCTGTCAATTTTGATGTATAAAGCTTTTTATGACACGAATCCAAATGCTTTCCCCATGTCGTTTAGTGCATTAACTGATTATATTTGGTTACAACAAGCCTTATTGAATTTGTTTGCCTTATGGATTTATGATAATGAATTATTTACTTCAGTGGCTAATGGTCAACTGGCTTATGAACTGGCTCGACCTTTGGATTTATATAATTATTGGTTCATTCGAAGTTTAGCTAATAGAGTTGCTAGAACCTTGCTTAGATTTGCTCCGACGTTAATGGTTGCCTTCATTATACCTCAACCTTATGGACTTAGCTTACCGGTTAATCTTGGTCCATTTATGTTATCCCTGTTTTTAGCAACACTTTTAGTTGTTTCCATAACTATGTTAGTTCATATTTCGGCTATCTTCACCCTTTCTGCAACGGGAATTCGTATGTTTGTCGTCGTTGTAGGTGAATTTTTAACTGGTGGCGTTATACCCTTACCTTTTTTTCCTACTGAATGGCAAACCGTCATTGAACGCTCACCGTTTGGTCTTATGCAAAACATTCCTTTTAGAATTTACAGTGGGGATATCACCGATTGGTCCTATCTTGGATTACAATTATTGTGGTTTGTCGTTTTATTTTTATTAGGTCATTCCTTTATGAAAATAGCACTAAAACAGATTGTCATACAAGGAGGCTAAGAAGTGTCACTTTACTGGAAATATTTTCGGATTCATTTGAAAAGTCAACTCCAACATAAGGGCTCGTTTTTTCTGTTAACATTAGGGCAATTTCTCGCAACCTTTACTTCTGTTATAGGAATATACTTTTTAATGAATCGCTTCAAACTAGTTTACGATTTTACCCTAGAAGAAATATTGCTTTGTTTCGCGATTATCAGCTTAAGTTATGCTTTAGCTGAGGCAATCTTTAGAGGTTTTGATACCTTTAGTCAGATTATTGGCAATGGTGAGTTTGACCGCATTTTAGTCAGACCACGCCATCCAATTTTGCAAGTTTTAGGTTCTACTATTGAACTCACACGAATTGGACGCATCATCCAATCAATCTTAATATTTATTTATATTATGCCAACTATTTCAATTGTGTGGACGGTTAGTAAAGTTCTTACGTTAGTATTAATGATTCTTTGCGGAACCACATTATTTGCTTCTTTATTTGTATTAGGAGCAGCTATATCTTTTTTTACTTTAGAAGGTTTAGAAGTGCTGAATATTTTAACTGATGGTGGACGTGAATTCGGGCAGTATCCCTTAGCCATCTATGGAGAATACGTACTGAAATTTTTTACTTATATTGTTCCGATTGCGCTTGTTCAATATTATCCCCTACTCTATTTAACAAATCGTTCTGATAATAAATGGCTAAGCATAGTTCCTCTGTTAGCTAATTTATTTATTATTCCTGTAGCTTTTCTTTGGAAGCAGGGCATGAAACATTACCAGTCAACAGGATCATAATGAGATTAGTGGATTACCCTAGGTGAATAAACAAAACACCGTAAGAACCATTAAAACGAGATTCTTACGGTGTTTTTATTCATACAAATAATAATCATTCAATAAATGCATCAAAATTTAAATATTCGCTACATTTTGGACTTCGTGCCGTACAATAATATCTTCCAAACAAAACAAGCAACTGGTGAGCTTCACCCCAACGTTCTTCAGGGATTAAATCCATTAATGCATCTTCTACTTGCCTGAGTGTCGCATCCTCAGAAACAATACCTAAGCGTTTACTCACTCTAGATACATGTGTATCGACAGCAATGGCTGGTTTATCAAAGGCCACACTCAATATGACATTGGCGGTTTTACGTCCAACCCCAGGTAATGATTCCAAATCTTTCCGATTATTGGGTACTTCTCCATTGAAAGCTTCCACTAGTCGTACACCTGTTTGATAAACAAATTTAGCTTTATTACGATAGAGACCAATGGTTTGAATATAGGGCTCAATTTCTTGAGCGGATGATTCTGCCAGAGCTTGCGGTGTTGGATAACGTTCAAACAGTTTCGGTGTCACTTTATTAACTGCTTTATCCGTTGTTTGTGCACTCAACATAACTGCGATAAGGAGTTCATAAGTATTCGAATACTTCAATTCTGTTTCAGCATTTGGTATTAATTTAGCCATTTGATCTAAAGCATAAACCATTTTCTTTTTAGTCATCATACTTATGTCCCCTTTTCTTTAGTTAATCAAAAATGATTGGATCGCAAAGTGCGACTTCAATAGCCAATACACCATTGACTAAATCCGCATCTTTAGGATAATGTTCTTCCATGTCACTTGGTTTTGCATCCGTTACTTCACTGGGATGATAACCCATCGATTCTAAGGGGATTGTTTCATATAACTGTTCAAACGATTTAAAGCGATGCAAGTTAACTACTTTTACCGTTAAAGTTTGTGTCGTATCAGCTGTGTTAATGAAAACAATCTCATCGTCTAAATGCAACATTCTTCTCTTTAAATCATTTAATCGAACTTCAACCGTTTTTGAACCATTTGCTATTTGCTCAAATGGTTTTGGATTGAGTTTCATCGTTAACCTCATTGAGTCTAAGCCTCCCTTTCGTTAAGTTAAGGTAACAGTGTTCATGAATTCTAATTGTAAGCTAAACCCAGTCAACTTGCAAGGCAAGGAAATCTATTAAGCTTTTTTGCTAAAATTAACAATTCAATCTTGATATATTTGATTCAATTAGTGTTATAATCTTTGGTAGCATTCAACGAACTAAAAATAAAATATCATTATTTTTACAAAGGAGCTCTCTGATGGCTACTACTCACACAACAACCTCTCTACAAACCGCAAAAACAAAATTTTATCAACATCAAACCCTTATTTACTTCATCACGGGCATCTTCATACATATTATGATATTTGTTCCCTTTTTCGCATTGGATGGAATTTTTGTACAAGATGATTTTGCCTTTCATCGTTTACGCCTTGAAAATTATGTTACTGCTGTTCAAAATGGTGATTTTTTCCCCAAAATATTCCCTAGCATGGCTAATGGCTATGGCTATGCGGCTGATTTATTTTACCCATCTATTTTGCTTTTGCCCTATGTTGGCTTGCGATGGCTAGGTTTCTCTTATATCAATAGTTTTTACCTTTATCATTTGCTCATTAGTCTGGCTACTTTTTTTACAGCTTATCTTGCGCTGAACAAAGTATTCCAGTCAAGCAATAAAGCCTTTATATTTGCCATCATCTACTCCACGGCAACTTATCGCTTCTTAGATCAATTTATACGAGGTGCATTGGGTGAAACTTTAGCCTTCATCTTTATTCCATTAGTGTTGTGGGGTTTTTATGAAATCTTAAGTGGTAAAGCAAAACATGGCGTTGTTTTAGCCATCGGAATGGCTTTGTTATTATACTCGCACTTAATTACAACCTTTATTGTTGCTCTTGTTTTACTAGCTGTTTGTTTTTATCTATTAGTTAAGCATAAACTGACGATGACACATGTTTTCGTAATTATCAAAGCAGCCTTGATTGCTTTTGCTTTATGTGCCTTTACGCTTTTACCCATGCTGGAACAATCTTTATCGATTACATTCAATTTTTCCCAAGCTAATGGGATTTGGTTTGATGCCTTGAATTATTCAATGGCTGATTTAGTGATCGGATCCTTAAAAAATTCGGCTGCCGTATGGGAGAATTTAGAACCTAACATAGGTATTTTATTACTACTTTCCATTCTCGTATCGTTTTTTTCTTTCAAACAACAATCAAAGCTGGTCAAATCGCTCACGATAGTCAATTTAATCGTTATGGTAATTGCCACCAATCTTTTCCCATGGTCGATCATCAAAGAGTCCATTTTCGGTATTATTCAATTTCCCTGGCGTTGGCTAACGATTTTAACATTTACAGCTAGTTTATTAGCCACTGTTAAAATTAGTGAAAACATGTCAGTCATCAAATCATTTTTATTAACCAGTTTTATTATTTTAATAACTTCTGTGAGTTATTCTGGTAATATCATCCATCAATTTAATCAAGCTCAGACGAATTTTATTACCAATGACAACTATGCAGATTTTTTCCTGTCTTCGGTCGGAGGCGGCAGAGAATACATCCCAGTTGAGGCAAATTATCAAACATTAAGAGAAAATAAACAAGCGTTACCTCAACATAGTGAAGCCGTTACGCACGAACGTATCGCTAATGAATATAAATCCCAGACATGGCTTTTTATTTCTGATTCAGACCAAGAAAAAGTATTATTACCTAATTTAACTTATGTAGGTTATGAAGTGCTCATAGACGACCAACCAACTGAAATAATGCATGAACAAGGGCTCATAACAATCCAAATTCCCAATGGCAGTCATCAAGTGAAAATCACTTATGTGGGGACATTTATTCAAAAAATCAGTTTAATCGTTACTTTAGTAACTTGGTTAACGATTCTTCTAATGGGAATTTTTCGTAGGGTTAGAACCTAAGACATTTTAAACTACCTGACACCCACAAGGTGCTAGGTAGTTGTTTTATTTATTAATTGAGATGACTTTCTTTATTAATCCCTTTTTACTTTGATTACTAAATTCAATGAAATCAGACTGAAACCATTGTTCACCTTCCATAAAAGTAATAATTGATAAAGCCGCTGCCTCTTTCCCATGACTTAACACCGATTGAATGGTCAAACTCGCAATTTTCTTATCCGCATAGGTATTCCTAGCAAGCAATTGATCTACTGTTTGACTCCCCTCACCTAACGTTATAAATTCAACGGCTTCATGCAAATCTTTCACCATAAGTTCTCTATGTTGCATCGTCCGTCCGATAATAAAATCGCGGACTTGACGTCTCTTAGGCGCATTATCACAGCTTAGATCACCTAATAAGGCAAAGGGGACGTTGACAGGAAGATCAATGGGGTCGGCAAAATGTTGCTTATTTTTTTGCATAGCCTCTTCTAAGAGGCCGATTGCTTTAGGACCTACTCCATGTAACTTTTTGAGACTAGCTAAATCAATTTTTCTAAGATCCTCTAAAGTAAATATCCCAATCTGCTTCAAAGCTTGCGTGGCAGGTTTTCCAATTTTCGGTAAATCAGTCATAAAAACACCTCCTTAATAGGTAATTACAACAGGAATGTTAGCATAATAGTCTTCTAATAAATGAATTAGTTCGTCTGTTTTAATTTTTTTGTGACGAATGTTGATTCTTTTGGCACCTCTCTTACCATTGATGACCAAATATTCGCGAAATTCCATGCCATCATTATTTCCAACTGACTTTGAATAATAAGACACAATCTCAAATTGTTCAATTTGATTAACTGGATAACGGTCATTCCCAAACCTAATTTCTTCACTGCTTGCCGTAAGAATTACTGGCCGGGCAAACAACAAATATAAAGTATAAGCCGTTAATGCTACACCGATCAAAGCAAATAATATGCCAAAGGCCGTAAAAATACTAAAACCGAAATTCCTATTCGAGACAAAAACGGGGAAATTCCCCCCACTGATTAACGTAAAAGGATTAAGTATTCTGCTAAAAAATAATCCAAACAAAGTAAAAAACACACCTATAAAAAGCATAACTATCAGGTTAAATAGACTGCGTTTAACTGTAAAATATGGTTTCATACGTGCTCCTTTACAGTGAAATTTTTATGTGTCATAGCTAATTTTTATCAAAAAGGGAAATCTTCATCTGTAGGGGTAAACGATGTTTCGTCCTCTAAGCCTAATGTTTCAACTTCTTCTTTCGTTATTCCATAAGGGAAGCCCCAAAACGTATAACCAGCAATATATTCAAAATCAAAAAGCGCTTCTTCCGTCAATTGTTCCATGTCACTATTTGGACCTTTTTTTCGTTTTTTCTGCAAAGAACAAACCTCCTCTTATAATCGATGGTAAATTTAGTATGTTTAATATTATTATACCGTGTAACTGAAGAAAATAAAAACCAGACAACCTCTCACTAAATAGTGAAAAATTGTCTGGTTTAGTCAGCGCTTGTTAATTTTGATTATTTATTCGACCACTTCGTCTGTCTCTACTGTTTCTTGTGTTTGGTCTGTTTCGACAGTTTCTTGTGCATTAAGGTAGTCTTGTAACTGGCTAGGATATTCAATGGCTTGTTGTGGTTGATATTCGTCTGCTACATCAACGCCATAAACACTTGCAAAAGTAAATGCTTGGATAGGCTCTACGGCATTTAGATTACCTTCAGCATCCAGTCCTAACGGACGATAACCAACAAATTGATTAATATAATCATAGGTATAAGAAGGTATTTCACCTGCAGGCATATTATCAACCCAATAGTAGAAATCAAAATAACTTGGATTGTCTGCATTAACTTCATATTCGGTAGCAAAAGCTTGCATATTAATGCCGGTTGTTCGACTAATCAAACTAATGATTTCGCGCACACTTGAATCATTCATCGCTTGAGTGTAGTTATTAATTCGGCGTAGATACTCATCTTTAAGATTTAATTGTGGTTGCTCAAAAGCTGGTTGACGATCCGCTTCCCAAGTGTAAGCATTATATTGGTAGATTAACCATCTTAATTGATTGATAGCTGCTCGCTCATCAGCACTTAAATTCGGTTGCATCTCTTCTAATACAAAGGTATGTGACAGCAACTCTTGTACTTTCTCATTAATTTGAACTTGTTCAAAGAAGCGATTATACATTGCTTGGATAATTGGATGATAAATCTGACTGTCAGAATAATCACCCCAATCGGCCGATAGGATAGTCTCATTATTAATAATCCCTTCAGCAGGCATACCATTTAAGATATCGGTCCAAGATTGATAGAAATCAGGTAGCGCCATGGTCGCCACTGGGTTTTCTTCCTCGGTTGGGACTTCTTCAACTGTTTCTTCACTTGGGACTTCTTCAACCGTTTCTTCGACTGGGACTTCTTCCGTTGGGACGTCTTCAACGGTTTCTTCGACTGGGACTTCTTCAACGGTTTCTTCGACAACGCTTGTTTCTGTTTCCGGAGTAATTGTTTCTTCCGATGAAACTTCTTCTGTAGGTGTTTCTTCCGGTAAAGTTACTTCCGGAATGGATTCAGTGCTTTCATCAACAATAATAGGAACTTCATACTCTTCTAAACTTTCAACACTTGGAACCGTATATTCTTCAGGAATTGGAGCTTCGATAGCATAATTTTCAACAGCAACTCCATATACAGCTTCAAAATCAAAGACTAATGGGAATACTTCTTGAGTATTGACATCGACCACTTCCAAGCTATCTAAGTTAAAGCGATAGGTCCCAATAACCGGTTCAGTGACTTGCCAACTTTCAACAAAAGTCACGGTTACATCACGACCATCTTGCGTAACACCAATGATGGAATAAGCTTCCGCTGCTAAGCCGGTTGCTGCAGAAACGCGTTGGATAATCTCATTAAAACTTGGTTCTTGATTAATTTGAGCGGCTTGATTTAAATAATAAGTAAGGTAGGTTTTATAAGTAGGTTGCTCTACACCATTTTGTGCCCCTTGTGCTTGACGATCAGTATCTGTATTAGCAGTGACTTGGTAAATCAATGTACGAATATAGTTTAAGGCTTCTAGTTCACTTTGAGATAATTGAGGCATCAAGGTTTCAACAACAAAAGTATGTGAGTACACACGATGTAAATCACCCCCTTGATTCAATAGGAGATACACTTCATCTAACATGGCTTGGATAATCGGATGATAAATAGAATTATCGGAATAATCAGGTCTATCTAAAGCCAATGCTTGGTCAACCGTTAAGCTTCCTTCTTGCGATGCTAAAACTTCTGGCCAATTACTGCCGACAACACTTAATTCCAATTGCTCAATGGTATCCGTGTTTTGTGCGGCTTCTGTTTCAGAAAAGTCTTTAGCAAATTGCATCAATTCATTCAATAACTCATTACTAATCGTAGCATCAATTTGATGAGCTTGTAATTGATTAATAATAATTAAGTTTAGTTCCTGTTCAGTAATTTCAACATTTTGATTGATTTGATTAATAATATTGATTTTCACATCGGTAATAAATTGATTGGTAGAATAATCACTAATTTGCGTATTATTTTTTATAGAATCAATAATTTGGATTTCTTTATTAGCCACTTGTATATCTTTTGGTTGCAGGGTTGTACCTGACTCTTCCAATAGAGCATAAACGCCTGCCAGAGCACCTTCACCGGTAACTTCCACTACCGTTGCAATCCGAACCAGAACATCCTTAGCCCCTGCAGTAATCGCAGCATTTTGATACGTTGTCGCTGAAACTAACGTAATATTTTGTGGTGTCACAATTTGAACTCTTACACCAAAGCCTTCAGCTTGTGGTTGAATATAAGCACTTGAAAAAACGCCCGTATTAGCATTTGAACCATCATTTAAATAATGATTAACCATATTACCATCAACACGAATGGTGTTTTCAGCTGTAACATCTTTAGCACCTAGTAATTGCTGAGTGACGGTGGCTTGTTCAGCATTTAAACTTCCCCCTAAGGACATTTTACCTTCTCTTTGAACGGATTGATCGGTTGTAACGGCAGATACAACTGGTAATTGCGTCACAATGGGATAACTTATGGCTGAAACTAGCATCAAACTTAAAGTAACTCTAAAAAGCTTGTTTTTCTTCACGTCAATTAACCCCTTTCAATTTTATTCCTTCTACATAGATTGTAACAAAAATAAATGTTTTAAAAAATTGATATGTATGAAAAAAGTTAGATTTTTTTAGTAACTATTTTGATAAAAAAAAAGAGCTCACTACATGAGTGAGCTGCAGAGATATTTAATTAAATTTTACTTAGAGGGTGTTCAACAGGGTTAACGGGTTTTAGTGTTTTAACGGTTTCCATAGCTTTTGTTGGTTTGGTAATTCTAACTTCAATTTGTCCAATTAAAAAGGAAGAAACTAAAGTCGTCAGTAAAGAATAAATCAAGCGCGTTGGCGCAATATAGGTTAAGGAAAGCAATAAAACGACTCCATCAGTTACCAAATAAGCTCTTGATAGCGAAATATTGAACCGGTTAGAAATCACCATGGCCAGCGCATCATCGCCACCAGCGGCTCCTCCTTGAGTCACCACTAAACCACAACCCACACCAATAAATATCCCACCCACAACTGCAGCGATTATCGGATAATCGTATAAACTCATCATTACTGGACCCGTCCAAAGGAAGAATTTATAAAAAATAGCAAAAAAACCTGAGGCTACGAGTGCTTTTCTTAAAAACGTCCAACCTAACATCGAAAATCCTAAAATGTAACAAACTAAATCTAATATAATACTCATTAAAGAAGGATCAAGTCCTAAAACTTTATCTGAGAATAAAACTAAACCGATCACTCCACCTTCCGTTATTTTAGATGGACCATGAACATTAACAATACCAAATGCCATAATTAAACAACCGAGTGCAATCAGTAAAACCTCTTTTTTTGACAACGACAACTTGCTCAGCAATTTGCTTAGCACATTTCCACTCCTATTCATCATTTGACGAGGGAGTTGTCTACAACGCAAAAAAGACTGCGGTCGTAGGTAATCCTCGTACTGTGCAATCTTATGATGGTAGTTGATGCTTTTTTGTTTGCTGATTTTTTCTTATAAAAACTCTGAGCTTGCTAGCATCCTTTTTAGCCTCCTAAAATGCCACATCAGGCATTTGCAAGGCTCTTTATCGGACAGTAGACATCAGATAAAAACTACTGGTCAACCGGACCAGCAACCATCGAATCTAAAATTCAACAAGTTCATTATAGCATCTTTTTTATATTTCTGGTAGCTATTTTCAACAAAAGTTTATAAGATAGCGATTGCAGTTTGAAAATAATAAAAAATAGCTTGATTATTCTTATATGCTTATATAAGAATTGCGATGGAGCTGGGATTGTGTGGCTATTTGTCGTCGGTTCAGTTAGTTGGCGTTGGATTTGTGTAGCAATAAGCACAAGCGCGTATTGAATGAACGTTAAATAGACCTCACCTGATACCTAATGACTATTTTCAGGTCTAAATAAGCCTAGTGATCGTTCGTACGTAAGTGGGAAGTATAGGAACAGGTTGATTTCGGACACAGTGTCATGCTAGATAGCCTATTCTCAATTTGGTGGCGAAGCTTACATAGCTGGCTAGCCAGCAATTAAAATTATCCTTAGTAGAGGGGCTCTTCTTCCTTCATTTGACGTGCTATCTTTAGTTAACGCGTTTTATTGTCATGAGGGAAATTCTGAGTGACAATGGGTCCGTTTATTGTCATAAGGGAAGTAAGCGCGAAACGCACTTCCCACTTACGTTGGGGCTTACCATCCGCCTCTCAAGGTAAGTTGGAAATGACGGACCGTCAGCCTAAGATTGGTTGCAAATGAGAATTAAAGCTATACTGGCCTATTTTCTACTTATTTTGGACAGAATAACTCTATTCTGTCCTTTTTTTCCTCATTTTTGGACAGAATAACTCTATTCTGTCCTTTTTCTCCTCGTTTTTGGACAGAATAACCAAACCTATCGATTTTTAGTCATTTGTGTTTAATCTCATTGAGGAAAATCTGAGTGGCAATGGGCGCGTTTACTGTCATGAGAAATAATCTGGATGTAAGTAGGAAGTAAGTGACCACCAGTCTATGATAGTCCACCTATAGAAGAAAATCACACTAATTATTAAGTAAATGCTTATTCGGGTCACTGCTCCCTTAGCAGTAGCAAAAAGAATCATTTTAAACAAGAGATACCTACAAAAATATCAAATAGTGATGATTCATCGAAGAAAAACAGCTGTTGATCGCGTGGATGTATCGCAATCAACAACTGCTCGTTGTAAGCGAGAAGTGAAAGGCAATCGAATAAAGCAAATCGGTCATCAAATACCTGACTTCATGACCGATTAGCCTGATTGTAGCCTATTTTTCGGTAATACATTTCCTACTTACTTCGTACAATTCCACTTACTCCATTTGATTGACTGACCAAGTAAGCGCGTGCCTTCGGATTGTCCGGATGGCCCGCGGGTATGCAGCGCGTGCCTTCGGAAATCGGGGATGGCTCGCGGGTAAGTAGCGCGTGCCTTCGGAAATCGGGGATGGCCTTCGGGTATGTAGCGCGTGCCTTCGTAAAATCCGGATGGCCCGCGGGTCTACACACACTTACGTTTATTCACCTTCCGTTTATAATAATTACTGATTTCAAGCGTTTAAATGGACAAACTCAGATTGATGGCGAGGAGGCATAGCTACTTCGCCACCAAAATGAATTGATGGCGAGGAAATACATTAACCCCGCCACCTAATTTAATTAGTTGTTCGTAAATCGCGATAGTTAGAGTTCTCCAAGAATTTGTCGCAAGAAATATGACATGCTATTCCAAAGCAGCTAAAGCTTGCGCAGTATGATACTCTAATGTTTTAAAATCAAAATCATCTAAAGGTGAAGGGTCATCAGTTTCACTAATATTTCGAATATTATTCATTTGATAATACCAACCAGTAAAATCATTGGCGATACTAGGGAATAATGGCGTTAGAAATTCATCTAAAGTGATTAAGGTCCCGTTTTCTGTTTCTTCTAAGGTAAATTGAACGTAGCCGTCTCCCCACTCAAATTTCAAAAATTCATCTTGCCGTATGTCTAAAATCGCCATGACTTCATCTGGACCTTCTCCCGCCATATCAAACACAAGATGGATGACACCATCTATAGGCTGATAGGATAGCTGAGGAAACCACAATGAAATTTTATTAGTAGCTAAATAAGCGAACACGACATCAATCTCAGCATGAATAATTTCTGTTATTTGTTGATAAAAACCCTGCTCATCCTTATAAAATTGAACATCCATTAATACCTCTCCTTAATTAACAATTAGCTAACCTTTACTCATAGGTGATAAATTCAAATTCTTCGCCAATTGACTGTTCAACAGCTTTTTTGTATACTTCACCGCCAACAGCCACATCCATGGCCCCCATACCAATCGGAATTAAAATCGTGATTGCGTCATCCAAATTTTCAACTGCGACTTTCCCAGCTGCCACTTCTCCGATTGTTGCGGTGACATCATCGGGTGTTATTAAACCTTTTTCGGTCAGATGTTCTAATGCGCCACGATGTAATGCTTGGTAAACATGATCGACATACAAGTAATCAGCTGCTAAAATCAATTCATCGCTTATTTCTTGGAATGATCCCATTGGCATCACAATCGTTCCAGGTTCAATCATTTCTTTAGTGATAATGGGTTCATGGGCGCCAGTCACTGTAATAACCACATCATTTTTCGTGGCATCTTCTGGGTTGTCTACAACTATAACTTCCCCATCAACTAAAGAACGAACATCCTCTGCATATTTTTCGGCCGTGGAACGGCGGTGGTTCCAAATAACTAAACGGTCAATGACAAAGCGCTCCACCAGAGCTTCGATTTGAAAGCGGGCTTGAACCCCAGAACCAAACATACCCACTGTCAGATGCTTTTTATCGGTCAAAGTGCTCAAGGCACTGGCAGTTTGTGCCCCCGTTCGTAAATTAGAAATATAAGTGCCGTCCATAACAGCCACAAACTCTCCCAACTTAGGATCAATCAGTAATAGCATAGCATTTATATAAGGTAAGCCCTGGGCTTTTCTTTCACCAGCAACTCCGGCTACCCATTTAAGACCCGCTGAATCATTCCAGCCGACATAAGCTGGCATGGCATTAACAAACCCATCATAATATGGATAACCACCCGTCTGTCCTAAATCTAAATTTACTTTAGGTGGGTTAACAACGGTTCCTTCACCAATTCCTATAAATGTTTTATCAATGATATCGACGGCTTCTTTCATCGAAATTAATTGCTTAATCATTTCTTGGCTTAACAATTTAGTCATAATTTTCCCCTTTTCAGATTGTTTTAATACTAAACTTGACTGGATTCCAATATTTACTATCTACATTATACCGTTTATAAACAAAATTGCATAATTTAACACAAAAAAAACTAAGGTGAATGGATTAAGTTTTCAACCTTAGTTTTAATTAATTAATTTTTTGTGATAGTTATTAGGGCGTTAGGTTTAAAGCCTTTGACGATTAAATAGATAGCTAAACTCATTTCATAAATACCGACAGGTAATGAAATAAGTCCTTTGGTCGTTGACCAGGGCTCAATGATACCAAACATGTCTAATATCCCTGCCACAAATACCATTATTGCTGTCACTAACCCAAACTGGGCCAAGCGTTTAGGGACGAGTTCTGTTTTCAATAAGAGATAACTATACAGACTTGTATTTATTCCTAACATCAAGTTTGGTCCTAAAATCATAATCCAACGATGAACCGCTTGCCATGCATACCCTGAACTAATTAATAAATCCGAATGATCAATGAATCCACTGTTGAAATGTTGACTTAAACTTACTAGCACTAACATGCTCACAATGCCTATCGCAATGAAGACAGCTTCCATAAAACGAAAACTAAAATAGGCAAGGGCTAGTTGTTTATCATACTTAGCTAAATAAGGTGCTAAAAACACAGTCGTACCTACAGCCGAAACTAACAATAAAACATCGTTTAGAACACCCCATAATACCTGATTGACCTCGCCATTACTAGCCACATGATACCAATCTAAGGGATTGTTGATTGGTTGATATAAAATCACCGCTATAACAGACGATGCAAATGCTAAAATGTAAAAGATACCAATAATGACGGCGTATGTTCTTTCCTTTGTCATTGGTTTTTACTCCTCTCTAATTGTTCTACTGTTAGTGTATAATAAATATCACACCGCCACTGTCCAAATCTTGCTGTATTAATTGATTATATTTTTTTCATTCGCTATACTGAAAAAAAGAAAGTAGGTGTAATATGGATCCCTATGAGTTGATTGAAGCCTCTTTAAAATTTATTGAAAATAACGTTGAAGAACCCCTCTCGCTGAATGATGTTGCCCAATATTTCAATTATTCTAAATTCTATTATCATCGTTTATTCACTGCCATTATGGGCATTCGCTTCAATGATTATGTCTTAAGTCGTCGCTTAAACAGAGCAGTTAAGTTAATTCAAATGACCGATTGGAATATTACTACCATTACGAATCAACTAAATTTTTCGACCCCTTCTGCCTTTACCCGCGCTTTTAAAAAGTATTATCATCTGACACCTAGCGAATTAATTACCAAACCTACTGAAATTATGACCACTGACATCCCGCCATTAATCCGACGCCCTCTAAAAAACATCAACGGTGATATTGTTTCGAATTTTTCAATCATTCAACTCGAGAGCTTTAAAGTTAGTGGCTTAGTTTTTCAGGTCGATTTAGCGGTTGACGATTATCGTTTAAAAATCACCCAGCATGCTAATCAGTTTTTAGCCTTACTTGATCCAAAATTACAAAGTCCCGGTTACGTTATTTTTTCAGAATGCATGCCCCAATCGACGACATTTAATGTGATTATTGGCATTGATCGTGAATTTAAATTGGATCTCCCCTATTTTTTCACGGTTGAGGTGCCAGATTTATTAATGGCCTCTTTTAATTACACAGGCAACCTATTAGAAATGGAGACGGTTTTACAATCGGACTATGCACGGTTTTTGAAAATAACTAAACAAGAATCTGGCAATGCCGATATTAATATGATTCAGCGGTTTGATAATATTCATGACTTATATCAACCTTATCAGTTGTTTGTGCCGATAAAAGCCAATGAATTAGATATGGAATTGTTAGCATAAATTTTGAAATAATAATTTTTTAAGGAGTGTTTTTTATGATTGTATGGGGAACAAAAGGTTTTTCAGAAGATTTAGGTCCGACATCAATACATGCAGAATGCGAAAACTGTCATAATGTCGTTACTTACCAAGGTAAAAAAGTTGGTAAAAAATTCTCTTTATTTTTCTTACCTCTTTTCAATATTTAATCACAATACGTTGTTAGCTGTCCTATTTGCCAACATGGATTTATCGTCAGCAAAGATAAAGTTAATGAATATTTAATTAATCAATGATTTTCTCATTTATTTTTCATTTTATCTTCCTATTTTAATTTAAGTATGGTATACTATATTTTGTAGATAACCTCCTTAAATAATTTTATACTTTTATATCTACACGACAAATGAACATAAAAGACGTACTCAGTTCACCAACATTTCTGAGTACGTCTTTTTGTTTAAGTTTAATCTGTTAGCGTCATCAACAAGCGTTCCAATTTTCTCCAAGTGCCTTCTAGCCCTTCTATCATCCCCATATCAAGTAATTGTTTCACTTCTTCCGGACTATTCAATTCTGTGATATTGATTACTTTTGTTTGTGTCCCGAGACTTTCAAACTGATAACTACCTTTCAATAAAGGCATTGCTTCATTTATATTACCAGCTTCATCTGTAAAAGCATCCGTAAATTGGTAGGATTCAGGCGCCTTAATCTCACTGTAAGTGGTTAAGCCGCTTGATGTCTGTCCATATGTTTCACTTTCAGGATCGGTACAGGTCATGATATAAAACCATTGACCCCCTTCTCTAAAATCCATTTGACTCGTCGTTGTCTCCCAGCCATCTGGCGACCACCATTGTTTCAATAACGTATCGTCGGTATAGGCTCTAAAAACCGTCATTTGTGGCGCGTTGAAAATACCTTCTACTTTTAACTGACTGCCCGCTTGCGTTACTTTGGCTTGAACCATTGTACATTCCTCCTCCGTTAACTTCGGACTAAGCTTACCACGTACAGTCGATAGGCGCAAAAATAAAAAACTAAAAAGCCAAAGAATATTTTAATCAATATCACTTTGGCTTAGGAAAGTTATTTATTTGAAGTGACCAAAGGTGTTTCTGGATAGGCCAATTCAAATGCTTTTAATAGTGCTCTTACTTCATCGGTTGATTCGGTATCCATCAGCTGGACACGTAAATCACCTGCTCCGCGAAACTCACGGATATAGATTTTGAAAAAGCGACGGAGCGGTTTAAATAAATGCGGATCATCACTAGTATATTGATCAAACAAATCTAAATGAAAACGGAATAAATCTAGAAGTTCGGTACGACTATGGTCTCTATTTTCAGTTTCAAACGCAAAGGGATTATGAAAGACACCACGTCCAATCATCACGCCATCAATGCCATATTTATCAACTAATTCCATGCCTACTTGCCGATTGGGGATATCCCCATTAATCGTTAATAATGTTTGCGGAGCAATTTCATCACGTAAACGTTTAATTTCAGGTATTAAATCCCAGTGTGCATCCACTTTACTCATTTCAACTTTAGTTCGCAAATGAATGGACAAGTTGGCAATATCTTGTTCAAATAGGTGTGTCAACCACTCGCGCCATTCACCCAGATGTCGATGGCCTAAACGTGTTTTTACACTGACCGGTAATCCTCCGGCTTTGGCTGCTTGAATAAGGTCAGCGGCGATTTCAGGTCGGAGGATTAAACCGGCTCCACGACCGTGTTTAAATACGTTAGGTGCTGGACAGCCCATATTTAAATCAATCCCATCAAAGCCCATCTCAGCCATACCGATACTCATTTGACGAAAATATTCAGGCTTGTCTCCCCAAATATGCGCTACAATAGGATGTTCATCTTCCGTAAAGGTTAATCGACCACGCACACTTTCAATCCCATCGGGATGACAATAGCTTTCACTATTAGTAAATTCAGTGAAAAAAACATCTGGCTTTGCTGCGTGACTAATCACATGGCGAAAAACCACATCTGTTACATCTTCCATTGGTGCTAGAACAAAAAATGGTTTAGGCAATGTTTGCCAAAAATTTTTTACTTCTGTCATAATCGATTCCCTTCTTTTTCTATTGGTTGTATACAGTAATCTAATTGTATCAAATTTTCCGTTAAAATGAAAATTAAATTTTTCTATATTACAGTTAGTTAAAGAAAAAAATAGAGGGATTATAGTAACACCCAAATACTCTAACGCGATTTAGACCCGGATTGGAAAAAACATATATTACTAAAATTAAAGTCATTAATACACATGAACTCGGTTCGTTACTTCCTAGTAACCTCAAATCTGATAAATTTCTCGATACAGTTTCTCACTACCAACCGTTTGGCGATCAATCGCTTGAATATGCACCCCTAAGCCACTTAAATGTTTCAATACTTCTTCTAGCAACACAGCTTCAACCAATAACTGCTTGCTATTGATCTGTTCGACGCCCGCTTGGCTAGCATCGACGACGACAGCATGATCTAAGGTCAACAAATACTGGTCTTCCTCATAATTTTGGAGCTGTTTATGAATAATTACGCCATTATTCAAGAAAAAGATTTTCTTTGTCATACGATCGATTTCATCTAAATTATGTGAGGATAAAAAGACGGTTACCCCCTGCTGTTCACTTAATTCAATAATTAAATCCCTAATTCTAATTAAACTCGTAGGATCTAATCCATTAAAAGGTTCATCTAACAACAGCACATCCGGTTGATGAATAATTGCGCAGGCAAACAATAAGTGTTGCTTCATCCCTAATGAATATTCTTCCACTTTTTGATGCAAATAAGCATGGTTGCCGACACGCAAACTAATCCTCTCAATGGCCTCATCCTGCAAACCATGCGCATTTGCCACATACGCCAAATGATCGTAACCCGTTAAATGGGGGTACAAAACCGTGTTATCTTGCATAAAACCTACCTTGCGATACATATTCACGTCTCTATGATCAATCCTAGCAATCGCGACGGTTCCCGAGTCTGCTTTAATCAAGCCCATCATAATAGATAATAAAGTCGTTTTCCCGACACCATTTGGCCCAATTAAGCCAACCATTTCACCAGCACCTATCTCAAAGCTCACTTGATCTAAGATCACTTTTTGACCATACGTTTTAGTTAACTGATTAACGGATATCACGTCGTTCATCCTTTCTGACCAAAATTCGATTGATACACTCAAACACAATAATATAACACAAGATAATCCCCATCCCATAATAGGGATTCATCATTGTAAAATCCTGCTCGAAAGCTGTTAAACCGGTTAGAATATCAGGGATATTTAAATAATGGAATGGTAAAAATTGCATCCAAGCTTGTGGATAAACCGCCACCAATGCATAGCCAAGCACCAGCACGATGCCACTTACAGCTAAAGTCACCCAGCGCTTTTTAACCAGGAGTGACATAAAATGAACCACTTGATTGATAAAGACCGTCAGTAATAGCAACAACCCTAACCCCTCTAACAAGTACCTCCATAGCGGAACAATCGTAAAGTACTGATTATAGGTTGGAATTCGAATAAATACCTCCTCGTTCTTCGTCAAATCACCGATAAATTTGGGTATATAGCGCACAAATGGAAAGTTGACAAATCCAACCCCACCTAAAAGCGTTCCAATAATAAATACCACTAGCATAGCGACTAGTACAATAGATACCGAGGTTAAATGACTCGCTATCGTTTTATTTGTAAATATCTGCCGTATTTTCACGGGCAATACTTTGATAAACCGAATGGTTTGATTTAGATCCCACTCTTTCACATAATTGAGCATGAAGAAGACGGCTAAAATAAGCCATATAAAGAGGTAGAGATATTTATTTAAAAGGTCTACCGAAAGGTTTAAACCACTCAATAAATTGTGTTCCCCTTGACGGGCATTAAGATACCTTTCAAAAGAATTGTAATCAATCCCTTGTGGGGGTTGACCTTCCCCACTGCGTGGGGATACTTCGTAAGTTGGTAATAGCGCCGTCTTGTAAGGAGCTCCTGGTAAAATGAATGGTAATTGATAGCTTTCTTTCCACTGAAACAGAGCATCGTTAATTACTGCATTTGGAATGAAAATATGATTCGATATAGCAGGGATGGTTGTGAATGGACTTTCAATCAAACTATTGCTTGGATTAACCACATAATCACGATCACTTTCAACCAAGGTTTTCTCATAATCTAACCAGATATCATATTCGCCTGCTAATACCCGATCCACCTTTTCCCTTTCACGTTCAAGAAAAGGAGTGGTTTCATTCTTATACGTATCCAATAGTGTTTGGTATTGCGTTAAATCAGGTTCAATGGAAATCTCGACTAACAATTCTAGTTCCTCAATCATTTGCGGAGTACTTGCAATGCGTTCATCAACCATTGAGGAATATTGCTCAACCGTGGTAAGAAAAGCTTGCTCGCGTTGATTTTGTTCTTGTTGGGCGATTGTGCCTAAATAGACAGAAAGAATGAGTATGCCAAATAGACTATATAACAGACTTTTGTCACGCGTAAAACTCATCCATTCATGTTTAATTAGAAACGTATTACTTGAAGGTTTGAGCCCCCGATATAATTTGCTGGAACGATTGCGATTAACCCATGTTAGTAAGTGAATAACCAAATAAGCTGCCAGACCCATTAAAATAAATAATATTAGCAAGACAAGATAAATAGTCGTTTGGCTATTCACTTCAATAAAGCCAGAAGGATCGAGCCAAGCAAAGACATTCCATGCACGATAATTTTCTTTATTACCTTGGACAATAATTAAAGCAATAATGGAAACAAAACCAACCATAATGGTATTGCTTAACATATTTGACCAAAAAACGGAAAGGATATAAATGCTAAAAAGCATCAAGAAATTCAATAGCACAAAAAATAATATGCGGAAAAGTAACATTTGCCCTAAACTAATTTGAAATAAACCGGCTGGCGTTTGCGTGACCAATGGATACGAGAGTTGCGTCATTAATGATACATCGTCAAAGAGAACATTGATGACAAGCGTCATTAAGATAGCTACACCTAAGTAAATAAATAACAGAAGTAAATAACTAGCAAACTTACTACCGAAAATTTGCTTTCTTTTTATGGGTAAAACCTTAGTAAAATTATAACGATGGTGAAAGGTTTCATCTAGAATAGGTATACCAAAAAAGAATATAATTAAAAAAATGGCTGGTAGGCTTAATAAAATATCAAAACTGTTATTCAAAACAAACGCACTTAAGGAGGTCTTGTCAGGATTCAGAAAACCAACGTCATTGTCAACCAGCCAATCAATTTTAATTTTTTCACTACGCAAGGCTTGCCCATCCATCACTGAGGTGGGGACCCCCAATTCATCTAACTCAATGAGTATTTGCCAAATTTCACTTTTAGCCTGATTTACCGTGTCCCATTTTTCATACCATGAATCGGCACTATAAATAAAGCGAGCACGTTCACCAGCGTCCAGTAATTCTTCTATACGTTGTTCTTCTTCCGTTAACTCCGGAGCATTTCCGTCATAATAATAAATACGTTCTAAATTTGCAAAATAATTTTCACCAATACGCCAAGAAAAATCTGATTGTAAAGTGTTAGCCATGCGCATTTCTTTAGAACGCACATTTTCAGGATTAAAATAGTGATATAAACCATTTGCGGACATGACAAGTACAGGTATGAATAAGAAGACAATCCACATCCTTTTATCACTTAATTTTTTAAACTCAAATTTAAGACGATACACGCCATACCTCCTATCATATTTATTTTTGTAACCATTTCAATTATACCTATCTTTTTATATAAAAACAATAACAAAAAAAGAACTTTCAAGTATAGAAAAGATTTTCCTCTATACTTGAAAGTCCTGAATTTCGTTAAATTATTTATATTATATGGCACCTGTTACTTTATGTGGGACATACAATTCTTCCAGATAAGCGACCTCTTCCTTACTTAACACTAAGTCAATAGCTCCCACAGCATCTTCCAAGTGGCTTTCCTTAGTCGCTCCAATAATTGGCGCAACCACCGATGGTTTTTGTAATAACCAAGCTAAAGCGACTTGCGAACGTAAGACGCCCTTTTGCTCAGCAATTTCAGCCACTCTTTGGACTATGCCTTGATCTTGTGCTTGCGTACTATCATATTTTGCCACAGCGGTTTTATCCGTGGCGTATCGTTTCGTCTCTGCACCCCAGTCTCGCGTTAAACGGCCAGCAGCCAAAGGACTATAAGGCGTTACGGCAATCTTTTGGTCATCACAAAGTGGCATCATTTCACGTTCTTCTTCACGATATAATAAGTTCATATGATTTTGCATAGAAACAAACTGTGTCCAACCATATTTTTCAGCCACATGTTGTGCTTTGGAAAATTGCCAAGCATACATCGCTGATGCCCCAATATAACGCACCTTACCTGATTTCACTATATCATGCAAGGCTTCCATCGTTTCTTCAATGGGCGTATGATAATCCCAACGATGGATAATATACAAATCAACATAATCCATTTGAAGACGCTCCAAACTTTGATCAATTTGATACATTAAGGCTTTACGCGACAAACCTTTACTATTAGGCGTATCCTTCATCCCCATATATGCCTTTGTCGCTACAACAATTTCATCACGGTTAGCATATTCATTTAAAGCTTTCCCTAAAATTTTCTCACTAGCCCCATACGAATAAATATTAGCTGTATCAAAAAAATTAATGCCTAAATCCAAAGCCTTCTTAATGACTTTAAAACTATCTTCTTCTTCTAAAACCCAATCATGAAAACCACTATTTGGATCCCCAAAACCCATTGCCCCTAAACAAATCGGTGATACATCCATACCCGTGCGACCAAACTTCACATATTGCATGTTGATTCCTCCTTAGGTTTACTTATTATATTATAAGCCTTAGAGTATACTCCAAGTCAAGTTACGCACGTTATCTTTTCAATCACAATGATAAACACAAAAAATCCCCCTATATTCTTTTTCTCAACCTCACATTTTGTGATTGGTTTGTAAAAAAATATAGGGGGATTCTATTCAGAATGAAATATCCTGCTTCACTTAATCGCTAGCAGTGATATTTATTATCATTAAACGGTTTGTTCTTCTGCGATGGGTTCAGTTTCAAAATGTAAATGGTCATCTTCTAAAGATACCTTTACAATTGAATGCGGTTGAACATCGCCCTTAATAATCGCTTTGGCTAACGGTGTTTCCAGCTCTTTCGTGATAAAGCGCATTAATGGTCGTGATCCGTAAACAGGATCATAGCCATTTTCAGCTAACCAACTTGCGGCTTCGGGTTCAAGGTCTAACTCAATGTCTTGTTCAGCTAAACGCTCTTGCAAACCTGCCAACATTTTATACACAATTTTATTCATATGATCCATACTTAATGGGGTAAAGAAGACAATATCATCAATACGGTTTAAAAATTCTGGTTTAAAGTGGCTGTTCAAGAGAGCCCGGACTTGTTTGGCTGTTTCATCAGCGATTTTTCCGTTTTCATCAACGCCTTCAAGCAACAAGTGTGAACCAATATTACTTGTCATAATTAAAACAGTGTTTTTAAAATCGACAACACGGCCTTTAGAATCCGTTAATCGACCTTCATCCAATACTTGTAAGAGAATATTAAAGACATCCGGATGGGCTTTTTCAATTTCATCTAACAAGACAATGGAATAAGGATTCCGTCTCACTGCTTCGGTCAATTGACCGCCTTCTTCGTAACCGACATATCCTGGAGGTGCTCCGACTAAACGAGACACACTGTGTTTTTCCATATATTCAGACATATCAATTCGAATCATATGGGACTCATCATCAAACAAGGCTTCAGCTAAGGCTTTAGCTAACTCCGTTTTACCTACCCCAGTAGGTCCTAAGAATAAGAACGAACCAATTGGGCGATTTGGATTTTGTAAACCGGCCCGTGAACGAAGCACAGCTTCGCTGACTTTTTCAACGGCTTCATCTTGTCCAATAACACGTTGGTGTAAGGTTTCATCCAATCTAAGTAATTTTTCTCTTTCACCCTCGACTAATTTAGTGACAGGAATACCTGTTAGACGGCCGACGACTTTAGCGATATCTTCATCTGTTACACTTTCTTGGGTTAAACGATTGGTGTCATTATCATCATCTTGTTTTTCTAACTCTTTTAATTCTTTTTCAAGTTGTGGTATACGTCCGTGTCTAAGTTCGGCTGCTTTTTCTAAGTCATAATCTGTTTCGGCTTCTTCCAATTGTCGTTTAGCTAAATCCAATTCTTGACGTTTATCACTCAAGGTTTTCATGGATTCTTTCTCAATTTCCCAACGCATTTTAAGCGTGTTCGCTTCTTCTCTTAAGTCAGCGAGTTCTTCACGAAGTGTTTCTAAACGTTTCTTACTTGCTTCATCCGTTTCTTTTTTCAAAGCGGCTTCTTCAATCTCTAATTGCATCAACCGACGATTCACTTGGTCCATTTCAGTCGGCATGGAGTTCATTTCAACACGAATAGTTGCACAAGCTTCATCGACTAAGTCAATGGCTTTATCCGGTAAAAACCGATCCGTAATATAGCGGTTTGATAAAGTCGCAGCGGCTACTAAAGCATTATCATGGATGTTAACCCCATGGTGAATTTCATAACGTTCTTTCAAACCACGTAAAATACTAATGGTATCTTCAACGGTTGGTTCTTTGACCATAACACGTTGGAAACGTCTTTCTAAAGCTTTGTCTTTTTCAATATTTTCACGGTATTCATCAAGTGTCGTTGCACCAATACAGTGTAATTCACCCCGTGCTAACATTGGTTTCAAAATGTTTCCGGCATCCATGGAACCTTCGGTTTTACCCGCTCCAACAATCGTATGAATTTCATCGATAAATAAAATGATTTGTCCTTCTGATTTCTTCACTTCATTTAAGACCGCTTTTAACCGTTCTTCAAACTCCCCACGGTACTTAGCCCCGGCAATCAAGGCACCCATATCTAATGAGTAAATTTGTTTATCTTTTAAGTTTTCTGGCACATCTTTTCTTACAATTCGATGGGCCAAGCCTTCAACAATCGCTGTTTTACCTACCCCAGGCTCACCAATTAAGACAGGGTTGTTTTTAGTTTTACGCGATAATATCCGAATAACATCGCGAATCTCCTCATCACGTCCTATAACTGGATCTAATTTGTTTTCTTTAACAGCTTCGTTTAAATTGGTTGCATATTTTTCCAATGATTCATAGGTTTCTTCTTGGTTTTGTTTGGTCACACGATCGCCTCCTCTCAAAGTTTCTATTTTTTCTTGCATTTTCTCTTTCGTAATACCCTTACTAACTAAAAATTTTGTAAATGGATGTTGTTTTTGGTCATAAAGAGCTAACAACACGGTCTCAGTAGAAAGATATTCATCTTTAAATTTGGTTGCTATTTGATCGGCATCAATTAATAATTGATTTAATTTTTGACTAATCGCTTGTCCATATTGTACTGAAGTACCCGTGACACTGGCGATTTTATCAATTTCATTTTCAACCAAGGATTTAAATTCATCAATGGGTGTACCTAAATCCAAGTAAAGTTGATACGCAAAATGATTGTCTTGTAAAAAGATTAACCATAAATGCGGAATATCAATTTGTTGATGTTTGCGCGTCACCGCTACTTGTTGTGCTTGCGCAATACTTTCTTGCATTGTTGTGGTCATTTTTTCAATCATAATCTCACATCCTTTGTTAATTTGTATGTTTAGTCAAAATTGGTCAATAAAATTTGACCTAAAAGAAAGCCCATTAATTGAGCTTACTACTATTATAACTCATTAGTCAGGAATGGTCAAGATTTTTTTGATATTTATTTTAATTTTTTCTTCAAAGAAAATTCAGATTGAAAGGTCTCAATATATAGCGCCACCGCAATACTTTCAATCATAATTCCCGCATCATTTGCATACGCTTTGATCAATAACGTTTGAAAACAATCAATTAAGGCTTGAATATGGCTTAATTGATTTAAAGTACACTCTTTATCTTCTTGAGATAAAAAGTGGTCATAAGCTTCTTGAGCTATTGCATCAATCTTTTCGCGATCTTTCTGCATTAAATAAGGAAAACTCGTTCGAATATCCGTTGCTATCCTTGAACGATCGACATGTAAAAACAAATTAATTTCAAACTGATCCAAAAAAGGGTTGTCTTTATCTGCTAAATTAATTGAATAGGTAATGAACTGTTTATCATTCATCTAATAAATATCCCCTCCTCTATGCCCTTATGCCGAGAGCTATCTTTGCATAACGACTCATTTTTTCAGGTGTCCAGGCTGGATACCACACTAATTCGATTTCGACGTCCTTAATTTCGGTTATTTTTTTCACTTCACGATTGATATCTGCATCAATCACATCAATTAAAGGACAACCCATCGAAGTTAATGTCATTTCAATTTTACACACAGCATCTTCGGTAATCACCACATTATATACTAAACCTAAATTAACAATATCAATCCCTAATTCCGGATCAATCACTTTTTCTAATGCTTCATAAACTAATTCCTGTAATGCCCCATTCTCGTAAACGTTATTCATTTATTTGTCCTTTCTTTGTTTAATTTCTACCCTATGTCTAATAGTTTAACCTTCAAGTTGAATAATTTAAAGATATTTGTCTAATTCTTATTAATTCGTTATAATATATCGAATGAATATATCCTAAAATGATGTTTAAGGAGTCAATAAAATATGCAACAACACCTGATTGCCATTGATTTAGATGGCACAACCCTAAATAACCAATCAAAATTATCCGAATTAACCATTCGAACCTTAAGACAGCTGAATGAATTAGGCCACCTAGTCAGCATTGTAACGGGTAGACCTTATCGTAATAGTGAACAAATCTACCGTGAACTCAATATCGCTGCCCCAATCGTAAACTTTAACGGCGCTTTATGCCATTTTCCTAATCACAGTAGCTATATCCCTTCCTACCACATTGCACTCGACCGTGAAATTGCTTTTGATTTATTTGCACATCAAAAAGAACTCGAAATAGACTTATTGATGGCAGAAGGTCGTAATCAGCTATTTACCTCTTCCATGAATTTACCCGACAGTCCTTATGACCCCTTTAATCTCGATCAAATTGCACGCCTTTCGCGTGAATCTCTGACTTATAACCCCACTGCGCTAACCGTTTTTTCATCCGATAATCGTTTAGATCATATTGCCAAAAATATCACTGATCGATATGGTGATGAAGTGTCTGTCAGAACCTGGGGGGGACAATTGCCTTGTTTAGAAATTGTCCGCAAAGGAATTAATAAAGCCGTTGGTGTCCAAGCCATTGCTGAATTTCACCGGATTCCACAAGACGCCATTTTAGCATTTGGTGATGAGGATAACGACGTTGAAATGATCCAATACGCGGGTCATGGTGTTGCCATGAAAAATGCAATTGACGAAGTTAAAGCCGTTGCTAAAGATCAAACAAGTTATACCAATGATGAAGAAGGCTTAGCCAAATATTTATTAGAGTATTTTGATATTAAACAGTCTGATTTGTATTAAATGGTTGTAAAAATCCGAATGGGTTAATTATAGTAAGAGCACTATAATTATTCACATTCGGATTTTGTTATGTATATTTGAAAATAAATACCTAATCGGATTAGACAATCATTTGCTCACGAAGTCTTACTTCTTCTCGCATTTCTAATTGTTGTGTTTTATTTAAGTAATGCCCGATCACTTTCGTTGATTGGATGATATTCACAAATGCTTTAGGGTCAGTTTCGGCGATTATCAATTGGAGTGAGTGCAATTCGTAACGGTTAATAACAACCATTAGAACATCCCTATTTTCGCCTGTATAACCTCCGCGGCCATCCAAAATGGTGACTCCACGGACAAGACGTTGATGAATATTACGTAACATCTCCGTCGTGTTATTCGTCACAATAAAAACAGTCAGTCGTTGTTCATTTGTATGAATCGTATCAATCATGCGGCCTGAAACATAAATGGCAATTAGCGAGAATAAGGCTACTTCCCAATTAAATAGAATACCTGATCCAAAAATGACAATCAAATTGATTAAAAATGTTAAAGAGCCGACATTCATCGATGTTACCCGTGATAAATAAATCGTTAAAATATCTAAGCCCCCACCGGACATCCCATACTTAATCACCGTACCAGCACCAATCCCCGATATAACGCCCCCAATGATAGCATTTAATAAAGGTTCTTGTGATACACCCACAGTCGGGATGACGTTGGTCATGATTGTGGTTAAAATGACCACTAGGATGGTCATTAAAGTAAAATGTCTACCTAATTTTAACCATGATAAAATTAATAAGGGAACATTTAGTAGGAAATACAAATTTGCGGTATTCAAAATATGTCCAAAGGGTGTTTGTTGCGTAAAATAGGCCAACAATTGTGCTAAACCTGTCACACCACTACTGTAAACATTCCCCGGAATATAGAACATATTTAAAGCGACCCCAAAACAAGTTGCTGAAAATAAGGCGATGATGAGTTGAAAAACAAAATTGGCTTTAGGATTATTACTTAAATATTGATTAATCACTTACTAATCTCGCTTTCTCATTCTGGTCTTGTCCCTAAAACTTTATCTAGTTCTACTTTTAAATTGCGTGAAATCCCTGAACCAAAGACAATGGTTTCGTATAATGGGGTCGCATCCTCTGTCATCCGTAAAAGACTTCTTAAGAAAATTTCACCATCCCCAGCTAAAAATAAACTGTAGTAGCCTGTTTTCATTTCGTTCAGTTCATTAATTAGTTCTAACGCTTCACCACGTTTATTATAATCCATAACTGAATGGATATTTCTGAAGATAATTTGTGCATCTGAAGACGGTTTATCTGTATTTTGAATGATTACTTCGACAACTAAGGCCGTAGTTTTAGTCACTCTAAATTGAAAACGATATAAATGATGTCCGTTCTCAATTTCTCTATAATTAGAAGGTAATTTTTTTTCTGTTAATATTGCTTCGAAATTTTCTTTTAATGACATGTCAAAACTCCTTTTAATAATAATTCATCGTGCTCATTCAGTATAACAAATAATCTATTTTTCGTAAAAGTTTATTTCAATTCTTGGTTTAACCAATCAACCGAGTCCAACATTGTCTGTAAATAGTCCCCAGCATCAAAGTGCTCAACGGTTAAATAACCTTGATAATTCATTTCTTTTAATTTTTTAATGATTGTTGCCATTGGCATTATTCCGTGTCCAACGGCTGTTGCATATAGTTTTTGACCATTTGGTAAGATTGTCGGATTAGCTCCTTGGATAGCTTGATCGGTTCGATCTTTCATATGAACGTGAACAATGCGCTGGGACAATTGATCAAAGGCTAGCAAAACATCTTCACCACTATAAATAAAATTCCCTGTATCGAAAGTGTAAGCTAATTCAGCAAGTTGATTACCAAAGAACAATAAGCTCTCAACATCTGGCATCACGCTATCTTCAGAATCAAAAGGTTCAATCGTTATTGTTATTTCTTTATCTTGTGCGTCATTGATTAAATCACGCAGACCTTGGACACAGTTTTCTAAGACAAGCTCTTTGGAAATCCCATCTTGTAAGAAACCAGGAACGATTAACAACTTGTCAACGCCAAGCTCTTCTGCCACATCAACTATCCTAAGGTTTACTAGTCCACCCTCTTCAAAATGACAATGCTCATAGATCGAACAAATCGCCAAATCAAATTCTGCTAGTTCTGCCTTGACTGCCTCTAAATCTTCCAATTCTTGGATTCCATACTCTAACGCCGTAACCCCTTTAGCTCGCAACATCGCCAAAATATCCCGCCGGCTCTTCCCACTTTGCCGCACTGCATCATTAATATGCGCATTGAACATCGCAATCTTCATATAAATCTCACCTTTTCTATGTAGTCATCTCTAAAGCTCATTATATGATACTTAGGCACGCTAGGCACGTGATTGCCATTGAAAAAATTGTGCATTTTGACAAAGTAGGAGTGTTGTTATTTATCCTTAAATGTAATTGGGAAGAAATGAGGAGTGATGAGAAGAGATTAGAAGAGATGCAGCTTAGGAATCTACTGAGCGCGAGACAAGTTTGCTCGGAGTTGTCGCGCGCTATATGGCCGCGAGACAAATTTGCTAGAAGTTGTCGCGCGCTATATGGCCGCGAGACAAATTTGCTTGGAGTTGTCGCGCGCTATATGGCCGCGAGACAAATTTGCTTGGAGTTGTCGCGCGCTAGTCCGTAAGCTTGATGAGAGCGAACGTTAAATAAAGCTAATCGGTCACCAAATTCCTAATTTCATAACCAAATAGCCTAATTTGTAGTTTATTAAATGGTTACATATTTCCCGCTTAGGTTCACGCTCACAACAAATGCTCCAATATGTGTGCGCCACACATCACGCTCACAACAAATGCCCGAATATGTGTGCGCGCCACATCTCGCTCACAACAAATGCCCGAATATGTGCGCGCGCAACACCACCGTTCTACCCACCTATCATCTATATTTTGAAGCAATGATATTTAATCACAAAAAAACCAGCCAACAAACGTTGACTGGATCAGTATTTAAAAGAGAACGATTATCTTCCACGCTCTTGGATACGCGCAGCTCTACCAGATAATTTACGGATATAGTAAAGTTTAGCACGACGGACTTTACCTTTACGTACAACTTCAATTTTGGCAACACGTGGTGAATGAACTGGGAATGTTCTTTCGACACCAACACCGTTAGAAATCTTACGTACCGTATAGGTTTCGCTGATTCCAGCGCCACGACGTTTAATAACTAATCCTTCATATAATTGAATACGTTCACGTTCGCCTTCGACGATCATGGCATGTACTCTTACGGTATCTCCAGGACGGAATTCAGGGATATCATTACGTAATTGAGCTTGAGTAATTTTATCAATAATTTGACTCATTTTCTTTCTCCTTTCAACAAATATTCTTAAAAAGCTTAAACAATTTAGCGGAATATCGTTAATTAAGGGTCTTTAGACCACTTGTAATATTATACTAAATTTTCATAGAATGTAAAGTGAAAAATCGTCTTTTTCCTATAATTCTTCTGCTTGAATAGCCTTTAGCCACTGTTTTTCAGTCTCTGTTAATTCAGCCGTTTCAAGCAACTCAGGACGTCTTTGCCAAGTCCGACGAAGAGCTTCTTTCGTCTTCCACTCTTCAATCTTTTGATGATTGCCACTTAAAAGGACTTCCGGTACTTCCATCCCACGATACTCTCTTGGCCGCGTATATTGCGGATGTTCCAATAAATCTCGTTGAAACGATTCTTGGACAATCGAGGCTTGATTACCTAAAACCTCAGGAATCAAACGCACAGTCGCATCAATCATCACCATGGCCGGCATTTCACCATTAGTTAAAACAAAATCTCCTAAGGACACTTCATCGGTAACAAACGACCTCACACGCTCATCATATCCTTCATAATGCCCACAAATAAATATCAACTGATCGGCTTGCGACCATTCTTGAGCCATTGCTTGCTTAAAAGGCTTACCGATTGGATCCACTAAAATGATACGCGTATCCGGTTTTTTCTCGATCGATTCTAACATTTCAACAATGGGTTCAACGCGTAATAACATCCCAGCCCCACCACCATAAAGATAGTCATCCACATGGCCGTGCTTATTAACGGCAAATTGCCGAAAATCATGGGTATTTATGGTGACTAATTCATTAACTTGCGCTTGCCCCATCAAAGAGATATTGAGTGGTTGGAACATTTCGGGAAATAAGGTCAAGATATCAATCTGCATCATCAATGAGTCCTTCCATAAGTTCAATAACAACTACTTGACGATCCAAATCAACATCTTTCACCACATCTTTAATAAAGGGAATTAAAGCATCCTTCTTGCCATTTTCTTTCCTTTTAACTACCCAGACATCATTCGACCCTAGCGCCAAAATTTCTTTAATGGTCCCTAGCTCAACACCTTCAGTGGTAACTACCTTGAGCCCAACAATTTGATGGTGGTAATAACTGTCATCATCTAAAACTTCCTGCTGATCTTCATCAATCGCTAACCAAGCACCTTTAAATACTTCCACCTCATTAATATTATGAAATTCATCAAAAGCAACAATATACGTCCCTTTACTTTGAATAATTGAAGCAACGTGTACCTCTTGTAAGACCTTATCATCTTTAACGATACTCAAACGATTGCCACTTGCAAAACGCTCCTCAACAAAATCAGTATCCGCAATGATTTTTAGTTGTCCTTTAATTCCATGAGTATTAACAATCCGGGCAATTTTATATTTTGTCATTTACGAACCTCTTTTCAAAAACCTAAAACCAAGAAAATAAATATCTCTGTAAAAAAACTCTAGTTAGACAAATAAATATCTAACTAGAGCTTTACATTATGCTGTTTCATCTTCGTTATCGTTAGCAATAACAACACGCGAACGTTTTCCATCGTTTGTGCGAATACTATAGATGATTGTCCGAATAGCACGAGCTACGCGACCTTTTTTACCAATCACACGTCCAATATCCTCAGGATTTAAATGGATATGATATTCAGTAAATTCATCTGTATCTTCAACTACGATAGACAAGTCATCTGGGTAAGCGACCAAAGGTTCTATTATCGTCATCAATAAAGCTTCAATGTTAGGCATTTAATTACTTCCTTTACTTATTAACGATGGGTTACTTTTGTTTGCTTTCATGGAATTTTTGCATAATACCTTGAGAAGATAACAAATTACGTACAGTATCAGATGGCTGTGCACCATTAGATAACCATTTTAAAGCTAAATCTTCTTCAATAGTTAAGGTAGCAGGATCTGTTACGGGATTATACGTACCAATTTTTTCAATGATACGGCCATCACGTGGACTTCTAGAGTCTGCAACAACAATACGGTAAAATGGGGATTTTTTAGAACCCATACGTTTTAAACGAATTTTAACTGACATTTCTTCACCTCCGAGTAGTTCAATCACAATTAGTAATTCTATCAGATTACTTTCCAACTGTAAAGTGTTTTTGCTTTACAGGCAAAATTATTTTCTCTTTTTCAACTTTTTAAGTCGGCGTTGAATTTTTTTGTTATCTGCTTCTTTTTGTAATTGCTCAGGCGTCATAAATGAACGATCACTGACATTTGGCATAGTCGTTTGATTCCCCATTCCGCCACCTTGTTGCAGTTGGCCAATTTGGTTCATCATCTTACGCATCCCTTTAGATTTTCCATTAGACATTTGACTCATCAATTCGCGCGTTTGGTTAAATTGCTTAATCATCCGATTAACATCCGCTAACGTTTGACCACAACCAGCAGCTATTCTACGACGACGACTTTGGGAAATAATATCGGGGTTTTCTCTTTCATGTGGGGTCATTGATTGAACAATGGCCTTAACACGTACCATATCCTTCTCATCAATATCCGCTTCATTCAAACCAGGAATATTACTTAAACCAGGAATCATTTTAATAATATCCTTAATCGAACCCATTTTATTAACTGAATCTAACTGTTCAACAAAATCATTGAAGTCAAAAGAAGCATCTTTGATTTTATCTGATAATTCAGCGGCACGCGTTTCATCAAAATCCCGTTGGGCTTTTTCAATTAAAGTCATCATATCGCCCATACCGAGGATCCGGCTAGACATACGATCAGGATAGAAAACATCTAAATCATCTAATTTTTCACCTTGACCCGTAAACTTAATCGGTTTATCGGTAATCGAACGAATCGACAAGGCAGCCCCACCACGTGTATCACCGTCCAGCTTTGTAATAACAACCCCTGTAATATCTAAGGAGTCATTGAAAGCTTGCGCAACATTGACAGCATCTTGCCCCGTCATCGCATCAACGGTTAATAGTATTTCATGTGGCTGAACGGCTTGTTTAATCTGACGCAGCTCTTCCATTAACTCTTCATTAACATGTAAACGGCCAGCCGTATCAATGATAACAACCTCATTACCGTTTCTACGCGCTTGTTCTACCGCCTGTTTTGCAATATCAACTGGATTGGCTTGGGTGCCTAATTGAAACACTTCAAAATCTAACTGTTGCCCAATCGTTTGTAATTGATCAATGGCTGCCGGCCGATAGACGTCAGCAGCTACTAATAAAGGTTTTTTGTGTCCATCGTTTGAAACATAATTAGCCAGTTTACCAACCGTCGTTGTTTTACCAGCCCCTTGTAAACCAACCATCATAATGATGGTTGGGGGTTGTTTTGAATAATTTAATGGGACATGTTCCCCACCCATCAAAGCGGTTAGCTCTTCATCTACAATTTTCACAACTTGTTGCGCAGGTGATAATGATTCTAGTACATCCGATCCCAATGCACGATCATTGACTCGTTTAACAAATGTTTTTACAACTTTAAAGTTAACGTCCGCTTCTAATAATGCTAACCGGATTTCACGCATCATTTGTTTTAAATCAGCTTCAGTAATACGACCGCCTTTACCCACTTGGCTTATTGCCGACTGAAGACGTTCTGACAATCCTTCAAATGCCATATGATAACCTCATCCTTTTACTACTTATTTTATTCTTCTATTTGTTTTAATTGTTCAATTAAACGGCGTAAATTTGGTTCATCAACTTGCGCTTGCAGTTCATCTAAAAGGCTCAATCGTTTTATCCGATTTGCATGCATACTTAAAGCTGCTTCATAATTTTGCAATTGATTTTCGCCGCGTCGAATATTATCTCTTACACCCTGGCGACTAATACCAAATTGATCCGCTATTTCACTTAACGAAAAGTCTTCTTCATAATACAAAGATAACATTTCTTGTTGTTTTTCAGTTAATAAGGGTTTATATATTGAAAACAAACTACCGATATAAATTGTTTTTTCTAATGACATGTGTCACCCCTATTCAAATCCAAAACCTTATTAATAAATACCTCTAGCTCTCCCTATTTTACCACGTTTCTAATCCCCCTACAAATAGCAATTATGGCGATTCATATTTAAAAACCGAATATTAACTTATTGTAGCATCCAGTTGATTCTACAAAAGTAACATTCGGTAAAGCAGTGATATTTATTTTTGTTCGATAACGTCGCTGACTAAATTATACATATATTGCTCGGGATCGAATTGTTGTAAGTCGGTGGCTTTTTCGCCTAATCCAATATATTTGACCGGAATATCTAATTCATATCGAATCGATAAGACTACCCCACCCTTAGCTGTACCGTCTAACTTAGTCAAAACCAAACCGGTAATCTCGGTGGCTTCATTAAATTGTTTGGCTTGGATGAGCGCATTTTGACCCGTAGTAGCGTCTAATACCAAGAACACTTCTTGGATACCATTAGGATTTTCTCGTTCAATAATGCGTTTCATCTTAGCTAACTCTTGCATCAAATTTGCTTTGGTTTGCAAACGTCCTGCGGTATCAACTAACAAATAATCAAAATCCTCTTCATTCGCTTTTTTAACGGCATCATAGACAACCGCGGCTGGGTCACTTTTGGCTTTACCTGTCACTACAGGAATATCAAGTCGTTCTCCCCAAACATTTAATTGTTCAATGGCACCCGCTCTAAACGTATCCGCTGCTGCAAGCAAAACTTTATGACCTGCTTGTTTTAAGTTATAACCTATTTTACCTACAGAAGTTGTCTTACCAACCCCATTGACACCCACAAAAAGAATAACGGTAGGACCATCAGGATTTTCATTAATAGCTGTATTACCCTCTTCATTCTTTTCGTAAATATTAACCATTTCTTCAATGACAATTCGCTTAACATCTTCTTGTTTAGTTGCGCCTACTCTTTCAATGGCTTCACGAATGGCATCGGTTATTGCAATGGTCATATTAAAGCCAACGTCGGCTCCGATAAAAGCTTCTTCTAAATCATCATAGAAATCATCATCAATTTCTCTAAAGCCAGTGAACAAACTAGCAATGCGTTCTGAAAAATTCTTTCGTGTCTTTTCTAAGCCTTTATCATAGGTGTCAAAGACAATCTCATCATCTTTCTTTTTAAGCTCTTCTTTAACTACTTGATCTTCACCAGTAAAAGCTCGTTTTATACGATCAAATAAACCCATGTCACCACCCCTTATCTATTAAATATTTTATTATTTCCCAATGAAATGATAAATGGCATGGGCAACTCCATCTTGATCATTGTCTAAAGAAATGAAATCGGCTTGGCTTTTTACCTCGGGAATCGCGTTCCCCATAGCAACCCCAACACCTGCTAAATTAATCATAGACAAATCATTTTCTTGATCACCAATCGTCATCATTTCATGTGGTTCAATGCTTAAATAATCACCTAATTGTTTCAAGGTATTTCCTTTAGTAACACCTGCTGCGACTACCTCTAATAAAAACGGACGCGACTTAAAGACTGAAAAATTTTGTAGTAAATGCGAATCAAGTAGAGGTATTTTACTATCTAAATAATCTGCATCGGTACTGACAACTAATTTATTAAATACATGGTCTGAATGAAACTGATTAAAATCGACAATTTCTAGTGGAAGGGTTGTTTGTGTCCGTTCAATGTATTCCGATTTAGCCACTGCTAAGTCAGGGCTTGGTTCATAAATAGTCGTTTGGTCAATGACACTAATAGGTAAGCCTAATGCATTTAATTGATAATACCAGTCTAACACATTTTGCTTGGAAAGCGTATGGCTAACAATGATGGATCCATCATTCGCAGCATGCACTTGCCCACCATTATAGGTAATAATATAATCGTCTGCTGTGTTGAGTCCAATTTGATCAACTAGATTTTTCATAGCCAAATAAGGACGTCCCGTACAAATAACCACCTTTACACCATTTTGGTGTGCAAAATGCAAGGCATCATGGTTTGCTTGTGAAATTTCTTTGTGAGAATTCAATAAAGTACCATCTAAATCAATCGCTAATAGTTTAATTGTCATAAATCCTCCTAATCATACTCTGCGTCACTAAGACGAACGGAAGCTAATTTTGAAACACCTGATTCTTGCATGGTTACCCCGTACAAGACATCTGCATGCTCCATCGTTCCTTTTCTGTGCGTAATTACAATAAATTGGGTATTCTCAGTGAAATTCTTTAAATACTGTCCATAACGATCAACATTCGCATCGTCAAGCGCAGCCTCAACTTCATCTAATATACAAAATGGCACGGGTTTGGTTTCAAGAATCGCAAATAGTAATGCAATCGCTGTAAGGGCACGTTCACCACCTGATAACAAGGCTAATTGTTGTTTTCTTTTACCCGGTGGCTGCGCAATAATATCGACACCGGTGGTTAACATATTCGTTGGATCAGACAACTGCAATGTTGCCTCGCCACCCCCGAATAATTTCTTAAACGTTCTTTGGAATTGGTGATTAATTTGATTAAAGGTTTCACTGAACCGTTTAATCACCTCTTCATCCATCTCATCCATGGTTGCTTGGAGTTGACTAATAGCTAGTAATAAATCTTCTTCTTGTTCCGTTAAATGTTGGTATCTTTCGTTTAAGGTATCATAATCCTCGATAGCAGCGATATTGATGGGTCCTAGATTTTCGATTTCACGTTTTAATTGGCGAATTGTTTTTTGGACTTTATCGATTGAATCGATGGCAGTTGCTTCTTTAACGGCTGCCTCATAACTCAATTGATGTTCCTGATTTAAATAATCCAAATGATTATCAATAAATTCTTTTACTTTTTCTACTCGTGCTTCCAAGCTTGCTTTTTCTTGATACAGTTTTTGATTATTTTGTGTGAGTTGATCAGAAACTTGTTCTAATTCTCTGATGGTCATATTGAGTGATTGCCGTTCTTGCCGTAAGCTAACTAATGACGCTTTTAGTTCTTCATTATCTTTCTCAGTTACGTCGATTGCTTGATTCATTTCGATTAATTGCTCATTGAGTTGTTCTAAGTCTTGCTGATCTGTTTGATCAGTTTCTAAATATTGTGCCAGTAGCATACTTAAGTCAGCCAGCTGATTTTTTAAACTTTCAACTAATTCTTTCTGTTGTCGTTCTTCAACATCGGCAACTGCTAATTGGGTCGAGCTTGCTTGTATTGATTGCTCTAACTCCTGAAGCTTTTGACGTCGTTCTTCCTCATTCACAGTCAAACTACTTAATGTATCATTAAGTTGTTGTATGTTATCTTTAGCTTCTGTTACAGCCGCTTCAAAGGTTTGGATAGCTTGGCTTGTGGTTGTTTTTTCACTATCGTGATCCTTTAAATCAGAATTAATAATAACGAATTGTTGTTGAATTTGTTTATGTTCCGATTCTAAATTAACTAATTCATGTTCAGCGGTACGTAATTCACTTTGGGCTTGATTCAGTGAAATTGCCATGGCATCCGTCTGTTCTTCATATTTCGAATAGACTTCTTCATTCAATTGCCATTGATGTTCATATTCCTTTTGCTTTTGCAAAGCTTGTTGGTATTGGTCTTCCAGCGACTTCAATTCATTTTGTCGATTTAACATGGATTGATTGGTCTGTTTAGATTGACCACCAGAGATTGAGCCACCTGGCATTAGAACTTCACCAGCAAGTGTGACAATTTTAACTTGAAAATTTAACTGTTTAGCTAAAGCTTGAGCCATATCAATGGAAGACATAATGACAGTGGTACCTAATAAATTCTCAACAATTGCTTGATTGTCGGGATGATACTGAACCAATTCACTTGCGACACCAACAAAGCCAGAATGTGTTTGGGCAACTTCTAAATAGCGCTGATTTAAATAGCGGCTTTTAATATTTGTTTTCGGTAAAAAAGTAGCTCGACCAGATCGTTGTTGTTTCAAGTAATTAATAGCTCTTTTGGCAGCTGCATCATCTTTTACGACGATGTGTTGCATCGATGCACCTAAAGCCTGGTCTAATGCAATTTGATAATCATTGGGTACGTCGATTAAGTCAGCGACCGTTCCTTCAATCCCAGTCAATTGACGTGCCTGTTTCATAACCGCTCGTACACCAGAATAATACCCGCTATAATCTGATTGCATTTGTTTTAAGGAATCCAGACGTGAACTTAGATTATTGATGAGACGTTCGTGATCAAAGAGTACTTTTTGCAATGACGATCTTTGATTTTTTGCTTGTTGCAATCCATCGGATAAACCTTGAGCTTGTTCCTGCATGGCCTGCACGGTTTTGCTTTGATTGGCTACTTCAATTTCTTTATTAGCTTTACTTTCTTCTATCTGTTTTAATGTTGTTTCGGCTTGGTTTTGCTTGGCGATTAATTTTTCGCCTTGTTGGTCTAATTGGTATAAATTATTTTGATTTTGTGTCAACTGGTTTTTTGACGTCGCTTCTTGTTGATACCAATCAATTAATTCTGAGCGAATCGCCTCGACTTGTGATTTACCTAAATCACTAAACAAATCTTTTTGGTTATTTAGCTCTGCAAGCGTTGTTTTAATTGTTCGACGCTTATTAGCCATTTCCTTATAGCTAAGATTAGCTTGCTCTAAACGCTTATTTAACTCATCTTTTTGCTCAAGTTGACGATCATGTTGTTGTTGCTTTTCTTCCTTAGAAGCTGTTTTAAAACTAATTTGTTGACTTAAGATTTGTTGTTTAGCTTTACTTTGTTCAAGAAATTGAATCTGCGATTGTGATTGATCAGCACTTTCATCAATTTTTTGAACAAGTGTGTCATGTAACGTTTGATTGGTTTGAAGTTCTGATTTTGTTTCTAATAACTGAGTGTCAAACACTTCAATATTATCACTAACTTTTTCTAATTCATTTTCCGTCTCATGCCATTGTTTTCGATAAATATCGATTTGATACGTATATAACGAAATTTCTAATTGTGATAATTGTTTTTGACGCTCTTGATAAATTAAAGCCGCTTCTCTTTGTTTTTTAAGTGGCGCTAATTGGCTACTTAATTCATGAATAATATCTTTAACCCGACTCAAATGATCAGCGGATTTATTAAGTTTTCTTTCCGCTTCTAGTTTACGCATTTGATATTTTTGAACACCAGCCGCTTCTTCAAAAATCGCACGTCTTTCCTCGGGTTTATTTAAGAAAATATTTTCAACTTTCCCTTGTGAAATCATCGAAAAATTATTCTTACCTAATCCAGAGTCCAATAATAAATCAACAATATCTTTTAAACGACAACTTTCATTATTAATGGAATAGTGACTTTCACCATTTCGATTATAGCTTCTAGCAATACTAATTTCACTAAAATCATAATCCAAATATCGATCTTCATTATTTAATACAATGGTCACTTTTGCTAAATTAACTGCTTTACGCTGTTGTGTCCCATTAAAGATAACATCTTCCATCTTGCTACCCCGTAAACTTTTGGCTGATTGCTCTCCCAAAACCCAGCGAATCGCTTCGGATAAGTTGCTTTTCCCGCTACCGTTGGGGCCAACGACAGCCGTAATTCCCTTATCAAATTCAATAACGGTTTTATCTGCAAACGACTTGAAGCCAGTCATTTCAATTCTGCTTAAGTACATTTATTACTTGACCTCTTTCGTCGATTTGATTAAATCCATTTTTTGCAGCCAACATTTCTGCTGCCTTCTTATTTTTACCTATTCCAATTGAAACTAAAGCATTGTTGACAAATAATCCAACTTTGAATAACTGATTATGCGCAGGGCCGGATTGTTCTAAAAGTTGATATTGAATCAAAACACTGCCTTGTTGTTGCGCTTTTTCTTGAAAGCGTGTTTTATAATCAATCGTTATTTGTTCGATAATCTGCCGATGGTTAGCAAACATATACTGTTGTAAAAATTCTTTAACCTTCTCTAGTCCTTGGTCAAGATAAATAGCCCCCAAAAAAGCTTCAAAACAATCGGCTAAGATAGAATCACGTTGATTGCCTCCACTAGTCAATTCCCCTTTACCTAATTTAATAAATTGATGGAATTTTAACTTTTTGGCTAAGTAAGCCAAACTAGCTTCTTGCACAAGTTGTGCCCGCATTCTAGATAACGATCCTTCAGGATCATTGGGGTACTGATGAAACAAAAAATCACTGGTTAATAATTCTAGGATAGCATCCCCTAAAAATTCTAAGCGTTCATTATGAAGTAAATCAGGATTCTTTTGTTCATTAACATAGGAAGTATGATTAAAAGCTGTTTCAAAAATTACCGGCTGCTTTATTTTACTTCCTAAAATATTTTCTATATGTTGAATTAGCTGTGTCATATTGTCCTTCTTTCTATATCACATGACATTATTTTAGCATGTTTAGGCTTAGCATACAAAGCCTACTTGCAAAGTCAAAAAACGAATCAGCTAGACCTTGCTAACTGATTCGTTAAAAGCTTAATGAAAATTTTGTTTTACTCTGTTGCAGGTTGTTCTGCGGTTAAACCAATTTCCGTCCATTTAACATCTGTACCAATTGCCATATCATAACCTTTAACACGATTATTAACAGCCATTAAATTATAACGATACAGTGTAGGAATGGTTGGGATTTCCTCCATCATATAAGCTTGCCAATCGTGGAAAGCTTGTTGACGTACTTCTGGATCAAAAGCATCCTCAGATTCAATCGCAGCAATTAATGCATCATTTTCTTCCGTTACAAAACGAGAATAATTAAACTGTGAATCACGGCTATACAATCCTGATGGATTTGGATCACCACCTGTACCAAAGGCTGCTTGGAAAACATCAATCGCTGGATCATCAGCCTCAACACGGTCATAGAATGAGTTGAACTCCATTAATTGACCATCAACTAATTCAACATTAATACCAATCGCTTGCCAAGATTGCAAATAATATTGAGCTAATGGTTCCGCTGTTTCACCACCAGACATAGAAGCAAAACCTAAAGTGAATGCTTCACCGTTTGGATCTTCAACAAAGCCATCGCCATCATTATCAACAAAACCTGCTTCAGCTAAAATTTCTGCTGCACGTTCTGGATTGTATGGGTATCCTTCAATATCATCGGCATGATAATCGGAAAAGTTAGGGGTTATATGCGTATTTGCACGTGTACGTAAACCACTATAAAACTCAGAACCAACTGCATCATTATCAATGGCATAAGCCATCGCTTGACGTAGGGCTTTATTGTTAGTTACGCGTGAATCATCCATGACATTTGTGCCATTTTCAACATCGTAAGTACCTAATTTAAAGCCAATATACGTAATTGAATTTTGTAATTCTCCCAGCACTTGAAAATTCGTCGCATCAGCAAAGGTATCATATTGGTCAGCAGGTAAAGCAGCCAAATCATAGTTACCTGCACGCATCTCAGCCACCGCCGAAGTTGCATTAACCACTTCAATAACGACTTGATCAATCATAGGACGACCTAAGTAATAATATTCATTCGCTTCTAATGTAATGGCTTCACCAGGAGTAATTGATACAAGGCGGAATGGTCCGTTACCAACTGGTGTTGAACGGACTGCATCTGCATCTTCTAATTCAGCTACAGGAATTTCGCCCAAAATATGTTCTGGTTCAACATAGTTAGGAATACCGCTCGCTTGAAGCATTGATGGTGTAAATTCAATAAAGCTAACCGTTAATGTATAATCATCCACACGATTTAATCCAGCGATTTCTTCTGCATCGCCATTATGATATTCTTCCATACCTACAACGTTAGTGAAAGCTTGACCGTAACGTACACCTGTATAATCAGGATGACCAATGACATAGTAAGGGAAAATAACATCATCGATTGTGATTGGCTCACCATCACTCCATTGTGCATCTTGAGGAATAGTAAAGGTAACAGAACTATCTTCTTGATTAAATTCTACATCGGCAAAGCCAGAGTTATCAATTTCAAAGTTTTCATTGTAACCATATAATCCATCATGGAAAAAGCCAATGATTTGAGAATCAGGGTTACCTGTATATAACATTGAATTTAAGACACCCGCAAATGGATCTCCTACTAATGCAAAATGCAAAGTACCACCTTCAATTGATTCTGCATCATTTTGAACAACTGTTTCAAATTCTTGAATACCTTCTGCCGTTTCACCTTCTTCTTGTGCTAGTACAGCTGTAGCTGGACCTACTAATGTCGCACTAGCGGTAAAGGTTGTCGCAGTTAAAGCAAAGAATTTTTTCAATGATTTTTTCATATTATTCCTCCATTTAATAAATATTGGTGTTGCGACTAACAACTAATTGTATTATAACGATTAGAAAATTAAAAATCAATAGATAAATTAGAATTTATTCATATATATCTCATTTTTGATTAATTTATTGTTGTTTTTATCATCTTAAACTTGAAATGTAAGCTTTTTTAAGTCAACTATTGATGATAATTTAACTATATTTAAATAAAAAAACAGTTTAGACTCATCAAATTCTCAGACGAAATCTAAACTGTTAAATTATTTTTATTACTAAATTACATAATCAAATCATTGATAAAGTGAGCAAGAGCCTTAACCCAATCGTTGACGTGAATCCGCTGCACGTTTAAAGGCTTGTCCTATATAGTTGACGCAAAGCATCATGACAAGGACTAATAATACAGCCGGTAACCAAACCCAAGTTTTATTTTCAATAACATCTGGACTATTAGCATAACCAATTAATGTTCCTAGTGATGGTGTTCCAACCGGTAGACCAAAACCAAGGAAACTTAATCCTGTTTCAATACCAATATTACCAGCGAAACTTAAGGTTAGGTTTGTTATGATTAACGAACTTAAGTTAGGCATCACTTCAAAGAACATTATTTTCCAATCATGTGTACCTAATGTTTTTGAAGCACTAACATAATCCTTAGACGCTTCACTTAGGGTTGCCGTCCGAATAAGACGTGTAATACTCGTCCAACCAAATATGGAAATGACCCAAATTAATGTCCATGTATTGAATCGTTTAACAATGGTAACCACAACAATAATAATCATGGTTGTTGGTAACACCATTAAAAAGTCAACAATACGCATTAAAATATCATCAATCAGCCCACCATAGTAACCTGAAATAATCCCTAAGGTAATACCGACGATCCCTGTTATAATCGTAATCATCCAACCAATAAAGAGTGAATTTCTAGTTCCAACAATCAATTGTGCTAAAACATCACGTCCACCTTCATCCGTTCCCAAGATATGTCCATTGACACCTGGAGGAGAAAAGCGGTTAAAAATATCAACACGTGTTGCTTCTTCTAAATCAATAAAATAAGGAACGACAAAAGCAGCAATAACAATGACTGCTAAGACAAAAACCGCTCCAAGCGCAACTTTATCTTTCATAAACTCACGACGAATGACTTCGAATCCCATAGGTGGATCGGAAGGTTCTTGATTTGTATTTTCAGCTAAAAATTCTAATTTCTTTTCTTCCATTATCCTACCTCCTTAATCGATTCTTATTCTAGGATCCACAAATACCATAATAATATCTGATAAAAGCGTTCCTAACAATGTCATAAGTCCAAACAATAACACTAATGCCGTCATAACACTGAAGTCACGTTGGTTGATTGAACTGATAAACAATAATCCCATCCCTTGATAGGTAAAGATTGTTTCAGTAATGGTAGCACCTGAAATCAAACCAGTAATTGTATAACCCATGAATGCTGCAATAGGCAATAATGAATTTCTAAAGATATGTCTTGAATAAACTTTACTTTCAGGTACTCCTTTTGCACGTGCCGTACGCACATAATCTTGTGATTTTGCATCGATTATACCTGTTCTTAAGTATTGAATCGTGCTGGTTGTACTAATTAAAGCTAAGGTTAAAGCCGGTAAAATCATATGATTTAGTCGCGATAAAACATAGTCGATTGTTCCAGGCGTCACTTGCGATCCAACTGTACCCCGTGTAGGGAACCAATCTAAAGTATAACCAAATAACCATAACATTAATAAACCTAGTACAAATGAAGGAATTGAATAACTTAAAAAATTATAAAAGTTGACGAAACGATCAATCCAAGAGTTTTCATAACGCCCAGATAACAGACCTAAAGGTAAAGCGATGGCATAAGTAATTATGGTCGTTAATAATGACAACCATAAAGTTGGCCAAATCCGTTGTTGAATGATTTGGGTTACTGGCATCCGGTGTTGCCAACTACGTCCAAAATCGCCTTGTAAAATCCCGCCCATCCAATCAAAATAGCGTTCTGGCCATGGTTTATTTAAACCAAGCTGTTCACGCATCGCTTCGATTTGTTCAGGTCCAATAGTCGGATCAATCAAACCAGTTAACGCGTCCCCTGGCATTAAAGCACCTAAAATAAATACGATAATACTAAGGATAAATAATTGCGGAATCATTAAAAGAATTCTACGAAATATTGTTTTCCACATCTTATACTGCACCTCTTTCTACAACAGGTTCTATTGTATCTAAGGCCACTTTATGCGTATCAGATATTGGTTTTAAATCATACACACGGCCTTCCTCTGTAAAATACTTAGCCGCATTTTCTTGATATTCTTTTTCAACACGAATCCGATTTTCTTTATTTTTCTCACGATTATCTGGGTCAATCTCAGGAATGGCAGATAATAAACGACGAGTATAGATATGTTGTGGATTTTGATAAATATCTTTGTTAGCACCATATTCAGTAAATCGTCCACGGTACATGATGGCTATCTCATCACACATATGACGAACAACCCCTAAATCATGCGATATAAATAGATAACTAATGTTATACTCATCTTGAATACGTTTCATAAAGTTTAGCACTTGTGCTTGAACAGACAAATCTAAAGCCGATACGGGTTCGTCAGCAATAACTAATAAAGGATTGATTGCAACTGCTCTAGCAACACCAATCCGTTGTCTTTGACCCCCAGAGAATTCGTGAGGGTATTTATTAAGCGCATCTTCAGTTAAACCAACGATTTCTAAGAGTTCAATACATCTTTTCGTTTCTTCTTCTGGTGTTAAGTTTTCAAAATTACGCATAGGTTCCGCTAAAACATCTTTAATGCGACGTTTTGGGTTAAAACTAGACATCGCATCTTGGAAAATCATTTGAACATTACGACGGTATTCAGACCGACGGTTACGTGCTTCGCTAGAAACGTCTTTACCTTCATAGAAAATTTTTCCGGACGTAATTTTTTCTAAACCAATAATCGATTTCCCGATAGTTGATTTACCCGATCCTGATTCACCAACTAAACCATACGTTTTACCTCGTTCAAATTCTAACGATATACCATCAACAGCGTAAACATAGTCAGTGACCCTATTTAAGAAGCCACTACGAATCGGATAATGTACTTTTAAATCTTCAATTTTAATAAATGACATTATACAGTGACCTCCTCGTTAAAATTAAAGTGTTCGTGACAAGTACAACGAACAAAATGTCCAGGTTCTACTTCATGCAAGGTTGGGTTTTCTTCGTGTGCTGATGCATCAACCCAAGGAATACGGGGTGCAAAGCGGCAACCTTTTCTAGGTAGTCGTGTTAATGGCGGAACCACACCTTGAATCACGTGAAGTTCACCTGTAGAGTCATCAACCATATCATTAGATTGTGGGATTGAGCGCAATAATGAACGTGTGTATGGGTGTTTAGGATTATTAAACAACTCATGAACGGGTGCTACCTCAACAAATTGACCTGCATACATAACAGCTACACGATCGGCTGTTTCAGCAACAACGCCTAAGTCATGTGTAATTAATATAATGCCTGATTCAGTTTCTTCTTGAATATCATTTAATAAGTCCAAAATTTGTGCTTGAATGGTTACGTCAAGCGCTGTTGTTGGTTCATCAGCAATAATAATCGGCGGCTTACATGCAAGTGCAATAGCGATAATAACCCTTTGTCTCATCCCACCAGATAATTCGTGGGGATATTGTTTGGCCATCCGTTGTGGATTAGCAATACCTACTTGATCAAGTAATTCTAAGACACGTTTATGTCTTTGTTCTTTATCTAACTTTGTATGATAATACAAGGCTTCTGCTATTTGATCTTCAATTTTCATTAATGGATTTAATGAAGCTAGAGGATCTTGGAAAATCATCCCTATATCATTCCCACGGATTTGATTATACTGTGTTTCATTATAATTAACTAAATTTTCGTTACGATAATTAATCTCACCTGAAATTCTAGTATTATTTTTGTTGTGCAAACCCACGATACTTGTGGCTAGGGTACTTTTTCCACAACCAGATTCACCAACAATGGCTAATATTTCATTTTTCTTTAGTTGAAAAGATACACCATCAACTGCATCATAGTAATCATCTTTGATTCTAAAGCCAACATGTAGATCTTTTACATCTAACAGTACTTCATTATTGTTCATCGTTTGCCTCCATTCAGATTTATGTGAAAACACTGCCATTACCCAACAAGCAGTGAATCCATTCGAAGTTAGTTTAGCTACGTAATTGATCTATATATTGAACCGCATCGCCAATGTTATTCAATTCTTCAATTTTTTCATCTTCAAATTGAACACCGAATCGGTCCTCTAATTCCATGACCAATTCTACTACATCGAGTGAATCAGCACCTAAATCATCGAAGGTCATTTCCTCAGTAATTTTGTCCGCTTGAACACCAAAACGCTCGACAATCATTTTTTGAACAATTGCAAAAGTTTCTTCATTATTTGTTGTCATTTTTTTGCACCCCCTATTTTAGTACACTGTAGCTAATAGTCATTCACATATTCTACAATTTAAATATTAAAATGTCTACTCAAACATTAACTTTCTAATCATTTTTTAACAATAGAATAGATTAAAATTATTATTTTTCTGATTCAAAATAATTTGATATATCATTCACAACATCGGTTTGAACCACTTTTCTAGCTTGTCTTATCGCATTATAAAAGGCTTCTCCATTCGATGAACCGTGTGCTTTAATGACAGGTGCTTTTACACCTAACATCACGGCACCGCCCTCTTTAGTATCATCAAAATTATCTCTTAAACTTCCTAATGCATCTTTAACAAGTAGACCACCTAATTTAGCTTTTATTCCTGAATTCAACAAAACATCTTTAAGCGCTCGGAAAATATTTCTAGCCGTACCTTCTAAGGTTTTTAAAATAGCATTCCCTGTAAATCCATCAACAATGGCAATATCCACTAAACCATTTAAGATTGTACTAGCTTCAATGTTACCATAAAAGTTTAAAGACGTATCATTTTTCAATAATTCATAGGCTTGTTTGGTTAGTTCATTACCTTTGCCCTCTTCGGTTCCATTATTGACTAAGCCAATACGGGGATTTTCAATATTTAAGACTTTTTTGGCATAGTAATTAGCTAAGATAGCAAACTGATGTAAGTTTTCAACTTTTGTATCGGCATTTGCCCCAGCATCCATTAAAATTAAATGTTTATGCTCAAGCGAAAAAGTTGGCAAAATGGGCATTAAGCCTGGCCGATCAATATTTTTGATGCGCCCAACAACCAACAAGCCCGTTGCTAATAAGCCCCCTGTATTACCAGCCGAAACTAAAGCATCAGCTTCTCCTGCTTTAACAGCCTTTGCTGCTACTACCATCGATGCGTCTTTCTTTCTTCTAACTGCTTTTACTGGTTCGTCTTCACCTGTTATAACTTCGGTGGTTTGTAACACACTCACGCGAGGATTCGCCTTCAAATATTGATTAATTTTTTCTTGATCACCATAAAGTTGAATATGAATATCATCAAATGTTTCAATCGCTTTGTTTACACCTTCGACAATGGCTTGGGGAGCATTATCACCACCCATTGCATCTACTGCAATTTTAATCATTTTAAAACCTCCTTTTAAGCAATATAATGGCTATATTATACCTTATCTCATAACAGAAACAAACTTATCTCTTAATGTTCTTTTAAGTTTTTTGCAATTAAAGAAACGCCATCATCCGATACCATGAGTTTGCTTAAGCTTCCATTTTTTGATCAATGGTATATTTATTTAATGTTTTCCACTCTGAGTCTTCGACTAAATGTGGGTTTTTCAGTAAGGTATTCACTTCATTTTGGGCAACATTAAGTATGGTTTGATCTTCAATTAAATTTGCATAATGAAATTGTGGGATGCCGCTTTGTTCACGTCCTAGTAGATTTCCCATACCACGTATTTTAAGATCGGCTTGACTAATATAAAATCCATCTTGACTCTCAACCATGATTTGAAGTCGTTCCTTACCTTGTTCAGTCGTTGGATTGGCAATTAAGTAACAGTAACTTTGCGCTGCTCCTCGGCCGACCCGTCCCCTTAATTGATGTAATTGGGCTAAGCCAAAGCGTTCGGCTGATTGAATAATCATCATTGTCGCATTAGGGACATCAACACCGACTTCCACCATGGTAGTAGCGACTAAAATTTGTAACTCATTTTCATTAAATGCTTCCATCACTTGTTGTTGAGAAGCTTTATCTAGCTGACCATGTAAGGCATCAATTTTATATTCTGGAAAGACGGTTTTTAATGTTGCTACTGTTTGCATAACATTTTCCACCGACTCTAGTGCCTCTGAATTTTGAATAAGCGGTAAGACATAATAGACTTGGAAGCCTTGGCTAATCTGCGACCGCATTTGCTGATACACCTCATCTAGTTTATCCGCATCAAACCATCGCGTTTCAATCGGTTTTCGTCCTTTCGGTAATTGTGCAATCGTAGACACTTGCATATCCCCATACAAGGATT